>CAVUIJ010000032.1:0-35094 GCA_963741505.1 uncultured Alphaproteobacteria bacterium | reverse complement strand
TTTCTGACGGCTGCGGCAGGGTGAAGAACTCCTCGTCGCCGTTGCGCCGTCGAGCCACATGAACATCGCAGACGTGCCAGGCCGATCGATCACCGTCAGCGGATGATGCCAGACGTCGGCGGCGAAGGTGATGCCCTGTCCGGGTCGGAGCAGAAGGCCCGGGCCCGGACCATATCCGGACCACCGGAGTCGGCATGTGGCGCCACCAGTACCAGCCAGCGCGACACGTCGGTGGCGATGAACGTCTGCGACGAAAGCGGCGACGCTCCATCATCGTGGCGATGAGGGGCAGCGGCGATGGTGCACGGTATGCCACAGACAGGCTCGGCCGCGCCTGGGGGCGGGCGTTTGCCAGCGTCTCGCTGAAATATTCCCGGCCCGGGGCGACTGGGGTCATGATCACCTGTCCGTACGGCGCGAACGCCCGTGGGGTTAGCTCATTGACCGGGATCATCACGCAGCCCTTCCGTCGTGGGGACATAGTCTAATTACCTAGCCGCCGGTAACGAGAAATTCCAGTTCATGTGACTTGGCTCTTGCAGCCGGCGTCAACGCGGGAAACAAAGATATCAGTGATGGAATGGAAAGGAGTGAGCGATGCAAAAGCGCGTGGCACTGATTACCGGCGGCATGGGTGGCCTCGGCGAGACCATCTCGACCAAGATGGCGGACGCCGGCTACAAGGTCGCCGTCACCTATTCGCCATCGAACAAGACCTCGGCGGAATGGCTCGCCGGCATGAAGTCGAAGGGCTACGATTTCCGCGCCTTCGCCTGTGACGTCGCCGATTATGACAGCTGCGCCGCCTGCGCCGCCGCCGTAGTGAAGGAATTCGGCCCGGTCGACATCCTGGTCAACAACGCCGGTATCACCAAGGACATGACCTTCAAGAAGATGACCAAGGCGGATTGGGACGTTGTCATCCGCACCAACCTCGACAGCACCTTCAACATGTCGAAGCAGGTGCACGACGGCATGATCGAGCGCGGCTGGGGCCGCATTATCAACGTCTCCTCCGTCAACGGCTCGAAGGGCGCATTGGCAGACCAACCACTTTGCCGCCAAGGCCGGCATGCACGGCTTCACCAAGTCGCTGGCGCTGGAGAGCGCCCGCAAGGGCGTCACCGTGAATACCATCTCGCCGGGTTATATCGGCACCAAGATGGTGACCGCCATTCCGAAGGAAGTGCTCGACAGCAAGATCATTCCGCAGATTCCGATGTCGCGCCTTGGCAAGCCGGAGGAAGTTGCTGGCCTGATCATCTACCTGTGCTCGGAAGAAGCGGCATTTGTCACCGGTGCCAACATTGCCATCAACGGCGGCCAGCATATGCAGTGACGAATTTCGAAGAGGGATGGCATTCGGTTGACAGACAACAGCAGGCCGGATCTGCCGTCACTTTGAAATTCGCCGCCGCGCTAGGCGATCGGCTCGGCGCGCGCGGCGAGTTGCTTACGGTTGCCGGCATCGGGCTCCTGGTACTCATCGTGCTGACGGCGCTGCCCCTCGGTAGTGGCCTGCTCGCGTTCGGTGTTGTGCTGGCTTATGTCCTGGCGCGCGCGCCGCGCGAGCCAACCGGTTCAGTTGAAAGACAACGTCGATCACGACAGACGAGTGATCTTGCGAGTGAACAGCAGGCACTGGTCGAGGCGATGCCGGACCCGGCGTGGATCCTCGACGCCAGCAGCCTGGTGCTCTACGCCAACTTGCCGGCGCGAGGCGTTTTTCCGAGCCTGCGCACCGGCATCAACGTGGCGTCCGCGGTTCGCAATCCCGAGTTGATCGAGGCAGTCGAGCGCGCACTGGCGACAGGTACCGTCCAGTCGACCATGCTGCATCAGCGCGTGCCGATCGAGCGGCGCCTGGCGGTGGTGGCGGCACCATTGCAGGTCGAATCCGCAGAACCGCGGGCGCCGGCACTGCTGGTGACGCTGCGGGACCTGACCGAGCAGGACCGGCTCGCCCAGATGCGCGCCGATTTCGTCGCCAATGCCAGCCACGAGCTGCGCACGCCGCTCGCTTCGCTGCGCGGCTTCGTCGAGACGTTGCAGGGGCCGGCCCGCAATGATCCTGTGGCCCGCGAGCGCTTTCTCGCGATCATGAGCGTTCAGGCGGAGCGCATGACGAGGTTGATCGACGATCTCCTGTCGCTGAGCCGTGTCGAAATGCGCCTGCATCTGGCTCCGACCGCGATTGTCGATCTCGCCGAACTCGTACCGCAGGCAATCCAGGGGCTGGAGCCACAGGCAGCGCAAGCCGAGGTCAAGCTCGCGTTCGAGACCGAAGGTCGGCCGATGCCGGTCCGCGGCGATCGCGACGAACTGTTGCAGGTGCTGCAGAACCTAATCCAGAACGGGATCAAATACGGCCGCGAGGGCGGCAAGGTCGACGTCAAGCTGCAGCGACGTGAAAGAGCGGTCGGCAAACCGTGGCGGATCGAGTTGGTGGTGAGGGACGACGGACCAGGCATTGCCGCCGAGCACATCCCGCGGCTGACCGAGCGGTTCTATCGTGTCAGCGCGCCGCAGAGCCGCGACAAGGGCGGCACCGGGCTTGGCCTCGCCATCGTCAAGCATATCGTCAGCCGCCACGGCGGTGAGCTTCAGATCGCTTCCAAGGTGGGCGAGGGCTCCAGCTTTGCAGTGGTACTCGACGAGGCGAAGGAAATGTAAAATTGCATAACATTTTCAAATAATTGACTTGTCACATTGCAGATATGTAGATGCTCTAGGAGATGTCTTGCGGAGGAGCCTGAGGGTCAGTGCTCCGCTCGATCGCTTCAGGAGAAGCCAACGTGAAATCATTCCTTTCTGCCTTGGCCAAGGCGACGACAATTGCCGGCATGCTGGTCGCGGCAACCGCTTCGGCGCATGCCGCCGACATCTCGGGCGCCGGCGCGACGTTCCCCTACCCGATCTACGCGAAGTGGGCCGATGCCTACAAAAAACAGGCTGGAACGGGCATCAACTACCAGTCGATCGGCTCGGGCGGCGGCATCAAGCAAATCCAGGCCAAGACCGTTACCTTCGGCGCCACCGACAAGCCGCTGAAGGGCGAGAACTGGAGAAGGATGGCCTGGTCCAGTTTCCGACCGTGATGGGCGGTCTGACGGCTGCTACAATCTCGACGGCATCGGCGCCGGCAAGTTGACCTTCGATGGCCCGACACTCGCGAAGATCTATCTTGGGCGAAATCACGAAGTGGGATGACGAGGCGATCAAGAAGCTCAATCCCAATGCCAAGCTACCTAGCCAGGCGATCGCGGTCGTCTACCGTTCGGACGGATCGGGCACGACGTTCGTGTGGACCGACTATCTGTCGAAGGCCAGCGCCGACTTGAAAGCCAAGGTCGGCTCCAACACTTCCGTGCAGTTCCCGGCCGGCATCGGCGCCAAGGGCAATGAAGGCGTCGCCAACAACGTGATGCAGACGAAAGGCGCCATCGGCTATGTCGAATACGCCTACGCCAAGCAGAACAAGCTTGCCTACAGCCGGATGATCAACAAGGACGGCAAGACCGTGTCGCCGGTCATGGAATCGTTCCAGGCCGCTGCGGCGAACGCCGACTGGTCTGCTCCCGGGATTGGCGTCATCCTGACGGAGCAGGCGGTAGCGCATCTGGCCGATCACCAACCCGACCTTCATCTTGATGCACAAGAAGGCGGAAGGATGCCGAGTCCGCCGAAGCGCTCAAGTTCTTCGATTGGGCTTACGCAACGGCGACACGATGGCCGCCGACCTCGACTACGTGCCGCTGCCGGATGCGGTGGTGCAAAGATCGAGAAGTCCTGGGCGGGGATCATCGGCGACGACAGCAAGCCGCTTTTCGTCAAGAAGTGAAGCTGCAGTCCCCTCTCCCCCGAAGCGCGGAGGGCAACCTGCGGCTGGGTTCCTCGCGTTTTCTCAGTTGTGGATAATGTCGGGTCATTTGAAGTCAGTCGCGGGCCGATGCCGGAGTTCAAATGGTCGATTTGGCCGAGCCACTCTCCCGAAGGCCGAGCGCTGCCTCTGCCAGTCGGGCCAAAGTTCTCGCTGGGCTGAGGCTCGGTGACGACCTTTTCCGCTGGACCACCTTCGTGCCGCATTCACCGTCCTGATTCTGCTTGGCGGCATGTTCGTCTCGCTTGTCGCCGGTCTGGCCGGCATGGCGCACCTTTGGCCTCGGCTTTTTCATCGGCTGGTCTGGAACCCAGTCACCGAACAATTCGGTGCCCTGTCGCCGATCTTCGGCACGCTCGTCACCTCGGCCATCGCCATGCTCATCGCGGTGCCGATCGGCCTCGGCATTGCGATCTTCCTGACCGAGCTGTGCCCGCTGAAGCTGCGCCGGCCGATCGGCACTGCGATCGAGTTGCTGGCTGGCATCCCGAGCATCATCTACGGCATCTGGGGCCTGTTCGTATTCGCGCCATTCCTGCAGCAATACGTGCAGCCGCCGTTGATCGCGACGTTCGAGAACGTGCCGGTGCTGTCGACGCTATTTGCCGGCCCGCCCTATGGCATCGGCATCCTGACCGCGTCGTTGATCCTCGCCATCATGGTGCTGCCGTTCATCACCGCCATCAGCCGTGATGTGTTCGCCACCGTACCGCCGGTGCTGAAAGAGAGCGCCTACGGGCTCGGCTTCACCACCCGGGAAGTCGTGCGCAACGTCGTCATCCCGTACACGCGCGTCGGCATCATCGGCGGCGTCATGCTCGGCCTTGGCCGCGCGCTGGGCGAAACGATGGCCGTGACCTTCGTCATCGGCAACGCGCACCGCATTTCAGGCTCGATCCTGGCGCCCGGCACGACGATCTCGGCAACCATCGCCAACGAGTTCACCGAAGCCGTCGGCGATCTCTACACCTCGTCCCTGATCGCGCTCGGCCTGATCCTGTTCATCATCACGTTCATCGTTCTGGCCTGGCGCGGCTGATGCTGATGCGGATCGAAAAGAAGGCGGGGCGCTGACATGGCTCTCGACCAGGCAAGATATGCGTCCCGCAAGCGCCGCAACACCATCACCATGGCCTTGTGCTGGTCGGCCGCCGCCCTTGGCATCAGCGTGCTCTTGATCATCCTGTCGACATTGTTCGCCAAGGGCTTTGGCGGCTTGTCGCCAAGCGTGTTCACCGAGATGACACCGCCACCTGGCGGCGATGGCGGCCTGGCCAATGCCATCGTCGGCAGCTTGATCATGACAGCGCTGGGCGTCGCCATCGGCACGCCGGTCGGCATCCTGGCCGGCACCTATATCGCCGAGTACGGCCGCCACACCAAACTCGCCATGGTGATCCGCTTCATCAACGACATCCTGCTCAGTGCGCCGTCGATCGTGATGGGCCTGTTCGTCTACACCATCCTGGTGGCGCCGCTCGGGCACTTCTCGGCGCTGGCCGGCGCCGTCTCGCTCGCCGTCCTGGTGATCCCGATCGTCGTGCGCACGACGGAAGACATGCTGATGCTGGTGCCAAACCCGCTGCGCGAGGCGGCGAGTTCCGCTCGGCATGCCGCGGTCACTGGTCATCAAGCGGGTTGCCTACAAGGCTGCGCGGGCCGGCATCCTCACCGGCGTTCTGCTGGCCATCGCGCGGATCAGCGGCGAGACCGCGCCGTTGCTGTTCACTGCCCTCAACAACCAGTTCTTCAGCTTGAATCTCAACGCACCGATGGCGAGTTTGCCAGCCGTGATCTTCCAGTTTGCGCTGAGCCCCTATGCCGACTGGCAGCGTCTTGCCTGGGTCGGCGCCCTGATCATCACCTTCACAGTGCTGGCACTCAGCATCATGGCCCGCTGGCTCGGATCCGCAGGACAACACAAATGAACATGATGGCTCCGCTTGGCACTCAAACGCTGCCGACCAAGATCGCGATCAAGGACCTCAAGTTCTTCTACGGCGACAACATGGCGCTGAAGGGCATCACGCTGCCGCTGTATGATCGTCAGGTCACCGCCTTCATTGGTCCGTCGGGCTGCGGCAAGTCGACGTTGCTCAGGGTGATGAACCGGATGTACGACCTCTATCCCGGCCAGCGTGCCGAGGGCGAGGTGATGTTCGAGGGCGAGAACATCCTGTCCCCCGACCAGGACTTGAACCTGCTGCGCTCGCGCATCGGCATGGTGTTCCAGAAGCCGACGCCGTTCCCGATGACGATCTACGAGAATATTGCGTTCGGCGTCCGCCTGTACGAGAAGCTGCCGAAGGCCGATATCGACGCCATCGTCGAGCAGGCGCTGCAGAAGGCGGCGTTGTGGAACGAGGTCAAGGACAAGCTCAATGCCAGCGGCTTGAGCCTGTCGGGCGGCCAGCAGCAGCGGCTGTGCATCGCGCGCACGGTTGCGATCAAGCCCGACGTGATCCTGTTCGACGAGCCGTGCTCGGCGCTCGACCCGATCTCGACCGCCAGGATCGAGGAGCTGATCGACGAATTGCGGAGCGACTACACGATCGCGATCGTCACCCACAACATGCAGCAGGCCGCTCGGGTGTCGCAGTTCACCGCCTTCATGTACCTGGGCGAGGTGATCGAGTTCGGCGAGACCGACAACATTTTCACGCGGCCGAAGAACAAGCGCACCCAGGACTACATCACCGGCCGGTTCGGTTGATCTCTCGAACCGGCTGGCAGCAAGGACATTCGACATGACACAGCACACGGTGAAGTCGTTCGAGGACGAGTTGACGCTGCTTGATAACCGCATCGCGCAGATGGGCGGGCTGGTCGAGCGGCTGCTCGGCCAGTCGTTCGACGCGCTCAACCGGCGCGACCCCAAGCTCGCCGAGGCAGCAATCGCCAGCGACAAGGCGATCGACGTGCTGCAGCGCGAGATCGACGATCACGCAGTGCTGGTGATCGCCAAGCGCCAGCCGGTTGCCGACGACCTGCGTCACATCATGGCGGGCTTGAAGATCGCCGCCGACCTCGAGCGGATCGGCGATTTCGCCAAGAACATCGCCAAGCGGGCACTGGCGATCGCCGGCGAGAGCCATCCCAAGCCCCTGCTGCTCGGTCTTGGCCACATGGTCGAACTGGCGCTGCGGCAACTGAAGGACGCCCTCGATGCCTTCGCCGAGCGCGATGCCGACAAGGCGCTCGCCGTCTGGCGCAACGACGAGCAGCTCGACGCAATGTACAATTCCCTGTTCCGCGAGCTTCTGACCTACATGATGGAAGATCCGCGCAACATCGGGCTTTCGACGCACCTTCTGTTCGGCGCCAAGAACTTGGAACGCATCGGCGACCACACCACCAATATCGCCGAGACGGTGCATTACCTTGTGCACGGCACCGCGATCACCGACGATCGCCCGAAGGGCGACACCACCAGTTCAACGCTGATCCAGCGGGATTGACGATGACAGCGAAGGTGCTGATCGTCGAGGATGAGGCGGCGCTCGTCGAGTTGCTGCGCTACAACCTCGAAGCCGAGGGCTATGCCGTGCGTCACACCGCGCGCGGCGACGAGGCCGAGGTGTTGGTGGCGGAGGAGCGCCCGGATCTCGTCGTGCTCGATTGGATGCTGCCGGAGGTGTCCGGCATCGAAATCTGCCGACGCATCCGGGCGCGGCCCGACAGTCGCAATGTGCCGATCCTGATGCTGACCGCGCGCGGCGAAGAGGCCGATCGCATCCGCGGCCTTTCGATCGGCGCCGACGACTACGTCGTCAAACCGTTCTCGCTGCCGGAGTTGATGGCGCGGGTGCGGGCGATCCTGCGCCGCGCTGTACCCGAACGGATTGCCGACGTACTCTCCCTCGGCGATATCACCCTCGACCGGGCGGCGCACCGGGTCACGCGCGGGCCGCGCCAAGTGCGGCTCGGACCGACAGAGTTTCGTCTGCTTGAGTTCCTGCTCGAGAGCCGCGGACGAGTGCTGTCGCGGGCACAACTGCTCGACGGCGTGTGGGGACGCGAGACGTACGTCGACGAGCGCACCGTCGACGTGCACATTGGCCGCCTCCGCAAGGCGCTAGTGCGAGGCAAGGATACCGACCCCGTTCGCACGGTGCGCGGCTCCGGCTACATGCTGGACTTCGGCGGCGGGTGATTGCGCTGTTCGAAGGTGCCGGGATTCAGCCTGGTACCATGCCCGCCGGCTCCGCGTTGGCGGTGTTGGATGCCGCAATCAGAAAGATATCACTTTAGCGGCAACGAGTGCGGCACCTTCTTCACCCGTTCGCGGTGCACAAGGTAGATGCCCGACGCGACCACGATCGCCGAGCCGACCAGCGTCCACTGATCGGGCAGGTCGCCGAACACGGTGAAGCCCAAGACCGTCATCGCCAGCAGTTGAGTGTAGATGAACGGTGCCAGCGTAGACGCCGGCGCCCATCGGTAGGCGACAATGAAAACGAAGTGACTGAGTGCTGCCCAGAAGCCGAGGCTCACCACCAGCAGCCAGCTCAGCGGGTCCGCCGGCCAGACCCAGCCGCTGATCGCGAACGGCGCCATCAGCACAACACCGGCGAGCATGGAATAGGTCAGCGTCACGTCTGCGGGATCGTGGGCCGATATGTAGCGCGTGATCAGCATGAAGCACGTATAGGCAAGCATGCAGCCGAGCGCGAACAGCATCCCCGTCGGCACCGTCTCGAAGCCCGGCCGGATGACGATCAGGATGCCGATAAAGCCGGTAATGATCGCGAGCAGGCGCCGCCATCCCACCCACTCCCCGAGCAGCGGCCCGGCGGCGAGCGCCACCATCAGCGGTGCCAGGAACTGGATGGTCAGCGTCTGGTCGAGGCGCAGTGTCTGCAGGGCCGCAAAATTGAGCAAGGTCGAGGCCAGCAGGAGGCCCGAGCGGAACAACTGGGCACCGAGCTTTCTGGTCGCGATCAGGCGCGGCAGGCTGATGAGCCCGACCGCCAGCACGATCATGGCGAACTGGCCAAGGAAGCGCATCCACACCACCTGCACCAGCGGCAGGTGGGCCCGGGTGACGAGGTACTTGGCCGTGGCGTCGACGCAGGCAAACATCGACACGGCGAGGATCATCAATCCGATCGCTTGCATGCGGTTGCGGCCGGCCGTCGGCGGCGTGGCGGGAGTTGTGGTCGAATTTGCTTCGCTAACAGATCGCAGCATTTGGGCTCTTCACTGTGCCGGGCTAGTACCCGGAATCATACTTGGATAGCACACATGACGATCGAGGATGATCGCCGCAGGGCGATCGCGCCCAGGAGCGCGCGCCGCCGTGCGGACTGCGCACGCTCCTGGCGGATCGCCTCGTGGTTCCGCGATCAGGTGTACTATCCATGTATGATTTCGGGTACTAGGCCCGACTCAACGACGCCTGCATAGCCGGTTCGGGCGGTGGCGGTCAGCCGCTGACGCGGGCAGCCGGGCTGTGTGGGACGCATGGCGACCAACGAATGCAAAGCATCTTGCGAGTTCCGCTGGCCCGACCTTCTCAAAGGGGCGCGACGCAGCGGGCGGCCGCGGCCGAGCGATGACGATCCCCGCGCCTGTAAGAAGTTCGGGTTAGGATTTGGCCAGCATGAACCGAGCCAGCGGCCCCGTCGCTCGTTGATCAGGATCACCTCACGGTCTGTGCCCGCCGCCATTTGTAGATCCCATGCGCGACGCCGGGTGCGTCGAGGCAACGCAGCATAGCCTCAGCCGCCACGACAAATTACCCTGCAGATCCGGGCTGAGCAGGCGCCGTTTTTGCCACCGCCACCAAATTCGCGATACAGATCGCGGCCATGGCGGCCCCTGTAGCATAGGCAAGGGTAACTTGCGCCAAGGTCGAACTGACCAGTTCGAACTGGACTGGGAGAGGCGCATCGGATAAGAATTTATGGAGCATAACGGTTGCGCGCAAGGCATGCTAATCGGCATCTGACGATGGCTGACGAGCGTTATACAAAGCAGTCTACCAGCGGACCGCTTCGATCAGCCAGTATTGCTCCGAAATCGAGGCTTGCTGCTGGGTTGTTCGCTCCCTTGTCCTCTGACCTTGCGCTGCTGGGCAAGACCGAGCGACATCGGCATGTCATCGCCACGGCAGCCATTGTGAACGGTTTCGGATGCGGGTGCCCATTTGCGCGCCGGGAACGTCAAGCGCCCGAGGCCTCGCGATGGATAACGCCGAGGCGTGCGAAATGCTCATAGATTTGCTTGGCGTGCCGTGCCAGTGCAGGTTCCTCGCCGAGTGTCAGTGGTCGTGGCCGCGGCAGATCGATCCGCAATTCCTCGACGACAGTGCCGGGCGACGGCGACATCACGATCACGCGGTCCGAAAGACCGACTGCCTCCTCGACGCTGTGCGTGATGAACAGCACCGTCGGTCGCTCGCTCATCCACAATTGCTCCAGATCGTAGCGGACCTGAAGTCTGGTCAGTGCATCCAGAGCGCCGAACGGTTCGTCCATGAGAAGTACTGATGGCCGCAGCACCAGTGCTCGCGCCAGAGACACGCGCTGCCGCATCCCACCCGAGAGCTGGTGGGGATAGCGGTTGCCGGCTTGGGTCAGCCCAAGCCGCTCGAAAAGCTCATGGGTCCGCTGCTTGACAGGATCAAGCGGGATACGCCGGATGATCCCTTGAAGCAGAACGTTTTCGAAGGCGGTCCGGAAATCGAGCAGCAGATGATCCTGAAATGCGATGCCGACGTCGGTCATTGGACCGGTAAGCGGCCTGCCGGCGACTCGGACCTGCCCGTGACTGGCCTCGAGCAGGCCAGCCACCATCAGCAACAACGTGCTCTTGCCGCAGCCGCTGGGACCGACGACCGAAACGAACTCGCCTGGAGCAATGTCGACGGTCGTCGGACGTAAGGCCTCGAATTCGGCGTCTGTGCCCGCGCCGAACACCTTGCCAACGCGGTCGATCTCCAATCGGACACCACGCGCGCCCCTCGAGGGAATTTCGCCGCTCATGACGGACGAGGCCTCGAGGAGCTGTAGGTCATTGCAGCGGGCATTTGCGCAACTCGGACTCCGGCGGCAGGAAGTCGTAGGTATAGTAGGCCGTTGCTGGCGTGCTGGGCGGCAGGATGTTGATTTCCGACAGGATCTTGACCGTGTCCGCCCACTGCTCAGGCGTCGCCTTGCCGACGAATTTCGCGCGGTTGACGCACATCAGCATCTTGGTCGCATCGATCTGTGCCGGCGCCAGCTTCTCGTTCGAATCCGGAAACAGCTTCTTCAATTCCACCGAAGCCGCCGCCGGGTCGTCGATCGCGGCGTACCATCCCTTCAGGCTGGCGGCCACGAACGCTTTGACCACTTCGGGCTTCTGGGCCAGGAAGCTGTCGGAGGCCACGATCGACGTCGAAACCGTTGCGGCGCCGCTATCGATGAACAGGAAATTGGTGGTTTCCGCACCGAGGCTCTTCAGCGTCAAAGCATAGGAATCGACAGATCCCGCGATGGTGTCGACCGTTCCCTGCATCAATGCCGCGACGAGTGAATCGCCCGGCATATTGACGATCTTGACGTCGCCTTCCTTCAGACCGTTCGCCGCCATCACCAGCGGGAACATGGACGGCTGCGATCCGCTGCTCGGCATGCCGATCGAGCGGCCCTTGAGATCGGCAATCGATTTCAGGTTCGTCTTCTTGAGGGCGGTAACCTGGTTGGGGTTACCCTGAAAGATGGTGGCCAGCACCTTCATTTTCGCGCCCGACGAAATCAACTTCATCACAGGCGCCGCATCGGCGTAGCCGATGTCGGCTTTGCCAGCGGCGATCAACTGTGCCGTCACCTGCGAGCCGTTACCGGCCTCGATCGTCACATCGAGCCCCGCATCCCTGTAATACCCGCGCGCCAGCGCCATCGGGAATCCGGCGTGATAGCCGCCAGGGGCGAAATTGAGCTGGAATACGAGTTTGGTCGGCGCCGCCGACTGGGCCGATGCAGGGCCCGCGATCGCAAGGCCGGCGGCGATACCGCCGATCAAGCTGACTGTGGTCAGAACCGATCGGCGGGCAATTTTCCTACTCATTGTTTCCTCCACCCTTTGTTCATTGAACAACTGCCTGTCAGTTGCCGCGTGCACGCCGCCACGGTGTCATGAGATGCTCGACAATCTCTACAACCGCGTTGAGCGCGAGGCCGATGACCGTCAGCAAGAACAGAATTCCGAACACGAGCGTCGTATCCATCGTACCGGTTGCCTGCAGCAACTGATATCCGAGACCCTTATTGGCGCCGACGAACTCTGCGACGATTGCCGCAGTGGCCGCGATCGTGGCGGACGTCTTGAGGCCGCCAAAGATAACAGGAAGCGCGGCCGGAAAGCGCAAATAGCGGAACGTCTGCCAGAATGAAGCACCCATGGACCGAGTCAGATAGAGGAGACGCTGATCCAGGATCTGGAAGCCGGCGATGCTCGCCAAGAGAAGCGGAAAAAACGTCAGCAGCAGCGTGAGCATCACTTTCGAAGCGATGCCAAAGCCAATCCACACCACAAACAACGGCGCAATCGCTATCTTGGGGACCAGCTGAATGAACACCAAGAGTGGATAGAGCATGCGCTTTGCGAGTGGCGAAAGCGCAATGAGAAGGCCCGTTGGGATTGCGGTGACGATCGAAAGGCCGAAGCCCAGCAGAATTTCCTGGAGGGTGATCAGGCTGTGATTGAATAGGCTAACCCGCGCATCCCAAAGCCTAGGAAGCACATCGCCCGGCGGCGGCAGCAGATATGCGGGAACCTCGAAGTAGCCGACCGCGATCGCCCAAAGCGCGATCAGTGCGACAAACACAAAGGCGGGCAGGAAAAAATTCAAAACCCGCCCGAGACGGCGGATCAGTACGGACATCGGCCCTCTATCGAGCGCACCGGTCGCCATCACTACTCCTTTTGAACGGCAACAACCGTCCGATAAGGAGCGAATTGCGGCCGACGACGTCCGCACGGCAAGCGCGAGCCGCAAATTTCCACCGTCGCAGGCCCGCGATACCTCAAACTGTTTCTCTCCCGGCGACGCCTTCGCATCGTTGACGTGCGTAGGCGTTCTGTGTAACCGGTTACATATATTTGGGTGCCGATGGTGTCAAGCGCGCTTGCGGCATCGTTGTGCCAGGACGAGGCCAGAACAAGGGAACCAAGACGATGGCGGGCAACTCGGGGTTGGATTTCGTCGAAGTTGGTCAGCGCTACACGTTTGCCAAGACTGTGGGCGAGACCGATGTGACGCTGTTTGCCGGCATCACCGGTGACTTCAGCGACACCCACATCAACGATCAATATATGAAGGAAAAATCCACCGTCGGCCGCCGGATTGCCCACGGCGCCTTGCTCGTCGGCTACATGTCGACGGTTTCGACGATCAGCATCGCCCATGTCATCCATCGCGAGGGGCTGACGGATTTCCCGGTCTCGGCCGGCTACGACAAGGTGCGCTTCCTCAAACCCGTTCTGCTCGGTGACACCGTGACCGCGCGCTACGACGTGATCGAGGTCGACAAAGCGAAGGGGCGCAGCGTCGCCAAGGTCGAGGTCGTCAACCAGCATGCCGAGACCGTTGCCGTCGCCGAGCACATCATGCGATGGGCAAAGAAGCTCTCGTCTGCGGCCTAAGGAGTGAACGGTGATGGCGCTCCTTGGACACGGCGTACTCGCCATCTGGAACGGCATCGCGCCCGAGGCGGAGGACGAGTTCGTTGCCTGGCATGTGCGCGAACATATTCCCGAACGCGTCTCGCTTCCGGGGTTCCTGCGCGGCCGTCGGTTCGTTGCGGTCGACGGTCACCCGAAGTACTTCAACTACTACGAGACGGCGTCGGTCAAGATTCTGTCGTCGCCGGCCTATCTTGCGCGCTTGAACGCGCCGACGGACTGGACGCGTCGGGTGGTGGCGCACTTCAAGGACACGTCGCGAACGGCGTGCAAAGTCACATGGTCCCTGGGTAATGGAGAGGGCGGGTTTGTCGAGGCCATGGCGTTGAACACCACATGGCCCGGCGATGTATTTGCCGCCGACCTCAAACTTGCATTGCTAGATGCTTACAACTCGGATCACGGGATCGTCGCCATCCACTTGCTCGAAGGCCTTGTCGATGCACCCCCGCAGAAGACTGCGGAGGCGAAATTGCGAGCGCAACCCGATATGGTTGCGCCCTGGGTTCTGCTTGTCGAAGCGAGCACACCCGAGTGCCTGCGGCGATTCCGCGCCCGACAAGGGGAGCGACGCCAATCTTGCCGCAAGCGGGGTCGGCGCCGTCATTCAACGGGGCCTCTATCAGCAGCAGTTCTCGTTGACGAAATAGCGACCAAGACTGGAGCGCCGGGTGGTACGCAGACGCAGCGAGGCAACGAAGCGGGCGTCACGTGGCAGCGTGAAATCGACCGTGGGCTTGCGCGACGTCGCCCGCGCGGCCGGCGTCTCAACTGCAACCGTGTCGCGCGCGATCAACAGCCCGGATGTCGTCTCGCCCGTCGTGCGCCAACGCATTGCTGCCGTCGTCGACCAATTGGGATGGTTGCCGGATGGGGCCGCACGGGCGCTTTCGACGCGCCGCTCCGGGGCGATTGGCGCCATCTTCCCGACCATGACTCACGGCGACTTCGCCCGGGCAACGGCCGCCATCCAGGCCGAACTTCAAATCCGAGGCTACACCCTGCTGTTGGCATGCTCGAACTACGATCTCGAGCAGGAGTACCAGCAGGCACGGAAATTCATCGAGCGCGGGGTCGATGGATTGATCCTGGTCGGCGAAAACCATCACCCGCAGCTGCTCGAATTGCTCGAGCGTCACGGCGTGCCGTTCGTGAACACCTTCGTCTACACACCGGCGACGCACGGGCGCTGCATCGGACCTGACAATCGCAAGGCACTTTACGAGCTCGCGTCCTATCTCATCAGACTTGGCCATAGACGTTTTGGGGTGCTGGCTCAGTCCACCCAGAACAACGATCGAGCTGCCGCACGGCTCGAGGGCATTCGCGATGCCCTGGCCGAACACGGCCTCGCTGTCCGCCCGCAACATTTCGAGATCGGCGAATGGACGATTGCCGAAGGCAAAGCGATGTTCCGCCGGATCATGGCCGCCGCGCCCCGTCCAACTGCGGTACTATGTGGCAACGCCTATCTGGCTGTCGGGGCCATCCTTGAAAGCCTGGCGATGGGCATTCGTGTTCCCAATGATGTATCGATCGTCGGCTATGACGACATCGAGCTGATGAGTGAGCTTCCGGTGCGCGTGACGACGGTCAAGGTCAACAGCGACGAGATTGGCCGGCACGCAGCTCATTATGTGATCGGCCAGATCGAGCGACAGCAGGCCGATGTGGTTTTCGAATGGGGCGCAGAAATCATCGTGCGCGACTCGTCGGCTCCGCCGCCGAGCTCCCGGACCAGCGAACCCAACCGCCACAAGCCATGATGCCAAAGCCATGATGGATGCCACAATGGCCGAACAGCCGACGATCGACGGCAGCACGCAACTCCTGGCAATCGTCGGTGATCCGATTGCGCAGGTTCGCTCGCCCTTGATTTATAATCCCCGCATCGCGGCGGCTGGACATAACGCCGTTCTCTTGCCCGTCCATTTGCCGGCCAGTGAGTTCGAGACGGGCATGCGGGGATTGATGAGCCTTGCGAACCTGGCTGGCCTCGTCATCACCTATCCGTTCAAGGAGCGCGCCTTCGCGTTCGTCGACAAAGTGGGCCTGGTCGGTACGCAAGTCGGCGCAATCAATGCGATGCGACGCGAACGCGACGGCCGTTGGACTGGAGACATGTTCGACGGCGCCGGCCTGTTGGCTGCTTTGCAAGGCCTGGGACAATCGGCGGCGCGGCGCAGGATCACGCTTGTTGGCGCCGGCGGCGCGGGCAGCGCCATTGCGATGGCGTTGGCCGGTGCCGGCGCAGCGTCTTTGCACGTTCACGACCGGATCGAGGATCGTGCCCGCCTGCTTGCAGAACGCGTGGCGGCCCACTACTCCAGTTGCACCGCAACTTTCGGCGCACCTGAGATCGACAACCGCGATCTCCTCATCAATGCGACCCCGGTCGGCATGGCGCCGGACTTTGCGCTCCTTTCGTTCAATGGCGCTCTGCGACCCGAATTGACGGTGATCGATATTGTTCCCTCACCACAGACAACGCGCCTCCTGGAGATGGCTCAAGCCGCTGGCTGCCCGACGGCGAACGGCCAGGCCATGATCTCGGGACAGGCCGACACCGTGCTGAGCTTTCTCGGCATTCATCGAAGGTGAGGATGGGCGATCCAGCAAGGCCGAACGTCGTGGTGGTCGGAGCCGGTTCGCTTGGCAGCCTCGTCGGTGGCCTGCTCGCGGAAGGCGGCCTGAGCGTTACCCTCCTGACGCGACGACCCGCCCATCCCGATGCCATTGCGGCGCAAGGCGGGCTCATCGTTCTCGGCCACGGTGGCGAGCGGCTCCTGCCCATTGCCGCGACGGCGAACCCCAAGAGTATCGCGCACGCCGATGTCGTCATTTTCCTGTGCAAGGCTCTTTCAACGCGCGACGCGGCAGAGAGCGTCAAGCACGTCTTCCAAGATAACCAAGCGATCGCTGTTTCGTTCCAGAACGGCCTCGGCGATGAAGATGAAATCGCAGCAGTGATCGGTGCTGACCGCGTGATCGGCGGCTTGACGGCGTCGGGTGCACGGCTGGGCGAACGGAATAACGTCCCGACACCGACACTATCTGGCTCTGTCGGCAATCATCGGAGGGTTGGAAAAGGCCAACGAGAAGCGGGCGGTATCGCCAAGCTAGGAGCGTATCAGTTCTACGCCTGCTTGGCGTTGATTGGACGGAGCTCGCGAGGGCAAGCGCAAACCCCTCTGCCCGTTACGCCAGCCGTCGCCGAGGTCGTCGGCCGTGGGCCGCGGCGTTGACGAGTTGGGCCTTGATACCCATCGGTTCTGGTTTGAACAGACGAGTGTCCATTTGAGCGACCCTCGCTGCAATGCGGGGACGGAAAGCCATGTGCGCCAGAACATCTTTCTCAAGATCGATCCCGGCGGCGATCTCGAACAGTTCCAGGCCGTCTGCCGTCAGCCGGAACACGGCCCGTTCCGTCACGAACACGGCGCTGCGGCCTTCCTGAGTGGCAAAACGCGCGTTGTAGCAAATCTGCTCGATCGAAGAGACGAACTTGCCGTGCCTGCCTTCTTCCACGATTTTCAAACCGTCACCCTGGCACGCGACTTTCAGCCCGCCCGAAGTAAACGTACCGCTGAACACCACCTTGCGTGCATTCTGGCTGATGTTTACGAAGCCGCCGATCCCGACAATTTTGTCGCCGAACCGGCTGATGTTGACGTTGCCCTGCGGGTCGACCTCGGCGAACGAGAGGAAAGCCACATCCAGGCCGCCGCCATCGTAGAAATCGAATTGATACGGCTGATCGACGACGGCGGCGTAGTTCTGTGCAGCGCCCGAGTCCACGCCGGTCAATGGAGCGCCGCCGACAAACCCCTGCTCGTTGGTCAGAACGATGATGTCGAGGATGCCTTCTTCGGCAGCGATCGCTGAAACGCCGGTCGAGATGCCGGCGCCCAGATTGCAGATGGCTTGCGGCGCCAACTCCATGGCCGCGCGTCTGGCAATGATCTTGCGCTCGCTGAAGGGTAGTTGCGGCATTGCCTCAAGTGGGACTTTCAGCTCACCGGCGTAGCTCGGATCATATGCAGTCGCATAGGTCTGCGATTGCTCCGGATCGACGACGATGTAGTCGACGAGGATGCCGGGGATCTTGACGCTGCGCGCAGGCAGAGTGCCGCGCTTGGCCAGTCGTTTGACCTGCACGACGACAGCAGCGCCCAGCCTTCGCCCGGCCTGAGCGCTCGAAAGCATCTCTCCGGGAATCGCCTCCTGCTCCATGCTGACGTTGCCGTCTTCGTCCGCGGTCGATCCTCTGAGCAATACGACGTCCAACGGGTAAGGCTTGAACCGCAGCCACTCCTTGCCCTCGATGGTCATGAGCTCGACGAGGTCTTCTTTTGCGCTTGAGGTCTGTCGCCCGCCAAGCTGCCTCGGATCGACGAACGTATGAAGCCCGACGCGCGTGATGAGGCCGGGCCGCCCGGCAGCTATTTCACGGGTCAACTGAGAAATCACTCCCTGCGGCAGCGTGTACGATTTGATCTTGTCGTCGCGGGCGAGTTCTACGAGTGGTGGAGAGTCGACGAGCGCGCCCGTAATGCTGCGCTTAAGCATTCCGGGATGGCGAAACCTCGCGGCGCCCTTCAGTTTCCTGTCGCCGATGCCGACCGCATGAATGAGGCACAGATCGCGCGGACCGCCGCTGCCGAGAAACCGCCGCTCGAGCGCCTCCAGGACTGCCTCTGGCACGCCGTGGCCGCCACCGGAGCCGCTCACAAGGATTGCGTCTCCGTTCTGAACCAGACTTGCCGCATCCGCGGCGCTAATCACTTTCATAGGACCTTTCCCGCCGGATTTCGGCTCGAAAGCACGCGCGTCGACACTCAGGCGAATGCCATGTAACCGGTTACAAAGTCAATGCGCAATGGAGGCGTACGTTGGGCACGAGCGGCCAGGTCGCCATCGTCACGGGCGCCGCAAGGAGCATCGGACGGGCCAAAGGTCATTGGCTGATCTTTTGGCCAGCCTTGATAAGGTCGCTGGCCTTTTCCGCGATTGCGAGCGTAGCGGCCTAAGTATTGGCAGACGGCAGGCTCGGCATGATCGATGCGTCGACGACACGGAGGGCGCTGCTAGCAGTAGCCGCGACACACGGTTGGGATGTCGCAAGACGAAGTGCTGGGCCACCACCCCGCCCATCGATCCGCCGATAAGAACGATGAGATCACTTCGACCCTCGATCCGGAATTGACGCACGAGGTCGTGAGCGTTCTCGAGCGGCTAACTGCCAAGGGACGGACAATGATACTCGCAACCCACGAAATGGGGTTCGCGCGCAAAGCCGCGACGCAGGTCGTGTTCATGCACGAGGGCAAGCGAGCACCGAAATCTTGCCATCACGAGTGCCCGTACAACGGCTCTATTTCATCAAGAGCGCATTCTTCAATTGCTTCAGCCCTTCCTGATGCGGCGAGTACATGCGCCCGCCCAGCATGCCGCCATCGACGATGATGTCGATGCCATTGACGAAGCTCGACTTGTCGGAGGCCAGATAGACCGCGCAATTGGCAATGTCGTCGGTTATGCCGGCGCGTGGGATCGGCTGGGCCTTGGCGAAGTTGACCGCGAGCGTATCGGCCATGGCATCGGCCTTGTTGGCTTCGACGCCCAGCGCCTTGGCGACGATGCCGGTGGCGATGGCGCCTGGCGAAATGGAATTGACACGCACGTTGTGTTCTCCCAACTCCATGGCCGCGCAGCGCGAAAGATGGTTCACTGCGGCCTTCGCGGCGCCATAGATCATCGAGCTGGAGTAGCCCGCCTGATGCGCCGCGACTGAGCCGTTGTTTATGATGCTGCCGGACTTCTGCTGCATCAAGATCGGGGCTGCATGTTTGATGCCCAGCATCACGGAGCGGACGAGCAGCGCCATGGCTCCATCGAAGCCCTGCACGGAAATGCCAGTGATGCTGCCCGTCGGTGCCGGGCCGCCGGCGTTGTTGAAGAGCGCGTCGAGCCGGCCAAATCGAGCAAGAGTTTCTGAGACTACGCGACGCCAATCATCTTCCACGGTTGCGTCGGCGCGGACGAACACGGCGTTGGTGCCGATACGCGCGGCGACGGCTTTGCCCTCGGCCTCGCGGCGGCCCGTGAGCACGACCTTGGCGCCCTCTTGCACGAAGATCTCGCCCGTGCGTGCGCCGATACCGCTGGTCGCCCCCGTGATGATCGCAACTTTGCCCTCGAGCTGACCCATGATCTCACGCGCCTCCCTGATCGTAGCTGGGATTACCCGGATGTCTCCCTACATGTGGCTGAATGGTTGCGTTTTCCCGGTCGGCTTGCAAGGCGCAATATCGTGCTGCGCCGGCGTCGATGCGGCAATCAACTGGCGGGCCCGCGCCAGTGTCGCGGTCTTGGTGCGGCGCTTCGCCAGCATGCCGTAGTGCCGAATGCGGTGGAAGCCCTTCGGCGCGACGTGCAACATGAAACGCTGGATGAACTCGCCCGTTGCGAGTGTCATGGTCTTGTAGCTCACCGAACAGCGGTGCCGGGTGGCTTGCAAGTGAGAACTTGCTCCAGACCTTGATTGCACTTGTGGCTTTGGGACACATTTATCCAAGGAAAGGGCGGCCTTTCGAGCCGCCCTTTCCATTTTCGAAGCCCCAGCCGCTCAATCCTTGCCCACCGGCTTCGCATCGCCGGCGTTCATCCGGTAGAGGCCGGACAGCAGCGCATCGAAGCCGCTGGCGCCCTGGCCGGTGTGCAGGTCGATGCGGCCGACCTTCTCAACGAGCTTCTCCAGCGCCTCGAGTTCCTTCAGGCGCAGCAGTAGCGGGTTGTCGTCCATCAACCGAGCCGTGTTGAGCAGTGAGCGCGTTGCCGCCGTCTCTTCCTGGCGCCGGATCAGGTTGGCCTTGGCCACCCGCTCCGCCTCCACGACCTTGTTCAGGAGGTCGCGCACGTCGCCAGGCAGGATCACGTCCTTGACGCCGATCTCGCCGATCTCGAGGCCGAGATCCTTGACCCGCTCGGTGACGAAGCCGCGCACTTCCCGGTCGATGGTGTCGCGGGCGGCGAGGATGTCGTCGAGCGTGCGCGTCGCCACCGCCTCGCGAATGGCGAACTGGATCAGCCGGTACACGGTGTTGTCGAGGTCGGCCGCGGCAAGCGTCGCCTTTTCCGGATCGGTGACCTTGGTGAACGCGGTCAAGGTCACGCGGATGCCGATGCGATCCTTGGTCAGGATCTCCTGCGCCGTCACCTCGTGCGGCCGCGGACGCAGGTCGACCTTGCCGATCCGCACCACGCGGCCGATCTGCCAGAACGCGTGCCGGCCGGGCGCGAGACGCTCTCGCAGCTGGCCATCGATGAACAGCAGGCCGGCCTCGTGCGCCTCGACGATCGCCTGCACAACGGAGTTGCCGCGCATATCGAGCTTGTCGAGATGCTTCTTGGCGACGCGCGGATCGGCGGCGGTGTCGATCATATCGACCTCGACCAGCGTCAGCGTCTTCCAGAAGGCGCGCGTGGTGTTCGGCAATACGATGTGCTTCGGCTCGCCGTCAAAGGAGACGATGGCGACCTCGGTCGACGACGGCTGCACGAGCACGAAATGCTTCGACGCGAGGTCGGGCTGTGTCTTCTCGAACAGCAGCGCCCGCTCGGCCGGGATCTCGGCACGCACGACCTTCACCACTTCGGAGGCGAGACGCCCGCCGAAGTCGAGTTCGCGGTAACGGCCCGGCTCGAGCAACCGCTCGAAGCGGCCGTCGCGCATCAGGAACGCGCGCTCGTCGTCGCGAACCGTGACGGTGTGGAAAATGCCGCTGATCTTCTGTGCCATTGTCGTTTCTCTTGTTTTACGTTCTTCAAAAACAGGTTGCCGGTCGCTGACCGACGCCGATCGCGCGGGCCGAAGCTTGAGCGGCAGCCGTTAGCCTTGGCACCCAGGTTGCGTCCGCCCGCTCCGAGGAACGGGCGCCGGTACCTGAGGCTCATCGGCTTCCGACGGCCGCGGTATCCGCTTCAGCACGTGGCGTGATCGTCGCTTGCCGCCATCTGCCGTCACACCTCTGCCGAAGCTTCGGAGATCGGGCTTCCGGCGGCGTGGTCAACGACCGGCTCCCCTCGTGCGTATTCGCTTTGGAAAAAGCGATTTGCGACATGGGAGTTGAACCCACGACAGCCAGATTAACAGTCTGGTGCTCTACCACTGAGCTAGTCGTCTTGGTGCACATGAGAGGAATTGAACCCCCGACCTTCCGGCATTACCGGATGCTCTACCGCTGAGCTACACGCGCCGCCCCACCTGCACGGAACACACCACCGCAAAGCGGCGCGCGCCAGCCGGGTCTCAACGAGCCCGAACCCGAGTTGCGTTGGCGGGAAATGCTCAGATGGGGGAAAATTGCGGCGGATTTTCGTGCGCGCGTAAGGAATTGTCGCGTCGATGCTGCATATGCCAGCGCCGGTGCCTTAACCATACCGCCCATCAGGGGCTTGCCGGCGCCGGCACAAAGCAGCATCGGTCGCGCATGATGAAGCGACGGTGGATCGCCCTGACGACAGGTCTCATCGGCAGTGTCGGGATGGCACTGCTGGCTCCACCCGCCCTCGCCCATCCGCACAATTACATTGAGGTCGAGGCAGCGGTCGTGATCGAGGACGCGCGCGGTGCGCGATGTTCGCTACGTCTGGCGGTTCGACCGCGCCTATCTCGACAGCCTGAAAGACGAATACGACGCCAATCGCGACGGCGTCATTGCCGACGACGAATTGCAGACGTGGCTCGCAGCATCGCGCAAGAACCTCGAAACGTTCAAGTTCTTTACGACCCTGCGCTCGGGCTCGGACGTAGTGCCGCTCGGTGGCGGCCGCGACTACCGCGCCGACAAGACCGAGGACGGCGGCGTTGCCCTCCAATTCACGGTGCGGCCGTCGAGACCGGTCGATGTTCAGGGCGCGGCCACTCGAGATCGACATCTATGACAAGACGTTCTTTACCGAATTCGTGCTTGGCGACGGCGGCAAGATCACGGTGGAGGCGTCCGGCCGGTCAGGCACCTGCGCCGCAGCGGTCGCGCTCGCGCCCGGTGGCGAGCAGCAGAAGGCAATCACCGCCTTCATGAAAATGTTCGGCCGGGTCGACGCGAAATTGTCACCGGCCAAGGCGATAATCGTCGCCTGCAGGGACTGACGGCCCGGTGACGGCAGGCTAAGGTCGCCTGTCGCATCGACGCCAACGTCCGAGCAGCCGCCCATGAAGATCACCGCGATCCGCGCCACTCCGGTCAACATTCCGCTCGAAGCGCCCTATCTGTGGTCCTACGGCTCGCTCGCCGGATTCTCGAAGACGATCGTCGAGGTCGAGACCGATAGCGGCCTCGTCGGCCTCGGCGAAGGCCCCTCTCACGCTAACGCCGCACTGATTGCCACGGCCTTCGCCCCACGATTGATCGGTCGCGACGCGATCGACATCGCCGCTGCCGAGCGGTTGTGCCTGCCGAGCTGGCGCGGCGTTTCGACGTCGATCGACTTTGCTGCCGTCCGCGCCTTCGGCGCGATCGAAATGGCGCTGTGGGACCTGCGCGGCAAGGCCTGGGGGCAACCGCTCCATGCCCTGCTCGGCGGTGCGGTGCGGACCGAGATCGCGTTTACGGATTACTTCGGCTTCCGTGAAGCCGCCGGCCGGTTCGGCGGCGAGGCAACGCCGGAAGCGGTGGTCGACTACTGCCTGCGCCAGCGCGAGCTGCACGGTACCACGTTCTTCGAAGGCAAATTCTCGACGCCTGATCCGAAATCCAGCATCCGCATGCTGCAGCTCTTGCGCAACGCGCTCGGCGATGAGGCCATGCTGCGCATCGACAGCAATATGGCCTATTCACTCGCTACCGCCCGGCAGATCGCCCGCGCGATCGAGCCGCTCGGCATCCGCAACTGGGAGGACCCGGTGGCGACGCCGGAGGAACTCAGTGCTCTGCGCCAACACACGGCGATCCCGTTCTCGATGCACAACATCGATCTGAGGCGCTTCGCCATGCTGGGCGTTCCGGATGCCGTGTGCACCGACGTCAATGTCCATGGCGGCATCGGCCGAACGATGAAATTCATCGGCGCCTGCGAACACCTCGGCATCGACTTCTGGCTGTATTCGGGCGACAGCGGCATCGCCAGTGCAGCCTACCTGCACATCGCGGCCGCCTGCCAGTGGATACGCGAGCCCAACCAGTCGCTGTTCCATATGCAGCCGATTGATGTGATCGAGGAGGGGCCGTTCCGGCCGAAGAACAATGTCGTCAAGGTACCGACCGGGCCAGGTCTCGGCGTCACGCTGTCGCGCAGCGGGGCTCGCATACTGCCACAAGCTGTTTGTCGAGCACGGGCCCTACGACAAGTTCCATGATCCGGACCGGCCGGGCATGTTCCGCCGCCTGCCGTTGTCGTGAGATGGCGCGGTGCAGGCCTGCGCACTACTTTCAATTGACAATCATTTGCAACTAGGCTCCTCTGTGGCGCTGCGGCGGTCGGCCGGAGGGATGACGGTGCGGTCGTGGTCGAGCAGGTTCGCAATGAGTGCCTCGCATGAGCAATCGAATGGCCGTTGACCCGTCGTCGCGCGGCTGGCGTACGCCCGCCAAGAACCCGCCGCTCGAGGAAGTATTCCGCAGCATTCGCGTGCCGACCAGTGGCGGCGGCATGAAGCGGCTGTTCGCCTTTCTCGGGCCCGGCTACCTCGTCGCCGTCGGCTACATGGACCCCGGCAACTGGGCGACCTCGCTCGCCGGCGGCTCGAAGTTCGGCTACGCGCTGCTGTGCATCGCACTGCTGTCGAACATCATGGCGATCATCCTGCAGGCGTTGTGCATCAGATTAGGTGTCGCCTCGGGCCGCGACCTGTCGCAGGCCTGCCGCGATGCCTATCCGCGGCCCGTGGTTTGGCTGCTTTGGCTGCTGGCCGAGCTTGCCATCTGCGCCACCGATCTCGCCGAGGTGATCGGCACCGCGATCGGGCTCAACCTGGTGTTCGGCATCCCGCTCGAAATCGGCGTCATCATCACCGCGCTTGACGTATTCCTGATCCTGGGCCTGCAGAACCTCGGATTCCGCTACGTCGAGGCATTCGTGGTCGCGCTGCTGCTGGTGATTGCGGTGTGCTTCGCGGCGCAGATCGCGCTGGCAAATCCGGAGTGGGGACCGCTGCTGCGTGGCTTCTGGCCGACCACTGATCTCGTAAGAAATCCCGACATGCTGTTCCTGGCGCTCGGCATCATCGGCGCGACGGTGATGCCGCACAATCTCTACCTGCATTCGGCGATCGTGCAGACCCGGGCCTACGGCGACTCACTGGAAGAAAAGCGTTCGGCACTGCGCTATGCGACGATCGACTCGACCATCGCCCTTTGCTTTGCGCTGCTGATCAACGCATCGATCCTTATTCTTGCGGCGGCGACATTCCACAAGACGGGCCGCACCGGCATCACCGAGCTAGGTGATGCGCACGCGCTGCTGATGCCGCTGCTCGGCGCCTCGATCGCACCGACCTTGTTCGGCGTCGCCCTGCTCGCCTGCGGCCTCAATTCCACCGTCACCGCAACGCTCGCCGGTCAGGCCGTGATGGAGGGCTTCATCGATTTCCGGCTGCCGCCGTGGCTGCGACGCCTGGTGACGCGCGGCGTGGCGATCGTACCGGCGGCGGTGATCACCATCACCTATGGCTCCAGCGAGACGGCAAAGCTGCTGATCCTGAGCCAAGTGGTATTGAGCTTCCAGCTGCCGTTCGCGATCGTACCGCTGGTGATGTTCACCGCCGACAAGGGCAAGATGGGTGCCCTTGTCGCGCCGCGATGGCTGACCGTGGCAGCCGGGATCATCGCGCTGGTAATCATCGTGCTCAACATCAAGCTGCTGATCGACACCGCGACCGGCGGCTATTGAGCAATAACGATCATCGCCCTTGCAGGAACGCCGCCGCGCCGGCGCCAACCAGCTTCGGCACGTGGTTGTAGATGTAGCGGCAGCCGCTGGCCAGAACATCGGGCAGGGTTTCGGCCGTTGCCGGCATGCCGGGTGTCTTTCCTGCTGCCTTGATCTTGCCGAGAGTGGTAGCGATCGCCGCGGCGACGGGCGGCGCCTTCGGATTGCCCGGATGACCCATCGACTGCGACAGGTCGGACGGACCGATGAAGAACACATCGATCTCCTCGACCTGCAGGATCGCATCGACATTGGCCAGCGCCGACTCGTGCTCGATCTGCACGCATACCAGCGACTGGGCATTCGCCTGGGTCGCGAAATCCGCCATCTTGGCGCCGAGCCCCCAGCGGTCCGGCCGCGTGCCGGCAGCGAGACCGCGCCCGGCGCCGGGTCCGAACTTGACGGCCGATACCGCGCGGCGCGCATCCTCGGCGGTGCTGACGTGCGGCACCTGCACGCCCATAACGCCGCGATCCATCAAGCTTGTGATGTCGCTTGCAAGGTTCGACCTCGGCCGGCCGATCGGCGTGATACCGGCGGCATCGGCCGCCATGCACATGAGCTCCACGTCGCCCGGACCGATCGAACCGTGCTCGCAGTCGATCAACACCCAGTCGAAACCGGCGTGGCCCAACATTTCGACCATCTGCGGCGACGGAAACATCACCGAGCAGCCGAGCGCTGGGTGACCCGCCGCCAGCTTCTGCTTCATCCGGTTGATCTTCATCGCACATTCTCCTCGACAGGACGGGCGCTCCGTCGCTGGAGGACGCGCTCCCGATAGAAGGTATAGATGCCGGCAGCCGACACCGCCACGATGCCGATCATCGCCGGCAGGTCGGGAAAATGCGCCCAGATCATGAAATCCAGCATCAGGGCCCAGACAATGCCGGCATAGCGGAACGGCGCCACCACCGAGATCTCGGCCGATCGAACCGCCGTGATCACGCCCAGCTGGCCGAGCATCGAACAAACTCCGGCCAGCAACAGCATCACCAGAGTGTGCAGACTGGGCATCGACCACGTCTCGACCGCGGCGCCGCCAAGGCTCGCGAACGACACCACCAACGCGGAGAGCCCCAGGATCAGCGGCGTCGGCAGCAGCGGGTCGATCCGCCGGGTCGAGATATCGCGCGCAGCGCCGCCGATCACGGACAGGATTGCAGCGACCGCCCACCAGTTGAATGAACTGGTGCCGGGCTTGACGATCAGCAGTGCGCCAAGCAATCCGACTGCGACCGCGCTCCAGCGCCGCCAGCCGACCTTTTCACCGAGAAACAGCGCCGAACCGGCGGTCAGCGTCAGCGGCGATATCTGTAGCACCGCCATGATGTCGGCGAAGTGCATGCGGCCCAGCGCCGCCTGGAACAACAGCGAGGCAGAGACGTCGCTGGCGGCGCGGAACGCCATTGCCCGGCTGAAACCACGCCGGATCTGTTCAAAGGCGCCAGTGGCCCAGCCAAATGACAACACCAGGATCGCCGAGGTGGAGCTGCGCACGAACATCGTCTCGGTCGTTGGCAACGTTGCCGCGGCGAGCTTCATCATGGCGTCGCCACAGCAGAATAGTGCCGTGGCCGCGACCATCGCGACAATGCCGCGAGTCGTCCCCGATGCCGACTCGTATGCTTTCATCGCCCCGCCCTGGCGGCTACCGCTGCCTCGCGCTTGCGTACGCTCTCACGGTGGAACATATACACGCCAGCAGCCACCACGACCGCGATACCGAACCACGTCGTCTGGTCCGGGACCTCGCCGAAAATCAGGTAGCCCCACATCAGCGCGAACAGAATCGCAGTATAGCGGAACGGGGCCACGACGGAGATCTCGCCGGCGCGCATGGCGACGATCGAGGCATAGTAGCCGGCAGTGACGCCGAGCGCCGACAACGCCACCGCGCCGACCATGATCGGTGTGGGTCGCACCCACGTCTCAACCAACAGGCCACAAAGGCCGGCAATACTGATCGCACCGGCCGACACCAGGATCAGCAGCAGGATCGGAACACCGCTGCCCATGTGTTTGGTGATCAGATCGCGGGCGGCAACGAAGAATACGCAGATCACGATCAGCAGCGCTGCCGGGTTGAAGGCGGACGTGCCGGGCCGGATGATCAGCATCACGCCGGCGAGGCCGGCTGCAGTCGCAAGCCACCGCCGCCAGCCGACCGGCTCGGCCAGGAACAGCGCCGCCCCTGCCGTCACTGCCAGCGGTGTGAATTGGCCGATCGCCGCGGCGTCTGCGAACGGCAGTTGCACCAGCCCAGCGAAGAAGAACACGGTCGAGCCGACCTCGACGAATGTTCGCATCGCCACGATCGGCGTCAGCGCCAGCCTGATCCTGGTAATGACACCGGTCGCCAGTACCATCGCGGCAACGATCAGGAACGCGAACAGGCCGCGCAGGAACATGATCTGGCCGACCGGCAGTTCGCGGCCGACGATCTTGATCAGTGTATCGCTGGTGACGAAGCAACCCATGCTCCAGAGCATGGCGGCGATGCCTCGCGCATTCGATCCGCGCGCCACGTCGGCCGCTCGCGCGCTGTCGATTGTCGTTGCCATGCCTGTCGAGCGCCCCTCGCCCCTGGCGCAGGCCGTTTGGTTCGGCCACGCATGGCACTCTCATGACACGGGCGCTGGAATGGTTAAAGCGGTCAGGGCGCATGGCTCGTCTGCCAGTGCCCGGCTGAGCCTTCATCGTGCGTTCATGCGCGGCCGGCCTCGGCCAATGCCTCAGGCAGAGCGGCGGCGAAGATATCGAGATCGGCGGGCGTCCCGGCGCTGACACGGATACAGCGGTCGAGCGGCGGCACGCCCGGCATGCGCACGAATACGCCACGTGCGATCAGTCCGCTCAGGACCCGCTTGGCGAAGGCGCCATCACGCCGGCAATCAATGGCGACGAAGTTAGCCGCCGACGGCAGCGCCTCGAGCCCGTTCGACGCGGCGATCTCGCCGATGCGGGCCTTCGCGACGGCAACCTTCGCCACCACTTCGCGCAGATAGGCCTGATCGGCGATGGCCGCCAGCGCTCCGGCCTGGGCGATGCGCGTCACCCCGAAGTGATTGCGGATCTTGTCGAAGCTCTTGATCACGTGCGGTTCGCCCAGAATGTAGCCGATCCGCGCACCGGCCATGCCGTAGGCTTTGGAGAAAGTGCGGAAACGCAGCACCTGGGGATTGTTAGCATCGAGCCGGGGCAGCACGCCTTCGGGCGCAAAATCACCATACGCTTCGTCGAGGCACAAGACGGTGTCGGCGGGCAGCCGATCGATGAAGGCCTGCACGTCGCTGGCGCTCCACCACGACGCCATCGGGTTGTCGGGATTGGCGAAATAGATCATCCGCGCCTTCTGGGCGGCCGCAAGGGCCAGCAGTGACTGCGGATCCTCGCGGTCGTTGACGTAGTCGGCGAATACCAGCCGACCGCCGTAGCCGGTGACATGGAAGTTGAACGTCGGATATGCGCCGCGCGAGGTCGCCACCACCTCGCCCGGATCGATGAACAGCCTCACCGAGTAGCCGAACATGCCGTCGATGCCCTCGCCGACCAGGACGTTTTCCGGTTTGACGCCGTGGTGGGCAGCGATTGCGACCTTGAGGTCGTGGTTCTCCGGATCGCAGTACATCCAGCAGTCGGCGGCGGCTTGGCGCATGGCGGCGATCGCCTTCGGCGACGGTCCGAACACACTCTCGTTGGCGCCGATGCGAGCGCGGAATTGGGCCGCCCGGGCGCGCTCCTGCGCTTCCGGGCCGACGAACGGCACGGTCGAGGGCAGATCGGCGCAAAGCTTGGCCTGGCGCGGTGCTGGAACACGCTGTTGCACGGGCAGTCTCCTGAAGTGCGGCGTCGCGCTGTCTTAGCGACAGCGGCAAGCGCTTACAACAGGCCCAACTCGGCCAGTTCCTTGCGCATCTTCGGCGGCAGCTGGGCGATGCCGTTCCTGGACCCGCCCTTGAGATCCGGTGGGGCATCCTCGGCACTGAGATAGCGCCAGCCCTGGAAGGCCTTGCGCACGGCCGGGCGCACCGGCACCAGCTTCGGGTCGAGCAGCAGCAGGCAGCACGGCGTGCCGTCGGCCTTGGCGCCGCTGTCGAAACCGATGATGCGCTGGCGCACCTGGATGATGCCCTTGATCACCCAGTACAGCGAACCTTGGCCGGCGATCTCGTCCTGCCGTTTCGGCACCATGCGGGTGGTGTGGAACAGGCGCGGCGTCTGGCCGGCGCGCTTCTGCTCGGCGAGCCGGCCCTTTTGCCAATGTTCCAAGTCAGCGATGCTCTCGGCGCCGACGCAGAGTTTGATGATATGGAGGGTCATGGCTTGGGGCCCGGATTGCGGATGCGCATATTGTATCGCACGGCGCGAGCCAGAGGGGAAACCGGGTGGGCACAGGCTGGGGAAAAGCCGGTAATCCCCGGCGCGCAGGCGCCAGAACAAAAATGGGGAGAGGCGCAATGATCGCGAACGAACGATAAGCTGTCGGTGCCGATGCCGGTCGCGAATTGGCCGGAAGTGACGTGAGTGACCCCAAGCTGCGTGCGCCAGGCAAGCTGGCGAGAGGATAGGAGGTGCAAGTCCTTTGCGGGGTAAGATTTAGCCAATCGCCCCGGCCCCGAGTGATGCGCGAGCTTCTGGTCGCGAGGCCAGCCGCGAAGCGTTCACAGGGGATATCACGGGCTGGGTATTGAGCTGCGAAACGGGTGCAATTCCGAGGTGCCGACCGAGTTCTCTTCAGGGAAGGCAACATCCTCGCGCCGCAAATGGCTTGGCGATGAGGAGCCTCGCGCAGTCGCAGACCCCATGCACGTGAAGACGTCCTTTCGTTGGAACCTGGGAGGCCTCATTCCTGTCCGGCCGGCACGCCGGACCGGCTCATGCAGGCAACAGCCGAACGATGAGCATGCACAGGGGTGAGGAGTCGGACGAGGTCGTAGTACCTGCGAAGCGATCGAACAAAGAGGGCTTACCCTCGGCGGAGATCGTGGAGGGAAGGGCCTCGCCCAAGGAGAACGGCGGTCAGGCGACCGCGGTCCGGACGCCGAGCCGGGGAACCGGGTCGAACCGACTGACGGCCGTGCGCCAAGCGGCGCGACAGAGCAAGACAGTGCGGTTCACTGCGCTGTTGCATCACATCACCATCGATCTGCTCAGACAAAGCTACATCGCACTGAAGCGTGACGCTGCGTCAGGGATCACCGCGACCGTTGGCAACCAGTCGATCGCGTCGCTCGACGTTCGATCCCATAAGCCGACCTTTGCCACCTCGCTGCCAGCGGCTTCCGACATCTCGGGTTCAAGAGCGACCATGAGGTCATTGCCGCGGAGGCCATTGTCTACGATGCGCTCTATGCGTATGCCAAGCAGATGGTGCGGCGGGGCAAGCCCGACGACGCTTTCGCTTCATGAAGGAAGAGCCGCACCGCTATTGCTTGGAGATGTTCTCACATGGCGCTCAAACACCTCGGATACGTTGACCTGCCGGCCCATCGGGGCGCTGGCGGCTTCGACCATGCCGACATCCACGCGCCGTCGGACCGGCTCTATGTGGCGCATACCGGCAACGCCGCCGTCGACATCATCGATCTTTCGCGGGACATGTACGTCGAGTCTGTGACTGGGCTGACCGCTGTCGCTGGCGCGCTCGTTTCCGAGGAACGAGGCCTGGTCTTCACGTCCAATCGCGGCGAGAACACCGTCTCGATGTTTGCGCCCGGCGCGGAGCGGGAGGCCATCAAGATTGCCGTCGGCGTGAAACCCAACGGGCTGGCCTTCGACGCGTCTCGCGGCCTGCTGATTGCTGCCAATGTCGGCGATCCATCGCTGGCCGGCTCGCACACGGTATCGGTCGTCGACGTTGCCCGCCGGGAGCGGATTGCCGAGAATGCCGTTCCCGGACGAACGCGATGGACCATCTACGATCGGAAACTTGACTGCTTTTTCGTCAACATCGCATCGCCCCAGAAAATCGTCCGTATTGATGCCGGGAACCCTGTGAGGCTGTCGACGGAATACGATATCCCCGCCGACGGCCCGCATGGCCTGGATCTCGATCCGTCCTCCGGCCGGCTGCTCTGCGCCTGCGATGCCGGCGTGCTGGTTGCAATTGATGCCCGGTCCGGCCGCATCTGCGGCGATGTTCCCCTGAGCAGCGCCCCAGACGTCGTCTTCCTGCATCCCGAGCTCAGGCGTCTCTACGCGGCAGTCGGCGATCCTGGTGTGATCGACGTCGTCGATGTGGATCGGATGCACCGATTGGAGGCCGTCAAAACTGAGCCCGGCGCTCATACGTTCGCCCTCGATAAGAAACGGCGGAATATCTATGCGTTCTTGCCGAGCTCACATCGCGCCGTGGTCTTTCACGATCCTGCCTGACCGGTACGGAGCGCGTGCGGGCGAGGTGACGCCGCAGGCTCCAGTATCAATAGGCGCGCGCGAGAGCGAGCAATCCAAGAATGACGATGGCGCCGCCCGAAATGCCTTGCAGAATGCGTGAGCCGGGCTCCATTTGCGGCAGCTTGCCAGCGATCGTGGCACTGAGCCGCCGGCGGGCGAAAATAGCCAGCAGGGCGACGAGCCCGATAGTTGTGGCGATGCCGAGCGCCAATGCGACAAGGGCGACAATCACCATCAGGGCTGTTGCCTGCAGCCAGGCGAAGCCGAGCACGGAGATCGTTAATGGGCAGGGCAGTAGGCCGATGCCCGCAGTCAGTGGGTGCGCCCCGTCACGGTGCGGCCCGATGGACCACGCGCTCTGCGCCAGCATCATGGCGCCCGAAAGGATGATGAGCGCATAGCCGAAAGCCGTGAAGGTCGGCGAAGCACGTCCCAGCACCGATGGCGCCTGACTGAGGACGAACCGCAAGATCAGGAAGGCCGTGAGGCCAGACAGAACGTGCAACAGAGCCGCGGTCAGAGCCACGCGCAGCCCTTTGCCGATCCGGGCTTCCTGCCCTAAAAAGTAGGCCGCAAGCGCTGCTTTGCCATGGCCAGGCGTCAGTGCATGCAGTGCCCCGAGCGCAAATGCGAGCCACGCGGCCGCGGCTCCGCCCGTACGCAGTTCACCCGCCAGCGTGCGGATGATCCCGCCCTCGGTCAAGCCAAGCCAGATGGTCAGCCAATCGGGCATTGGCGCGTTCCCGCAGAGCCAGAGATGCACTGGCCTCGGCCGAGACTGAACTCTATGCTGCCGCAATGAATCATCGAGCCGTCGTCCTTGCTATCCTGTCCGCCGCGCTGTTCGGTCTGTCAACGCCCGCGGCCAAAGCCCTGCTCGGCGCCGTCGACGCCACTGTGCTCGCCGGCCTGCTCTATCTCGGCGCCGGGCTCGGCGTTGCTGCGCTTCGCCGGGCTGACGCCAGCTGGCGACGCGGCGATACGCCTGCTGAAGCGCCATTGACATCGCATGATCTGCCGTGGCTTGCCGGCGCAATTGCGGCAGGCGGCGTCATCGGCCCGATACTTTTGATGGTCGGGTTGGCGCGCACTGACGCGACGACGGCCTCATTGCTGCTTACGCTCGAAGGCGTAGCGACCGCGCTTCTGGCCTGGTTCGCCTTCCACGAGAATTTCGACCGAAGAATAGCGCTGGGAATGGCTGCCTTGGTAGCAGGGGCGATCGTTCTCTCGTGGTCGGGAGCACCAAGCTGGGCTGGTATCGCCGGCCCCCTTGCCATTGCCGGTGCGTGCCTTGCCTGGGGCCTCGACAACAATCTCACGCGCAAGGTCTCGCTCGCAGATCCCCTGCAGATCGTGGAGCTGAAGGGACTGATCGCAGGTCCGGTCAGCCTTGTACTCGGCCTGGTAAGTGGAGGCACGTTGCCTACATGGTCACCGCTTCTCCTCGCCGCGTTGGTCGGTTTCGTCGGTTACGGGCTCAGCCTCATCCTATATGTCCGAGCACTGCGGGAACTCGGGACAGCGCGGACCGGCGCCTACTTCTCTACCGCTCCGTTCCTTGGTGCCGTGGCCGCGCTGCTGATTTTGAGGGAGCCGTTCAGTCTGCAGATCCTCGCGGCGGGCTTGCTCATGGCGCTCGGTGTCTGGCTGCATCTGACGGAATACCACGAACACGAGCATGAGCACGATCCCGTCGAACATGCGCACGCACACGTCCACGACGAGCACCACCAGCACCTGCATAGACCGGAGGACCCACCCGGCGAGCCCCACACGCACCTCCATAGGCACATCCGGCTCCGTCACCGGCATGCGCACGTGCCGGATATGCACCACACCCATCGGCATTAGGGCAGCGGATCAGGGTTGAGGAGCAGAGCGGAACGCACCCGGGCGCCCACCGCACTTCGACTGGACTTCCTCCGCAAAGGAAGCACTACTGACGTCGTCGCGACGCAGACGCGTCTCCTTGCACCGCCTCGGTCGAAGACCGGGGCTTTGGGTGGTGCGAGCGCCGGCAATAAGGCTGGCGCCGTCAAGGAGACCCCCGGATGCTCCGCACCACGAAGCCCAAGACGACGACCGCCGCATCAGCCAAACGTGCAATCTCGTCGGCCGCCACATCATCATCCGAGCCCGGCACAAAGGCTCAAAGCATCATTTCACTGCTCAAGACCAAGCGTGGCGCGACACTTGCCGAGATGATGCGCGCAACCGGCTGGCAGGAGCATTCGGTGCGTGGCTTCCTGGCCGGCGCGCTTAAGAAGCGTCATGGGCTCGAAGCGAACTCTGAGAAGCCAGGCGATGGTCCACGGCGGTATCGGCTGCGGTGATCGCGGCCATGGCGGAGGACAGACTTCCAGCGCGAGCTTGCCGAGTTGGCGGGCGCTTCACGAGACGTGCTCATCGAACGCTGGCGGCGGCTCATGAAATGCGAACCGCCGCGTTACGCGAGCATCGAGTTCCTGCGCCGCGCGGCGGCCTACGCGGTGCAGGAACGGGCGCTTGGCGGTCTGTCCTTCATCCGCGAAGCGCGCAGCTCGCGGCCATCGCGCGAGGTGAGAAGCCGACGCAGGCGACAGGCCAGATTCGGATCAAGCCGGGCGCCAGACTTTTGCGCGAATGGCACGGTGCAACACATGAGGTGATCGTCACCGACAGGGGCTTTGTCTGGGACGGACGGACCTACAAGAGCCTTTCAGCGGTCGCTCAGGCGATCAGCGGGGCGAAGTGGAACGGCCCCCGCTTCTTCGGCCTCGTGAAGGAGCGGGGTCGCAGCGAATGGCTGAACGCAAAATCGTTCGCTGCGCGATCTATACCCGCAAGTCATCCGACGAGGGGCTGGAGCAGGACTTCAATTCGCTCGATGCGCAGCGCGAGGCCGTGCGCCGCCTATGTTGCCAGCCAGAAGCACGAGGGTTGGATCGAGCTGCCGGAACGCTATGACGATGGCGGCTTCTCAGGCGGCAACATGGAGCGGCCTGGGCTGCAGCGTCTGCTGGCTGACATTCAGGCCAAGCGCGTTGACGTGATCGTCGTCTACAAGGTCGACCGGCTGACGCGCTCCCTGGCCGACTTCGCCAAGATCGTGGAAGTGCTCGATGCCCAAGGCGTCTCGTTCGTCGCCGTCACGCAGCAGTTCAACACGACGACCTCGATGGGCCGGCTGACGCTCAACGTGCTGCTCTCGTTCGCCCAGTTCGAGCGCGAGA
>CAVUIJ010000031.1:0-58027 GCA_963741505.1 uncultured Alphaproteobacteria bacterium | reverse complement strand
GCCACATAACATATTGATATTTCTGCGTATTTTTAGTTTCCGTGCGCGCCGGAATAGTACCGCGAGTTCCGCGGGTTGTCGACCCAACCATGGCATCTGTCTTGATCTGAGACCACTTACGGCCAGATTCCGCCGCCGATTGCCGGTTTGGTCTCTCGGGCCCGATTTCGGGCGACCAGATCAGGAGCGTTTTGGAGGGGCCTACAGCAATTTCAGGCGGAGGCGAAGCCCAGGTGTCGCCACTGCTCCCGCCAGTCTTGCGGCAGGTCTTTGGCGAACGACATGAGACGCGCTGCTGTGAGGTCGGCCGTCTGTTCCCCGTTTAGGATCGCACGGACGATTTGCGGCGAGAGATACGACAGCCGGAAGAGCGATGTTAGATGCAAGCGTCTGACGCCAAGCCGGGAGGCCATTGCGTCGATGCTGTCGTCACGGCCTGAAAGCAGCGCTTCGCGCGTGGTGAATGCATCGCGGAGCAAGCCAACAAGCCGATTGTCAGTTCCATCGGCCGTGCCGTTGCCGATCACGAGCCGGATCCCTTTACCCGCTCGGCGCAGTGTGGCTGTGATCGACAACTCGATGAGAGCGGACTCCGGCTCCAACCCAACCTGAACTTTCTGTGCGTCGTCTGTGAGGCTCGACAGAATAGCTCCGGGTTTGAGTTGCAACAGGATTTTGTCGTCCTCGACCCTCACGTGCTCAATCACGGATCGGACGATCCTGCGCTGCTCAATGGACGGCAATGCTGCCCAGTGCTCTGACAGGTGCATTGACTTGGCGAGTACCGTCCGCTGGGTCGGTGCATCGAGATCGATCGAGGCCAGCGCATCGCTAACTTCGACGTCCGACGCGAAGAAGGCGCGAATGCGATCGAGGACCAACTCTTCGATGTCGCCAGCTGGAATGCGCCGGCCCTTGGAAGGGTCGGATCGCGTGCCTGTTATGAGCGCGTTCGAGACGTAGTATCGATATCTCTTACCACGCTTGACCGCGTGCGTCGCCGTCATCCGATTGTCTTGCGCGTCGACAATCAGGCCGGCCAGCAGGCTGGGCGCCTCAGCCCCGACGGCGAGCGATCGCTCATGTCGGTTGGCGGCAAGCCCATCCTGAACGATTTGCCAGAGGTCGACATCGACGATCGCTTCGTGCTGACCGGGATATACATTTCCCTGATGCGTGATCTCGCCGCGGTAGATCCGGTTCTGGAGCAGGGTGTAAAGCGCTCCGCGGGAGAAGCGGTTCCCGCCCAATAGGATGCCACCAGCGCCTTCGCGGCGCTTGCTCACGATGCTGTGTCGGGCCAATTCCTCTCCAAGCAGCCGCACGGAGCCAAGCTTCGCATACCGTCCGAATATGGTGCGCACAGTCTCGGCCTCCGTCTCGTTCACAACGAGCTTGCGGTCGATCACGTCGTAGCCGAGCGGCACGTTGCCGCCCATCCACATACCCTTGGCCTTTGATGCGGCGATCTTGTCGCGGATGCGCTCGCCGGCGATCTCGCGCTCGAATTGGGCGAACGAGAGCAGCATGTTGAGCGTCAGCCGCCCCATCGAGGTCGTCGTGTTGAACTGCTGCGTCACCGAGACGAACGAGGCAGTCGTGCGCGTCCAGCACGTCGACGATCTTGGCGAAGTCGGCAAGCGAGCGCGTCAGCCGGTCGACCTTGTAGACGACCACGGTCTGGACCTTGCCGGCCTCGATGTCGCCGAGCAGACGCTGCAGCGCTGGCCGCTCCATCGTACCGCCCGAGAGGCCGCCATCGTCATACATTTCCGGTACGGCAGACCCACCCGGCGTGCTTCTGGCTGATGATGTACGCCTCGCAGGCCTCCCGCTGCGCGTCCAGCGAGTTGAACTCCTGTTCGAGCCCTTCTTCCGACGATTTGCGCGTGTAGATGGCGCAGCGGATGGATGCGCGGGGAGACACGCGGTCAGGCTTGCGCATGATCGACTTCCTTCGGGTCGCTCGGAGTCTCTGATGCTCGACGTCTCAGCCCGAAGAACCGTGGTCCCGACCAGTGCGCCCCGGTAATTTCGCGCGCCACGACGGAGAGGGATTTATAGTGCCGCCCTCGCCACTCGACGCTGTCGGCGTGGATCAGAACAGTGTGCGTCACGCCGTGCCATGCGCGTACAAGACGCGTGCCAGCCTTGATCACAACCGGCGGCGCGGCGTGGCGACGGCCGCCCACTGACGCGTCCAACTGGCCGTTGCCGATCTTGCGCAAGAGAGATTTCGAGAGGCCGCCGAGCGCCCTCTCTTGTATCCTGTAGGTAATCCCGCGGATGAGAAGGTCGCGGGACAGGGTCTTAGGCGGCTGCATGCGATGCAGCCGCCGCCACTCGCCGCGCAGCTCGAAGTTCGTGAGATCTCCGAGCCGCGCCAACTCCGCCGCCACGTCGATCGCTGCGCGCGTCACGTCAGCGACCGCGCTTGGTTTCGATGCGATACCGACGGACGTCGCCCTCCGCCTTTGTTGAGGTGAGGTTGAAGCCGAGCTTCTTCTTGACGGTTCCCGGCCAGGAAACCACGGACACTGTGCTGCTGCCAGTCTGTCGCCTGCATCATCTCCGCAATGGTGACGCCTTCCGATCTGCTAAGGAGCGTCAAAATGCAATCATGTTTTGTGACCCGCGACTGATGCATGCCGCTATTCGTCTCGGTCACGGCTGGCGTCGGAGAGTATTGTTGAGCGGATTTCGCTTTCGCGGTCTTCGCCGCTCGCGCGGGTTCAGCTCGTTTGGATTTGGTCGCGTGGCTCGCTTCGGCTGTCGGCATCTTGGGCTCCATGATTGCGGGCGCCATGATTGGCGCTCCCACCACCCAGAGCCCCGCATTCCGCGAGGCGAGCCATACAGTCCTAGGCGTCCGGCTGACCGTCGGCCATGACCACACCAATGCGTCCTTTCCGGCAGAAGTCCAGGCCGGTTTTCGCTGCGCTTGGGTGATGTCGAGGTCTGGGTTACCCGCAGGCGCAGATGGATATATCGCGACGACTGAATCAAGCTGTCAAAGGCGGCTGAATCCCATGGAACGAAGGCGCTACGCGCCAGCCTGTGGCGAGACGGCGACGATCGGAGCGGGGTGGATAGCAAGCGGTAACGGGATGGGAAGTGCCCAGCCCTGAGGATCAAGGGGTTAGCAACCTCACCTCAGGACCGGGAGCACCCCAATGAGCACGACACGCCCATCAGCCCGCTGCGCCGCCGCATGATCGAGGACATGACCGTCCGCGGCTTCGGCGAGAAGACGCAGAACGACTACATCCGCCACGTTAAGAACTTCACAATCTTCCTCGGCCGCTCGCCGGACACGGCCGAGGGCGAGGATCTGCGCGCATTCCAGCTCCACCAGCGCGAGAACCGCGTGCAGCCGCCGACCATGAACAGCACGGTGGCGGCGCTGCGGTTCTTCTTCACGACCACCTGCGACCGGCCCGAGATGGCCCGTCACTTGAGGCTCGTGAAGCAGCCGCAGAAGCTGCCCGTGGTTCTGACGACGGAGGAGGTTTTGCTGCTGCTCGAGGCGGCACCAGGACCGAAGTACAAGGCGGCCCTCGGCGTGGCCTACGGCGCGGGCTTGCGTGTCTCCGAGGTCGCCAACCTCAAGGTGTCGGACATCGATAGCGAGCGCATGGTGCTCCGGGTCGAGCAGGGCAAGGGCTGCAAGGACCGCAACGGCATGCTGTCGCCGCGGCTGCTGGAACTGCTGCGAGGAGTGGTGGTTGGTCGGACAGCCGACGACGTGGCTGTTTCCAGGCCGCGATCCGCTGCTGCCGATCACGACGCGCCAGCTCTATCGCGTGGTCTGCGACACGGCGGCCGCCGTCGGCATCGAGAAGCGGGTCTCTCCGCACACGCTGCGGCACAGCTTTGCCACCCACCTTCTGGAGCAGGGTGTCGATATTCGCGTGATCCAGGTGGCTCTCGGACATTCCAAGCTCGACACGACGGCGCGCTATGCCCACGTGGCGAGCAAGGTGCTGCGCGATGTGATGAGCCCGCTCGATCAACTGACGCCGCTCACCCGCAAGAAGGGCACGACCGAAGTAATCGGCGGCGGACGTGGCTCGTCCAGCCCTGGAGGTCGCGGATATCTTCCGCGACCACGGTCCTGCTTGGCGGCACGCCAACCGGGGCCATCTCAGCCATCGGCCAGCTGAAGGTGATGAGCGCGATCGAGGGCTGCCGCACGGCGGCCCTCGGCGGCCACGTCGCGCGTTGCGAGAACGCGGCGTGCGGGCACACGGCCATCGCTTACAACTCCTGCCTTATGGGCAGATCCAGTAATGGGGAGCTGGCGGCGAGTTGATCTCGTCTCTTGTGCCTGTCGCCGCCAACCCGCTCACCATTACGAGGCGCGCTTGAGAAGCGCGAGCAGCTTGTCGGTCGGCTGGAACGTGCCGCGCCGCAGATGCGGCGGCACGATCGCCTCCATGGCATCCAGCTTTTCCGTCGGATCGCCACGCGTGTAGACCTCGGTGGTCGTCAGCGTGGCATGGCCCAGCCACAGCGAGACCTTCCGGATGTCCCCCGTCGCCTGCAGGACGATCATCGCGCAGGTGTGGCGGAGCACGTGGGGCGAGACGCGCTTCTTCTTCAGGCCGGGATGTTTCCGGGCCGCAGTCGCGACGTGCTGTTTGAGCAGATAGGCGAAGCCCCATCGGGTCAGCGGCTCACCGCCGGTCGTTGACGAACACCTCGGGCGCCGCGACCTGCCCGCGAACGGCGAGCCAGGCGCGCAGCGCCGCGGCCGTGGTCTTCCACAAGGGCAGCGTCCGTTCCCGCCGTCCCTTGCCGAGAACGCGGATGCTCATCGACGACAGGTCGATATCATCGATCTTCAAGCTCGTGAGCTCGGAGACGCGCAGGCCGGCGCAGACCGCCAGATGCAACATCGCCCGATCGCGGATGCCATCGCGCGTCGCGGGATCGGGTGCGTCGAGCACGGCCTGCAACTCGTCCTTCAGCAGATAGGGCACGAGCCGCTGGTCCGTCTTCTTGAACGGGATCGCCAGCACGCGGCGGATCTGATCGAGCGCCGCCGGCTGCCGGTATTCGAGGAAGCGGAAGAACGACTTGATGGCTGCCAGCCGGACGTTGCGCGTGACGGCTGCGTTCTTGCGCACATCTTCGAGATGCTCGAGGAAGGCGCTGACGAGGCCGGCGTCGATCTGCTCCAACGTCAGCGCCGATGGCCGGACCTTCAGCCGTTCCGCGGCGAACGTGAAGAGCAACTGGAAGCTTGCGGCATAGGAGTCCTGCGTGTGCCGACTGGCACCCCGCTGGCTGGCGAGCGTCTCGCGGAGGAACGCTTCGATGAGGGGAGCGATCGGCGTCATGATCGCCTCCCGTCGCAGAGGAAGTCTTCACCGGCCGCGGCGACGTCGCGCATGAGTTCGGCGGTCGCCTCCAGGTACCAGTAGGTCGCGTAGATGTTGACGTGGCCCATGTAGGTCGACAGCGCCACCATATGCGCGCCGCTTCGGCTTCGTCCCACCGGGCTGCCCTGCAGCGCCCGCACCGCGAACGTGTGCCGCAGATCGTGCAGACGCGGGCGGCGCTTCGCCGCCGTCACGATGCCTGCCTTGCCGACGAGCCTGTCGAAGGTCTCCTTGACAGCGATGTAGCGCAGCGCGCCACCGCGCTTGTCGATGAACACGGGATCATCGTCCGAACGAGGCCGGCGGCGCGCCAGATAGCGCTGCAAGCCCGCTGCTGCCGTGTCGTGCAGCGGCACCAGGCGGGTCTTGCGGAACTTGGTCTCGCGGATCAGCAGGCCGTCGCGCGTCACGTCGGCGATGGTCAGCTTCAGCGCTTCGGAGATCCGCAAGCCGGTGGCCGCGAGCAGTGCGATCAACGTCGCATAGGTCTGCGCGCGCAAGCCGCCTTTGGGCCGAAGCTGCAGAGCAGCCTCGATCAGGCGATCGAGTTCCGCGGCCGAGTAGATATGCGGAGGTCGTCGCCGCTTGCGAGCGCCGAAGTGATTGGCCGGCGGCAGCTCGTGCCGGTCGTCCTCGATCCGGACGTGGCGCACGAAGCGGCAGACGGCCTTCAGCCGGGCATCGCGTTGCGCGACGGACGGTCCGAGCGCTGCCCAATCGATGGCCGTTTGCGTGTGGACATGCGCTTGCCCGCGCTCGGCGGCGAAGGCGGCGAAGCTCTTCAGCAGGTACTCGGCATTCGACATCGCGAAGCCGGTGGCTCGGCGGAGGCCGAGGTACGTCTCGATGGCCTTCAGCATCAGAGCGCCTCCGGCCAGGGCTGCGCGATCTGCTTCAGGAGCGCGACATCGGCCTTCGCATAGTAGGCCGTCGTGTCGATGCCGCGGTGCCGCAGGACCAAGCCGATCTTCTCCAGTGGCACGCCATGGCGCAGCATCTCGGTCGCCGCCGTGTGACGCAGCGCGTGCGCGCCTTTGAACGGCGTGACGATGCCGGCCCGCTTCATGACGCGCCTCACCAGCGACGAGATGCCGTCGCCCTTTTTGGAACGGCCGACATGGCGCGATCGTGCGCAGGAACACATGATCGCTCGGCGAGATCGAAGGTCGGCACTCGAGATAGGCGACGATCGCATCGCCGACGTCCTGCGGCAGCGGCAGGCGGACCTGGTAGCGCGACTTGCCCGTGACCCGCAGCGAGCCCGCCTCCCACTCGATATCGTCGAGGCGCAACTGCGCCACGTCGCCGGCACGCAATCCGAGACGCACCAGAAGCAGGATGATCGCGCGCTCACGCCGTCGCGCAGGAGCATCGCCGTCACAGGCCGCGATCAACTGGTTCACCTGCTCCGGCGCCAGATACCGCGGCATGTCGGCAAGCCGCCAATGGGCGTAGGCGGGAACCGCACCGTCGAGACCGGCGCGGCAGCGACCTTCGACGGCGAGGTAGCGCAGGAAGGCGCGCAGGCTGGTCGTCATCTTCTCGATCGTGCCGCGCCCGCTCGTGCTCGCGCGATCCATGAAGGCGCGGCGGATGGCGGCCGCGTCCCAGCTCGTCGGATCTTCCCCGAGTGCCGTCAACAAGCGGGCGGCGTCGCGCGCGTAGAGCTTGATGGTGGCGTCGGACGCCCCGCGATGCTTGCGCAGCCACGCTTTGAAGCCGGTGACCAACAGGCCGGCTCGGCGGGCGCCGCCGCAGCGGCGGACCGGCAAACGCCGATCTCGACGAGGTGCCGGTGAAAGAGCCTGGCGCCATAGATGGTGTGGTGATTGCGGCGGCCGCCCTTGGCGCGTGGGCATCGACAAGTGCGAAGATGCTCGCTGAACACCTGCAGATCGATGTCGCTCGGCAATGCCCTCGCCGGCGCCAGGACATGGCCGAGATGCGCCGCCGCCCGCAAATATCGAACGGCAGTGTCGGCGCTATAGCCCTGGCGCTCGAGCGCCGCTGCAAAGCCGTCGAGGTATGGACCGCTCGGCCCGCTGCGCAGATGTTCCGGCATCTTCGATACCGGGAAGTAGGTCTCCAACATGTTCGTCCCCGCTTGTGATCGGCCGATAGTGGCCGCGCCGACGGGGACGCAGGGGCCTCATGTTATGGAGAGCGAAAGCGCGATGATGCACAGGAAAATGCGAATGCCGCCGCGCCAACTCCCCATTACTGGATCTGCCCATAAGGCAACTAATGGGCGTCGCCCATTAGTTGCCGCAATCGCCATTGCCCCAAGTGTCAGGGCAGTCAGGCGCGCGAGTGGATGGAGGCACGCAAGGCCGAACTGCTGGAGGTAGCGTACTTCCACGTCGTATTCACGCTGCCGCCACGCATCGCGGCGATCGCGTTCCAGAACAAGGCGGTGATCTACGACCTTCTGCTCAAGGCGAGCGCCGAGACGCTGTTGACGATCGCAGCCGATCCCAAGCGGTTGGGTGTGAAGATCGGGTTCACCTCGGTACTGCACACGTGGGGCAGTGCGATGACGCATCATCCGCACGTGCACATGATCGTGCCGGGCGGCGGCATCTCAGCTAACGGATCGCGCTGGATCAGCAGCTCGGAGGATTACCTGCTTCCCGTTCCAGTGCTATCCCGGATGTTCCGGGGCAAGATGCTGGCGATGTTGAAGGCGGTGCATGACACCGGTCGTCTGCAGTTCTTCGGGCCGCATGCCGGGCTTGCCGACAAGGACGTGTTCAAGGCTTGGCTGGAGCCGCTGTACACGACCAATTGGCACGTCCACGCCAAGCGTCCCTTCGCCGGACCTGAAGCTGTGCTGGCCTATCTCGCGCGCTACACGCACCGCGTCGCGATCTCCTCGAGCCGGCTGGTCTCGGCCGGCGCGACGGGCGTCACGTTCAAATACAAGGACTATCGGGTCGAAGGGCCCGAGCGCTACAAGACCATGACCGTGGCGCCGGGCGAGTTCATGCGCCGGTTCATGCTGCATGTGCTGCCGAAAGGCTTCCATCGCATTCGGCACTACGGCCTGCTCGCCAGCAGCGGCGCCAAGGCCGCCACGATTGCGCGGGCACGGGAACTGATCAAGCTGGCGACGCCGCCTCAGCCCTCTCGCTCGATGATGCCGGATGCGGCACCCGCCGGCGCCGCGGCGACCGACAAGCCGATCCATCCCTGCCCGTGTTGCGGCGGTCGCATGGTCATCATCGAGATGTTCGATGCCGGTTGCACGCCGCGCAACAAGCCGACCGCGCATCGCGCGACCGCGATCCGGATCGACACGTCGTGACGAGGGGCGCACCGATCTCACCCGTCACTGCCGATCGTTTTTGTTGCTGGTCCATGGCCGGCAACGGCGGCGCTTGTCCCAAACCTCGCACTTTCGTGTCCAAAGCCGCCCGATCAGTCCATCATCCGGCTCGTCTCAAGCGAAGTGGACCTCAAATTGGTCCCAACCGGCCTGCTCGCCGCAATGCTGGCGACCCGACGACGCTCTCGCTGCGCCGACCGTGCCCGCCAATTCCCCATAGCGCCCGCTGAGGCGAGTGCCCCTTCCCCCGCGCCTTCCTTCCCTGGCGGCTTTCGAACGCCGGCCCTCGGTGCGCGTGGTCGGCGTCTGTGCAGGGCCGCCATCCTGTACCTTGCCAGAGCGGCTTGAGGACAGGGTTTTTCCCGATCATTCTTGCGAAGTGAAGCGTAGCGAAACGAAGCAAGAATGATCGGGAGCGCCGACGGGTGCATCCTACCTCAACCGAGCCGATTCGCCGTGGCAGCACCCTCGGCATCCAGTGCCACGAGCACCAGTTTCGGACCAGTGCCCCGGCGAATTGGCTGCGATCGACATCCTGTAGGAAGACCGCGCCCCGTCGTCTCGTGTTGGGAGCGCCAGTATAGGAACCGACGAGATCGCAGACAGGCTCGTGGTGCGTGCGTCCAGGCTTTGGAGACGCGAATGAACATTGAGCTACGGAGCTGGTACGCTGCCGTCGATTGGGCGAGCGAGAAGCATGACATTGTCGTCACCGATTGTGTCGGCAAGCGACTTGGTCGGCTACAGGTCGAGCACAGCGGTGAAGGGCTCGCGCGTATGGCGGATTGGCTCGTTGCCACCGCCAGCGATACGCCGGCTGAAATCCACGTTGCCATCGAGGTACCGCATGGCCCCATCGTCGACACGCTGATCGAGCGCGGCTTCAACGTTTACTCGATCAACCCCAAGCAGGTTGACCGGTTCCGCGACCGGTTTACGGTTGCCGGGGCCAAGGACGACAGCCGCGATTGCGACGTGATGGCTTCGGCGCTGCGTACGGACAAGCATTGCTTTCGATTGCTGGCGACGCGCGATCCGTTGATCATCGAGTTGAGAGAGTGGTCGCACATGCACGAAGAGCATGGACGTGACCGGCGTCGCTATACCAGTCGCTTGCGTGAGCAGCTTCTCCGCTATTTTCCTGCGTTTCTCGAGTTCGAGGGGGATCTCGACGCCGACTGGAAGCTTGAGCTGCTTGAGCGTGCACCGACGCCGAGTTCCGCAAACAAGCTCAGCAGATTGCGCGTGACCAAGATCCTCGAGCGAAATCGAGTGCGCGGGAGAGATGCTCAAGAAGTCCTGGCCACGCTGCAACAGCCGGCCGTTGTCACTAGCGCCGGCACTACCGAAGCCGCAGCCGCGCACGTGACGGCGCTTCTGGCGAGCATCCGGCTCGCCAAACAGCTTGAGAAAGAGGCGAAGGCGCAGGTTGGGTCAATAACCGATCGATTGCTCGATCCGATTTCCGAAAATAGCGAGCCCGCTTCCGATGCTTGCGCGCAGAGACCTGTGCAAACGGCAACACAGCGCGACGCGGCCATTCTGCTTTCCTTCCCAGGGATCGGGAGGCTGAACCTGGCCACGCTGCTTACCGAGGCAACCGATGGTGTGCGCGACAGAAACTATCAGGCCCTACGCTGTCAGGGCGGCGTTGCACCGGTGACGAAACAGTCAGGCAAGAGCCGCTACGTGGTCCAACGCTGGGCCTGCAACAAGCGTCTAGCCAATGCATTGCTGCACTGGGCCCGTGTCGCAATCCAGCACGATCCGGCGAGCCGCACCAAGTATCAGGCCTTGCGCGCCCGTGGGAAATCCTGGGGTCGCGCGCTGCGTGACGTCGCCGATCGTCTGCTCTACGTGGCGTGCGCCGCCCTCAAATCCGGCACCCTCTACAATCCCGAGTTCGCAGCCACAAAAACCACTTGAAAACGGGTAGGAAGTCCGAAACCCGTCACACAAGCCGACCTCGGGCGCCTCGAAGTCGGCGACGTGGGAAGCGCCGTCAAACACGTCCGGTCTCGGGGGTATCGCGTTGGACATCAGACGGCGTCATCAATCCGCCCGCTTGTGGCCGACCTGCAGTTACTGATTTAACAGCCGGTGGTGCTTGGAGCGCTGGAACACCACAAGCCGCAGCCAAAACTTGGTTGCAGCCGCATTCATGAAAAGACCCGATACAAGATCATCAAGCGGGCAGTCGACGAGCTGGACATCTCTTAGAGCAGTGCCCCGCTGTGTCGTGGCCGAGCCCAACGTACATGATTTAAGCTGTTCCGGGCGGCATTCGTCGTGCCAACGACGATGATCGTTGGCTTGGCGGATCACGGCTGAACTGCAGACTGCAATTCAGCGATACGCTCGAGGGTCGGGGTGCTCAAAGGACCTTTCGAAAGCGCTTCCGCCGCCCCTTCGAACTGTTCCGGTGTTGCAATTCCGACCTGCAGGGTCGACACGTCCTTGTGGCTGGCCACGTAGCGTATGGCGAGCTCTACCTTGTCAGCCGCGCCTGCCAATGTGACCGCGGGATCAAAGCGCCGCGCGGACATGACATCGGCCCGGTAATCTATCCCGGAGCCGATCGGTGCCACCTCTTGCATGCCCAGCGGATGGCGAGTTCCTTGACCCGAAAGGGCGCCACCGGCGAGCACCCGAATAACGATCGTTCCCATGCCGGCGGCTGCGGCCTTGACCAGCAGTTCATCATAGTCCTGTACAGGAAAACCCTTTGGCAGGGGGCCTCCCGCGCTCGGATTGAGAAGATTGTAGACAACCTGCGCCGTATCGAAGCGGCCGGACCCGACCACTGCATGCAGCGATGCCGTATCACCGATTGCGGTGATTCCGGCAAAACGGATTTTTCCGGCCTGCTTTAGCTTCTCGAACACAGGCACCACCTCGCCGAGCACGACGTCGGGATGCAGGTCTTGGGCTTTGCCTTCCGGTGAGATTGAGTTGTGGAGTTGCAAAAGGTCGACGTAATCGCGCTGAAGTCTCCGCAAGCTTTCCTGGATTGAGCGTTCGATCGCTGCCCCGATGCTGCCCTTTTGCTCCGGTGGCACGTTGACCTTCGTCGCCAGAATGGCATCCGGTTTCAACTCGCGGAAGATCCGGCCGAGGTTCGTTTCCGAAGTCCCGTTGCCATAGAGAGGCGCAGTGTCGAAGAAGTTGACGCCGATCTCGAGCGCGCGACGCACCGCACGCATCTGGTCAGCAGCATCGCCCTTGGTCATCAGACCGCCGACGGCACCGCAACCGAAGGTGAGCAATGAAATGTCGAGACCAGTTCTGCCGAGCCTTCTGTTTTGCAAAACCCATTCCTTATCCAAGGGCACCATCAAGGTGCTGCCATGGTATCACAGCGGACGGCACTGGATATCGGATCATCACGACCGTTGGCAACCAGTGGTTCGGGTTGCTCGGCGCTTGATCCCAGAAGCCGCCATTAGTGGCTCCAGCTTTGGCAGCGAGGAGTGAGCGCTTCTCAACGTCCGCTGCCGGAGGTATCGCGACGGTGCAGCTCACTCTCGGCGCTCGCATGATGTGCTGCCGCACGTCGATGCTGGAAGCATCGATCAGCCGCGATGCGATACCCATGTCGGCGTGTTGCGTCCCGCCTCAGGCCGGTCGCGGCAGCTCGGCGGTGTGGAATGGCTGCAGCGTGTCGATCGCCGAGACGGGCTCCGTCTTGATGTCCCACTTGAAGAGCCGCACCGTCATCTTGTCGGGGGTGAAATCGACGATCGTGAAGCTGTGCTGCTCGATAGGCTTCACCTGCTCGTCCAATTCAACGTGTGCCGACGGCATCGCGCCCGTGCCACGCCTGCCCGACGGCCAACCCTCGGGCCCGGGTCGCGAGCCGACCGGCCCCGACAGCACGACATTAATTGGATTGGCTTTCATGTCGAGCGTGCCGCTGCGCAGCATGCGTGCCATGCCGACAGCGTGCAGGTCGCCGCTGATCGACCAGCGGAACGCGCCCGCCGTCATTGCCGACATCGCCGCCATCAGCCGGTCGTGCTGCTTGAGCCAGCCCGACTGCCAGTAGGGCTTCGCGACCTTGATCGTCAGCTTGCGGTCGCGACCCGAGCACGTCCGGGTACCATTCGCCCCATTTGCCGGCGGTCCAGCCCGGCGGATTCGACGGCACATTGACGACGTGCGTGACCTCGGTGGCCGCCATCCGCGCCTTGAGCCAGCCTCTCGACCTCCGCGTCGAGATATACCGCGCTCGGCCCGGCCAGCGTCATCGTCCGGCGCACGGTCGTAAAGCAGCACCTCGGCCAGGCGGCCGTAGCGCAGCGTGCCGAAGCTTTCCGAAATCGCGCGCGACCGGTCGCCGGCCGAGGACCCCGGCAGACCCAGCGGGCGCGTCGCATCGGGCAGGAACTCCGGGTAGTACATGCGCTGCGTGGCGCGCGCCATCTGCAGCATGAAATGCGTCGGGCGGGAACGTGACGATCTCGTCGTTGGCTTCGTCGTTGTCGAAATAGTCGTGGTCGTCCTGGATGAAGAACACCGGCGTCGAGCGGAAATCGGTGCCGTAGACCGGCACGATCTGCGGGCCGGCGACACGCTTCAGCACGGTCTCGTTGTCGCTGCCGAGCACGACGGCCGGAGCGGTCGAATGTGCCGATCTTGACTCGCGTCAGGCGACGATGCCCAAGAGCTTCGAGCCGACGGGCGCCAGCAGGTCCCAATAGATGTGATCGCCGTTGGCGACCGCCGCGTCCGGCTGAAAGCTCAATGCGCGCCGCAGCAGGCGATTGCGCACCGCCACGGGCAGAAACTTCGTGCACCTCGTGGCCGCCCGCGCAGGTGAAGAACAGTACGCCGCAACTGCTCAGGCCGCGCGTCGGGACTGGGAAACGTGGCGAGTTTCCAGGGTTGCGACAAGGCCCGGTTGTTGCGCCCCGCCAGCGCGAGCGTATAGCGCCGCCCGGGCGCCAGATCGGTGACATGAAAGTGCCAGTGCTCGCCGCGCGTGTCGCTCATGCGCCCGCGCACGGCTCGGCCGGCGACATTGAGGACAGGGGCGTCGGCCTGCGGCGCGTCGAACGACGCCTTGATCAGCATGCGCGTGTCGCTCACTGTCGGCAGCAGGTGGCGGAGGCGGCCAGCGTCCCACATGGTACTGGCCGGTGCGGGCGAGTGCGCTGCTTGCGCGAACAGCTCGTCTGGAACCGCGAGCGAGAGCCCTGTCGCGGCACTCCCACGGAGGAACTGTCTTCGGCTGCTCGCAAGCATGGCTGCCACTCACCGGCTCTATGTACGCGATGAAGGATATTGCAGGCGGTCTGGTACGTCCACACCGAAGCCGGAGAAGCCCTCGCGCGGACGCCGGTGGGCAGCCCGAGACCAATTGCGTGCTACGTCATCGACGCGGACGGCCAGCCGCGTGCTTGCCGTCGTCAGCGCGGCGAGCTTGCGCCGCTCGACCTGACAATTCAGAACGGTCACTCGACTGACTGGCACGAGGCGCCCCAACGATACCGACACACATCTCAGCTGTTCGGACTAGACCGACCAGACCCGATACGTCGTCGATGTTAGAGATGACCCTGATGCCTGCGGCGCTACTTGTTCCACCTGGGACTGGAACCTTTCTATCCGCGCCAGGTAATGACCCTCAGATTAGAAGTGCTGGCGAGCCGCCTGAGTTCATGAAAGCATTTGGCGCAGCTGGGCAGTAGCCAGTCAATCGATGTCTGCCAAGAGACCAAGATCTCTTGCTCGGGCTGCAATTTCTCAATCTCACCGCGCCCGACACCATGAATGCGATCGATAGCGCCTGAAGCCAACGTCGCCCACTTGCGTAACACATAGAAGTCGTCATCGGTCGCGCCTGCCGCCCACAACGCTGCTTCCGGCAAGGAGTGTGTTCCATCGCCGAACAGGCCAGCCAAGCGCACTTTGGTATGTGACACCACCAACACCGTCGGCTCACCCCATAGGTTGACATAGAGCCGGTCGTAGTCGATCCAATGCGCCGATTTTTCGTTGTCGCTGTCCCAGCCGGGCCAATGCTTATCCCATAGCCGGCAGAATTCCGAATTCCCTGGCGGCCGGCCGCGGGCAAAAGGAAACAGTGCGTCGGCACCGAAGAACAGCTTGTCGGAAGTCCAATGCTCAGGCATCCAGCCAAATTCACCGCCAATGGGGCAGATCCTGGCATCCATTGGAGGAAGTCCGGGCGCGAGTTTCCAGCCTTCGCCACTGCGCACTTCGGCATGGAAAACCCAATGGATCGACATATTGGCCCCATCTCCAAGATGAGTGATCGGTGCAACTGTCGACGACCTTTCGACAGAGCCGATACTTTTGCGGACATGGAGACGATCGGAACTGCGCGCTTTATTATCTGTTTGCTGATTTCCGCTTTCGAACGAACGCCGGGCGTTTCGCAGGCTGGGTGAGCGGCAGCCGGGTGATGCGTGCGAAGCAACGGCAACCTGGGCGGTACCGAAGTCTCGTGTCGGCGATCACCGCGTCGCCGTCCAGCTCTCCGAGAACGCCAAAGCGCTCGTGCTAAATGCGCGACCTTCCCGTTGCCGCGGCCAGGATTGGCCCGCAGCCTGCCGGCCGTTCAGCGTCAGGCGCGTGCCCAAGGCCGGCACCAGAACCGTACAGACGCCATAAGGCCGGTCGGGCTGGGCATTAGGCTGCGTATGGATCAGCAAGGGATCACCGATGTCGTGCCAAGTGAGTGTCAACTCTTCGCCAGGGGCATGCACGGCCTCGGTCCAGAAGTCGCGGTAGTCGCCGTGCTTGGAGAAGGTCGCATCGGTAACTGGGATGCTCATATCCTTCAACTCGGCATTGAGCATGCCTTGGACCGTCTTCTGGAGCCAACGGGTCATGGCAATATTGTCAGTGAAGATCCGCCACCGCCCCTCCGTCAGCTCGCTCTTGATGTAGAGGACGTGGCCCGGGCCGGCATCGCTGAACAAGATGCGCCAGTAGCTGGCGTCCGTCGAATTTGCATCGCCGTCCTTCTTGCTGAGCCGGATGAAAGGGTTTTCTCCGGTCAGTATGACGCGATTGGGATCTGCGACGCTCATGGGTGGAACCTCGTTGACGTGACGGACCAGCGGGCGCTCGGCCTGAACTCGATGTGGCGCAATCGCGATCGTAGCGGCGCCGGATACGCCCCGCAATAGTGGTCGCACCTCGCCGGCCTCGTGTGCCATCAATTCTCAAGGTAGCGTACGCCGCGCCAGGATCGGAAGCACGAAGCGTTCTCCAGCCCGTCAGCTTGATGGCGCCTTCATAGTGACCTATGCAGACATGGCGTGATCCGGCTTCTGCGATCCCGACCGTGCGGTCCATGATGTCCGCTGCCGTAGGCATCGCGTCGCCGTTCCGGCATCGTGCCTCGGTCAGTCCCGGCTGGAGGCCGTGAGTACAGCCAGCCTATGTCGAAGCGCAGCGTTCACCCAAGGCGGACATCAGGCACAGCACAAAGGAAAGTGACCGCTGGGAACGACAGGAACAAGAGCGAACTATAAGCGGAGTGTCAGCGCCGGGACGTAGCTCATCAACGCCAGCACCATCAGGCCGACCGCATAGAACGGCAACAGTTCCTTGACGGTCTGGCCGATGCTCGACTTGGACAGCATGCTGCCGATAAACAGCGTGGTCCCGACCGGCGGCGTATAGAGACCGATCGCCAGATTGACCACCATCACCACGCCCAGCTGCACGAGATCGATGCCGTACGACTTGGCCAGCGGGATGAACAGCGGCGCCAGCAGCAGAATCGCCGCGGGCAGATCGATGAACATGCCCGGCGACCAGCATCATGAAGTTCATCAGGAATATGACGGAGGCTTGGGTGGTGAAGTGGTCCTTGGCCCAGTCGAGGAACCGGTTCGGGCACTTGCTCCATGGTCAGGATCCAGCCAGACGCGGTCGATGCCATGATCAGCAGCATGACCACGCCGGTTGCGACTCCTGCCGTGTGACCGACTTCTTGATTCGTGCCCACGTCAGATCGCGATAGAAGAAGGCCGGACACGAGCATCGCGTAGACGACGGCGCTGGTGCTGATCTCGGTCGGGGTCAGCACGCCGAAGCGCAGTGCCATCAGCACCAGAACCGGCATCATCAGCGCCGGCATGGCGTAGAGCCCGCGCTGCGCCATCTGGCCCCAGCGGACCGGCTCCTTCTCGTACGGGAAGCCGCGCAGTCGCGCGCTGATGTTGCAGACGGCGCAGAAGCCGACCGCCAGCAGCAGGCCGGGCAGGATGCCGGCGAAGAACAGGCGCGCCGATCGATGCGTTCGACACCAGCGAATACAGGATCAACGGGATCGACGGCGGGATCAGGATATCGATGGTCGAAGCCGCGGCGATGGTCGCGCCGCAGAAGGCGCGCGGATAGCCCATCTTGATCTGCCAGGGCACGAGCAGCCCGCCGAGCGCAGTGGCGTCGGCGACCGCAGAGCCCGAGACGCCGCCGAACAGTGTCGACCCGAGTACGCTGACCTGGGCATGGCCGCCGCGAAAGCGGCCGACCAGGTCGGTGGCGAAATCGATCAGGTGCTGGCCGAGCTTTCCCGTCATCATCAGTTCCGCGGCCATCATGAAGAACGGAATGGCGATCAGCGGAAAGCTCTGCGTCGGCAGATACAGCTGCTGGATGATCGCCGAACAGCGACAGGTGGTCCGACGACAGGACGCCCAGCGTCGCGCCGACGATCAAGCGCGTGCGCCACCGGAAACGACAGCGCCAGCAGCAGCGCAGAACACCGTCGGCCAGAATGATGCTCATGTCGACGGCCGGCTCCGGGATCGGCCAGGTCGACCCTGACCTCTTCCCCGCCGAGCGTGTGGCGGACGATCGCCGCCAGGCTGCACATCGCCACCATGGCCAGCCCGAGCGAAAGGCAGCCGTAGCCGACGCTCCAGGGAATGCGCAGCACCGGCGTCGTCTGGTCGTGGGCGATGATCGCGTTCTGGAGCGCGTACCAGGCGAGCAGCGGATAGATCGCGGCGGTCACCGCATGAATGAACACGGCCAGCGCGCGTGCGCCACTTGCCATCGAGCTTGTTGAGCAGCAACTGCGTCGCGACGTGGACCCCCTGGCGCGCGGCCTGCGCGATGCCGGCCATGACGAAGATGGCGAACAGCAGCTCGCTCAGATCCGGGCGCGAAACTCAAGCCCGACATGAAAGGCGTAGCGCAGCACGACGACGATCGGTGAGCAGGCTCAGCAATGCCAGCCCGCTGACCAGCAGCAGGAAGTTGCAGACGATGCTCGACTGCTCGCTCGGCCGCCTTGGCGATCGCCATCAGCGTTGCACTGGTCGCCATTCCGGTCGTCCTCTCGCTTGCGCACGCAGATCGCCGAACTGCGGCCGGCGCAGGGCATGCGCAGGACAGCTCGATAAGGTGACTACTTACGCGTGGCGCGAAGCTTCTTGACGATGTCGCCGAACGGCTTCTTCTCCCATTCATCCCAGACGACTTCGGTCGCAGCTCTTGAACGGGGCGGTTTCGAGCGTTGTTGATCTGGATCGACGGCATCTTCTTGAACTCGCCGAGCAGCCTCTCCTCCGAGTCCGCCATCGCCTTGCGCTGGTGGGCGCCGGCCTCCGCGGCGGCTTCCCGGAAAAGCTTGCGATCGGCCTCGGACAGGCGGCCCCAGGCGGCTGTGCTCATGATCAGCGCCGTCACCTCGTACTTGTGATTGGTGAAGCTGATGAACTTCTGCACCTCGTAGAGCTTGCCGGCGTGAGATGTTGGCGAGCGGGTTCTCCTGGCCATCGACGACGCCGCTCTGCAGGGCGAGATAGACTTCGCCCCAGCTGATCTGCTGCGGGGTTGCGCCCATGGCCGAGAACATCTCGACCGTCGCCGGGTCGAGGGGCGTGCGGATCTTCAAGCCCTTCAGATCTTCCGGCTTGTTGATCGGCCGCTTGTTGTTGGTCGTCTGGCGGATGCCGTTGCACCACCAGCCGAGGAACACGATGTTCTTGGCCTCGAGACGCTTCGCCAGCTCCTGGCCGACCGGGCCGTCGAGGACCGCCCAGGCGTCGGGCAGGGTGGAGAACAGGAACGGCAGGCCGATGGCGGCGACTTCGGGCGCGACCGACAGCAGCGCGCCCTGACCGAGACTGCCGAGATCGAGCGTTCCGGTGCGGATCGAGCTCATGTTGGTGTTCTCGTTGCCGAGCTGCTCGGAGTGCGCGACGTGAATATCGATGCGGCCTGAGCTCTTCGCCGCGACCAGCTCGGCGAATTTTGACGCGCCCATGCCCTTCGGGCTCTGTGGCGGCAGATTGTGCGCGAGCGTCAGCTTTATCGGCGTCTGCGCCGTGGTACGTGATGCCAGCGACAACAGGCTGACCGAGGCCAGGCCTTGGACGACGCTTCGACGGTGGTAGTGCATGAGCATTCCTCCTCGTATCGCTGCTAATGCAGCTTTTTGGGTTTGTCGTCTTGTTCTTCGTCGGTCGCCGCGGATTAACGCCAGTCGGCCGGTTATCCGCTCGGATCGCACTGTTTACGACCCTACCTGTTTCAAGCTGCGCCGTCGCCGGTTGGCACCGGCGCATCGGTGCGGATCAATCCGGTCCCCTTTCAGTTCCGCCCACAAGCGCCGCCGGAATGGGAGCGTTGATCCATTGCAGGTTGGTGCGTACCTGCTCCGGCGAATTTGGGCCCGGGATCACCGAGACCACGGCGGGATGGGCCAGCGGGAACTGCAGAGCGACGGCGCCGAGCGGCTATGTGATGGCGCTCACAGATCGCTCTCAGCGCCGGACCTTATCGACTCGTTTCATCGGGTGCCGGCGTAGCCATAGGTCGCGCCGGGCACGGGGCCACTGGCAAGAATGCCAGAGGCGAACGGCGCGCCGATGACGACCGACACGCCGCGCGACCGACACAGCGGCAACTCCTCGTCCAGCGCGTCCTGGTTGACAGTGTGTAGGGCATGGCAACCAGAAAGAAGTCGATCTGAAAGCGGGTCAGGAACTTAGGGATCATGCCGATGCGGTTCACGCCGGCGCCAATCGCGCGGATCTCGCCCGGAGGCCTTGAGTGCGGCGAGCGCTTCGAATCCACCGCCGTTCGCTAATTCGCCGAGCCGCGTTCGACCGCTTCGTTGGAACCTTGATGGCCTTCGTCGAGATCGTGGATCAGCAGCGCATCGACCGAACTAATGCCCAGCCGTAGTCAGGCTCTGCTCGTACGAGCGCAAGATACCTGCGCGCGTATAGTCGAACGTTGGGTTGAACGGCAGCCCGCCGCGCCACCGGAGCTGCGCCGGATGGTCCGGCGCAGTCGACCGTGCATAAGTGCGACCTACCTTGGTGCTGAGAAGGTAGGACGCGCGCGGTTTTGATCGCAAGACCGCGCCGAAACGCAGTTCGCTCTTGCCGTTGCCGTACCAGGGCGAGGTATCGAAATAGTCGATCGCCGCCGCATAGGCTGACTCGAGCGTCGCCAGCGCCACTGGCTCTGGGATCGCTCCTTCTGCGTCGCCGAGCGTGGCGCCACCACATCCCAAGATCGGCACATGAAGATCGGTTTGGCCGATGGGGCGGCGGGTCAAATGGTTCATGTTCTGGCGGCCTCCGGAAGTCGGTAAACCTTGGTGGCCGTAGCACTGAACAGGGCAGACTTTTCAGCTGGCGAATAGGCCAAGGTGACGCGCTTGAAGGCATTCCAGAGGACGGCATAGCTGCACGATCCTTTGTCGACCGGGAAATTGCTCTCGAACATACAACGCTGTGGCCCGAAGGCTTCAATGCAGGTCTCGAAATATGGCGCCCAGGCGGAAGCAAGTTCCTGCGACGACGGCGGACGCGGTCGATCCCCGAACCCAAACCCGAACAAACGCATGCCGAGTCCACCAAGCTTGACGTGCACATTGGGTGACCGGGCGAGTTCGAGCATGCTGCCGCGCCAGTCCGCGAACACTTCGTCGCGCTTGCCGGCATAGGGGCCAATGCCAATCGCGCCACCAGTATGATTGACAATTACCGGCACGTCGTCGCATGCCCTCGCGATGGCAGTGATTTCACGAAGCTGAGTGTGATACGCGAAGGTATCGAACGTCAGCTTGTGTCGGCCAAGAACCTGGAGACCGCGGCGAAAACTCGGTTGGGCCAGCAGATCCGGCGGCGGGTTGGCAAGCGAGCCGCGCGCGGCAGGATCCGGATGCCACGCTGCGATCTGGCGGATGCCACGAAACCGATCGCCGCCGGCCCTGATGTGCGCTTCCACTACCGACTGCAGCGCATCGCCCAATCGCAGGTCGGCGTGGCCGATGATGCCGGTGCAGGCCTGGCAATCGCCGTAGTTGCCGCTGGCAGCCATTGCCGCCATGCCATTGATGAACTCCGTCTCGCCGACCGGTTTGAACTCGGGTGGCCCGCAACGGCGATACATGGCGCCGCATTCCATGAATACGCTGGAGCGGATGTCGTGGCCCGAGTTTGCGTCTTGCAGGAAGTCGAGCAGGAAATAGCGGTTTTCTGGCCGGTCCCACAGATGATGGTGGCAATCCACGATCGGCAGCTCGGGTTTGAGAACTGGCTCGTCGTGCAGCGCCAGCCAGTCGGGCCGGATCGAGTAATGTGGGTTCGAGCTTCCGTAGCCGCTCACAGTGCCCCTCGTCGCGTTGGGCTCGAAACAGTCAGTACTTGTATTCATGTTAGTAGAAGCGTCTCAGCATCACCAGATCGGGTTTTGACTTGGAGCCGCTTTATTGCGAATACCAGCTCCGCGCCGAAGCCGGGCGCAGAGGATGATGCGTGTTTGGCGATTTCGGTGGTGGAGTTGGGTCATTGGCCGCAGCCAATTCGTGACACCAGCGGAACAACAGGCTCGTGTGCAAGCCATGCCGACGGTCCAACAGACGGTTTCATCGGTTGGTCAGCCCCAATAAAGCGAACCTCCCGAAAATTGCAGTATGAATTTTCACTCAAAATTCAAGGAGCGGTGCCGCGCAGAAGATGCTGTCGACAGGCTTCGTGAAGTCCACCAGCGAATTGCCGAGCGTGAGGCGATCGCTGAGGCGAGGCGTGATTTGGTATTTCGCTCGATAGCGCTGATTGCAATCAGCTGGCTGGTGTTGTGGGCCTATTCTCGCCTGTAGTGGCCCATTTGTCCCTTGTCGCGGCGGGCGTGATCAGTAGGCCGAGGATATACAACGCCGACATATCCGCGTCAGTGGCGAACCGCCTAGATCCCACCGACGGTAACCGACGCTAACGGTAGGCAAGCTGACACCGACGAGCGCGAGGCTTCGATATCAGTGGCGAGCGCCGCCTTCAATTGGCTCGAGAGTGACGACGAACGAGAAGAAGCGGTCGTAGAGTTGCGTCTTCCGGTAGTGCCGACCGGAAACAAATTGATCCGGCGAATTACCATCTTTCCTTGCATCGAGTAGACCAAATATCGCCAGGATACGAAGAATGCGCAGCTCGAATGCGTGACCGGCGAAGTCGTCTTTGGCTTCGAGGACACCGATGACAGGGATGGTGGAGTAGCGCGCCAGACGCGCAGGTGTGTCCCACGTAGATGCGGCGTGGGCGAGCGACCAGGCGATGATACCGATGTACGACTGAGGCCAAGTCGGGACGGGATACCCGTCCCAGTGGCCGAGATTGATCCGCCAGAAGACTGTCTCGAACGCGTGGGCCATGAGGTCGCCGCAGCCCCCGGCCTCAAGAGCGACCCTCCCCTTTGCAGTTAGTTTCAGCGACCGGCCTGCGCGCTGCACAAGCCTCATCTCAATGGCAACGTGGCGCAGCAGTTCGGCTGGCCAGACATCAGCCTCGTTCAGAACTTTCGTGAAAGAACGGATCAGCGCAAGATCATAGCCCGGGCCGTCGCAAATCTCGGCAATGGGGGTGATCACAGCTCGCGTTAGGCCGCCGCCTGTAGTGAACTTGGCGCCCCCTTTCTCTCCGGCCATACGGAGCAGTGCAAGCAAACCGGACATGAGGGGAGATGACTGCGTCTCGGCTTCTGTCAGATCGGCAGAGAGCTTTACAGCCGGATCTTCCTCGCCGGGTCGGCGTTGCAGGCGGCAGTACGACTTGAATTCGAGGTGGCTCCACATCGGTTCGATGCCGCCCAGCCACTCGACCACGTTGTCGTTCTTTAGGAAGCCAGGTTTGACCATGGTGACACTCGCGATCGCAAGCGATGTTGCAAGTGAACGGCTGGACATGCAAGCGCGCCGGCGTGGTTCTCAACGAGCAAAGGTGCTAGCCGGACTGGCTTCGTCAACGCCAAATCCCAGAAGCGGAGGTCGGGCGGCAAAGAAGCGGTGAGGCGCAGTGTGCCGCCAACCACGTCCGGATTCGGACGTAAGACGTCAATCCCATCTTGTTGGCGTTGGCGCGTCACCTCACTGGTCCCCGCATGTAACAAATACTATCGAGGACGGCTGAGGCGACGAATGCGATCTTGCAGTGCCAACGCTGCGGGAACGCGCTGATCGACCAGCACATCGACGATTGATAGGATGGCCGGCCGTAATTCCTCGCTTGCCCCGGCATTCTCCGACAACGCTAGTTCGACGAGCTCAACCAGTGTTTCGCCCGTGCGTGCGTGCCGATCGAAGTGACGGTGCGTCCGCGCGATCAGCGCTTGCGCAATTTGCGTAATGCCGTCGCCACGCAGTTGAACGGCCACGGGCTTGGTCAGGAAATACGCATAGGCCGTGATGTTGTCATCATCACGCCCGAGATATCGCGCGGCCCATGATGCGAAGAGATCATGCAGGCGACCAACCACATCAACACTTCCAGGCAGACCTCGAATGAGTGGCTCGGCGTTGAAACCCAAGAGCTCCCGCAAGATCTTCTCGCCATCGTGCCAATGCCGCCCCTCGGTCAATGCAGTATCCGCAAGAACGAATTCCAACATAGCGCGCCACGTGCCGGCGAGGTGAGTCGCGTTGGCGGCGTCAGTGAAGCGAGCAAAGAATGCGCCCGTGAAATAGCTCGTTGACGCATGCGCCGCGGCACCAAGGCACAAAACTGGGTGCCAATAGCGGCGGGCGGTCGCGGAGTTCGACCTGAGCAGCAACGCGGCCCAGCGTATCGAGCGCGTTGTAACCAAGCTGGCAGGGCAGACGATCCTTTCGATCGTCCTCCTCGAACAATCGCCACGTTTCGAACGACCAGACCGCGAGCGCCATCTCACAACTCGGCTGATCGACCTGCGCGTTGTCGCTGCGTGACCAATTCAGCGCCCAATCGAATGCCTCTGCGAGAACGCCGGTAGCGAGCCCCCAGGACAAATGCCGCCCCTTGGTGGCTTCAACATGATCCCGATGGCCGCGCTTGCTTGAATTGCGGAAGCGACGTTGATGCAAGCGCTCGACACGGCGTGCCAGATCGACAAGCATTTCAGCATGCGGGTCACAGGTAGCGTCGGAAATATCCACGCGCTGTAGACGTGCATGCCAGTTCCGCCAGTTGCGACTGTCGCCATCTTCATCGAAGCGCGGCTTCAATGCCAGAAGCGCAGACCATAAGGTGGCAATCTCGAGCAAACGCGGCCATTTGGGTCCAAGCCGCTCGCGGTTTCGGTGCGCAGTTGCGATCACCATGCGCACTGTGCCTTCGTGCAAGCTGGTCATGAAGCAAACGAGCAGTTTGCTCCATTCGGCATCATCCGGATTTCTCATCCAGCGCATGACAATGGCTGGCCCAGAAAACTCCAGAACGGAACTCCCAGCGAGCCGCATGCGCCGCCCATAGACCGTGTCATGCTCATCCCCGTCTAGGGCGTCGCTCACTGCGGTCACACAACGACGGCACCAATCCGGATGACGGTCCAGCCAGCCTTCCGCCTTGACGAGAAGGGCTGCGGCCAGCGCAATGCGGCCAAGTCCTTCTCCTTTGCCTCCAGTTCTCCATGGCCTCCAATCGCATCGATCATGCCGGACCAAAGCTGCCGCCTGCTCGTCCGCCAACATGCCGCGCGATCGAAGAATGTGCTGACCGATCATCGCCGCCGATCGCAGCTGGTCCAACTCGCTTGGCTCTGCGTGCTCAACCGTAGATGCTTCGGCAGGTGCGGCAATGCTCGTACGTCCCGTCGGCCTTCTGTGTGTAGTTGGCACTGTCCAACGCCGCAAGGAACGCTCGCTCCCCGTCTCCGATGTCTGGATTAGCGGCGTTCCAGGCCTGCAGAGACGCGCACATGGTTGCGGCGAATGCGGCGTCCGCTCGCTGTTGCTCGAGCGCGAATTCTCCCAAGCGAGCGGCTGCGAAACGGCATCTGCAGCCACTGCCGCGCAAGTTGAAAGATCTCCTCGCCGGATCGCCACCATGAAAACGCATCGAATCGGAATGCGAGCGCTTGGCGCTCCTGATAGTCCCAGAAATGCACTTCAGGGATCGCAAGAAACTGGCGCAAGCGGCCAGCAAAAAGCGTCGGATGAGCTTTGGCGACATTGATCAGAGCCGGAAGAGGATGCGACCGAATTGCGATTTCTGTAAGATCGCATCAATCGTCGCTGCGATGTCCTGCCCCGCTTCGCATCGCTCCCACAACCAACGCTCCAGCGCATGTAACGCCGTTGTGATATGGCCCATATGCATATTGCGTTCATAGGACCATGCATAGACGTGCCCGTTTCCGTAGAGATGCTTCGTTGAGCCGTCCGCAAGCGTGACGGCGACGTGTGGCGGATATCTCCTTTTCGGATCGCTTTCCGAAGCTTTCGCGCCAGCGTTCCGTGCAGAAGTCGGCGAGCTGAATGAGTGCGTTCAGCGCAATCGTCGGGTTGATGTGCAGAAACTGATAGAAGGCGCTCTTCCAGTAGATCGCCTGATCGCCTTCCTGATTGAATGCCAATCCGTAGGCGCGTTCGAATCCGTCCGAGCGCTCCTCATGGGGCTGATCGTCGATAAAGACCGCGAGCAGGAGTTCGGAAGCGGCTTCCGGGCGAACCGTCATCAGCGCACCCAGCACGCCGCGATGGCAGCAGCTACGTTGAAACTCACTCGCGATGCGGCCCGTTGCGCCGAGAGGCCATGGTGGCAGCTTTCGTGGACCCAGGTAGCCGATACCCGAGCCACTTGCCATACGCGATAGCCGTTCGCGATATTCGGTGTCCGAGGCCAGGCGCTCCTGGTGGATGCGAGCCTGCTCCCGATCATGTTCCACTTTGCGCGAGACCAGATCGGCACGTGCCGGGCGCCGCCGTGCCATTTCGAGCGCCCACGCGGCGACGTCCTCCGGAAGGTCCGGTGCTGCCGCAAAGGCTGCGGCGTAGATGGACTGCTCGCTTCCATCGAAAATCATTCGCCGCTTCATCAATTCGAGCTGAAGCTCCCGGGCAGCGGCCAGCGCTACCTCTGCCAGCTCGCGGCGAAAGTAGGTTGGCTGTCCGGAAATGAGCACGGGCGTCGTTTTGAGCCACGTCTCGCAAAGTTTTGCGACGGCCGTAGAACCCAACGGCGCCAGCCGCCCCATATTGCGGTGAAGGAAGCTCACAATCGGCCCCCAGCGTCCATAGATCGGAGTCCGGAATGTCGCTTCAATGTAAAACCGCATACTCCCGTCGCCCGATGGCTCGGAGACCAGCGGTACCGTTGCAATATGGTGGAATCGCTCCAGCATACGGTCGAGCCGCTTGCCATGATCGCCAAGGACGAGTTCGGTCCGCTCATGCAGCCAGCGATCGGCGTGCGGATCAAGGCACAACGCGTCAAGCAGAAGGTCCGCAGCCACTCCGTAGTGCTCCATCTGCTGCTTCCAATTGCTGATACGCTTGATCCCACGCGGTATGCGGCCCCGCAGGTTCGCGCAGCAGCTCTTGCCCCAGCATGCGAATGGCGGAATGCCACAGGGGGTTGCTGGCGAAAGCAGCCCACCTGGACGGATCATCGCCAATCTCGCGGAGACGCTGATATCGTGACCAATCGCCGCGAGGTCGTGACAAAACTCCAACCGCCCGCGCGCGGTCATCATGACGGGACAGCTAGGCGGCATTCGGTCGAGTTCGGCAAGCTGCGCCGGTTCAAGTTCGCGGCGCGTCAATGTCGGTTCGAATGCCGCCTCCCGTTCCGCCATCTGGATCATAAGTTGCTGCAGGAGATTGTGCCCTTCGGTCCAATGCCGCCATAGATGATCAGCAATCGCGATCCGCGATACGATTGTGCCCGGTGCTTGGGAGAAGGCGTCCTTCGCCTGAACAACCCACGCAAGGGTCTTGAGATTACGCATCGCCTCTACGGCATCACCATCCGAAGCCAGCCAGCCCAGTCCGGAGACGGATCGCAACGCGCGCCGAACATCGTCTACTTCGATCCGTCCAAGCTCTAGGCAATCTTCAGCCGTCGCGACTGCAAAACGCAATGATGCCAGTGCATCGAGTGACGTGCTTTGGGTGACGATCACCACCCGCCACGTCGCGCCGGAATGCTCGGGGCCGCTGGCACACAGGCGCTGCAACAACGTTGCTACGAACGTGATCGCTTCATCTGACATCCGCTCTGCGGAATCGATCACTGAGGCAGTTGGACTTCTGCGTCGTCGCTTCCAAAACCTCAGAAAGCGGATGCGTCAGGCCGAAAGCAGACCGTTCGGATGCGAGCAACAAGCGCTCGATATCCGCGCCGCGTAACCACACCAATCCTTCCTCGCCGAACTTTTCGCGCAAGCTCGTTAAGACCAGCGCGGATTTGCCGACGCCGGAGTCACCATGCACGATGGTCACGTGCGATCGGACGAGCGCGCCAATCAGCTTGTCGCGTTCGGCTGGGCGTGCCACCGCCACCCCAGAGGGTAGCGTTGTTTCGACCAGCGCGATCCGCTGGTTGCTGTGCGCGCGCAGCGCAGCCCACGATGCTGCGTAGTCTGGATGCGCCTTCAGTGCAAAGTTCGGACGCAGCGCGGCGATCATTGACGTGAAGTCGAGCATGCCGCCGTTATGGCGCTTCAATTTAGCGAGTGCTAACAGCGACTCCCAGAGCCGCGCTCCCTCTTGTGCATCCTCGCCTGCCAGCACCGCGCGGCACATGGTCAATGCCCCGGCCTCATCCTTCGAGGATGCTAATTGAAAATCGAACGGTAAGACATCGATCGACTGCACCAACCCAATGACGTCATCCCGCGTTGCTTCGGGATCGTGCCTCTGCACGGCTTGGGTCATTGCAGAAAAAATCTTCGCGTGCTTCTGGCTGCCCGCCATGCGACCGCCAGCCTCGGCGGGGCCTTCACCACACCAGCCTTTGATGTCGGCCCATAGCGCATTGAATGCGGGATGATTGTCGCGCGTCACGAGTACGGCGTGGCACACCTCGTTGCTCGCTGCATGAGCCCGCGTGTGCAACCAAGCCGCTGCCGCGAAATTCTGTGGTAAGCCGTTTGCCGATACCTGCACGCTGCTTTTGCACGACAGCGCGAGCGTATGACGCGCTCCACGCGCATCCTGTGCCACTACCGCCAGGTCATCGATCTGTTGGCGGGTCTGCCAGCGAATCTCCGTCGCGTGAATGGCTGCTATCGGCAGCGGCGCGCCATGCAACATGCCGGCCATGATCCAGGCCGCAACCCGGTCTTCGAAATCATAGCCCGGCCCCGCCGTCGAGCGGGTCGTCGCTCGGGCAGGCGTGGCGCGCCCAGGAGGCTTTGCGGGCCGTTTGCGGCGTGGCTTCTTCATGATTCGGCACGCCGGCCCTTAGTCGTGTCTCCGCCTCTGCACATTTTCGGAAAACCCCTGGCATAGATATTTCGCGACGGTGGGCTTGAGCCGACGATCTGGACAAGTGTGAGCGCGCGACGCGTCAAGAGCGCGCTCTTCGGGTCAGGCCACGTTGGCAGCGCCGGCGTCAGTTTCTGTATTGGCTTCCGGCGGATCGAGGTCCGTCGCGCCGATCTCCGACATGCGCGCGATCATCGTGTTGTACCTGGCCTCGGTCAGGCCCAGCGTGCCGTTGGTGCGGTGCTGCCCGATGACATGGTAGGGGTTGAGGATCAGCGCATAGCTTTCAGGTCCCGATGGTCCTTCCTTCAGGTTGATAAAGCCGAGTTCGTTCAGGATGCGTAGCCGCTCCTTCCAGGTTCGCACGGCACGCTCACCGGAGAAGCCGGCGTGGAAGGCCATCTCGTCGTGCTTCAGGACTGTGAAGCCTTGATCGTAGGCGCGGCACCATACTTCCAGATAGGCGCTCGACACGGGCTTGTTCTTCGACAGCCCGTCCATGATGCTCATGATCAACGGCATAGCGCGCGGCACAGTGGTGAAGCCGTTGCGGTCGTGGCGGCTCCATAGTTGGTCGTCGGCAATGCCGGGCCACAGCCGCGCCCGCAGCTTCAGGTTCTTGTCAGTCATTGCCTTCGCGCGCTGGCGCGACCGCGTATTGAACATGCCCATCTCCTCAGGATCGCGGGCGAGGACCCGAGTGTGGACTCCGAGCCCTCGCTTTCGCTGCCGCCAGGCTGGTCTCGAATGCGGCTGGTGTGGACCCAGCCGCCGCCATCTGACACACGCATAATCTCAAAATAATTCAACTAAATCAAAGCCTTATTATTTTAATCTCGAATGCAGGGATGCGCGAAAGCCACCACTCGTTGACCGAGATGACACAAATACGCCGATTTGGCGATCGGGTCGCGGAGCGGTAGATCGCAAAATGGCGGCATTTCAAGGCTCTAAGCGCAGACCGTAGTGCTCGCGGTGATCAATGTAATTAACGTGATCTGCGGTGCTCGTAGGTGCTCGTGGTGGGAAGGCGCCATCTACAACCTAACGCTCGGAAGCCAAGCGGGATGCGGTCAATGACTCACGTAAAGCAGACAACCTGGATGTGAGGGATCAGCGTCCGAATGCGGCGCGCTCGGATGGCGGCTTTCTCTGCGCAACGACGATCAAGCCGTTGAGCCGCAACGCGATTGACCCACAGTGACCGGTCACCAAATGTTCCCGAGGCTTCCGCTTCATGATCGAAACCGCAAGTCAGAATGCGTGGCTATCGACTTTTGGCACTACGACAGCGCGAAATAAGTTTCCGAAGTTCTACAGTGTCTAGCCACCCGACCTTAGCCTTTGAAATTCGCTCGAGGCCGGGCAGGTAACTCGTGTGCGGGATGCGATCAGCAGCATGAAAGATCCACTCGAGATTGGACGCGAAGCCGTCACGACTCTCATTCAGATGGTCGACATCTGAAAGCGCCGATACGATAAGCGGCAGAGCCGCCTTGCGGAGACCCGCACCATCATCGCGGGCAAATATCGCTACCGCCTGATGGCGCGCTACCCCAAGGACGATGTCGACATGGCCAAGCCGCTCGCCAAGGCCTTCTTCGACAGCTTCACGATGAAGCCGGCACAATAGGCCCATTGGCCTCTCGGGCCAGGCCCGGATATTTCCAGGCGAGCGTGACGGCGCGAGCGACGAAGAAAACGCTATACGCCGCCCAGATGCCGTGGTTGCCGAAGGCCGGTACGAACACGGCAAGGGCCGCGAGATAGGCCAAGAAACTGACCAACATCATGTCGCGCATGTCGCCGGTTCGCGTGGCGCCGATAAACACGCCGTCGAGCAGAAAACACCACACGCCGATGAATGGCAGCAGCGCGACCCAGATTATGTAGTTTGAGGTCAGCGTGCGCACCTCCACGTTGGTGGTCATGAAGGCGATGATAGCATCACTGGCCAACCAGATGACAATGCCCGCGAGCACACCCGTGATGCCGGCAGCGATCGCCGCGAGATGCACGGATCGGTCGAGACGGGGCCGGTCCTTGGCCCCGATCGCCTGGCCGACGAGCGTCTCTGAGGCATTTGCATAACCGTCGAGCATGAAGTGGGTGATGGTCAGCAGCGTCAGCAGCAGCGCATTGGCGGCGAGTGCGCTGTCGCCCTGGCCAGCGCTGAGTGCCAGGAAAATCTGGCTTGCGGCGAGCATGCAGATGGTCCGGATCATGATGTCGCGATTGGCCGCAAACATGGCGCGCAGTTTTGCCGGTGCCAATACGGCGGCGCGGTCAAGGCATGGCGCCGCGCGCGCGGAATTCACGCGTCGCGATGACGAGGCCGCCGATTACCGCCGCCCACTCGCCGATCAAGGCCGCGATGCCGACGCCGGGCACGCCCCAGCCCAGAAACGGCACCAACAGCACGGCAAAGACGATGTTGAGAATGTTGGCGAACACCTGCAGCCAGAACGCCACCATCGTGCGCCCAAGGCCGATGAACCAGCCGAGCAGCGCGAAATTTACGAGCCCCGCTGGCGCCGCCCAGATGCGCCAGTCATAGTAGGCGGTCGTGGCCGCCTGTACGGCCGGCGAACCGCCGAGCACCCAGAGAAATCCGCGCCGGATCGGCACCTGCAGCATCACGACGGCCATGCCTATGGCGACGGCGATCAACACAGCGCGCACCAGCGTGGCCGCGATCTCGACTGTATCGCGTGCGCCAAGCGCCTGCGCCGCAAAGCCTGTGGTGCTCATGCGCAGAAAACCGACGCACCAGTAGATGGCGTTGAAGATGGCAGCCCCCAAGGCCACGCCGCCGATCAGGGCGGCCTCGCCCAATCGCCCGACCACCACCGCATCGACGAAGCCGATCAGCGGCGTCGAGGCGTTGGCGAGCATGATCGGCACGGCGAGCGCCAGCACGCGGCCGAGCGTGGGCATCGGCTCGGCCGATGCAACTTGAGCGGCAACCTGAGGGCCATGCATCAGCGGGATCCTAGGAGTTTGAGTGCAGCAAGAAGGCAGACGGAAGCAATGCCTATCCATGCCAGGAGCGTGTTGCGGCTCTGATATGACCCAATGGCTCGTGATGGACTGAGGCGTCCATATGACAATCACGGATTTGGCGGCATCCAATTCGGCCGCAATCTCTTCCCGGAACGATCGCCCGGCGGTCGCGTCGTTGTCCCACCATACAGAGCGCCCTTCCGAAACCAGCTTGTCAGCCAATGACGCAGTGAGATCTCGATCCGCACGTGCGTAAGAGATGAATACGTCGGCCATGTTCCCCCAGACGGCGAAATAACTCGCTGTCGCGCACCGAAAAGTTGTTGCATCCCGGTACGACGCCTAAGCAATCGTAGCTCAGGAAACACGCTTCCGCACCACCCCGGAAAGCCGCCGCGATTTTGGGGCTGTTCGCAGCGATCTCGACGCACCCTACTGGCCCTCGACGTTGACCACCGAATGGTCGGTCTCCGGCCAACGCGATCAAGCGGAGCTTCTGCGCCGCGATCCTAACTCACCGCGCTACCCGACACTGTGCTGCTGTCGAGGGACGAGCCGACGTGACTTCTCGTCGATCCGAAGACGGAAGGCACGGCAGTAGCAATGACGGCTTTCTCTGCGCAGCGACGGCGTTCCCGTCGCGTTCCCTGACCGGCAGTTGTCGGGGGGTGAAGCGTGAGTTTGGACAGTGCTTCGAATGCCTCAGCCTGACCCACAACGGCCCTCGTGCCGGTGCGCAACACCTGTGTTGCAATGCTTGCATTTGGTTGGCGAGGCCAGGTGTGCGCCGCAGCATTCGCCTGTCACAGTGACGTACGCGCCAAATGTCGGCTTCACCCCGGAGACCCGTTTGGTTCTTGTTTTCACTGAGGGCCAGGTGCTGCCGAAATGGCAAGTGGTCGCAACAACGTCAGCGCTTTCCAGCCTCGGACATAGGCCCCGCACCGACAGGTCGACCAAAACGCTGGAAGCACCCCCCCCACTCGTTTGTACGATGCGAAAACCCATGCCGTGTTGAGGGATACCGCTCGATCCCGAGGCGTGGACGAACATGGCGGGCTCGCGGTCGCGCGGGGCCACGATCGATGAACTGCGCCAAGGTGGCGGCGCTCATCTCGACGCAGGGGAGATGTGCCGGCACCTGGGGCGTGCCTCGCGATCAACCGTCACGGAACTGTTACGCATTAGCGCTAAGGGGGGTCGATTGCCGTTGGGACAGTGTGACGTTGGGGGAACAGATGGGTTCGCGAAATAGGATGTCAAGCCGCCGCGAAATCCTGAAAGGCGCCGCCGGCACCGCGGCATTAGCTGCGTCTGGCCTCGGCGGCCTTGCCCCGGCCTTGGCCCAGCTCGCCGCTGCGTTCAACCCCTTCGCCGCCGCTGTCAACACTGGGCCGTCGAGCAAACCCACGCCCGCCCTTGGCGCCACTGCATCTGCTCCAGGCTCACCTTACATCATCCCAACCGCCAAGGACTGGAGCGCCACGTCGCTGTTGACAACGGGCAACGAAGTCAAGGGCTACCGCATGGGCGGTATCCCCGACGGCCTAGGCGCTTTCGACAACCGCGACGGCACGATCACGCTGCTCATGAACCACGAGTTGGCCGCAGGCCGCGGTCCGGCCCGTGCGCACGGTGGCAAGGGCGCCTACGTGTCGCGTTGGGTGATCGACAAGAACACGCTCGAGATCAGGAGCGGCGCCGATTTCTTGAGTTCGCCGTCCAAGTTAATGCTGTGGTCCGGCAGCGGGTGGAAAGCTGCCAGCGCGTCAGACGGCAAGCCGCTGGATATGGGCAGGCTGTGCTCGGCCGACCTTGCCCCTGTTTCCGCATTCTACAATCCGCGTACCGGGAAGGGCTACAACGGCCGCATTTTCCTCAACGGCGAGGAGTCGGGCAACGCCACTGTCAATCGCGCCTTCGCCTGGGTGGTGGCCGACGGTACCGCTTACGAGTTGCCCGCCTTCTCGTTCGGCAAGCCCAACGACAACAACGATCCGCCGCCGTCCTGGGAAAATCTCGTTGCTCATCCAAACACCGGCGACACGACCCTCGTCATGGCGATGTCGGACGGCGGCACCTACCAGACATACGTGTATCTCGGCACCAAACGCGCCGAGGGCTCACCGATCGAGAAGGCCGGCCTCGCCGGCGGCAAGCTCTACAGCCTGGCGGTCGAGGGTGTGAAGACCGAGGATCGCGCCAAGAATATCGGTATCGGCAAGTCGCTGGTCGGCAAGGGCAAGGGCCTCCGCATCGGGTTGGCGGAGCCCAACAAGGGCACCACGTTCCTGCGGCCCGAGGACGGCGCATGGGACCCGAACCGGCCAAACGTGTTCTATTTCGTGACCACGGATCGCAACAACTTCGCCGCGGACGGCACCGTGCGCGAGGGCCAGGACGTGAACCAGATCGGCCGCAGCCGGCTCTGGGGGGTGACGTTCGACGATGTGAGGAAGATCGCAACCGACGGCAAGCCCACCGCTAAGATGGAAATGCTGCTCGACGGTACCGAGGGCGGCGACATGTTTGACAATATCGCCATTGACCGGTTGGGCGTGATCTATCTGTGCGAAGATCCGGGCAACAGCCGCCACAACGGCAAGATCTGGGCCTATGACACCAGGAATGGCGCGTTCAACACGATCATGAGGTTCGATCCCGACAAGTTCGGCGACGTCGTGAACAAGACCTACAAGGCGCCGGTCGCCCCGTTCGTGGATGACAAGGAGACCTCGGGCATCATCGATGTGACCGACTTGTTCACCGGCGCACGCTGGTATCGCCGCGGGCGCGAAGGTTCTTCTCGCCGTAGTGCAGGCGCACTTCACCTACGACACCAACGACAAGATCGGCGCCGAGCTCGCGGAAGGCGGCCAGCTGCTGCTTCTGACGAAGCAGTCTTAACCGGTCAAACGTCGCTCAGGCTTGCGGCGGCGCGGTGGCGTAGGTGCCGCGCCCCGAGGCTGGCAGCTTGCCTTCTCGTCGTAGATGCTGGCCTCCGCGCAATTGAACAGGCCGCCAAGCCGCACAATCCTGCCTTTGCAGGTGAGTTCGCCCTTCAGTGCAAGTGCGTGATAATCGTCGCGCATGTCGACTGTCGGCGCTGGTCGACCTCACCGCCGACTGCTGCGCGATGCGCATGCCGAGGGACGCCTGACGTTCTTCAACACGCATGCGGGCCTTGCCGACAGCCGCACCTTCAAGCGGTTCCTCAGGCCGCTGCATCGGAGTAAGTGGGTGGTCTATTGCAAGGAGCCGTTCGCCGGCCCCGAACAGGTGCTGGCCTATCTGTCACGCTACACCCTCCGCGTCGCCATCTCGAACCGCCGGCTCATTGCCGCCGATGATGGCGGCGTGTCGTTCCGCAGGAAGGACTACCGCATCGAAGGACCAGGCCGCTGGAAGACTATGAAGGCGACAAGGAACTGGTGGTGCAATTCACGACCGGATCTGGCCGTGCGCGACTTGGAAAAATATCGGATCGCACGAGAGTGTATTACGAGGGCGAGATCGAGATCGGCGAGAATAGTGAAGGCAAGTCCGAACTCGACAAAGACGACGTACGCATCAGCGGCTATGGCGGATTGAATGCGAGCCGTGCCATGCTCGGTCGCTTCCATGACGAACTGATCGGCGACTATGGCATGATGCACCTGGAGAACGGCGATATTTTCTTGGGCAGGATCCGGCAGGAAGTGAGTGAAAACAACGTTGCGGTCGGCAAGGAAGTAATCGGCATTGCGATCCCGCCAGGTGGAAAGCCGAAACTGGTCGCAGACGGGAAAGAGCCCCCGCGAGATTGTCAGCCGTTGAAGCATGACGGCGTGCTGCTCGCCTGTTCGTATAAGGTGAACCGAGATCGTTCGCTCGACTGAGGGCACGCCCCGACGGGCCTCCAGGCCAGGGGGCATGTGCTCGGCCGTGCGGGCTCAACGATCCTGGGGGTGGCATACCTGAAGCATTGATATTATTCATGAATTTCAACTGTATTCGATCCACCCCACCACCCAACCTACCAATTGAAGCTTGAGTTGGAGACAGAGGTGGCGCGCGATCGCGGCGACCCGATTAACAGCAACTACCTCTCGCCCGAAATGCGATCGAAGAATGCCGTCAACGCCCGCGACCAGATAACCACCGCTGCCGTCAATCCGAGCACAGCAGCGGAGACAGCAGCAAAATACCATACCTTCGTTTCGAGTGGGCTTTCCGCCGCTGCGATCAGGTTCATGCCGAGAAAGCCCGTGACGATCGTGCCAACGAGGCCGAGAATTGTCACCGCAGTCAGTCGATGCATCGATCCGGTCTGGCGCCGCAAGACCACGCTATCGAGATACTGCACCGAGTTCGAAGATCTCGTGCCGTAGCTCTTGGTAGAGCACATCGTTGTCGAGTTGTGAACGTTGCATCCGAAACAGATCCCTGGTCTGGGCCTGGTCCGAGATGTCGCTGAACCAATATCGCTGTGTGAACCGCATGAACGATTCCTGCAGCCCATAAACCTCGGTCCGGAATTCGGCTGCCGACGTTGCACTCTTGATCTCGAGCCGCTTGATCGCAGCCACTAGCCGGTCGGAAAGCATCAACAGTGCCGCGCGGTGAAAGTGGCAAATCATGAATAGCAGGTAGTACTGGTGGCGGAACTGGCCCAACAATCCACGATCGTTGTCGGTCAACGCCGCTGCCTCGCCCTCGGCGATCACCGTCAGTGCATGCCCCGTCACCAGGAAGCGCGAATTGATGCCAATGCGGGCGGCCGGCTTGCCTTCGTGGAAGAAGCGATCATAGCAATGACTGCGCTCGAAATCCTGCAGGAACCGGTCGGAGTAGGGGAGCCTGCCCATCGCTGCGGTACCATTGGCGAAGGCCAGGCGGATGAAGTCGCCTCTGTTGAAATCGCCGAGCCGGTCCACCGTCAGAAATGCCATCTGCGGCATGCGATAATATTCAATTTGGCGAAACCGCAGCGGTCCTGGCTCCGGCGAGGCATGGGCGACGAGCGGCTTCAATAGATACTCCCAGTGGGTAGCAAAGCATGGTGCCCGCGATTGCCCGACCCGTTCGACATACCGCCTCCGGTTCTCGTAGTCGGATACTGCCAGCGTCGCGCCGTCTGCGCCGAGCCACTCCACACGAACAAGGCAATGCATCGGGTCGCCAGCTGGCGTCCAACCTGGGGGATAGGCACGGCCGAACCGATAGAGCAACTCCTGCACGGTCGGGAGGGGCAGGTCGGATGCCTCGATCTCGCAAGCCAGAATGGCGACATCAATATCGTAGAAGAGATGCAAATCGATATGGGCGATGCGGCATGTGATCGGTGTCGAGTCGCTGGTAATCTGAACCCTGACAGCCGCGATGTCCGTGCGGCGGTAGACACGCAACGGCGCATCGCCGTAACCGAGCTGGCGCACGGGTCCGGGCGCGTCGCCATAGAGAAACCGCTGGACATGCGGCAGGAAGCTCACGAACTCACGATAGTGCCGTTCCTCAAGGGGATCGTCGGCGCTGCCGAACTCGTCCTCGACCAACTGCCATGTGCCATTGCCGAAGCGTTCGAGGATGGCATCGGTCGCTTCACGGGGGACACCGCCGTTCGACGCCTCGATCTGCAACGGCCAGATCACAATCTGCTGGAAATGACGCACGATCGTCGACGCGTCGCGGCGATCGCCAGGCGGGCCCGCTGAAATATCGAAGTCGACCGTCATAGTGGCATCGTTCATGGCAATTACCTTTTGAGACCGAATTCACTGGATCCCGTGATGAACCAGGATGTCGCCCGTTGGCAACGACGAACCGGATGCAAACAGCAGGCTTCGGGGCCGGGTCTGCCCATTCTTGTGATCCCGATGCGCCAGATCGGCGGTTGACCTCAATACACTTTCGGCACGTGCATCGAAGCTGGAAGTGGCTCACGGCTGTAATCCTGCTGCCGAATGCGCTCGGGCAGCGCGACCGGCTGCAGCGGCACCTCGCCGTAGGGGATCTGAGCGAGCAAGTGATGGATGCAGTTTAGCCGCGCCTGCTTCTTGTCAACCGCCTCGACAATCCACCACGGCGCTTCTGGCCTATGCGTGCGATGCAGCATCTCCTCCTTGGCCTTGGTGTATTGTTCCCAACGCCGGCGCAACTCGAGGTCCATTGGCGAGAGCTTCCACTGTTTGAGTGGATCGCGAAGCCGCATCTGGAAGCGCAGATGCTGCTCCTCGTCGGTGATCGAGAACCAATATTTAATCAGGATGATCCCTGATCGAACGAGCATGTGCTCGAACTCCGGCACGCTGCGGAAGAACTCCTCGACGTCTGCAGCCGAGCAAAACCCCATGACCCGCTCAACGCCAGCCCGGTTGTACCAACTGCGGTCAAACAACACGATCTCGCCGGCCGCCGGCAGGTGAGGCGTGTAGCGCTGAAAATACCACTGCGTCTTCTCGCGCTCATTTGGTGCTGGAAGCGCCACAACACGGCAGACGCGAGGGTTGAGTCGCTGCACCACGCGTTTGATGGCGCCGCCCTTTCCTGCGGCATCGCGGCCTTCGAACAAGACGACGACCTTGAGCTTCTTGTGTACGACCCAGTCCTGCAGCTTCACCAGCTCGCGTTGTAGCCGGAAAAGCTCCTTGAAATAGGCGGCCCGTGCAAGGTGGTCCGAATTGGGGTTGTCAGCGAAGCCGTCCATCAGCTCCAACAGACGGTCGTCGTCGAGTTCCAGCTCGAGTTCTTCGTCGAAGCTATCTGCGACCTCTGCCGCGACCTTCTGTTTGGTCGTCGGCGGCTTGGGGCGGCGAGGCTTTCTCATATCTGCGGCACGACCCTTGGAGATGATCGGCGACTCCGATCAATCGTGCAATCACACACCAATTTTGCATGACAATCACGTGACACCGCCATGCCATACCCCATGATCGGCTTCCAGCAACAGCCCCTGGACACCCAGCATCGTTCCAGTCAAACGGTAGCATTCTCAGGGTTGCAGCAAGGTACTCGAATGCCGGCGGTTGGAATACTGGTGCGCGCCCTGCAGCTGGGCGATGGGCTTGAAATAAAAGGGCTCGAGCGAGAGGACTCTTTCTCCTCGAACCCATTGGCCTTCCGCACGGGAAGCGGCGGCACGGCCACACTGTTCAAGTCCGGTGCCGTCGTTTTCTTCGGCATGACTCCAGTCGAAGAAGAAGATCTCATTCGCGGGCTTGGGCCCAGGATCATCGATCCGCTCAAGGACCGCGAGATCGAGACGACGCAGATCGTCGTCAAGGCTGGAGACGAGGAACTCGTCGGATCAACAGGGACGCTTCAACTCAAGAGTGCCGATCCCAATCGCTTGTTGTTGGTCGCGGAGGCCCTGGCAGTTTCGGTCGCTCTCGCCCATGACGAGCGACGTATAGCGCGCGCGTTCGAACGTATCGAGCCGGTGGCGACCAGTTTGATCAAGCGTCAACTCCCAGTCGGTCCGAAGTCTGCATTGCTGGAACAGATCGGCGAGGCGCTGTTGATCCAAAAGCGACTTGCCGGACGCGTCGATCTCGATGAGAAACCCGACGTACTTTGGGACCATCCCGAGCTCGAGCGCTTGTGGGCAAAACTGGTCGACGAATATGATCTGCCTGCGCGCGCCCGATCGATCGAGCGCAAGCTCGTGGTGATACGCGAAACCGCCGACACGATCACGGATCTGATCTCGACACGCACCAGCCACCGGCTCGAGTGGTATATTATCGCTCTCATCGCAATCGAGATTGTGCTTGGATTTTTTTATCACTTCTACAAGTAGGCTGTGATGGCCGCCAACCGATCGCACGGGTCGGGAGGAAGACTTACGTCCTTGTTGAACGACTGAAGTCCACAAGCAATCGTTTCCGAATTGTTCAAACCCAAAATCGCGGCGAATTTTCCAACTTCTTGAAAGCAGCGCTTGCTCCGAGCCAGGCGTCCTCTGCGCGAGCGGTATGCCAGCCGATCACAAACCCGATCGAGCACTGGACGTCCGCATTGCCGGCATGACCATTGGCGACGACACGTGTAAGCGTCTCAGCCACCGCAACGTCGTTGAGATAGCCCAAGATATCCTGCAACCCTTTCAATTGCTTCATGAATACGACAGTGCTTCGAGAGCCATAGATAGGGGTCAGAAACTCAACTGGCATAGCGAAGTATTTTCAGGTCCTTCCTCATTTCGTGACGCTCGGCGACATCGAGTTCGTCAAGCCGGGCGCTGCGACGCTTAATGCGCCGCCAAAGTCTGCCAAGCAACTTCTTGGATATCTTCCCGATCGGTCTGCTCAGCGCCTCCCGCTCCGCCTCGCCAACGCCGCAAGCGAAGGTCGTCGGCAGCATTGCGAGCTGGAGCTGCAGACCCGACCACTTGCCATTGCTCAATTCCGATTGCACCTCCTTTCGTCGATTGTCTCTCACCACCCCCAACAGGCTGCACAACGAAGACAATCCAATCTTGCTGCTGCATTCGATCAATGGCCCGACTATGTCAGCGAGAAGCACATCGACATCCCTGAGGCCACCCAACACACGGGCAAGATCCCGGATATTCCGATCAACCTCCCGGGTGGCCTCGCATTCGATCAACGGTCGAAACATCTTGATGGCACTTCTCACACGCCTCAAGCCGACGCGCATCTGGTGTATCGCGACCGGGTCATCGCTTTCAATTGCGACGCGCCAGTTGTGAAGGACTTGGTCGGTACTCACATTGAAGAATCTCCCGCATGGCAGCAGCACAGTCTTGGCTGCCGACAATATGCGGTGCCGAAGCATGAGCCGGCTGCAGCGACTGCCTGCGCGCACCATCGATAAGGCGATAGCCGCGCTCCGCTTTGCTATCGGTTGAGAATTGAATTGGTCGATTGCCGAAAAGCGTCTCGGCCACGCACAAAAGCATATCGGGAGTACCCGACTTGAGCTCGAGTTCGACCTCTCGAATTTCCTCCGCACCCGACGCGCAGCGCACCAAGCCGTTGTCGAGCGCCAACTCGATTTCGCCGCCTTGGGGCGCCCTCAATAACTGCGTTGTCCGCTTCACCACGGTTTCAAACAATGGCGACAGCGGTTGCTTGCCGATCACCTTTTTCAGACGACGCTGAAGATCCAAGTCTGCGACGGCATCGACTGCCAAGCGCGGGCCATCGACAATGACTTCAAACTCTATGGGGTTCGAGATACCGTTGATTGCGCCGGTCCTGTGCTTGACCGTCTGTACCCAATGCCTGCCGACTTTACGCACGCGCAACGACAGGCCCACATTTTGCAGCCTGCGGTCACTGGTGTCGAAGTAGATCGAACGTAGCGGACGCGTCTTGGGTTGAGAAATTGCAAGTCGGCGAAGCTCAGGGTGTCCTTGAAGCTGCCGCACCCCCTCTTCTGAAATTTCGAGCTTTAGCTCCAACTCTCTGGTTGGGTGCTTCATGCAATGGACCCGCGAGCCACTATGGAAGAACCAATAGAATGAAATGGATGCATTGGGCAATGAAGATCGACCCATGTGAGTGATCCCCGTCCGTTCCATGCGACCCTGGCGATCGCGACGATCAGCGCTGGCAGGCATTGATCGGAGCGGTCGAAGAGCGTCGGCAACCATTTGCAATCAGGAGACCTCGAAGACGCCGCAGCGCCTCGGCTGCGGAGGGCTCATCCGCCATGTTGTCATACTGTCATCTTGAGCGAATAGGCCTCTCGCCGCTGTCGGCGAATTCGTACGCCCTGGCCGCAAGGTCTGCCCAAAAATTGCCGGGGCGCTGCGCCTTCCATCAACTCAAGGAGACCTTCATGGCAGCGCGACCGAACTTTCCGGCCTGGCGTTTTGCTGCGAATTTGCCTGCCATCCTCGCTGCCGTTGCTTGTCTTGCTGTCGCTGCCACTGACGCTTCTGCCCAGAACAAGTCGTTCACCATGGGCCTGTGGGGCGACATGCCATACATCAAGGCCGGCGACGCGCCGAAAATCCCGGCCCTCATCGCCGATATCAACGCCTCCGACATCGATTTCTCGATCTACGACGGCGACATCAAGGACGGCAGCTCGAAGTGCACCGATGACGTCTACACCGACGCCATCAAGATGTTCGGGGAACTCAAGAAGCCGGTCGTCTATATCCCAGGCGACAACGAGTGGACCGATTGCCACCGCCTCAACAACGGCGGCTACGACAATCTCGAGCGCCTCACCCACATCCGCAAGACGATGTTCACAAAAGAAGGCACCGTCGGCGGTACAAGCCTACCGGTCGAGCGCCAGGGCAAGCCGGGCGAGAAGTTCGTCGAGAACATGCGCTACCTCCACAATGGCGTAATGTTTGTCGGCCTCAACGTGCCGGGCAGCAACAACAACAAGATCCTCGACGACAAGGACTGCACCAAGAAGAGCGCCCGCACGTCGGCCCAGTGCGAGGCTGACAACGCCGAGTACGCCGAGCGCGATGCCACCAACATAAAGTGGATGCACGACGCCTTCGAGAAGGCGAAGGCCGAGAAGGCCGCCGGCGTCATGGTCGTGTTCCAGGGCGATCCGGGCTTCGACATTCCGGAAACCGAGGACAAGGACGAAAGCCGCCTGCCGGAGTTCAGCGGCTACTTCGCGTTCCTCGACGCGATCATCGCCGAAACCCAGGCCTTCAACGGCCAAGTGGTGCTCGTGCACGGCGATACGCATTTCTTCAAGATCGACAAGCCGCTGATCAACGCCACCAAGATGCTGGCCAACCTGACGCGGGTGCAGACCTTCGGCAGCCCCAACATCCACTGGATCCGCGCCAGCATCGATCCCGCATCACGCCACGTGTTCACGTTCACTCCGATGATCGTCGAAGCGAACAAGTAAGGGGCGGCTCAGGCCTCGTACTTGTCGAGTAACGCGTCAACAGGGAGCTGGCGGAAATCCTTCAGTGCCACTCTCAGTCGCTCGTGATCCAATTCCACCATGAGACAGGATCAGCGTGGAGTGGCTGGCCCGCTTACAGTCCGAAAGCCATCGGCTTTGCCAGGGGATACCTACCGCGCGCCGAGCTGCATTATGCCGGCCCGTATCTGCAGAAGGGCATTGATCAACCGTCTCAAAATTGCAGTCCAGCGTTACGTCGGCGATTTGTACTCGGGCGCCCAATTGTTGCCGGGAGCCCCGACGTGCCATGCCGGCATAACAGGTCTGTAACAGACGATGTGAAAGCGCATGAGATCACGACTTGGGACGCGGCGCAGCCGATATATCGATATCAATCGCAATGGCGCGCGTGGCACGCATCTCGTTACCGCGCCAGCTGAAGGTGTTGCCGGTCCACCCGGCCACCCAGAATATCGGAATCAGCACGTCGCGAGATGCCCATGCGATCGGTGACATGAACGTTAAGTGCCAACCCGACAACCGCGCCAGAACCGCTTCACTGCCGTACCAGATCGCGATGAGGGCGACGATCACCATTGACGTATCGAGGCTGGCCTCACCGACGGCGAACGCTCCGGCCGCGATTGGCAGAACGCCAGTGGTGAGAATCTCCGGAGCGAAGCAGGCGGCGAACGTGACGCGCCTCAACCGCGCCCATCGGACCTGTCTATCCCAGAGCTGCCGCAACGACCGGCGCCCGAGCGGTTGCTCGAACGGCCGGTCGACGAGGCGGACGCGCAGCCCTTGCTGTCGCACCACCTTGGTCGCCGCAGCGTCCTCCGCAATCTCGGCTCCGAGTGCGCGGATACCGCCGACCCTGTCGAGCGTTTCGCGGCGCCAAAGCATCGATTTGCCCTGGGCGAAGCCGAAGCCGATGGTATCGGCTGCATACTGCCAGCGCACCTGATAGGTATTCAGGAAAGCGCATTCGACTTCGCCCCAGAAGCCCTGCGGCCTGCATCCAACTGGCGGCGAGCAGACGAGACCGGTGGTCGCGTCCCAATCGCCGAGCAGGCGCTGGATGTAGTCGGGCGGCATCAACACATTGCAGTCGGCCAGAACCACCCAATCCTGGCCGGTCGCTTGCCAGCCCTTGATGACGTTGTTGAGCTTGGGGTTGCCAGTGCTGCGGTCGTCGCCGACCAGAAGGCGGGCCGGAATCTTCGGGTGCTCCGCCACGAGCCGGCGAATCAAGGCCACCGCCGGATCGCCGGCGTCCGCGCAGCAGAACACCAATTCATAGTTCGGATAGTTCAGCGCGAAGCCGGATCGCAGTGTGAGTTCATCATGCTGGTCGATGCCGCGCACCGGCCGCAGCACCGCAACTGGAGGCGGATTTGGATGCCGGTCGAAGCGCAGCGTCGAAGGCGCCCGCGACCGGCACCTGACGATCGCCACGACCACGGTGAAAATATGAAGGCCGAAGCCGAGCGCGCAAACAATGGTCGCGACTTGCTGGAACGTGGTCATTCGCCGGACGATGCCCGTTACCGCTTCATGTCACGGACATGGATGATTTGGATGACGGGGCGATGACGCCTCCGAGACCATACAGCTTCGATCCTCCGGCCAACTAAGTGGGTATCGGAAATGTGGATGAGCTTCGCTTTGTAGGGCTGACGCGGTGATGCTGGATATCTTCAAACCTCATGAAATTTTCCATGTGTGAATTGCGCATGAGAAGTCGATCGATACAGCCGCGAGCACACCGTAGAAGCACCTAGCACTTCTGTGTCGCCGCCGCCTGCCGGATATTGTCCAGGAACATAGTTGCCGTCCGGCGCCAACTGAACGTGCAGGCGTGACGGCGTACTGCTTGCCGATCAAGCGCCAATGCCGCACGCGCCGCGCGTGCCAGGTCCACATCCAGGACGCCGCTGATCCCGGCCTTCACGATATCGATTGGCCCCGTAACCGGGTAGGCGGCAACCGGCAGACCGGACGCCATTGCCTCAAGAAGGACCAGGCCAAAGGTGTCCGTCCGACTCGGAAACACAAATACATCGGCGGAAGCATAGTGACGGGCCAGCTCCTCGCCGGAAATCGATCCGGTAAAGACGACCCTCGGGTAGTTGCGTTGCAGCACCGGTAGATGCGGCCCACCACCGACGACGACCTTGATCCCGGTCGAGGTCGGCATCGAGAAATGCCTCGATATTCTTCTCGCGCGAAATGCGCCCGACATAAAGGAAAATGGGCTCGTCACGCCCGAACAGGCGGACATCTCGTGGATAAAAATGATCGGTATCCACACCACGCGTCCAGGGCAGCAGCCGATTGAAACCCCGCCGGGACAAGCTCGTGGGCCAGCGATGGCGTGGCCACCATCGTTCCCACTCCGGCATTGTGAAAATAACGCGCCGGCCCATAGCACCAGTTGGCCGGAAGCCCCAGGATCGCTGCTGCATACTCGGGGAACCTGGTGTGGTAGCTGGTCGTGAACGGCCGCGAGCGGGCGAGGCATACGCTGCGCGTCATCCAGCCGACGGGACCTTCTGTCGCCACATGGATAAAGTCGGGCGCGAGTTCATCGATACGTTCGTGCACGCGCTTCAAGTCCGGAAGAGCGAGGCGGATCTCTGGGTATGTCGGAAGGGAGAAGGTGCGAAAATCATCTGGTACTAAGAAGACCATCTCAACGGAATGCTGGCACAATTGACTGGCCAGTCGCTCATACGTGCGGACAACGCCATTGACCTGCGGTGGAACTGCATCGGTAGCGACCAGAATGCGCATGCGAAGCGACCATCTTGAAGATCGGGGGACCCGTATTTGCGCGGGGTGCGGTAAATACGCAGCAAAGCCGTTCAATCCGCTCGCGTCCTTCTCCACCAACCCAGCAATCCCCTAGGTCACGGAGTCGCGTGGCAACCATGTGACGATGCGCCGGCGCTGCGGACACATTCCGGCACGGCACAGCAAGGCGCGAAGGCAAGACCCATGTCCGAAGCGCAATTGGCGTACTCGCTGTCACGCTCAATTCATCTGATTGTGCAATTGCTCTTTCGCTTTCCGGCACCTTTGCATTAGCCGGCGTGCTTCATATTACCTAACTCTCTGCCCACCTCTCATCTGACGCCTAGAAAGCGAGAGAGGGCATTGCTGACCGGCTTCGTGATGGCAGGATCAATCCGTCACGCCACTGTCGGAAAACCTTCCGCGAACTGTCATGCAACGCTGGTACCTGCCCGAATGCTTCGGGGGCCGGCGATTCCGGCTAACCATGATCGTTCGAGGGCCGCATGCCAAACAAGCGTGGACGCGCTGAACCATCGCGCCGTGGTGTCCTGATTGGCGCCGCTGCATCGCTCGTAACCATCCCAACAGCTTCGATCGGCCAGTCGGTTGCCGAAACTGCGACGATTGCTCGTGGGACGGTATTCGAGGATCGGCGCGGCGACGGACTGCGCCTCCCCGGCGACCGGGGCATCCCCGGCGTGCTGGTCTCCAACGGTCGTGACGTCGTCGCAACCGGCGACGAGGGCAGATGGTCCCTTCCGATCACGCAAGACGACCACGTTTTCGTGGTGAAGCCACCGCACTGGGCGCCCTCTTCGTCTCCCGGCCGAGTATCTGGTTACTCGTATCTTCATCAACCACTGGGTAGCTTCCGTGAGCTGCAGTTTGCCGGTGTTGTGCCGACGGGGGCCTTACCGCACGAAATCGACTTTGCGCTGCGCCGTGCTCCCGAGGACAGGAACTTCGACGTTGCCCTTGTTGCCGATACGCAGCCTTCGAATGTCACCGAACTTGGATATCTGCAGCACGCATTGATCACCCCCTTGGCCCAAGAAAAAGTCGCCTTTGCGATCAATCACGGCGACGTGGTCGGTGACGACCTTTCGCTCTTTGGCAACTACATTGATCTGATCAGAACAACCGGTATTGCCTGGCATCACTGTCCGGGCAATCACGATATGAACCTCGACAGCCCGAACAACCGCCATGCCTTCGAGACCTGGAAGCGTGTGTTCGGTCCGCCGCACTATGCCTTCCAAGCCGGCGATGCGACGTTCATCGTCTTGAACACGGTCGACTACGCCGGATACCCGAGGCCGAGTTCCGATATGCCGGCCTACCGTGGCTGGATCGGACCGCGGCAACTCGCGTTCGTCGAAAACCTGCTTCGGTATGTGCCCGCGCACCACCTGATCGTCGTTTCGATGCACATACCCTTGGCAAGCTATGAGGATCCCGACAGCGTTTCCGACACGACGGCAGACATGTCGAAGCTGCTCGAAATTCTGGGTCGCAGGCAACACTCAGTCAGCTTTGCCGGCCACCTGCACACGACGGAGCACCACTACTTCGGGAAAGAGTTCGGATTCTCGGAGAGCAGACCTCACCATCACCACGTCCTGACCGCTGCCTGCGGCAGCTGGTGGAGCGGGCCTCTCGATCGTAATGGCGTGCCCATGTCCGATAGCCGGGACGGCAGTCCAAAGGGGTTCCACATCCTGTCGATCGATGGCAATCGATATGAGACCAGGTTCGTCGCCGCCACTCGAGAGCAGATGCGGGTACTCATCACGACCCCGGATGCCATTGGCAGCAACGCTGCCGCCTGCGGTCGAATCTTATCGTCACCGATCGCAAAGGCGGCCGCGTCAGGCGCTCAGATCGTTGTCGATGTATTCGATGGTGGGCCGAATACACGGGTGTTCCTGGCCATTGATGACAACGAGCCACCCGAAATCGAGCTGGTCCGCTATCCCATGCCTGACCCCTATATCGTCGAGACCTTCGCCGATCCTGCCATCGCACGGCCATCGTGGCTTCGAGCCTGCTCCTCATCTCACATGTGGCTGGGCAACCTTCCCGAGACGCTATCGTCGGGACGCCACATGCTCACGGTTCGGGCGATCGGCGAGTTCGGACGCGAGCATGTCAGTCAAACCAGTTTTGCGATTGTGTAGGAGGGCCTCGCCGGCTGCCTTCGTGCACGTCCCAAACCAACGTCCACAGGATCTCTGAGAGGTTCCAGCAGACTGTCACACGATCGCAATAAGACTCCTGTTTGGTCTCCGTAGTCAGAGGGAGCAATCAGGGGGACCGGCGTGTCACCGGCAGACGGCCAATTCCGCACACTCTTCATCTCCGATGTGCACCTCGGCACACGCTCGGCCAAGGCCGAAGCCCTTCTCGACATTTCTGAGAGAAACCGAGGCGCAGACGATCTTCCTGGTCGGCGACATTGTCGATTTCTGGAAGGTGCGTCGCGGGCCTCATTGGCCACAATCGCACAATGACGTGATGCAAAAAATACTGCGCAAGGCGCGCAAAGGCACACGCGTCGTCTTCGTGCCCGGCAACCATGACGAGGGTCTGCGCGACTACTGCGACCTGAATTTCGGCGGTATCGAGATCCGTCGCGATGCCATCCACACCACCGCCGATGGCCGCCGCTACCTGGTGCTGCATGGCGACGAGTTCGACATCATCGTGCGCTACGCGCGCTGGCTCGCGTTTCTCGGTGACCGCTCCTATGAGCTCGCACTATGGCTAAATGGCCCACTCAACTGGGTGCGCCGCCATTGGGGCTTGGGCTACTGGTCGCTCTCTGGCTATCTCAAGCGACGCGTCAAGACCGCAGTGAACTTCATCGGCGAATTCGAAGACGCGCTCGCGGCCGAGGCCGCACGCCGGCAAGTGGATGGCATCATCTGCGGCCACATCCATCATGCCGCCGATCGCCAAATCGGCGAGACACATTATCTCAATACCGGCGACTGGGTGGAAAGCTGCACCGCAATCGCGGAGACGCACGCCGGTGAAATGGTCGTCATCCACTGGCTCGATGTGATGAAAGCCAAGGTTGCGGCAGCAAATGCGACGCGAATTGACGCCAGGGTTGCGGCGTAGCCGGAGTGCTTCCTCTCACCATGAAATTGGAGATCAGCCTTGACCACCGTCTCGAATGCCACATCGCATGCGGCTGAAACATTCGACCGCACGCGGTTGTTGAAGGAAGCGGTGCACCAAAGCCGAGCGCTCAGTATCGATGGTGCGCTTGAACGGCTCTTTACGTTGGCATTCCGCAACCTCGTCTATGCGCAGATCTGGGAGGACCCGGTCGTCGACATGGAAGCTCTCGAATTGAACTGCCGAGAGCCGGATGGTGGTCATCGCGTCTGGCGGCTGCAATGTGATGAGCTACTTGACCGCGCGACCCGCGCACATAACTGCCGTCGATCTCAATAGCGCGCATGTGGCGCTGAACAGGTTGAAGCTCGCGGCGGCGCAGCACTTGCCCGATCATGCAAAATTCCATCGCTTTTTCGGTGGTGCGAATGATCGAGCCAACGTCTGGCATTACCGCCGTCACGTGCGCCCTCACCTCGACACTGCAACGAGGAAATTCTGGGATGGACGCGATCTGACCGGACGACGGCAGATTACGCGCTTCACGCGCAACATCTATCACTCAGGATTGCTCGGCCGCTTTATCGCGGCCGCCCATCTCCTCTGCCGACTGCACGGCAGTCACCCCGCACGCATCCTTGCTGCACGCTCGCTTGGCGAGCAGCGGCAGATTTTCGAGCGCGAAATAAGCCCGCTCTTCGATCGCGGACTTGTACGCTGGCTGGGCAATCGGCCAGCCACACTGTTCGGGCTCGGCATTCCACCGGCACAGTTCAAGTCGCTCAGCGGTGACCACAAGAGACGGAATCATTGCCGTTCTGCGGCACCGCGTCGAACGCCTCGCCTGCGATTTCCCGATCGACACCAACTACTTCGCGTGGCAGGCATTCGCCCGTCGCTATGATTCAGCGCCTGGGGGTGCTGTTCCGCCCTACCTCGAGCTGCGACACTTCGAAATCGTGCGTGATTACGCCGATCGCGTCGACGTTCAACAAATCTCGTTCACCGCCCATCTAGCCCGCCAGCCGAACGCAAGCCTCGACCGTTACGTGCTGCTCGACGCCCAAGATTGGATGTCGGACGCTGACCTCACGGAACTCTGGTCGCAAATTACGCGCACCGCAAAGCCCGGCTCGCGCGTCATCTTCCGCACCGCCGCAGAGGCATCACTGCTTCCCGGCCGCCTGCCCGATGCCATTCTACGGCAATGGCACTATGAGGCAGCGCGCTCGAAAGCCTGGACCGCCAGGGACCGCTCGGCGATCTACGGCGGCTTCCACCTCTACGTGAAGGGCTAAGCTCCGCCATGCGCGCCTCGACCACTCCGGCTGCCGAGCACATGGATCGGATCTATCGCTACCAACGATACATCTACGATGCGACGCGTCGCCATTTCCTGCTCGGGCGGGATACGCTGGTATCCGGTCTCGTCCCTCCCGATGGCGGCACGGTGGTCGAGATCGGCTGCGGGACGGCACGCAACCTCATTCAAGCCGCACGCACCTATCCGAACGCCAAGCTTTATGGCTTTGACATCTCTACTGCCATGCTGGCGACAGCCCGAGAGAAGATCGCGGCCGCCGGGCTGACCGACCGGATTTGCGTCCTCAAGGGCGATGCGACGAACTTCGACCTGCAGCAGCTGTTCGGCATCACCGGCGCCAGCCGCATCATGGCCTCCTATACGCTGTCCATGATCCCCCGGTGGAAAGATGCAGTAGTCTGCGCCTGCCGGCAATTGGAACCGAACGGGTCACTGCACATCGTTGATTTCGGCCCAATGAACGGCCTGCCGTCGATGACGAAACGTGGACTTCATGCGCTGGCTCGCGAAATTCTCAGTCTACCCGAATGCCACGCTCGAGCGTGATCTGCGCATTACCGCCACGGCAAATGGGCTCGACGTCTACGTCGCTCACCCTTACCGCGGCTATGCCACCTACGCGGTGCTGAAACGGTAGTACCCTTTGTGAGGCATAGCAACGCCGAGGCTTAGCGGCTATTCCCTCACACCTGAACCATGTCTTCAAGCATGTATCCGGCTCCCCGTATGGTGCGAACCGGATCGGCATCCTTGCCGCGGATCAGCGCCTTGCGAAGTCGTCCGATATGAACGTCGACAGTGCGATCGTCTACTTCCGCTTCACCACCCCAGACGCCATCGAGCAGTTGGGCGCGCGACAGCACGCGCCCTCTGCTCTTCATCATGAACTCGAGCAATCGGAATTCAGTCGGCCCAAGACGAACCGTACGTGCTCCCCGGGTTACGCGATGTGCCGCCCGGTCGAGTATGATGTCGCCAAGGGTCAAGACATCGGCAATTCTGTCGGGCGCAGCACGGCGCAGGATCGCCCGCACCCTTGCCATAAGCTCGGGCAATGAGAACGGTTTGACGACGTAGTCGTCGGCGCCGGTTGACAGCCCACGGATGCGGTCGGCCTCCTCGCCGCGGGCCGTCAACATCAGGATCGGCAAGTTTCGGCTGTCCGGCCGCGCCCGAATGCGCCGGCAGATTTCGATGCCGGAGACCTCCGGCAGCATCCAATCGAGCAGCACGAGATCCGGGTGCTCCTCCGCCACCATTATCTCGACTTCGTCACCGCGGGCTGTGTGCCGGACCGAGAAACCTTCGGCCTCGAAGTTGTAGCGCAACATCTCGACCAGCGCCGCCTCGTCCTCGACGATCAGGACCTTCGCTGCCATTGTTCAACCTCGTGCAAACAGTGAGGAGCTGGTGTCGTCGCGCTTGGGGCGATCATCGACGATCGCAGCGCCATGCACGAGATAGTGGACCGTCTCTGCAATGTTGGTGACGTGGTCGCCGATCCGCTCGAGATTCTTGGCGCCGAACAGCAGATGCGTCGACAGCCCGATGTTGCGCGGATCCTCCATCATGTAGGTCAGCAGCTCGCGGAACAGGGAATTGTACATTGCGTCGAGCTGCTCGTCGTGTCGCCATACGGCGAGCGCCTTGTCGGCATCACGCTCGGAATAGGCGTCGAGCACATCCTTCAACTGGCGCAATGCCAACTCCACCATGTGACCCAGGCCGACAACCAATGGCCTCGGGTGACTTTCGCCGGCGATTGCCAGTGCTCGCTTGGCGATGTTTTTCGAGAAGTCGCCGATCCGTTCGAGATCGGCCGCAATCTTCAAGCCCGCCAGGATATGCCGCAGATCATCGGCAACCGGCTGGCGCCGAGCGATCATTACGATGGCAGTGTCCTCGATTTCGCGTTGCAGCGCGTCGATCGCCTTGTCGTTGGCGATCGAGGCCGAGGCGAGCTTGGGATCTCGACGGTTGAGAGACTTCGAACGATTGACCCAGTAGCCGCTCGACGAGCCCGCCCATATGCGCCAGGCGCTTGTCGAGCCCTGCCAGATCATCTTCGAACGATTTTGCCGTGTGCTGAGGCATGTCAAGATGTCCTTCCTGCTAGCGGCTGAAGTGCTCTCGGGCGTTGGACGTCAGCCGAAGCGACCGGTGATGTAGTCCTGGGTGCGCTTGTCTTTCGGCGCCGTGAAGATAGCGTCGGTAAGTCCAAATTCGATCAGCTCGCCCAAGTACATGAAGGCGGTGTTCTGCGAGACGCGGGCCGCCTGCTGCATGTTGTGGGTGACGATCGCAATGGTGTAGTCGGCCTTGAGCTCGTCGATCAGCTCCTCGATCTTGGCCGTCGAGATCGGGTCGAGCGCCGAGCACGGCTCGTCGAACAGGATCACGTCGGGCTTGATCGCGACCGTGCGCGCGATACACAGCCGCTGCTGCTGCCCACCCGACAGGCTCAAGCCGCTGGCATTGAGCTTGTCCTTGACCTCGTTCCACAACGCCGCCTTGCTGCAGCGCCTGCTCGACCCGGTTGTCGATGTCAATTTTCGGCAGGTTCTCGTACAGCCGAATGCCGAAGGCGATATTCTCGTAGATCGTCATCGGGAACGGCGTCGGCTTCTGGAATACCATGCCGATGCGCGAACGCAGCAGATTGAGATCGTGTCCGGGCGCGATGATGTTCTCGCCCTCGAACATGACCTCGCCCTCGGCACGCTGGCCGGGATAGAGGTCGTACATCCGGTTCATCACCCTGAGCAACGTCGACTTGCCGCAGCCCGACGGACCAATGAAGGCGGTGACCTGACGATCGTACAGCGGCAGCGTGACCCGCTTCAGCGCTAGGTTATCGCCGTAGAAGAACTTGAGGTCCTTGATCGCGATTTTGGTCGGCAGCGATTGAGTGCCAAGCGGAGCCATCATGTTCATTTGTGTTGTCCTGCGGATCCGAGCCAGCGGGCAATGATGCTGAGTGCCAGCACTGTGAAGGTGATGATCAAGGCGCCCACCCAGGCAAGGCGCTGCCAGTCGGCATAGGGGCTCAATGCGAACTGGAAGATCACGGCCGGCAAGCTCGCCATCGGTGCGTTGAGGTTCAAGCTGAAGAACTGGTTGTTGAGGGCGGTGAACAGCAGCGGCGCGGTCTCGCCGCTGATCCGCGCGATGGCGAGCAGGATGCCGGTGAGGATACCGGCCCGCGCGGCCTTGTAGGCGACCCGCTTGATGACCAGTGACCGCGGCATGCCGAGGGAGCTTGCCGCCTCGCGCAGCGGATCTGGCACCAGCATCAGCATGTCTTCCGTCGTGCGCACCACGATCGGGATCACCAGCACCGCCAGCGAGACGGCGCCGGCCAGCGCCGAGAAGTGCCCGAGCGGCGCCACCAGGATGGTGTAGACGAACAGGCCCATCACGATCGACGGCGCACTGAGCAGGATGTCGTTGATGAAGCGCACCACCATGGCGAGTTTGGTGTGCCGGCCGTACTCGGCGAGATAGGTGCCGGCCAGGATGCCGACCGGCGTGCCGATGGCGACGCCCAGCGCTGTCATGATCAAGCTGCCGACGATGGCATTGGCCAGGCCGCCATCGGCGCCGGGCGGCGGCGTCATCTCGGTGAACACGCTTGGCGACAAGCCGCCAAAGCCCTTGGCGAACAACGTCGACAGAATGATCAGGAGCACGCTGATGCCGAGGGCGGCGGCCGACCAGCACAAGGCCATGGTGATCGTGTTGCGGCGCTTGCGGGACGCATATCTTGCCTGGTCGAGAGCCATGTCAGCGCCCCGCCTTCTGGTCGAGCCGCAACAGCAATAGCCGGGCGCAGGCGAGAACGATGAACGTGATCATGAACAGGATCAGGCCGAGCGCGATCAGGGACGAGGTGTAGAGATCGCCGACGGCTTCGGTGAACTCGTTGGCAATGGTGGCCGAGATCGTCGTGCCCGGCGCCAGGATCGAGCCGGAGATGCGGTGCGCGTTGCCGATCACGAAGGTCACCGCCATGGTCTCGCCCAGCGCCCGGCCGAGGCCCAGCATGACGCCGCCGATGACGCCGACACGCGTGTACGGCAGCACGATGTTGCGCACCACCTCCCAGGTGGTGAAGCCGAGCCCATACGCACTTTCCTTGAGTATCGGCGGGACGGTGGCGAACACGTCGCGGCTGATGGCGGTGATGAACGGCAGCACCATGATGGCGAGGATCAACGACGCGGTCAGAATGCCGATGCCATAGGGCGGCCCGGCAAATAGCGTCGACAGCACCGGCACGTTCTCGAACGTCGCGATCAACGGCGGCTGCACGTATTGCTGCAGGAATGGCGCGAATACGAACAAGCCCCAGATGCCGTAGATGATGCTCGGAATGCCGGCCAGCAACTCGATCGCGGTGCCGATCGGCCGGCGTAGCTTCAGCGGGCACAGCTCGGTCAGGAAGATCGCGATGCCGAGGCCGATCGGCACCGCGATCAGCATGGCGATGGCCGAGGTGACGAGCGTGCCGAAGATCGGTGAGATTGCACCGAACTGATCGGTGACAGGGTTCCAGACCTCGGTGACGAAAAAGCCTGGCCCGAATTTCTGGAAGGCGGGCCAAGATCCGGCGATAAGCGATAAGAACACGCCACCCAGCACGAGCAGGACGGTGATCGCGGCACCGAAGGTCGTCCAGCGGAAAGCGATGTCGCCGGCCCTCAGACCAGCAAGTACTTTTTCCCGTGATTGAGACGCCGCATGAGCCCGTCTCGCGATCGGTTGCGCAACATCGGCCATTGGCCCACCTTCGGGTTACGAGATCACATGGCAGCCGCATTCACGGCACCCGAGGGCATGAAGCATCGCTTGATGCCCTCGGGATTCGACAGTTCACTTCTTGACGAACAGCGGCTTGCCGTCGGTGCCGACGATCCCGGCCCAGGACGCCTCGATCTTCTGCACCACCGCATCCGGCATCGGCACGTAGTCGAGGTCCGACGCCATCTTGTCGCCCTTGCTGTAGGCCCAGTCGAAGAACTTGAGCGCTTCGGCGGACTCGGCATCCTTCACCGCCTTCTTGTGCATCAGGATGAAGGTCGGGCTGGTGATCGGCCAGGTGGCGCTACCTGCCTGCTCGGTCAGGATCACGCCGAAGCCCGGCGCGCTCGACCAGTCGGCATTGGCGGCCGCTGCCTGGAACGACTCCAGGTTCGGCGATACCACCTTGCCGTCCTTGTTCAGCATCCGGCTGAAGGCGAGCTTGTTCTGCTTGGCGTAGGCGTACTCGATGTAGCCGATCGAGCCCTTGGTCTGCATCACGTTGTTGGCGACGCCTTCGTTGCCCTTGGCGCCGATGCCGACCGGGAACTGCACCGACGTGTTGGAGCCGACCTTGGCTTTCCAGTCGGCGCTAGTCTTCGACAGGTAATCGGTCCACACGAACGTGGTGCCCGATCCGTCCGAACGGTAGACCACCGCGATCGCGTGGCTCGGCAGCTTGGCATTGGGATTGAGCTTCTTGATCGCCTCGTCATCCCACTTCTTGATCTCGCCGAGATAGATCCTGGCGAGTGTCGGGCCATCGAAGGTCAACTCGCCGGCGCCGATGCCGTCGAGGTTGTAGGCAGCCGTCAGACCGCCCATCACCATCGGAAACTGGACGAGGCCGTCCTTCTCCAGTTGCTCGCCCTTGAGCGGCATGTCGGTGGCGCCGAAGGTCACGGTCTTGGCCTGGATCTGCTTGATGCCGCCGCCCGAGCCGATCGACTGGTAATTGATGCCCGTTCCAGCCTCCTTCTTGTAGGCATCGGCCCACTTGGCGTAGATCGGATACGGGAACGTCGCACCGGCGCCCGAGATGTCGGCGGCGTTTGCGCTGGTGCCTGCGATGGCCGCACTGCCGGCCACGAGTGCCAGCGCTGCAAGTCCACGAATTGAAGGTTTCAAGGTTGCTCTCCTGAAGATAGCGAACCGGTTCGGTCGTCACCTGACGAATTCCTCCGGCGCGCTATCTTTAGGCTTCTGTCGTTGACACCGCTGTGACGGCTTAAGCCTCTGGAGCAATGGTACTTTTCATCTTGTCGGTGACATTTGGGGATGCGACAGCCTTCCAGGCCTTTGGAATTCAGGGCTTTCGCGCATGGTCGCCGGCGTCACCCAACAGATCTGGTGAGCGGAGCTGTTGGCCAGCCCACGGCTCACGCCAAGGGCGATCACCGCGCCAACTGTGCTTTGTTCGTCGTGCCATCGATTCGGCCGCCAGCCTCGTGCTCAATTGGCAGCAGCAGCGTGATCACCCAGCACATAGCCAGCATGATCGCCGAACCCAGAAGGCATGCGCTGATGCCGCCCATCTGATAGAGCAAACCCGATAACATGATGCCAACCAATCGTCCGGTCGCATTGGCCGCGTAGTAGAATCCAACGTCTTCTGCCGCCTTCTCCGACCCCGCATAGGCCAGGATCAAATACGAGTGCAGTGAAGAATTGACTGCGAACGGCAAGGCAAACAGAGCGAGCCCGCCGGCGATAATGAGGTCCGACCGTGGCAAGTTGGGAAACAACAGGAGTGCAGCCAACGCAAGTGGAACTGCCACCAGGATCAACGACCACAAGCGTGCGGCCGGCACTTCGCGACAAAGGCCGTCGACGCTGCGCTTGACGAGATGTGGAGCGAACGCCTGTACGCCGCCATAACCTATGGTCCAGGCGGCAAGAAACGTACCGACCTGCAGAAAGGTCCAGCCGCTGGCATAGAGAAACACCGGCAGACCAACCACGAACCACACGTCACGCGCGCCGAACAGGAAAATGCGAGCGAAAGCGAGCAAGTTGACAGCCCGAGACTTGCCGAACAATTCCCGGATCGACTTCGACGACTTGGACTTACCAAGTTCCCGCGGCAGCGACGTCAAACCGGCCACGAAGACGATGCCCAACAATGCCGCCATCATCCATAGGGCTGGGCGAAACCCGACGGTATCGAGCAGCAGAACGCCGATGAAGAAACCGACGCCCTTCATGGCGTTCTTCGACCCGGTGAACCATGCGACCCATTTGAACAGCTGACCTGAACCGTCAACTGAGATCGCCTTGATGGCCGATTTCGAAGCTGTCTTGGTCAGATCCTTGGCGACGCCGGCAATGCCTTGTGCACCGACGACCCAGGCGACCGAGGCAGCGGCGGTCCATGTCGGATCGACCATCGATAGCATCAAGAGACCGGCGATCTGCAAACTCTGCCCCACCGCCATCATGCGTGGGATACCAAACCGGGTGGCGAGCCAGCCGCCAGCGAGATTGGCGACGATGCCAGCAAACTCGTACAGCAGAAACAGGAAAGCGAGCGTGAAGGGCGAGTAGCCGAGCTTGGAGAAGTGGAACAGCACCAGCATCCTGAGCGCGCCATCTACCAGGGTAAAGCCCCAGTATGAGGCAGTGACGATCAGATAGTTGCGCGCCGAAGCGGTCATTACATGCTCCGCTGCATGACGATGTTGGCAAGATCGACCATGCGGGCGGCATAGCCGACCTCGTTGTCGTACCAAGCGTAAACCTTCAGCAGCGTGCCATCGGTTACCATGGTGCTAGGGCCATCGACGATCGAGCTGCGCGTGTCGTTGCAATAGTCGACCGAAACCAGCGGCCGCGTCTCGTAGCCGAGGATCCCGGCAAGCGGCCCTCGGCGCCGCCATTGGAACAGCCCGTTGACCTCGCCCTCGGCTGGTCTCGCGCTTCAGTTCGAACACACAGTCGGTCAGGCTGGCATTGAGCACCGGCGCCGCACGGCATGCCCATTGAGCTTGCCCTTGAGTTCCGGGTAAATCAGTGCAATCGCCGTAGCGCTTCCGGTTGTGGTCGGCTGCAGCGACAGCATGGCCGAGCGCGCACGACGCAGATCCTTGTGCGGCGCGTCGACTACGACGTTGGTGTTTGTCGGATCGTGGATGGTGGTGATTTGGCCGTGTCGGATGCCGATTGCTTCGTGGATGACTTTCACCACCGGAGCCAGGCAATTGGTGGTGCATGACGCAGCCGTCAGCAGCCTGTGCCGCGCCGGATCGTACAGTTGGTCGTTGACCCCGACCACGATATTGAGCGCGTCGGCGTGCTTGACCGGCGCGGCGACGATCACGCGTTTCACGCCGCGATCGAAATAGGCCTGCAGTTGATCAGGGGTGAGGAACTTGCCCGTGCACTCGAGCACGATCTCGCAACCGAGATCGCCCCAAGGAACTTCAGCCGGTGTGGCAGCCGAGGTGAAACCTAAGCGGTGGCGGCCAATCGTGATGGACTTCCCGTCGTACACCTCGAGGTCCGCGTGCCAACGGCCATGAATGCTGTCGAATTCCAGCAGGTGCGCCGTGGCGGCGATGCCGCCCTTTATCTCGTTGAGGTGGACCACATCGAGACGATTCCCGCCGCGCGGATCACCATCTGGTCGCCGAAAGCCACCCATGGCCGTCCGCAGTGCGAGCCGACCAATACGCCCCATGCCGTTGATCCCGACGCGCATTCAATCCCCTCTACCGTGCAATCCTGCCGCTATCACCAAGCTCATCAAGGCGCATCTT
>CAVUIJ010000030.1:0-6561 GCA_963741505.1 uncultured Alphaproteobacteria bacterium | reverse complement strand
ATAACCCATTGATATTAGACGGTTTTTAGTTTTTTTGGGCGGGGTTTGATTGTTGTCCGAAGTTGCCGCGGGTTACACCCGCCGCGACTGTGCCGCCCAACTCAGAGACTACTTTGGTGCCGTTGTCGCGGCGCTGTGCCGTCAAAAGTCTCCTATCGGGTTTCCAGTGGTACCGTTGTCGGCGGAATCCAGCGCGATGCTCTCACCGCAGCTGCTGGAGCGGCTGCGCGACTGGTATCAGATCGCTCAGCCGAGCGTCTATTCTTCCCGGCACCAGTTTTCGCCGATGACGCCGCCAAAGTTCAACCGCATCGTCCACGAGACCGCGCGGCTCGCCGGCCTGCCGCCTGGGTCTCACCGCACACGCTGCGGCATTCGTTCGCCACGCACTTGCTCGAGCAGAACATCGATGTCCGCGTGATCCAGGTGCCGCAACTCAAGGTGATGAGTGCCATCGAGCGCTGCCGCACGGCGGCCCTCGGCGGCCACGTCGCGCGTTGTGAGAACGCTGCGTGTGGGCACACGCCGATCGCCTACAATAGTTGCCTTATGGGCAAAGCCGGTAATGGGGAGCTGGCGACGACTTGATCGCATTCCAGCGCCAGTCGCCGCCATCTCTACTCACCATTACGCAGCGCGCTTGAGGAGCGCGATCAGCTTGTCGGTCGGCTGGAAGGTGCCGCGCCGCAGATGTGGCGGAACGATCGCCTCGATCGCGTCGAGCTTTTCCGTCGGATCGCCGCGCGTGTAGACCTCGGTGGTTATCAGCGTGGCGTGACCGAGCCACAGCGACACCTTCCGGATGTCCCCAGTCGCCTGCAGGACGATCATCGCACAGGTGTGCCTGAGCACATGGGGCGAGACACGCTTTTTGGCGAGACCGGGCTGCTTGCGAGCCGCGGCCGTGACGTGCTGCTTGAGCAGGTAGGCAAAGCCCCATCGGCTCAGCGGCTCTGCTCGGGCGTTGACGAACACCTCTGGCGTCGAGACCTCTCCGCGTATGGCGAGCCAGGCGCGCAGTGCGGCGGCAGCCGGCTTCCACAACGGCAGCGTTCGTTCCCGGCGCCCCTTGCCGAGCACGCGGATGGTCATCGACGGCAGGTCGATGTCCTCGACCTTGAGGCCCGTCAGCTCGGAGACGCGCAGTCCTGCGCATACCGCCACGTGCAACATGGCGCGATCGCGGATGCCATCGGGTGTCGCCGGATCAGGAGCATCGAGCACGGATTGCAGCTCCTCGCGCAGAAGGTAGGGAACGAGGCGCGTTTCCGTTTTCTTGAACGGGATTGCCAGGACACGGCGGACCTGTTCAAGGGCTGCCGGTTGCCGGTATTCGAGGAAGTGGAAGAACGACTTGATCGCCGCCAGCCGGACGTTGCGGGTCACGGCCGCGTTCTTGCGCTTGTCCTCGAGGTATTCCAGGAAGGTGCTGACCAGGCCGGCATCGATCTGCTCCAGCGTCAACGCTGACGGCGATACCTTCAATCGCCGGGCAGCGAACTCGAACAGCAGCTGGAAGCTCTGGGCATACGAGTTCCTGCGTATGCCGACTGGCGCCGCGTTGGCGGGCAAGCGTCTCGCGCAGGAACGTCTCGATAAGGGGAGCGATCGGCGTCATGACCGCCCTCCCTTGGACAGGAACCCTTCCCCGGCCGCAGCGACGTCACGCATGAGCTCGGCCGTGGCCTCCAGATACCAGTAGGTCGAGTAGATGTTGACGTGACCCATGTAGGTCGCAAGCGCCGCCATGTGCGCCCCGCACCGGTTTCGGCCAGATGGGCTGCCTTGCAGCGCGCGCACCGCAAACGTGTGCCGCAGATCGTGCAGACGAGGACGGCGTCCCGACCTCGACATGATGCCTGCCTTGCCGACCAGTCTGTCGAAGGTCTCCTTGACTGCGATGTAGCGGAGCGATCGGCCGCGCTTGTCGACGAACACCGGATCATCGTCTGAACCGGGCCCGCGACGCCCCAGATATCGCTGCAAGCCCGCTGCGGCCGTGCCGTGCAGCGGTACCAACCGTGTCTTGCGGAACTTGGTCTCCCGGATCAGCAGGCCGTCGCCAGTCACGTCCGCAACCGTCAGCTTCAGGGCTTCGGAGATCCGCAGCCCGGTGGCCGAGAGCAGTGCGATCAAGGTCGCATAGATGTGCGGGCGCAAGCTGCCCTTTGGCCCAAGCCGCAGCGCGGCCTTGACCAACAGATCGATCTCGTCCGCCGAGTAGATGTGTGGCGGGCGGCGCCGCTTGCGCGCACCGAAGTGATTGGCGGGCGGCAGCTCGTGCCGGATATCCTCGACCTGAACATGGCGTACGAAGCGACAGACGGCTCTGAGCCGTGCATCACGTTGCGCCACGGTCGGACCGAGAGCAGCCCAGGCGATTGCTGTTTGCGTCAGCACATGCGATTGCCCGCGCTCGGTCGCAAACGCGGCGAAGCTCTTCAGCAGGTACTCGGCACTCGACATGGCGAAGCCGGTGGCCCTGCGGAGCGCGAGATAAGTCTCGATGGCGTTGAGCATCACAGCGCCTCCGGCCAGGGTTGAGCGACTTGGCTCAGGAGCGCAACATCGGCCTTGGCGTAATAGGCCGTTGTGTCGATGCCTCGGTGCCGCAGGACCAACCCGATCTTGTCGAGCGGAACGCCGTGGCGCAGCATCTCGGTCGCCGCCGTGTGCCGCAGCACGTGCGCGCCCTTGAACGGCGACATGATGCCCGCCCGCTTCATGGCGTGCTTCACCACCGACGAGATGCCGTCACCTCTGAGGAACGGCCGACATGGCGCGATCGTGCGCAGGAACACGCGATTGCTCGGACAGATCGAAGGTCGACACTCCAGGTAAGCGGCGATCGCATCGCCGACATCCTGCGGTAGCGGCAGGCGCACCTCGGTGCCCGACTTGCCCGTGACCCGCAGCGAGCCCGATTGCCACTCGATATCGGAGAGGCGGAGTTGCGCCACGTCGCCAGCCCGCAATCCGAGGCGCGCCAAGAGAAGCACGATCGCTCGATCTCGCCGGCGCGCGACGGTATCGCCATCACAGGCGGCAATCAGCTGGCGCACCTGCTCGGTCGACAGATACCGGGGCATGTCGGCAAGCTGCCAATGGGCGTAGGCCGGAACAGCGCCGTCGAGACCTGCCCGGCAGCGGCCTTCGACTGCGAGGTGCCGCAGGAACGCCCGCAGGCTCGTCGTCATCTTCTCGATCGTACCGCGGCCGGACTTGCTCGCGCGGTCCAGGAAGTAGCCGCGGACATCGGTTGGCCTCCAGCCGGCTGGGGCCGCTCCAAGCTCCGTGATCAGGCCGGCGGCGTAGCGACCGTAGAGCCTGAGGGTGGCATCGGACGCGCCGCGATGCTTGCGCAGCCATGCCTTGAAGTCGAGGACCAACTGCGGCTCGGCGGGTGATGCATTGGCGGCAGGTCGACACACGCCGATCGCGACGAGATGCCGGCGGAAGAGCCGTGCGCCGTAGATCGTATGGTGATTGCGCTGGCCTCCCTTGGCGCGCGGACATCGGCAGCGGTGCAAGTGCTCGCCGAACGCCGTGAGATCAACATCCGCCAGGCTTGCGCCTCGCTCGGCCATGACATGGCCGACGTGAGCTGCCGCACGCAGATAGCGCTCAGCCGTGGCTGGTCTGTAGCCCTGCCGTTCGAGTGCGGTTGCGAAGCCGTCGAGGTATGGACCGCTCGGCCCGCTCCGCAGATTCCCCAGCATCTTCGATGCCGAGAAGTAGGTCTCCAACATGTTCGTCCCCGTATGTGACCGGCCATCAGTGGCCGCGCCGACGGGGACGCAAAGACGACTTTTTATGGAGAGAGGGAGAGCGGCAATGCACAAGAAAACATGGTCATCTTGAGTCCGGCTCCCCATTACTGGTTTTGCCCATAAGGCAGGTAATGGGCGTCGCCCATTAGCTGTCGCAACCGGCACTGCCCGAAGTGCCAGGGGGCGCAGTCGCGCGATTGGATGGCGGCGCGGGAGGCGGACCTCTTGCCCGTGCCGTACTTCCACGTCGTGTTCACGCTGCCGGCCGAGATCGGCGCCATCGCGTACCACAACAAGGCGGTGATCTACGATCTTGCTGTTCAAGGCGGCGTCCGAGACGATGCTGATGATCGCGGCCGATCCGAAGCATCTCGGCGCCAGGATCGGCATCACCGCCGTGCTGCATACCTGGGGATCGGCGATGACGCATCACCCGCACGTGCACATGATCGTGCCGGGCGGCGGCATCTCCCTCGACGGCGAGCGCTGGATTGCGACGAAGCCCGACTTCCTCCTGCCCGTGCTCGTGCTCTCGCGTCTGTTCCGGCGCCTGATGCTCGAGAAGCTATCGCCGCGCACGCGGCGAGCAGGCTCTCGTTCTTCGGCGCGCAAGCGCCGCTCGCCGATGCGGCGGCCTTCAATAGGCTTATGCAATCCCTGCAAAGAAGAGCTGGTTCGTCTACGCGAAGGAGCCATTCGCCGGACCCAAGCAGGTGCTCGCATACCTGTCGCGCTACACGCATCGCGTCGCGATCTCGAACAGCCGCCTCGTTGAAAACCGACGGCAAGACAGTGACGTTCCGCGTCAAGGACTATCGGCTTGACGGCCGCGCCCGCTTCACCACGATGACGCTCGACGTGGCCGAGTTCATCCGGCGGTTCTTGCTGCACGTGCTGCCCAAGGGCTTCCACCGCATCCGTCACTACGGCCTGCTCGCGACCGGCACGCGCGCTGAGAACATCGACCGGGCGCGCCAGCTACTCGGGGCTGCAGTTCCGTGCGGCGACGCCAACGAGGACGCTGACTGCGGCGTCCGAGATGACCTGCCGCCATGCCATGCTGCGGCTCACGCCTGCGCATCATCGAAAGGTTCCAGCGCGGCGAGACGCCGACGCATCGCCCGTCGCCGCCCCAGCTCGTCTTCAGGTTCGACACCTCATGATCGTAGCCGAACGCTCCCCTCGGCGGATCACCGTGCCACGCTGGTTGGCAGCCGGCGCCGGACGACTATTGCCCGCGCGCGGCCGGAGCTGCGTTCCCTCAGCCCCGGTATCGCGAGCGTCACGATCAACAACGGCAGCCAGCAGCTACCAACTCGCATCGAACTGCCAGTCGACCTCGATCAGACCCACGACAACAGCCAGCGCCAATCGCAATCGCCATAGGCGCCCGCTGCACCGCTGCGGTACACATCCCGCGGGTTCCTTCTCCTCAGGCTTCCCGACGCCGGCCATGAGCCGGTGGCAACGTTCGCGCGAGGGCCGGCGTCCGGAACCCTCAGAGGAAGCGGTCATCGGCAGCTCGATCAAACTCGCACCGGACAACCAACCAGTGACCGACCACACAACATCAGTAAGCGGACGCGGAGGTTGAAGGAGTCGTCTTGGCGCACTACTTCGTCAGTCGTACTGGCTCGAAACCGACCGCGAGGGTCCGTGACGAACAGCGTCGAGCCGGCATGAGCGGGGCAAGCGTTGCAAGCAGGGCGCAGCAGTGGATATCCTGCCGATGGATTTGCCCGAGCGACGCCCCTTGGGCTGTGCGAGAGCCTGGAGATGAACGCCACAAGCCCATCACGAGGAAGGACCCGACGGTCCGTGCGGCGCATCTGGCGGCGGCCATCAGAATCTCAAGCGTCGATGGACATCGCTCAGAAGGAACGCGTGTGTGACCGGTCTACGCCGAGCAGCCGAACCTGCTTGGATCGGTGCTCATCTGAAGTCGCTGGGCGTGCCGATGTCGACGGTCGAGGTCGTCCTGAACATCCTCATCGTGCTTACCCTCGCGGTCGATCAGTCCGGGCAGAGGCTCATGAAAGTGACCGAGACCGATCAGGCACGCGAGCTGCAGCGCCTCGTGGCCATCATGCGATTCACGGAAGAGATGGATGCCCCAGCCATGACGCGGTCGATCGAGCAGACGACAGCGTACAGACGCGTAAAATTCCTGCTCGCATACGTGATCGACGCGCTTCAGCGCGCAGGCCTCGCGGCTGTCCGCGATGACGCAGCGCAATATTCCGTCCTGGCGGCGATCAATCTCGTCAACTGCATCGCGACTGCGGACCGGAGAAGGTTGCGAAACGGACGAAGCCGCGTGACGGCTGTGCTGCCGTCTCACACGTATCCTGGGAGGCGATGGCCATGCTGAGGAAGCCGACATTTCGGGGGTGCGGATGAGGATGCCTAACCTGTGCTTGCAGCACGGCAGAACTTCCGCCCAGAGCGCACATCCATTGGTAGCGCGGTGGGTCATCAGCGGTTCATGGCCTGTCAACGGACCAGTTGTCCGAGGTTTTATCCAGCCGATACCATCTGGCCAGAGGCTCAGTAGATGTGCCGGTGGCATGACAGGTGGCACAGCCGTTGTGCTACGATTATTCGTGGATCCGCTAACACCCATGGAGCCCGCCATGCCCATCCCTCCGTTGCTCGTCGAGCCCAACCACGTATTGATGACCGGTGAGAACCCGTTTGTGCGCCTGGCGCCGGAAGATAGTGACGACTACACGACCATGGTTAGTTTCTGGCGGATGACGTTTTGTCCGGCCGGCCCCGGCCACGCGCTGTT
>CAVUIJ010000029.1:0-155122 GCA_963741505.1 uncultured Alphaproteobacteria bacterium | reverse complement strand
GTACGCGCTCGCCGGGCTTGACGCGCCCGGCAAGGATGTCCCACGAGTTCGTAACGTGCTCGCCGCCTTCGATCGGGCCGATATTGGGGTAGCCTTTAGTGGCGAGCACGACGATGTCGGGTTTGAGCTTCTCAACCATTTCGACATCTGCGTGATACCCAATCCACATATCGACCTGCAGCCGCTGGCATTGGGCCTCGAGCCATTGCGCGATGGTCAGGTGGGCACCGCGCCAGCCGAGCTTGGCTGCGACGTTGAGCTGGCCGCCAACCTGAGGCTCGGCCTCGATCAGGCTGACGTGGTGACCGCGCTCGCCGCAGACACGCGCAGCCTCGAGCCCGGCGGGACCGCCCCCCACCACAACGATGCGCTTCTTCACGGCCGCGCGCGGAATGACGCGAGTGTTCCCGCAGGCGATAGTGTCGAGGAATTCGACTGCGTCGCCGATACCTGCAGAAACCCGGCCTGCCGGTGTCACACCGTGAATATTGCGTTCCGCTCTCGCGCGCCGGGCGTCCCCGCCGCGCCGGTGCCGACACCGGAGCGCAAAGTGGGCGTGGACATCGGCACACGAACGATTGACGCCACGTTCAGAAGAAGCGCCGCACAATCCGACATGGCCTTCGCCGAGACCCTGCTCGCCGCTATGGAGCCCGCCGACTTCGATCTCCTCGGCGAGCTTCATTTCATGATCAAGAGACACGAGACGGAGCATGCCAAGCCGGCGGAGATCCAGGCTGAATTCGATTTTGACGAGATCGAGCGCTCGTCGATGATGCAGACCTACAACGACATCCTGCCGTTTGCCGAGACGATGCAAGTGGTCGTCGACGGCATCGAGTACGTCGTGCTCGACCAGTATTGCGTGAAGCACCGCTGCGGCTGCACGGATGCCCATCTCAACCTTCTACCGATCAGGCAAGAGGGTGGCGCGCTCGAGACCACCAGCTCGGTCGATGTCAACTACGATGCCAAAACTTGGGAACGTGTCGCGGGCGAGCCACTGCCATGCGATGTGGCGACATTCAGACGCCTGATGGAAAGCACTATACCGGATCTCTACCCGAAGCTGCAGGCGCGACACAAAAAGCTCTGTGCGATCTATGCCCATGCCCGGAAACGCACGCGCGTCGTCGTTGCGGACAGATTTTCCCAGCAGTCCACGGGTCGGAATGATCCCTGTCCGTGCGGCTCCGGCAAGAAATTCAAAAAGTGCTGCAAGGGCAAGGGCCTCAGCGGCGCCGGCACTCGCCGCACGGAGTTGACAATCACAATCCGCCGATAGAAGCGACGGTGCTGGAGCCTATGCCGAAGCAAAGCGGGCACCGTGCGGGGCTCCCGATCGAGCGCATCGTCATTGACGAGTGCCTCGGGCCGGATAGCCCATTGTTGGCGCAATTGACAGGGCGGTTGAGCGGTCATCCGGTCGAGCTGGTGTTCCTGGCCGCCCGACATCCAGGCATTCCCGATGGGGAGATCCTCGACAAGCTGCTGGATGGGCGCCACCGCCACAACAGGTCAAGATCGTGCTCGGCGACCAAGTCTACGTCGATCGCACGAGCACATCTGACCGATGCCGGCTACAACGTGCTCACCTATGACATCCGCAACCACGGCAACAGAGGCGCTGCGAACGGGGGCCTCAGTGGCATTGGTCAGTGGGAGTAGCGCGACTGCGTCGGCGTCAAGAAATATGTCGATGCCCACCCGACGCTTTCGAAAATGAAGGTCAACCTATACAGCCAGTGCATGGGTGGCAACTCGCAATACCATGCGATCCATCGTCGCCCGGGCCTGTTTGAGAACGTGCGGTGCATGGTGACTCCCATGGTGGTCTCCATGGCGGCGACGGGTTCGCAGGTGCCTGCTTCCACCGCCAGCTTCCTTTTTTTGTTCTGATTCGACCTCAGCGCAGCTGAGCCCGGGTGCGCTTTCAGCTTGCGATTGCGCCCGACCGGGACGGCGTATGATCTCCGGTCAATTCAGCGAATTGGTCGTATGCGCCGACCGCCAGGCGTCGGCGCAGAGCATGCGGTGTGAACTGCACCGATGCGCGATTGAACTGCCGATCACTGCCGCCAGCCTGATGCACGGGCTGACGGCAGCAGCTCGACGTTCCTCCTTCACCATGGTGACAGAGGCTATTGATCCAGCCAGACCTCGGCGAGGTCCTGGCCTAGATAATGGCTGGGCGTCATATGCCAGCCCTTGATCTTCTTATTGTTGGCGATGATGCGCTGCCACCACAACAGCGGCACGTTGTAGGCGGTGGTGATGACGTATTTGTCGAGCTCGTTGACCACCTTCTTGCGTTCGGCCGGATCGAGCGTGCGCCGCTGCTTTTCGTAGAGCTCGTCGATCTTCGCATCCTCATGACCCGAGTAGGCGGTCGGCGAGGCCTTCTTGGTCAGGAACTTGCTGAACTGTTGTGTCGGGTCATCCATGAAGTCCGAATTGAACTCGATGGCGACATCGAAGTTGCCGGCCTGCAAGGCATCGAGATAGAGCTTGGTCTCGAGCTGGTTATGCTCGACGGTGACGCCGATCCGCCGCATCTGGTCGATGAAATAGATGCCGCCGGGAGAATACGGCTCGGCCACATTCCGGTTCAGCAGCTTGAATGTCAGCGTCTCGACGCCCGCTGCCTTGAGCAGCTTCTTGGCCTCTTCGCGCGATTTCGCAATGTCCTTGGCGTAGCCGGGAAGCTTCACCAGCTCTGCTGGAGGCAGTTCCATGGCGTAACCCGGCCGCATGACACCGCCGACGTACCGCAATATGGAGATCTTGCTCAATGCCTCGGCGCCGGCCCAGCGGTCGATTGCCATTGACAAGGCCTGACGGACGCGAATGTCGTCGAACGGCTTGCGCTTGGTATTGAAGATGACCTGCAGGTTGGAAACCCAGGGGACCTCGCCCAGCGTAAACTGCTCCTTGAGCTGCGGCGTCAGCTGCTGCACCTCGGTCGGTGAACGACCACGGAACTCAGCGTCGAACTGGCCGCCCATGAGCCCCGGCATCACCGCATTCGACTTCACGAAGAAGGCCTTGTAGCCGTCGAGCAGCGGCAGGCCCTTGCGAAAGTAGTCGTCGAAGCGCTTGCCCGCCCAGTGCGAGCCCTTGACGTGTTCGACGAAGACGAAGGGCCCCGTTCCGAGAATCTCCGTTTCCGGATAGCGCGGGTTGTCCTTGAGCTTGGCGGCTTTGTAGATGCAGTTATAGGGAGAGGCCAAGCTTTCCATCAAACCCGAGACCGCCGCCTTCATCTTGAATACGACGGTGTATGGGTCGGGAGTTTCAATCGCCGCGACGTCGGCATAGTAGGCACGGCGCGCCGATACGACGCCCGTCGGCGGGTTGATGATGCGGTCGTAGCTCGCTTTGATATCGGCGGAGGTGAGCGGCGAACCATCGTGGAACTTCACGTTCCGTCGCAATTTGAAGGTGTGGCTGAGGCCGTCGGGGGTGCTCGACCAAGTCTCGGCGAGATCACCGACGACCGTCGGATAGGCCTTGGCGTCGAACTTCAACAGCGTCGAATAGTGCGGCGCAATCGGATGCACGAGAGCAAACGTCGTGCTCGCGTGGCAATCGTAGTTCGGCGGCTCGGCAACGACCGAGAAGTTCAAGGTCCCGCCTTTTTTCGGCGTCTGCGCGGCCGGTTGTGCTGGTGGTGTCTGCTTGGCTTGCTGCGCTTTCGGTGTCTGCGCTTCGACCGCCACGGCCATGAACATGGACCCCGCAGCAACACCGATCGCGGCGAGCCGGATGGCTTGCTGCTTCAAAGGAACTCTCACGGTCTTTTCCTCCGTCTCGAACTGCACTTGGATTTCGCTTGAGCGACGACTTGAACGTTCATACCTTGCAACCGCCGGATACGAGCCGGCGCTGTACGGCACGAGCCGCCTGGCGCGGCGGCTCGGCCGTTCCACTTCATTTGATAAGCGGACTAGCGTGGCTTGCTGGCCTCCTTCTCAAGCCACGAGCGATACTCCTTGAACAGCGCCTCGCGCTCCTTGTCCGTCAACTGCGACTTGCCGAGGCTGCGGCCGCGGCGCGCGACGAACGCTTCGAACTGGTTTCGTGCCGCCACCTCCGTCACTGTTGTCGCCGAAGCTGCTGCCGGCGCCTCGGCCGGCTTCATTTGGGCAAGTATCTCCTCGGAGGCGGCATAGCGCTTCCATCCAGGCACCGTCGCAGCAAGATTGATCTCTTTCCATTTTGGCTGGAACGGCGGTTTCTGGAACTGTTCGAACTTGGCGAATAGCTGCTCGATGAAGCGCGTTACGCGGCGGTAGCGGTCACTCTCTTTGGGCCAGTTGTAGACCGCGAGCACTGTCGAAACACCGATCGAATTGACCTTTTCGCCTTTCGCTATGAGATTGGGGTAGTCCTCGTTCGTCAGCTCGATCGGCACATAGTAGTCGGCGAATTTATCCGAGTACTCGATTGGCAGGAAATGGAAGCCCGGCTCCGGTTTGAATTTGGAGAACAGTTCATTAGGCTTGCCGACGACGTGGACCACAGCGGCGATCTCGCCGCTGCGCATCTTCTCGAGCGCAAGAGAGTTGTTCATGAATATGCGCTCGGCTTTGACGCCGAGGCGATCAAAGACAATGCCACCGGTCAAGTTGGCAGCGCTGCCGACAGTATTGAAGCTGACCTTCTTGCCGGCCAGATCCTCGATCTTCTTGATTTCCGGGCGGGCATAGATGTGCACCTCGGAAAGGAAGAAGCGTATGATGTAGTTGATGCGGTCGCCGATGTTGGTCGTCTTGCCCTCACGCTTGAAGTGATCGAGCACGTCGGCCTGCGTAATGGCAACGTCGATGCCCTTCAGATAGAGCAGATCCTCGACGTTGCCGACGGCGCCGTACGAGACTACCGGAAGGACGCGCAGATTGGGCGGATCGTCGAGAACTTTGCCGATTTCGGCCGCGAACCGAATGAAAGTGCCTTCGAGCAGGCCGCCCGCCAGGCCCACCGTCCACTCGTTCATGCGTTGAACTGATGAACTCTCTCCCACCAGTGCCGACTTTGGCGTCCCCTGGGCAGCAGCTTTGCGCGGCGTTTGTTGTGCCATGCTTAGTTCTGCGGCCAGCAGGCCGATTGCCGCAAACGCCAATACGCGGATAGTCCGTCTCATCATTGTTGCCATCCCAAGCCACTGTCCTAATCGTTGAACGTCACTTCGAGTTCAATTTGTCGAGGCGGTCATGCGCATCCTTTGAGCCCAAATCAATTGCCCGCTCGTACCATTGCCGGGCCGCCTTGATGTCGGGAACCATGCCTTGGACTTGCAGCGAGGAGAAGAGATTTGGATCGAACGTGGCCCCCATCGCCATCGCCGCCCTGGAATTGCCGCTCTCAGCCGCCTTCTTGAAGAACATCCGGGCGCCGATGACGTCGCCATCGGCGATGCGGGCCTTGCCCTGTTCCAATAGAACGCTGGCCTTGTCCTCGATCTCGTTCTTGCCCAGGGACAGCCTCGGTTCATTTTCCGGTCTGATCTCGATCGTCGGACTGAGCCGCGCCAGCTGGACCCCTGCGGCGCCGGTGAGCAGTGCCGTCAACTGCAGACTTCCGGCCTGTGCCGGCAGTTTGAGTTTGAGACCCGCGAATTGGCTGGGATCGAACGTCCAGTTGCCGTTTGTGCTTCTTGCCCCACGGTTGAAAGTGGCGGCGGCCGGCAGTCCGGCGACCACGACTTTCAAATTTTGAATCGACCCGCCCGATGCGTCCAGCTCGATCGGGAATGCGATCTCTTCGGTGCCTGTCGTCGCAACGATATCGGGAATGCGCATCCGCGCGACCGGATTGGTTGGAACCGGGGCAATCGATACGGCCGGCACCATCGCTGCCGAGGTCTTGACCGACGCTGCCGGACGGTTGGTCGCAAGTTCACCGCCCTTGGCTGGTCGGCCGGGATCGACCTGGGTGACGACCGGCGCAGGAGCTGCCAGCGTCAGGAGCTCCCATTTGGGTTCCGATTGGCTGTTCTGTGCCTCGCGCTGCACCGGCTGATCCGGGCTTGGCGTTCTTGAACCCAAAGTCACGACTGCGACCGTCGCCGCAAGCGAGACTACGAAGCCGGCGCCGGCCGCGGCGAACGTCATCAGCCGCCGGCGCTTCGCTGTCGCGGCAACCTGCGATTGCAGGCGTTCGTTCTGCTCTTCGAGCCAACTCGACACGAACCTTGGATTGGACTGTGATTGATCGCCGAAATCGGACAGCGGGCTTGCGTAGCCGTCGGGCGTCTCCGGTGCCCGTTGATAGAACATCGGTGCAGAATCATCGCCGCCACGCGCGCCAAATCCGGCCCTGCCGACCGTCGGGCCACGGCGACCGTCGGCGCGCTGAACGGCCTCTTCCTGCCACGCCTCGAAGCCCGCACCCCGTTCACCCTCGGCGGCACGACGATATGGCGGTTGCCTGCCGTCGAGGCCCGCGACGCCGGGGTTCCGGGCAGGGCCTGCGTAGGCGGGGCGAGCGTCTTGCGCATACTCCGCGCCGGCGGTCCGGTTCGGCAAGTCAGTGCCAATATCGGCTTTGGTTTGCGACGGAGATTGTGCTGGTCCTTTCGGGCGCAGCGCGGACAACGTTTCACCAGTAGAAACGCGGGCCAATACCTCGCGCAGACTAAGGCCCTTGAGAGGAGTATTGCCACTCTTGGCAGTTCTACCAAACATCCTGCCCCCGGACGTTGACGCGACTTTGCTACGTCCCACCCATTTCATCCCCCACCGGGTAAGGCCGAAAGTTAAATTGCAGTGATCAATATGGCGATTATGCGTCGGTCGTGTTCGACAGCGGTGCCATTTGGGTATTTTCATGGCAGTTGCCAGGGCTGTGAACTGCCGTTTCAATCGATGCCCTTTGGAAGGTTCGACCACCGAGATTGCAAGGCCGAGCGCGTCGCGGTCTGCGGGGTACCATAGGAGGTGATGGCGACGTCAGTATCGAAAGTCGGCGCCGGCATCTTGATTTCACGGCGAGCACCCAAGCGAGCTTCCCGATTTAAATCATGCTGGTAAACTCATGATTTCTAGTGTCCTTATCGATCGCGATGTTCGCCAAGTGCCGCCAGTATATTCGATCGAACTTTGCGATCGGGACACTCTAGTCAGCTGAGGCCCTGCGATGCCAGACGACGACATTCGCCAACTCCTCGACCTCGAGGCCATCCGCCAACTAAAGGCGCGCTATTGCCGCTTCGTCGACACCAAGCAGTGGAGCCGGCTTGCCGGGCTGTTCGCCGAAGGTACCCGCTTTGACGGCTTCGGCTCGGCGCCGCCGGGCTCGGACGCGGCAGTCTTCATCGCCGGCATCTCGAAGCGGCTTGCTGACGTGGTATCGATCCACCATTGCCACACGCCCGAGATCACGTTCACCGGCCCAGACACGGCGCGGGGCATCTGGCAGATGATGGACTATCTGCAGTTCCCGGCCGATGCGCCGCCTCGCGAAGCCCCGGATGCCTGCGGTTTTACCGCCTACGGCTACTATGAGGAAGAGTACCGCCGGGTCGGGACCGAGTGGAAATTCTCATTCCTGCGCCTGACCCGGTTGCGGGTCGATCCATTGCCCAAGGATCAGCCGCCGGTTCGCCGCGGCTTCATGGCACCGACACCGGATTGGCTGTGACCCGGCAGATCACTAGCGACGCGCTCGTCGCCGGCTCGGCTGGCGGAGGCCATCGCGCCAGACGCGGCCATGTCGCCACGCCACGATGACGCATGTTCCGATCGCTTGACAACGCTGCTGGCCGTAAGATTGAATGAACATTCATTCTATGAAAAAAACACCGGAGGAGACAGCGATGCGGACGACGCGGAGAGCGCTGCTGGTCGGGGCGGCGATTGTTAGCCTTGTGGCAACGTCAGGGGCGCAGGCGCAGACCAAGGAACCCTTGAAGATCGGCGTTCCGACGGCGCTGACCGGCACCTACGCCCAACTCGGCGACGAGGCCAAGCGGGCGATCGAGTTCGCGGTCGCGGAGGCGAACGCGGCCGGCGGTGTCGACGGTCGCCAGGTCGAGGTGCGTTACCTCGACACCGAAGCGAAGCCTGAGCTGGCCCGCCAGCAAGGTGAGAAGCTCGCACTCTCCGGGTTCAATATCCTGACCGGCTCCATCGCCTCCGGTGAGGGACTGGCGATGGGGCCGCTGCTCGGGCGCTGGAATGCGATCTACGTTTCGACCATCAACAAGGCCGACGACATCACCGGCAAGCAGTGCCAGGCGCGCATGTTCCGGGTGAACCGGCCCGACTACTCCGACGCGGCCGTGGTCAAGCCGTGGATTGCCACCCGCAAGGAGACCAAGTGGGCGATCGTTGCCGCCGACATCGCCTGGGGCCGCAACTCCGGCGATAGTTTCAAGAAGGCAGCGGCGGCCACCGGCAAGACCGTCGTGTCGGAGAACTATCCCGCATTCGGCAGCAACGACTATGCCGCGCACATCCAGAAGGTCGCCGACTCGGGCGCCGAGGCGCTGTGGGTCGCATTGGCCGGCCGCGATGCGATCAACTTCGCCACCCAGGCCAAGCAATTCGGCCTGTTCGACAAGGTCGTCACCGGCGGCGTCAGCTTCACCACCGATGGCACCGTCAAGGTGCTGGGCGACAAGGTCACGGGCATCAATTCCATCATCAACTACAGCGCGACCCTCGACACGCCCGGCAACAAGAAGCTCGTCGCCGACTGGGCGGTGAAGTACCCCGGCACGACGCCGACCAACTTCGAGGGCGAGACCTACATCGGCATGCAGGTGATCTTCCAGGCGGTGAAGAAGGCCGGCAGCGTCAAGCCCGAAGACGTCGCCAAGGCGTTGGAAGGGGCAACGTTCGACACCATTCTCGGCAAGCAGACGATGCGCAAGGAGGACCACCAGCTGGTCGGTCCCAACTACTTCGGCGCGGTGGCGATGGCCAACGGCGCACTGCGTCCGGTGGTCAGCATGACCGTACCGGCGGCAGAGGCGACACCGCTGCCTGGCGACTGCAAACTGTGATGCGGCGCGGGATGCGCCTTTCCCCCGGTTGGCGCGTCTAGCCGCGCGAGCACGACCTTCTCGGTTGCCGGTGCCTGGCTTCGGCCCGGCGCCGACTTCATAATCGCTTCGGGCCACGAGGCTGATCGATGATCCAAGTCATCAATGGACTGGTCTACGGCAGCTTTCTCTACCTGCTGTCGGTCGGGCTGGTCCTCATCTTCGGGCTGCGCCGGGTGACGAACTTCGCCCATGGCGGCATGTTCATGCTCGGCGCCTACATCGCCTACGCGATCGCCGCTCATTTCGGCTTCTGGACCGGGATGGTGGTGTCGGTGGCAGGACTCGCGGCCCTCGGCGTGGCTCTCGACCGCTTCGTGTTCCGGCCGCTGGCGCAGGAGAACGAGATCGTGACGCTGCTCGTCACCTTCGGGCTGCTGTTCGTAATCGAGGACGTGGTCCGCACCGTTTGGGGCAAGGACTATCTCACCGTGCCGCCACCGCCGATCCTGTCCGGCGTCATCCCGATGTTCGGCGCGACTTTCCCGGTGTACCGGCTGTTCGTCATCGCGGTGGCGCTGGCGGTCGCAGCCCTACTGGCGCTGTGGCTGCGCTCGAGCCGGGTCGGGCTCTATGTTCGCGCCTCCAGCGTCGATCCGGTGACGACCGGCATGCAGGGCGTCGATACCGATCGCTTGAGCGCCCTGGTGGTGGCGATCGGCACCGGCCTCGCCGGGCTGTCGGGCACCATCGCCGGGCCGTTGCTGGCATTGCAGCCGTCGATGGGCGGCTTCATCATCATCGATTGCTTCGTCGTCGTCGTCACCGGCGGATTGACCAGTTTCACCGGTGTGTTTCTCGCCGCGATGCTGATCGGCCAGGTCCACAACCTCGGGATCGTGTTCGTGCCGGAGCTGGCATCGATGATCCCGCTTGCCATCATGGCGCTGGTACTCACCTTGCGCCCGCAGGGGCTCACTGGAGCGGGTAAGTGAACATGTCCTCGCTCGATGCCGCCGCTGCCCGCCCCTTCGCTACCCCTCGTTCGCGGCCGTGGCTGCCGCCGGTACTCGTGCTGGCGGCAATCGTCGCCGGCTTCTTGGTGCCGCTCCTGGTGACCTCGCAGCTTGCGATGTCGCTGATGACGCAAGCGGTGATCAGTGCCATTCTGGCCACCGGCATCGGCTTCATGATCCGCCAGAACGGGCTCACGAGCTTCGGACACGCGGCGTTCTTCGGGCTCGCCGCCTATACCATCGCGCTCAACGGCAAATTCGGGCTGCTGCCGGCGGAAATCGCGGTGATCCTGGCGATCGTGCTGCCGGCGGCGCTGGCCTTCGTTGCCGGGCTCGGCATCGTCCAATTGCCGCCGCTCGCGTTCTCGATGTTGACGCTGGCAGTGGCACAAGGGTTCCACGAAATCTTCCTGCGCTGGCGCGAGCTGGCCAATGGCGACGATGGCATGAGTGTGCGCCTGCCATCGAAACTGTTCGGGCTTGATATCGCCATGTACCAGCAGGCCTCGACCATGTTCGTGGTGTGCTGGGTCGCGCTGATGCTGGTGATCGTGGTTTTGTGGCTGATCGCGCGCAGCCCGTTCGGCCTGCTCACCGTCGCCATCCGCGAGAACGAGGAGCGGGCCCGCTATATCGGCTACGAAACGGTTCTGCCGCGGGCGCTGATCTACGCGATATCGGCCGTGGTCGGGGCGCTCGCCGGCGTGCTGTTCGTGCTCTACAACACTTTCATCACGCCGGGCGCGCTGCATTGGTCGCTGTCCGGCGAGGCGCTGGTCATGGCGGTGATCGGCGGTGCGCGGGCGGTGTGGGGACCGGCGCTGGGGGCGGTGATCTTCTTCATGTTCAAGGATGCCGCAGGCGATCTCACCGAGCATTGGCCGGCGATCATCGGCGTCACGCTGATCATCGTCACCGTCTTGCTGCCCAATGGCGTCAGCGGCCTGCTGGGCGATCTCGTGGCAAAGTTGAAAGCGGGGACGCGATGAGCGGGTTCGCTCTCGAAGGCGTCGGCCTGACGCGCCGTTATGGCGGCTTCACCGCGCTCGACGACGTTACGATTGCGCTGACGTCGGGTGAGATCCGCGGTCTCATCGGGCCGAACGGCGCCGGCAAGTCGACGCTGATGGATGCGCTGTGCGGGCGCGGAGGTGGCACCACGCATGGTACCGTCCGCTTCCAGGGACGCGACATCAGTTCATTGTCTGCACGCGCCCGCCGGCGGGCGGGCCTCGCTCGCTCGTTCCAGAAGACCAACATCTTCCCCGATCTCACGGTCACCGAGCAGATCGGCCTTGCCGCCCGGGCCGCCGAACGCGACAATACCGCGGAGGTGATCGATGCGCTTGGCCTGTCCGAATTCGCAGATAGGCGGGCTGCGGACATCTCCTATGGCGACCAGCGCCGTCTCGATCTCGCTCTCGCCCTCGTCGGCCGTCCGTCCGTGCTCCTGCTCGACGAACCGGCGGCCGGTCTGTCGATCGCCGAGTTGATCGTGCTGGCCCGCCTGCTGAAGGACCTGGCCAGGAGCTGGCACGTCACCGTCCTGATCGTCGAGCACGACATGGACGTGATCTTCGCGGTTTCCGATCGCATCACCGTGCTGCATCTCGGCAAGGTCCTGGCCGACGGGCCGGGCGCCGAAATCCGCGCCAACGCCCAAGTCGTGAGCGCCTATCTGGGGAGCAGCATCGCATGACCCTGCTGCGGCTCGAAGGTGTCAGTGCCTACTACGGCGAGGCCCAGGTTCTGCACGATCTCTCGATCGGCGTCGGGCGCGGCGAGCGCGTCGCTGTTCTCGGCCGTAACGGCGTCGGCAAGACTACCGTTGTCAACGCCTGCACCGGCATCGCCCGAGTCCGCAAGGGTGTGATCTCGTTCGGCGGCGCGACGCCACCGGCGATCCGAAATTTCACGGCTGCCAGGGCCGGCATCGCGTTTGTGCCGCAGGGCCGGCGCATCGTGCCGGGACTGACGGTGAAAGAAAACCTGCTGCTTGGCGCGGCCGTCGGCCGCAAGGGGCCGTGGTCGGTCGATACCGTCTGCCGGCTGTTCCCGATCCTGCACGAGCGCGCCGACACGCCGGGCACGGCGTTGAGCGGCGGCCAGCAACAGATGCTGGCGATCGGCCGCGCGCTGATGGCCAATCCGGTACTGCTCGTGCTCGACGAGCCGAGCGAGGGTCTTGCGCCGGTGATCGTCGACGAGCTTGGCGAGACGCTGGTGAAGCTCGCCGCCGGCGATACCAGCATCTTGCTGATCGAGCAGAACTTCAGCCTCGTGCACCGGGTGGCCGAGCGCTACTACGTGATGTCGAAGGGCGCGGTCGTCGAGGAAGGCCTGCTCGCCGGTCTGTCCAAGGAGAGCCTGAAGAAGCATGTCGCGGTGTGAGGAGCAGGCAATGCATTCGGACGCACTTGCGGCGCGCCGCGCCGCGATGATCGCTGCGGGCTCATGGAAAGACCGGCAGTTGCTCGACTATTTCGATGGGCTGCTGATCAGGGCGCCGCAAGCCCCCGCCATCGTCGCTCACAACGTCACCACCGGCGATCGCACGCGCCTCAGTTACGCCGAGCTCGGTGACAAGGTCGCCTCGATCGCGCTCGGCCTTGCCCGGCTCGGCGTCGAAAAGGGCGACGTCGTCTCCTACCAGCTGCCGAACTGGTGGCAGTTCGTGGCGCTGCACCTCGCCTGCCTGCGCATCGGCGCCATTACCAATCCGATCATGCCGATCCTGCGCCGCCGCGAGCTGGAATTCATGCTCAACCACGCGCAGTCGAAGGTGATCGTCACGCCGGACCGCTGGCGCGATTTCGACTACGCCGGCATGATCGCCGGCATGCGGGCGGCGGTGCCGCATCTGCAGCATGCGCTCGTTGTCGGTGGCGAGGGCGAGGCGGCTTTCGAGCGGTTGCATGCCCAGCCGGCCGATCGCTGGGAAGCGGACGCCTTGTTCGCCGCGCGCCGGCCGTCGCCCGATGACGTGATCCAGGTGCTCTATACGTCCGGCACCACCGGCGAGCCGAAGGGTGTGATGCACACCTCGAATACCCAGATCAGCAACCTGTGGCCCTACATCGAGCGTCTGCACCTCACGCCCGCCGACATCGTGTTCATGGCGTCTCCGCTCGCCCATCAGACCGGCTTCATGTACGGCCTGATGATGCCGATCCTGCTCGGCACGCACGTGGTGCTGCAGGACATCTGGAACCGCAGGGTCGCCGCCGACCTGATCGAAGCCGAGCAGCCGACCTTCACCATGGCATCGACGCCGTTCCTCACCGACCTCACCGACGAGGCCGAGGCGCGTCCGGCTGCATTCAAGTCGCTGCGCATGTTCGTCGCCGCCGGCGCACCGATCCCGCGCATACTGGTGCGGCGCGCCACCGAGCACATGGGCGCGACGATCGCCTCGGGCTGGGGGATGACGGAAAACGGCGCCGTCACCGTGACGAGCCCCGAGGATCCGCCGGAGAAAGCCTTCGAGACCGACGGGCGGGCGCTGCCGGGCATGGCAACGCGCATCGTCGATGCTGCCGGCAAGGGGATGCCGGCGGGCACCGAAGGGCGGCTGCAGGTGCGCGGCTGCAGCAACTTCGTCGGCTATCTGAAGCGGTCCGATCTCGATGCCACCGATGCCGAGGGCTGGTTCGACACCGGTGATCTTGCGCGCATGGACGCCGATGGCTACGTCCGCATCACCGGCCGCTCCAAGGACATCATCATCCGCGGCGGCGAGAACGTGCCCGTCGTCGAGATCGAGGGTCTCGTCTACAAGCATCCAGCTGTTGCCGACGTCGCCATCGTCGCGATGCCGGATGAGCGGCTCGGCGAGCGCGCCTGCGCCTTTGTCACTACCAAACCCGGCGCGGCGCTGACCCTCGCCGAGCTGACCGCATTCCTGCTCGGCCAGGGCATCTCGAAAAATTACCTGCCCGAGCATCTCGAGGTGGTCGAGGCACTGCCGCGCACCGCCAGCGGCAAGATCCAGAAGTTCCAGCTGCGTGAAATGGCCAAGACGCTGAAGGTGGCGCGTTGAACGATCCGGCTCGTGGGGCTCGAAGGGCATGACGGAGATCGGTGTCAAAGCGGTGATCGTCGAACGATTTGGATCCCCGAAGGAACTGGCGGTGCGCGGCTGGCCGAGGCCGCAGCCGAAGGCCGGCGAGGTGCTGGTCGAGGCGCACGCGTTCGGCCTCAATTTCCCCGACATACTGGTCGTCGCCGGCAAGTACCAGACGTTGCCGGCGCTGCCGTTCGTGCCAGGCAAGGAACTGGCCGGCGTGGTGACCGCCCTGGGCGACGGCGTCACCAGCCTCGTCGTCGGCGACCGGGTGATGGGACAGCTGGAAAACGGCGCCTTTGCCGAGACCGTCGCTGTCGCAGCCGACCACTGCTTCAAGCTGCCGCCCGGCCTGCCGATGACCAAAGCGGCGGCGATGGGGCTCACCTACCAGACCGCCTGGTTCGGCCTGCTTGATCGGGCCAAGCTCATGCCCGGCGAAACCGTGCTGGTAACCGGCGCCGGCGGCGGGGTCGGCAGTGCCGCGATCCAGATCGCCAAGGCGCGTGGCGCCCGCGTGCTGGCCGGCATAGGCAGTCCGGACAAGCGCGACTTTGTGCTGGCCCAAGGCGCCGATGCGGTGATCGACATGAGCGGCGCTGACCTGCGCGACGGCGTGCGCCGGCAGGTCCATGCGGCGACGGACGGTCACGGCGCCGACGTCGTGATCGAAAGCGTCGGCGGCGCCGTGTTCGAGGCAAGCCTGAGGGCGCTGGCCTGGGCCGGGCGGCTCATCGTCGTCGGCTTCGCAGGTGGTGAAATTCCATCGGTTAAGGCGAACTACCTGCTGGTCAAGCACATCACGGTGAGCGGTCTGCACTGGAGCGACTACCGCGATCGCACCCCCGAGGCGATGCGGCGCGCCCAGAACGAGTTGTTCGACTGGGTCGGGCGCGGTCTGATCGATCCGCCGATCTTTGCCACCTTGGCGATGGAGGAGGTCGGCGCCGCGATGCAGTTGATCATCGATCGCAAGGCGCAGGGCAAGGTCGTGATGGTCACCGCGCGTGGCCGTGATGCCGATCCCGCGTGAGGAATGGGGTATCGAGATGAGCCGCAGCAAACCGACGAACATCCCGGACGGCTTCGACGTCTGCAGCATGGATGACGGCGATTTCGGACGGGCGCAGGGCCAACTGTTCTGGTCGCACGATCGCCGCCGGTTCGCATTCCGGGTTGAGAATCGCCACCGCAACGAGAACGGCGTCATTCACGGCGGCATGCTGATGACGCTTGCCGACCAGGTGCTCGGGCTGACTGTCGTGCGCGCCCTCGACAACAATCCGGCGGCGACCGTCAGCCTCAACTGCGACTTCATCGACGGGGCAAGGCCCGGCGATCTGATCGAGGGTGAGGCGCGAGTAACCCGGATCACCCGCTCACTGGTATTCGTCCAGGGATCGTTGCACTGCGGCGACCGCCTGCTGTTGACGGCGAGTGGCCTGTGGAAGCGGATCCGCCCGCAGCATCGGGCCGGTTGAACAGACACTGATGAGCGAGATGGAACGGATTGCCCGATGACCAAGCCCGCACCACCATCCAGCATGGCCTTCGATCAGGCCGTGGTCAAAAGCCAGGTCACCGACGAGAAGCTCGTCATGAAGCGGCGCGAGCAGATCGTGGCGGCGGCGATCGAGCTGTTTTCGGAGCAGGGCTACTATCGCACCAGCATCCAGGACATCGCCCGCAAGGCCGGCGTCAGCATCGGCTTGATCTACCAGTATGCGCAGACCAAGGAGGATGTGCTGCTGTTGTCGCTGATGAGCGTGCTCGAATCCTACAAGCAGGAAATTCCGCAATCGGCGACGGCGACTGACGATCAGCTCGAGGCGCTGTGGTCGACGCTCGCCACCTATTGCCGCATCATCGACCGCCGCCGCAGTGCCGCCGTGCTCGCCTATCGCTCAACCAAGTCGCTGCCGCGTGTGCAGCGCGAATTCATCAAGCAGCTCGAGATCGAGACCAACGAGTTCGTTGCCGAGCGGCTGCGCGGTTGCATCGAGGCAGGGCTGTTCCGCCCGATCAACGTCGATCTCGTCACTTACCAGCTGGTGCTCTATGCGCACGCCTGGGCCCTCAAGTACTGGCGTTTGAGCCAACTGGTGACGATCGATGAATACATCGAGCAGGGCTTCGATTTCTTCGTGCATGCGATGGCGACGCCGAAGGGGCTGGCGCGATATGGCAAGTTCCTCGCAGCCAGGAAGCGGAAGGCATAGCCACGCTGCGCGGTTGAGCCGCGCTCGCGGCGGTTGACGAACGCAGGATCGGTGCACTAGTCAAAGACAAATGAATGAGTATTCATTCGGCGGTGCGCACGATGCGCATCAAACCTTCTCCAGATGAGGGCAATGTCATGAAATTCGAGGGCAAGACTGTCGTCGTCACGGGCGCCGCATCGGGCATCGGCCTTGCAACCGCCGAGGCCTTCGCGCGCGCCGGCGCCAATGTCGTTCTCGCCGACCTGTCGGCGGAGAAAGGCGAGGCGGCGGCAGCGCGTCTCGCAGGCGACGGCGGCAAGGCGGCATTCGTCAAGCTCGATGTCGGCTCGGACGAGGCAATCGCAGCCTTTGCCAAGATCGTGCTCGGCCGCGGTGCGGTCGATATCCTTGTCAACTGCGCCGGCTTCGGCAAAGGCCAGCCGTTCATCGACAACGACGCGGCATTCTGGCAGCGCGTCGTCGACATCAACCTGCTCGGCCCGATCAAGCTCACCCGCGCCCTGCTCGACCCGATGATCGCGCGCAAGTCCGGCAAGATCGTCAACGTGGCGAGCGACGCCGGCCGCGTCGGCAGCTCCGGCGAGACCGTCTATTCCGGCGCCAAGGGCGGCCTGATCAGCTTCACCAAGGGGCTCGCCCGCGAAATGGCGCGCTACCAGATCAACGTCAACTGCGTCTGCCCCGGCCCGACCGAGACGCCGATGCTGATGGCGCTGCCGGAGAACCACCTCGAGGCCTTCAAACGCGCCATTCCGATGCGGCGCTTCGGCAAGCCGACCGATGTCGCCAACGCCATCCTGTTCCTGGCGAGCGACACAGCCGATTACATAACCGGCCAGACATTGAGCGTGTCAGGCGGTCTGACCATGGCCTGAGCGGCCAGCACCTTTCCGGGAGGAAGCGCATGCAGAAATTCAAAGCCGCCGACTATCAGGCCGCCCACTTCAAGTGGCAGGTCGCGGGCAAGGTCGCAACCATCACCCTCAATCGACCCGAGCGCAAGAACCCGCTGACGTTCGAGAGCTATGCCGAACTCGGCCAGCTATTCCGCAAGCTCAGCCACGCCAGCGACGTCAAGGCCGTGGTCGTCACCGGCGCCGGCGGCAACTTCTGCTCGGGCGGTGACGTGCACGAGATCATCGGCCCGCTGGTCAAGATGCAGGAGGCCGGCGACATGCAGGGCCTGCATCGATTTCACCCGCATGACCGGCGAACTGGTGAAGGCGATGCGGCACTGCCCGCAGCCGATCATCGCCGCCGTCGACGGCATCTGCGCCGGCGCCGGCGCGATCATGGCAATGGCTTCCGACATGCGGATCGGCACGCCGCGCACCAAGACCGCGTTCCTGTTCGTCCGGGTCGGTCTCGCTGGCGCCGACATGGGCGCCTGCGCGATCCTGCCGCGCATCATCGGCCAGGGTCGCGCCTCCGAGCTGCTCTACACCGGCCGTGTCATGACCGCCGAGGAGGCCGACAAGTGGGGCTTCTACAATCGCCTGGTTGCGCCCGAGCAGCTGCTGGCCGAGGCGCAGGCGCTGGCCAAGGAACTCGCCGACGGCCCAACCTTCGGTCACGCCATGACCAAGACCTGTTTGCATCAGGAATGGGCGATGGACATCGACAGCGCGATCGAGGCCGAGGCGCAAGCCCAGGCGATCTGCATGCAGACAAAGGACTACGGCCGCGCCTATCGCGCCTTCGTCGCCAAGCAGAGGCCGGTGTTCGAGGGCAACTGATGTCCGACCGCAGCTTCCTCGCCTGGCCGTTTCTCGACGACGCGCATCGGGCGCTGCACGACCGCGTCGATGCCTGGTCAACGGCCAATGCCGATCTATTGCACGGCGCCGACGAGAGCAGCGCGGGTGCGGCGGCGACCGTGCAGCGGATCGCGGCGGCGATGGGGAGCGAAGGCTTCCTCGCGACCGCAACCGGGGGCGAAGCTGCCGGCAGCTATGGCAAGCTCGACGCCCGCAGCCTGTGCATCTGCCGGGAGGTGCTGGCCAGGCACGCCGGCCTTGCTGATTTTGCATTTGCCATGCAAGGGCTAGGCACCGGCCCGATCAACCTCTTCGGTACGCCCGAGCAGAAGAGCCGCTGGTTGCCGGCGGTGGCCAGCGGCAGCAGCATTGCGGCCTTCGCGCTGTCGGAAGCCGAGGCCGGCTCGGACGTCGCGGCTCTCGCCACCAAGGCACGCCGCGACGGCAACGGCTGGCGGCTCGATGGGGCTAAGACCTGGATCTCGAACGCCGGCATCGCCGACATCTACGTCGTCTTTGCCCGCACCGGCGAGGCGCCAGGCGCCAAGGGGCTGTCGGCATTCGTGGTCGAAGCTGGCACGCCGGGCTTCGAAGTCAGCAAAGTGATCGACCTGATCGCGCCGCATCCGATCGGCACGCTCGGCTTCGACGGCGCCCGGGTGCCGGCCGACAACATGCTGGGCGCACCCGGCCAAGGCTTCAAGATCGCCATGGCGACGCTCGATGTGTTCCGCGCGACCGTTGGCGCCGCGGCGTTGGGTTTTGCCCGTCGCGCGCTCGACGAGGCAGTGCGGCACTCAACGGCCCGCAAGCTGTTCGGCCAGCCGTTATCCGATCTGCAACTGACGCGGGCGAAGCTTGCCGACATGGCGCTTGCCATCGATGCCGCGGCGCTGCTGGTCTATCGCGCCGCCTGGACCAAGGACGTGACGGGCGCCCGCGTCAGCCGCGAGGCCAGCATGGCAAAGTTGTTCGCAACCGAGGAAGCGCACAAGGTGATCGACAGCGCGGTGCAGATCTTCGGCGGCCTCGGCGTGACGCACGGCCATATCGCCGAGAAGCTCTATCGTGAAATTCGGGCATTGAGGATCTACGAAGGTGCGAGCGAGGTGCAGAAAATGATCATCGCCACGCGCCTGCTCGCCGACAGCAAATCCTAGAAGGACGACTGCCATGGTTCTCAACGAGCAGCAGACGATGATCCGCGACATGGCCCGCGCCTTCGCGGCCGAGCGGCTGGCGCCCAATGCCGCAAGGTGGGATCGCGAGGCGCACTTCCCGATGGCGGAGCTGCGCGATATGGGCCGCCTCGGCCTGCTCGGCATGAACGTCGCGCCGGAATGGGGCGGGGCCGGCGCCGACTACGTTTCGACCGCGCTCGCGCTCGAGGAGATCGCCGCCGGCGACGCCGCCACCGCGACGGTGATGAGCGGCCACAACTCGGTCGGCTGCATGCCGGTCGCCAACTTCGGCAATGACGACCAGAAGACGCGGTTTTTGCGGCCGATGGCGGAAGGCAAAATGCTGTCGGCATTCCTGCTGACCGAGGCGCACGGCGGCTCGGATGCCGGCGCGCTCACGACCAGGGCGGTGCGCGACGGCCAACACTACATCCTCAACGGCCACAAGCAGTTCATCACCACCGGCAAGAACGCCGACGTGGCGCTGATCTTCGCCCGCACCGGCGCCGACAGCGGCCCCAAGGGCATCTCGGCCTTCATCGTGCCGACCAGCACGCCCGGCTACACCGTCGTAAGGGTGGAATCCAAGCTCGGCCAGCGGGCATCCGACACCTGCCAGATCGCCTTCAACGACATGCCGGTGCCGGTCGAGAACCGGCTTGGTGCGGAAGGCGAGGGCTATCGCATCGCGCTGTCGAACCTGCAGGGCGGCCGCATCGGCATCGCCGCCCAAGCCGTCGGCATCGCGCGTGCGGCCTACGAAGCAGCGCTCGACTATGCCCGCGAGCGCCAGGTATTCGGCAAGCCGATCATCGAGCATCAGGCGGTGGGCTTCCGGTTGGCTGCCATGGCGACGCGGGTCGAGTGTGCCCGCCAGATGGTTCATCACGCCGCGGCATTGACCGACGCCGGCCAGCCGTCGCTGATGGAAGCCTGCATGGCCAAGCTCGTCGCGTCCGAAGCTGCCGAGTGGGTGTGCTCGGAGGCGATCCAGACCCTTGGCGGCTACGGCTATCTCAACGACTTCCCCGTCGAGCGGCTCTATCGCGACGCCCGCGTCTGCCGCATCTACGAAGGCACCAACGACATCCAGCACCTCGTCATCCTGCGCGAGATGCAGAAACGAGGATGAAGCGGTGCCTGGCTTCAGCCTGACACCATCTTTTCCTGCTTCCTCATGCGTCTTTCATCGCGGCGCGCGCTGCCTTCAGGTCGTCGACGGCTTCCGGATTGACCAGCCCCGAAAGGTCGCCGACCGGCTCGCCGAGCCAGATCGAGCGCACGACGCGGCGCATGATCTTCAAGCTGCGGGTTTTCGGTATGGCAGCGACGAACGCGACCGTCTTTGGCCGGAACGATGCGCCGAGACCTGCCACCACGGCTTGTCGCAGCTCTTCGGCCAGCTCTGCCGTGCCCTTGACCCCGCGCGACGGTACGCACACGCAAACGACAGCCGAGCCCTTGATCGGATCGGGGATGCCGATCACTGCTGCGTCGCCGACTTTGCCGGTGGCGAGCAGAACGCCTTCGACCTCGGCCGGTCCAGTGCGCTTGCCGGCAATCTTGATGGTGTCGTCGGAGCGGCCATGGATGAACCAGTGGCCGGCCACATCGACCGAGGCGAAATCGCCGTGGATCCACATGCCGGGCACCTTCTCCCAGTAGGCCTCGAGATAGCGTTCGGGCGCATTCCACAGGCCGCGGGTGAGACCGATCGACGGCACGGTGAGCGCCAGTTCGCCGACCTCGCCGCGGCCGAGCGGGCGGCCGGCGTCGTCGACGACGGCGGCGCCCATGCCGGGGATCGGCCCGGCGAATGCGCCCGGCGGCAGATTGCGATGCAGCATGGTGCCTGAGATGATGCCACCGCCGATCTCGGTGCCGCCGCAGTAATTGAGGATCGGCGCGCGGCCCTTGCAGATATTGGCCTCGAACCAGGTCCACGCTTCCGGCGTCCACACCTCGCCGGTCGAAGCAGTGACGCGCAACGACGGCAAGTCGAACGCCTGCACCACTTCCGGCGGCTGCTGGATGAAATTGCGGATCATGGTCGGCGCCACGCCGAGGAAAGTCACCTCGTGGTCCTGGGCGAGCCGCCACAGCCGTCCCGGCTCGGGGAAGTCCGGGGTGCCTTCGGCCAGCACCATGCTGGCACCGACGAGCGGCACGGCGACGGCGAGGATCGGTCCGGTGAGCCAACCCATGTCGCTCATCCACAGCAGCGTGTCGCGCGGCGTCAGGTCGAGGATGATGCCGAAGTCGAGCGCGACCTTGATCATGAAGCCGCAATGGGTGTGTACGGTACCTTTCGGTTTGCCGGTGGTGCCCGAGGTGTAGACGATCATGCACGGCGCATCGGCCTCGACCGGCTCGGCCGGGCACGTGGCGTCGCCGGCGACGAGATCGTGCCACCAATGGCGATCGCCGCCGGGCTTGTCGCGATGTCGCGCCACCACCACCACATGCTGCAGCGACGGGATATTCGGTTTCGCCTCGTCGATCACCTTCGCCATCTCAATGACGTTGCCGCGCCGATAAGTGATATCGACGGTGATCACCGCCTTCGCCTTGGCATCGTCCAGCCGATCGATCACCGCCTGGGCGCCGAAGCCCGAGAACATCGGCAGCGCGATGCCGCCGATCCGGGTGATGGCGAGGAACGCCGCGATCGTCTCGGGCAGGAACGGCATGTAGATGCCAACCACGTCGCCCGTGCCCAAACCCAGTTTCTTTAGGCCCGCCGCCGCCCGCTCAGCCTGGGCAACGAGTTCGCCGTAGGTCCAGCTGCGGCTCTCGCCGTCCTCGCCCTCCCACTCGATCGCGACCTTGTCGGCGGCGTGACGCGCGAGCGTCCGCTCCATGCAGTTGTAGGCGAGGTTGGTGGTGCCGCCGACGCACCATTGCGGCCAGGCGATGCCCTTGGAGACATCGAGCACCCGGTCGAACGGGCGGAAGAACTTCAAGTCGTGGAACTGCATCACCGCCGGCCAGAACCATTCCGGATCGCGGTCGGCGCGCTCGATCAGGGCCTCGTAGGTTGCAAACCCGTGCTGCTCGATGAAACGCTCGAGCTCATAAGGCTGTCTGGTCATGGGCTCTGGGCTCCCCGGTCGGCGTCGAGCACGACGATGCGCGCCATCCGCGCCGTCATGCGGGCCTTCATCTCCTGCGACTTCAAACACCGTCAAAGTGTAGACTGGCCGCTCTGCAGCGACAACGACCACGGCGCGCGGCAGGGCTGCCATGCCGCCGCCAATGCAACAAGGCAGTTGCCCCGACCGCAGACTTGACGGCCATATGGCGGGCAGGACGGAAGTTGCGACAAGAGCACAACCGGAGACGCGCATGGCCCGCAATCAAATTACCGGCAGGTCGGCCTTTCTGGCGCTGCTGAAGGACGAGGGCGTGTCGCACCTGTTCGGCAATCCCGGCACTACTGAGCTGCCGGTCATGCACGCGTTGAAGGACTATCCCGACCTCACCTACGTGATGGCGATGCAGGAGAGTCTGGTGGTGGCGATGGCCGATGGCTTCGGGCGTGCCTCAGGCCAACTCACCGCCTGCAACGTGCATGTGGCACCGGGCCTCGGCAATGCAATGGGCTCGCTGTACAACGCCAAGTTCACCGGCACGCCGATGATCCTGACCGCCGGCCAGCAGGAACAGGGTCACGGCCTGACCGAGCCAATGCTCTACGATCCGCTGGTGCCGATTGCGGCGCCGCTGGTGAAATGGGCGATCGAGGTCACGCGACTGGAGGACCTGCCGCGCATCGTCCATCGCGCCGCCAAGGTCGCGATGACGCCGCCGACCGGGCCGGTGTTCATCTCGCTGCCGGGCGACATCCTCAATCAGGAGGCCGGTATCGATCTGGGCGCTGCGACCCGCGTCGACAGCCGGGTGCGCCCGTCCGACGAAACCCTTGCGGCATTGGCCGATCGCATCCTCAAGGCCGAGCGGCCGCTGATCGTCGCCGGCGACGAGATCGTGAAGAGCGACGCGATGGCCGAGGCGGCCCGCTTCGCCGAGCTGATCGGCGCGCCGGCGATGCAGCAGAGCGTGCCCTATGGCGCCCACTTCCTGTCCGAGAGCCCATGCTTCGTCGGTGGCCTCAGCCGCGACCAGGCGCAGGTGCGGGCACTGCTCTCGAAGCACGACGTCATGATCGTGCTTGGTGCCGACGCGCTGCGGATGTCGGTTTGGAGCGATGTCGATCCGATGCCGGACGGGCTCGTGACGCTGCAGATCGGCCTCGTCGATTGGGACCTCGCCAAGAACTACCCGGCCGAGATGGCGATCCGCGCCGATGTGCGCGAGACGCTGCGGGCACTGATCCCGGTGATCGAGAAGAAGGGCGGCGCGGCGCTAAAGAAGCTTGCCGCCAAACGGGTCGTCGACCTCGCCGGCCTGAACTGGTCGGCCAAGCGGGGAAAGCTCGTTACCGAGATCGAGGCCCGCGGTGGCGCGAAGCCGATCGATGTCGACCTGTTGACGCTGCGCCTCGTGCAGGCGGTGCCGAAGGACGTGGTCATGGTCAACGAGGGGCTGACCACCTCGCGGCGGATCTGCGACCTCTTCCCCTATCGCGACCGCTACGGCTTCCACGCACTGGCCTCGGGCGGCATCGGTTGGAGCCTGCCGGCATCGACCGGCATCGCCATGGCGCAGAAGGGCCGGCCGGTCGTCACCGTCGTTGGCGACGGCAGCGCCATGTATTCGATCCAGGCGTTGTGGACGACCGCGCACCACAAGCTGCCGGTCACCACCGTGATCTGCAATAACGGCGGCTATCGCATCATCAAGCAGCGCCTGAAGTCATTCCACAACAACGAGCATTTCGTCGGCATGGACTTCGCCGATCCGCCGGTCGACTTCGTGGCACTGGCCAAGGCCTTGGGCATGCCGGCGCGGCGCATCACCGATCCGGACGAGATCGTGCCGGCAGTGCGCGAGGCGACCGCCAATGGCCGGCCGTCGCTGCTCGACGTGGTGGTCGACGGCCGGGTATAGTGCCAGCCGGCTACTTCAGCGTGAACAGCGAGATCGCCGGCACGAAGCCGATCAGAGCGGAGACGATGATCATCGCGATGACGAACGGGAAGGCTTCGCGCGCGATCGCGGTTACCGGCGTTCGCGTCAGGCCGCTCATGACGAACAGGTTGAGGCCGAACGGCGGCGTGATGAAGCCGAGGCCGAGCGTCGTGATCATGAACACGCAGAAGTGGATCGGGTCCATGCCGATCTGCTTGGCGAGCGGCAGCATCAGCGGTCCCGAGCACGACGATGTTCGGACCGGTCTCCATGAAGCAGCCGGCGACCACCCAGATCACCAGCATCAGCAGGATCACGGAAGTCTTGGCATCGACGAACGGGATCGAGCCGGCGAACGCCATCATCCAGGCGACGAATTTTTCCGGCACGTCGACCACGGTCAGCGCCTGGGCGAACAGCAGCGCCACGGCGATGATCGGCAGCACCACGCCGCAAACGCGCGCCGAGGCACCGAGCATGGCCGGAAAGTCGGCGAGCGTAATCCGTTTCTGCACCATGCCGATGACGAACGGCGACGAAGGCGGCGACGGCAGCGGACTCGGTCGGCGTGAAGATGCCGGAATAGATGCCGCCGAGGATGATGAACGGGATCAGCAGCGCCCATTTGGCGTCGTTGAGCGACGCCAGCCAATGGGTCAGCGAAAACCGGTCGGTGGTGCGCTCGTAGCCGCGGATGCGGTTCATGATGGCGTTGGTGATCATCACCGCGGCCAGGATCATGCACGCCGGGCACGAACGCCGCCTGGAACAGCGTCGACGACGAGATGCCGAGCACCAGGCCGATGATGATGTAGGCGATCGACGGCGGAATCAGGATGCCGGTGCAGGCACCGGAGGCGACGAGCGCGCAGGCGTATGGTCCTTCGGATAGCCCTTCTGCTGCAGCTTATCCATGGTGATGCGGCCGATGGCGGCGGCGTCGGCCGCGTCCGAGCCCGAGATGCAGGCGAACAGGCCGCAGCCCATCACGGTCGCGGTGCCGAAGCCGGAGCGCAGCGAGCCGAAGCTCGCCTCGGCGAACGTCAGCAGGCGGTAGGCGAGGCCCGAGCGCACCATCACGTCACCGGTCAGCACGAACAGCGGGATGGCGATCAGCGCGAAACTGTCGACGCCTTCGAACAGCGCTTCGCCGATCAGCTGCATCGGCATGACGCCGGTCGACCACAGCAGCGCCGCCGTCGCGAGGCCGAGGCTGATCCAGAACGGGATGCCGATCATCACCAGGACGACGGCGATAGGATCGAAAGGGTAATGGCCATTTGCCGGTCTATTCCTCGAACAGGGCCTTGCCCTTGTAGACCGGCCGGCCGGCGCGGATGTCGGCGACGTCGCGCGCACAATGCCTGCAGCGATCTGAGCACGATCAGCGCGAAGCCGATCGGCACCGCGGCCTCGGCCCAGATCTTCGACACGCGCAGCACCGGCGTCGCGCCGCCGAACTGCCACAGCACGGCGATGGTATGCATCGAGTAGCGGAAGGCGATGACGGCAAACGCGATGGTCGCGACCTCGCCGGCAATGTAGATCAATCCATGCAGCCGCGGCGGCAACCGGTTCAGCAAGATGTCGAAGCGGATGTGGGCGCGCTCCTTGACGGCATAAGCGGCGCCGATCCAGCCCAGGTAGATGAACGCGTATTGCGCCGTCTCCTGGCTCCAGGCGGCGGAGTAGTTGATGATGAAGCGGCGGGCGACGTCCTGGATGATGACGGCGCAACAAAATACGTAGCAAACCAGCATCAGGTAGCGCTCGAGGTTGCGGTCGAGCAGATCGAGCGTGCGCCTCATGGCTCGCGCGCCTCGTCGTCCGGCGCGCCGCCGGTGCTGGCATCCTCGACGAAAATTTCAATGGTGAAGGCCACAACCGCTGCCAGGAACAGCAGAAACTCACCGGTCTCGCTCAACCGTACCGGCGGCTCGCCGATGACCTTTGCGAACTTCGCCCACAGGATGTAGCCGACGTAGACGAGTGCCAAGGCGATCGAGGTGAGGAGCCAGCTCTTAGCCCGCAATGTTCCAGTCCTCCGGTGCGGTGCCGAAATGGGGCGGTAAATTGCGTCGGCAGGCTGACAACGCCGGCAAGCGCAGTCGTTCAAGTGCTGGCGATGTGGTGTCTGGTATCGACAAGGCCGCTCCCCCGCCTGCCGGCTTTGGCGTCGCGTCGCCGACAGTAGCCGAGCTGTCGCATACTGCCTAGCCCGCGCGCCCATGGGGAAAATTATCGATCCGGCCGCACCCCCTCGACATAGCCGACGGCCCGGCCGAGATGCTGCGCTGCGAGCCGAGTGCGGCCGAGCAGCAGGCGATGGATTGCCTTGAGGCCCTGCGATAGCGCTTCCCGGGAACGGTTGAAGCGCTGATCGTACTTGGAACTGTAGTACACGCGCGAATTCCCATAGTGACGGTACTTGCGGAACTCGTCGCCGAGCGAAAGCCGACTGCTCTGGCCGATGTTGTGGACGAAGCAGGCGCCGGCGATCTGCATCAGGTCACCCTTGGCGGCGAGCCTGGCCGACAGGTCGGTGTCCTCGAAATAGAGACAGAAGCGCTCGTCGAAGCCGCCGACCTCGTCATAGAGCTGCTTGCGAACGAACAGCGCCGCACCCGAAAGGTGTCGCCACGATGCGATCGTGCCCATCCGCCGGTCCCGCCTCAGCGGCTGCGCGGATCAGCAGCGGATTTAAGGCGGCAGCGGCAGGGTATCGCTCGGCCGCGGTCACCAATGTCGCGATGGCGTCGCCCTGAACCCGCGTGTCCGGGTTCATCATCAGCAGGAATTCACTGCGGGCAATCGCAGCACCGGCGTTGCAGCCGCGCGCGAAGCCGACGTTGCGCGGCATCGCCACGACGTGGCTCGCCCGGCGACGGGCAATTGCCAGGGTATCGTCGCTGCTGCCGTTGTCGACCACCACCGAGGCGACGTCGGCCGGCAGCGATGCCAGCGCAGAATCGATGCAATGACTGCTGTTATACGTGACCAGGATGACCGTCACTCTCGGCTCGGGCATTGCGCGTCTACCTCAGATCCTTGTGACGGCGAAATGCCAGCTGAGACGAGTGATCTCATGTTGTTTGCGCCAACGGCGGGCGGCAATCCGATTGCCCCGCGTCGTAGTGGCCGCATGGCGATTCACGCCGGGAAATTGTTTGTGTCCCTACACCGACTTGAATAGCGCCGCCACAACGGGCAGAAGCTGCCATATTCGACGCCCGATGAGAACCCATCGCGTGGCATGACAGCAGAAGGCAGGGACGATTGAGCGCTAAGGTCGAGACATCCACGGCATCGACACTGGATCTGCTGCTGCGGCTGGCGCAGGACCGCTGGCGCGAGCATTTCTGGAGCTACGCCCTGGCATTCGGGCTGATGGCGATCATCGCCGGCACTACCGCGGCCAGCGCCTGGATGATGAAAAACGTTATCAACAAGATTTTTGTCGAGCATAACACGGAAGCGGTGATCTGGGTGCCGCTGGTCATCGTCGCGATCTTCATCGCCAAGGGCTTCGCCACCTACTTCCAGGAAGTCACGATGAGCCGCATCGGCAACCGGCTCGTGGCCGACATGCAGAAGCGCATGTTCGCGCACCTGTTGCGGATGGACGTAGCCTTCTTCCAGCGCCATGCCTCGGCCGACCTTATCACCCGCATCAGCCATAGCGCGGGTGCTGCCCGCGACATGCTCAATGTCGCGGTGCTGAGCCTCGGGCGGGATCTGCTGACGCTGATCGGCCTCGTCGTCGTCATGGTCACCCAGGACCCGATCATGTTCGCGGTCGCAGCGCTCGTCGGGCCGGCCGCCTACTGGGGGTTGCGGCAATTGACCATGCGGGTCAAGCTCGCCGCCAGCCGCGAGGTGCGCTCGTTTGCCGACGTCGTCGGCATCATGCGCGAGACCGTCCAGGGCATCCGGATCGTCAAGGCGTTCCAGCTCGAGCGCAATGGCGAGAGCCGCATGTTCGAGGCGATCGATTCCGTCGAACGGGTCGCCAACAAGATCGTCGGCATCCAGGCGCGGGTCAATCCGATGATCGAGACGATGGGCGGCATCGCCATCGCCCTCGTCATTCTCTATGCCGGCTGGCGCAACATCTCCTACACCGAGACACCGGGCCAGTTCTTTGCCTTCATCACCGCGCTGCTGCTCGCCTCCGACCCGGCGCGCCGGCTATCGCGGGTGCAACTGCAGTTCGCAACCCAGGCGCAGAGCGTGCGCATGCTCTATGAACTGCTCGACACGCCGGTCTCGGAGACCGACGAGCCGGGCAAGCCGGTGCTGTCGGTGACGCAAGGTGCCATAGCGCTTGCCGATGTGACGTTCAGCTATGGCGACGGCGCGCCGGTGCTGAATGGCATGAACCTCGCGATCCCGGGTGGCCGTACGACGGCGCTGGTCGGCTCGTCTGGCGGCGGCAAGACCACCGTGTTCAACCTGCTGCTTCGCTTCTGGCAGCCGCAGGCGGGTGTGATCAGCATCGACGGCCAGCCGATCGACGGCGTCGCGCTCGCCTCGCTCCGGCGCAATATCGCATTGGTCAGCCAGGACGCGTTCCTGTTCGAAGGCACGGTGCGCGACAACATCCGCGCCGGCATGGATGACGCCACCGACGCCGACATCGAGGCGGCGGCGAAGGCGGCACACGCCGACGACTTCATTCGCAAGCTTTCGCGCGGCTACGACACGCCGGTCGGTGAGCTCGGCAACCAGATCTCGGGCGGTCAGCGCCAGCGCCTGTCGATCGCGCGCGCCTTCCTGAAAAACGCGCCGATCGTGCTGCTCGACGAGGCAACATCGGCGCTCGACAGTGAAACCGAACAGCAGATCCAGCTGGCGATCGACCGGTTGACCGCGGGCCGCACCACAATTGTCATCGCGCATCGGCTGTCGACGGTGATGAATGCCGACGTGATCCACGTCATCGACGGCGGACGTAACGTCGAGAGCGGCACGCACGCCGAGCTGGTCGCCCGCGACGGCACTTATGCGCGGCTGCATCGATTGCAGTTTGCCGACCGTTCAGTGTCCGACGCCGAAGCCGAGCCGCCGCCGACGCTGCTCGAGCCGTGACATGTCATGTTCCGCGCGGCTTGGCGCGAGCGGTCGGCGCCGCGTTGGCTGGATCATCGGGCCACGGGTGGCGCGGATAGCGGCCGCGCATCTCGGTCTTCACGGCCGCCCAGCTGCCGGCCCAGAAGCCCGGCAGATCGCGGGTGATCTGGATCGGCCGGTGCGCCGGCGACAGCAGGTTGAGGGTCAGCGGCAGCCGGCCGTTGGCGATCGCCGGATGCTGCTTGAGGCCGAACAGCTCCTGCACCCGGATGTGCAGCGCCGGCTTGCCAGGACCCTCGTATTCGATCGGATGGGCATTGCCGGTCGGGGCCACGAAGTGGGTCGGCGCTTCTCGGTCGAGCTGCTGGCGCTTGTCCCAGGGCAGCAGCGTGTCGAGGGCGGCAGCCAGATCGTCAGCGCCGATCTCGGCGAGCCTGGTTTTGTCGCCGAGGAAGGGCGCCAGCCAATCGGTGACGCTCGCCGCCAGTGCCGCGTCGGACAGGTCGGGCCAGGCGTCGGGCGAGGCGACTTTCAGGAACGCGGCGCGATCGCGCAGTTGCAGTTGCGCCTTGGTCCACGGCAGCCGCGCGATCCCGAGGCCGGCGATGCCGCGCGCGAGGGCAACTGCGACCTCAAGACTCGGCTCGACCGCCTGCGGCTGGCTCGACAGCGTCAGGCTGCCGAGCCGGCTCGAGCGACGTGCGCGCACCGCGGCGGCGGCGGCATCGAAGATCAGTACTTCGCTGCTGCTGATACGGCCGGCGGCGATCTTCATGATCTCGGCTTCGTCGATTGGCGCCGCCAGCAGAATGCGCGCAGAGGCTGCCGATCCGGCCATCTCCGCCACCACCAGGAACGGCGATTTCGCCAGCGCGTCGGTGGCATCGAGCATCGCGCCGCGGCCGTTGGCGAGCAGGTACTGGCCGCCAGGCCCGCGCGACTTGGCGATGCGCTCGGGGTAGGCCAGGGCCAGCAGTGCGGCGGCTGATGGCGGATCGCCGCGGTTGCCCTTCGTTGCGCCCTTGTCGGCAGTTTGCGCCCACCCCTGCGCCAGCCGTCGCATCGATTGCGCCCGTTCACCGCGGTCGCGACGGAACTGCTCGAGGCGATGGCCAAGATCGACATCATTGCCGCCGAGGCCACGCTCGACGATCAATGCGGCGATCTCGGCGGCGGCACCGGCGCTGCCGAAGTCGGCTGCCTGCATCACCATCGACGCCAAACGCGGCGGCAGCGGCAGCGATCGCAGCCGCCGGCCGTGCGCGGTGATGCGGCCGTCGCCGGCATCGAGCGCGCCCAGCATCTGCAGCTCTTCGCGGGCGGCGAGCAGGGCCGCGCGTGGTGGCGGATCGAGCCACGACAGGCGCAGCGGATCGGTTTCACCCCAGGCGGTGCAGTCGAGCAGCAGGCTTGTGAGATCGGCGTTGCGGATTTCCGGTTCAGCGAATGCCGGCAGCGCCTGCGTCTGCGGCTCGTCCCACAGCCGATAGCACACGCCGGGCTCGATGCGGCCGGCACGCCCCCGGCGCTGGTCGGCGCTGGCGCGGGAAATGCGTACCGTGGCGAGGCGCGTTATGCCGGCATCGGCGTCGAAGCGCGGCACGCGGGCGAGGCCGCAGTCGATGACGACGCGCACGCCCTCGATGGTGATCGAGCTTTCCGCGATCGAGGTGGCGAGCACGATCTTGCGCTTGCCGGCTGGTGCCGGTTTGACCGCTGCGTCCTGGGCGCGCTTGTCCATGGCGCCGTAGAGCGGTGCGATCTCGACGTTGCGGGTCGCTGATGCGTTCGGCCAGCCGCTCGGCGACGCGGCGGATCTCGGCTTGTCCCGGCAGGAACGCCAGGATCGAGCCCGGCTCGGCTGGCATCGCGCTTATCGCCGCATCGACCACCTGGTCCTCGATGCGGCGGATCGGATCACGCCCGAGATAGCGCGTCACCACAGGAAAGCTGCGGCCCTCGGCTTCGATCACCGGTGCTTTGCCGAGTAGTCCCGCCACCCGCGCGCCATCGAGCGTCGCCGACATGACGAGGATGCGCAGGTCGGCGCGTAGGCCCGCTTGCGCATCGAGCGCGAAGGCGAGGCCGCTGTCGGCATCGAGCGAACGCTCGTGGTATTCGTCGAACAGCACCGCGCCGACGCCTTCCAACGAAGGATCATCGAGGATCAGCCGCGTGAACACGCCCTCGGTGATGACTTCGATGCGGGTCTTCGGGCCGACCCGGCTGTCGAGACGGGCGCGCAGGCCGACCGTCTCTCCGACCTGTTCGCCCAGGGTCGTCGCCATGCGATCGGCCGCGCCGCGCGCTGCCAGTCGCCGCGGCTCCAGGATCAGGATCTTGGCGCCGGCGAGCCACGGCTCATCGAGCAATGCCAACGGCACCCGCGTCGTCTTACCGGCGCCCGGCGGCGCGACGAGCACGGCCGACGCGTGGGCGCGAAGCGTCGACCGCAGCTCACCGAGCACCGCGTCGATCGGAAGGGGCAGGTCGAACTTCATGCCGGATGCTGTGTCACGGTGGTAGCGAAAGTGGCAAGCGCTCGCAACGTATAGTGGAGATACAACGTGTGTCGCTCGATGCTTGGCACTCGAGCCCAGCTTCGCGTTCCCCCGAAACGACGGGTGCGAGGTGGCGGCAGGCTGCAAGCGACTTTCCGTGCTGGTTGTGCGAGCAGCTTTGGGCCACTCACCACAGGATGCTTGGCTTACCCGCACCACGGCTGGGTTGCATCCAGACGCTTTGGTCGAAATCCGCAACCGCCCCCGCTACGCCCGTTATGCTCCTCACTGCGGCGCCGTTCCTATACCAACGGTCGGCGATTGCGGGCAGCCACTTATCCATACCTCATCACCGGCGCCAGTCCCTTCGCACCGGCCGCCAGCAGCGCGGGCAGGCGCGCTAGCGGCCTCCGCGAACGCGATTTCCTCGGTGATCGAGCGCGTCGAGGCGATCATCCTTCAGCAGCTGCAATGCGGCGCCAAGGCGGCGGCCGTAATCCCACCGCGCGCGGCGGCTGGTCGCGACCTGGCCGACCTGGGACGAGATGAGTTTCAGGCGGCGGCTGTGGAAGGTTCCGCCCAAAGGTGCTGCGACCGTGCCGTCGCCGTACCAGGACAGCTCCACGACCGTCGCCTCGAAGCCGGCGGCGTCGATCGCGGTGGCGAGGCCGGCCGCCGACGCGCTGGTGTGGAACACGACATCGGCGTCATGCTTGGTGGCGCCTTCCGGCTCCCCTGCAGTGCTCCCCGCCTTTGCGGGGAGGCCGGAAGGCGCGGACGAGGGACAGACAAACCGCATCCCCAAGCTCTCGGCAAGCTCCCGCCGCTCTTCGGCGACATCGATCAAGGTCACCTCGGCCCCCGGCAGCCGCGCCGCCAGATAGCCGACCAGCAGCCCGACGATGCCGCCGCCGACCACGACGATGCGGTCGGCCGGGCCGGCGCCGGAATCCCACAGCGCGTTGAGCGCCGTCTCCATGTTGGCGGCGAGCGTCGCCCGGCGCAGCGGCACGCCGTCCGGGATCGGCGTCGCCATGCTGGCAGGTGCTACGAAGCGGTCTTGGTGTGGGTGCAACACGAATACCGGCCGGCCGATCAACTTTTTGTCGCCGGCCTCGACGATGCCGGTCGCGCAATAGCCGTATTTCACCGGAAAAGGAAAGTCGCCCGCCTGTAACGGCGCGCGCATGCTTTGCCACTCAGCCTGACCGACCTTTCCCGCCATGACGAGCCGCTCGGTGCCCCTGCTGACGCCGCTGAACGAGGCCCTGACCAGCACCTCGTGTTCGGCCGGATTTCGCAGTATCTCATCGCGCAGCTCGATCTGCCCCGGGGCCACGTACCACAGCGCGCGGGCAGCCGATCTGTCGGGCGAAGGCGCCATCTGAAGTTCCATCCGAGGACATGCTATGACGACCGAAGGTCAGGGCGTTTCCGCCCCGATTAATCTGAGCAGAGACGCTACCGTGCTTACTACGCCGACCGGCATCCAGTCCATGGACGAGCTCGGCCGCCGCCGGCGGCTGGTCGCTGGCCTCAACATTGCGACCTGGCTCCTGTTGATGTGGGGGGTGGCGCGCGTCCTCGGCGCCGGCGGCTGGACCGCACTCGACGTCATCCTGTTCACAGCCTTCGCGATCGGCTCGCCCTGGACCGTCCTCGGCTTCTGGAATTCGGTAGTCGGCTTCTGGCTGCTGCACATCGCAAGAAACCCGATGCAGCAGGTCGCCCCGTTCGCGGCCGCCGGTGACCAGCCGACGCCGATCAGCATCAAGACCGCGATCCTGATGACGTTGCGTAACGAGGACCCGGCCCGCGCCTTCCTGCGGCTGCGCACGGTGAAGGCCAGCGTCGACGCCACCGGCGAGGGCCGCCAGTTCAACTACTTCATCCTGAGCGACACAAATGATCCAGCGGTCGCCGCCGCCGAGGATGCAGCTGCCAAGGCCTGGGCCGCGGAAGTGACCGAGCCAGGCCGAATCATCTATCGCCGCCGCGCCGTCAATACCGGCTTCAAGGCCGGCAACGTACGAGAGTTCTGCGATCGATGGGGCCGCGACTACGAATTGATGCTGCCGCTCGACGCCGACAGCTTGATGTCGGGTGCAGCGATCGTGCGGCTCACCCGCATGATGCAGGCCCATCCGCGCCTCGGCATCCTGCAGAGCCTCGTCGTCGGCATGCCCTCGCAAAGCATGTTCGCGCGAATTTTCCAATTCGGCATGCGCCACGGCATGCGCACCTACACCATGGGCCAGTCGTGGTGGGTCGGCGAGTGTGGTCCGTTCTGGGGTCACAATGCGCTCGTCCGCATCAAGCCATTCGTCGAGCAGTGCCATCTGCCGATCCTGCCCGGCAAGCCACCGCTCGGCGGCCACGTGCTGTCGCACGACCAGGTTGAGGCGACGTTGATGCGCCGTGCCGGCTACGAGGTGCGGGTGTTGCCGGTCGAGGACGGCAGCTGGGAAGAAAATCCGCCGACGATGCTCGACTTCGCCAAGCGCGACGTGCGCTGGTGCCAGGGCAATATGCAGTACGTGAAGCTGCTCGATCTGCCGGGTCTTTATCCGATGAGCCGGTTCCAGCTGGTGTGGGCGATCCTGATGTTCCTCGGCATACCGGCCTGGACGCTGATGATCGGATTGTCGCCGATCGCGGCCTGGCAGGCGCAAGGCGTCGCCGATTTCCCCAGCGGGCTCGCCGCCTTCCTCTATGTCGCGTTCTTCCTGATGTACCTGTCGCCGAAGATCGCCGGCCTCGCCGACGCGGTGCTGACCAAGGGCGGTATGGCTCGCTACGGCGGGCCGCTGCGGTTTGCGTTAAGTGCGGTGATCGAGATCGCGTTCTCGTTCCTGCAGGGCGCGGTATCGACCATCCGCACCACTATCTTCATGATCGGGCTCGCTTTCGGCCGCTCGGTGACCTGGGGCGGCCAGTCGCGCGATGCCTACGGCATCTCATGGCGCACCGCGATCTCCGATCTGTGGCCGCAACTGCTGTTCGGCCTCGTCGTGTGCGGCAGCCTCTACGCCGTGTCGCCGACCGCATTCTGGTGGAGCCTGCCACTGACCGCCGGCTATCTGCTGGCGGTGCCATTCGCGGTGATCACCGCCGCGCCGGCGATGGGGGAATGGTTCAAGAGGGCGGGCCTCAACGGCATCCCGGAGGACTTCGACACGCCGAAGGAAGTAAAGGTGGTGCTGGACCGCGCCTAACTCAATGGGAGGCACGCGCGAACGGATTGTCCTGCTCTTCTTTCGGCCGACTGCGGGCCTTTGGCTCGGCCGGGCGCTTGGCCGCGGTCTGGGGCGGCTTGGCTGGCGCAGGTACTGCGGCGGCGGGCACCGGCAGTGCGACTTGGGTGGGGGCCGCGGCTGGGATTGGCGGCGCCGCCGCGGCGCCTTCTGTTTCGGCATCAGCTGCCGGCTGCGGCGGTGCTGATGACGATGGCGCGCCGGCCGCCGCTGGCGGCGCCAACGGTGCCGCTACTGCCTGCGTAGCAGTATCGGGTGACTTCGGCAGCGCCAATGGCGCGGTCGCCGGCGCCACCGGCAGGTTCTCGATCGAGGGCACACACGCTGTCACGATGCCGGCGGCGGGGTTGCACGTGGGCATGCCCTTGAACGAAGGGGTTGGCGTTGCCTGCGAGGGCGCAAAGGGCGGTGCCGCGATCGGCATGCTGGCAGTCGATTTCGGCGCCAGCAACAGTTGCTCACCGCTCAAGAAATCAGTCGCCAGCCGGGTCGATGTCAATTCATTGCTGCGCAGCCAGCGGATGCTGGCATTCGGCGTCGACATCAGGATCGGCATCACGCCTTCGCCAATGCCCATCTCGACGAAGTATGCCGCGATCTTTTCGTAGACGGTGTCCGGCGTCGGCTTGGCCTGCTTGGTCTCGGCGATTTTCTTCTCCGATACGAGCGACTTCTGCTGCTGGACCGGCACGCCATACTGATAGCGCGTGAGGATACGATAGGTGCGCAGGACCTTCGAATGAACGCTGAAGGAGGCGATCTGGTGCAGGCCGACCAAAGCCGGCGCGCCAACATAGCGGCGGCTGCCGGCGGCCAAAACGAACACGCAAGACGAAGCACATCTCGACAACCGCGCCTGCGGCAGGGCTGGATGGACCTCGCGCGCCTTGAGCTGCTTGCAGGCGGTGTCGAGCTTCTCGCATGGCTTGAACAGGGTCTTGGTCACGACCACGTCGAGGCCCTTGGCGCGGATCATGCGGCCGACTTCGAGCGCCTCGTTGACCGAGCCGCCGGCCGAATCGATCAGGATCGGCAGTTTGCGTTTGCCGAGTGCCGCGAGCACCTTCTTGAACTGGCGCGGCGTGCTGGCATCGATCATGCCTTGCGCCGAAATCCATTCCAGGCACTGCGGCTCGCAGCCCGCGTCGGCGCTGCGGGCGATCACCACCTGCATCGGCTGCGGCACGGTCTGTGCCGGCGGCGCGGCAAGGACTGCGATCGGGGCGAACAGCGCAATCAACGCGGCCTTGATGCCGAGCGGGTGGGCGACCGGGGTCATGTGGCGCCTTTCAGTGCAGAATGGTCTACTGTTGTAGGACTTGCCCCGCGGCCGTCTCGCGCAAAGCTACTTATGCCTCATGTCCAATTGCTGGCACAAGCATGTATCATCGCAATCACCAGAACCATTTCAGCGATAGAAGACTGCGACCATGACGCGTGCCATCAATGACCGTCTCGCCGCTCTTCGCCGCGATCCGGCACTCACCGGCCTTCGCCGCTCGCTCGACGTCTATTACGGCGACGCCGACCGTGATGCGGCGATGGACCGGCTCTATGCCGGGTTCGTCAAGCCCGGCGACCTCGCCTTCGACATCGGCAGCCACGTCGGCGACCGGATCGGTGCCTTCCGCCGTTGCGGCGCGCGTGTCGTCGCGCTGGAGCCGCAACCCGACTGCGCCCGGGTGATCCGCGAACTCTATCGCGGCGACACCGGCGTGACGCTGGTCGAAAGCGCCTGCGGGCCAAAGCCGGGCAAGCTGACGCTGCATATCAATTCCGCCAACCCGACGGTGACCACCGCCTCGACCGAGTTCGTCAAGGCGGCCGATGGCGCCGGCGGCTGGGAAGGCCAGAAATGGGACCGCGCCATCGAGGTGCCGGTGACGACGCTCGACGCGCTGATCGCGGCGCATGGCAAGCCCGCGTTCGTCAAGATCGATGTCGAGGGCTTCGAGGCCGATGTGCTGGCCGGCTTGTCGCAGCCGCTTAGCTGCTTGTCGTTCGAGTTCACCACCATCCAGCGCGATGTCGCCTACGCCTGCCTCGATCGGATCGCGGCGACTCGGCCGCTACGCGTTCGACCTGGCGCTGGGCGAGAGCCAGAAGTTCGAGTTGGGGCGCTGGGTCGACGCCGCCGAGATGCGCGCGTTCATCGCCGCGCTGCCGCACGAAGCAAACTCGGGCGATGTTTACGCCCGGATGGCGGGTTAGGCGCTCTCATGCGAACGGGCTGCCATTCTATTTCCTCGCTTGATATGCCCGATCCTTCGAGCTCCCACTGATAAGGTGCCGCGGTTGAATTCGTTGCTTCCTCAATTTCCGTCACTCCCGCGCAGGCGGGAGCCTACCCAGGGTCACGGCAGCGCTGGCTCGACGATAGGGACACCGTTGCCTCGATCGACACCGCGGCCATCAGAGGCTTGGCTGGGTTCCCGCCTGCGCGGGAATGACGGCTGTGGGGAGGTGAGGGCGCTGGCTAGCCGGCGGCTAAATACTCGGCGACAGTGCGCGAATGCCACGCTCACCACCACCCCTTCAAATCCCGCAAAATCTCCCGCGCGCAGTTGTGGCCGGGCGCGCCGGTGACGCCGCCGCCGGGGTGGGCGCCGGAGCCACACAGGTAGAGGCCCTTCAGCGGCAACCGATAGTCGGCGTGGCCAAGGATGGGCCGCGTCGAGAACAACTGGTCGAGCGACAGTTGGCCGTGGAAGATGTCGCCGTCGACGAGGCCGAAGCGCTGTTCGAGATCGAGCGGCGACAAGGACTGCCGGGCGATGACGCTCGACCGGAAGTTCGGCGCATGCGCTGTGACCGTGTCGATCACCACGTCGGCGAAGGCGTCGCGCTCGTGGTCGTTCGCCCAGGAGCGACCGGCGGGCAGCTTTGGCGCCACGTGCTGCACGAACAGGCTGGCGACGTGCTTGCCAGGTGGCGCCAGCGAGTTGTCGAGTGTGGATGGGATCAGCATTTCCACCACCGGGCGCTGCGACCAGCCGTGAATGCGCGCATCGAGATAGGCGCGGTCGAGGTATTCCATCGACGGGCCGATGACGATGCCGGAGCCGTGGTGGTCGGCTTGCACCTTGCCCGGCCGGCAGGTGAAATCCGGCAGCTCCGACAGCGCGACGTTCATGCGGAAGGTGCCGGAGCCGGTCTTGATGCCGGTGAACCGCGCCCGCAGTTCCGGCGCGACCGCGCCTTCCGGCACAAATGCGCGGAACAGCAGCTTCGGCGAGATGTTCGACGCGACCGCACGAGCGCGGATCACCTCGCCGGAGGCCAGTACGACGCCGGTGGCGCGGTCCTCGGTCGTCCGCAGCATGGCGACCGCGGCGTCGGTGCGGATCTCGGCGCCTCGCTCTCTTGCGCACGCCGCCATCGCTTGTGTGATCGCGCCCATGCCGCCGATGGCGTGGCCCCACACCCCGGTCTTGCCGTTCACTTCGCCGAAGCAGTGGTGCAGCAGCACGTAGGCGGTGCCCGGTGTCTGCGGCGAAGCGTAGGCGCCGACGATGCCGTCGAAGGCGAAGGCGGCCTTGACGTGCGTGCTCTCGAACCACTGGTCGAGATAGTCGGCTCGCACTCTTGGTGAACAGATCGACCAGCAGGCGCTGCTCGTCGAGGCCCAAGCCCAGAAGCCGGCGGCCGAGGCCGGCGTTGCGGATGATTTCCATGAGGCCGCCGCCGGCATTGGGCGGCGTGCGCAGCACGAGGTCGCGCAATACCGTCGCCGCCCGCTCCAGCGCCGCGTCGTAGGCCGGCAGTCGTTCCGCGTCGCGGCTCGAGAAGCGCAGCAATCGCCGCCTGCCGCTTCGCCAAGCCATAGGGCATGAGAAGGCCGTGGGTGTCGTCGATCGGCCAGAAATTGGCCACCGGCCGCTCGACGATGCTGAGGCCATGGCGGGCGAGTTCGAGGTCGCGGATCACTTTCGGGTTGAGCAAGCTCACGGTGTAGGAGGCGACCGAATTGCGGAAACCGGGATGGAACTCCTCGGTGATCGCGGCGCCACCGACGACCGGGTTCTTCTCAAGCACGACGACCCGCAGGCCGGCGCCGGCGAGATAGGCCGCGCAGGTCAATCCATTGTGGCCGCCGCCGATGAGGGCGACGTCGTAGTCGTCTGGCATCATGGCCCGGCTTGTCCCGTGATTTGGACAGAAATGCAATAATGCGGGTCGCGTATACGTTGCTGCGGGCCGAGCCCAGATGCTAGGGAAGCCCCTTGTCGATTGCCATCGCCCTCCCGGAGATCCGCTGAAATGTCGAAGCCAGCCCTGCTGCAGACCGGCCCCATGATGCCCTTGATCGAGACGCAGATCGCCAAGGCATTCGAGGTGCACAAGGTCGCCAAACCGTCGGATCTGGAGCACGTGGTAGCGAAGTGCGCCGACCGCATCGAGGCGATCTGCACCGGCGGCCATACCGGCGTTAAGACCGATGCGGCGCTGATCGCGCGGCTGCCGAAGCTCAAGGTGATCGGCAACTTCGGCGTCGGCTATGACTTCGATCGATGTGCCGGCAGCGGCGGCGCGCGGCGTCATCATCACCAACACACCGGACGTGCTGACCGAGGAGGTCGCCGATACCGCGCTCGGACTGTTGCTCATGACGGTGCGCGAGCTCGGCGCCGCCGAGCAGCACCTGCGCGCCGGCAAGTGGACAACCGAGGGCGATTATCGCCTCACCCCGCAATCGCTGCGCGACCGCACCCTCGGCATGGTCGGCTTCGGCCGCATCGGCAAGGCGATTGCCAAGCGGGCCGCCGCCTTCGGCATGCCGATCACCTATTTCGGCCGCAGCAAGCAGGCCGACGTCGCCTATCCGTTTTACAACGACATCGTCGCCATGGCGCGCAACGTCGATACGTTGATGGTGATCACACCGGGCGGGCCTGCGACCAAGGGACTGATCAACAAGGCGGTGCTCGAGGCGTTGGGCCCGCGCGGCATCGTCATCAACGTGGCACGCGGTTCGGTGGTTGACGAGGCGGCGCTGATCGCGGCGCTGCGCGAGGGCACGATCTTCGGCGCCGGCCTCGATGTCTACTACAACGAGCCCAACATCGATCCGGCGCTGATGACGCTGCCGAACACGGTGCTGCTGCCGCATGTCGGTTCGGCGTCGCAGTTCACCCGTGATCAGATGGGCCAGATGGTGGCCGACAACCTCAGCGCTTACGCCGCGCACAAGCCGCCGCTGACGCCGGTGCCGGAGACCCCCTTCAAGGCGTGGTGAGGGCCGCCCGGGCCGAGGCGCGGTGCGGCTGACGGCGAAGCGTGATTGAACCAGTCGTCCGGCGTAGCTATGTATCGGCTGTTGCCGGACGAGGGGAGCCGCTGCCGATGATCAACGTCACGTTCCTGCAGGAACTGATGAATACGGTTGCCGAGCAGGGTCGGCAGCTGCTGCCCTGGCCGTTGCGCGGCGCTAGCGCCACCGACAGCATGGAAAAGCTCGCCGAGGCGCTGGTGTCGAGCCGTGGCGAGGCGTCGGGGGTGGTTCTCGCCCGCGAGCTTCTCGGTCGCTACCGCACCGCCGATGCCGAGAGCAAGCGCGCCTTCTTCCGCTATCTCGCAAGCGCGATGCAGCCCGACCGCGAGCAGGTGAAGCACGCCGCGGCCGCCTTTGCCCGCGATCCGACGGATCAGGCATTGGCGCAGCTGCAAGCGGCAGTCGAAAGCCCGCGCCAGGAATTCTTCCGTCGTCTCAATCTGGCACCGGGGGCGACCGCCGAGATCGTCGCCATGCGCCGCGACCTGTTGCGCCAGCCCAGGGGCGACCAGGAATTGACCGCGGCGCTGGCGCAGGTCGACGGCGACCTCAAGCACTTGCTCTATTCCTGGTTCAACCGCGGTTTTCTGGTCGTGCGCCGGATCGACTGGCAGACGCCGGCCGCGATCCTGGAAAAGATCATCGCCTACGAGGCCGTGCACGAGATCAAGGGTTGGGATGATCTGCGCCGCCGGCTCGATCCGGCCGATCGCCGTTGCTTTGCCTTCTTCCATCCCTCGCTGATCGACGAGCCGCTGATCTTCGTCGAGGTGGCATTGATGCAGGCGATGCCGGCGGAGATCGCCGACGTGCTGCAGGAGGCGCGCAAGTCGGCAACTGCGATGCCGTCGCCGTCGACGGCGGTGTTCTACTCGATCTCCAACTGCCAGGAGGGGCTCAAGGGCATCTCGTTCGGCAGTTTCCTGATCAAGCAGGTGGCCGAGGAGCTGGCCAAAGAGCATCCGACGCTGAAGACGTTCGTGACGCTGTCGCCGGTGCCCCATTTCGCCCGCTGGCTCGATCGCGTCCGCGCCGATGCGGCGAGCGGCATCGTCGACAGTGCCGACCGCACCGCCCTGGCCGCGCTCAACGATCCCGGCTGGGCCGACGATGCGGCGGTCGCGGACGGACCTCGAGGCGTCGTTGATGGCGCTCGCGGCCCACTATTTCCTGCTGGCCAAGACTGCCGACGGCCGGCCGGTCGACCCGGTCGCCCGGTTCCACCTGGGCAACGGCGCCAAGCTCGAGCGCATCAACTGGCTGGGCGACGTCTCGCCCAAGGGCCTCGCCGAGGCGCACGGTTTGATGGTGAACTACAAATACGAGCTGAAGGACATCGAAGCCAATCACGAGGCCTATGCCAACGACGCGACCGTTGTCGCCTCGCGCACCGTCAAGGCGTTGTTGCGGCGGGACGACAAGGCACGCATCGCGCCGGAACCGAAAAAGCTCGCCGGCCCCGGCCGCAAGACGACGAACGCCATGCTCGCCCAAGAAGAAGACTAGTCGCAGGCGGCTGGCTTGTGCTTGGCGAGCCGGAATGCACAATGGCGTTCCATATATCGAGCAGCTGCAATATCGAGCATCTTCGACCAAGTCCGGGACACGCCCATGCGCTACGATGACGAAGATCGGGAAAGCAAGAATGTCGAGGACCGTCGCGGTCAGGGCGGCGGCATGTTCGGCGGCAGCGGCCGCGGCCTGCAGATCCCGATCCCGATGGGCGGCGGTGGCCGCGGCGGGTTCAGCTTGACGACGATGCTGATCATCGGCGCGCTGATGCTGCTGTTCGGCTTGAACCCGCTCGATATCCTGCGCGGCGGCGGTGGTATGCCCGACATGTCGCAGGTGCCGCAGATGCCGCGCGTCGACCCGGGCAGCCAGTCGGCCGGGCGGCGCAGCCCGTTCGAGATTCCCGGCTTGCCGAGCGGTCAGCGCAAGACCGCCGATACCGACGAGATGAAGAAGTTCGTCGGCCGGGTGCTGGCCGATACCGAGGATGTGTGGAGCCGCGTGTTCCAGGGGTTCGGCAAGGCCTATCAGGAGCCGAAGCTCGTCATTTTCGACCGGGCGACGCCGACCGCCTGCGGTACCGGCCAGACGGCGATGGGGCCGTTCTATTGCCCGCTCGATCGCAAGGTCTACATCGATCTCGCGTTCTATGAGGAGCTCAAGCGCCGCTTCAATGCGCCGGGCGACTTCGCCCAGGCCTACGTCGTCGCGCACGAGGTCGGCCATCACGTGCAGACGCTGCTCGGCATCGCCGACCGGGTGCAGCAGATGAAGGAGCGGTCCGACCAGCGCACCGGCAATCGCATCCAGGTGCGCATGGAGCTGCAGGCCGATTGTCTGGCCGGTGTCTGGGCCAAGCTCAACGATCAGCTGAAGAGCCGCCTGGAGCAGGGCGATATCGAGGAAGGGCTGAACGCCGCTTCGCAGATCGGCGACGACATGATCCAGCGCAACATGGGTTCGGGGCGGGTGGTCAGGGACGCCTTCACGCACGGCTCATCGGCGGCGCGCGTGCGCTGGTTCAGCCAGGGCTTCAAGAGCGGTAGCATGCAGGTCTGTGACACCTTCAATGCGACGCAGGATCAGATCGACTGAATTCAGCGATCGTGACTGCCGGTGGCGGCGGGGGTCAAAGTGCGTTGCCGGCGAATCCGGTGACGCGGCAGGCGACGCGCTTGGCCTTGAGTTCGGCGCAGACCCTTGCGGCTTCCTCCGGCGTCGCGATTGGACCGGCGACGAGTTGGTAGGGTTGGCCTTCGCCGGCGTTGGTATAGCGTGCCTCGAGATTCCTGAGCGACGAGGCGTGGCGCTCCGCCAGCAGGCTCCAATTGAGCCGCAAGGCATCGAGCGAGGGGCCGCTGGCGAGTTCGACCGCAGCCGCCGACGTGGTAGGTGCTGCTGCCTTGATCGCCCCCGGGCCGAATGCGACCGTCGTCGTCGTCGTCGTTGTCGGCGGCGGTGCTGGCAGACCCTGCGCCGGCGGCGTCATGATGCTGCCGGTGGCGATTGGACTGGCTGGAGCCGGCGGCGCGTTGAGCACCGTCACCCGGGGTGTTGCTGGCGCTTGCTCGACGGCTGGCTCGGGTGCGGGTGCCGCCGGGGCGGCCTTGGGTGCGGTGGTGGCTTGCGCTGCGGCGGCTCGTTCAGGCGCCTTTTGCCCGCGTGGCTCGGCCGGTCTGGGGGCTGCGGCCTTCGGCGCGGTGAGTTCGGCAGTGACTTGCGGCTTGGTGCGTTCCTCGACGTGCGCGAGGCGTTCGAACAGTTCCTTGTCGCGGGACGAGGCCGCTAGCACCGCGGTGCGCAGCGCCGACATGTCCCGTTGAATCTCGCCGACCGTCTGCTTCAGGCCGCCGATGTCGGTGGCGAAACGGGCGACGGTGCGCTGGACATCGGGCGCATCCGGCTCGGCGCGGCCGGGCGTCCAGTCGGCGATGATGCTCGGCTGCACCGCGAGCGTGATCATGTAGGCGAGCGCCAATGCGGCCAGCAACGTCCAGGCGCCGGCATAGATCTTGGCGAACTTCGCCGTTGGCCGGGGCCGTTGGTGTGCGATGGCCTGGGTCATGGGAGGAAATCCGATGCGAATCACTGTTTGGTTAACAAATTGTTGCCGGCGGTTGCGGTGAAGGGTCAACGCCGCCGGCGAGGAAATGCCGATGCGCCTGTGGACAGTGGCGTGCGTGCTGCTACAAGCCGGACCCTGGGATTCGGGTGAATCGCGTCCTCCACCACTGCTGGCCGGCATGAATCTTGCCGGACAGAAGCCCCTGAGCGCCGCCTGCGCTCGTCGCTACCGGAACGAGGCAACGGGATGCCAGAGCGATCCTTTCAAGCTATCGTACTTGCCGCCGGCAAGGGTACGCGCATGAAATCTGCGATCCCTAAGGTGCTGCACCGGATTGCCGGCCTGTCGATGCTGGGCCATGTGATCGCCATCGCCAAGGCCGTTCGTTGCGATCGCCTGGTGGTGGTGGCAGGTCCTGGCATGGCCGATGTCGCCGAGGAGACGCGCCGCTGCGCCCCGCAGGCGCTCGTCTTCACCCAGCACGAACAGAAAGGCACCGCCGATGCCGTGCTGGCGGCACGCGACGCGATCGGCGCACACAAGGGCGACGTCATCGTGCTCTATGCCGACACACCTCTGATCCGGGTTGAGACGATCGCCCGCCTGCGCGCGGCGCTCGATGCCGGCGCGGCGATCGCCGTACTTGGCTTCAACGCCGCCGACCCGACCGGCTACGGCCGGCTCTTGACCAGCGCCGACGGCGGCCTCCAAGCGATCCGCGAAGACAAGGACGCGTCGGAGAGCGAACGCGCGATCGTGCTGTGCAACTCCGGCGTGCTGGCCTTCCGTTGTGCCGACTTGATCGGGCTGCTCGATCGCATCGGCAACGACAACGCCAAGGCCGAGTTCTATCTGACCGACGCGGTCGAGATCGCCCGTCGTGATGGCTTGCGCGCCAGCGTCGTCATCTGTGCCGAGGACGAGGTGCTGGGCGTCAACGACCGGGCACAGCTGGCGGCGGCCGAAGCGATCCTGCAGAGCCGCATGCGTGCGACCGCGATGGCCGATGGCGCGACGCTGATTGCGCCGGAAACGGTCTGGTTCAGCCATGACACCAGGCTCGGCCGTGACGTGGTGATCGAGCCGAACGTGTATTTCGGCCCCGGGGTGACGGTCGAGGACGGCGCCGAGATCAAGGCCAACTGCCACATCGAGGGCGCCAGGATCGGCGCCGGTGCGCGCATCGGCCCGTTCGCGCGGCTGCGTCCGGGCGCCGACCTCGGACCTGACGTTCACATCGGCAACTTCGTCGAGGTCAAGAACGTTGCAATCGGCGCCGGCGCCAAGGCCAACCATCTGGCCTATCTCGGCGATGGCACAGTCGGCGCAAAGGCCAACATCGGCGCCGGCACGATCTTCTGCAACTACGACGGCTTCACCAAGTCGAAGACGACGGTCGGGGAGGGGGCTTTCGTCGGCTCCAATTCCTCGCTGGTGGCACCGGTGACGATCGGCGCCGGCGCCTATGTCGGCTCCGGCAGCGTCATTACCCGGGACGTGCCGGCCGACGCGCTGTCGCTCGAACGTGCGCCGCAGGAGACGAGGGATGGCTGGGCCGCCAAGTTCCGCATCCTGATGTCGCGGCGCAAGGCCGCGAAGAAGGCTTGAGATAACTCGCCGATGGCGGCCGGCTCCCCGGAGGGGAGTTGCCATCGGCAAACGACATGTTGTCGCCATCGGCAACAAAGAGTGAATTGAGCATATCGCCGCGACGCACATAACGTCGCTGCGACGCGCATTCGACAGAGGATCGGCACCATGTGTGGCATCGTTGGGATACTCGGCAAGAAGGCGGTCGCCGGCGACATCGTCGAGGCGCTGCGGCGGCTCGAGTATCGCGGCTATGATTCAGCCGGCGTCGCCACGGTGGAGAACGGTCATCTCGAGCGCCGCCGCGCCGAAGGCAAGCTGCGCAATCTCGAGACACGGCTGCACAACCAGCCGCTGCAGGGGCGCACCGGCATCGGCCACACCCGCTGGGCGACGCACGGCAAGCCGGTCGAACGCAATGCCCATCCGCACATGAGCGCCAAGGTCTCGGTCGTGCACAACGGCATCATCGAGAATTTCCGCGAGTTGCGCGACGAGTTGACCGCCGACGGCTACCAGTTCGAGACCGAGACCGACACCGAGACCGTGGTGCATCTGCTGACGCGCGAGCTCGGCCGCGGGATGAAGCCGGTCGATGCAGTGGCCAAGATGCTGCCGCGCCTGCACGGCGCATTTGCGCTGGGCATCATTTTCGCCGGCAACGACAACCTGATGATCGGTGCCCGCAATGGCCCGCCGCTGGCCGTCGGCCACGGCGATGGCGAGATGTACCTGGGCTCCGACGCGATCGCGCTCGCCCCGTTCACCGACCGGGTGACCTATCTCGAGGATGGCGACTGGGCGATCCTGTCGCGCGAGGGGGTCGAGGTGCGCAACGTCGGCGGCGCCCGCGTCGAGCGACCGATGATCCGCTCGGCGGCGGGCTCGATGCTGGTCGACAAGGGCAATCACCGCCACTTCATGGCCAAGGAAATCCACGAGCAGCCGGAAGTGATTGGCCACACGCTCGCCCATTACATCGACATGGCCGAGGGCCGGGTCGCCTTCCCCGATGTCGGCCTCGATCTCGCCGGTGTCAGCCGGGTGACGATCTCGGCCTGCGGCACCGCCTACTATGCCGGCCTCGTCGCCAAGTACTGGATCGAGCGCTACGCCCGCATTCCGGTCGAGATCGACGTCGCCTCCGAGCTGCGCTACCGCGAGGCGCCATTGCCGGTGGGCGGGCTGTCGGTGTTCGTGTCACAGTCGGGAGAAACCGCCGACACGCTCGCGACGCTGCGCTATTGCAAGTCCCAGGGGCAGAAGATCGCCTCGGTGGTCAACGTGCGCACATCGACCATCGCGCGCGAGTCGGATGCGGTGCTGCCGACGCTGGCCGGGCCCGAGATCGGCGTTGCCTCGACCAAGGCCTTCACCTGCCAGCTGTCGGTGCTTGCGTGCCTAGCCATTGCCCTTGGCCGGGCCCGCGGAACGCTTTCGGAGGCCGAGGAGCAGGTGCTGGTGCAGGCGCTGACCGAAGTGCCGCGGCACATCGCGACGCTGCTGCGTGACGAGGCGACGTTCGAGCATCTGGCGCACTACCTGGGCAAGGCCAAGGACGTGCTCTATCTCGGCCGCGGCTCGAGCTTCCCGCTGGCGCTGGAAGGCGCGCTGAAGCTCAAGGAGATCTCCTATATCCACGCCGAGGGCTATGCCGCCGGCGAGTTGAAGCACGGCCCGATCGCGCTGATCGACGAGAACGTGCCGGTGATCGTGGTGGCGCCGAAGGACGAGTTGTTCGAGAAAACGGTGTCCAACATGCAGGAGGTCGCGGCGCGCGGCGGTCAGATCATTCTGGTCACGGATGCCGAATCAGGGGCCGCGGGCTGCCCGGTCCACGCCCACATCCAGATGCCGAGAGCGCACCCGTTCACAAGTCCGTTGATATATGCGGTGCCGGTGCAGCTGATGGCCTACCATACCGCCGTATTCATGGGCACGGACGTGGATCAGCCGCGCAATCTGGCGAAATCCGTGACTGTGGAATAGTGACGTATAACAAGGGCATGGCCGTCCTTTTTTGGTCGTCGATTTGCCTCATTACACTGTTTCACATAACTTGGCGGTCAGTGGAGGAGGTGCTGCGTATCTGCGGGTTCGAGGGGTTGATACGATGATGGCGTTGGATAAGCGCACATCGATGGCGCACAAATTCACGCGATGGGTGGTGCTCGCCGGTACGGTGAGCGTGGTGGCATTGGCGCTCTTTCATGGTCCCGTTTGCGCCCAGCAGGCAGCGCCAGCCGCGGCAGCAGAGCCGGGCGCGGCTGAGCCGGCCAAGAGCACCGGGCAGAAGCCGAAGTCGAAATCTGCCGGCACCGAGGCGAAAGGCGCCAAGAAGGATCCGGCGGTGGCGCAACAGCAGATCGAGGCAGGTGTCGCCTCGCTGCAGGCCGGCAAGGCCGATGCCGCCGTTCAGCAATTCACCGCGGCGCTGTCGGGCGGCAGCCTGCCTTCCAACCTGTTGGCCCGCGCCCACTACCAGCGTGGTCTGGCCTATCGCAAGCAATCGAAGCCGGCACTGGCGATATCCGACCTGACGCATGCGCTCTGGCTAAAGAACGGTCTCAACGACGCCGAGCGCGCCGATGCTCTGCAAAATCGCATCGCTGCCTATCGCGATGCCGGTCTGCCCGATCAGGCCGATGCCGAAGGCAGCGGCAAAAGCGCGGGCACCAAGACCGCAACCGCCGATGCGGCAGTGTCCTCGGCCGGGAGCGGCAGCACCGGCAGCATTCCAGCTGCCAAGCCTGCCGCTGGTCTGGCGCCCTCGCCAGAGGCTGCGCCGGCGCCAAGTGGCACTGGGCTCGGCGGCTTCTTCGGAAATCTGTTCGGCGGCTCGAGCAACAAGTCGAGTGCGGCACAGTCAACTGCGGCGGTGCCGCCCAAGACCGAGCCGGCGGTGTCGGCGTGGAGCTCCGGAACAGAGGTAAAGGTAGCGGCCGTGCCGGCGCCAAAGGCTGCGCGTTCAGCTGCTGCAAGCCCCGCCCAGTCATCCGACGCGCCGCTGCCTTGGCAGCAAGCGGAAACAGCGAAGCCGGCACCAGCCAAGCCTGTTGCGGTGGAGGCTGCGCCACTGCGACGACGGCAGCGGTCGGCGGACGCTATCTGCTGCAGGTCGGGCAGCTCAAATCGGCGCAGGAGGCGCAAACCGTCGCCGCCAAGCTGAAACAGCAATTCGTCGGCGAACTCGCCGGCAGGGAAGCCTCGATCGTGGCGGTCAACGCCGGTGGTTTCGGCACCCTCCATCGCGTCAGTTTTGGCCCCTTCCTCGACCCGGCGGAATGGAAGACGCTTTGTCCGAAGCTGCTCAGCGCCGGCCACGATTGCCAGCCGTTGAAGCAGTGAATTCGTCGTGACGCTGGGGTCTAGCTGAAGTTGAGACTGTTCCGCGCCGTTTTGACGCTGTAGAGTAGCGCCAATCGGTAAGCGGGATGAGAAGCGACTACATGCAGCAGAGCCTACCCCCCCAAAAAAGGGCTGGGAAATCGGAACATGCTGAGCAGGCCAAATCGGTTCTGGCAAAGCTGAGCGAGCCGGGGCCGGGCGACCAGAGTATGCATCTGGGTTCGCGCCTGCGGAACTACTTCCTAACCGGCCTGCTCGTCGTTGGACCGCTGACCATCACGCTTTATGCGGCGAACTGGTTCGTCAATGCGGTCGACGCGTGGGTAAAGCCGTTCCTGCCGCGGTTCTACAACCCTGACACTTATCTGCCGTTCACGGTGCCGGGCATCGGTCTGGTGTTCGCCATCATCGGCCTGATGCTGATCGGCGCGCTGGCGGCAAACCTGCTCGGCCGCACCTTGATCAGCTACGGCGACCTGTTTCTCGGCCGCATGCCGATCGTGCGCAACGTCTACCGCGCGGTGCAACAGATCTTCGAAAGCGTCATCTCGGCAGCCGGCCCGACCGCCAATTTCCAGAAGGTGGGGCTGATCGAATTTCCCTCGAAGGGTATCTGGTCGATCGTGTTCGTCACCGGCGAGACCACCGGCGAGATCGCGGCGGTCAAGCCGGGCGGCGCCGACGACCTGGTGACGGTGTTCATGGCGACCGGCATCGTGCCGCCGACCGGCTTCGTATGTTTCGTGCCGCGAAAGGATGTGACCTTCCTCAACATGAGCGTCGAGGACGCCGCCAAGATCGTGATCTCGGCCGGCATGGTCACTCCCGATGCGCAGAAGAAGCTTGCCGAACTGGCGGCAGTGGCCGGCAAGGTGAGAGCCAAGGGCAACATCCCGACCATCAAAGCGGCGGTATCGTAGATTGCCGCAACCCGCTTGCCAATTGGGAGGTGAGCCGGTGATCGAAAATTATCATGACTTCAAGCGTTTCGGTGTCTTGTCGGGCACGAACCGGCCGCGAGACGCCGTGCGCTCCGGAGGACTGATTTCAGAACGTTGGCGTGTCGTTCGGGGTCGGATAATTCCAAATAGAGTTTCGATCGCAATACGATTAGTCAGCACCCAATTCTCTCTGCTCCCGATTTTGTCGGTGTTACCTAGATGATCAATAGGCATTTTGCTAAGTAGCCCAGGTTTGGATAACGCGTCATGGAGGGCCTGCAGTGGATTTGGGGCGCCCAGCACATCTTTGACAAGGCGATGGTCAAGTACTGCAATTTCCTTTTCGCCTGCATTGGTCGGAACCGGTCGACCTGCGTCGGATTTTGGTTGACGCGCGGCTTGGCGCGCCATCCACAGGTCGTGCTGCGCCTGCAGGCCGAGCCACACCTCGGCCGATGAACCGACGACATCCGCCAGCCGTACCGCCATCGATGGGCTGATCGCCGATTTGCGGTCGAGAATGTCGTAGAGCGCCTTGCGAGTCACGCCCAGGCGCTGGGCGATCTCGGTCTTGGTGAGGTCCATGGCGCCGATCACCTCGGCCAGAACATCGGCTGGATGCGCAGGCGGCAACGAGGCGTGACGCAGGGTGGTCAATCTCATCGGTGCATCCTCCTAGTGGTAGTCTTCATAGTCGACGTCGACAGCATCCGGCCCGTTTTCGCTCCACGCGAAAGTCAGGCGCCAGTTGCCGGTGATGCTGACAGCGTAACGACCCGCCATTTTTCCACTGAGCGCATGGAACTTGAATCCAGGCAGGTTCATGTCTTCTGGCCTGGTGGCGAGATCCAATGTCGACAGGCGGTTGCTGATCCGCTGCACATGATCGGCGCGCAATCCGGAAGCATCGCCTTTGGTCCAGTATCGCTTCAATGCCTTGGACCTGAAGCTCTTGATCATTGCCGTGCCCCGGGTGACACGCGCCAATATATAGCAATGGTATGCGGATGTATAGCAATGATATTCGTGTTGCAATCAGACGGCGGCAGGAAGTGGCGGGGGATTTCACATGTCGAGCCGCATCCGACCGGCTCAAGCCGCGCGGAACAGCCGGATCGCCTCGTCGCATTCGAACAGGTAGAGCAGCATGCGCAGGGCCTGGCCGCGCGGGCTCAGCAATTTCGGGTCGCGCGACAGAATGAGCGCTGCATCGTCGCGTGCGGCGGCAAGCAGGTCGGCATAGCCCGGCACGTCGGCGATGCGGAATTCCGGCACGCCCGACTGGCGCGCCCCCATGACTTCGCCGCCGCCGCGCAATTCGAGGTCCTTTTCGGCGATCAGGAAGCCGTCTTCGGTGTCGCGCATCATCTTGAGACGGGCTTCAGCGGTCTCGCCGAGCGGCGACTTGTACAGCAGCACGCAATAGGACTGGCGATTGCCGCGTCCGACCCGGCCGCGCAGCTGGTGCAGCTGGGCAAGGCCGAAGCGCTCGGCATGCTCGATCACCATGATCGAGGCATTGGGTACGTTGACGCCGACTTCGATCACCGTGGTCGAGACCAGGATCTTGAGCTCATTGGCGGTGAAGGCGGCCATCACCGCGTCCTTGGCGGCGCCGCTCATGGCGCCGTGCAGCAGGCCGACGGCTGAGCCGAAGATCTGGCCGAGGTGGGCCGCGCGTTCCTCGGCCGCGGCAAGGTCCGAGACGTCGGAGGTTTCGATCAACGGGCACACCCAGTAGATCTGCGCCCCTTCCGCAACAGCGCGGCGCAGGCCATCGGTCACCTGCTCCAGCCGGTCGAGGGAGACGAGCGTGGTCTGCACCGGCTTGCGGCCGGCCGGCTTCTCGGTCAGCCGCGACACGTCGAGGTCGCCATAATGCGTCATCAGCAGCGTCCGCGGGATCGGCGTTGCGGTCATCACCAGCACATTGGCGCCGCCGTCGCCGCCCTTGGTCTGCAATGCCAACCGCTGATGCACACCAAAGCGGTGTTGTTCGTCGATCACCGCAAAGGCCAGATCCTTGAACGCCACGTCATCCTGGAACAGCGCGTGGGTGCCGATCAGGATGTCGATCTCGCCGGAGGCCAACCGTTCGAGCACCTCCTTGCGCGGTCTGCCCTTCTCGCGTCCGGTCAGCAGTCCGAGGCGCAGGCCGGCGGCCGCTGCCAATGGCGCGATGGTATCGGCGTGCTGACGGGCAAGGACTTCGGTCGGCGCCATCAAAGCCGCCTGGGCGCCGGCCTCGACCGCAATCGCCATCGCCAGCAGTGCCACCACTGTCTTGCCGGAACCCACATCGCCCTGCAGCAGCCGCAGCATGCGATTGGGCGCGGCGATGTCACGGGCGATCTCGCCGAGGGCGGTGCGCTGCGAGTTGGTGAGCGCGAACGGCAGGGCTTGCGTGATCTTCGCGCGCAGGCGGCCGTCGCCGGTCACCGGCCGGCCGCGCTGCGCCTTGTAGCTCTGGCGCACCAGCGCCAGCGCCAGTTGGCCGGCCAGCAGTTCGTCGAAGGCGAGCCGCTGCCAGCCCGGCGAAGCCGGTGAAACGTCGGCGGCGTCGCCCGGCCGGTGCAGCGATATCAGTGCCGCCCGGGCACCAGGCCAGCCACGCGCAGCGAGCCACGCCGCATCCTGCCATTCCGGCATCACCGGCACCCGCTCGACCGCCTGTCGGATTGCCTTCACCAGCACCTTGCCCGACAGGCCGGCGGTGAGACCGTAGACCGGCTCCAGCATCGGCAGGTCGTCGCGGTTCTCGGGCGCCACGATGTAGTCGGGATGGGTGATCTGCAGCTTGTCGCCGTAGGTCTCGACGCGGCCCGAGATGAAGCGGATCGAGCCCTCCGGCAACTGCCGCTCGATGATACTTGCGCTCGGCACGGAAGAACACGAGATCGAGCCGGCCGGTGTCGTCTTCGCAGGCGATCTTGTACGGCGCCTTGTCGTTGCCGCGCGGCGGCGGCCGGTGCTTCAGGATACGCAACTCGAAGGTGGCGATGGTGCCGGGCACGGCGCCGGCCACCGTCGGCTGGGCGCGGCGATCGATGACGCCGGTGGGCGTGTGCCATAGCAAGTCGATGACGCGCGGCTCGGTGATACCTGGCGGCAGCCGCACCGCCTTCTTCAAAAGCGTGATCAGGCGCGGGCCGATGCCGGCGAGCGACTGCGCCGATGCGAACAATGGTGTGAAGATCTCTGGGCGCATGCGTCTCGTGTAATCGCTCGATTTCTCCACCCTTCGCGTCGTGGACCGCTCTCCCGCACCATCCAAAGACAAGCGGCTGAGTGGGTACCCAAGCCGGCTTCCGCGGCGGCCGGTGCCTGGCTTCAGCCTGGCACCGTTCGAAACCAGGTGCCAAGCTGAAGCCAGCCACCTTACCCTCGTTTGAGCCCTTTGCGCCAACGTGAAGCGGCGCTATACCACGTTTCAGCCGCATGCGAGCGGCGGGTGAACCGGGGTCTTTTTGGGGCCGACCGGGCGAATTGCGTTTTGCGATCCAGGAACTTGCGCAGCATGTCAGTAGAACTCGATGCCCGGCGCCGGCGCGCCGGCTTCCGCGCCAGTCATCGCGGCACCAGGGAGATGGATTGGCTGCTCGGCAAGTTTGCCGACGCCTGCCTCGCATCGATGTCGGACGCCGACCTGGCACTGTTCGAAGAACTCATCGAGTTGCCCGATCCTGATCTGCACCGCTGGATCCTGGAGCCGACAGTCATGCCCGGCCGCGAATTCGCGGCCCTCATCGGTGCCCTTCGCGCCTACCACAAACTCGACCAGCCGGTCGCCTGAACGACAATTTGGACCCATGAACGATATCGCCACGGCTTCGAACGAAACGATCCTTGCCGGCGTGCCGGAAGGGCTCGATGCGCTGGTACTGGCGCAGCTCGCGCGCGAGGCAGGCAGCGAGGCCGCGCCCGGTATCATCCTGCACGTGGCGCGCGACGACCGCCGCCTCGACGCGCTGGAAACCGCGCTCGGCTTCTTCGCGCCGCACAGCCGCGTGATCTCGGTGCCGGCCTGGGACACCGTGCCCTACGACCGGGTCGGGCCCAATGCCGAGATCACCGCCAAGCGCATTACCTCTCTCGCCAAGCTCGCGATGGGCGCGCGCCGGGAGCCGACGATCGTGCTGACGACGGTCAACGCGATCCTGCAGAGGCTGCCGCCCCGCGCCTTCATCCGCCAGTCGCTGAGGCCGCTTGCCGCCGGCCAGCGCATCGATCTCAACCGGCTGATCCAGCGGCTGACTGCCGCCGGCTTCACGCGCACCGGCCAGGTGATGGAACCGGGCGAGTTCGCGGTGCGCGGCGGTATTCTCGATCTCTATCCGCCGGGGCGCTTAAGCCCGGTCAGGCTCGATTTCTTCGGCGACACGCTGGAATCGATCAAGTCGTTCGACGCCGAGTCGCAGCGCACCACGAAAGTGGTACAGAAGCTGGTATTGATGCCGATAAGCGAGGTCGCCTACGGCGCAGAAGGCGAGAAGCGCTTCCGCGCCCGCTACGTCGAGTTGTTCGGCGGCAACACCGCCGATGACCCGCTCTACCAGGCGGTGAGCGCCGGACAACGTTATCCCGGTGTCGAGCACTGGTTGCCACTGTTTCATGACAAGCTCGAGACCCTGTTCGACTATGTCGCCGCCAGCGAGGTGTCGTTCGACCAGGGCGGCGACGAGCAGGTGCGCCGCCGCTTCGAGCAGATCAAGGAACACTACGAAGCCCGCCTTGAAGGTCTCGAGCAGTCGAAGTTCGGCGCGGCACCCTATAAGCCGGTACCGCCTGACCGCATGTTCCTCGACGGCGGCGATTGGAAGGCCGCGCTCGAGGCGTTGAACGTGCGCCGGTTCTCGGCGTTTGAACATCCAGCCGGCGCCGGCATCCGCAGCTACAATGGCCGTGCCGCCCGTACCTTCGCCGCCGAGCGCACCGCCGACGGCGGCGACTTGTTCGGCGCCGTCGTCGCCCACGTGCGGGCGCTGATCGAGCAGAAGAAACGGGTGATGATCGCCGCCTGGACGCCCGGTGCCCGGGAGCGGCTCGCAACGCTGCTTGCCGACCATGGCCTCAAGGACGTGCGCAAGGTCGACACCTACGCCGACGCGCTTGCGCTGTCCGGGCACCTGCCGGCATTGTGCGTTCTGGGTCTCGAGCACGGCTTCGAGACGCCCGCCATGGCGGTGATCGGTGAGCAGGACATCCTCGGCGATCGGCTGGTGCGACCGCGCCGCAAGCACAAGCGCGCCGCCGATGTCATTACCGAGGCAACGAGCCTTGGACCGGGCGATCTCGTCGTCCACGCCGACCACGGCATCGGTCGCTTCGAGGGCTTGAAAACGATAACTGCGCTTGGCGCCGCGCACGACTGCCTTGAACTGGTCTATGCCGGCGGCGACAAGCTTTACCTGCCGGTCGAGAACATCGAGTTGCTGTCGCGCTATGGTGCGGAGAGCGAAGGCGCGCAGCTCGATCGGCTGGGTGGGGCCGCCTGGCAGTCGCGCAAGGCGCGGATGCAGAAGCGGCTGCGCGAGCTTGCCGCCGAGCTGATCAAGATCGCAGCCCTTCGGCAGCTGAAGGAAGCCCCGGCGCTGACGCCGCCAACCGGTGCCTTCGACGAGTTCGTCGCGCGTTTCCCCTACGAGGAGACCGAGGACCAGCAGTCGAGCATCGATGCGGTGATCGACGATCTTGGTACCGGTCGTCCGATGGACCGATTGATCTGCGGCGATGTCGGCTTCGGCAAGACCGAGGTGGCACTGCGGGCAGCGTTCGTCACCGCCATGGCTGGCCTCCAGGTCGCGGTGGTGGTGCCGACGACATTGCTTGCGCGCCAGCACTTCAGGACCTTCACGGACCGCTTCCAGGGCTTGCCGGTCAAAATCGCGCAGGCCTCGCGCCTGGTCGGTTCAAGAGAACTCGCCGAGGTCAAGAGCGGGCTCGCCGCCGGCACCGTCGACATCGTCATCGGCACGCACGCGCTGCTGTCGAAGTCGATCGAGTTCGCCCGCCTTGGCCTGCTGATCATCGACGAGGAGCAGCACTTCGGCGTGCAGCACAAGGAGCGCCTGAAGCAGCTGAAGGAGGACGTGCACGTCCTCACCCTGTCGGCAACGCCGATCCCGCGCACGCTGCAACTCGCCTTGTCGGGGGTGCGGGAGCTGTCGCTGATCACCACGCCGCCGGTCGACCGCCTCGCCGTGCGCACCTACATCTCGCCGTTCGATCCGGTGATCCTGCGCGAGGCGCTGAGGCGCGAACGCTATCGCGGCGGCCAGACATTCTATGTGGTGCCCCGCATTGCCGACCTCGACGAGGTCGCCGAGTTCCTCAACGAAGCGGTGCCGGAGCTGCGCGTCGCCCGCGCCCACGGCCAGCTGACGCCGACCGAGATCGAGGACATCATGTCGGCGTTCTATGAAGGCGAGTTCGACGTGCTGCTGTCGACCGCGATCGTCGAATCCGGCCTCGACGTGCCGAACGCCAACACCATGATCGTGCACCGCGCCGACATGTTCGGCCTGGCCCAGCTCTACCAGTTGCGCGGCCGGGTCGGGCGCTCGAAGACGCGCGCCTATGCCTACTTCACCACGCCGCCGGGCAAGGCCATGACCGAAATGGCCGAGAAGCGGCTGAAAGTTCTGCAGACGCTCGACACACTTGGCGCCGGCTTCTCGCTGGCGAGCCACGACCTCGACATTCGCGGCGGCGGCAACCTGCTCGGCGAGGAACAGTCTGGTCACATTCGCGAGGTCGGTTTCGAGCTCTACCAGCAGATGCTCGAAGAGGCGGTCGCGAGCCTAAAAGGCGGCGATCTGGGCGGGCCGCAGGACCAGTGGAGCCCGCAGATCTCGCTCGGATTGCCGGTGCTGATCCCTGAGACCTACGTTGCCGACCTGCCGTTGCGGCTCGGGCTTTATCGGCGGCTGTCGCATCTGGCCTCCCGGCCTGAGATCGACGACTTCGGCGTCGAGCTGGTCGACCGCTTCGGACCGCGCCCCGACGAGGTCGACGCCCTGCTCGATGTCATGGAGGTGAAAGGGTTGTGCCGGCAGGCGGGCATCCAGCAGATCGACGCTGGTCACAAGGGCTGCGTCATTCAGTTCCGGGCCAATCGCTTCGCCAATCCGGAAGGGCTCGTCGCCTTCATGCAGAAATCGGGCGGCGCGGTGAAGCTGCAGACCGACCATAAGTTGGTCTTCAAGGCCGACTGGGATTTGCCCGAGGCGCGCCTCAAGGGCGTGCGTGATCTCGTCACCCGGATCGCCGGCCTAGTGCCGGTGGGGAAGAAAGCAGCGTAGAATTATACCCTGTACCAACGCAGATGGGTCGATTGATGGGTGGCTGATCCCTACTTCAGCGCCGCCAGCGCCTGGGCGAAGCCGTTGAGAGAGATCGGGATGCCGATGCCGGCTTCCTGGGTCTGGAAGATGATGAAGATCGCGTTCTTGCCGGTCTTCAACTGGTCGACCAGCTTGTCCTCGGCGACGACCTGGGCGTAGCAGGCGAAGTTGTGGCAGCGCAGGAACGGCGCATGGCCGACATCCTTGTCGTCGATCTTGAGGCCGAGGCCCGGCGGCAGCAGCACGCCAAGCGGCGCGAATACCCGCAGCACCCGTTCACCGGTCGAGAACTTCTGGAAATAGACGGTCAGCCCGACGTTGTTGCGGTCTTCCGCCGTGACGCTCTGGACGAGGGCGCAGGTTTCGAGCTTCGAACCCGGCGCCGGTGGTTTGCAGACCACCTGCCAGTCGCCATGCTGGGCCTTGATGGTGCCATCGGGCGCCGCCGAATTCGCCTGGTTCTGGGCGTGCGCAGGCTCGATCGGCGCGGCGACGGCGACAGCCAGGATCGCCAGCGCCGTGCGCAACCACGGCAGCCGGCAACTGCCGACACAAAAGCGTTCGAAATCCACGTCGACTTCCCTCCCGCCGAATCAGCGCCGGCCGTTTGGCACGCATTAGCACTGAACGTGCCCCCATTACCGCGCGAAATCCGGCTGAAATGGGACTGCTAGGAGCGATTGCGGGCTGGCCGGCGGGCCGACAATCGGGCATAGAAAGCATCCGCGCGTGGAAATGCCGCAGCATGTTGACTTGAGTCAAATGAGGCCGTTGTGTTCTGTGCGGTCGGGTGGACTTGCCTTGAAATCGGGAACTGCGTACCTAACGCCACCTCGGCGAACGCAATTGGAGTGCTTGGATGCTCGGGAAAAGTGCAATACGCGCAGGAGCTTGCGCGACGTCGTTGGTCTTGACAGCAATTGGATCGATGGCGGCGCTCGCCGGTACCGGCCAACCCTCACCTGGGCAGATCGGTCTGCAGAACTCGGTCACGGAAGTCATGGACCGCATTGTTGCATTCCATGATGGCGTCAACATCGTCATCACGGCGATCGCCATTTTCGTCGGATTGCTGATGGCCTACGTGATGTGGCGGTTCAGCGCCAAGAACAACCCGACGCCGTCGAGGAACACCCACAATACCATGCTCGAGGTGGCCTGGACGGTGGTGCCGATCCTGATCCTGCTCGGCATCGCAGTGCCGTCGTTCAAGCTGCTCTATCTGCAGTATTCCTACCCGAAGCCGGATCTCACGATCAAAGCCTACGGCAACGCCTGGTTCTGGGAGCACGAATACCTCGACGGCGGTCCCAAGGTCACGTCCAACATGGTGACGGACGAGGATGTCGTGGCCGCGGAAATCGGCAAGGCCGAGTTCGAGAAGCGGTTCGGCAAGCTCGAGGGCATCGAGCGCATCAAGCAAGTTTATGAGGCTTCGGTCCCGCTGTGGGGCAAGACCAAGCAGGTGCGACAGCTCTCTGTCGACAACGAGATCGCGGTGCCGGTCAACAAGGTGGTCCACCTGCTGGTGACCTCGAACGACGTCATCCATTCCTGGACCATCCCCTCGTTCGGCTCGAAGATCCAGGCGGTTCCCGGCCGCATCACCACGACCTGGTTCCGGCCAACCAAGGTCGGTGTCTACTACGGCCAGTGCTCGGTGTTGTGTGGCAAGGCCCATTCGGGCATGCCGATCGCGGTTCGGGTAGTGCCCGAAGCCGCCTACAATGAGTGGATTGCCGCCGCCAAGTCGAAGGACTGGAAGAAGGCGCGCGGCATCCTGAGCGCGGCCACTGAAGGCGCCGATCAGCCGAAGTACGCCGAGGCGGTTTCGCAATAAGCCGGCCGCGGACCCACCAGTCATCAATCGTTGCCAAGTTCTAGCGAGAAGGCACTTCAAATGGCGAGCGCAGCGCACGCGGGCTACAATGAGAACGGGGCTCCGACGAGCTTTGTGAGGCGGTGGTTGTATTCGACCAACCACAAGGACATCGGCACGCTCTATCTGATCTTTGCGATCGTCGGCGGCATTATCGGCAGCCTGCTGTCGATCGCGATGCGCCTGGAGCTGCAGGAGCCCGGGCTGCAGTATTTTGCCAATTCGCACACCTACAACGTGTTCGTTACCGGTCACGGCCTCGTCATGGTATTCTTCATGGTGATGCCGGCGATGATCGGCGGCTTCGGCAACTGGTTCGTGCCGCTGATGATCGGCGCGCCGGACATGGCCTTTCCGCGCATGAACAACGTCTCGTTCTGGCTGCTGCCGGTCGCTTTAGCGCTGCTGCTGATCTCGCTGTTCGTCGAAGGCCCGCCCGGCTCGAATGGCGTCGGAACGGGCTGGATCGTGCTGGCGCCGCTGTCGAGCAAGGCCGGCCATCCCGGCCCGGCAGTCGACTTCGGCATCCTGTCGCTGCATTTGGCCGGCGCCTCGTCGATCCTGGGCGCGATCAATTTCATCACCACCATCTTCAACATGCGCGCGCCGGGCATGACGCTCCACCGCATGCCGCTGTTCGTGTGGTCGGTGCTGGTGACTGCGTTCCTGCTGCTGCTGTCGCTACCGGTCCTGGCCGGCGCCATCACCATGCTGCTGACCGATCGCAACTTCGGCACGACGTTCTATGACGCCAAAGGTGGCGGCGATCCGGTCCTCTACCAGCATCTGTTCTGGTTCTTCGGCCATCCGGAAGTGTACATTCTGATCCTGCCCGGCTTCGGCATGATCAGCCAGATCATCTCGACGTTCTCGAGGAAGCCGGTGTTCGGCTATCTCGGCATGGCCTACGCCATGGTCGCGATCGGTGTCGTCGGCTTCATCGTGTGGGCGCACCACATGTATACCGCCGGCCTCAACGTCAACACCCAGGCCTACTTCGTGTTCGCCACCATGGTGATCGCGGTGCCGACCGGCGTGAAGATCTTCTCCTGGATCGCCACCATGTGGGGCGGCTCGATCACCTACAAGGTGCCGATGATCTGGGCGCTGGGCTTCATTTTCCTGTTCACCGTCGGCGGCGTCACCGGGGTGATGCTGGCCAACGCCGGCGTCGACCGCGCCTTGCACAATACCTACTACGTCGTCGCGCATTTCCATTACGTGCTGTCGCTCGGCGCCGTGTTCGCGATCTTCGCCGGCTGGTACTACTGGTTCCCGAAGATGAGCGGCTACATGTACTCTGAGTTTCTCGGCAAGCTGCACTTCTGGCTGACCTTCATCGGCGCCAACCTGCTGTTTTTCCCGCAGCACTTCCTGGGGCTCGCCGGCATGCCGCGCCACTACGCGGACTACCCGGACGCCTTCGCCGGCTGGAACCGGGTGTCCTCGATCGGCGGCTACATTACCCTGCTTGGAACGGTGGTGTTCTTCACCGGCATGGTGCTGGCGTTCATACGCAAGCAGAAGGCGGTCGAGAACCCATGGGGCGAGGGTGCGACGACGCTGGAGTGGACCCTGTCTTCGCCGCCGCCCTACCACTGCTTCGAAACGCTGCCGCGCTTCAAGGGCGGCGATCACCACTGAGGCAATCGCGATCCGTTCCGGCCAGCTGGGTCGGATCGCGGACTTCATTGAGCGTATGGCGGGCGACGCAACAGTAACGGTGCGGATTTGACGGATACGACCCAAATTCCGGCGGAAGCGCCAACCCTTACCGGTGGCACGGTCGGCGATTTCGTCGCGCTGATGAAGCCCAGGGTGATGTCGCTCGTGGTGCTGACGGCGCTGGTCGGCATCGTTGCGGCGCCAGGCCACATTCATCCCGTGCTCGGCGGCATCGCGCTGCTGGCCATCGCGGTCGGTGCCGGCGCGTCGGGCGCGCTCAACATGTGGTATGATGCCGATATCGACGCGCGCATGGCCCGCACCGCTGCCCGGCCGATCCCGCGCGGCCACGTCACGGCCGGGGAAGCGTTGGCATTCGGCGCGGTCCTGTCGTTGTTCTCGGTAATGACGCTGGGGCTGCTGGTCAACGTCTTCGCCGGCGCCTTCCTGGCCTTCACCATCGGCTTCTACATCTTCATCTACACGATGTGGCTGAAGCGGCGGACGCCGCAGAACATCGTCATTGGCGGCGCCGCCGGCGCCTTTCCCCCGATGGTCGGCTGGGCGGCCGTGACCGGCGGCGTGAGTGTCGAGAGCCTGCTGCTGTTTCTGATCATCTTCATGTGGACGCCGCCGCATTTCTGGGCCCTCGCGCTCTATCGCTGCCGCGACTATGAGCGCGTCGGCGTGCCGATGCTGCCGGTGGTGGCAGGCGGCGATGCGACGCGGCGGCAGATCCTTGCCTACTCGATCCTGCTCGCCCCGATCGGCGTCGCGCCCTATTTCGTCGGGCTCGGCGGACTGGCCTACCTGGCGGTTTCTGCGACGCTCGGCGCCGCGTTTGTGTGGTACGCGGTGCAGGTGTTCAAGGTTCGCGAGGGCCGGGAAGCGGATGCGACGGCGCGAAAGCTGTTCGCCTTCTCGATCCTATATCTGTTTGCCCTGTTTGTTGTGCTGCTCGCCGAGCACACGCTGCGGATCGTGCAGGGTGGTTGAGAAACGTGGAGCACGCGTTGGAACGGGATGAGGGCGAGAAACCGAGCGCGGAGTGGCTGCGCCAGCGCCGGCTGCGGTCGCTGGCGATCGCGCTTGCGCTGCTCGCGCTGATCGGGCTGTTCTACGCCGCAACCATCGTGCGCCTGGGCAGCAACGCCCTCAACCGGCCATTGTGAGTGCGATGAGCCTGAAACCTCCAGTGAGCGGTGCGGACAGGACGGCGGGCAATGACCTCGCGCGCCGGCATCGCCGTGTGGGCACGTGGGCTGCGACCGGTGCCGCGGCGATGCTGCTGCTCGCCTTCGCCTCGGTGCCGCTCTATCGCATGTTCTGCCAGGTGACGGGCTATGCCGGCACGCCGAAGGCGGCGGTCCGCGCCGCCGATGTCGTGCTCGATCGCAGCGTCACCGTTCGCTTCGACGCCACCGTGTCGCCGGGCCTCGGCTGGACGGTGACACCGGTAGCGGCAACGAAGACGGTGCGTTTCGGCGAGACGACTGTCGCCTACTACCGCGCCACCAATACCTCGGATCATGCCATTGTCGGCACGTCGAGCTTCAACGTCTCGCCGGATCAGACCGGTGCCTACTTCAACAAGCTCGCCTGCTTCTGCTTCACCGAGCAGCGGCTGGAGGCCGGGCAAAGCGTCGACATGGCGGTGCAGTTCTTCGTCGATCCGCAGATGGTGAAGGACAAGGACACGAGCCACATCGGTTTGATCACGCTATCCTACACGTTCTATGCCGTCGACAAGCCGAAGCTGACCTCGGTCGGCGCGGCGGTTGCGGGCAAGGGTTCGTGAAGGTGCGCAAGTCTTGAGAATTGCGGGGGCAAGCGGCGACGCGCCGAACGGTCCTCGAAGGGAAATTAGGTAGGACGGAGAAGACCATGGCCGACAGCCACGCCAAGAACCACGATTATCATCTCGTCGATCCGAGCCCATGGCCGCTCGTCGCCTCGATCTTTGCCTTCGCGATGGCGATCGGCGCCATCGTGCTGATGCGCTCGCTCGGCGGCGGCGATGGTCTGTTCGGCCTCAAGGGACCGACGCTGTTCCTGCTGGGGTTCGCCGGCGTCTGCCTGACGGCGGTGATGTGGTGGCGTGATGTCATCAGGGAAGCGCACCGGGGCGACCACACCCCGGTTGTCGGTCTGCATCTGCGCTACGGCATGATCATGTTCATCGCCTCCGAGGTGATGTTCTTCGTCGCCTGGTTCTGGGCCTACTTCGACGCCTCGCTGTTTCCGGGCGGGGTATGGACGCTGGAGAATTCGACGCAGGTGGTCGGCATGGTCGACCGCAATACGCTGACCGGCGGGGTGTGGCCGCCGAAGCCGTGCCGAGGGCTTCAAGGGCACGTTCGATCCGTGGGGACTGCCGCTGGTCAACACGCTGATCCTGCTGCTGTCGGGCACGACCGTGACCTGGGCCCATCACGCCTTGCTCAAGGGCGATCGCAAGGGCCTGATCTGGGGTCTGCTCATCACCGTCATCCTCGGCATCCTGTTCACCACCTGCCAGGCGTATGAATACGGCCACGCCGCGTTCAACTTCGCCGGCCACATCTACGGCTCGACGTTCTTCATGGCGACCGGCTTCCATGGCGCCCACGTCATCATCGGCACGATCTTCCTGTTCGTCTGCCTGATGCGCGCGCTGAAGGGCCACTTCACGCCGCAGCAGCACTTCGGCTTCGAGGCGGCCGCCTGGTACTGGCACTTCGTCGACGTGGTCTGGTTGTTCCTGTTTGCCTGCATCTACGTCTGGGGCGCCGGGACCTACGCGCCGGTCGCGCATTGAGTTGGTTGTCGCATCGCGACTCCGCTTCGCGGAGCCGGCCGGATGCGACGGGCCATCTCGGCTGTTCCGCGCGCGGCGGCCGGCTCGCGGCCGGCGTGATCGCTGCTCAAGCATAAGTAGAAGCTCCTCATGAGCGATCAGCTGCCTTCGCCGTTCGCGAGCGGGCCTCAGGTGCAAATGCCCGCGTTGCGGCAAGGCGCCGCTGTTCGCCAGCCCCTGGTCGCTCGATCTCGCCAAAGGCTGCCCGGCCTGCGGTCTCGACTATGCCTTCGCCGACAGCGGCGACGGTCCCGCCGTATTCGCGATCATGCTGCTCGGCTTCCTGATGCTCGGCGCTGCGCTGATCCTCGAATTCAAGGTCGGGCCGCCCTGGTGGGTGCATGCGATCTGGGCGCCGGTGACGGTGGCGCTGGCGCTCGGCCTGCTGCGGCCGATGAAGGCGACGCTGATCGCGCTTCAGTTCCGCAACAAGGCCGAGGAAGGCCGGCGGGCGGATAGGTAGGGTGCAATAGCGCAGCGTATTGCGCCGGCCGCGATCACCGCACTGTGTGAACGGCGCAATACGGCTTGCGCCTATTGCGCCCTACGGCATTGAGACATGCCGCTCGTGCCTCACCGGCGTTTCGCCCAGGCACGCGCCGAGGATCTCGAGACTGCCCTGCAATGCCCGCGGCATTGTCAGGCGCGAGTTGCCGACGTGGCGGCGATGGTCGAGCGATAGCGGCAGGTGGATGAAACCCGCCCGCGCCAGCCCGCCTTGCCGCCGGGCCTGATCGAGCGAGTGATAGAGCGCGGCATTGCACAGGTAGCGGCCGGCATCGCGCGAGATCTCGACCGGCAAGCCGTGGCGCCGCAGGCGGTGGGCGATCAGGTTCGCCGGCAGCTGCGCGGCCAGCGTCGCCGGGCCGTCGGCAACGAGGCAGTTGCCGGCTTCCGGCGTCGTGCCGCAGGCGTCGGCGATGGCGCTATGCTCGTTGTAGCCTCGGGTCTCGATGACGAAGCCCGACGCCTTGCGCGACACGCCGAAGTGAAGGGCGACCACCGGCTGCGCAAGGTCGAGCAGTTCGACGAGACGCCGCGTGCCGCCATGCCATTCCGTCGATAGCATCTGGGCTTCGAACCGATAGCCCGGAAACGCCCGTCGCGCGAGCGGCGCCAACCGCTCGACCAGTGCCCACGAGACATTGACCGGCACGCTCGGAAACGGCCCGAAGCCAGTGAGCAGGATGGTGGGGCGATTGCGGGAGATGGACATTGAACCGAATTCTCGGTCCCGAGTGTAGCTTGGGTCAAGCCCCATCAGCAACGCATCGAAACAGGTTTGCACCTGGATACACCACCCCATCAACTGCCTTCCCGGGCGAGCGCGGGACGCGCAAGACCCGGGGTCGCGTCGGTAGCGATGAGCTGCACTTGTCGATATGCTCGGCGGCATGGGCAAGCTGTTCTTCGTCTACATAATGGCAAGCGGGCCGCGCGGCGTGCTCTATGTCGGCTTGACGAGTGACATGGCGGGCCGCGCCTGGGAACATCGGGAACGATTGTTCAAAGGTTTCACCAAGCGCTACGGCGTCGACCGGCTCGTCTATTTCGAGCGCCACGATGAGGCAGCCGCTGCCGCTCAACGCGAACGCGCGATCAAGCGCTGGCGTCGCGACTGGAAGATCGAATTGATCGAGCAAGATAATCCTACGTGGCGTGACCTATTCGGCGAACTCGTCCGTGCAGAGGGATATGAGTGGTAGGCACACGGCTCAAGTCCGAAGGGACGCGATCCCGGATACGCCCACTGCCGTGGGCGTTCCGGGAATGCAAACGGAGAGGACGGGGGACGCAGGCATTGGAAGGTTAACTCTCCACGCTTATGGGCGCGAATGGCGATTGAGCAATCCACATAAGACTTAGATCCACCCTCAAATATCCAGATCCTTGGCGAATGCGGCGCGCTCCTGGATGAACTTGAAGCGCAGCTCCGGCTTCGAGCCCATCAGCGCGTTGACGGCTTCGGCGATCTCCGAACGGTCGCCGTCGCCAATCGCGACCTTGAGCAGCAGCCGCTTGCCCGGGTCCATCGTCGTCTCCTTCAACTGCCCGGGGTTCATCTCGCCCAAGCCCTTGAAGCGGCCGATCTCGATCTTCTGGTTCGGCTTGAAATGCGTCCTGGTGAGGCGCTCGCGCTCGTCGGCGTCGCGGGCATAGATCGACTTGCCGCCCTGGGTCAGCTTGAACAGCGGCGGCACCGCCAGATAGAGGTGGCCGTTGTCAATCAGCTCCGGCATCTCCTGATAGAAGAAGGTGATCAGCAGCGAGGCGATGTGGGCGCCGTCGACGTCGGCGTCGGTCATGATGATCACGCGCTCGTAACGCAGGTCCTCCTCGCGGTATTTCGGCCCGGTGCCGGCGCCCAGCGACTGGATCAGGTCGGAGAGCATCTGGTTCTGGCTGAGCTTGGTGCTCGTCGCATTGGCGACATTGAGGATCTTGCCGCGCAGCGGCAGCACCGCCTGGGTCTTCGGATTGCGCGCCTGCTTGGCCGAGCCGCCGGCGCTGTCGCCTTCGACGATGAAGATCTCGGTGCCCTCCGCCGACTGGATCGAGCAGTCGACGAGCTTGCCCGGCAGGCGCAGGCGGCGGGTGGCGGTCTGGCGGCCGATCTCCTTCTCGCGCTTGCGCTTCAGGCGGTCCTCGGCCTGCTCGATCACCCATTCGAGCAGCTTCGTCGCCTGTTGCGGGCTGGCGGTCAGCCAGTGATCGAAGGCGTCGCGCACCGTGGTCTCGACGATGCGGGCGGCTTCCTGGGTGGCGAGGCGATCCTTGGTCTGGCCCTGGAACTCGGGCTCGCGGATGAACACCGACAGCATCGCCGCCGCCGTGCCCATCACGTCCTCGGCGGTGATCTGCGCCGCTCGTCTGTTGTTGACGAGTTCGCCGTAGGTGCGCAGGCCCTTCGACAGGGCCGAGCGCAGGCCGCTTTCGTGGGTGCCACCGTCGGGCGTCGGCACGGTGTTGCAGTAGGAGCGCGAGAAGCCGTCCTCGCTGGCGGTCCAGGCCACCGCCCATTCGACGTTGCCGTGGCCGGCGTCCTTGGTGACGCGGCCGGAGAATAGGTCCTTGGCGACCAGTGTCTGGCCCTCGATGGTCGAGGTCAGATAGTCCTTGAGGCCGCCGGGGAAGTGGAACACTGCTTCCGTCGGCGTGTCGTCCTTGATCAGTTCGGCATCGCAGAACCAGCGGATCTCGACGCCGCCGAACAGGTAGGCCTTGGAGCGCGCCATCGCCAGCAGCCGCGCCGGCTTGAAGGCGCAGCCCCTGCCGAAGATCTTCTCGTCGGGCCGAAACCGCACCTTGGTGCCGCGCCGGTTCATGGTCTGGCCGAGCTTTTGCAGCTTGCCCTGCGGCATGCCGCGGTTGAACACCATGCGATAGAGCTGCTGGCCGCGCGCGACCTCGACCTCGCACGATCTCCGACAGCGCGTTGACCACCGACACGCCGACGCCGTGCAGGCCGCCCGAGGTCTGGTAGGCCTTGCCGTCGAACTTGCCGCCCGAGTGCAGCGTCGTCATGATCACTTCGAGCGCCGACTGGCTCTTGAACTTCGGATGCGGATCGACCGGGATGCCGCGGCCATTGTCCATCACCGAGAGATAGCCGTCCGCCTCGTAGCGCACCTCGATCCAGGTGGCGTGGCCGGCGACCGCCTCGTCCATCGAATTGTCGATCACCTCGGCGAACAGGTGATGCAGCGCCTTCTCGTCGGTGCCGCCGATGTACATGCCGGGGCGGCGCCGGACCGGCTCGAGGCCTTCCAGGACCTCGATATCGGCGGCCGTATAGGCGTCCGAAGCGTCGGCCGATTTGCGCGCACGCGCACTTCTGTCGTTCATGTCTGCGGCCATGTCCTCGAATAGATCGCGTGTAGTTGCCATGCTTGAGGTCCGAACTGTGGCGGGGCACGGCGCCAGCCCAGCCCCGCTGATTCTTCATTCGTTCACCTGAGCTCAGGGGGTCGCACGGACGGCTGTGGATTGGCAAGTTGCGCGTTTGCGACAGGGGCACGTACTGCACGGCCACCGCGGCTCGAATATACAACTCACAGGCTCGTGCGGGCAAATCCAGATAAGCCGCTCCGAAGATTAGCTCAGCGCGAGGATGAAACGTGCGCCGCATCACTTTTGGGGCTCGCAAAACGCCAGCGTTTGGATAGACTTAACGCTGCCAGATGGCGCTGCTGGCACCCGCGCGACATCCGGCTCTGCGACCGGATCGGGCGGAGTTGGCCCGAGGCGTCCGCCAATCGGGAGCGCCAGGTGCAGCAGTCATCCGGGAGCAGACCGCCAATGATCGACCACCACGCTGATCTGAAAAAGTACGTACCCGCCGCCGACGACAAGGCGGTCAAGGCCATCATCAGGCATCTGGGCATCGCGCTGAAGGGCACCGACACCGCGCTCGTCGCATGCTCATCGAAGGACGAACTCGATCGCGTGCGCGAGAGCTGGTGCAAGAAGAAGCTCGGTCTGGCGCAGCCCGATGCCGAACTCGACAAGGCAATCAAGGGTGTGTGCGACAAGATGAAGGGCGACAAGAGCAAAAGCCGCGTCGTCTTCTACTATCTGCTCGCCGAGAAATACGGGCGGCTGGCGAGCTTGTGAGGGGACGGCGGCGAGCCTCGCGCGAAATTTGGTGCCTGGCCTCAGCCTGGCACCGCCTGAGCCTCGAAAACTACAATGGATTTGCAATGCTTGTCAGCTCGTGACCGCATTCAAACGGACAATTAGATGGAGTTGCGAACTGGAAGTGGCGCGCAAAGAGAAAACGACAGCGGTTGGCTGCGCCGTTCGCTTCCGGGATGCCGGTGGCCCGCCCACAAGAAATCAGGCAGTCACCGGGTCGCTGCCGAAATCACCTTCGATCCATGAATGAAAGCCCATACACATACCGTCTCCGTCGGCCAAGATTATGCAGTCGATCGGCTCACCCATCATGGAGCACTTGCTGAGGCAGACCTCGGTCCGCAGATGGACGATGTTTTCGGAGTTCCGCAGGTCGCCGGTGACGCCATCCATTACCATCATCACTCCGTAGACAGCGTCATCGATGGCTTTCAAGGCGGCTGCCCTTGCCGTCCCATCGAGTGTTGGATCGAGCCTGTCGATGGCGTATTGCCTGACATCGCGGAATAAGATGAAGCCTGCCGCGTGCTGGAGCCAAAGCTCGCGCGACCTGGGCAAAATGGGCGTCGGACCCAACGCGCTGCTGTCCATGTATCGACTCCCTTTTATCGTCGAAAAGGTACTGCCTTCTCAACCAAATATGTCCGGATTCGGACGAAGGTGACGGCAACGGCACGATGTTTGGCAACGCCCCTCCAGGGTCACTGCGAGACCAACCCATCGAGCAAGCGAGGGCAGCGGTTGCGTTTCTTGCGTCATCAAAACCGGTACATCGGTTCGGTGCTACTCGCGCGCCGCCGTCCCCTCAACGATAGGTCAACATCACTGACCTAACTTGCCAGGACGTCGCAGCCGAACTATGTTTCTATCCGATCAAAGCGCGAGCCAACGCGCGGCATGAAACATTCGAGGTCAGGGCGATGGCGAAAAGCGGTGTCAGCCTCAGCGACAAGTTCGATCTCGACGAACCGCGACAGATCCTGACCGGCACCCAGGCGATCGTCCGCCTGGCGCTGATGCAGAAGAAGCGCGACGAAGCCGCCGGCCTCAATACCGCGGGCTACATTTCAGGCTACCGCGGCTCGCCGATCGCCGGCCTCGAAGGCGCGTTCCAGCGCGCCAAGATCGCTCACCGACGAAGCACCACATCCATTTCCACTCGGGCCTCAACGAGGATCTCGCCGCCACCGCCATCTGGGGCACGCAACAGGCCGAACTCAGAGGCGAAGGCAAGTACGACGGCGTGTTCGCGATCTGGTACGGCAAGGGCCCCGGCGTCGACCGCTCCGGCGACGTGTTCCGCCACGCCAACCACGCCGGTACCTCGAAGCATGGCGGCGTCATCGCCCTGATGGGCGACGACCACACCTGCGAAAGCTCGACCTCGGCGCACCAGTCGGAATTCGCCTTCGTCGACGCCATGATGCCGGTGCTGAACCCGGCCGGCGTGCAGGAGATCCTCGACTATGGACTGCTGGGTTTTGCCCTGTCGCGGTATGCCGGCGTATGGGTCGGCCTCAAGTGCGTCAAGGACAACATCGAGTCGACCGCGACCGTCGACGGCTCGACCGAGCGGGTGAAGATCGCAATTGCCGACGACTTCACGATGCCACCGGGCGGCCTCAACATCAGGCTCGGCGATCAGGCGCTCGACAAGGAAGCGCGCCTGCACGACTACAAGCGTTCGGCCATCCTGGCCTTCGCCCGCGCCAACAGGATCGACCGCTTGGTGATCAGCGGCGGGCTAGCGCCGAAGGTCGGCATCATCACCTGCGGCAAGAGCTATCTCGACGTGCGTCAGGCGCTCGACCAGCTTGGGCTCGACGAAGTCGAGGCGAGCCGCCTCGGCATCAGGCTCTACAAGGCCGGCATGACATGGCCGCTGGAGCCGCGCGGGGTCGCCAAGTTCGCCGAAGGCCTCGATCTCATCGTCGTCGTCGAGGAAAAGCGCTCGCTGATCGAGACCCAGGTCAAGGAGCAGCTCTACGGCCTGCCGCACGCGCCGGCCGTCATCGGCAAGAAGGACGAGCACGGCCAGTGGCTGTTCCATGCCAAGGGCGCGCTCGATCCGACCGACATCGCCATTGCCGTCGGCGAGCGGCTGATCAATTACGGCGCCGGCGAGGCGGTCAAAGCCAGGCTCGCCGAGTTGAAGCGGCTCGAAGGCAACGCCGCGCTCGGGGCTGAAAGCTTCTCGCGCACGCCCTACTTCTGCGCCGGCTGTCCGCACAATTCCTCGACCGTGGTGCCGGAAGGCGCACGCGCCTATGCCGGCATTGGCTGTCACTACATGGCGCAATGGATGGACCGCGCCACCGACGGCTTTACCCAGATGGGCGCCGAAGGCACCAACTGGATCGGCGAGGCGCCGTTTTCCAAGCGCCGACATGTGTTCCAGAATCTCGGCGACGGCACCTACATCCATTCCGGCTCGCTGGCGATCCGCGCGGCGGTGGCGGCAAACGTCAACATCACCTTCAAGATCCTCTACAACGACGCCGTCGCGATGACCGGCGGCCAAGCGCTCGACGGCCACATCTCGGTGCCGATGATCGCGAGCCAGATGGCGGCCGAAGGCGTCAAGAAGATCGCCATCGTCACCGACGAGCCGGACAAGTATCCGCCCGGTGCCGCCTTCCCGAAGGACGTTGCCGTGCACCACCGCCGCGATCTGCAGGCGGTGCAGATGGAGCTCGCGACCAACGACGGCGTCACCGCGCTGATCTACGACCAGACGTGCGCCGCCGAAAAGCGCCGCCGCCGCAAGAAGGGCGAGTTCCCCGACCCCGACCGCCGGGTGTTCATCAATTCGGCCGTGTGCGAGGGCTGCGGCGACTGCGGCAAGAAGTCGAACTGCGTCGCCGTGGTGCCGCTCGAGACCGAGCTCGGCCGCAAGCGCGCCATCGACCAGTCGGCCTGCAACAAGGACTTCTCCTGCATCGAGGGCTTCTGTCCAAGCTTCGTCATGGTGCACGGCGCCAAGGTCAGGAAGGCCAAGGGCGCGGCCGGCGACAGTACCATCGCGTCGATGCTGGGTTCGCTGCCGGAACCGAAGCTGCCCGAACTCAATGGTCCCTATTCGATGATCGTCACCGGTGTCGGCGGCACCGGTGTCGTCACCATCTCGGCGGTGCTGGGCCAGGCCGCCCACATCGAGGGCAAGGGCTTCGGCTCCATCGACATGACCGGCCTCGCGCAGAAGGGCGGCGCGGTCGCCTGCCATATGCGGGTGGCCAAATCGGCCGACGAGATCCACGCCATCCGCGTCGGCGTCGCCAATGCCGACCTGGTCATGGGCGGCGACCTCGTCGTCACCGCGTCCAACAAGATCCTCGAGACGATGCGGCCGGACCATACCGCCGTCGTGGTCTCGACCTACGAGATGATCACCGGCGACTTCACCCGCAATGCCAAGCTGTCGGTGCCGGGCATGAAGCTCAGGGGCGCGATCGAGGATCGCGTCGGCCGTGGCCCGCTCGTCCTGCTCGACGCGCACGAGGCGGCGGTGAAATTGTTCGGCGACTCGATCGCGTCGAACATGTTCCTGCTCGGCTTCTCCTATCAGAAGGGCTTCGTGCCGATCGGCTCGGCCGCGATCGAGCAGGCGATCGAGCTCAACGGCGCGGCAGTCGAGATGAACCGGCAGGCGTTCCGCTTCGGCCGGCTCGCCGCGCACGATGCCGCCGCCGTCGAGCGCCTGATCAAGCCGGCGGACGCGGCTGCTGCCAAACCGCGCACGCTCGATGACACCATTGCTTTGCGCGCCGCGCAACTGACCGCCTACCAGGATGCGGCGCTGGCCGAGCGCTATCGCTCCAAGGTCGCCTGGATCGCCGGCATCGAGCGGGACAAGACGCCGGGCCGCAGTGGCCTCGCCGAGGCCGTCGCACGCAGCTACCACAAGCTGCTCGCCATCAAGGACGAGTACGAAGTGGCGCGGCTCTACACCGACGGCACGTTCGAGAAGCAAGTGGCCGATCAGTTCGACGGCGTGAAAAGCATCGAATTCTACATGGCGCCGCCGCTGCTCGGTTGGTTCAACCGCGACAAGGTGACGGGCGAGCCGCGCAAGATCAAGTTCGGCGCCTGGATGCTGCCGGTGCTGCGTCAGCTCGCCAAGGGCAAGCGACTGCGCGGCACGGCGTTCGATATTTTTGGCTATGCGGCCGAGCGCCGCCGCGAACGGCGGATGATCGCCGATTACGAGACGACGCTCGACGAGATCGGCCTGCGGCTGTCGCCATTGACGCACTCGACTGCCGTAGCGCTGGCGAGCTTGCCCGAAGACATCAAGGGCTTCGGCCACGTCAAGCATGTGAGCGTCGAGGTGGCGAAGAAGCGCGAGACGGCGCTGCTCGAACAACTGCGCGACCCGAAGGTCGCGGGCGTGAGGGTGGCGGCGGAGTAAAACTCGTGTCTAATGACGGCCTGCCATACTGATCGCCAACGACACAGCACCAACGAAGACGAGGCTCGCAGCCCACACCGCATCGAGGTTGAACCAGCTGCGCGACAGGAACTTGAGACCGAGGTGGCGGTAGACGAGCCAGGCCGCAATGCCGCCGGCCGCGATCATCGCCAGCGAATGGACTATCGAGACCAGTGATCAGCCATACCGACATTGGCACTGATCAGTGTGTTGGCAGCCGCGTGGCCGCTATCGAGGTCAGACACCTCGCAGAGCCCGAGATAGATCGGCACCAGCATCAGCCCGGCGCCATGCGCGATCGCGACGGCAAATGACCACAGGCCGAGCTGGGTCGGTCTGATCCGGGCCAGCGCCCGCGGATGGCGGCGGTTGGCGAACCGGAAAAGTCCAAATCCGATCAGCAGCAGACTGGCGGCGATCTGGATCTGCCGTTGCCAGTAGGCGAGCGTGATCAGCAACGAGAAAGGCAGAATGATCGCCAGCATGGCGAGCAAGTGCCCGATCGTTAGCGGCCACAGAGCCGCCACCAGTGCGCGCGGGCTCTTCGCCATCAACCCGGCCGAAACGGCGAGCGGCCAGCCCATGCCGGGATTGATCCCGTGATAGAGACCACTCGCAACGACCGCCAGCCAGAGCCAGATTGTCGGCTGCTCGATCGCGCTCACATTCAAGCCGACGGGTAGCAGAACGAATCCGTCGAGCAGTCGCCGCCCTCGAGCCGGATCTGATGCGCCCGGTATCCATCGGGGAAATTCACCCAATAGTCCTCGGCCAGTTCGAGCCCGCCGTTCGGGCCCGCGTTGGCCATGACTTCGGCACCGGGAATGCCGTCGGGATAGAACTGGTTGTCCCAGGTCGAGTACAGCGAGTTGGTCCAATAGACTCTGCTGCCATCGCGGCTGATCTCGACCATCTGCGGTCCGCCGGCATAGGTCTTGCCGTTCGGATGCGGCGTGCGGCGGGCTATGCCGCCAACGTGCACCGAGCCGGAAAGCTTCGGCTTCCTCGGCTCGGAGACGTCGTACTGACGCATTTCGCCGGTGCCCCAGCAGGCAACGTATAGGAACTTGTCATCGAGTGAGAGGTCGATGTCGGTCACCAGCGGCGGCACCGCGCCAAAGCCTTGCAGCAACGGCGGCAACTGCTCCTTGGCTGCCGGCTCCGGCGGGATCGTCGCGGTCTTCTCGACGTGGAATTTTCCCCCCTCGCGCCACCAGGTCCAGATCGAGCCTTCGAGGTTGGTGGTGTCGACCACGACGCCGAGGAAGCCGTACTCGCGGGCCGGATCGTGCGCGGGCCGCACCTCGAGCCCCATCTGGTGGTTGGCGCCAAGGTCGATGGTCTGGACGTTGCGCCGGGCGCGAAGGTCCCAGAAGTGGATGTGGTGGCCATACTTGTTCGAGAGCAGATCCTCAGGCACGATGCCGTTCTCGAACTGCGGCGGCAGCGCCCACTCGCTCGACACCATGTAGTCGCGCGGCAGGTTCCACCAGAAATCGTAGTGCTTGGTCTGGGCCCCGCGGTCGATCTCCCAGCGGCCGAGGATGTCGAACGTCTCGCAGTCCATGATGAAGACGCCGGGCGGACCATCGGTGCCATTCTTGCCACCGCCGCCGAGGGTGCTGACGTAGATGCCCTCTGGCCCGCAATGGACAGTGTGCGGCCGCGAATAGCCGGTTTTCCTGAACAGTTCCTCCGGCTCGATGACCTTGTGGATCTTTGCTTGTGTCGGATGGGGTTTGGTGTCGACCACATAGATGCGCGAGGAACGGATGCCCGGAATGATCAGGTAGCGCCGTTCGAGGAACGCATGGCCGGTCAACGGCGACAGTGACGACGAGCAGGCGTTCCAGCCGAAGTGGTGGAACTCGTCGCCTTTGTAGGGCATCACCACGGTGTGGACGATCTGACTGTAGGTGGGCGAGCCGGGCTTCACATCGATCACCGCCAGCGCATCGGGCTTCGAAAAATCCGGGCTGAGCAGCAAGGTATAGGCGAAGTTCTCGGGCGGGGCTTCCATCGCCAGTTTCGGCGATGCGTGGAAGGTCGGATCAGGCCTCATCGTCATTGCGGTGCCTCCTTGATCTGGTCGAGGCGAGGCTCGACTGGTGAATACCATCAAAGTTCGGCGCGTCTTGAAATGTATGAGTGCGAAGGTGGCCTGCCATGGAGCCGACTTGTTCGGCGTCATGCAGGATAGAGCCCTGCGAATGCGAAGTCAGCCGATAGCATATGCAGCATATGCCATGCTGCGGGGACTTCAATGACTATCGCAGCTTACCGCCCACACCTCACCACCCATAAAGCCGCGCTGGATTGTCGACGAACATCACGCGCCTGGTCTTCTCGTCCGGCATCAGGTCGCCGAGGCGGTCGAGCAGGGCTGCGTCGCTCGGATACTGTTCGAGCGGTATGCCCGGATGCGGCCAGTTCGATGCCCACAGCATGCGCTCGGGCGCGGCCTTGATCAGGGCACGCGCGATGCGGTTGACGTCCTCGTATTCGGGCGCACCGGTCTTCGAGGTTTCGTAGGGCGCGGAAATCTTGACGTAGCAGTTGCCGCGATCGAGCAGCCGCAGGAATGCCCTCATGGCTGTGCTGTCGGGCGCCACCGGCTCCAGGAACTTGCCGGTGTGGTCGATGATGTAGTTGCCTTTGATGGTGCGAAGGTGCGCCTCGTGGCTCTCGAACTCGCGGCCGTCGAACTGGATGATCGGATGCCAGCCGAGCGGCTCTATGCGGGCGAGGGTCGCATCGAGCACGTCCCATTTCGAGTGGCCGCCGGGCAGGCACATGATGCGAACGCCGCGGGCGCCGGCGTTGTGCAGACGCTGCAACTCGGCCTCGCTGACTGTCGGTTTGACGACGACGATGGCGCGGGCGATGTCCTGGCCGAGTTCGGCGACCGCATCGAGGGTGCAGCGGTTGTCGTCGCCGTAGGCGTTGGCCTGTACCACCACCACGCGCGAATGGCCGAGCCATTTCATGATCCGGCGGTATTCGGCGACCGTCGCGTCGGGAGCGGGCATCGGGCCGCCGGGGTGGCGGGAATAGGCGCTGCCGTAGAAGTGCATGTGGGTGTCGCAAGCGCCGGGCGGCAGCTTAAGCTTTGGCGGCGGGCCGCTGAGCGGGCGTTGCATGGGGCAAACTCCTGGCTTAGTTGAACACGACTATAGCGTCGCGACGTGCGGCGTGGATAAGTTTTGGAGGTTCTGCCATGTACGTGCCGCCCGCCTTCAAGACCGACGACGCGGCCGCGCTCGCATTCGCCGCCAAACGCGGCTTCGGCACCGTGATCGTGGTTGACAACGGCCGCCCGTTCGCCTCGCACCTGCCGTTCGAGCTGATTGCGGCGGAGGGCGCGAACAAGGCGATCTTCCACGTCGCCCGTGGCAACCCGCTGCATGAGATCATCGGCCGCGCGCCCGACGTGCTGCTGACGGTGCTCGGGCCGGACCACTACATCTCGCCGGACTGGTACGCATCGGCCGACCAGGTGCCGACTTGGAACTATGTCACCGTGCATCTGAGTGGCACGGCACGCGCGCTCGAGCGGTCGGAGAACCTGGGCCTCGTCGATCGGCTCAGCGCCCGCTTCGAGGCCGATCTGCTGCCGAAGAAGCCGTGGACCAGCGCCAAGATGACGCCGGCGAAGCGCGAAGCGATGCTGGCGGCAATCGTGGGCATCGAGATGACAGTGACGCGGATCGAAGCGAGCTGGAAACTCAGCCAGAACAAGCAGACGGCCGACCAGGAGGGCGCCATCGCCGCGATCGAGAAGCTCGGCACGCCGCAGTCGCAGGAATTCCTCGAAATGTGGAAGGATTGGCGCGCGGCGAAGGTATGAGTGCGGTCCCGCTTGCGGATAATTGTGCTATCTTAGGTTGGGTTAGTTGCCCCCTTGTGCCGCAACCCAACAACTTGAAAGACCACCCGTGGGATGTTGGGTTACGCTGCTCAATAAGGGCGTTGACCCAACCTACAAATCCGTGCCCAACCCCATCAACGCAATGATCTCTTCCGCCGCGTGCGTCGGCAGCAGCTCGCCGCTGCGCACGCTGGCCTCGAGCTGCGGCCAGGCGGCAACGACCTTGGGATGGTTGCGCGCGCTGGAGAGCAGCCGCTCGGCGATCAGATCGTGCATCCAGGCGACCGCCTGGGCGCTGCGCCGGGCCTCGAATTCGCCCGACTTCTTCATCAGCGAGCGATGGCGTTCGATGTGCGCCCACATCAGGTCGAGGCCGATATTGTGTGCGCCCGAGATCGTCAGCACCGGCGGCTGCCACTGGCTCGAGCGGGGGGTGAGGATGTTGAGTGCGCCCTGGTAGTCGGCGGCGGCCTTGGTGGCGCGGGCGACGTTGTCGCCGTCGGCCTTGTTGATCGCGATCATGTCGGCAAGCTCGATCACGCCCTTTTTGATGCCCTGCAGGTCGTCGCCGCCGCCGGCCAGCAGCAGCACCAGGAAGAAGTCGACCATGTCGGCGACCGCGACCTCCGACTGGCCGACGCCGACGGTCTCGACGATGACGATGTCGTAGCCGGCCGCCTCCACCAGCGCCATCGTCTCGCGCGTCTTGGCGGTGACGCCGCCGAGCGTGCCCGACGTTGGCGACGGCCGGATGAAGGCATCCCGTTCGGCGCTGAGCCGCGTCATCCGCGTCTTGTCGCCGAGGATCGAGCCGCCGGACCGCTTCGAGGTCGGGTCGACCGTCAGCACCGCGACACGATGCCCGCGCGCGATCAGGTTGAGGCCGAGCTGGTCGATAGTCGTCGACTTGCCGACGCCGGGCACACCCGTGATGCCGACGCGCAATGCCCGGCCGGTGTAGGGCATCAACGCCTGCAACAGCTCACGCGCCTGGGCGCGGTGCTCGGGCTTGGTGCTCTCGACGAGCGTAATGGCGCGGCCGAGCATGGCCCGGTCGCCGGCGCGCACACCTTCGATAAATGGCTCGATCGCAGTCGGCAATCCTGTCATCTGCTGCAGCATGGTCAGGAATCACGGCCGGTTCAAGCACCTGTCGCATCGGCACGATTTCTGTCGTTGCCGCGTCACGTAGGGTTACATAGAGTGCGGCACGAACCGGCAGCGTCGGCTGCGCCGCACGCGCGCCCGCGCCGGGCCAAACTGTCACGGGGAGTTGCACCATGGCTGAGTTTTCGCCCAACACGTTCAATGTCACAATCGCGATCGTTGGCCTGCTGCTCTACCTGTTCGCCTGGCGCGTTACCCGCGATCTGCCGCCCGCCGCCAAGATCTTCTCGCGGCTGTCGCTGGCCCTGGTCGCGATCGTGCCGATCGTGCTCGGGATCTTCTTCGGCGCGACGACCCCGATGCAGCAGCGCACCGCCAGTGCGCCGACGACGGCGCCGGCACCCGCTCCCAAGCCGGTACCCGAGGCCGCCGCGCCGCCGCCGCCGGTTGCCGCTCCGCCAGCACCTGCGCCCGCCGCGCCGCCACCTGTCGCGATGAGCAGGAAGGCAGCCGAGGCGCCGAGTTCCGAGGCGAGCGCACCGCCGCCAGCTCCGCCGCCACCGCCGGCTGCGTCGGCACCGGCGCCGAAGTCGATGCCGCCCGCGGCCAACGGCGCGCCTGCGGCCCCCTCGGCCACGACGCCGATTGAACCCGCGCCATCGCGCAGCTTGCCGGCACCTGCTGCCGCGCCGGCACCGCAACCGCCGGCCGACTACGACGTCGTGCCGGTGTTCTACGGCACCGATCGCGGCGCCAAGTCCGAGGCCAAGCGGGTGACCTACGATTCCGAGCGTGCCCGCCGCCTGGAACTTGGCCGGGCCATGGTCACGGTGCCGAAACTGCACGAGGTGCCGATGATCGAGCGGCCCTGGGCTTATCGTATTCCGCTGACCAATATCATCATCTATCAGGAAGCCGAGGACCCGAAGAAGCACTTCACCATGCAGGAGGTGAAGGCGCTGACGCGGGAGGAGTTCCTGCGGCTGATCCGCGAGCGTCTCGCCGCTTCGAACCGGTTCAAGGACCATGCGGTGGTCTTCATCCACGGCTTCAACACGACGTTCGATTTCGCCGTCTACCGGGCTGCGCAGATGGCCTACGACCTGAAGTTCGACGGCGCGCCGTTCGTCTACAGCTGGCCGTCGAAAGGGCAGCTCGGTTTGCAGGACTACGGCTACGATCGCGGCAGCGCCGAGCAGGCCGAGCCGTACCTCAAGGAGTTTCTCGAACTCGTCACCCGCGAGAGCGGCGCCAAGACCGTCAGCATCATCGCCCACAGCATGGGCAACATCGTCCTGCTGCCGGTACTGCGCGACCTGAAGAACGCCGCGCCGCCGGGCGTCATCATCTCGCAGATCATTCTGGCTGCACCCGATGTCGATCGCGATCGGTTCGAGAACCTCGCCAACGAGATCAAAGGGATCGCACGGGGCACCACACTCTACGTCGCGTCGAACGACTGGGCGCTGGAATTGTCTAAGCGGCTAGCCGGCAGCGTGGCGCGCGCCGGCGACGTGCCGGCCAATGGACCGTTGCTGCTGCCCGACATTGACACGATCGACGTGACCGACACCAGCACCGACATCTTCGCCCTGCATCACTCGGGATACGCGGAAAAGACCGCGCTGCTGGAGGACATCCGCAGCATCCTCCTCGATGGCAGACGGCCGCCCGAGGCCCGCGTGCCGCCCTTGCAGCGCGTGCTCATCGATCGCGGCATCTATTGGCGCTATCCGGCGAGCCCGTGAGCGGTAAAGGGTTGGTAACCGGTAGTCCCTTATTGTGACACCGCACGGTGTCGCACGGGAGGCTCGCGTCATGACCATCGTCAAGGGCTGCATCATTGCTGCGATCGCGCTCGCGGCCGGCGCATGGGTGGAAAGCGCACGCGCCGACGAGGCCTACGTCTGCGATGCCGGCCGCGTCGTCTATGTGAAGCCCGGCGAACTCGAGACGAAGAAGTTGCAAGACCCTTGCATCGCCAGGTATTTCGAGACCGCGCCGACGGCAAAGCCGGCGGCCAAAGCGCCGCAGCAGGCCGAAGCGACGCCGCCCGCCGTCCAGCCACGTGCGCCGGAGCCGGTCAACGACTTCCGCAACGTCCGCATCATCAATGCCAGCCCCGGCAGCGAACCGTGGTTCCAACACCGCCGGTGAGTGGCACTTCGCCGGCTTTGGGCACTGCCGCAGCCGCGCTTATATTTCCATAATCGAACAGCTGGCGTGAATTCGTTTACCTAAGTCTGGCAACCTCGACCCTGGTCGTGTTTGTGGGGCGACGGAAGGGTCGAGCACACGGATGTTGTCGAAGCGTGAAAGGCCTGGCGGCCGCATCGTCGCGTTCTGGCTGGCGGTCGCGGCCGCCACTCTGCCCGTCGCGCTGGCCAGCGAACCCATCGTCGTCATCAACACATCACAGCCCTCCGGCAACGCCGCTGAGCCGGCGCCGCCGACCGCGCCGCATATCGACTGGCCCGTCGCCACAGCGGACGTTGCGCCAGCTTCGCCTGGCATCGAGGCTGCCGGCACTGATGGATCGAGCAGCGATCGAAGCCCGCCTGTCATCGCCCTGGCGCCCAAGCCGCCGCCGGTGTGGGCTACTGCGCCGGAACGCTCGCACACGGGCGTCGGCCTGACGTCGATCACGCGTTACAATCGCAAGGGGCCCCAGGCGCGAACCGATCCCTCGGTACCGATCATCCCTGCGATCTCGGCTGCCGCCGCCAATCCAGCGTTCAACCTGATCGAGTGCGTCGCCGGCTGCATCGGCGCGCGCGGTACAGTCGTCTACTTTGCGCCGCGGCTTTCGAGCCAGACCGATCGGCCGGTCGAGCCGGCGGGTGTGCAGTCGGCGGTACTGACGCTGCCTGCGCCCGCCGCAGCGAACACGATCACTTGTATCGCCGGCTGCTACAGCACGCCAAAGAGCTATGCCTCGCGCTATCCGCTGGCGCCGCCGCACGGCGCTGCGGCCGACGCCTTGCCGGCTGCGAGCCTCATTGCGACCGCGGCCTCGATGGACGAGCCCGGCCCGGTTAGCGCGCGGGTACGGGCCCGCGGCCCCAAGATCCGATTTGCAGCTTTTCGCGCGGCCAAACCGCGATCCTGGCACACGACCACGCTGCTTCGGCAGGAGCGGTTGATGCCGCGCCGCGCATGGTCGACCAGCGTCGTCCGCTTCTGATCGAGCAGCCCTACTCGGCGGCGCTGCGGGCGGCGTAGCCCAATTGCGCGTTGAGCTTCTTGATCAGGTCGGCTGCCGCCTGCGGGATGTTGGTGCCGGGGCCGAACACGGCCTTGGCGCCGGCCGCGAACAGCGCCGGGTAGTCGCCCGGCGGTATGACGCCGCCGACCACGATCATGATGTCGCCGCGGCCTTCCTTCTCGAGTGCTGCCCTGAGTTCGGGAACGAGCGTCAGATGGCTCGCCGCCAGCGATGAGGCGCCAATGATGTGCACGTCGTTCTCGACCGCCTGGCGGGCCGCTTCCTCAGGCGTCGCAAACAGCGGCCCGATGTCGACGTCGAAGCCGAGATCGGCGAAGGCGGTGGCGATCACCTTCTGCCCTCGGTCGTGGCCGTCCTGGCCCATCTTGGCGACCAGGATGCGCGGGCGGCGACCGTCGTTCTTGGCGAATTCCTCGACCAGGGCGGTGACACGGGCGACGTCTGGGTTCACCTTGCCTCCTTTGCCGGACATGGCTTCCGAGCGGTAGACGCCGGAGACGGCGCGGGTGTCGGCGCGGTGGCGGCCGAACACCACTTCCATGGCGTCCGAGATCTCGCCGACGGTCGCTTTCGCACGGGCGGCCTTGACCGCGAGGTCGAGCAGATTGCCGTTGCCGCGCGCGCCTGCTGTCAATGCGTCGAGGGCGGCTTTGACCGCCGCCGCATCGCGCTCGGCCTTGAGGCGGGCGAGCTTGGCGATCTGCTGGCCGCGTACGCTGGCGTTGTCGACCTTGAGGATTTCGATCTGCGCTTCATCGATCGGCTTGAACTTGTTGACGCCGACGATGGTCTGGCGGCCGCTGTCGATGCGCGCTTGCGTACGGGCGGCGGCCTCCTCGATGCGCAACTTCGGCACGCCGGCGGCGATGGCTTTGGTCATGCCGCCGAGGCTTTCGATTTCCTGGATGTGCGCCCAGGCCTTGGCGGCGAGGTCGGCGGTCAGCCGCTCGACGTAGAAGCTGCCGCCCCAGATGTCGACGACGCGGGTGGTGCCGCTCTCCTGCTGGAGGAAGAGCTGGGTGTTGCGGGCGATGCGGGCCGAGTAGTCGGTCGGCAGCGCGATCGCCTCGTCGAGCGCGTTGGTGTGCAGCGACTGGGTATGGCCCTGCGTCGCCGCCATCGCCTCGATGCAGGTGCGCGCGACGTTGTTGAACACGTCCTGGGCAGCGAGGCTCCAGCCCGAGGTCTGGCAGTGGGTGCGCAGCGATAGCGAGCGGTCGTCGTTGGGCTTGAACTCGCGGCGGATCAGGTTCGCCCACAAGAGGCGCGCCGCCCGCATCTTGGCGACCTCCATGAAGAAGTTCATGCCCGATCGCCCAGAAGAATGAGAGGCGGGGGGCGAACTTGTCGATCGGCAAGACCGGCAGCGACGCCGGCGCGGGCGTATTCGACGCCGTCGGCGAGCGTGTAGGCGAGTTCGAGGTCGGCGGTCGCGCCGGCTTCCTGCATGTGGTAGCCGGAGATCGAGATCGAGTTGAATTTCGGCATGTGCGCCGAGGTGTACGAGAAGATGTCGGAGATGATCCGCATCGAGGGCGCGGGCGGATAAATGTAGGTGTTCCGCACCATGAATTCCTTGAGGATGTCGTTCTGGATCGTGCCCGACAACTTGTCGGCCGGCACGCCCTGCTCTTCGCCCGCGACGATGAAGAGTGCGAGCACCGGCAGCACCGCGCCGTTCATGGTCATCGATACCGACATCTGCGACAGGTCGATGCCGTCGAACAGCGTGCGCATGTCGTAGATCGAGTTGATCGCCACCCCCGCCATGCCGACGTCGCCGCGCACGCGCGGATGATCGGAGTCGTAGCCGCGGTGGGTGGCGAGATCGAAGGCGACCGAGAGGCCCTTCTGGCCGGCGGCGATGTTGCGGCGGTAGAAGGCGTTGCTGTCCTCGGCGGTCGAGAAGCCGGCGTACTGGCGGATGGTCCAGGCTTGCGTGACGTACATCGTCGGGTAGGGCCCGCGCAGGAATGGCGCGGTGCCGGGCCAGGTGTCGAGGAAGTCGAGGCCCTCGATGTCGGCGTTCGAGTACGCCTGCTTGACCTCGATCCCCTCCGGCGTCAGCCACGGCTCTCCCGCCGGCGCCGGTGCGGCCGGTGCGGTGGGCGTGTAGGGAATAGTCGTGAAATCGGGGATCCGGGTCATGGTCTCGTCTCAGTATTCTCAACTCGCCGAATTGTCGTGCCGTCAGTGCTTCTTGCCAATGCTTCGGTTCCTGCGCCCCTGCCCCCCACCCCGTGCCGTCATCCCCGCCCCCGCGGAGGCGGGGATGACGGTTGTGGGGAGGAGAGGCCGATGGAAGAATTGCTCAGGAACGCTCGATCAATTCCCAGTCTAACGGTCTCAGCAACCGAGATAAAGTCGACCTTCGTATTCCTAAGGTCAATTGGGTAACGACAAGCGCCGCCACCATAGCAAGCGCGATGGCGCCATGCATATATCCTTCCATGCCGACCCAGGCGGCCGGGTCGCTGATGGACTACGGGTCGTCGGGTCGGGCATCGATGCAGCAAAGGCCGGCAAATGGCACGATGAATTCGATGTGTCATCCTCGGACTTGGCCTCGAGCGCACGCCATCGCTTTGAATTGCCTCTTGTCGATTGCTGCCGCGCACGCCACCTTCGACGCATCAACCATCGGAGGTGCCCATGAGCTGGCTGCCCGATCAGGACCCGGTGCCGGGCGATCCGAAAAGCTGCGACGCCATCGAACACGTCATCGTGCCGCGTTCGCGCGATCTTGGCGGCTTCGAGGTGCGCCGCGCGCTGCCTTCGGCCAAGACGCAGATGGTCGGCCCCTTCATCTTCTTCGACCAGATGGGGCCGGCCGAATTCATCCTTGGCACCGGCATCGATGTGCGGCCGCATCCGCACATCGGGCTGGCGACGGTGACCTACCTGTTCGAGGGCGAGATGTGGCACCGCGACTTGCTCGGCAACTCGCTGGCGATCAAGCCCGGCGCGGTCAATCTGATGACGGCGGGGCGCGGCATCGTCCATTCCGAGCGCGAGGCGCCGGAGCAGAAGGTCAAGCCGCGCCGCATGTTCGGCATCCAGGCCTGGTTGGCGCTGCCCAAGGCGCACGAGGAAAGCGCGCCGGCGTTCGCCCATCACGGCGTCGATGAGCTGCCGCGCATCACGGCCGAAGGCAAGCGCGTGCGCCTGATCATGGGCTCGGCATTCGGGCAGACGGCGCCGACCCGGTTCCCGCACCCGACCCTCTATGCCGAGGCGGTGCTGGCTCCGGGCGCAATCCTGCCGTTCGATGCCGACTACGACGAGCGCGGCATCTATATCGCCTCGGGCACGATCGACATCGCCGGCCAGGTGTTCGAGGCCGGCCGCCTGCTGACTTTCAAGCCGGGCGATCGCATTTCCATCCTGGCGCTGTCGCAATCCCGCCTGATGATGCTTGGCGGCGAGCCGATGGACGGCCCGCGTCACATCTGGTGGAACTTCGTGTCGTCGTCCATGGACCGCATCGCCGCCGCCAAGGAAGACTGGCGGCAGCAGCGGTTCGCCCTGGTGCCGGGCGACGAGGTCGAGCGAATAGAAGCGCCGGCATAAGGCGCGTTTGGCCTTAGATCTGCCGCGCTGGTCGCATTCGGTGTCGCCATCTCGAATCTGATGCGGGTGGCGCAGTTGCGCGATGATCTCAACCGGCCACCACCGGCTTCGGCCGCCACCCGCTGGGCGCCGCTGTGCGCGTGGCATAGTACTCGATGCCCGGCTCGGAGCTTGGGCGTCGCAACGTGCCGAGCACGCGTTTCGCCTACGAGTTCGTCCGCTTCGGCGTCAAGCAGGCGTGGGCCTGCCTGTTCGGCGCGATCATGCTGGCGCTGCTGATCGGAACGCACTTGTTCTACCCGAAAGGGGCGGCGCTCGCGCGCTATGATTTTCTCACTATCGCGGCGATTGCGATCCAGGCGGCGATGCTGCGGTTCAAGCTCGAGACCAGGGAAGAAGCGGCGGTGATCCTGCTGTTCCACGCCGTCGGCACTGCGATGGAGGTCTTCAAGACTTCGGTCGGGTCGTGGGTCTACCCCGAGGCGTCGATGCTGCGCATTGCCGGGGTGCCGCTGTTTACCGGCTTCATGTATGCCGCGATCGGCTCCTACATCGCCCGCGTCTGGCGGCTGTTCGATTTCCGCTTCACCCGTCATCCGCCGCTGCCGGCGGTGGCATTGCTGGCGCTCGCCATCTACTTCAATTTCTTCGCGCATCATTACGTGTGGGACGCCCGGTCGCTGCTGTTTGCGGCGACGGCCGTGCTGTTCGTGCGGACCTGGGTGCACTTCAAGGTGTGGCGCGTGCACCGGCGCATGCCCTTGCTGTTGGGCTTCGGGCTCGTCGCGCTGTTCATCTGGTTCGCCGAAAACATCGGCACCTTCACCGCCGCCTGGGTCTATCCCAGCCAGAAGGCGGCCTGGCACATGGTGTCGACGGGCAAGCTCGGCGCCTGGTTCCTGCTGATGATCATCAGCTACACCCTCGTCGCAGCCGTCGCCGGCATCGAGCGTTACGTGCGCGACCGGCCGTGATCGGGCGGCAGCGCCAGCGCCGCCCGCTTCAGCTTGCCGTTGGCGGTGCGCGGCAGCTGGTCGACGAACACGACTTCGCGCGGCCGCTTGTAGGCGGCAAGCCGCTCGACCGCGAGCGCCTTGATCGCGTCGGCATCGTGGGCAGCGCCGGGCTTTGCCACCACGAAGGCGGCGATGATCGAGACGTCGGCGCGCACCCTGACCTCGGTGCAGGCGACCTCGGCGACGCTCGGGTGCTCGGCGAGCACCGCCTCCACCTCCTGCGGCGAGACGCGATAGCCGCCGGCCTTCATGATGTCGTTGGCGCGGCCGTGATGACTGACGTAGCCGTCGGCATCCATGCTGGCGATATCGCCGCCGACGAACCAGTCGCCGCGCAGCACCTCGGCTTCCTCTTCGGGGCGGTTCCAGTAGCCGAGCATCAGGCCGGGATCGGTGCGGTGCACCGCCAGCAGGCCCTGGGCGCCTGCCGGCTGCGGCGTGGCGCCGCTTTCGGCGTCGAGAATGACGACCGAGCGGCCCGGCTGCGGCCGACCGATGGCACCGGGGCGACGCGGCACGGTCGGGCTCGTCGAGATGAAGGTCGACATCTCGCTCATGCCGATCGATTCGTAGAGCTCGAGGCCGGTGCGCTCGGTCCACTCCTCGAAGAAGCCCGCTGGCGGTGCCTCGCCGGCGACCAGGCCGTGCCTGAGCCGGCCCAGCGTCTCGCGCCGGGCATCGCCGTATTTCATGATCTGACGGTAGAGGCCGGGAACGGCCGCGAACATCGTCGCGCCGTGGGCTGCGATCAGCTGCGGCCACAGCGCCGGATCCTTGGCGCCGGTATAGATGATGGTGGTGGCGCCGTTGGCCCAGGTGTCGGTGAGGCCGACGCCGAGGGTATAGGTCCAATTGAAGGCACCGGCATGCAGCATCCGGTCGCTCGGTTCGATACCATACCAGCCTTGGTACATCGGCCGGCGGCCCCAGGCGGCGCGATGGGCGTGCAGCACGCCCTTTGGCCGCGAGGTGGTGCCGGAGGTGTAGATCAGGTAGGCGGGCTGATCGGCGGTCGTCGCCGCATAATTGCCGCGCGGGCCGTCGGCGATCATCGCCGCGACTTCGGTTTCGCCGATCACCCTGACGCCCGCCGGAACATGATGCACCGGCAGGTCGTCGGCGACGCACACGGCTTCGGCGCCGCTGTTGTCGAGCAGGAACTCGACCTCGGCCTCGGTGAGCTGGGTCGAGGCCGGGATCGGCACGAAGCCGGCCGCAGTCGCGCCGAAGAACATCAAGGCGTAGGCACTGGTATTGTCGAGCCGGAGCAGGATGCGCGCGCCCGGCGCCAAGCCCAGCCGCGATAGCGCGCCGGCGACGTTCAGCACCGCCGACTCGAGCTGCGCATAGTTCCATACCTCCGACGGCGCGCGGCGGGCATCGGCGACGACGAGCAAGGCCGCCTTGTCCGGCGTGTGCGCCGCCGATCCGCCAATGCAATAGCGGGCGATGTTGAAGTCTGCCGGCGGCAACTCGCCTTGATAACCGATCACCGGCTTCACTTCTGACCCTCCATCCACCAGGTGTCGAAATCGGCACCGAACAGCGCTGTGCGCTCGGGCGCCCGCACATGCCGCCAATGGGCGATCCATTGCCCCTGGAGGTGGAACAGCGGGATCATATAGTCGCCCGCCAGGATGACGCGGTCCAGCGCGCGCACCGCAGAGGTGAACTCCTCGTTGGTGGCGGCTTTGAGCATGGCCTCGATCATGGCATCGGCGGCGGGACTTTTCGCGCCGGCTAAGTTGAGCGAACCTTGGGTGTCGGCCGCGGCCTGGCTCCAGCGGTTTGATTGCTCGTTGCCGGGCGACAGCGATGCCCCCCAGTGCCATTGGATCATGTCAAAGTCGAAGGCTTTCAGCCGCGACCAGTATTGCGCGTCGTCGACCTGGCGGATCGAGACCACGACGCCCAGTTGCTGCAGCGGCTCCTTGAAGGTCAACAACAGGCGCTCCTGCGCCCGCGTCCGGGCGAGGAATTCGAACCGCAGCGGCTGGCGGGACTTGGTATCGATGAGGACATCGCCGTCGAGCACGTAGCCGGCCTCGCGCAGCAGCTTGGAGGCGCGCTTGAGGTTGTCGCGGTTGTTGCCGTCGCGGCTATCGGGAACATGGTAGCGGCCCTCGAGGATGTCTTCCGGTACGGCACCGGGGAAGGGCGCCAGCAACGCCCGCTCGGTGGCGTCTGCCGGGCGGCCGGTCGAGGCCAGATGCGAGCGCTGGAACAGGCTCTGGGTGCGACTGTAGAGCGAATGGTAGAGGTTTCGGTTGACCCAGGAAAAGTCGAACGCCAGGAGCAGCGCGCGGCGCACCCGCACGTCGGCGAACACCGGCTTGCGGGTATTGAACACCAGTGCCGACATGCCGGCCGGCAGGCCGATCTGGAATTCGCGCATCACGATGCGGCCATCGTCGACCGCGGCAATGCGATAGCCTTGCGCCCATCGGCCGGGATCGTCCTCGGCCCGGGCGTCGATGTTGCCGGCCTTGAAGGCCTCGAACAACGAATTGCCGTCGCGATAGTACTCGTAGCGCACCTCGTCGAAATTGAAGCGCCCCTTGACCACGTTCAGGTCATTCGCCCAGTGGTCCGGGTTGCGTCGATAGAGAATCGAGCGGCCGGCATCGACATTGGCTACGACATAGGGACCGCTGCCGATCGGCGGTTCGAGGGTGGTGCGCTCGAATGTTTCGGCTGTGAAACGGTGGCGCGGCAGCACCGGCATCAGCCCCATGATCAGCGGCAGCTCGCGGTCACCGGTGGTATCGAACACGAAGCGCACCGTATGCCGGTCGATCGCCGTCGCCTCGACCACTTTCTTGTAGTAGCCGCGGTGATAGGGAAAGCCCTTTTCCTTCAGCATCGCATGCGAGAACAGCACGTCGTCGGCGGTGATCGGCTGGCCGTCGGAGAAGCGCGCTTCGGGGCGAAGGTGGAAGGTGACGCTGCCGCGGTCCTGCGGCACCTCGACGCGTGCGGCGATCAGGCCATAGAGGCTGAACGGCTCGTCGGGCGATCGCGCCATCAGGCTTTCGTAGACGTATTCGCGCAGGCCGTTCGCCGGCGTGCCCTTGATGATGTAGGGATTGAGACTGTCGAAGGTACCTTGCACGCCGAGGTTCAAGCGGCCACCCTTCGCCGCCTTCGGGTTCACATGCGGAAAGAACGGGAAATCGGCGCCAAGCGCCGGATCGCCATGCATGGCAATGCCGTGCACCGGTTCGGCGCGGCCGCCGCTTGGCCACAGCAGCGACAGGACTAGAGCCGATGCGATCGCGCCCAGGCGCATGTTTTGTCGAACCTCAACGAGTGGCCGGGGCTGCTTTGCCGCGGCGAAATCACGACCTGGCCGGCGCGGCTTTATTGTGGACGCCGGCAGTTGCCCCTTTGCCACGTGCGGATCATCATGCACAAGCATATCGAGCGGCAATGGAAACTCGGTCACGGGATTGCCGCAATCCGGCCTTTACTGCCCGCTGCATCGATGACCCGACGGCGCCACGAAAGCCAGCGCCCGGCGAGACAATTGATCGGTACATTGTGGTTACGGGTTTCAGGGGCGGGGCGAGCGCGTCTCGCGATCAAGCTAGAAGGTCAAATCTCACGATGAACTATCGTATTCAAACGAACGTGCGCGTTGCGGGTCGCACGGCCAAGGCGGCGATTGCGCTGGCATCGGGGCTCGTGGCCCTTGGACTAGTGGCAACCGCTGCGACGGCGCAGACCAAGACCGCACCGAAGGCGGCTCCAGCCGCGCCGGCTGCTGCCCCAGCGCCTGCTGCCGCAGCCGCCGCCCAGCCGCAGACCTTCTGGGTCAAACTGTGCGAAAAGGCCAAGGTGCCGGTGCCGGACAAGGACGGCAAGGTGACGGCGCAGGAAAAGAACATCTGCCTCACCCATCACGAGCGCCTCGACGGCAATTCCGGCATGGTGATCGTGTCGGCGGCGCTGCGTCAGGTCGAAGGCTCGGACAAGCAGCATATGATGGTGATGGTGCCGCTGGCGATCGGCGTCGCCATCCCGCCGGGCTTGCGTGCCGCCGTCTACGACAAGGACACCTGGGCCAAGGCGCAGAAGAACGAGAAGATCGACGACAAGACGCTGAAGCCGGTCGATCTCAAGTACACGCTGTGCCACCCGTCGGGCTGCACCGCCGAAATCGAGGCGAGCAAGGAACTCATCGACAGCCTGAAGACCGGTGGCGGTCTCGTCGTGCTCGCCATGAACGGCGCCGCCCAGCCGGTACCGTTTTCGATCCCGCTCGACGGCTTTGCCGCGGCCCAGGCCGGTGCCCCGGCTGACAATACCGCCTACAGCAAGGAGCGGTCGCGCTTCTTCCAGGAGCTGCGGGCGCGCCAGGAGGAGGCCTACCAGAAGGCGGTCGAGTTCCAGAAGTCGCAGGAGCGCCTGGCGCCGAAGCCGGAAAATGCTCCGGCCCCTGCCGCGCCGGCGGCGGCCAAGAAGCCGTAATCGAGCGGCGATAGCCGAAGCAGTCATACCCGTCCGGCTCTGCCGGGCGGGTTTTTCGTGGGCGCTGCCGGGCTCAGTGCGACTGCAGGAACAATGCTCGATAGGTGCCGTCGACGTCGCGGGCGAACAGCTCGTTGACACGGGGATGTTTGACCGGTGTGCCGGTTTCATCGGGTAACAGGTTCTGCTCCGAGACGTAGGCGACGTAGGTCGTCTCGGCATTCTCGGCCAACAGATGATAAAATGGCTGATCCTTGCGCGGCCGCATTTCGACGGGGATCGAGAGCCACCACTCCTCGGTATTGTTGAATACCGGATCGATGTCGAAGATGACGCCGCGGAACGGAAAGAACCGGTGCCGCACGACGTGGCCAACGGCATATATTGCGGTGCGCACGCGGGATGATGCAGGCTTGGAAATCATCTGGCCGACTGGTCCCACTGTGGCGAAAATCCCAGCTGATACGGCAGGACAGAACTCATAGTCCATAGCGGGCGGCGGCGGCCGGGTCACTGGCGGCGACGAGGCGCGCCAGATCGACGATCACCTTGGCCTGCTTCCAGGTGGCGTCGTCCTGCATCTTGCCGTCGATCATGACGGCGCCGGTGCCGTCGGGCATGGCGGCGAGGATCTTCTTGGCGAACGCCACTTCGCCCTCGTCGGGGCTGAACACGCGCTTGGCGATGTCGACCTGGGAGGGATGCAGCGACCAGGCGCCGACGCAACCCATCAGGAAGGCATTGCGGAACTGGGCCTCGCAGGCGGCGGGGTCCGAAAAATCACCGAACGGGCCGTAGAACGCCTTGATGCCGCAGCGCTGGCAGGCATCGACCATGCGCGCGAACGTGTAGTGCCACAGGTCCTGCTGGTAGAACTTGCGCTCGGCGCCGGGGGTGGGATCAGACAGCACGCCATAGGAGGGGTGGCCGCCGCCGACGCGGGTGGTCTTCATGCCGCGCGAGGCTGCGAGATCGGCCGGCCCGAGGCTCATGCCATGCAGGCGTGGACTGGCGCCGGCGATCTCGTCGATGTTCGACACCCCCTCGGCGGTCTCCAAGATGGCGTGGATCTGGATCGGCCGCTTGATGGCGTGCCGCGCCTCGAGCTGGGCCAGCAGCTGGTCGAGGTAGTGGATGTCCCACGGGCCCTCGACTTTCGGCAGCATGACGACATCGAGCTTGTCGCCGACGGCGCCGACGATGTCGAAGATGTCGTCGAGGAACCACGGCGAGTTGAGGCAGTTGACGCGGGTCCACAGACCGGTTGCACCGAAGTCGGTGGCCTTGGCCATGGCGACGAATCCGGCGCGGGCGGCCGCCTTCTGGTCGGCCGGGATGGCATCCTCGAGGTTTCCGAGGACAACATCGACCTGTGCCTTCAACTCGTTGATCTTGGAAGTAATCTTGGCGTTGTGCGGGGGGATGAAATGGATCATCCGCTCGAGCCTGACCGGGTTCGTGCGATAGGGTTCCGGCGCGCCGATGGCGAGAGGCTGGAAGAACTTGGCTGGCGTGCGGGTGGCTGGCATTGGTTGGTTCCGGTCGTGAGTGGTGAGTGGTGAGTGGTGAGTGGTGAGTGGTGGGGGAGTGTGGTTTCATAGCTGATGGCGCGGTGATGGCAATTGTAGGCGCGACTGACCACTCACCACTCACCACTCGCCACTCACGAACTCAGCTCCAGCGCCGGTTGCTCCACATCCACTGCTCCGGGTGCTGCCGCACCCACGCCTCGAACTGGCGCTGCATGGCGGCCGTCGCCCACTTGATGTCCTCGCCCTGGTTGGCGGTCCTCGGCACCCTGAGTTCGATGAGCTCGATGCGGAACCGCACCGCGTCACCGACGCGCACGCAACGCGCCATCCAGACCCGGGCGCCGACCCGGCGGGCGATCATCGCCGGCATCGCCACGGTGCGCGCCTCCTTGCCGAAAAACGGCACCGGGATGCCGGTCCGATCGTAGAGATCGGAGACGAGGCCGAGCCGGCCGCCACGGCGGACGTAGTCCATGATGAAGCGCGCCGTCTTCTGGCCCTCGCCGTGATCGCCCTCGACCTTGCCGCGGCCGAGCAGGCCGCCGGGATAGAGGTCGCGGCGCTGGTCGCGCAGGTACTGGTCGACATAGGGGTTGTTGACCGAGCGGTAGACGGCGGCCGGGGCGGCGCCGGCAACCGTCAGCGGCCAGATCGCCAGCTCCCAATTGCCCATGTGCAGCGAGACGCCGACGATCGGCCCGAGCTTGTCGCGATAGCGCGCGAACACCGGCAGATTGGCGATCTCGATGCGGGCGCGATCGCGCAGGATGCGGTCGAGCTGCATGGTCTCGGCCATCACCCGGCCGAGGTTGTACCAATGGGCGCGGGCAATTCGCTTGCGCTCGGCGAGCGGCATCTGCGGGAAGGCGATGGCGAGGTTGTCGAGCGCGCGGGCGTGCCGTTTGGGCGACAGCTTGGGCGCCAGGAACCGCCAGACGCGGCCGGAAATCGCGCTCGCCGCATCGAGCGGCACCACCCGCACCACCGCGACCACCGCCCGCAGCAGCGCATATTCGAGGCGGAACTGCAGGTCCCGAAGGAAACTGGTAGGGGCGGCCATTGCAGCTGTGTTTCGATCGGCAAGGGAACGACGTGCTTCTTCCCTCTCCCCGTCTTGACGGGGAGAGGGCAGAGGCCGGCCCGCTTGGGTTGGCCGAGGGTGAGGGGCGGCCGCTGGCACCGAGCCTGTTGCCGCCCCTCACCCTAACCCTCTCCCCGTAAGTGGACGGGGAGAGGGGATGACCCTCAAGACAACAGTCGCTGCGGCCCGTCAAGCGCGCATCAGGCTCGGCAGCTCGCCGACCGGCTCGAAGCCGGCCCGCATGACCTGGCGCTTGAGGGCGCCGATCGCGGCAATCGCATGCAGGCCGAGGCCGCGGACGAGGTCGGCCGGCAGCAGTTCGACGAGCAGCGAGCGATTGAGCAGGTCGACGGCGGTCGAGCGCAGCTTGATGTCGAAGTGACGTGCGGCGGAATACCGCGACAACAGGTCGTCGCTGCCGATATCGTCGCCGTCTTGCCGCGCCTGCGCCACGAGATCGGCCAGCGCTGCTGCGTCGCGCAAGCCGAGATTGAGGCCTTGCGCGCCGATCGGCGGCATGACGTGGCCGGCATCGCCGACGAGGGCGACACGATTGGCGCCGAGCACATGCGACTGCAGGCAGGACAGCGGGAACAGGCGGCGCGGGCCGATTTCGCTGATCGACCCGAGCACGCCGTGCAACCGCTGCTCGAGCGCCCTGCGCAAATGCCGTATCATCGAGCTTGGCCAGGCGCTGGGCGATGGCCGGCCGCTCGACCCAGACCAGGCTCGAGCGCAACCCCGGCATCGGCACCACCGTGCAGGGGCCGGCCGGGCGGTGGAATTCGGTCGAAATGCCGCGATGACCGCGGGAGTGGCTGAACTGGGCGGCAATGGCGATCTGCGGGTAGTCCCAGGTGTCGACGGCGATGCCGGCCGCCTGCCGGCAGATCGAGTTGCGGCCATCCGCCGCCACCACCAGCGGCGCCTCGAGACGACGGCCGTCGTCGAGCGTCACGATGGCTGTCGCCGGCGCCCTATCGATGCCGGTAATCTGCGCGCAAATGCCTGTTATGTTCGGCAAATCGCGAACGACCGCAGCCAGGGCATCGGCCAGCGGCATCTGCGGCACGTTGGCGCCGAAGTCGGCAAGTCCGATCTCGGCCGCGGTGAACGTGACCTCGGGCGCGCGCAACAGGCCGTCGCCGTCGTCGACGATGCGGATGCCTTCGAGCGGGGTGATCGCACCGGCGAGCATCGGCATGGCGCCGAGGTTGCGCAGCAGCGCCATCGACCCCGTGAACAGGGCGGCGGTGCGGGTGTCGGGCGGCGCAGCCGGCGACGGCGCCGGGCCGACGAGGGCGATGCGGGCGCCGCCGCGGGCGAGTGCGGCTGCCGCCGCGCGTCCGGCCGGGCCGGTGCCGGCAACGATGATATCGAATGCTGTCATGGCGTGGTGCTCGGTTGAGAAGGTTCGGCGGTTTTTCCCCTCTCCCCCGCCGCTTCGGGGGAGAGGGCAGAGGCCGGCGTTTTCGGCGGCCGAGGGTGAGGGGCGGCCGCTTGCGCCGGCGCTATTTTTCGTCGTCCCACATGCATCTAGCCCAGCCCGCTCTCGATCAAGTCTTCGCGTTGCCGCCCCTCACGCATTGTTGTTTTGGCGCCTACGCGCCGGGCCCTCTCCCCGTACGCGCCAACGGCGCTACGGGGAGAGGGGGAAAGTTCCCCTCTCCCCCGCCGCTTCGGGGGAGAGGGCAGAGGCCGGCGTTTTCGGCGGCCGAGGGTGAGGGGCGGCCACTTGCCGCGGCGTTCTTTTCGTCGTCCCACATGCATCTTGCCCAGCCCGCTCTTGAACGAGTCTCCGCGCAGCCGCCCCTCACCCTAACCCTCTCCCCGTACGCGCAAAAGGCGCTACGGGGAGAGGGGATGGATGTCACTCCAACATCCACCCTCTACAACTAACATTTCGAAATATGTCATGATTTGTCGTTCTGCGCGCTGGTTGTGAGCGCTGGCCCACCCGGCTGGCTGCCGGAAATCTGTCGATCGGCACCGGCAGGTGTGGCGCAGTAGTTTGATTCGCAAGCGAATTCTTTGGGCTTTGCAGGCTGGCGGAAGTCGAATCGATTATGCTCATAACGCGTTGAAATCGCTCAGAGGTGCTCATTTGGTCGTTTTTGCCTCGAATCGAAATCGTTGCAGATCTGCCACGAGTGAACCACCAAAAGCCCACACATGGCCTATTGCCTGTTTACCTCTCGTTAAAGGTTGGGTTAGGTCTGGGGCAGCCAAGGTCGTTAGGGGCGATGGGACGTAATAAGTCCACGAGCAAGACGGTCAGGCGACAACGTACTATAGCGGCGTACCAACTATGGTGGTTGCGTACCCAGTAGTGTTAGTCCAACGGAGATGTTCGTATGAACGGGGGACTGTTCAAGTCAGCTAGCCGCTTCGCGCTTGTCGCTGCGGCCGGTGTTTTGGCGGGTGGCATGGCCGCCCAAGCTGCCGATCTCGGCGGCAACTGCTGCGCCGATCTCGAGGAGCGCGTTGCGGAACTCGAGGCGACGACGGCTCGCAAGGGCAACCGCAAGGTCAAGCTCACGGTTTCGGGTCAGATCAACGAAGCTCTCATCTTCTGGGATGACGGCTCCGAGTCGAACGCCTACGTCGTGTCGAACAACAACAGCCGGTCGCGCTTCCGCTTCGTCGGCGACGCCAAGATCAACCACGACTGGTCGGCTGGCTACCTGCTTGAGATCGGCGTTCGTTATGCCGGTTCGGGCAGCCGTAACCAATCTTGGACTGGCGCCGGCAACGATGCCACGCGTCCGCTCGACATCCGCCACAGCGCCTGGTGGCTCGACAACAAGCAGCTCGGTCGCGTCTGGGTCGGCAAGACCGGTACTGCCACCGACGGCATCACCGAGATCAACCTTGCCAACTTGAACACGGCTGGGTCGGGTGACGCCTGGATGGGCGCGTTTAACCTGCGCAATGCCGATGGTCGCCGCAGTGATCGGACGTGGAACAACATCACGCCGAGCTTCGCCGGCGCGTGGAACATCGACGGCGATCGCAATGCCTCCGTCAAGTACGTGTCGCCGACGTTTGCTGGGTTCACGGTTTCGGCCGCCTGGGGTGAAGACGACATGTGGGATGCCGGCCTGCGCTACGCTGGCGAGTTCTCCGGCTTCCGCCTTGCCGCCGGCATCGGCTACAAGCAGCAGAACGACAGCGTTGGCAAGTCCGGTTCTGACGGCAGCCAGTGCGCCGATCTTGCTTCACTTGATACGAGCAAGAGCGCTGTCGATTGCCACGTGATCAGCGGCTCGGCCAGCATCATGCACGTGCCGACCGGCCTGTTCCTGAGCGGCGCCTATGCGCGTTACTACCGACAACAACCGCAAGGCATTGTACGGCGGCGCGAACGTGAAGGACGAGGACACCTACTGGACCGTCTACGGCGGTATCGAGCAGAACTGGTTCGGGATCGGCAAGACCACGCTGTACGGTGAGTATGCCCGTCATGAAGTCGGCGCCGGCCTTGGTGCTAGTGTCGCTGACCGGTGGTAGCGGCGGCAGCAGCTGCGGCGCATGGGGCCCGAGCGGTGCGGTTAGCGCCACGACCGGCTTGAGCACCGGCATCAACGGTGGTCAAGGTTGCCTGTCTTCGGCGAACGTCGACCTCTGGGGTATTGGCATCAACCAAGAGATCTCGGCTGCTGCCATGGATCTGTACCTCGCCTACCGCCACTTCAGCCCGGACGTGAAGACCAGCGGCGATGGCACTTCTGTAGGTGCGACCTCGGCCAACATCAAGGACTTCGACGCTGTCATGATGGGTGCGATCATCCGGTTCTGATGATCTGACCTGATCAGGATTAAAGGAAAGAGCCGCCTTCGGGCGGCTCTTTTTTTGTGTCCCCTCGCCCCGTAGCGCCTCTCGGCGCGTACGGGGAGAGGGTTAGGGTGAGGGGCGGCAACAGGCGCCGAACCCGCAGCCGCCCCTCACCCTCGGACCACCCTGGCGGGCGGTCCTCTTCCCTCTCCCCGCGCAAGTGCAGCGCGCAGGGAGAGGGGACAAGCGGGCCTTCCCCTCTCCCCGCCCCTTCGGGGGAGAGGGCAGAGGCCGGCGGTTTCGCCGGCCGAGGGTGAGGGGCGGCTGCTTGTTCAGACGCCCTTTTTCTTCGCTCCACAGGCATCTTGCCCGGCCTGCTGTCGATCAAGTCTTCGCGGTGCCGCCCCTCACCCTAACCCTCTCCCCGCGCAAGTGCAGCGCGCAGGGAGAGGGGACAAGCGGGCCTTCCCCTCTCCCCCGCCCCTTCGGGGGAGAGGGCAGAGGCCGGCGGTTTCGCCGGCCGAGGGTGAGGGGCGGCTGCTTGTTCGGACGCCCTTTTTTCTTCGCTCCACAGGCATCTTGCCCGGCCCGCTGTTGAGCAAGTCTTCGCGGTGCCGCCCCTCACCCTAACCCTCTCCCCGTAAGGGGACGGGGAGAGGGGACAAGCGCGCTGCCGTGAAGGACGGCGCTGATCGCATCCGCCGTTGGCGAGCTGCCGATATCGCTATATACGACGAGATATGACGGCAGCGCGTGCGTACCGACATGACTTGGCCCTCGGCCGCCGGCATCTGATCGGCGGCCTGGGTGCGGTGTGGCTGGCGAGTGTCACTCAGGCTGCGGCCGCGAACCCGCCCGTCGTCATCTTCGCCGCCGCCAGCCTCAAGACCGCGCTCGATTCTGCGATGGCCGACTGGCAACGGCAGACCGGCCATACCGCAATCGCGTCGTATGCCGCGAGCTCGGCGCTGGCGCGGCAGCTGACGCATCAGGCGCCGGCACACCTCTTCATATCAGCCGACCTCGAATGGATGGACTACGCCGCCGCCAACGGCGCCATCGATGCCGCGAGCCGGGTGAACCTGCTCGGCAACGCCCTGGTCGTGGTCGCGCCGAAAGGCAGGGCGAGGCCGATCGCGCTGGCGCCAGGCTCGACGCTGGCGGCCGAACTCGGCGGCGGCCGCCTCGCCATCGCCGATGTCGCATCGGTCCCGGCCGGCAAGTACGGCAAGGCGGCGCTCGAACGGCTGGGCATTTGGGACACAGTGAAGGACCGCTTGGCCCCGGCCGAAAACGTGCGCGCGGCGCTGATCCTCGTCGCCCGCGGCGAGGCGCCGCTCGGCATCGTCTATCGCAGCGACGCCATGAGCGAACCGCGCGTCGAGGTGGTCGCGACATTTCCGTCCGACAGTCATCCGCCGATCATCTTCCCGGCGGCATTCACCCGCACGCCGCACCCGCATGCCGGCGCCTGCCTTAGCTACCTGAAATCGCCCGCCGCCGCCGCGATCTTCCGCGCGCACGGCTTCGACGTCCTGACGTAGGAGTACGGAGCGATGTCGGGATGGGGCTTGAGCCCGGAGGAATGGACGGCGGTGCGGCTCAGTCTGTGGGTCGCCGGCGTCGCCAGCGTCGCGAGCCTGCCGTTCGGCATCGCCGTCGCCTGGCTGCTCGCCCGCCGCCAGTTCTGGGGCAAGACGATCGTCAACGGCCTGGTGCACCTGCCGCTGATCCTGCCGCCGGTGGTCACCGGCTACGTCCTGCTGTTGCTGTTCGGCCGCCAGGGTCCGCTGGGTCGAATGCTTGCCGATCTGTTCGGTATCGTGCTGTCGTTCCGCTGGACCGGCGCGGCGCTGGCGGCGGCAGTGATGGGCTTTCCGCTGATGGTGCGCGCGATCCGCCTGTCGCTCGAGAACGTCGACCGCGGCCTCGAAGCAGCTGCGAGCACGCTCGGCGCCAGCCCGGCCTGGGTGTTCGCCACCGTGACGCTGCCGTTGATGCTGCCGGGCGTGCTCGCCGGCATCGTGCTCGCCTTCGCCAAGGCGATGGGCGAGTTCGGCGCCACCATCACCTTCGTCTCGAACATCCCGGGCGAAACCCAGACGCTGCCGTCGGCGATCTACACCCTGACGCAGGTGCCGGGCGGCGACGCCGGCGCGCTGCGGCTGATCGCGGTCTCGGTCGCTCTCTCATTCGTCGCGCTGATCGCGTCTGAAATGCTGGCGCGGCGGGCCGGTCGCAGGATCGAGATCGAATGACGCTCGAGGTCGACATCCGTCACCAGCTCGGTGCGCTCTCTCTCGATGTCCGGTTCCGGGCCGAGCGCGGCCTCGTTGCCCTGCTCGGCCGCTCGGGCTCCGGCAAGACCTCGATCGTCAATGTCATCGCCGGGCTGATCCGGCCGGCCGAGGGCCGCGTGGTGATCGCCGGCGAGGCGGTCTTCGACACTGCGCGGCGATCTGCTCGTGCCGCCGCATCGCCGCCACATCGGCTACGTGTTCCAGGATGGCCGGCTGTTCCCGCATCTCACCGTCGCGCAGAACCTCACCTACGGCCGCTGGTTTGCCGGCCTCGGGCGCGACGGCGCCGAGGTCGCCCGCGTCGTCGACATGCTCGGCATCGGCCACCTGCTCGAACGCGCGCCGGCCCGCCTTTCGGGCGGCGAGAAAAGCCGCGTCGCGATCGGCCGGGCCTTGCTGGCGGCGCCGCGGCTGCTGCTGATGGACGAGCCGCTCGCCAGCCTCGACGACGCCCGCAAGCAGGAGATCGTGCCCTACCTCGAACGCCTGCGCGACGAGGTCGGCGTGCCGATCCTCTACGTCAGCCACTCGGTGCCGGAGGTGGCGCGGCTGGCGACCTCGATCGTGCTGGTCTCGGATGGCCGGGTCGCCGCCACCGGAACGCCGGCGGAACTGCTGCCGCGCCTCGACCTGTTTCCGATGCTGGGCAGGTCCGAGGCCGGTGCCGTCATCGAGGCGACGGTCGAGGTCGCACGACGAGCGCTACGAGCTGACGACGCTGCGCTCGGCGGCCGGCACTTGGCAGGTGCCGCTGGTCGACGCAGCCGCCGGCACCCGGTTGCGGCTCAGGGTGCGCTCACGCGATGTGATGCTGAGCCTGTCGAAGCCCGACGACATCAGCGCCCTCAATGTTCTGCCGGCGGTGGTGACCGAGATCGGCGCCGAGCCGGGGGCGGTGGTCGAGGTTCGTCTCGACTGCAATGGCGAGGCGCTGGTGGCGCGCGTCACGCGGGCCTCCGCCGACCGGCTCGGGCTGAAGCACGGGCTCGCCGTCTACGCGCTGATCAAGTCGGTGGCGATCGAGCGCCGCAGCGTCAGCCGCGGACAGGTCGTCGACCAGGCCGACGAATGAGAATGCATGCGGGCCGTCAGCGTACCGGTCGCCGCAACGCCTTTTTGACCGCGGCGATGTCGGCGGCGTTGACCGTAAGCGTCGTCGCTTCGATGCGGCGATAGCGCGCGATGATGTCGCGGCCGCGGTCGGACAGCGTGGCGCCGCCGCCGCCCAGGCCGCCGGCCTGCTTGACGATCAGCGGTTCGGCGAAGGCGGCGTTGATCTCGTCGGCGAGCAGCCAGGCGCGGCGGTACGACATGTCCATGGCGCGGCCGGCCGCCGTTATCGAGCCGTTCTCGGCGATCAGCTCCATCAGCCTGACCTTGCCGGGGCCGAGCGCCACCCGGCCGCCGAAATCGAGGCGGATGTGCAGCTTGTGGACCGGGGCGGGGTGACCCGGGCGGGCATCTTTGCGGGTGCGTTTCATCGGTCAAGATGGTGCGGCAGCGGCTCGACGTCGTCCAGGCCCGAGCGGTTAGCCTCAATCATGCCTTAACCTTCATCGAGGCTTATTCAGGGCTCATCTGGTGACGTTCGAGGCTCGTTCGATGCGTGGCAGTTCGTGCGTTTGGCGTTCGCGAGGGGTGATGCTCGCGCTCGCTGTGCTGGCGACCGCAGCGGCATTGCTGGCGGGCTCGCCGTTGGCGCGCAACGCGCTCGCCCAGGAGACGACGCCCACCAAATTGTCGCAACTGTCGGCGGAGCAGCGCCGCATCTACGATGCCTGGAAGGCGGCGCGATCGGCGTTCGAGGCCGAGTACGACGCCTACTGGGCGGCCGTCAACGGCAAGCGCGACGAGCGCAAGCGCAAGCGCGCCGCCGGTCAGCCCTACACCGTTCGCGACTACGTCCTGACCCAGCCGCCGAAATACACCGGCCCGGCATTGCCCGACGCGATCGCCAAGATCCTGGCCGACGACACACCGCCGCCGGAGAGGCTGCTGCCGATGCTCGGCGACTTCCTGCAGGCGGCGCGCGATGTCTACAACTTCATGCCGGAGGTGACGACCGAGGAGGACTTCAAGCGTCGCTATGCGGCCGAAGCCCTCGCCATCGGGCTGACCAAGGATCAGGTGGTCAAGGTCTACGCGCTCGAGACCGGCGGCATGGGCACCTACGACATGCAGGCCGGCATCCATCCGCAAAAGCGCACCGGCAAGGCGATCTCCTCGGCGCTGGGCTATGCGCAGCTGCTGCATGCCAATTCGGTGAGCGAGCTCGTCAAGCACGGCGAGGGCTTCATCCGCCGGCTCGAGACCATGGCTGCGACCGAAAAGGGCAGCCCGCCGTGGCGGCCGGACTCATTGCGCGCCAAGGCTGCGATCGTGCGGGCGATGCTGAAGGACGCCCGCGGCGTGCCCAACGAGTGGAGCGATCACGTCCGCTTCGGCGCGACGCAGAAGGGGCTCGCGATCCATGCCCTCAACCTCGACGCCGACATCGGCCCGTGGCTGCAGGTGATCAAGCTCAAAGGCTTGAAGGAGACGGCGGCGGCCGAGGCCGGGCGGACCGTGCTCAGCGGTCCCGAAATCGAGCTGATGAACCTCGCCGGACCGCGCACCGGGCTCGAGATGCTGACCCCCGTCGGGCAAGGCGTGCCGACCACCAATTTCTTCAGCCGGCAGGGCTACGAGCGCAACACCGTGGTGCGCGAGCGCACCGCCGCCGAGCTGCTGATCGAGCTGGGCAAGCGCATGGAGGACGGCCTGCAGAAGCCCGGCGCGATCGAGTTCGCCGCGGCCTTCGATGCCGTGGGCAATGGCAATGGGCGATAGCGCTTCAATCCACCCGCGCGCCGCTCGCCTGCCCATACTTTGCCAGCACGGCGCGGGCCTTGTCGGCGACGGCATCGGCGATCGCGGCGTGACCCTCGGCGGTCGGGTGGAAGGCGCCGGAATAGGTCGCAGCCAGCAGCAGCTGGAACCACGACAGGGTCTGCAGCTTCAAGACCTTCTGCATCAGCGATGCCGAGACGTGGAAATTGCCGGTGAGGAAGGCGTCGTTGGGGGTGCGGAACCAGCGCTGGCGCGGCGCATAGGGCTGGTAGTCGGCCGGATTGTAGGGCTCCCAGCCGCCGCCGGCGACCTTGCGCGGCAATCTGAGGTCATCGGCCGATGACAGCGCATTGTCGCTGTATCCGGCGCAGATGCCGCGGCCGAGGAACGCCTTGCGATGCGCTTCGGCGAAGGTCCAGCCGTGCGCCCTGGCACTCGCCTTCATGATGGTGTTGAGCTTCTCGGCGACGTCGCTGCTCTCCCGCGCCTTCTTGGCGCTGAGCGCGAACTCGCTCACCACATCGAGGCCGGCACGGCCGTCGGGGCAAACGGTGCGGCCGTCGTCGAGAAAGGCGAGGCCCGGATAGGCGGTCAGGATCACCCGGTCGGTCTCGTCCCACGGCAGATGCAGGATGTTGTGGATGGCGCGGTTCAATGATTTGTAGCGATCGTCGAGCTGGGCGAGCTGCGGCGCCGCTTCGGTGGCGCCGTGCACGTGGCCGAACCAGCCGCCGAGCATCTTCAGGGTCGACTGGTCGGCAAGGATCGGCATTGGCGACGAGGCGGGCAAAGCCCACGTCGTTGCCGCCGATCGACAGCAGTACGAGATCGATCTTGCGCGAATGCTCGGGCTCGCACTTGCGCAGCACCAGGCCGCCCTGCAGCTCCGGGATTTTGCCGTTGATGTGGTAGGCCTCGGGCAAGTCCTGCATACGGGCTTCCTTCGGCCCGCACTGGGCTTCGGCCACCGCCGAGATCTGGGAATATTCCGGCGGATTCGGTACCCACTCGTTGCCCTTGTAGCGCAGGAACAGGCCGGTGGTGACCTCGGCACCGGAGCAGGCGGCACCGACATAGGTCACGGCACGATGCGGGTCCTCGACGGCGAGTTGAAGGGCCGCACGCAGCTGGTGCGAATAGAGCGAACGATGGCAGGCCTGGTCGATCCAGCGCGCGTTCTCGTCGATGAACTTGGCGTCGCCGATCTGGCTCCAGTCGCCGACGCGGGCGGGATAGCCGGAGAGCGAGACATCCTTCTTGGCGTCGCCGTAGTTGGCGGCGCGCTCACGCGAGAACCGCACCGGGATATCGGGATTGCCCTCGCCGGAACCGAAGCTGTCGCCCATGCCGACGACAAGCAGGTCGACGACCTTGAGGTCGGCGCGGGCCACTTCCTGGCCGCCGACCTCGACCGACAGACCCATGCCGGCAGGATAGGGTACGTCGAACCGCAGCGGCTCGCTGCACAGCTTGGTGATCGCTTTGCCGCGGGCAACGCCCTTGGTGCGTGGCGATGTGAGCCAGGTGCACTCGACCGAGGACGCATCCTCGATGCCGCGCATCTCGGCGACGACGGCGTGGCTCGCCGGATTGACGTAAGCGCCGCCGTCCGGGCAAACGTGGCGGTTGCGTTTGGCATCCCAGCAGGTCTTGCCGACCACGGTGCTGGCCCAGCCGTCGGTGTGGCGGCGCGCCAGCGCCCGCTCGGCGGCCAGGATCGGCTGGCGGCGTTCCTCGTCGGTGAGGTCGGCGAAGGTCGCCCGATGCATTTCGGTGTCGGCGGGATCATCGAAGAAACGGAATGGGTTCTCGACGCGCCAGGCGATCTGCGGCTGCGCTGATGCGACGGTCGGAGCGAGGATCGGGCAGCCAAGCATCGCGATCACAAGCGCCGCGAGGCGTCGGCTGGCGATGGTGAATGTCGTCATTACTTCCGGCCTCGTATATCGATTGCGCCGTTTGCCAAACGAACATCAGTCTACCTTACCCGTCCAGCGGCAGCGCAACAGTCTCCATGCGCACTGCAGCGGCGCAATCTCCATGGCTGCAGCCGGACGCGACGTTGCCAGCTCAAGAGCGTGCAAATAGGGCTCAACGAGGGCAAGGGGCAGGAACGGGCTGCGCGATCCACGGGACAGTTGCCCGAGCGCTGCAGAGCAGGCCAGGAGATATTGTCGAGCGGAAGTGCTCACGGCAACAATGGCGGGGACTATCTGCTGCAACCAGGGCGGTTCCGCCAAGCCGGCGGCGAGGCCGGGAAGCAGCAGGCGGCCGTGGGCCAGCGCTGCCGGTGTCTCGAAGCCGATGCGGGCAAGTCCGTAGGCGCGGCCGGCGTCCAGGATAAATCCGGACGGCGTCGCAATACCGCAGATTTTCGCCGCCAATTCGAACAAGGCGCCGTCGATGCGGTCGACATGGGCGAGGAGCGCTGCTTCATCCGCAAACGGGCGGTCATCGAGCCCGTCCTCATGCGCGGCGATGAGGCCGGTGAGGCGGGCCGCAGGCAGGTCACGGCGGCTCGCGGCGGCGATCACGGCTGCTGCCACCGGATGGCCGCCGCTGGTGCCGCTTTCGAGGCGCTCGCGCCACCACTGCAAGCGGATGCGGCCCATCATCGGCTCGCGGACGTAGAGCGCGATGCGGCCGACCTCGCCAGCGAACGCTGCGAGCGCGATCAGGTCGGCGCGGGTGTTCGCTGGGCTCAACAGGGCTGCGAGATAGCGGTCGCGCTCATGCGCGCGGGCCACAATCCGCACCACGTCGGCTTGATCGACCGGGCCTCGACCGCCGACCTGCACGTCAGTAGAGGTGGGCGGCGGCGACCATCACGAAGGTGACCGGGATCGCCAGGATGAGGTTGAGGCGGGCATAGGTGCGCACCGTATCGCGCGCCGCGGCCTTCGCCCCCGCATCGCCCGCCGCATCACCGAGCACGATCCGGATCGCCGGCCAGATCTTCAATGTGCACGAAGGCCCACATGACGAGGCCGGCGATGGTGCCGCCCCACAGCAGCCAGTTGCGCAGCGGCGGGATGTAGACGGGGGAGGTGAACATTAGCCGGTCGAGCAGGTAGCCGGAGGTGACGAGCAGCACGACGCCGCTCAACACCACGGCATGCGAGGCGTGCCGGAAGGTCACGGCCACGCGCGGCACGATCAGCTTGTGGATCGCGGCGCGTTCGGCATCGTCGGCCTCGCGCACGGCGGTCAAGCTGGATGAAGTTGACGAACCAGATCAGCCCCACCCACACGATCGAGGTCAGGACATGCAGCCAGCGCAGCAGGAACGAGGCGAGGCCGATGCGGTCGGCGCCAGCGATACCGAGCCACAGCGCCAGGACCACGGCCGACAGCACGAGACCCGCGAGAAGCGATCTTACCGGGCTCGCCAGGATCGATTGCATGGTTGCACTCCATTGGGCTTGAAGCCGGCTCAGTCGACCGCCAGCAGCGCCGCGGACACCGGCCGCTGCTCGGCGAGCAGCACGTTGTAGGTTCGGGCGGCAGCCCCGGTATCCATGATCTCGAGGCCGACGAGCTTGGCGGCGAAAGCCTGGCGGACCTCGAGCACCGGGAATACCTGGCTGCGGCCGGTGCCGAGCAGCAGGAAGTGAGGTCGCTCCAACTCGTCGAGGGCACGGGCGAGGTTGGCCAGCGTCAGTTCGTCGACCGTGGTCGACCGGCCAGCGCATGCACGCCGCTCGGCAGGCACAGGATCGAGCCGCGATGGTTCATGTCGGCGAAGCGGAAGCCGCCGTTGCCGTAGGCATCGATCGGCGCCCGCCCGGGAAAATGGCCGGCAAATCTAGTCGCTGGTCGCGGCGCCTCGGCCGGCATCCCGTGTCCTGCTATTTCTTGGCCGGCTGCCGCCGCGGTACGTGCTTCCGGACCCTTCTCGCCGGACCAGACGTCGCGCTTGACGCCGAGCGCAGATCAGCAGCGAGGCGGCCACGAAGATCGACGAGTAGCTGCCGATGATGATGCCGAACAGCATGGCGAACGAGAAGCCGTGGATCACCTCGGTGCCGAACAGGTAGAGCGCCAGCACCGCCAGGAACGTCACGGTCGAAGTCAGCACCGTGCGTGACAGGGTCTCGTTGATCGCCAGGTTGAGCAGCTCGATCAGCGGCATCTTCTTGTACTTGCGCAGGTTCTCGCGGATTCGGTCGAATACCACGACGGTGTCGTTGATCGAGTAGCCGGCGAGCGTGAGCAGTGCGGCGACGACCGACAGGTCGAACTCGATCCACAACAGCGAGAACATGCCGGCGGTGATGAACACGTCGTGGACCAGCGCCAGGATGGCGGCGAATGCGAACTGCCAGTTCGAACCGGAACCAGACGTAGATGAAGATGCCGAGCAGCGACACGATCACGGCGATGATACCGGTGCGCTTCAACTCGGCCGAGACCGCCGGTCCGACGACCTCGGTGCGGCGGATGGTGACGGCTGTCGCCGAGCGCGGCTCGCGACCTTCTCGTTGGCGGTCTTCTGGGCCTTCTCGTCGGCCTGCTGGCGCGACGCGGATCAGCGCTTCGTTGCCGCCGCCGACCGATTGCACCTGGACGTCGCCGAGCCCGAGCTTGCCGAGCTTGTCGCGCAGGCTGCCAATGTCGAGGTCGCCGGATTTCGACTGGATTTCGATCAGCGCGCCGCCCTTGAAATCGACGCCATAATTCAGGCCGCGGGTAAACAGCAGCGCCGCCGACAGGATCGCCAGGACCCAGGACAGGCCGATGAACCAGAAGCGCTTGCCGACGATGTCCCACTTGGTGCCGTGGGGGAAAAAATCTATGCCCTTGAACATCTTTCTCACGGCCTCGCGGACTTGAAGGATAACGGTGGTGCGATCTTGCGATCTGTCTGCAGTGCAACCACCAGGCCACCAGCAGACGAGTGATCGTGAAGGCGGTGAATACGGTCGTCAGGATGCCGAGCGACAGCGTGACGGCAAAGCCACGGATCGGACCGGAGCCGAGCCAGAACATGACTATGCCGGCGATCAGGGTCGTCAGGTTGGCGTCGACGATCGAGTGACAGGCCCTGTCGAAACCAGCGTCGAGGGCGGCGATCGTCGACTTGCCGTTGCGCAGTTCCTCGCGCATGCGCTCGTAGATCAGCACGTTGGCGTCGACCGCCATGCCGATGGTGAGCACGATGCCGGCGATGCCCGGCAGCGTCAGCGTCGAGCCGATCAGCGACATCACGGCGATCACCAGTAGGACGTTGAGGGCGACCGCAATGATTGCGAACCCGCCGAACAGACCGTAGGCGAAGGTCATGAAGACGACGACGGCGATAGTGCCGATGATCGCTGCGCGCTGCCCGGCCTTGATCGAATCGGCGCCGAGGCTCGCGCCGACGACACGCTGCTCGACGATGGTGAGCTTGGCCGGCAGGGCGCCGGAGCGCAGGTTGGTGGCGAGGCTAGTGGCCTCCGGCACCGAGAAGTTGCCGGTGATCTGACCGCTGCCGCCGAGGATCGGCTCGTTGATGCGCGGCGCCGTGATCACCTTGTTGTCGAGCACGACGGCGAACGGCCGGCCGACATTCTCGGAGGTCAGCTTGCCAAAGATTCGCGCGCCCGACTGGTTGAAGCGGAACGATACGATCGGCTCGTTGGTGCGCTGGTCGAAGCTCGGCTGGGCGTCGGTCAGCTGCTCGCCGGTCACCTGGCTGCGGCTTTCGACCAGGTATTCGCTGCCGTCACGGCCGGGAATGATGCGGTAGCCGGGCGGCACCCGGCCGGTCTTGGCCTCCTCGACGTTCATCGAGGCGTGCAGCAGATGGAAGGTGAGCTTGGCGACATCGAAGCAGGGTTCGATTTCCTTGATGTTCTCGATGCCGGGGGCTTGCAACAGAATACGGTCCGAGCCCTGCCGCTGCACCACCATTTCCTTGTTGCCACCCGGGTCGCAGCGGTTGCGTACGATTTCCGAGGCGCTGCTGATCGCCGACGAGATGCGGGCGACGATGCCGGGCTCGGTCGGCTTCACCAAGACGGCGTCGTTGCCCTGCTTGGTGACATCGAGATCGAGTGCGGTCGAGCCGGTAATGGCGGCGCCGGCAATCGGCTGCGGCAGGGTGCGCAATGCCTTGTAGGCAGCATCCATGTCCTCGGGCTTGGCGAGCCGGACGAGCACGCCACCCTGTGCGTTGGCGACGCTGGCGCGCGGCACATTGTCCTTGCGCAGCGCCGCATTGACTTGGTCGCGGATCTTGTCGAGCCAGTCGCGCTTCAGTTCATCGACGTCCATGCCGGCGAGCACATGGGCGCCGCCCTGCAGGTCGAGGCCGAGGTTGATCTTGGTGTGCGGCAGGAAGCTCGGGAATTTGTCGAGCGTCGATTGGGCCAGGAAGTTGGGCAGGCAGGCGAGTAATCCGAACAGGCAGATGGCCAGGATCGCGATCACCTTGCCTCGGGAAAAATGCAGCATTACGGCGTTCTCGCTCGAGAGGAGTTCAGCTCAATGGCCTGCGTCCGGCGGCCGGCTCCGCGGAGCCGGCCGCCGGACGCAACAATAAGGCCTCAGGCGGCCTTCACCGGCTCGCCCTTGTTGCGCACGTCGGAGATCGAGCTCTTCAGCACGCGCACGCGGGTGTCCTTGGCGATTTCGACCTCGACCTCGCCGTCATCCTTGACCTTGACGACAGTGCCGACGATGCCGCCGGCGGTGACCACCGTATCGCCGCGCTTTACCGCCTCGATCATCGCCCGGTGCTGCTTCAGGCGCTGCTGTTGCGGCCGCCACAGCAGGAAGTAGAAGATCGGCAATACCATCAGCAACGGCACCAGCATGTTGATCAGCGGATCGGGGCCGGCACCGCCGGTCTGGGCAAGAGCGGGAGATATGAACATCGGCGGACAGCGGCCTCGATCTCGGGTGGACGGGGTTCATGCGCAAACGCAATGCGCACTTGCATTATGCGACGCGCACATGGTGGCGCCGCTCGGGAGAGCAAGCAGCACCGCAGGGACGCAACATTTCAAGCCGGTATCTACAGCCTATCGCTGCTGGAATGCAACAGACGCTGCAGCGCTATGTCATAGTGCGAAATTGCCGGCTGCCGCTTGTCACGACCCAAGGATCGGCTTAGGAACGGCGGTGATTAGGGTGGTCACGGCCAGCGTGTCCGCCGCCTCCGTTGTCGCGCCTCGATAAGGTATGCCCGCTCATGTCCGTGCGCCGTTTGCACCCCGACCAGCCGCGCTCGTTTGCTTTTTCGCCGGAGAACCTCGCCTGGGCCAAGGCGACGATCGTGAAATATCCGGAAGGCAAGCAGGCTTCCGCCGTGCTGCCGCTGCTGTGGCGCGCGCAGGAGCAGGAGGGCTGGTGCACGGAGCCGGCCATCCGCTACGTCGCCGACATGCTCGGCATGGCCCACATCCGCGTCTACGAGATCGCCACTTTCTATACGATGTTCCAGCTGTCGCCGGTCGGACGGAAAGCGCACGTGCAGGTTTGCGGCACCACGCCTTGCCTTCTGCGCGGCGCCGACAGGCTGGTCGAGACCTGCAAGAATCGCATCCACCACGATCCGCATCACCTCTCCGCCGACGGCAATTTCTCCTGGGAGGAGGTCGAGTGCCTCGGCTCCTGCGCCAACGCGCCGATGGTGCAGATCTTCAAGGACACCTACGAGGACCTGACGCCCGAATTGCTCGAAAAGGTGCTCGACGGCTTTGCCAAGGGGCAGCCGCCGAAGCCGGGTTCGCAGATCGGCCGGCAGGCGTCGTGTCCTGCTGGCGGGCCGACGACGCTCAAGGACATGGCCAAGGCCAAGGCGTGATGGAGCGGGGCAAGATCATGGGTGGGCCATACGCCAGGATCGCAATGCACGCGGCCGCCGCCTGCGCCTTCGTATTCGTGCTGCAGCGCTTCGTCCTCAATCAGACCCTCGAGACGAGCCTGCTGTGGGCATTCTTTTTCGCTGCCGCCGCCGCCGTGCTGGCGTGGACGCAGGGACGACGGTGATCGGGAACAGTTACGATGCTTAGCGACAAAGACCGCATCTTCACCAATATCTACGGCTTCCAGGATGCCGGGCTCGCCGCCGCCAAGGCGCGCGGCAGCTGGGACCGCACCAAGGAATTGATCGACAAGGGCCACGACTGGATCATCAACGAGGTCAAGGCCTCGGGATTGCGCGGCCGCGGCGGCGCCGGCTTTCCGACCGGTCTCAAGTGGAGCTTCATGCCCAAGGCCGACAGCCGGCCGTCATACCTCGTGATCAACGCCGACGAGAGCGAACCGGGCTCCTGCAAGGACCGCGAGATCATGCGGCACGAGCCGCACGTGCTGATCGAGGGCGCGCTGATCGCCTCGTACGCGATGCGTGCCCATACCTGCTTCATCTACCTGCGCGGCGAATATATCCGCGAGCGTGAGCGGCTGCAGGCGGCGGTCGACGAGGCTTATGCCGCCAAGCTGATCGGCCGCGACAACATCCACGGCTGGGATCTCGAGATCGTCCTGCATCACGGCGCCGGCGCCTACATCTGCGGCGAGGAGACCGCGATGCTCGAAAGCCTCGAGGGCAAGAAGGGTCAGCCGCGACTGAAACCACCGTTCCCGGCCAATGTCGGCGTCTACGGCGCGCCGACGACGGTCAACAACGTCGAAAGCATCGCGGTGGTGCCGACCATTCTGCGGCGCGGCTCGGCATGGTTCTCGGCGCTGGGCAAGCCGAACAACACCGGCACCAAGCTGTTCCAGGTCTCCGGTCACGTGAACAATCCGTGCGTGGTCGAAGAGGAGATGTGCATTCCGCTGCGTGAGCTCATCGATACCCATTGCGGCGGCGTGCGCGGCGGCTGGGACAATCTGCTCGCGGTGATCCCCGGCGGCTCGTCGATGCCGCTGATCCCGGCCTCGCAGTGCCAGGATCTGACGATGGACTTCGACAGCCTGGCGAAGCTGAAGAGCGGCCTGGGCACGGCCGCCATCATTGTCATGGACAAGTCGACCGACATCATCAAGGCATTCGCGCGCATCGCCTATTTCTACAAGCACGAGAGTTGCGGCCAGTGTACGCCTTGCCGCGAGGGCACGGGGTGGATGTGGCGGGTGCTCGAGCGCATGGCGCGCGGCGAAGCGCAAAAACGCGAGATCGACCTGCTGTTCGACGTGACCAAGCAGATCGAGGGCCATACCATCTGTGCGCTCGGCGAAGCCGCGGCATGGCCTGTGCAGGGCCTGATCCGCAACTTCCGTCACGTCATCGAAGAGCGTATCGACCAGTATCAGGCGGCCCATAAAGTGGCCGCCGAATAAGCGAACATCAGATCAACAAAGAACCTGGAGTTTTCCCGACTATGCGTGGCTTCAAGATCCCGAACTTCAATGATCGCCTGTCGAGTGCCCAGAAGGCCAAGCAGGCGGCGCTGGAAAAGTTCAAGGCGAAGCCCGGTCCGAACGATCCCGAGTTCCAGGCCCGACAGGCCGAGCGCGTCAGGATCGAAGCCGAGCGGCAGGCGCGCAAGGAGGCTGCCCGGCTGGAGAGGCTCCGGCTTGAGGCCGAGGCCGAGGCCCGCCGTCAAGTAGAGGAAGTGACCAGGAAAGCCGCTGAAGCTGCCGCCTATGAGGCCGAGCTCGCCGCCCAGGCCGACCGCGAGGCCAAGCAGAAAGCCGCGCGCGATGCCCGTTATGCTGCCCGCAAGGCCGCCAAGAAGGGCTGAGTGCGGCGCTGCCGATGTCGGCGTGGTTAACTCGAATTCGCTTGCCACACCCTATGAACCGTGGTGTCGCCGCGCTATAAGAACCGCGTGTTGTCGGGCGCTGGGGCTCGATTTCTGCGGTGAGGTATTTTGTGCGCGCTCTAGTGGTCGAAGATGATCCCGATCTCAACCGGCAGCTGGTGTCGGCGCTCACCGATGCCGGGTTTGCGGTCGACAAGGCGTTCGATGGCGAGGAAGGCTATTTCCTCGGCGAGACCGAGCCTTATGACATTGTCATTCTCGACATCGGTCTGCCGAAGATGGATGGCATTTCAATTCTCGAGCAGTGGCGCCGCGCCGAACGCAAGATGCCGGTCATCATCCTGACCGCCCGCGACCGCTGGAGCGACAAGGTCGCCGGCATGGACGCCGGTGCCGACGACTATCTGGCCAAGCCCTTTCACATGGAGGAGTTGCTCGCCCGCGTTCGCGCTCAGGTGCGGCGCGCCTCCGGCCACGCCAAGAGCGAGATCGAGTGCGGCAAGTTGCGCCTCGATACCACCACGGCACGCGTCGCCTACGATGGCCAAACCATCAAGCTGACCAGCCACGAGTACCGGTTGCTCGCCTACCTGATGCACCATAACGGACGCGTGGTGTCGCGTACCGAGCTCGTCGAACACCTCTATGAGCAGGACTTCGACCGCGACAGCAACACCATCGAGGTCTTCATCGGCCGCCTGCGCAAGAAAATCCCCGGTGATCTGATCAAGACCGTGCGCGGCCTGGGCTATCGTCTCGCGCAAGAGGACGATGCGGCTTAACTCACTCGCATTCCGGCTTTTCGCCACGGCGCTCGGCTGGACCATGGTGGTGCTGCCGATCGCCGGCTTCATCGTCTATTCGATGTATGCACGCGAAGTGTTCCAGAGCTTCGACGACCGCATCAAGACCCTGCTTTGGGTAATCCAGGCCGACGTCGCCGACCACACCGGCACCGAGCTCGGCACGCCCGGTGACATCGGCGAGCCGCTGTTTCAGCGCCAGCATTCGGGCTGGTACTGGCAGATCAAGCCGCTCGACGAGCCGGGCGGCGCGCGCAAAGTTTCGAACTCGCTTGCCACCTTCGAGCTGCCGTCGCCGTTCCTGCAGTGGGTCGCGCCCGACGCCCAGGACATCCGCTGGATCAACGCCGGCGGACCGCTCGGCCAGCGCCTGCGGGTCGCCGAGACCATCGAGCGGTTGGGCGACGAGGTCACCGGCCGGCGCTATTCGATTGTCGTTGCTGGCCCGATCGACTGGCCGGAGACGCGCGTGTCGGAGTTTCGCACCAAGCTCGCCATGGCGCTGGCGTTGGCGGGCCTTGGCCTGGTGCTGATGACGCTGTTCCAGGTCCGCTTCGGCCTGTCGCCATTGCGGGCGATCGAGCGCGATCTCGGCCGCGTACGGGCGGGCGAGGCACAAAAGCTCGAAGGGCGGTTGCCGGTCGAGATCCAGCCGCTGCAGCAGGAGCTCAATGCCCTGATCACTTCGAACCAGGAGATCGTTGATCGCGCCCGCACTCAGGTCGGCAATCTCGCGCACGCGCTCAAGACTCCGCTGGCGGTGATCACCAACGAGGCCGACGAGGACAAGAGCTCGTTCGCTGCCAAGGTCGCGCAGCAGGCGAGCCTGATGCGCGACCAGGTCAATCTCTATCTCGACCGCGCCCGCATGGCCGCCCAGGTCGGCACCATCGGCAAGGTGACCGAGGTGGCGCCGCTGATCGAGCCGCTGCAGCGCGCGCTCGAGCGCATCTACCGTGACAAGGGGGTCGCGATCGCCGTCGAGTGTCCGGACGGGGCCAAGTTCCAGGGCGAGAAGCAGGATCTCGAGGAAATGCTCGGTAATCTGCTCGACAATGCCTGCAAGTGGTCGAAGGGGCGGGTCTATCTCACGGTCGCAGCACCTGAGGCACCGGCACGCGCGGGCAGCCGGCGGCTCGCCGTCACGGTCGAGGACGATGGCCCGGGCCTCAGTGACGAACAGCGCTCGAAGATCGGCAAGAGGGGCATGCGCCTCGACGAGAGCAAGCCCGGCACCGGCCTCGGGCTATCGATTGTCGCTGACCTGGCGCAGAGCTATAGAGGACACTTACAATTGTCTATGTCTCCCCATGGCGGCTTGGCGGTGACGCTCGATCTACCGTCGGTTTGAATAGCCTGCCAGCATGTCGCCATTGCGGGCTTTCAAAATCTGCCGCGACGGCTGCATATGGACGCGCGGTACAACCAACTTTTGCCCGAATTGGGTTGCATCGAGGAACGTGGTCAATTCGTCTCATGGGGCCCTGCCAGGGGCTGTCGGGGTAGAGCATGCGCCTTATCAAAGTTGCCGCCATTGCGCTGATGCCGTTGTCGCTGCTCGCCTGCGGGCCGGATGGACCGAGCAAACAGGATACCGGCTTGGTGGTCGGCGGCGTTGCCGGCGGCCTGCTCGGCAATACGGTTGGACGCGGTTCCGGCAGGGTTGCCGCGACCGTCGCTGGTGCCTTCATCGGTGGCGTTGTCGGCAGCGAGATCGGCCGTTCGATGGACAAGCAGGACCGCATACTGGCGCAGCAGGCCGAGCTTGCGGCGCTCGAGCGCGGCCGCAGCGGCGAGCGGACGCACTGGCGCAATCCCGACAATGGTCGCTACGGCGAGGTGGTGCCGATGGAACCCTATCGGCGCGGACCGCAGGATTGCCGCGATTACACCCACACGATCTACATCGACGGCCGTCCCCAGACCATGCGAGGCACCGCCTGCCGCAATCCCGACGGCACCTGGAGCAATGTCGGCTGAGCAGACCTCGACTTGACAGTTGTCAATTTCGCTGCCGTGGTCGCCGGCGACGGTCGGCCGCCAACTGGTTCTGGCATCTTGCACGGCAAGGGGACCGTGTTATCTGCGTAAACGGCGGATGCCAATCCCAGCGGTGGTGACTGCTCCCACGAGGTCGATCGAAGCGCATGATGCTGTGGCTTGCTATCCTATGCTTGACGACTGCAACAGCGCTCGCGGTGGCGCGGCCGTTGCTGGGCAGCAAGCCTGCGCTACCCCAACCCGAAGCCAATGAGGCCGGACGGGTCGCGGTCTATGCCGATCAACTCGCCGAAATCGATGCCGATCTGGCACGTGGTGTGATCGGTGCCGCCGAGGCCGATGCAGCCCGCCTTGAGCTATCGCGCCGTCTGCTGGCTCAGGCATCTGCCACGACTGGAAAGGGTAGCGAAGTTGGGCGACGCGAGCCATCGCCCGCGATGCGGGTCGCGATCGTCGCCGTCATTCCGGCCGTCGCTGTGGCACTCTATGCGGTGCTCGGTCGGCCGTCGCTCGAAGGACGCCCGCATTTCCCCGACCTCACTGCCGACGCGAAGCCGTCGCAAGGCGCTCCCGGTGCCACGAATGTCGAGCAGCTGATCGCCAAGGTCGAGGCGCGGCTCCGGGAGGTCCCGCAAGATGGCCGCGGCTGGGACGCACTGGCGCCGGTTTACCTGAAGGTGCAGCGCTACGAAGAGGCCCGAATGGCATTTGCCCGTGCGATCGAGTTGCTGGGTGAAACGCCGAAGCGGCTGTCGGGCTTCGCCGAAAGTGCCATCCGGGCCAAGGACGGGCTGGTCACCGAGGAAGCCCGCGACGCCTTCGAGAAGGTGCTGAAGGCCGAACCGGGCCAGATCGAGGCGCGGTTCTGGCTGGCGCTCGGGCGCGAGCAGCGTGGCGAGACGAGGCAAGCCGCGGACGAATATCGCGCGCTGCTGGCCCAGGCGTCGCCAGATGCGCCATGGCGCGAGGAAGTCGCCGAGCGGCTTGCTGCAGTGACCGGCGGTGCCGGTGCGCAAGCAACCGTCGATAAGGGACCGACTACTGCCGAGGCGGCCGCTGCTGCCGCCATGACGCCTGAAGCCCGTCAGCAGATGATCGCCGGTATGGTAGAAGGGCTGCATGCCCGTCTGAAGGCCGACGGTCGCGATGCCGTTGGCTGGCAGAAGCTGGTGCGCGCCTATGCCGTGATGGGCGACCGCGCGAAGGCGGCTGCGGCACTGGCAGAGGCGCGTCAGGCGCTGGCGCAGGACAACCAAGGGCTGAGTGCGATCGATGCACTTGCCCGTCAAATAGGGCTTGGCTCATGACGCGTAAACAACGTCGCGGGGCACTGATCGGCGGCGGCGTCGGCCTGTTGTGCCTGGCCGCGATCCTGGTGCTGTTCGCGCTCAAGGATACGATCACCTACTTCCACACGCCGAGCGATGTGGCGGAGAACAAGGTCAAGGCCGGGCAGCGCTTCAGGCTCGGCGGCCTCGTCGTCGATGGCTCGGTGAAGCGCGGCGGCGGCACCCGGGTCGAGTTCGCCATTACCGATACGCTGAAGGTCGTCCCCGTTGCCTTCGACGGCCTGCTGCCGGATCTTTTCCGTGAGGGCCAGGGGGTGGTCGCCGAAGGCAAGCTCGAGGCCGACGGCCGGTTCCTCGCCGACAGCGTGCTGGCCAAGCACGATGAGACCTATATGCCGCCGGAAGTTGCGAGCGCGCTCAAGGACAGAGGCGTCAAGCTCGGCGAGGGGGCGAAGCACCCCGGCGCGGCGGCGCCCAAGGCCGGCAAGGTCGGGGGATGATCTGATCCGATGATCGCAGAGCTCGGGCATTTCGCGCTTATTCTGGCCCTCGCCGTGGCGCTGGTGCAGACGGTGGTGCCGCTGTGGGGCGCACACACCGGCGATGGCCGGCTGATGGCGGTTGCGCGACCGGCGGCGGTGGCGCAGCTCGGCCTGATCGGGCTGTCGTTTCTGTGCCTGACGTGGGTCTACGTCACATCCGACTTTTCGGTCCTCAACGTGGCGGTGAATTCGCACACGACGAAGCCGTTGATCTACAAGATCTCGGGCGTATGGGGCAACCACGAGGGCTCGATGCTGCTGTGGGTGCTGATGCTCGCAGCCTTCGGTGCGGCCGTCGCATTGTTCGGCGCTAACCTGCCGCAGACCCTGAAGGCGCGGGTGCTCGGCGTCCAGGCTTCGATCGCGCTGGCGTTCTGCCTGTTCATCGCCATCACCTCGAATCCGTTCATTCGACTGAGCCCGCCAGCGATCGAAGGCAACGGCCTCAATCCGGTGCTGCAGGACCCGGCCTTGGCGTTCCATCCGCCGTTCCTCTATGCCGGCTATGTCGGCTTCTCGATCGCCTTCTCGTTCGCCGTCGCAGCCCTCATCGAAGGTCGCCAGGATGCGGCCTGGGCGCGCTGGGTCAGGCCGTGGACACTCGGCGCCTGGATGGCGCTGACGCTCGGCATCGCGATGGGCTCGTGGTGGGCCTACTACGAACTCGGCTGGGGCGGCTGGTGGTTCTGGGATCCGGTCGAGAACGCTTCCTTCATGCCCTGGCTCGCCGGCACCGCGCTGTTGCATTCGGCGGTGGTGATGGAGCGGCGCGAGGCGCTGAAGATCTGGACCATCCTGCTGGCGATCCTGACCTTCTCGCTGTCGCTGATGGGCACCTTCCTGGTGCGCTCGGGCGTGCTGTCGTCGGTGCACGCATTTGCCGTCGACCCGGCCCGTGGCGTGTTCATCCTGTCGCTGATGGTGCTGTTCAGCGGCGGCGCGCTGACCCTCTTTGCATTGCGGTTTGGCGCCTTGAAGCAGGGCGGCCTGTTTGCCCCGATCAGCCGTGAGGGCGGCCTCGTGCTCAACAACGTGGTGCTGACGATCGCCTGCGCCACGGTATTCGTCGGCACGCTCTACCCGCTGGCGCTGGAGGCGCTGACGGGCGAAAAGATCTCGGTCGGCGCGCCCTACTTCAATCTGACCTTCGGCTCGCTGATGGTGCCGCTGCTGGTGGCCATGCCGTTCGGGCCGCTGCTGGCCTGGAAGCGCGGCGATCTCTTTGCTGCGACGCAGCGGCTGATGCTGACGCTGGCGGCGACGCTGGCGCTGCTGCTGCTCGCGATCGCGCTTAACCGGCGTGGACCGCTGTTGGCGCCGGTCGGTATAGCCCTCGGCGTCTGGGTGATGTTGGGGGCGCCGGTAGAGATCATAACGCGCGCGCGCTTCGGCAGCCTGCCCTACGCCGAGGCCTGGCGGCGGTTCACCGGCCTGCCGCGTTCAGTGTTCGGTACGGCGGCTGCCCACTTCGGCATCGGCATGATGGTGGTCGGCATCGTCGCCACCACCGGCTTCCAGTCGGAAAAGGTGCTGGTGATGAAGCCGGGCGCGAGCGTCGACATTGCCGGCTATTCCTTGCTGTTCCGCGGCATCGGCCCGGCCCGCGGACCCAACTATCGCGAGCAGGTCGGCGTGTTCGAGGTCAGCCGCGGCACACGCAAGGTCACCACGCTCAATCCCGCCAAGCGGGTCTATGATCAGCCACCGATGCCGACCACCGAGGCCGGCATCTACAATGCCTGGAACGGCGATCTCTACGTGGTGCTCGGCGACCCGCAGAACGACGGCGGCTATGCCATGCGGCTCTATTTCAATCCGTTCGTGCGTTTCATCTGGATCGGAGCGCTGGTGTTGGTGCTGGGCGGGCTGCTGTCGCTGAGCGACCGGCGCCTGCGGGTCGGCGTGCCTCGCCGGACGAAACCGCGTGCCGGGGTGGTGCCGGCGCAATGACGATGGCTCTCGCCAAATACGTTCGAGTGATGATGCTCACGGCAATGCTCGTTTCGGCAGCGCCGGCGCACGCCGTCGAGCCCGACGAGATCCTGTCCGACAGCGGCCTCGAAGCTCGCGCCCGGGCGCTGTCGGCGGAACTGCGCTGCCTGGTTTGCCAGAACCAGTCGATCGACGACAGCAACGCGCCGCTGGCCAAGGATTTGCGGCTGATCGTGCGCGAGCGGCTCAAGGCCGGCGACAGCGATGAGCGGATCCGCGCCTTCGTCGTCGACCGTTACGGCACGTTCGTACTGCTGCGGCCGCCGGTCGCCCGGTCGACCGCCTTGCTTTGGGCGACGCCGGCGCTGCTGCTGGCGCTGGCCGGCTGGCTGCTCTGGCGCAAGAGGCGTGGCGATGCGGCAGCACCCGAGACCACTGAGCCGCTGTCGGCCGACGAGGTTGCCCGGTTGGAGCGGCTGACCAGGCTCTGATACATCGGGCGGGCGGCGAAGCTCGCAATCATATCGGCGAAGGCCGCGGCGTTGACCGCCGTGTTGGCGATCGCCTCCGGCTTGGAGCGGAACAGCACCGCGCCGTCCTGCAGCACCACCCGCGATTGCACGTAGGTGCCGACGTTGATGCCGATCACCACCGGGCCATTGTGGCCTTCGGCCAGCAACGGCGAGCCGGAGGAGGCGCCGCCGGTGCCACAGCGGTGCAGCAGCAGCCGGTCGGGGCCGCGGAAATCGCGCTCGATCTGCTCGCGCTCGACCTTTTCGAAGGCGGGGGCGACGCGGCAGCCCGGTGCGTACAGCAGCTTCCAGGGCAGGCGGTCGCGATGGAAGGCGACATGGAACACTTGGCCCGCCCGCGCCTTTGCCGCGACCTCAGGCGCGGTGGCCGGTGCTACCGGCAACACGGCGCCGCGGCAGGCCGGTCGGTCGAGCCGGACCAGCGCCCAGTCCTGGGTGGCATCGATCGGCGGCTTGACGTTGAGCCGGGTGTTGCCGGCGATGACGTTTTGCGAAGCGGTGCCATCGGTGCTGCCGGCGACGCGCGCCAGCTGCGCCGGCGTGGCGTTCGGCGGTCCGAAGCGGAAATCGGACGGATCGAGAGGCGCCTCGCCCGCGGTTTTGAAGATGCAGTGGCTGGCAGTGGCGATGACGGCGTCGCCGACGCAGAAGGCGGAACAGACGGTCCGGGCCTTGGCATTGAAGAACAGGCCGATGGATCTGGACAACGCCTTGTGCCGAAGCGGCACGGTGCCGCGATCGTCGGCGCCGAAAACGGCTGCCTCGGTCAATGGCACAGCAGCGCCGGCCGCTGCGACGAGCGCTGTACAAATCGCCAATCCAATCCTTCGGCCAGTACGCATTACACGGGTCACCCAGGCTTGCGCTTACAGCATTACAAAACGTTAATTCATCCGCAAGGCTGTCGTAAGGCAGGCTCCGGTATGCCAACGCTCAAGGCGGGTAGAACCCCGCGATCAGGCCCCAGAATTCTGCCTCTCGAGAAAGGTTTGCCGGATGTCGCCCACAAGTCTCGCTCCCGCATTAGCTACGCATGCCGTAGCAACTCCTGCGCCAGTCGTGCGCCGATCGAAAATCGGCGCCGCGGCCCTGCTCGCCGGCATCAGCATGCTGGCGTTGTTCGCGACGGCGCCGCAGCACGCAGCCTACGCCCAGCTCCAGGCCCCGGCCGCCGGTGTCCAGACCCCCTATGGCCGCGCGCCGCTGTCCTTTGCCGACATCGTCGAGCGGGTGAGGCCGTCCGTGGTCTCGATCTCGGTGACCGGCGGCAGTCCGCGCGTGGCGCGCAACCAGCCGACGCCGCCCGGCAAGCGCGCGCCCGGTCGTGGCGGTCCGCAAGACATGATCCCGGAAGGTCCGGAGGGCGACGCGCTGCGCCGCTTCTTCGAGCAGCTGCCGCGTGAGTTCGGCGGCGGCGGCAGTGGCCCAGTGCCGCCGCGCCCGACCCTGTCGCAGGGCTCCGGCTTCGTCATTTCCGAGGACGGCTATGTCGTCACCAACAACCACGTCATCGACGGCGCCGCCAAGATCACGGTGGCCTTCGACGAGAACAACAAGCACGAGGCGACGTTGATCGGCACCGACCAGCGCACCGACCTCGCCCTGCTCAAGATCAAGACCACCGGCAAGACCTTCCCGGCGGTGAAGTTCGCCAAGAGCCAGGGCCGCGTCGGCGACTGGGTGCTGGCGGTCGGCAATCCGTTCGGCCTCGGCGGCACGGTGACGGCCGGCATCATCTCGGCGCTTGGCCGCGACATTGGCTCGGGTCCCTACGACTTCTTACAGATCGATGCCGCCGTCAATCGCGGCAACTCCGGTGGCCCGACCTTCAACCTCGAGGGCGAGGTAGTGGGCGTAAACACTGCGATCTACAGCCCCGGCTCGAGTGGCGGCAACGTCGGCATCGCCTTCGCGGTCCCGGCCAAGGTCGCCACCGACGTGATCGAGCAGCTCAAGAGTGGCGGCTCGGTCAGCCGTGGCTGGCTCGGTGTCAAGATCCAGGACGTCGACGAGGATATCGCCGCAAGCCTCGGCGTCAAGGATGCCAAGGGTGCGCTGGTCAACGAGGTGACGGCCGGTGGTCCGGCGGCTGCCTCGGGCCTCAAGACCCAGGATCTGATCACGTCGGTCAACGGCGCGGCAATCGTCAACAGTCGTGAGCTCGCCCGCAAGATCGCCGAGTTCGCCCCCAATACGCCGGTCGATGTCAAAGTGCTGCGCGCCGGAAAGGAGGAAACCGTCAAGGTCAAACTCGGCAAGTTTCCCGGTGCCAGCGATGAAGTCGCCAAAGCAGACCCGGCGAAGCCAAATGCGGCGGAGCTTGGATCTCTAGGCATGGCTTTCGGCACGCTGCCGGGCCAGAAGGCGGCGCCCAAGGAGGGCGTGCAGATCGCCGAGATCGATAACGAATCGGATGCGGCGATCAAGGGCCTCAAGAGCGGTGATGTCGTACTCGAGATCAACGGCCAGCCGGTCGCGAGCGCGGCCGACATCGAGGCGGCGGTGAAGAAGGCCCAGGAAGCCGGCCGGCCGAGCGTGCTGATGACCGTCAAATCGGGCGAACAGCGCCGGGTGGTCTCGGTCAAGATGGTGACCAAGAAGGGCTGAGGCCGCGTCGGTGGCTGCAGCCAGATGTCCGAGGGCGCCGGCAACCCGCCACGGGATTGCCCAGGCGCCCTCGGGCCGTTCATGGTAGATAGTCCCAACGCTGCCAGGCAACCGGTTCTCGTCATGCGGATCCTGATCATCGAAGACGACGTCGAGACCGCGCAGTTCCTGCAGAAGGCGCTGAAGGAGAGCGGGCATGCCGCCGATGTCGCCCATGACGGCGACGACGGCATTACACTCGCGCGCGAGGGCAGCCACGACGTGCTGATCGTCGACCGGATGCTGCCGAAGCAGGACGGCCTCACCATCGTCAAGACGTTGCGGGCGGAGGGGGTGCGCACGCCGGTACTGTTCCTGTCGGCGCTGGGTGCCGTCGACGATCGCGTCAAGGGCCTCAAGGCCGGCGGCGACGATTATCTGACCAAGCCCTATGCCTTCACCGAGCTGCTGGCCCGGGTCGAGGCGCTGGTGCGGCGGGTGGAGCCGCAGGAGAGCCAGACCCGCTACCAGGTCGGCGACCTCATCCTCGACCGCTTGTCGCATCGGGTGACCCGCGGCGGCGAGGCGATCCCGCTGCAGCCGCGGGAGTACCGGCTGCTCGAATATATGATGCGCAACGCCGGCCAGGTGGTGACCCGCACCATGCTGCTCGAGAACGTCTGGGACTATCACTTCGATCCGCAGACCAATGTCATCGACGTGCACGTCTCCCGCTTGCGGGCCAAGATCGACAAGGGGTTCGGCGCGCCGCTGCTGCATACCGTGCGCGGCACCGGATACATGCTGAGTGATGGCGCTGTCTGACCGGGCCACTACGATCGAGGCTGCTGCGCGCTCGCCGTGGCCGTGGCCGGCAGGGCTGCTCGCGACCTCAGCCTTTCGGCTGGCGGCGCTGGGCGTGGCCGGCTTTGGGCTGGCGGCGGCGATGCTGGCTGCGGTTCTGTATTGGCAGACCAATGCGCTCCTGACGCGCCAGGTGCTGCAGGCGCTCGCCCAAGAACAAACGCATCTCCTGGAGATCGCCCGCGCCGGCGGGCCGATGGCCCTGCGGCAGGCAATCGCAGTGCGGGCGGTAACGCCGTTTGCGGGCGCGGCGCTGACGCTGCTGGTCGACGGCGCCGGCACCAAGCTTGCCGGCAATCTCGAAGCCTGGCCGGCAGAGTTCGCCGACAAGCCGCAAGGCGGGGCGTTCTACTACGAGGGGCAACGGCCGGCAGTCGGCATTCCGGCGCAATTGCCGAGCGGCAATCGCCTGCTGGTCGGCCGCGACCTGCAGGACCAGACGGCACTGCTCGACCGCATCCGCTCTTTGTTCCTCGCCGGCTTCGGCCTGTTGAGCCTGCTTGGTCTCGCCGGCGGCCTGATCGCCAGCCGCCTGTTGCTCGGGCGCGTGCGGCAGGTGACCAACGCCAGCGCCGAAATCATGGCTGGCGATCTCACGCGCCGCATTCCGCTCGCCGGCACCGACGACGAGTATGATCATCTGGCGGCCCACCTCAACGCCATGCTGGACCGCATCGAGCAGCTCATGAACGGCATGCGCGAGGTATCCGATAATATCGCGCACGATCTCAAGACGCCGCTGAGCCGCCTGCGCAGCCGGGCCGAGGCAGCCTTGCGCGCGGCGCCCGGCACGCCGACCCACGAGGAGGGGCTTGCCCACGTCATCGAGGATGCCGATGCGATTATCCAGACCTTCAATGCGCTGCTGCTGATCGCCCGCCTCGAAGCCGGTGCCGTCGAGCGCAGCGCCGAACCGTTCGACCTCGCAGCCTTGATCGGCGATGTCGGCGAGCTCTACGAGCCGGTGGCCGAGGAGGCCGGTCAGCAGCTCATCCTCGCCGACCTCAAGCCGTTGCTGCTGCGCGCCAACCGCCAGCTGATCGGCCAGGCGGTGGCGAACCTGATCGACAATGCGATCAAATACGGCACGCCGGCGCGCGACGGCAAACCCCGGACCACCGTCAGCGTCGAGACCTCGGGCCACGAGGTGCGAATTGCAGTTGCCGATCGCGGACCCGGCATTGCCGCCGCCGACCGCGCCCGGGTGGCCAAGCGCTACGTGCGGCTTGACCAGAGCCGCACGCGGCCCGGCACGGGGCTCGGCTTGAGCCTCGTCGCAGCTGTTGCGCACCTGCACGGCGGCCGTATGCTGATCGAGGATAATGAACCGGGCTTGCGGGTGGTGCTGGTACTGCCGGGGGTGATCGCGAACGGCGAGGGGGCGCAGGCATGATCGAATTGAGTGGCGCGCCGCTGTGGCAGCGCATTGTCGAGCATCCGCTGTCGGGACCCGGCCACGCCAATGCCGAGGCCCGTCTAGCCGACCTGCGCGCCGGTGCCGCTGACGGCGCGCTCTTCGACGAGCCGAAGGTTCGAGCGTTGCTGGCCGGGATCCTCGAAGCCTCGCCCTATGTCTCGGGGTTGATGCTGCGTGATCCGGAACGTGTCCTGCAGCTGCTCGAGTGCATGCCGGAATTGCGGTTCGAGACCTGGCGCGCAGATATGCTGGCAGCGGCCGCCGTCTGCACCGCGCCAGAGCAGCTGATGACCATCCTGCGCAACTTCAAGACCAACGTCGCACTGTTGACAGCGCTCGCCGATCTCGGCGGCGTGTGGCCGGTGATGACGGTGACGAACGTGCTGACCCGCACCGCCGATGCCGCGCTCGAAGCCAGCGTACATTTCCTGTTCGCCCGCGCCGTCGCCCGCGGCGACTGGCTGGCGGCGGCCGGTGAGGCGGCGCCAGCGTCGTCGTCGGGCTACATCGTGCTGGCCATGGGCAAGCACGGCGCATTTGAGCTCAACTACTCGAGCGACATCGATCTGATCGTTTTCTACGATCCTGCCCGAGCTCGCCTCAAGCCCGGTATCGAGCCGCAGCAGTTCTTCGTCCGCATGACGCGCGAGATGGTTCGGCTGATGCAGGAGCGCACCGGCGACGGCTACGTCTTCCGCACCGACCTGCGGCTGCGGCCCGACCCCGGCGCGACGCAGGTGGCGATGTCGACGGCGTCGGCCATGCACTACTACGAGAGCTTTGGCCAGAACTGGGAGCGCGCCGCCATGATCAAGGCCCGCCCCGTCGCCGGCGACATCGATGCCGGACGGGCCCTGCTGCGCGAACTCTCGCCCTACATCTGGCGCAAGTACCTCGACTATGCGGCGATCGCCGACATCCATGCGATGAAGCGGCAGATCCATGCCTTCCGTGGCTTCGGCGAGATCGCGGTCGCCGGCCACAATATCAAGGTTGGCCGCGGCGGCATCCGCGAGATCGAGTTCTTTGCCCAGACCCAGCAGTTGATCGCCGGTGGCCGCCAGCCCGACGTGCGCATGCCGGCGACGCTCGAGGCGCTCGACAGACTGACGGCCCGCTCCTGGATCAAGCCTGCGGTGCGCGACGAACTGGCCGAGGCTTACCTATTCCTGCGCCGGCTCGAGCATCGCCTGCAGATGATCAACGACGAGCAGACGCAGGAGCTGCCGAGCGACACCGCCGCCCTCGACAGTCTGGCGCGGTTCAGCGGCTTCGCCGACACCGAGGCGCTGGCGAAAGCGCTGGTGCAGCGGCTGGCGACCGTGCAGCGGCATTACGCGGCGCTGTTCGAGGACAGCCCGAACCTTACCCGGGGCGGCGTCAACATGGTGTTCGCCGGCGAAGCCGACGATCCGGCGACGGTCGAGGAACTGACCCGCATGGGTTATTCGCAGGCCTCGCAGGTGATCGCCACGGTGCGCGGCTGGCATCACGGCCGCTACCGGGCAATCGCCTCGCCCCGCGCCCGGGAACGCTTGACCGTGGTGCAGCCACTGCTGATCGAGGCGCTGGCGCAGACCGCCAATCCCGATGCCGCATTCGCCAGTTTCGACCGGTTCCTGTCGGAGCTGCCGGCCGGTGTGCAGCTGTTCGGGCTGCTGCGCGCCAACCCGCAATTGATGACGCTCGTCGCCCAGATCATGGGGTCGGCGCCGCGGCTGGCCAATATCCTGAGCCGCCGCCGTCGCCTGCTCGACGCCGTGCTCGATCCGAAGGTGGTCGGCGCGCTGCCGTCGCGCGAGGAGATCCGGGCGCTGGTAGCAGCGGAGCTTTCGAGCGCCGCGGATTTGCAGGAGAAACTCGACCGGGCGCGCGTGCTCGGTGCCGAGCAGGCCTTCATCATCGGCGTCAGGGTGCTGTCTGGCGGTATCCGCGCGGCCCAGGCCGGTGGCGCCTATTCGATGCTGGCCGAGGAGCTGATCGGCAGCCTGCAGGCGGCGGTCGAGGCTGATTTCATCAACTCGCATGGCCGCGTCGAAGGTGGCGGCGCCGCGATCGTCGCCATGGGCAAGCTCGGTGGCGGGGAGATGACGGCTGCCTCCGACCTCGATCTCATCGTCGTCTACGATTACGCGCCGGACGCGCAGCAGTCCGACGGCCCGCGTCCGCTCGCGGTCAGCCAATACTACGCCCGCCTGACGCAACGCCTGATCAGCGCCCTGTCGGCGCCGACAACGGAGGGGCGGCTCTATGACGTCGACATGCGGCTGCGGCCCTCCGGCCAGAAGGGTCCGGTGGCGACCCAGCTGTCGAGTTTCGTCGAATACCAGGCCAAGGACGCCTGGACCTGGGAGCACATGGCGCTGACCCGGGCCCGGCTGATCACCGGCCCGCCGGCACTGCGCGCCAAGGTCGAGGCAGCGATCGCCGCCACCTTGACGCGCAAGCGTGATCGCGCCGCCATCGCCGAGGACGTGCGCAAGATGCGCCGATTGATCGAAGCCGAAAAGGGCACCAAGGACATCTGGGACCTGAAGCAGGTGCGCGGCGGCCTGGTCGATCTGGAGTTCATCGCGCAGTATCTGCAACTTATACACGCGGCGGCGCAGCCGCAGATCCTGAGCACCAACACGCCCGAGGTTTTCCAGCGCCTGGAGGCCGCTGGATTGCTGACGCCGGCGGACGCCGATCTGCTGCGGCCGGCGGCACGTCTGTTCGCCGATCTGACCCAGATCCTGCGGCTTTGCTATGAGGGCCGGTTCGATCCGGCGACGGCACCCGAGGATCTGAAGCGCCTATTGGCAACGGTCGGCGATGCGCCAGATTTCCAGATTTTGGAAGGCCAGTTGCGGCAAGTCCTGGCGGAGGTCGCCGGGCGGTTCGAGGCGCTAGTGGCATGATGCGACGGAAAATGGCGCCAGTGGCCGTTCAGCCGTCGATTGGAGAATTCCACGGCACGATTGGCGCATTCGAGCTGCGAACCGTCGAGGAGGAGGCGACTGTGTCAGCCGGAGGCCGAGCGTGCCGGCAAAGGTAGACCATCCTGCCGCCGGCGCCGCCGTCGGGTGCGCGTCCGCAATCGCCGATGATGCGAGCCTGATGCTGCGCTTGCGTGCCGGTGAGGAGAGCGCATTTCGGTTGCTCGTCGATCGGCACTTGGCGAGCGTTCTTACGGTTGCGCGCCGAATGCTGCGGGACGATGCCGAGGCCGAGGACGTCGCGCAGGAAGTGATGTTGCGGCTGTGGCGGCAGGCGGCGGGATTGGAAGTCGGCGCGCAGGGCCTTGGTGCCTGGTTGCGCCGGGTGGCATCTAATCTGAGTATCGACCGGATCAGATCCGGCCGGCGCACGCAGGTGACGGACGAAGTGCCGGAGCAGGTGGAGGAAGCGGGCCAGTTGACCAGTCTGACCGCCAATGAGCTGGGTGCCCGGGTCGAGACGGCGCTGCGGGCGCTGCCGGAGAGGCAGCGGCAGGCACTGACGCTGTTCCACTTCGAGGGCATGAGCCAGATCGAGGTGGGGCGGATGCTCGGTGTCTCCGACGAGGCGGTGGAAAGTCTGCTGGCACGTGGCCGCCGCGCGCTGAAAACGAATCTCGCCGCTGACTGGCGGCAGTTGCTGGAAGATTGAACGGATGCAAAGGCTGGATTGGAATGTCTGAAATTGGGAACGGCAATGGCGCGACGGGCGAGGCCGGCCTCGCCGCGTTCGATCGGCTGCTCGATGCATTCGGGGCCGATGCCGATCGCTGGCCGGCGGATCGCCGGGTTGCCGCGGAGGCACTGCTGCAGCGCTCCGACAGAGCCGGAAAAGCCGCTCGCCGGGCGCTGGCCGAGGCCCGTGCACTCGACCGGGTTCTGGCCGCAGCACCGGCGATCGAGAGCCGTCGTATCGATGCCCTGGCCGCGCGTATCGCAGCCGAAGTTGGCCGTCAGGTCGGCGACTCGAAAGTGGTGGCGCTGGCGCCCGTTCGTCGCCGGGCACCGAGCCTGGCCCAGCCCGTAACCGTTCAGCGCCGCCATTGGACGGCGGCGGCGATGTTGGCCGCCTCGCTGCTGGTCGGCATCGTCATCGGCCCGGGCAGCACCGGGTTGCCGGCCCTGCGTGACGTGGCCGAGGCGATCGGGCTTGGTGGCTACGTCGATCAGCTGGCGCTGGCGCCGGTCGAGGACGAGGGCGCGATCGACGAGGATGTCCTATGAGTGATGCCGCCCCCGCCGTTATCGGCCGCCGGCAACTGCCGCGCTGGATCTGGGTGATCCTGATCGCCTCGCTCGCCATCAACCTGTTTGTTGTCGGCGTCGTCGCCCGTGCCTTCTGGCCGGCACGCTACGCTTCGGCCAACCATGGCGGCGGTCTGTTCGGCAGTCTGATGGCCTACACCCGGGCGCTGCCCGATGATCGTCGCGCCGCGGTGCGGCAGGGCATCGATCGCGAGCGGCCGTTTGCGGCGCTGCGGCCGTTGCGCGAAGAGCTGCGCGCGGCGCGGCAGGAAGCGGCGCGCGTGTTCAGGGCCGAGCCGTTCGAGCGTGAAGTTTTCCTCGCCGCCGAAGCCCAGGTCCAGGCCGCCGAAGTGAAGCTGCGGCAGGCGGTGGTGCGCATGGCCGTCGACATTGCCGCGCGCATGAACGCGCAGGAGCGGGCCGGATTCCTGAAATGGCGCGAGATACACCGGCCGGGCCGCGGTCCAGGTCAAGCCGAGCGTGACGTCGAAGTGCCAAGTCCGCCCAAGTAGGCTTGCGCCGGTTTGGCGGTGGCGAAGAAATCCGCCTGGCCTGAAGCCTCGAGCGACATCGCCACGGTCCAACCGCCCGGCAGATCTGCGGTCTCGACCAGCGGCACGCCATTGAGGCCGAGCAGCGCGCGCGACACGCCGATTGTCAGCTCGTCGATGCCGGCGGTGGCACTGGTGCGTGGGCGGCAGCCGGTGCGGGCGGTCCGCGCGCGGGCTTGGCAACCGGTGACGCTGATGCGGGCTGCGACGCGCCCGTGACTGCGAACGGCCGCGAACGCGACCTGCCCCGCGGCGCCGCTGCGCTCAAGGGCGAGCCCGAGCAGATTGATCAGGCTTTGCCGCAATGCGCTCTCATCGCCGCGAACATCGATCGATCGGTCGATGTCGAGCTGCAGCGCCCGTTCGCCGGCATCGTGCGACCGCGTGACAACTGCCCAGCATTCCTCGACCAGGTCGGCAAGGGCGATGACGCCGTCATCCCGCCCCTGCCGGTTGGTCAGTAACGAGGCCATGGCAAGTGTGCTCTCGGTTGCTCGCAGCAGGTCGTGGCCGCAGCTCTGCATGTGCGCCGCATAGTCGCGATAGCGGTCGTTGCCGAGCGGCCCGAAGGTCTCCGTCTTCATCAGGTCAGCGAAGCCGATGATCGCGTTGAGCGGTGTGCGCAAGTCGTGGCTGAGGCGTGCCATCAGCCCCTCGTGAAGGTGCTGCACATCGATGTCAGCGGGGCGGGGGGCAGGGTCAGGGCGGGCGGCGGGCGCACGGCTGCTGGCGGCAGCGGTCGCGGCCGCTCGCGGCCGCGTGCTGGCAAACATGAAGAACGCGAGCAGCAGCCCGGTGACCAGCGCCACAGTCGCCGAACCGGAGGCGGCAGCAATCAACTCCGGAGCGCTGCCGGCCGCGCCCTGGTGGGGATCGGCGGCGGCAATCGGGCGGCTGCACAGGAGCACCAACATGGCGAGATGCGCGACGAGTAGGATTGCCTGAAGGGATCGCAGATGACCACCGGTCACGGCTCTCCCGTTGGTGGCGGACATAATCCACGCCATCCTCGTCTCCTGCAAATTTTGAAATTGCCCGCAGTGCCCCGCGTTCCAGCGCTACGCAGCCGAATCGCAAATTCCAGTTGACCGCAATCCGACTCACGTGTCGAGAGAGTTTAAATCGGCCGGCGCCACCCTCTGCAGCAAAAAGAATTTGCGTGAGCGGAATGACACGCCCGGGTCGTCAGGCGTCCAGTGTCCGTGACACGATCTCGTGGACGTCGCGCGACAGTCCCTTGGCTCTGGCGATACGTTGCAGGGCGCGTCGGGCAAGCTTGCGGCGGCCGGCTTCCAGGCTGCGCCAGCTGCGGAACGAGGTCAGGATGCGGGACGCCACCTGCGGGTTGAAGGCGTCGATTTCCAGCACCCTGTCGGCGACGAATTCGTAGCCGAGGCCGTCCGGCCGGTTGAAGTTGACGGGATTGGCGGCGAAGCCGCCGATCAGCGTGCGCAGCTTGTTCGGATTTTTCGGCTGGAACAGCGGATGGCGGGTCAGCCGGCGTACCGTGGCGAGGCACGACGGCAGGGCCGACGCTGCCTGCAGGCCGAACCAGTGGTCGATCACCAGGTGATCGCCCTTCCACTTGTCGTGGAAGCGCTGGAACGCCTGCGTGCGCTCAGGCCCGCGAACGTTGGCCAGCAAGGCGAGAGCGTCGATCTCGTCGGTGGCATTGCGGGCGGAGGAAAAATGCTTGAACGTGCGGGCAATATCCTCGGGCTGTCCGCGGGCATTGAGCAGCGCCAGGGCGGCGTTGCGCAGCGCCCGCCTGCCGGCGCTGTCGGCGTCGGGCGAATAGGCGCCGCGGGCTTCCATGGCCTTGTAGATGTCGACGAGCTGCGGCGCCAGTGCGGCTGCAACCTGCCGACGCAAGGCCTTCGAGGCGATATGGATCAGCGCCGGGTCTATTTCCCTGGCGATGACGCGGGCGACCTCGGCCTCGCCGGGCAGCGTCAGCATCTGCGCCTTCAACGCCGGTTCGATCGAAGCATTGGCAAGACAATCCGCGAGCGCCGCGATCAGCTTCGACGGCTTTGCCGGACGGTTGCCGGTCTTGATCTCGTTGACGCCGGCAATCAGCACCCGCAGGGCGTAGTCTTGGCCCGCTTGCCAGCGATTGTATAGATCGCTGTCGTGGCGCATCAGGAAGGCAAGGTCGTCATCCGATTGATTGACGGTGAGGTTGACCGGCGCCGAGAAGCCGCGCAACAGCGACAGCACCGGGCGGCTGGTGACATTGCTGAAGCGGAACGTCTGGCTGCGCTTGGTCAGATGCAGGACGCCATCGGCGATGCTGTCGCCGCCTTCGAGCGTCAGCGCCATGTCGCCGCCGTTCGGCCCCAGGAGCCCGACCGCGACGGGAATGTGGAACGGCTTCTTCTTGGTGTCGCCAAGGCCTTCCCGCATCACCTGCTCGAGAGTGAGATCGGCGCGCTTCTTGGCCTCGTCGTAGCTTAAATGGGCGATCACCTCCGGTGTGCCGGCTTGGCTGTACCACAGCTTGAACTGGCCAAGATCGGTGCCGGTGGCGTCGGCGAAGCAGGCGAGGAAATCCTCGACCGTCGCGGCCTCGCCGTCGTGGCGCTCGAAATAGAGGTCGAGGCCTTGCTTGAAGCCGTCGGCGCCCAGGAACGTCTGCAGCATGCGGCAGACCTCGGCGCCCTTCTCGTAGACGGTGGCGGTATAGAAATTGTTGATCTCGATGTAGCTCTCCGGCCGCACCGGATGAGCAAGCGGGCCGGCGTCCTCCGGGAACTGCCGTGCTTTCAGCTGGCGCACGTCCTGGATGCGCTGCGAGGTGCGGCTGCGTTCGTCGGCGGAGAACTCCTGGTCGCGGAAGACGGTCAGGCCTTCCTTCAAGCATAGCTGGAACCAGTCGCGGCAGGTAATGCGATTGCCGGTCCAGTTGTGGAAGTATTCATGGGCGATGACCGCCTCGATCGCCTCATAGGCAGCGTCGGTGGCGGTCTCGGGGCTCGCCAGCACCAGGCGGTCGTTGAAGATGTTGAGCCCCTTGTTCTCCATCGCCCCCATGTTGAAGTCGGACACGGCGACGATGTTGAAGACGTCGAGGTCGTACTCGCGGCCGAAGCGACGTTCGTCCCAGGCCATCGCCCGCTTCAGGCTGTCCATCGCCCAGCCGCAGCGGCTTTCCTTGCCGGGCTCGACGTAGATCGTAAGGTCGACCTTGCGGCCCGACATGGTGCGGAACGTCGAGGCGATCGAGGTCAGGTTGCCGCCGACCAGCGCGAACAGGTAGCTGGGTTTGGGGTGCGGGTCTTTCCATACCGCATAGTGCCGCTTGCCCCTCGCGAGCGTGCCGCGCTCGGTCGGGTTGCCGTTGGCAAGCAGCACCGAGGCCTCGTTGATGTCGGCTTCGATGCGCGTCGTGTAGCGGGCGAGCACGTCGGGCCGGTCGAGGAAATAGGTGATGCGCCGGAACCCCTGGGCTTCGCATTGGGTGCAGTAGATGCCCTTCGACCGGTACAGCCCCTGTAGCGCCGTGTTGGCTTCAGGGTTGATCGAGGTGACGATCTCGAGTGCGAACGGCTTCTGCGGCACATCGAACAGGCTGAGTGCGGTATCGGACAGCGAATAACGGTCGGCCGGCAGCGCCCGGCCATCGAGCTTGATCTGCTCAAGCCGCAAGCCTTCGCCGTCGAGCACGAACGTGGCCTCGGCATCGGCGGCGGGGTTCGGCCGGACCTTCAGCTTCGAGCGCACGCGAGTCGCCGTCGGGTGCAAGTTGACGTCGAGGTTGACGGTATCGATCAGGTGGGATGGCGGCCGGTATTCCTTGAGCAGGATCGGGCGTGGCACATCTGTCTTCATGAGCGTGATATGTCCGTGGCTCGGGCTGCGTCGCACGATTGATCGCAGCATCCGGTCAACGCCGGCGAAACGCAAGCACCGCCGGCGGCGCGGCGTCAGGTCTTTGCGCGGACGGAGCCGAGGAATTCGGCACGAACCGCCGCGTCATGGCTGCCAAGCGCCGGGATCGGGCCGAAACGGCGGGCGGCGCCCTGCACCTGTGCCGCCGGCTCGGGCAGCTTGACCGGTCCGTTCGGCGTCTCGATGGTCATGCGCCGAAGATGCGGATGTGCCAGCAAGGTATCGAAGTCGCTGACCCGGCCGTAGGCGATGTCGGCTGCGTTGAGCAGCTCGATCATCGCGGCGGTCGAATGGCTGGCGAAGCAGGCAGCGACGGCGCCGTCGGTCGCGGCCCGGTTGGCGACGCGGGCGGTGCCGGTCGAGAAGCGCGGATCGGTGATCATCTCGGGCTTCCCCATGACATCGCGCGCCAGCACCGCCCATTCGCGCTCGCTCTGGATGCTGATCAGGATGGCGTCGCCGTCGCGGGTAACGAACGTGCCGTAGGGCGCGATCGAGGGGTGGGCGAGGCCGACGCGCTGCGGCGGGTTGCCGGCCTCCGCGTGCAGCATCGGCACCGCCATCCATTCCGCGACGGTGTCGAACATCGACACCCGGATGTCGCAGCCTTCGCCGGAGCGCCCGCGCGCGATCAGCGCCTCCAGGATCGCCTCGTAGGCGTTGTTGCCGGTCGACAGATCGACGATCGAGACGCCGACGCGGCCGGGTGCCTCGGGGCCGCCGGTGACGGTGGCGAGGCCCGCCTCGGTCTGGATCAGCAGGTCGTAGGCCTTGCGCGCGGCATAGGGGCCGGTCTCGCCGTAGCCCGAGATCGAGCAGATTATCAGTTTCGGGAACCGCGCGCGCAGGCTCTCGAAGCTGTAGCCGAGGCGGGCCAGCGAGCCCGGTTTCAGGTTCTGGATGAATACGTCGGCTTTGGCCAGAAGCGCCTCGAACAGATCGAGGTCGGCCCGCTTCGTCATGTCGACGAGGACGCTTTCCTTGCCGCGATTGAGCCAAAGGAAATAGGAGCTCTGGCCGTGCACTACCTTGTCGTAGCCGCGGGCGAAATCGCCCTCGGGGCGTTCGAGCTTGATGACGCGGGCGCCGGCATCGGCGAGGCGGCGGCTCGCCATTGGTGCCGCAACCGCCTGCTCGAGCGAAACGACGAGCAGACCTTCCAGGGGGCGGGCGTGGGACATCAGGCGCTCGTGGTGATGGCGATGAGCTTGTCGAGCGCGGTCTTGGCATTGCCGCTCTCGATCGAATGGGTGGCGAGCGCGACGCCGTCGGTCAGGGTTCTGGCCTTGGCACCGACGATCAGGGCGGCGGCCGCGTTGAGCAGCACGATGTCGCGGAAGGGGCTCTTGTTGCCGGCCAGCACGTCGCGAATCGCCTGGGAGTTGGTTTTCGCGTCGCCGCCCTTGAGATCGGACAGCTTGGCCGGGGCGAGGCCGGCATCGGCCGGTGTCACCTCGAACACGTTGATGCGGCCGTCCTTGAGTTCCGCGACGTCGGTCGCCCCGGTCGTGGTCAACTCGTCGAGGCCATCGTGACCGTGCACCACCCAGACGTGCTCGCCGCCGAGCGTTTGCAGCACCTGCGCCACCGGCTCGAGCCACTGCCGGGAGAATACGCCGACGATCTGCCGCTTGACGCCGGCCGGATTCGAGATCGGCCCCAACAGGTTGAAGATGGTGCGGATGCCGAGCTCACCGCGGATCGGCGCCCAGTGCTTCATCGCCGGATGATGCATCGGTGCCCACATGAAGCCGACATTGGCTTCCCTGATGCAGCGCTCGATCACCGCCGGGCCGACGTCGAGCTTGACGCCGAGGGCCGCCAGCACGTCGGAGGCGCCCGAGATCGAGGACACCGAGCGGTTGCCGTGCTTGGCGATCGGCAGTCCGGCGCCGGCCGCCACCAGCGAGGCGCAGGTCGAAACATTATAGGTGCCGTGGTTGTCGCCGCCGGTGCCGACGATGTCGACGGCGCCGGCGGGAGCATTCACCCGGGTCATCTTCGAGCGCATGAAGGCGGCGGCGCCGGTAATCTCCTCGACGGTCTCGCCGCGTACCCTGAGCGCCATCAAGAACGCACCCATCTGGGCCGGGGTCGCGTGCCCGGCGGTCATGATCTCGAGCGCGCTCTCGATCTCGGTGCGATTGAGCGTGGCGCCGGAAGAGACCTTCTGGATCAGTTGCTTCAGGGTCTTGACGGGCATCGGTCGGTCTCTCTTTCAGGCGGCTTTGGGGGCGTTACGCCGCTTCGGGCTCAGACCCGCGATCTTGAGAAAATTGGCCAGGATGTCGTGACCATGCTCGGAGGCGATGCTCTCCGGATGGAACTGGACGCCGTGCACGGCATGGACCTTGTGCTGCAGGCCCATGATTATGCCGTCGGCCGTCTCAGCGGTGACCGCCAAACAATCGGGCAGGCTCGCCCGCTCGACGATCAGCGAATGGTAGCGGGTTACCTCTACGCGGCCGGGCAGGCCCGCAAACAGCCCCTTGTTGTCGTGCCGGATCGACGACAGCTTGCCGTGCATCGGCAGGGCCGACCGGACGACCTTGCCGCCGTAGGCCTGGCCGATCGCCTGGTGGCCGAGGCACACACCAAGGATCGGGATGCTGCCGCCGGTCTTGGCGATCAGGTCGAGACAGATGCCGGCATCGTTCGGGGTGCATGGGCCTGGTGACAACACGATCGCCTTCGGCTTCAGCTTGATCGCGGCGGCAACAGTGATCCGGTCGTTGCGATGGACGTCGCACACCGCCCCTAAGCTCGCCCAGGTAGTGGACGAGATTATAGGTGAAGCTATCATAGTTATCGATGAGCAGGATCATGGTGTTTCCAAATCTGTGTGTTCCTTGGGACAATTTCGGATTTGGTGCCACCACGCGCATGCCGCCACGCCCGCGTTCGGGCCTGCTCTTCGCCAGTATGCCCAGGTTGCAGCAAATAGCCCAACGGTCCGCCTGGTGCCACCCCAAATGTGACGCGCACTACCGTGCCGCAGCCGCCGCTTTCGATCACTGCCCGTCTGCCATTGCGCCCAGGTTCGCGCTGAGTTTGGGAGGCCGCTTCGCATCGTCACGGTGATCGTCGAGTTCACTCGCCGCCGTCTCGCCATTCCGATCGTGCGACGGCTCCGGCACGTGATCCTCTGCTGTCGATCGGCTGGCTGCTCGGCCTTGGCGCGATTTTTGCTGTTGGGTTGAGGTGATCGAAGGACCAAAGACCATGCACAATGATCGGACGGACGGATTAACCAAGGTCAACGGTGAGGCAGCAAACAACATGAGCAAACCGTGTCCGACCATATCGCGGCGAAATGCATTGGCGTCGATCACCGGCACTGGAGCAATGCTGATTGGATCGACGGTTACGGCCGCGGCAGCCGAAGCGGGAGGCGAGCGACCCGCTGAAGCAGATGGTATCGGGACCGTATGGTGGGTCGAGCTCGTTGCGGCCAACGGCGTCAAATCGGCGGAATATTACAATTCCGTCATCGGCTGGACATCGAAGCGTACATCGCTGGAGGATGGAGCCAAGCCGGCACAAGCCAATGAGCCAGCATACACATTATTCATTGCAGATGGCAACGAAGTGGCGGGCAGTTACCAGGTCAACTCAAACGATCCGGTCAAAAACAAGCCGATGTGGATCGTCTATTTCCGTGTCGATAGCGTCGACAAGGCAATTTCACGTGCGGTGGGTAAGGGCGGGCGGGTATTGTTGTCGCCCTATGATGTGCCCGGAATTGCGCGCATGGCCTTGTTGGCAGACGTCGATAACATTCCTTTTGGTATTGCAGCTCCGCTATAGCTAGCTGCAGTTATAGCCAACGAGGACAACAGATGCGGCAAATCACCGCGGGGATGGTTAGGAAAAACTTGAGTAAGTTTTGAATTTGGCTCTTGTCCAAACGGTCGAATCGTCATTCAAGTCAAAAAATGACGAAATCGCTCCAAGCCTGGGGCAGCGGTACGCTGCTTTGTTGCTCGACCGCGGCGTTCTTGGCCCTCAAGATCGGCCCAGCTTCCGCAATTGCGGTGGGTGGGCTCCTGGTGGTGGTCATTGGTCATGCCATGGTCGGGTTCTTGGCCATTCGTGGCGGTGGCGGACGCGACGGCAGTGGCCGCTTGGTGACAGTATTCTGCGCTGTAGCCGCAGTGCTGAGCACGGCGATTCAGATCGGCATGGCCACCCTCCTTATAGCAGTCTTGCGGATTCAACTCGACCCTTCTGATGCGACATGGCTGACGGTCGTGGCTGCGATGGGTCAGCTATGGATCTTGGCGCTCGCGTCGAGACGCTTCCACGCAGGGTTCCGCACCAGGGCGAGCGAGCATCACGCGACGCTCAATCCGGGACCGTCCGCCGCGCCGACGCACAGTTGAGCCGAGCCGCGGGCAGGTCTCGCCGGCAATCCGCAGGCCGACCCCAGCAGCGAACCGAAGATTGCGCCGCGAGAGCGGCTGCGTTTGCGTGGACCGCGTCGGAAATGGCCTGCGCAGCAATTGCGCCACACGGCCGCCAATTTATCGACACACCGGTTGCCAGCCATTGACGTGACATGCCGAGTCACAGAGTTTCCGGCCTACGACACACCGTAGCGTCGAGTTGTGTGCATCGCCAAACCGCAGCAAACAGAAAGAATCGCTTTCATGTCAGCAACCAGGATGGCCGCAGTTGGCATTGCGGCAGTCACCTCGATCTTCGCCCTGAGCCAGGCAGCCTTGTCTGACGGGCTGAAAGATACCGGCCCGCTGCCTGCGGCTGCCAAGTCGATCGTGCTGTTCTCGGGCTTCGATACCGCCAAGGACTCCGAGTATTTCTATCAAGGCGCGATTGTCGCGCTCAACCGGGACATCGGCCGCGATGGCTTCCAGCTTCGCGCATACGGCAGCCACGTCGACTATCAATACGATAATGGTGGCACGCGCACGGATGGCGACGGCTGGCAGGGCGATGCGATGATCGGCTACAAGATCGGCCTCGGCCGGCTTTGGGCCGCCGCCTTCATCGGTATCGACTACCAGAAGCACCAGTTGACGCCCGATGATCTGTCGAACCCCGTCCGTGGCTCCGAGGTTGGCTTCAAGGTTGCCGCCGATATTGCCAGCCTGAGAAGCGAGGGACCGATCTATTTCTCGCTGTCGGGCAATTATTCTACCGCCTTCGAGAGCTATTGGGCGCGCGGGCGGCTGGGCGCCAATCTTCACCGCGTTACAATCGGCCCGGAATTTGCAGCATTCGGCAATGAGGGCTTCGACGCGACCCGAGTCGGTGGGTTTTTGACTTTCGACCTGCCGATTGCACCCACTCTGCCTCTTGAGATTACATTGTCGGCCGGACACCAGTTCGTCAGCGGCAATGGCTCATCGGGTAGCGGCTCCTCGGGTAGCGGCGGTGGCGAAGGCGCCTATTTCGGGATTTCGGTCAGCTCGGTGTTCTAAACGCCGGCGCAAGGTCGAAAGCTGTCGCTAGGCCATGCCCGCCCTAACCGGGGCGGGCATTGTGCTGTCGCGGCGAAGGCTATTGGGAAGATCGCGCATGACCTTAACCTGCTCGCACGATTGTTTGCCAAATCATAAAGGGCCGCTTGCCAATTTGATTCAAATCACGGAAATCTTGAGGCATCCGAGTTTGGATGAAAAAACGTAGACGGCAGGGCGGCCGTCCGGGCTTGGCGTATTGTAATTGTATTGTGGCGTTAACCGAGAGGGCCCCCAACAAGGGCTTTGTAAAGCGTGCTAGAAGATGAAAAGGCGGCGTCGTCCCAGGGACGGCAAGTGTTTTTTGACCAAAGCGGTTGGCGTCGACGGCTAGTGTCGGCATTCAATTGGAGCGCATCCGGCGTCGGCGCGGTACTGGTTACGTCGCTGGTTCTGGCGGTGGTGACAAATCCGACCGCTCCGGCATTCCTGTCGTTTGGCATCGGGCGATCGGTCTCGCCGGCCCAGTCGACCGGCAGCACCCCGTTCTCGGAACCGCGGCTCGATCCGCTGCATCTGCGAGGCGCGACGACCACTGCGGCGGCGGCGGCCAAGCGCTATGCTCACCTCGTCGCCTGGGACGAGAATGGTATGTCCTCCTTGAAGCGACATGCCGGTGAGCTCGACGCCGTGATCGGCGAGTGGCTGTCGATTGCCCGGCCGGCTGCCGGGCTGCATCGCAGTAGCCCGGCGACAGAAGATCATGTTCGCCGGTGGTCGGCCAAGAACGCACCAGGATTGCAGATCCTGCCCCTGGTCAACAACTACAACAATGACGAGAAACGCTGGGACGGCGAACTCGTGCATGAATTGCTGGCGTCGCCCGAGAAGAGCTCGGAACTCATCCGGCAGCTGGCGAGCTACCTTGTCGAAGGTGGCTATCCCGGCATGGTCCTCGATTTCGAGCAGTTCTCGCTGAAGTCGCGGGGACAATATGTCGATTTCACGAGGGCGCTCGGCTCGCATCTGCGCAGCATCGGCAAGACGCTCGCGGTGCAGATCTCGATGAACGATGCCGCCTATGACGCGCAGGCACTTGGCGCCGCCGCCGACGAGATCATCGTCATGACCTATGACGAGCACACCGAGGAAGGCAGCCCCGGCCCGCTGGCGGGCCAGGGCTGGATGGAAATGCAGATCGACGCGGCCATGGCTGCCATTCCCGCCGGCAAGCTCGTCATCAGCGTCGGCTCCTACGCCTACAACTGGCCGCACCAGGGCAAGGCCCAGGAATTGTCGATTCAGGAGGCCTGGGAGCTTCTGGCCGAGTCGGGTTCCTCGCTTCAGTTCGACTCCCAGTCGCTGAACCCGACATTCAGCTATCGCAACGATTTGGATGGACGGTCGCATACCGTCTGGCTCCTCGATGGCGTCACTGCCTACAATCAGATCGCGGCGGCATTGGCGACGCACCCGGCCGGCTTGGCGCTGTGGCGTTTGGGAACGGAGGATCCGAGCGTTTGGGCGTCGTTCGCTCGTGGACGCATGCCCGATAGCAAGGCGCGTGACGATGTGGCGGTGCTTAACCCCGGTTATGACGTGCTCTACAAGGGCCAGGGCGAGGTGCTCGACATTCGCGGCGAGCCGACGCCTGGCCGCCGCCGCGTCAGCTTCAGCGATACCAGCAACCTGATCACCGATCAACAGATCGTCACTCACCCGCAGTCGACCGTCATTCACCGGCGAGGCGCGCGCCGCGACAAGGTGATCGCGTTGACGTTCGACGATGGGCCCGATCCGCGGTTCACCGATCGCATCCTTGACATCCTCGCGGAAAAGCAGGTCAAGGCGACCTTCTTCGTGATCGGCTCGGCTGCGGTGGTCAATCAATCGATCTTGCAGCGCATTTATCGCGAGGGCCACGACATCGGCAATCACACGTTCACCCATGCGAACGCGTCGGAGGTTTCGAACGAGCACCTGCGGCTCGAGCTCAATGCCACGCAGCGGCTGATCGAGGCGACCGTCGGTGTGCGCACCCGGCTGTTCCGCCCGCCGTTCGCCCGGGACCTCGAACCGCACACGATCGATGCGGCGGAAGCGCTGAAGGTGGCCGGATCGCTCGGCTATCTGACCATCGGAATGGCGATCGATCCCAAGGATTGGTTCCAACCGATCGCGCGGCAGATCGCGGCGAAGACGATCGCGGCCGCGCGTCGTGGCGACGGCAACGTCGTGCTGCTCCACGATGCCGGCGGCTCGCGCGAGGCAACGATCACCGCGTTGCCGGAAATCATCGATACGCTTCGGGGCGAAGGCTTTCGCTTTGCCGCTATTCACGAGCTGCTCGACCTGCCGCGCGAGCAGGTGATGCCGCCGGTGGCGGTCGATGGGGCGCTGGTCGCGCACGTCAACTCGGTCGGCTTTTCCGCAATCAGCAGCTTCAGCTGGTTCGCTCACCTGGTGTTCTATCTGAGCATCGGTCTCGGTGTAGTCCGGCTGGTATGGGTGACGACGTTCGCATTGATCCACAGGAGGCGCGAGCTGGCCCGCGCCGGGCTTGCCTGGGCACCGCCGTCGGTCACGGTGATCGTACCGGCATTCAACGAACGCATGGTCATCGGCCAGACCCTGCAGTCGCTGCTCGCATCGAGTATTGCCAATCTCAAGATCTTAGTCGTCGATGACGGTTCGACCGACGGCACCGCCGATTTCGTCCGCGCCAAGTTCGCGGGTGTGCAAGGCCTTACCGTCATTTCCCAGCCCAACAGCGGCAAGTGGTCGGCACTCAATGCCGGCCTGGAGGCGACGACCGATGAGATCGTCGTCACGCTCGATGCCGACACGATATTTGCGCCGGACGCCATTGCACTGCTCGTGCGACACTTCGCGGATCCGCGGGTCGGTGCCGTGTCGGGACACGCGGTGGTCGGCAACAGGGTCAATCTCCTGACCCGGTTCCAGGCGCTCGAGTACGCAACCAATCAGAACCTCGACCGGCGCGCACTCGAGATGGTCAACGGCATCACCGTGGTGCCCGGCGCAATCGGCGCGTGGCGGCGCAGTGCGCTGAAGCAGATCGGCGGCTATGCCAGCGATACCCTGGCCGAGGACGCAGATGCCACCATTCGCCTCATCATGGGTGGCTGGAAAGTACTCTGCGAGCCCGCCGCCGTGGCCCGCACCGAGGCACCGGAAACAGTCAGGCAATTCATGAAACAGCGCCTGCGCTGGATGTTTGGCACGTTGCAGGTGGCCTACAAGAATCGCGGCGCCGTCAGACGCCTCGAGCCATTTGGTCTTGCCGTATTCGGGTTCCCGAATGTCCTGGTGTTCCAGTTCCTGTTCACGCTCGTGGCACCGATCGTCGACATCATGTTGCTGTGGACGCTGTTGTCGTCACTCGTTGCCTGGAACATGGATGCCGTGGCCGGCATGCCAGCCACGCTGCAGACAGTTCTCATCTACTGGATGGTGTTCCAGCTGGTCGAGATCGCCACTGCCGTGCTGGCCATCGCGATCGATCGCCGCGACGGCATCTGGCGCCTGCTGCCGCTCCTGTTCGTGCAGCGCTTCGTCTACCGCCAGCTGCTCTATGTGACAGCGATCCAGGTCACCATGGCGGCGCTGAAGGGCACGATGCAGGGCTGGGGCAAGCTCAACCGCACGGGCCATGTGACGACCGCCGAATTGCCCGATCAGCGGATTGCCGCCTGAACGGGTTACGGTGTCCGCTTGATCGGCGACAGCACGCTCGCCGGGCAACTGGCGATTTCCTGCGGCGTCAATTCGGCCGAGACGGCGTCGGGAATATCGAGCCCCAGCGCGGCAAGGGCGCCGACCTTCGCGATGGCGAAGGGCTTGTCGTCGCGCAAACCAAAATTGTGGATGGCACTGATTGGAACGAATTTTGCCCAGGCCTGGACCTCACGCTCGTCCAACGCGCCTTCGCGGTAGGCGTCGAGATAATAGGCGACATCTCGCGCGAGCCTGTCATCCTGCTGGGTTTCGTGCTTTTGCATTCGTGCGAGGCAGCGTCGCGCCGAGCCGTTGGTGCTGACTGTGCCGGAATCTTGCTTCATGCATCGCGAGAGCGCACGAACCGTCTCGTCGGTTGCCGGTGGCGGACCGCCCAGGTGCGTCGCCCGGTCGAGGAAGAAGGCATAGTCCACCTCGCTTGGAACCAATCCAACCGCACTCCATAAGTCATAGAATTCGCGAAGCTTGGCACCATCGAATTCGTGGAGGGCGTAGAGCGCGTCATAGGCCTTGCGGACAGCCGGCTCCTCGCCAAGCTGGGCCAGCGCCTTTTCCCAGATCGCGCGTCGCGCCCCATTCATCCAGATCGCACATAGGAAGATTTTGAGCGGGACCGGTCCTTCGCAACTGTCTTTGGCTCCGGCGTTCAGCCGAAAGAGTTGAGTCAAATTCGGGTACTCCGGACCGAACGCAGACTTGAGCAGATCGGGGTGCTGCTTTTCCACCTTCCACAGGATGAGCTGGATTTCGCGCCCGGCTCCGGCGGTGGCGCCCCGCGGTCCCCAGGTCAGGTAGGAGCAGGGGTCGGTCTCATTGTAGCAGGTCAGCCCGCCGAGCCACCCCTTTCTACTGCCGTTCTGGCAGAGGTTCCATTCCGGTGCATCGCCGAAATCGGTGGCCTCGAACGAGAGTATCATCGCGTGCGCCCGGTCACTCACCGTCGGCAGCGCCTGGTGGCCCATGACGGCGCGCCACAGCTGCTCGGTAATGACACCTTCGCCGGCGCGCGACGGATTTGGTATGCTGACCGCCGCTGGACAGGTCATGAAGCGTTTGATCGCCAACCGGGTCCCGGCACCAATCCGGCCAGTCGGGCGCTTACCTTGTGGGACGACCGCCGGTTCAGGCTTGCCGCATTCGTTTAAGGCCGCCTGAAGGCGGCGCTGAAATTCGGCAAAGACCGAGAAGCGACCGGCAATCACATCGTAGCGGCGCGAGTTCGAGCAACACGGCGTCGCCGCCGTCGTCGGCCAGGGCGGCGCCTGCCGCAACATTCGCGAGCAACATCAGCGCCAGCATTACCGAGCTGGCCATCGATCGATGTGAACCGTGCCGCCTCACCATTCGTACTGCTCCAGTAACCAGCCAGTCGTTTGCCCGGCCCGGCTGGCGACGAAGTCGCCTTGCGTGTGCAGACTTAGTCCAGCAGGCATCGCAGCGCCAGACCGGTCTTGGCCGACAAGCACTTCGAGGCGCGAGAGCATAAATCAATGGCTCGGCAAAATTAACCGGTGCTGTCGATATCACCGTTTCAGACCTTCACGACTCGGTGCGCCAGGCGGCCGTGGATCGTTGCTTGTACCAACGGTATGGTCGCCGCCGGCCACGGTCACTGCGGCTTCGGCGCGTCCTCGGGCTTGTTCTCCAGTGCGCCCTTGGCTGCTTCCTTGGCTTTCTCGGCCGCTTCCTTGGCCTTTTCGAGCGCCTCGCCGCCCAGCTCCTTGGCCTTCTCCATCATCGGCTTGGCCTTTTCGCGGGCGTCCTGCGACAGTCGCACCAGTTTCTCGACGCTGCTGCCGGTCAGCTCGCGGGTCTTGCGCCACAACTGCGACCAGGTGCCTTCGCGCGGCACCAGCGCGCTCGCCTTCAACGCCTGGACGGTGGCGATCATGTCCTTATGGTCCAGACGTGCCTGGTCACTGGTGACGCGTTCGGGCGTGCCGGTGAACAGGACCAGCGGCGTGCAGGCCGTGACAACCCGCTGCCCGCTCTTCATCCACTTGGCGTTGGCGACCTCGGTCTCCTGGGCGAAGTAGATCTTCTGGCCATCGACCTGGGCGCGCAGGATAGCGCGATCGATTACCGGTACGATGTGGCCGCCCTGGGCCTCGATGTTCTTGAAGCGGGGATTGTCGGGGTCGGGAAACTGCACGAAGAAGGCGACGGTGTCGTCGGCCGACAGTGCGAGCTTGATCGCCTCGTCGGCGTCGGTGGCGTTGACCACGGCCTTCGCCTTGGCGACACCGTCGGTGTCGATCTGCTGTAGGTAGCGGAAGGTGCCGGCGCTGCCGGAGGTCTTCGGCGGCAGGACGAAGCGCAGGCGGCCAGCGTTGACGGCGACGTCGCCATAGGTTGTCAGATCGCGATTGCGGGTGACGGCAAATACGCATTCGCGGACATCGTCGGTGCGCAACCGTGTGAAGGTCTTGGCCCCGCCCAGGGCTGGTGCTTCGAGCGCGAACACGTCGAGCTGGCCGTAGCCGATCTGGCGGGCGTCGGCGGCAACCCGCGACAGGTTGTCGAGGGTGCCTTCCGAGGGCGTGCACTTGTGCTCGAACTTGGAGCGCGCGAGCTGCCTCTCCAGGGCCGGGCAGAAGGTGGTGTGATAGGCGCCGCTCTGCGGCCCGGTATTGATCTGGTTGGCCGTCGCCACGCCGGGCACGACAACGAGGGTGGCAAGCACCACCATGGGGCAGGACAGGTGTCTCACGGCGACGATACTCCTCAAGGCCAAGTGCAACGGCCGCCACGATCTTCCAGATAGGCGCCGTACGCCGCATTGCAAGTGCAGCTTTCAGTCTTTGCGCGAGATTGCCGGCGTGTGCGCCAGCGGGTGGTGGTCGAGCACCAGCCGGCGCAGGCGCTCTTCCAGCACATGCGTGTAGATCTGTGTCGTCGAGATGTCGGCGTGGCCGAGCAACTGCTGCACCGCGCGCAGATCGGCGCCGCGGTCGAGCAGGTGGCTGGCGAAGGCGTGGCGCAGGACGTGTGGCGATACCCGGTCGGGATCGAGACCGGCCGCGATGCCGAGTTCCTTCAGCTCCAGTGCGAACGCCTGCCGGGTCAGATGGCCTTCGGCGGCGCGCGAGGGAAACAGCCACTTGGTCTTCAGCATCGGCGCGACACCGTCGGCAGGGTCCTGGCCGACCGCGAGATAGCGCGCCAGCGCCGTCCGTGCCGAGGCATTGAGCGGCACCAGCCGTTCGCGACCGCCCTTGCCGGTGATCGTGAACATGCGCTCGTCGCCGGCCAGCACGGTACGCGGCAGGGTGACGAGTTCGCTGACCCGCATGCCGGTGGCGTAGAGCAGTTCCAGCAGCGCATGCAACCTGAGCGCGCGAACGAGATCGCGGCCCTTGGCATCGCGCGTGCGCGCCTTGGCGAGGTCAAGCAGGCGGTCGACCTCGGCAACCGACAGGATTTTGGGCAGGCTCGCCGCCTTGCGCGGGCTGCCGATGCCGTGCGTTGGATCCTCGTCGACCTGCTCCTCGGCGACCAGGAACCTGAATAGCTGCCGTAGCGCCGACAGCTTGCGGGCGCGCGATGCCGTACCGAGACCGAGCTCGTCGAGATGGCGCAGGTGGGCGATGACGTCCGACGGCTTGACTTCGCCGAGTACCAGCCCGGCGCGCTCGGCCCAGTCGAGGAAGTCGGTGAGGTCGCGGCGGTAGGCGTCGAGGGTGTTGCGGCTCGCACCGCGTTCCGACGCCAGCGTATCGAGGAAGGCGTCGAGGTGGCTGCGGGCGTCCGGTGTCATGGTGGATCAGGCGCCCGTGCGCGGCCAACCGGCGAACAGCGCCTCGAAGCCGAGGCGGCGGGCGTCGGGTTCGAGGCCGGCGCGCTTCAGCGCCCGCACCGCATCGCCGAGCGCGATCATGTGCGCGCCCTCGGCGCCGCCCGGCCCCAGCGTGCGCAGGGTCAGCAGCACAGTGCGGCCGAACTCCTTCTTCTTCGCTGCGTCCTGCAATTCGCTGAGCACGCCGGTCTCCGGCAGGTGGCCGCCCGCGGGTTGCGGCGTCTTGCTCGCCGCATCCCACAGCGGGATCGGCACCTGGTAGTCGAGGGCATCGAGGATGGTGGCGAGGCGGTGCAGCAGCTCGGGCGGGAAACGGCCGGCGAGCGCCATGCGCTCGACCGATTCGAGGCTCTGGCCGCGCGCGGCGCCGCGGTTGGCGGGATCGGCGATGTCGATCAGCGCCAGCCAGTGCTGCAGGCCGTTGCCGCCGAGGCCCGAGGCGTGCCGGTCGAGGCCCTGGCCGAAGGCTGCCCAGGCCCGGGCATCTTCGTAGCGTTCGGCGACGACCATCGCCTCGATCGCGGTCTCGGCGAACCAGCCGATTTCGGCCTGGCGCTGCAAGCTCGCGACCGTTTTCGCAGCAACCCGCAGCATCGGCAGATAGAGGCCATTGCGGCGGGCATCGTCGAGCAGGGCGCGGATGAGGCGGGTCTTCTTCAGCGGCGTGCGCTCGGCCTCGGCCGCCTTGAGCAGCAGGGCGCGGCGGGTCAGCGGGTCCGGCCGGCCGGCCAGCGGATCGGCAAGCTCGGTGGCCGCGAAGGCGTGGGCGCGATAGACCTCGGCCAGGCGTTCGGGCGTGATGATGTTGCTGCGGGCCGCTGATTCCGCCGCAGCGAGGCGCAGCTTCGGTTCGGTGTCGGCGGCGGCGACGAGCAGCCACATCAATGACGGGGCGGCCTTCTCGAGCAGCGTGCCGGGGTCCTGCGGCGCTGTCATCTGCAGCAGGCGATAGTCGACGGCATCGATGCGCTTCGGCAGCGCGATCTTGTGCTTCCTGGCCGCATCCGCGCCGGTCGCGATGGCATCGAGGGCGGCGAGCGCGACCGTCGCGTCGTGGCCTTCCTCGCGCGCGAGGTCGGCAGCGAGGCCGGCGGCGTCAGGATTTCCCGCCTGCGCCGCGCAGTAGCCGACAAGCACGATGGTTTCGCCCTTGAGCCGCTTTGGCAGGTCGGACTTGCGGGCGCCTGCTTCCTTGGCCGCGGCGCATCCGGTGTCGTTCCGGCCGAGGCCGATGTCGCTGCGCGCCTTCATGGTAAGCAGTGTCGCGTCGGCGGTCGCGGTATCGGCGCCGATGGCGCGTCCGAGCGCCTCGGACTGCTCCTGCAGCAGCCCGGAGCGCTGATAGGCCTCGGCGCGCAGTGCCTGGAACTTGTGCGCCGCTCCCCCCGGCGAGGGCGCATCCGATTGCAGCAGCCGGCGCCACAGATGATTAACCGCGGCTGATCGCGGCGGGATTTCGAGCCGCGCGAGCTGGGCCTCGAGACCGGCGAGGTCGAGCCCGTTCCACAGTTCGAGCGGCAGGCCGGAACCATCCGACGACATCACCGGCGCCAGTTCCGCCCGCTCGATGGCGCTGGCTTTGGCGCTGAACGGCGAGGGCGGCATCGGCGGCGAACGCCGGCGATGGCTCGGCCGGGCGCAAGCCGGTCGACATCGCGTCACCGGCCGGCGGCAGATTGGGGCGAGGCGGCAATGCTTGCTGCGAGGAGCGCTTGGCAGCTGCTGCGTCCTTTTCAGCGAACGGCTTCCAGCCGTCCTCGGCGAGCGCCGGCGCCGCCGCGAGCAGGAGTGCCGCAACGCCTACGCGCAAGCGTGGTGCTGCAACTGTGGTGACAGGCATTTGTCTGGGGCTCATCGCGGTTGGCTGACCTGTCTTCACCCAAGTCAACGGCGGACCTTGACGCCGGGCAGCGATTTCGACACTTCCCTGGGCTCGGGCTCGAAATACGTCGCCAGCACGTAGAGCCCACCGAACGCGATTGCAGTCAAGGCGCCTGCAACCACGAGGAACCGGAAAAGGCTGGGCATTTGCTAACCTGCTATGCGATCTTTCTGGCCGTCCAACGTGACTTCTTTATGGCCCGAATCGCGTTCAGCCAAGTAACTGTGTGGCCTGATGCTGACAACGTTTCCACAGATACCGATCTAATGCCTTGCCGTGGCGGCGATTTGTGTCGGTAGATGTATCGTTGGGTGACGACCGGACGGTCGCGAAGAAGGCAGGCGCGATCGGATTGAGTGGCAAGGATTCTTAACCTCGGGATGATTCGGTAAGACATGGCACGCGGCCGTAGACCAGCACCGGGCGACGTGGAAGCGGTCAGGGCGGCGCTCGGCAATCGCACACTGGTGCTCGTCGGCCTGATGGGCTGCGGCAAGAGTTCGGTCGGCCGCCGCCTCGCGCGATGCGCTTGGCCTCAAGTTCATCGACGCCGACAACGAGATCGAGACCGCGGCCGGCCAGACCATCCCGGAAATCTTCGAGTATCACGGCGAGGCCTATTTCCGTGACGGCGAGCGCCGTGTCATCGCCCGCCTGCTGCATGCCGGGCCGCAGGTGCTGGCGACCGGCGGCGGCGCGTTCATGAACGAGCAGACGCGGGCCAATATCAAGTCGGCCGGCGTTTCGATCTGGCTCAAGGCCGAGCTGCCGATCCTGATGCGCCGGGTGATGCGCCGCGACAACCGGCCTTTGCTCAAGACCACCGATCCGGAAGCGCGGATGCGCGAGCTGATGGCGTTGCGCTACCCGACCTATGCGCTCGCCGACCTGACCATCGAAAGTCGCGAGGTGCCGCACGAGGAGGTCGTGGCCTACATCATTTCGGGCCTGCTCAACGGGCCGCTGGCGCCGTCGGGCGTGCCGCCGACGTCGGCCGCACCGGCGTTCGTGCGCAATCTCGCTCAATCCGTGGTCGAGCGCGCAAGTCGTGCACGTGGCGCTCGGCAACCGCGCCTACGATGTGTTGATCGGGCCTGGACTGCTGCCGCGCGCCGCCGATCTCGTGCAACAGCGGCTTGGGGCTCGCCGGGTCGCGATCGTGACCGACCGCAATGTCGCCGGCCACCACCTGGCCACACTGGCCGCGCCGTTCAAGGCCGACGGTCGCTTGCGCGGCGAGATCGTCCTCGAGCCTGGCGAGGCGACCAAGAGCTTCGCGCAACTGGCGGACTTGAGCGAACGGCTTGCTCGAATTGGGCCTCGAGCGCGGCGATCTGGTGGTGGCGCTGGGCGGCGGCGTGATCGGCGATCTCGCCGGCTTTGCCGCCGCGATCCTGCGCCGCGGCGTGCGCTTCGTGCAGATCCCGACGTCGCTGCTGGCCCAGGTCGACAGCTCGGTCGGCGGCAAGACCGGCATCAACACCGCCCAAGGCAAGAACCTGGTCGGCGCCTTCCACCAACCGAGCCTGGTGCTGGCCGACACCGCGTTGTTGGCGAGCCTCCCCGCCCGTGAGTTGCGTGCCGGCTACGCCGAAGTCGCCAAGTACGGTCTGCTCGGCGATGCCGAATTCTACGATTGGCTTGAAGCCAACGTCGGCGCGGTCATGAAGCTTCAACCGGCGGCGATCGCCAAGGCGGTTGCCCGCAGCGTCGAGATGAAGGCGCGCATCGTCGAGCGTGACGAGACCGAGACTGGCGAGCGCATGCTGTTGAACCTCGGCCATACCTTCGGCCACGCGCTCGAAGCCTTCACCGGCTATTCGAGCCGGCTGCTGCACGGCGAGGGCGTGGCGATCGGCATGTGCCTCGCCTTCCGGCTGTCGGAGGAATTGGGCCACGCCGTGCCACAGTCGGCAGCCAGGGTCGCGGCCCATCTTGAAGGCGGTCGGTCTGCCGACCAGGGTCGCCGACATCCCCGGTGACAAGCCGGACGCTGCGACCATGGTCCGCCTCATGGGCCAGGACAAGAAGGTCGCCGACGGCCGCCTGACCTTCATCCTCGCCCGCGCCATCGGCGACGCTTTCGTCACCCGAGAGATCGCGACCGAGCGGGTACGCGACTTCCTGGAGGCGGAGCTGGCCCGGCCGTAAACCGCGATCGCAGGCTTGACCAAATCCGACGGCACGCTGCGTGAGCAACGCCGCGTTAGGAATGGGCGGTGTATGGTCGGGCTTCAATCTGGGATCCGATCCGGCGTTCACCATGAGCGTAAGTCCTGAAAAGCGCGCGGGAAAGTCGTCCCGGTTTGGCAAGCTCGATGGTGCACGGCAGGTGGCATCGCCAGCCGGTGACAGGCCGCCTTGCGAAGCGCCCAGTGGCATGAAGCGGTCGACCAAGGTCGCCCTCGCCATGGCCGGTACGGCTGCCATCGCGACCTACATTGCCACGCGAGAACCGGTCTGCAAGCAGCCCGACCCGAACGATTGGAACGCCCCGGCGGAGCCGCAGCCGTGCCGCAAGAGCTGGTGGAGTAGCGGCGGCGGTGGCAGCTGGCGCTCGAGCAGCAATTGGTCCGACCGCTCGACGTCGACCAACCGGCCCACCTCGGGCACCACCAAAAGTGTCGTCTCGCGCGGCGGCTTCGGCGCGACCGGTTCGGCGATCTCCGGTCACGGGGGCAGCTGATGCGACGCATCGTTGTCGCGCCCCGTCCCAATCTCGAAGCGCGTGCCCGCGAGACCGGGTTCGATTTCCACCGGATTGACGGCGTCGCCTACTGGGACGAGAGCGCCTACTATGCCTTCAGCCTGCGCCAGATCGAGCAGGACCTCGAGGATCCAAGCACCGAGCTGGCGGCGATGTGCCTGGAACTGGCCGCCCGCATCGTGCGTGACGAGCGCCTGCTCGCGCGCCTGCGCATCCCCGAGCATGCCTGGTCACTCATCCAGGCGAGCTGGAACCAGGGCCATCAATCGCTCTACGGCCGGTTCGACTTCGCTTACGACGCGCGCGGGCCGGCCAAGCTGCTCGAATACAACGCCGATACGCCGACGGCGCTGTTCGAGGCGGCAGTATTCCAGTGGACCTGGCTCGAGGACATGATCGCCGTCGGCGCGCTGCCAGCTCGCGCCGACCAGTTCAACTCGATCCACGAGACGCTGATCGAGCGCTTCAAGGAACTCGCTCGCATCGGCTACATCAAGGGCCATCTGCATTTGACCTGCATGATGGACTCGGCCGAGGATCGCGGCCTGATCGCCTATCTCGTCGACTGCGCGGGCCAAGCCGGCCTCACCTCGACGGTGCTCGGCATCGAGGATATCGGCACGCGCGAGAAAGGGCCGTTTCTCGATCGCAACAACAAGCCGATCACCACGCTGTTCAAGCTCTACCCTTGGGAATGGATGCTGGATGAAGCATTCGGGCAGGCGCCAGGCATGATGACGACGCGCTTCATCGAGCCGCCGTGGAAGTCGGTGCTGTCGAACAAGGGAATGTTGCCGTTGCTGTGGGAGATGGCGCCGGGTCATCCCAATCTGCTGCCGGCCTTCTTCGACGACGATCCCAAGCGCGCAGAGCTGGGCCGGCGGTTCGCGCGCAAGCCGTTCAATTCGCGCGAGGGCGCCAACATCACGCTGGTCGACGGCGATCAGGTGCTCGATCGCGATTCCGGTCCTTACGGCTACGGCGGCTTCATCCGCCAGGCACTGGCCGAGCTTCCCGTCTTCGACGGCAACTATCCGGTGATCGGCAGCTGGGTGGTCGGCGCGAAGGCCTGCGGCATCGGCATTCGCGAGGACAAGTCGCGGATCACCAAGAACACGTCACGCTTCGTGCCGCACGCGATCTTATAGGGGACAATCATGGGTCTGATCTGGTTTCTGCTCTACCTCGGCTTCAGCCTGACGTTGCTCGCCGCATTCACCTGGGCCTACATCCAGGTGACGCCCTATGACGAGGCGCACGACATCACCGAAGGCAAGATGGCGCCGGCGATTGCGCTCGCCGGTGCCATGCTGGGGTTCACCTTTCCGCTGCTGGTCGCGTCCTACACCCATAGCGATTTTCTCTGGTTCCTGGTTTGGGCGCTGATCGCGTGCATCGTGCAGCTCGCCGTGTTCGGTGCGCTGCATCGTCTGCTGCCGCGGGTGATCGCGACCAATAACGTCGCCGGCGCGACCATCTTCGCCGCAGCCTCGGTTTGCGCCGGCCTGATCAACGCCGCCTCGTTCATACCGTGAGGGCGGCGCTTGAGGGCGCGGCATTAATTCGCCTGGCGGCTTGTCGCCGTCGCGGTTCCCGGGTGTCCGCCCGGATCGTAAAGACCCGCATACCCCGGAGCGCCTGGCGCTGCCGGGCACTTGGCGATTTCCGAAAGCAGAAGCGGCAGTGGCATTTCACATCGAGTGGGTGTCAGGAAATGATCGGTCAGCGCACACGAACCGGCCCGGCGTCGCCGTGCTGCGCTTGCGCGCCGGTGGCTTCTCACCGCCCGGAAGGGCTGCCCTTTATCGCCTGCCGCAGCCGGGCCAGCAGGCCGGACTTGGCATCGGCTGCGACCGCGGTGATCTCGGGCCCGAGCTTATAGTCGCCGGCCGAGGCGACGATGGCTGCGATCGCTTCGCGCGTCGGCGCAAGCGCGCGCTCGATCAACACCTGTGGCGGTTCGACGGTGACCTTGGCCGCCATGCCCTTCGCCTGCAGCGCTTTCTCCACGCTTGCCGCGCAGTTGCCGCAGTGCAGGCCCTCGACCCGATAGACAACTGCCATGGTGTTCCCGCCGGTTTCGCTGACGATGTCGCAATTTCAATACAAGATCGGACTGCAGGCAAGGCCGCGTCACGTCGCAGCAAAGTCTGGGCATTCCGGCCAGAAGATCCGCGCCAGTCGATCGACCTCGTCAGGGTTGCCGCTGGTGCGCAGATCGAGGCGGGGGCCGGCAAAGTCGGCTTCGTCATTGCCGAAGCGCGGGTGGCGGTGGAGATAGTCCTCGAGGCTGTCGGCAACGATGTCGGGTTGTGACATGAGCCGCGTCGCCGGCGGCAGATGGCGGCGGAACAGTGTCGCCACCAGCGGGAAATGGGTGCAGCCGAGGATCGCCCGCTCGGGCGCCTTGCCGCCGGTCTGCTCGAGCAGGGCTGCGACATCCCCGGCGACGATGGCATCGAGTACGGTCTCGTCCATTCCGGCTTCGATGGCGCCGGCGAGCGTGGCGCAGGTCTGCTGTACGACGCGAACACGCGGGCAGCGCTTGCCGATTTCCTCCGGATAGACGTTCGACGCGACCGTCCGCAAGGTGGCGAAAACGGCGATCAGGTCGGCATTGTACTTCTGCGGATACTGCGGCGTCGTCACCGCCCACGGCGTTTGCGTCGCCGCTTCCACGGTCGGCGCGACGATGCCGAGCAGTCGGTGATCGGCAAAACGCGAATGCGGCAGCCACTGGCGCTGCAGCGTGCGGGCTGCGATCGAGGTCGCGGTATTGCAGCCGAGCAGGACGAGGCAGCAGCCGGCTTCGAACAGGTTGGCGACGCCGGCGCGGGTCAATGTCACCACCTCCTGCGACGGCCGGTTGCCGTAGGGCACGTTGGCCTGGTCGCCGAGATAGATGAAACGCTGGCGCGGAAAGCGCACGGCGAGCGTGCGCAGCACGGTGAGGCCACCGAGGCCGGAATCGAAGATGCCGATCATGTGACCCCGATAGCCCGGCATTTCGGCCGAAGCACGACCAGCCGGGCGCCGCGGCCAGGCGCCACCAGCATTGTCGCGGCCGGCGCACTGTTGCAGCTTGCGTCAATGCGCTCGGCCAGTTAGAGACGCCGAGCAATGGAGAGGTGGCCGAGTGGCTGAAGGCGCACGCTTGGAAAGCGTGTAGGCTCGCAAGGGTCTCGAGGGTTCGAATCCCTCTCTCTCCGCCAGCGTCTAACACATTGAAGTAGAAAAGGAAAAACTTGTTCCTCCCTTTCAAACTCGCCAGTGAACGGGCGGTTTTGGCGCAGGGTATTTTCTCTCCTGAGCCGGGCTCCCTGAATGCCCCTGCGTTTAGCGCCGGTCCGGCCGGTTTTCTCTGTTGGCCAGCTTCGTTGTCCGCTTTGGTGCCGCGTTGCTGGCGACGCGCATCGGCACAGGGGCCAGAACGCAGTGCAGGTGGCGGTCAGGATGGCGGGAAGCCTAGGCGGCGGGCCTGATCGGTCCAGTCGAGCGGGACCTCGATCCGGTTCTGCAGATCCCAGGTGGTCAGCTCCACCGGCTGGCGGCCATCGAGAATGGCGTCGATGATGGATGGGGCAAGGCAGGCGAGCGGAAGGTGCCGGGCCACGTGGCGCATGTCGGTGCGATAGGCCTCGGCCAGCGCCGCCACTGTGGGATGAACATCACCGATCAGCTCGGCCATCCAGCGTCTGGCCCGTGCGAGGGCTCGGATCAGGATCTGGTCGGGTTGCGATTGGGATTGGCCGTCCTGCATCAGGACCAGCTTGGTTTCGACACCCCGGCGACGCAGCGCGATCGGATCGTCGATCGTGGCGCATCTGCGTGCGCGGGCGAACCTTGCTCCATCTCGAACCCGAGCGCGCATCAAGCCCTTTGGATCGAACACGATCGTGATCGCGCCTGATGCAACCTCGATCGACGTGACCAGCTCGAGCATGAGTGTGCGCGAGGCGATCGGATCGTCTCGCGCAAGCTCCATCGCGATCGTGCGCGCGGTCAAAGCCAGTTGGGTTCGATCCGGCATCGACCACACCCGGTCCGGCTCGATCTGTTTGACGATCTCGATGACGCGGCTCGCTGCATCAGCAGCCCGCTGATCTCGCGAACCACAATGGCCTCGATGTGCACGGCCGGCAACCGCCAGACCGTGCCGCCAAGTGCCTCTGCTTTGGTCAGTTGATCGCGGCCGAGGCGGCCGCGTTGGCGTCCCTCATGCAGGGCCCGGCTGATGTAGTAGCGATAGCGCTTGCCCTGCTTCGTGGCATGGGTGGCGACCAGCTTATGGCCCGCGGCATCGCGTATGAGCCCGGCCAGCAGGCTCGGCTCCTTGGCATGCGGCCGACCTTGCGTTCGTGACCGTTGGCTGGCCAACCGCACGCAACCTGGGCGAACGTTTCCCCCCGATGATCGCTGGATGCTGGCCCGGGTAGCGTTGCCCTTGTGGCCGATCTCCCCGGAGTAGATTGGGTTCGACAGCAGCTTGTAGATCTGCCCGCGGGAGAAGGGTTTGGCGCCGTTAGCCGTCCACCTTGCATTTCGGCCTGGCAGCGCGAAGTCACGCTGGGTCAACTCGGCCTCGACCCGTCGCACCGTGCCGAGCTCAAGATAAATCGCAAATATCGTCCTGACGATCTCGCCTCGGCTGCCTCGATGACGAGCGTCCGGCCGCTGGCGCGATAGCCGAGCGGCACGAAGCCGCCCATCCACATGCCCTTCTTCTTCGAGGCGGCGATCTTGTCGCGGATGCGCTCGCCGGTGACCTCGCGCTCGAACTGGGCGAAGGACAGCAGCACGTTCAGCGTCAGCCGCCCCATCGACGTGGTGGTGTTGAACGCCTGGGTCACCGAGACGAACGACACGCCCTGCGCGTCGAAGATCTCGACGATCTTGGCAAAATCGGCGAGCGACGCGCGTCAGCCGGTCGACCTTGTAGACGACGACGACGTCGATCTTGCCTGCCGCGATGTCGGCGAGCAGCCGCTGCAGGGCCGGCCGCTCCATGGTGCCGCCGGAGATAGCCGCCGTCATCATAGCTGGTCCGGCAACGCCGATCCAGCCTTCGTGCTTCTGGCTGGCGATGTAGGCCTCGCAGGCCTCGCGCTGGGCATCGAGCGAGTTGAACTCCTGCTCCAGCCCTTCCTCGGTCGACTTGCGGGTGTAGATCGCGCAGCGCAGGCGACGCCTCGACACGGCGGATCATTCCTCGCATCGACCTTCCGCACTCGTGCCGCAGCGCTCCTTCGCCGGTGCCGATTTCAGGCCGAAGAACACCTGCCCGCTGCGGTTTGTGCCAGTGATCGCTCGCGCGATTGCCGACAATGAGCGATGCCGTCCGCCGCCCCAGTCGAAGCCCTCGTCGCGGACGAACACCTCATAGACCGTGCCGTGCCACTCGCGCACCAGCTTGGTGCCGGGCCTCAGCCGCGCCGGCGCAGCAATCGCACGAGCTGTCTCGCCGAATTCTTGCGCCGCGATCGCGTCCAAGGTTCGAGCGGCGCGCTTGGACAGGCCACCCAGCGTCTCGCACTGGATGCGGTAGGCCATCGCGAGAGCCAGCGTTTCGCGCCGCATCCGGGCCGGCGGTGGTCTGCCGAACCAGTCCGGCCACAAGGCTCTGAGGGCTGGCGCTTCGAGATCGGCAATGCGCGCGATCTCGACGGCCACCTCGGCTTGGCCACGGGGCCGGCAAGGCTTGCCCTGTTCAAGCCTCGACATGATAGCGGCGCTCCTGACCATCAGCCTTCACGGGAACGTACGGTGTGGCCAAGGCGCTTGGCGACGCCGTACCGGGCAGGTAGCCGCGGATCGAGTGGGCCTGCCAGCCGGTCGCGGACATCAAGGCGGCGATG
>CAVUIJ010000028.1:0-11796 GCA_963741505.1 uncultured Alphaproteobacteria bacterium | reverse complement strand
GCACCGGGCAGGATGAAACTGCGAACTCTTATGTGATTGAAATCGCGGTGTGAATTCTTGAGCTCAAGCGTCCCTGTCTTCGTCCTTCGGTACTCGAGGGCGCCGGTACGGTGCCGTCCCGGCGAAGTTCCGGATACCGTCGGGCTCAGCGCATGTTCCCCACAGGAGAATAGCGTAGGCGCAACGCGTGTCGTTGCTACGCCGCCTGATGCCCGCCACCTTGGCAGCCAGGATGTGGCTGTGATTCGTGCCATTCGTGCCCGACATCCGCGCGAGCATTAGGGCAAGCAAGCCATGCCACGTCGAGCAACAGTCGAGCATCAGCCGGAACTGTTCGAGGATCTGCCGATCGTCGATAGGCCGTCGCCGCCATTGCCACCGCGACCGACGCGCGTTGCCGGGATACTTTCCGGGCTGCCTGGCGCCACACTTGCTCCGGTCGTCCATGCAGCCGACGATGACGATGAGCCGGCGGAAGTCTGGTTCCGGCGGCTGATCGCGGCTTTCGACCGGCCGGACCCGCCGCAAGGATTCCTGCCGCTGGCAGAGGATGCGCTCAAGGCTTGCCCCGGTGACATCGATCTCCTGCTGCTGGCGGCCAACGCCGCGCTGATAGACGGCAAGCACGAGCGCGCTCTGGTTTTCCTCAAGCGCTACCACAAGCGAGCCGAATCGCCGGCGGAGCAGCTTCTGCGCGCGTTCGCTTTGAACCTCGCCGGACAGAGAACCGTGGCGCAGGCCCTGCTCAGGCAGAACGGCCTCGCCAATCCACAGGTGGCCTTTGAATACTACCCGGCTGGCAGGAAACAGGTTCGACTGGTTCGTCGCCCAGTTCAACCGGATCATGCAGCCGGAGCAGTCGACGCGGCAACGATCTCCTCTCCAAATGCTCATGCAGCCGGCACAGGCGCGTGGTGGGAAGGCTGCCGTAACGCCGTCGAAGTCCCGGCCCGCGGGGAAGCCGGGCTTGCGGGCTGCGCCATCCCCGCGAGCGGACATCAGGCCGGAGCCCGCAGCTCCAGCAATGCCGCCGCCGCTGCCGCTGGTGGACATCGAGATTCCGTTGACCATCGCGCTCGATCTTGCGCCGCTTGCGGTAGCACTCGCCCAGACGCCCGAGACAGACGGCCGCGCCTTTCGACTGCGCGAGAGCCTTGCTCATCTGGGTCTCGTGCAAGGCTTCGACGAGTTGCTCTGCTTGCCGCATCTCATCGGCATCGAGCCGCTCTGGCACCAGATCGAGACGGTGCGCAAGGTCCTGAAGCAGTTCCGCGGCCGCGTGCTCCTCGCCGACGAGGTCGGTCTGGGCAAGACCATCGAGGCCGGCATGGTGCTGAAGGAGTATGCGATGCGCGGCATGGCCGAGCGCATGCTCGTGCTGACACCGGCGTCCCTCGTCGGCCAGTGGCGGGAGGAATTGGAGACGAAGTTCGGCCTCGCGTTCGCAACCACATACGATCCGCTTCTGCGCGAGGACGCTGGCGCGTTCTGGGACCAGCCGCGGATCGTAGCTTCGATCGCCACGGCGCGGCGTCAAGAGCACCTGGACGCGCTGGCCCGGCGACAGCTCGACATCGTCGTCGTCGACGAAGCGCATCATCTGCGCGACAGTGGAAGCGCCGGCTGGAAGCTGGTCGACGCGCTCAACAAGCGTTTCCTGCTGCTGCTGTCGGCAACGCCTGTGCAGAACGATATGGTCGAACTCTTCAATCTGCTGACGTTGCTGAAGCCCGGCATCTTCAAGACCCTGAAGGAATTCCGGGCCGCCTACATGACCCCGGGCAAACCGCGTCAGCCCGCCAACCCCGATGGCCTTCGCCAGTTGATGCGCGGCGCAATGATACGCAACACGCGCGCCGTGGTTGCGATCAAGTTGCCGCGCCGACATGCATCGACGATCCGGGTCGAGCCGGCGGCGAGCGAGGCCGCAGCCTATGCGGCAGTTGCCGACGCCGCACGCTGCCTCGCAACAGAAGGCGGCGGGATCGGTCGCCAGCGGCTCGTGCTGCACCATCTGCTCGCCGCAGCAGGCTCATCGCCTGCAGCCGCCGCCAAGGCTGCCGAGCGTATCGCCGAGCGCACGGGCGGAAAGTCCTGGCGCACATTGGCAGGGCAGCTCGGCGCGATCGCGTGCAGCGCCAAGGAGACGGCGCTCGTCGAATTGCTGCGGAAGAACCCGGACGAGAAGAAGCTCGTTTTCGTTCAGGCGCGCGCGACGCTCGACCATCTGACTTTGCGTCTAGAGGCGGAGGGCATCTCGCATGCCCGCTTCGACGGCAGCATGAGCGGCCCCGAAAAGGATGCGGCCATCGCCGCGTTCCGCGAGACCGCTTCGGTGCTGCTGTGCACACAGTCCGGCGGCGAGGGCCGCAACATCCAGTTCTGCAACACGCTGATCAACTTCGACGTGCCGTGGAACCCGATGGCGATCGAGCAGCGGATCGGCCGCATCGACCGCATCGGCCAGGAGCGGGAAGTGTTCGTGTTCAACCTCGTCACGGCCGGCACCGTCGAGGAGCAGGTGCTCGGCCTGCTCGAGGAGAAGATCTCGATGTTCGAGCTCGTCGTCGGCGAGGTCGGCGCGATCCTCAGCAACGTAGAGGAGGATCGGGAGTTTCCCGATCTCGTGCTCGACGCTTGGCTGCAGGCGACCGATGCCGGGCGTGCGAACGCTTTCGATGCACTGGGCGACAAGCTCGATGCTGCGCGCCGCCAGCACGAAGGCGCCAAGGAACTCGACGAGCACCTGTTCGGCCAGGACTTCGAGACGGGGTGAAGCTGGAAATCGGAAGTCGGAATTCGGAAGTCAGAAACCCCGGAATGGCGCCAGGTGGCTTCTCATTCCTGATTTCTGAATTCTTCACCCTTCAAGGCTGCCTCCGACGAGGAGAAATCGACCATGACTGCTTTTCGTGAGGTCGTTGCCGAGTTGCTGGAATACGAAGGGGCCGTCGTGGAAGCGATCGAGCCGGACGGCCTCGATGTGTTGGCACCGGTGCCGCTGCGGAAGGCATTCGACTGGCCAGAACTGGTGCGACTGGGCTTTGGTAGCGGAGCGCCGGCGGGCGCGATCCGGATCGGGCTCGACGACGACTGGCTCGAGCGGCTCGGCACCGTGCTGGGGGAGCGCGGACGGATCGCCGAGCGCCATATCCAGCTGCCCGAGGGCGACATCCCACCCAACGATCCGCAGCGGCTGATCGACGGCGCCTTGTCCCTGCCCAACGCGGTGTGGCGGCTGAGAGGCGTCGATGCCGCCTGGACACGCTGCCTGTTGCTGGCGTTCCGCTACACGGCGGTCTCCGACGAGAAGCGCGAGGGTCTCGTCTGGCTGGGCTTCAACTGCACCACCGGCGCCGTGCTCGACGAGGAATTGCTGACGGCATTGCGCCGGGCGCTCGATCGCTCAGAGGGCTGGCACGCGCCGGAGCAATCGGTGGCACAGACCGCCGGTCCGGTATGGGACGCAGCAACGACTGTCGCTCGAACGGGGCCGCTGCTGGATCGCCTTGTGCGTGCGGATCTCGAGCCATTCCTCACGGCCATGCGGCGTCGTCTCGATCGAGACCGGCGGCGCGTGCACGCCTATCACGACGATCTGAGGCGCGCAGCATTGATCAAGCTGGCAGGGCTCGAGCGTCCGGTCGCCGAGGCGAAGCCGCGCAAGTCCAGCGAGAACAAGAAAGCTAAGGCGAAAGTCGAACAGGGCGATAAGCTCGAGGCAGCGATGAAGCGGGAGCGTTTGCGCGTCGCCTCGATCGAGCGCGAGTACGCCGCGAAGCTCGATGATCTGCGCCACAACTACGCTCTCCGCGTGACGGTCGAGTGGGTGCAGGCGTTGACCGTGGTGGTGCCGGTGCAGCGCCACGAGGTCTTGATCAAACGGCGCAAGGGCGAGCGCAGCATAGCAATGGACTGGCACGTCGCCGCGCGTCGTATGGAGCCGGCACCGAGCGAGTGGGGCCTGGGCCTCGATGCGGAGCGCCACGTGTGCGATGATCGTCTGCACCTGACGGACTCAGACGGGCAGGCACCGTGCAATTCTTGCGGCAAGCCGTTCTGCCGGGCCTGCCACCCCGCAGCCTGCCCGCGATGCCGCAAACCCTGGCAGTCATCGGCGAAGCCATAAGAGGCGGCCACCACTGGTCGAGTTCTGAAGGCAGGTCACGCGACGCATGCGAGAGAACGTCGATCGACTTGGGCGAGATCGGCGAGTTTAGCTGATCGGCGCGGGCAATTTGGCAAGAGAGCACGCTTTCGGCCCTGCTCCGCCAAACGGTTCTGGGGGAAATCCGCAAGTCGGACAAGATGATCGGGTGATTTTCGATCGCTCGATCATCTCAGGAAAGAAAGTTCGGCTTCCCCCGGTTATGGCGGCAAATTCGTGTGCAACTTCACCCCTCGGGTTCGAATCTCGTATGGTGATTTGGCGCACCGGGCAGGATGAAACTGTGAACCGGTATGTGATTGAAATCGCACTGTGATTTGCGCGCCGATCCATTGCGCCCAACCGGCGTCCCCGGGCATGCGCACGGTCAGTCGGGCCGGGGAACGAGTTGTCGGGCAAGTTCGCAACACCAACATCCAGCACGTTGCCGAGCGTCCCCGTCAACAGCTCCCCGTTGACCCGGACGATGGCACGCGATCGGTGAAATCCTGCCCTTGGCGAGGAACTGCGGCGAATAGATCAGGCTAATTTGCCCGACGTCGCAACTGCTCCTCGAAGAGCGGAGCCGCAGCGCTGGCGAACTTGATCTCTTGGATCTCGCCTGTCGCGAGCTGGATGCTGACTGCGCGCTCGATTATAGAGCCGCCTCCCATTCGGGCAGTGACCCTTAGATCAAGTGTCCCGCCGGCGGCTGGAACCTCGACCAAGAGAATGCCGTTGTCAGCGAGGTTGACCCACCGGGGCAGCGGCCTGCCGTCAGCTTGCAGCACCGTGTAGCCAGTGACGATGTCGTTGGCCGCGCTAATGGTATTACTAAGTTCAACGAAGATCACTCGATCGCGCATCAGCGTATCGACCACAATCTGACCACTGCTGGAGCTTTCAGCAAGGCTGAGGCTCGGACCGACCTCCATCCTTATCGAGAAGCCCGTCAACGATTGCACATCCCAGAAACCGCGCGAAGCTGGAAATGCATTGCTAGCCGAAGCTGCCAGCGCCTTGATCTCGCGAATTTGGTCAATCGACAACTGATGTGCCTCCGCGCGGTACGCCGCGTCACCAAAACGCTCCAGCTGGACAATGTTGTTGACCGTATCGACAATGATGCCCGAGACGCTAATTTCGAACCCCGTGCTACCGAGATCGCCAATGGATCTGACAGTATCAAGGATGATGCCGTCAACCACGAATTCTGTTGTTTCGGAAGCAGGCTTGATTTCATAGGGCTTCGCCTCCTCCACGGTGAACGTAGACACGGTTTGGTCGCCACCGGCGCATCGTTGGTGCCCGTGACGGTGATGGTCACGGTCTGCGTGCCACTCACCGCGCCGGTGTTGTCGGTGGCGGTGTAGGTGAAGGTGACGTCGCGGGTGGCGCCGACGGCCAGGTCGTCGAAGTCGCTGCCCGGGTCGAAGCTGTACGTGCCGTCCGTGTTGAACGTCAGGCCGCCTTCGGTGACGTCGGCAACCAGCGTGTAGCTGGCGATCGTGCCGTCCACGTCGGTGGCCGCAGGCACGCTGCTGTTCAGCACGGTGTTTTCAGAGGTGCTCGTGGCATCGTCCGTCGCCACCGGCGCATCGTTGGTGCCCGTGACGGTGATGGTCACGGTCTGCGTGCCACTCACCGCGCCGGTGTTGTCGGTGGCGGTGTAGGTGAAGGTGACGTCGCGGGTGGCGCCGACGGCCAGGTCGTCGAAGTCGCTGCCCGGGTCGAAGCTGTACGTGCCGTCCGTGTTGAACGTCAGGCTGCCTTCGGTGACGTCGGCAACCAGCGTGTAGCTGGCGATCGTGCCGTCCACGTCGGTGGCCGCAGGCACGCTGCTGTTCAGCACGGTGTTTTCAGAGGTGCTCGTGGCATCGTCCGTCGCCACCGGCGCATCGTTGGTGCCCGTGACGGTGATGGTCACGGTCTGCGTGCCACTCACCGCGCCGGTGTTGTCGGTGGCGGTGTAGGTGAAGGTGACGTCGCGGGTGGCGCCGACGGCCAGGTCGTCGAAGTCGCTGCCCGGGTCGAAGCTGTACGTGCCGTCCGTGTTGAACGTCAGGCTGCCTTCGGTGACGTCGGCAACCAGCGTGTAGCTGGCGATCGTGCCGTCCATGTCGGTGGCCGCAGGCACGCTGCTGTTCAGCACGGTGTTTTCAGAGGTGCTCGTGGCATCGTCCGTCGCCACCGGCGCATCGTTGGTGCCCGTGACGGTGATGGTGAGGACGGCGATGTCGGTCAGGCTGCCGTCGGAGACCGTGTAGTTGAAGCTCTCGGTCAGCGTCTGGCCGGCGGCGAGCGCCTGCACGGTCGCATTAGTGTTGTCGACGACGTAGGTGTAGCTGCCGTTGGCGTTCAGCGTCAGCGTGCCATAGGTGCCGGTGAGCGCCGAGCCGAGCGTGCCGGCGGTGCCGGAACCCTCGACGGATCCGGTGCGGACCGCGGTGACGGTGAGCGTCGCGCCGCTGTCGACGTCGGTGTCGTTGGTGAGCACCGTGCCGGTGGCGTTGCTGCCGGCTGTGCCGTTGGCGACGCCGCCGGCCTCGACGGCGACGCTGGTATCATTGACGCCGACCGGGGCGTCGTTGACCGGCGTGACGTTGATCGTGGCTACCGCAGTATTCGACGTATTCGTGCCGTCGCTGACAGTGATAGTGATAAGGCGGACGGTCGCGCCCGGATTGTCACCGGTGTTCTCGAACTGGATAAGTCGAAGCGCAGCTGCGTATTGATCTTTCGTGGCTGTGCCTGACAGGCTGACCGAGGTGTCCGTTCGCGTCCAAGCAATACCGCTTGCAAGCGTGCCGCTGGCGGCTGACGAGCCATTGACGAGCAGCCGGTCGAGAGCCTCCGGGTTGGTCAACGTAACCGTTGCTGAAGCGATGTTCGCGCTGTCAGCATCGAAAACCGAGCTATCGACATCGCAGATCGTTACCGGCGAGCCATTCTCGTCGATAAGTTCCAGAGCAGCGACGTCGACGTAGCCTTCGCCGGATTCTCAACGGCTCGGCACTCCCGAAGCTCCCGCAATCCGTTTCCCGCGGGCTTGATCTTTCGAGGCTTCAGTGGTTCGCACATTGCTACAGCCTGCCAGTTTGCTCGCCCCCCTGCACGGATCTGACCGGAATCGCTCCAGCCATCGGGGACTTTTACGTCCGGGCTTCCAACGGGTCGGTCACCCTTCCCGCTGCCGGATATAACTACAACAGTGACTGGACTCCTCTGTTGGCGGGACTTGCACCCGCAGGAATGGCAGCTAGCCTCGCTGCACGAGAACCGCATCAAGGAGTGCCAGGCCGACCTGTTCGCTGGCCGCACCAGTGCCGCCACCATGCGCGCCAATCAGTTGCGGCTCTGGTTCGCGGCCTTCGCCTACGTGGTGATGGCGGCGCTCCGGCGCATCGGTCTGATCGGCACCGACTTGTCGCGCGCGACGTGCGGCACCATCCGGCTGAAGCTGTTGAAGATCGGCGCGTTGATCACCACAAGTGTGCGCCGCGTGAAGGTGGCGTTCGCATCATCGTGCCCATATCAGGCGACCTTCGTCATCGCCCACCATCGGCTCCGAAGTGCCGCGGCCTGAGCCGCGTCCACCGCCCGATCTGAAGCTCACGAGAAAGGAACATCGCCGAACCTGATCAAGCCGCTGCCAGCGGTGACGCGGACTTGCGAGCATTGAAACGAACCAACCCGCCTCACCAGATCAAGCCGAAACCGCTACCAAGGATGAGAAGGTCGGGTTAGGTAGTTATGGTCGGAACGAGGCTTCTTCGACGGCCAATCGCGAATGGAATGACGTGGCAAGAATGCCGCACAGAGGAATTGAGAAGACGAGGTTGTTGGAAGCTGTTTTCCTGACATCAAGATAAAGAGTTGGCGTCAATTGCGTGCCAGAATATAGAAATGATAGAGATTTTTTGGTGCCTACCCAAATTCACAAGCGTCAACGTCGCCATTTCTTTCACAATTTTAACATCATCATTGACGCCAAACGATTTCAGCTTCGCAAATCTAACGATTTGCGTCCCGTCCACGATGCCGCGATGCATTTGAGCCTCGGAAGTTTCTGGGGCGGCCCGCGGCCCGACGAGGCCGCGGTCGGGTGCTATCGCGCGGGCCAGTAGGCCTCGCGCGACCGAGCCCCGCGAACGGCGGGTCTCGGCCCATTCGGGTTACGCCCCCTCCGCCGGACCCCACGATAGCACGAAACGCGGGATGACACGTGATCGCAAGATTCGATAACCTTGATCGTCAAGCGTTTCCGATCGGGCTCGCCCCTGGACTCACACCGAAGGGATGGTGAACGCAACGCATGCCCGCGGGCATGACGCGGCAATAAACAGATTTAAGATTTTACGGAAATGCACGGGGCTGCACTGAAGTTCCCGCGTTTACCCGCGACCCCTCTTCCAAAGTAAAACAAAATATGAAATTATAGAGTATCTAAAACAATTGGAAATGGTGCCGCGTCATGTTCTCGTACCCGCGTCCCGGTATCAATCCGGCGTATTATCAAGAAGGCACGCCGGAACCACTATGGGAATTCAACCGCGAGGCAGCCAAGGCGCGAGCACGGGCTGCGTCAGAGGAATTTCAATACCCAGTCGCGGAAGACGACCTCTTGTCCGAGGGCTCTGCGCACATCGCGCCCGATGCGCCGCGACGGGTTGAAGTCCAATCCAAGTCCTATACGCGGCTCGTCGTCGACGCCGCTCACGCGCACACGAGAACCATTGGAGCCAAAGAGCCCCACCCGCCCGCCCACAAGTCGCCAATGCGGCTCAAACACATCAAGCGTATCGTCGACCGCGGCGGCGGCGTGCGGAACTACTATGTTCGAGGTCCCAAGCCGCATTTCCGCTTGCCCGATCACGAAGGCACACCAGCATTTCTGCAAGCCTACGAGGACGCACGTCGGGAGAAGACACGGCAATGGCGACGGTGCCAACAGCCGGTCAAGCGGGCCCGCACTATCAAGGATCTAGTCGACCTTTACCTCAGGAGCAAGGCGTACGCTGGGCTCAGGCCAGGCAGCCAACGCGTCTACGGCCGGGTCTTGCGGCGTCTGATGCAGGACGAGCAGTTCGCAAGCTTCAGTGTTGCGGGGCTCGTCGCCGACATGTCCAACGCCTTGTCGACCGTCACTTGGCACGCCGGCCGGCGCAGCGGACCTGCTCAAGAAGCTCCGCGCTCTCCTGCGATGCGCCATCGCGCACGGCTGGCGATGGACGATCCGACGCATGGGATCAAGCTCGCCTCGGGAAATGACCGCGGAAATTGCGCCGATGCATCGCCGTCGACATGCAAGCCCGACGGCCCGCGGCGCCCCTCTGTAATCATATGATCTGGTGCTGTTGTGTCGCTTCCACGCGTTCGATTGCTCCTCGCAGGGCTCCTCGGCGTCTTCGTCGCCGCACCGATGGTGGCGGCCGCGATGTGGTCGTTGGAGTTGGCCGACGGCTTCACGGCAGTCGGCATCACTGACATCTTGCTCGGCGTGCTCGCCATCGTGCTCTCGACGCTGACCGCGATTGCCCGGGGCACTCGTCGTTGCGGACGTGAGAGCCGACGTCGATGCCGGCTTGGGTGTGGCAGCGCATCAATGCGGAAGTCACCTTGGTCGGCAGCCCAGATGATACGGCACTCGCCAACCGCTTCGACGCGCTCTACGCTGTCGTGCCGCAAGATGAGGAGTTACGGAGGATCTTGCTGGCACATCGGTTCGAGGTGCGCCGGCCTGCGTCGATCGAGACAAAGCATTGCACTCCTGCCCGTGCTGGCACCAAGGCCGTCGACGGGCTCGGCGGTACTTGCACAGATACAGAGCTCCCAAATCCCATCGCGAACGTTGTTGCCGTCACCCCGCCGGATGCGGTGACCAGACCCGAGCGAACCTTGAGCGATCGCGCACCCAAGTTGATCGCAAGCAACACCAACCGGCGAGATCAGTCCGCCAACGCTGGTAACGTTAGACGGCGCGGCCTGCGCTTGCGCCGTCCGCATCGCCTCCAAGGTGCGCCTTGTCGCAAATGCTGGCCGCGCATGGGGCCGGACCGAGAGCGATATTGTCGCTGCAAACGGCGGGTCGACCAGAGGTTTCGCCGCAGGCGTGATTCTCCTCGCCGCTGATCGCAACGTCGGCGACCGCGATCAGGCTCTCCCCGACTCCGCAGTAGACGCCACCACACCAACACAACCAGGCTGCCGTGGACCGCCAATTAGCGGAAGCCAGCGGCTCGAAGCCGCCGAGCCGGCATCCGGTCAGGGCACATTCGGCAAGAGGCACCAGCCTCAGATCGATGCACCGATAATGCCTGCCGATCTTGTCGTGACCGACAATCTCGGCGACCGCGTGCCGATTGGCGCGGCCGAGCTGGAGGTCGTCGAGACGTATCTCGACCTCGTGCTGGGCGAATTACTCGCGACGGTCGCGTCCGGTCAGGGCCACCGCGAATCCTGACCGATCGCGGCGCGCATCTGTGCGCCCTTTTGCAGCCCGCAATGGCTCGTAGAGTCAGGAGGTGAGGTCGAAGCCAGATAAGGGAGCGTCGCGTATGACCACCACCGGAGCACGGCGCGAGCGGGTCAGGCCAACGGCGCGCTGCGCCGGCGTCCGCTCCGCCGCGCGCGCCGCGATCTTCTGCGCGTCTCGACCGGCCGGCAAGCCGAGCACGACCTGTCGATCCCGGATCAGCGGCGTCAGATTGAGGCATGGGCAGCGGCGCGCGCCTACAAGGTCGTTGGCGAGTACGTCGATGCGGCAACCGCGACCGACGACAAGCGACCGGTGTTCCAGTCGATGATCGAGCGCGCCTGCGACGGCGAGAACGCGTTCGATTGTCTCGTCGTTCATTCGTTCTCGCGCTTTTTCCGCGACGCATTCGGCCTCGAGTTCTACCTGCGCAAACTCGCCAAGCACGGCGTCAAGCTGGTCTCGATCACCCAAGAGCTCGGGGACGACCCCGCTCAGGTCATGATGCGCCAGGTGATCGCGCTGTTCGACGAGTACCAGTCGAAGGAGAACGCCAAGCACGTATTGCGGTCGATGAAGGAAAATGCCCGGCAGGGCTTCTGGAATGGCGCGCGGGCGCCATACGGGTACAAGGCCGCCGAAGTCGAGAAACGTGGAAACAGGGTCAAGAAGCGGCTCGTGATTGATCCGGTCGAGGCTGAGATCGTCCGGCTGATGTTCCGCCTATTTCTCGAAGGCGATCACGGCTCTGGCCCGATGGGCGTCAAAAGAATCGTGACGTGGCTCAACGAGCGCGGCCACCGTACCCGCGTCGGCGCGACGTGGGGTATCGGGCCGATGCACGCTCTGCTGACCCACCCTGTCTACGGCGGGCGCATGCGGTTCAACCGGCAGGAGGCTCGCACCGGTCGTCGCAAGGCGAAGCGGAGCAGGTTTTCGCCGATGTCCCGGCCATTATGGAGCCGGCGGTATTCAGCCAAGTGCAAAGCCTGCTCAAGGCCCGGAACCCGCGGGTCATGCCGCCGCGTATCGTGTCCGGGCCGATCCTGCTGACCGGGCTTGCCGTTGCGCGACCTGCGACGGCGCATGACCCTTCGCACCGGCACATGGAATACCGGCGCTATCCACCGCTACTATACCTGCTCGACCTGTGCGCGAGCCGGTAAGTCCGTAT
>CAVUIJ010000027.1:0-123126 GCA_963741505.1 uncultured Alphaproteobacteria bacterium | reverse complement strand
GTAGAGCAGCTGACTCTTAATCAGCGGGTCGCAGGTTCGAATCCTGCATCACCCACCATTGAAATCAAGAGGTTGGCGTTTTTTGGACAAGGCGGATTTCCGCGCTTGCGTGGTTATGCGTGAGTCCATTCGCATTTTTCCCCGAAGCACGACGAGTTCCGGTCGGGTTCCGCTCCACGCCCCACTCGGCGGCGAGCCGTGACAGCTCTGCTGCCCGTAGTGGGTGGTGATGTGCACCGAGCGATGGCCGCGCAGGTCCGGCCGATCCTTGAAGCTCACGCCGGCGGCGCGCAGCCTGCGGCCGAAGGTATGCCTCAAGTCGTGCACGCGAACCTGGGGTAACCCAATTCGAACGCGCGCTCGCTTCCCGGAAGAGGCCATCATGCGCGTGACGCGATGGCCATCGCACCTGAACACGAAGTAGCGATGCAAGCCTCGGCGGCTTTCCACGAGTGTCGAGCGGCAAATTTTCCAATGTGCGGCGTGCCGCGTGCAGACCTCGGCCAGGGCCGGCACGGCCGGCACGACCGCCACTGGCATTTGTTTGAAGACTACGGCAACATTGCCACTGGGTACTCTAAGATTGTCGACTTCGAGGGGGCGGTCGACGAGGATGCTTCAGCCCAGCTCAACAAAGTTGATCGAAGACGAGGGAATGAACCATGCTGAAATTCTACTACAGCACTGCGCCGAACCCGATGAAGGTCGCATTGTTCTTGGAGGAAAGCGGCACCTCCTACGAGGCCATTCCGGTCGATACGCGGAAGGGTGATCAGCATACACCGGCCTACCTGGCCATCAACCCGAACGCCAAGGTCCCAGCAATCGTCGACGGCGATGCGGTTGTATTCGATAGCAGCGCCATCCTGCTCTACCTCGGCGAGAAGACGGGCCAATACATGCCGCCGAATACGCCAAAGGCTCGAGGCGAACTGTTTTCTTGGATGATGTTCATCGCATCGGGCCTCGGCCCGTTCGGCGGCCAGGCAGTTCATTTCAAAGTCTACGCGCCGGAAAAAATCCCCTACGCCCTCAATCGCTACCAGTTCGAGGCCGAACGGCACTATGGCATCCTTGACGCCCGTCTTGCCAAACATCGCTACATGGTGGCGGAGACGTACACAATCGTCGACATGAACTTGTGGGGTTGGGCGCGCCTTGCGCCGTTTGTCGTCGGGGAACACGCTTGGACGAAATTTCCGAACGTCAAGCGCCTGGTGGACGAGATCAATGCGCGCCCAGCAGCAGCGCGCGCAGAAGCTCTGAAAACGCGCCACCAATTCAAGACCGAGAATGACGACGAGGCACGCCGCAACATGTTTAGGCACCTAGCGGCGGGCTGACATCCGGGGCTCGGTAGGAGCTGCTCGAGACACCGTTGAGCGCTGATACTGAACCCGCGGGATCTGCAGACAGAGCCACCGAACAACGCCTGTTGTGACCTACCGTCTCCAAGAGGCATCTCTCAGCCGACCCGCAAGCCGGCCCTCGCCGGAGGCCTAAGGCGCACGGATCGGCGGCGAGGGTGAGTTGCGCTGCGGCCGCCTTCGAAACGGCTAGGCCAAGTTAACAAAGCTATCGATGATCCACTTCGCGCCGACTGACTTGAATTTGATCTCGAGCTTGTCGCCATCGACCTGCAGCACGACACCGTCGCCGAAAATGCGGTGACTGACCCGGTGGCGCGGAGCGAAGGGAGTGCCACCGGACCCACCGTTCGATGGCTTTGCTGCTGCGGCTTTTGGCAGCGGCTTAGATCTCTTGGCTGCGATCTTGGGACCGGCCAGAGGCTTGACGGTGCGTTTGGCGGACGTGGGCTTTTTCGTCGATGTTTTCTTGGCCATGGCGAGTACTCCGGACTGAGCCGTGTCGCACGATATCAGTCTTATGCTTCCGGCGACCAGCCCATCCGAATTCATACTTAGCGGCGGCGAGCAGCGCAAACCTCTTTGGTGTCTCTTTGGAGCCGGCCTTTGTCGGACATATTGGCTCAGCTCAAGATGTGTTTCACACGAGTACTTTCTATTATCGGACATTTGTCCTATTATTGTACATGATCAATCGGACAGATCAGGGCCATCTGATGCTCATCGGCTATGCTCGAACAAGCGCCGTCGACCAGCCCGCGGATTTCGAGGACCAGAAGGCTCAGCTGATCGCCGTTGGCTGTGATGCTGATCGCATGTTCGTCGAGCAGATCAGCAGTGGTGCTGGAAAGCGCCCCCAGCTCACACGGATGCTCGATCAGCTCCGACCCGGCGACGTGATTGTAGTCACGAAGCTCGACCGGCTCGCCCGATCGATGCGCGACTTGATCAGTATCGTGAGCCAGATCGAGGCGACCTGTGCTTCACTGCGCATTCTCGCGATGCAACTCGACACGTCGACCGCGAACGGCAAGCTCGTGCTCAACGTGCTCGGCAGCGTGGCAGCATTCGAGCGCGACATGATGCTGGAGCGGCAACGGGTCGGCATCGCTCGGGCCAAGGCCGAGGGAAAATACCGAGGCCGGGTGCCGACGGCCAGGCGAAGGGCCGACGAGGCCGTGGCGCTGCTCAAGGCGGGCGGGAAGCCTGCGGCGGTCGCTCGCCAGCTCGGGATTGCTCGCTCGAGCCTTTACCGCATCATGAACGATCGCGGCCTGTCGAAGGCGCCGGGCACATATACCGAAAACGGTGCCTCGGTCGACTACTGATCCGACTGAGCGTGCTTCTGGCGCCATTTCGGCCCAGGTCCGCGCATGTAGTACAGCTCCGGTCGATACGTGCTGAAGAGTGCAGTCTGCCACCGCGCCAGCCGACGCTGGAAGCCGGCGAGGTTCGATCGGGTTTTGCCTGCAATTGCGACTACGAGCGACATGACGAGGCTGCTTTTTCAGTGACGAAAATCACTTCGAGCACCGGCCAATTTACCATGTCATCGTTGACAAATTCTGAACCAGTACCGTGAGGGGGTGCGCCCGTTCAAGATAGGGCGCAATGCGCTGTGGCCCTGTGGCAAGCCATCCGGCGCAGCAGGCGGCGACCGGCGTTTCGCCTCGGCGCAGCAGACCATCAGCCCAGCGAGGGGTTAAGCGGATCGCACGTGTCGTCGCGCCGGCAGTCGATTGCGACCCGGTGCAGACCTCTCGCTCACGTGACCCCGCTTCGGGGAAGCTTCACCGTCGCCGCAGGGCCCTTAAGCGCATTCGGGATTGCGATAGCGACCGCCGCAACGATGCCCCACAGGGCAACGCCAAGGACGAGGTTGTACAGAACGATCGGCGCGCCGGAGATCGGCACCGGATCGAAAATCCGCACGCTGGCTGTGAGAACTCGCGTGCATCAGCATAGCCACCAAGAGGCTGCCGGTTCGATCGTAGACCCACACCATCAAGACTCGGAATGGCGGAAGGAACGACAGCGTCATCGCCGGCAGATAGACTGCCATCGGCAGCGATCCGGCCGTGCCGGAGCTGCCCCACCACGTTACGAGCAGGTGCCATGCGCCCCACACGAGGCCCACGATGAGACCCGTTGCGAACACGCCATAGCGCAACCGCAAGCGCGGTACAGCAAATCCAGTCCAACCGATCTCCTCAAGCAGTCCTGCCGCGAGCCCTGTAACCACTCCCAAGGCTAGGTGGCCGACGGGGTCACTTACAGTGACAATGCCTGGTCGATATACCGCAGACCCAATTGAAAGCAGCATGAGGACCCCGGCCACCAGTAGTGGGGCTGTCAGAAGCGCCATCCCATACCAGCGCGCACCCACGCGGCCTTTCAAAGACCTGTGCCACAAGTCGCGAAGACCGGTCCTGCCAAGGAAAAGAGCCGTTACGACAACGCCCGCGAGGCTTGGGCCGGCGAGCATTGCGACGACCACCATCGGCAACATCGCCTGGAAAGTCTCAGTGGTGCCCGGGAATCCGTCGATGCCGACAACCGCGATGACCCCGCCCCAGGAGATCACGAACGTCAGCGCAAAGTACATCGCCACACTGGTCAGCCACGCCTGGCGCCAAGTCGATGTGCTGGCTTCTCGCATTGGAGCACCTCCGCGCGAGTGCAAGACTGCATTGCCGAATGATTTTTCATTGTCCGCGCGATTGGTAGGCGGACATTGATCAAGCGCAAGAGGCGCCACGATCGCCGCGTCGACGAAAGGAGAATGCCTGCTCGTCGCTCCAGTCGGAGATTGATACGATTCTTGCAGCTGGCGAATGACCGCATTCGGCCCGCTGCAGAGATGGCGTCCACAGGCGCGACCGTCCGGAGGCGAGTGCATCGCGCCAGCATTCTCGGCTCGTCCTAGGTTCGGCGGCTATCTGAGGCTCGAGCTGCCGTCGCTTTCCCCGTCGACAAGATGGGCATCGGCTACGCCGGACTGTGGAATGCCTTCAAACGCCTCGTCGTGGCCGCATCACCGGACGAGAGGCGGCCATGTTCGGCGGTACGGCAAGACAGGCCTATCGCCTTGATGGACGATATTGACTTCAGGGAAGCGTAGCCCCCGATACGCGCAATCGCCGGTTTTGCGCGTGGCGCGTCTATTGAACCGCCGGCGAAAGCGGACATTGGACTGCGATCAAGAGGCCGAGATCGACCCGATCGCTGACCACGTGCCACTGGCAATTTCAAGTCGTGGTTGCCGTTCCAGAATGCTTGGGTCAGCGATCCGTGGCGCAGCTCTCGATCAATTCAATCAGTCCCTGCAGCAGGGCGGTCGGGCTGGGAGGGCAGCCGCGAATGTGAAGGTCCACGGGCAGAACTGCCGAGACGCCACCGGCACAAGCATAGCTGCCGGCGAACACGCCGCCATCAAATCCGCAATCACCGACGGCAACGACCCATTTGGGATCAGGCGTCGCGTTATAGGTCCGCTCGAGCGCGAGCCGCATATTGTGCGTTACGGGGCCGGTCACCAGCAGCACATCGGCATGCCGGGGCGATGCGACGAAACGCAAGCCGAAGCGCTCGAGGTCATAGTAGACATTGTTGAGGGCGTGGATCTCGAGCTCGCAGCCATTGCATGAGCCGGCATCCACTTCGCGAATGGAGAGACTGCGGCCGAGTTTGCGCCGCGACGATGCTTCGAGTCGCGAGGCGAGCTCGGCCATCATGGCGTCGTCCTTCGGCGGGCGAGGCTCCGTCAGCGTCGACTGGACTAAACTCTTGAAGAGAAGCTTGCGCACGGCATCGTCCTTACAGGTCGTGGCCAGAGTAGGAGCAGTTGAACGATTTGTTGCAGAGCGGGAAATCCGCAACGATGTTGCCTTCGATCACGGCCTCGAGGAGCGGCCACTGAAACCACGATGGATCGCGAAGATGGCAATGCGCGATCGTGCCGTCGTGAGCGATGCGCACCCAGGCCAGGATATCGCCGCGGAAACCCTCGACAAGTGAAATGCCCTCGCGCGCATCTGTGCCCGCCTGGGAGGCTTCAAGAGGGCACACTGTCAAACCGTCGGACATCCTGTCGAGACATTGCTCGATGATGGAGAGGCTTTGGCCGACCTCGTCGATGCGAACCCAGATGCGGGCATCGACATCGCCCTCGGAGCGCACGGGGATGTCGAAAGCGAGTGCCGTATACGGCGCATATCCCGGCGTTCGGCGTGCGTCGAACGAGCGGCCGGAAGCGCGGCCGACATAACCGCCGGCGCCGTACTGCGACGCCAGCTTGGGCTCGAGAATTCCCGTTGTGACCGTCCGGTCCTGCAGCGAGGTCGTGTTGTCGTAAAGCTCGACCAACTCGGGAAAATGGGTCCGGATGTCGCTTAATAGGGCGCGCAATTTGAGCGGGCCATCGCGGCTGAGGTCTTGCGCAACCCCGCCGGGCACGACGCAGTCCATCATCAAGCGGTGCCCGAAGCAAACCTGCGCGCACCTGAGCACGCGCTCGCGCAAGGCTCCACAATGCGCATGCATGATCGAGAACGAGGCATCGTTGCAGATGGCGCCGATATCACCAAAGTGATTGGCGAGGCGTTCGAGCTCGGCCATGACCGCGCGCAGCCAATGGGCGCGGTCGGGGACTGCAACGCCGACAGCCGCCTCGACGGCGCGGGCGAAGGCGATCGAGTAGGCGACCGTGCTGTCGCCCGAGACGCGGCCCGCGAGCCTGGCCGCCTGCGCGATCGGCGACGTCTGCAGCAGCGACTCGATGCCCTTGTGGACGTAACCGAGGCGCTCCTCGAGGCGCACGACCGTTTCGCCGTTGGCCGAGAAGCGGAAATGGCCGGGCTCGATGATGCCGGCGTGCACCGGGCCGACGGGGATCTGATGCAGCGGTGCACCTACCGCCGTACGGAAGGCATAGGGATAACCGTCGGCGGGGTGCGCGCGGCGGTCACCGAGCGGCTGCGTCCAACCCCATCGGCCGTGATCGAGCCAGGGGCGCAGGTCGGGTGCATCATCCGCGACCAGCCCGTAGAGGTCGGCGATCGTGCGCTCGAGGCGCTGCGCGGGCGGATGCGACAGAGCCACGGAGGGGAACCGCCTGGTGGGACATTCGAGGCTGACGACCAGCACCTCGGTGTGCTGCGTCTCGGCGAGCGCCCACTCTGCGAGTGCCCACTCTGCGAGTGCCATGTGTACGGCGGCGCCGTCGCTCCACAGCCCGAGCATCCCCGCCTTGCCCTGGGCGACGGCAAGGATTGCTCGTCGCCAGCCATCGATATCGAGGACAACCCTCGGCCACGGTCGTTGCTGCGCGACCATGGTCCCGTTCTCAATGAGCGCTGAACTGACCGACATTGCGTGTTGCCCCCTCATTCAACCCAGCAGCCGCGCCACGTTCTGGAACCAGGTCACGAGTGGCCCCGGTAGATAGATCCCGGCAGCCAGAACCAATGCGAGGTGGGCGAACAGCGGCACGTAGGAGGCTTCCACCGCCGCCATGCTGCCCGTCGGCTCACCGAAGGCCATGTCGGTCAGACGCAGCATCAGGGCGCCGAACGCGACCAGCAGCCCGAACACGAGCGCAACGGCCAGCAGCGGCGCGCGCGCGAACGTCGAGCTGACGATCAAGAACTCGCTCATGAAAATGCCGAGCGGCGGCAATCCGGCAATGGCGACGACACCAACGACCAAGCCCCAGCCGAGCACCGGATGGCTCTCGGTCAAACCGCGGATCTCGGACAGCTTTTGCGTCCCCTTGACCTGTGCGATGTGGCCGACGGCAAAGAAGATCGCCGACTTGGTCAGACTGTGCATGGTCATGTGCAGCAGGCCGGCGAAATTGGCGAGCGGGCCGCCCATCCCGAACGCGAACGCGATCAACCCCATGTGCTCGATCGAGGAATAGGCGAACATGCGCTTTATGTCGCGCCGCCGGTAGAGCATGAAGCCGGCGAAGATGAGAGACACGAGCCCGAGCGTCGCCATCAGCGGTCCCGGTGCGATCGCCGCCGGGTTGGCCGCCAGCAGCATCTTGAAACGCAGCACCGCATAGAGCGCCACATTGAGCAGCAGCCCCGACAGCACGGCCGAGATCGGCGTCGGGCCCTCGGCATGCGCGTCCGGCAGCCAGGCATGCAGCGGCGCCAGGCCGACCTTGGTGCCGTAGCCCAGCATCAGAAAGACGAAGGCGACGTTGAGCAGCTCCGGATTGAAGTCCCGGGCCTTCTCGATCAGGGCTGTCCACACCATGGCGTCGTGGCCCTCACCGATGACGGGACGCGCTGCCATGTAAACCAGGATCGTGCCGAACAGTGCCAGCGCAATGCCGACGCTGCCGAGGATGAAGTACTTCCAGGCCGCCTCCAACGCCTCATGCGTGCGATAGATGCCGACCATCAGCACGGTGGTCAGCGTCGCGAGCTCGATCGCCACCCACATCAGGCCGATGTTGTTGGCGAGCAGCGCCAAGTTCATGGCGAACATCAGCGCCTGATACATGGCGTGGTAAAAGCGCAAGTTGGCCGGGGTCAAGCGGCCGATCTCGATCTCGTGGCCGATGTAGCTGGCGCTGAATGCGCTGGTGGTGAAGCCGACGAAGGTGCCGAGCACGACGAACACGACGTTGAGGTCGTCGACGAACAGGTAGACGCCGCGCTGCGGTCGAGCGACCAGCAGGGTGAGCGCGGCAAGCCACGTCAGTAACGTTGCCAACACATTGAGGTAGGCGGTCAGCCGATAACCCGGCAGCAGGGCAAGCAGCACTGCTGCACAGCCGGGGATCAAGAGGACCGCCGTCACTGGCTCGAAGGGCAGGAGGCCAAGAAGCCCGAAGCTCATCGCCGCTCCCCCCTGAATTCGTCGAGCGCCTGCAGGTCGACCGAGTTCGAACCGCTCGCGAATACGGAACAGGAACACCCCGATCACGATGAAGGCGACCAGCACCGAGAAGGCGACGCTGATCTCGACGACGAGCGGCATGCCCTTGGCGCCGGTTGCCGCCAGGATCAGTCCATTCTCGAGCGACATGAAGCCGATGACCTGGCTGACCGCGTTGCGCCGCGTCACCATCATCAACAGCCCGAGCAGGACGACCGACAGAGCAAAAGCCAGATCCTCGCGCGCCAAGGGATCGGCGGCCGCCGTCGCCCTGAGCATCACCACCATCGACAAGGCGACGAGGCCCATGCCGGCCAGCATCGTCGGGCCGATCCCGCCGACCGTCTCGATCGATCGGTGAATGCCGAGCTTAATGACGACCCGATGCAAGGCGATAGGGATGATGATCGCCTTGAGCACCAGAGCGATCGAAGCCGTGATGTAGAGATGCGGTGCGCTCTGGATCAAGGCCTGCCAGGCCACCGACAGCGACAGCACGACGGCGTGCAGGGCAAAGACGTTGAGCATGCCAAACATGCGATCCTGGTAGAGCAACATGAAGCTGACCAGCACGAGCCCGCCGGCAAGCATGTGGGCGACGTCGAGGACGAACCGCTCCATCAGAAGCTCCGTGAGACGAACAGAAGAAGCGTGCCGAGGAGGCCGAGCATGAGGGCGACGCCGAGGAACTCCGGAACGCGGAAGACGCGCATCTTGGCGATCGATGTCTCGAACAGGACGAGAAGACTACCGCCAACTGCGAGTTTGCCGACATAAGTGGCGGCGCCGACTGCGTAGGCCATGGGGCCGGCACCGGTGCTGGCAATCCCCCATGGGAAAAAGATGCACGCGATGAGCGAGATATAGAGCAGGAGCTTCAATGCTGCGGCCAACTCGATCACCGCGAGATGGCGCCCCGAATATTCCAGCACCATCGCCTCGTGGACCATGGTAAGCTCGAGGTGCGTGGCTGGATTGTCGACCGGAATGCGAGCATTCTCGGCAATCGCGACGATGATCAATCCGATCAGCGCCAATCCCAGCGATACGCGCAGGGTGACGTGCGACAGCATGAACGTGGCGACATGCGACAGCTGGGTCGAGCCGGCAACCAGCGCGACAGTGAAGACGATCATGATCATGGCCGGCTCGGCCAGCGAAGCAAACATCATCTCCCGGCTCGAGCCGATGCCGCCAAAGCTCGTTCCAACATCCATGCCGACGAGGGCGAGGAACAGCCGGGCGCTGCCGAGGAGCGCGGTGATCGCGATGAGATCGGCCGTCCAGCTGAAATGCAGACCTGTTGCAAATGTCGGCACGAGCGCCGCCGCAACCCAGGTCGCCGCAAATATCATGTAGGGAGCGCTGCGAAACAGCCAGGATGCATTGTCGGCCAAGACGACTTCCTTACGGCTCAGCCGGATGAGGTCGCGGTAAGGCTGCAGCATGGGTGGTCCCTGTCGGCGCAATAGTCGTGCCTTCACCTTACGGGTAAAACCGATCAGGAGAGGCGCCAACATAAGCACCAGCAGCATTTGCAGGCCCTGGACGATGAACTCGACGATCAAGGCCATATCGCCACCATCAGCAGCAGCGCAACGAGAGCGCCGAACACGAGGCTCAGATAGCGCCGGATGGTCAGGAACTGGAGATGGTTCATCTTCTCGGCAGCGAACCAGATCCAGCCGCTGATCGGTGCATAGAATGTGTCCCAGATCAGGTCGCGCAACTTGATCTCGATCCGGGCCGGACGCGGATCGCCCGGCGCCGGCATGTCGACCTGCTCGTGCGCCTGGAACACCTCACTGAACACGCGCCGGACGGGCTGCGCGAAGCTGTCGGCCGTGTATTGTGTCGCCGGGCTCGGCTCGGGATAGCCGCAATCCCAGGCCGGACCGCGGCGCAGCGCGTTCGAGGCGAAGCGGTGGATGACCTGCACGGCAATGACGGTCGACAAGGCAATGAATCCGAGCACCAGAAGACCGTTGTAGGAACTGCGGCTTTCGGCGATGGGCACGATCGAAAGCCACGGCAACGATGTCTGTATCGGCATGCGAACACCAACGTAGGCCTGCACCACCGGGCCGATCGTATCGATGACGAAGCCTGGCAACACGCCGGCCAGCAGACATATGGCGAGCAGCAAGCCCATGCCGGCGCGGGACAGCATGTCGGTTTCTTTCGCAGCCGCCGCCTCGATCGATCTCGGCCGGCCGAGAAATGCAATGCCGAAGGCGCGAACGAAACAGGCGGCCGAAAGCGCGGCGCCGAGTGCCAGCATGGCACCTGTAGCCGGCACCATCAGCTTCAATCCCCACTGCGGCAGGTCCGGGCTGAGCAGGATCGCCTGGAACAGCAGCCACTCGGAGACAAATCCGTTGAGCGGCGGCAGCGCCGAGATGGCGAGACATCCGCCGAGAAACAGGAATGCCGTCTGCGGCATCTTATGAATGAGCCCGCCCAGCTTCTCGATATCGCGCTCGCCGGTCGCCGTCAGCACCGCGCCGGCGCCGAAAAACAGTAAGCTCTTGAAGAGCGAGTGGTTGAGAACGTGAAGCAGAGCCGCCGTGAACGCCAGTGCCGCCGCTGCCGCCATGCCATTGCTCTTGAATGCCAGCGCAAGGCCGAGCCCGATGAAGATGATGCCGACGTTCTCGACCGTGCTGTAGGCCAAGCAGTCGTTTCAGGTCGCGCTGCAGCAGCGCGTGGAGGACGCCGAGCACCGCTGTCGCGCTGCCAAGCGCCAGGACGACCATGCTCCACCACCAAGCGGGTGATCCAAGCAGGTCGAACACCACTCGGATGAAGCCGTAGACCGCGACCTTGGTCATCGCACCGCTCATCAGGGCAGACACGTGACTGGGTGCGGCGGGATGCGCCAATGGCAGCCAGACGTGCAATGGAACGAGGCCGGCCTTGGAGCCGGCGCCGATCAGCACAAGCCCGAGCACCAGCCCGGGCAGCCAGGCCGCGTGCTGCGCAGCCCTGATCTCGCTGAAGCCATAGCCACCTTGCGGGCCGGCAAGCAGCCCGAACGCGAGCAGCAGCGCAAACGTGCCGAAACTCGCCATCAGGATGTAGATATAGCCGGCTCTTGTATTGTCTCGGTCGCGATGGTGGGCCACGACGAGCGCCCAGGACGACAGCGACATGAATTCCCAGGCGATCAAAAAGCTGAAGGCATCGTCCGCGATCACGACGAGGTTCATGCCGGCAAGAAACGCCGGATAGAACGGCAGCACTCGTTGCAGGCGCCTCTTCGTGCTCGCCATAGCCGAGCGCATAGAGGCTCGCGGCGGCGCCCCCCAGATTGATCACAATCTGGAAGAATGCGCTCAGAGCGTCGATGCGAAACCGTGCGCCCACCCACGGCAGGCCGATGGGCAGCGTCACCGCCGATACCGTGCGCGTCGAGGTGTGCGAGTTGGGCGGCGGCGAAACCGAGAATGATCAGGCATGCCGCAAGACAGCCACCGTAGATCAGTCGCGACGCGACGAGCGCACGATGCATCACAACAGCAAGCACGGCGGTGCTCAAGAGAGCCGCAATGCTCCAGAGTGTGGCGCTCACCGCCATCGGACGTCACCTCCCCGCCTCGACTGCCGAGCTATACCCTCCGGCCATAATGGCAGCGAGTCCATACATCGTCGCGCGCCCATCATCACTTCATGTCGCCAGGCGCACGCCGCGACCTCTTGCCTGACTGGGGGCGCCCTCCCCGATCAGCTCGATGCCGGTCGCGTTCAGCGCCGCAACGAGCTTGGTCAGAGGGCCGACATTGCCCCGAATGACGTCCGCATTCGCCGCCATGCGCTGGATTTTCGGAACCGACAGACCGGACATGTCGGCCAACTGGCGTTGGTCGATCCCGAGCAGGGCGCGCGCCGCGCGCAGCTGTGCGGCGGCAATCATGCGTAGCACATCATTTTCGCCAGACCAGCAATGACTAAGACACTTTTGGACATGTATTTAGAGCCCGCAATCGGGACGTGCGCGCCATACCAGCGGGCGCCGCATCCATTCTCATCGGCGCTGCTATCGGAGCCGAGCAAACCAGTCGCCCGACGCTGCAGGTCGTGGAGATCGACAGCTCGGAAAGGCCCACGCTCGACGACGACTTGTCCGATCCGGCCTGGACCAAGGCCAAGCCAGCCTTCGTGCTCAGACGTGCTATCCATGTGTGAATACGGGTACTAGGATCGGAACGCACGCAACCAAAGGAGCGCTCCGATGGCGGGCGAACAGGCGCAACAACAGCATGTGGCCAGTAGCTGGGACGACATAGTTCTAGACGTCTTGAAGCAGAACGAAGTGCGGCTGGTTACGTACGTGCCCGATCGCGTTCTGACCCCGCTTATCGCCAAGATTTATGCCGATCCTTATTTTGCCACCTTCGCCACCACGCGGGAGGAAGAAGCCATCGGGATACTCTCGGGCGCATGGATGGGCGGCATGCGCGGCACGCTGCTCATGCAGACCAGCGGCTTTGCGACGCTCGCCAATGTGCTGGCCTCGCTCGTCGTTCCAAACCAGATTCCGGTCATCATGTTCGTCTCCGAGCGCGGCACGCTCGGCGAATTCAATTACGGCCAGGCACTTGTGTGTCGAACGATGCGGCCGGTGCTCGATGCGCTTGCCATGGAGCACCGCACGGTCACGCGCCTCGACGAGTTGGAGTTCGTCGTCGACCGCTCGATCAAGCAGGCAGTCGCCACGCAGGCTGCGGTCGCGCTGATCCTGTCGCCACTGCTGACTGGCGGCAAAGTCTTCAAGAAATGAGGTGCAGTCATGAAGGACAAGCTGACGAGCGCGCCGCAAATCAGTAAAGCCGCGCCGGCAACGCCGGCCCTTGGCAACGCCAAGGTGATGAACCGGTACGACCTCATCTGCCGGCTCGTGGCCAAGTTGAAGCATGGCGAGGCCGTGATCGGCGGCATCGGCAATACCAATTTCGATTTGTGGGCATCGGGCCAGCGACCCGAGAATTACTACATGCTCGGCAGCATGGGGCTGGCGTTTCCAATCGGTCTTGGCGTCGCAATCGCGCAACCCGAGCGCCGTGCGTTTGCGCTCGAGGGCGACGGTTCGCTGCTGATGCAGCTTGGGTGCCTGTCGACGATCGCGGCGCGGGCGCCAACGAACCTCTGTCTGATCGTATTCGACAATGGCGTCTATCAGATCACCGGTGGTCAGCCGACGCCTGGTGCCGCAGTGGCCGATATCGCAGCGCTGGCGCGTGCATCCGGCATCGCTGCGAGTGCATGGGCTGCCGACGAGGACGATTTCGAACGGCTGGTCGACCGGGCCCTGCTCGATGAAGGGCCGTCTCTCATCGCCGCTCGCATCGACACCAAACCCGCGGTTGGCACCACCGACCGTGACCCGGTCCAGATTCGCGAACGCTTCATGCGCGGGCTCGGCGTGCGATAGTCGTTAGGGCACCTCGAATAATCGCCCTGTCGCCGACTTCTGCCACGCTGGCCACGGCGCCGCAAATCAAATTCTGTGACGGCCACGGGATCTGACGTGGGGACGGACCATGACGCAGCTGACCTTCTTCGATGCGGACAAGCGGCTGGCGGCGCTGTCCAAGCAAGGCGATCCGCTGGAGGCGATCGGGCGGCTGGTTCCGTGGGAGGAGTTTCGCGGCGCGATCGAGGCCGTGGTGCTGACGGCGGATGCCGACAAGAAGAGCACCGCCGGCCGCAAGCCGATCGATGCGCTCGTCATGTTCCGCATGCTCGTCGTGCAGTCGCTCTACAATCTGTCGGACGAGCAAGCCGAGTATCAGGTGCGCGACCGCCTGTCGTTCACGCGCTTCCTCAGCCTGGGCATCGAGGATCGCATCCCCGACGGCACGACGCTGTGGCTGTTTCGCGAGAAGTTGGCGAAGGCCGGTTTGATCGAGAAACTGTTCGCGCAATTCGGCCGGCACCTGGAGGCCAAGGGCTACATCGCACGCGGCGGCCAGATGGTGGACGCCACGATCGTAGCGGTGCCCAGGCAGCGCAACTCGCGCGAGGACAATGAGACGGTGAAGGCCGGCGAAACGCCCGAGGACTGGCAGAAGAAGCCCGCGAAAAACCGGCAAAAGGACAAGGACGCGCGCTGGACCAAGAAGCACAACAAAAGCTACTTCGGCTACAAGAACCACGTCAACGCAGACGCCAAGAACAAGCTGATCCGGCGCTACGACGTGAGCGATGCGAGCGTGCACGACAGCCAGAAGCTCGACGGTCTGTTGAACAAGGCCAACACGTCGGAGGATGTCTATGCCGACAGCGCCTACCGCTCGGCCGAGACCGAGGCCAAGCTGAAAGCGCGCGGCTTTCGCAGCCGCATCCACCGGCGCGGCTCACGCAACCATCCGCTATCGGACGCGCAACAGGAAGCCAACCGCAAGAAGAGCCGGATCCGCGCCCGCGTCGAGCACATCTTCGGCGCGCAGGAAAACGCACCGGGCGGGCGGCTCGTGCGCACCATCGGCATCATGCGCGCGAAGGCCAAGATCGGCCTGCAGAACCTCGCCTACAATATCCGCAGGCTGGTGCTGCTGGAGCGGACCGCCGCCGCCTGAGGCCGGAGTCCGCCCAGAGTGTCCCGCAAGGGGCACCGGGCGGACAAATCGGCGCCGCGACAGCGGCACATCAGCCACGAAAAGCGTCGGCGGCCAACATGGCTGGCCGGCTGGGCTTGAAAAGCGCTATTGTTCGAGGTGCCCGTTAATCCTCACCCGGCGTAGGCGACCAGTATCACCTCTGCGGTCGATGCCGCACCGGATCATGTGGTGCCGGCTGATTTACCCGGTCTGTGGACGCACTTTCACGCCAAAACAAATCAGACCATTGGCCGGGCCTTTCGTCTGAAATTGTTGGACCCAAGGCCTATCTCTATTGGCCTGAGGTCCGATGGGAGATTTGTGTTCGGCTAAATAGCTTCGAACCGTCGTCCCAAACCTGAACGTCGTCAGCGCGTTCGAGCAAGCGGGCGGTCCGATCCGAGCTCCGCTCCGGAACTCCATGAACGGCAATAGAAAATTGAGCCATCGAATTGCGTTGAACAGCGTTTGTAGGTGAGTATGTCATGGTCGCAACAACCTGGGCTACCGATGTTCCTTCCGATTTCACCGTAACCACCGATGCGAACGACCAGTTCGCCCCGTCGGTCGCCGACAGTGGCGGTGGCTCGTTCGGGGTCGCCTGGACCTCCGCTGCCGGCGTTACCGTCCGCTTCTACGACGTCGTCGGCGCAGGTCGATCCGGGGCTGGGGACGATCCAGCTCACCACCACGCCAATGCCACCGAGGTCAGTCTAACGGCCGGCGGCGCCGTCGGCTACGCGGCCGCCTGGGAAGAGAACGGCGTACGCTGATGGGCCGCTACATCGGGCTTGCGGCTCCGGTTGGCGGCGCATTCACGATCGATGCCGCCGCTGCCGGCGTGACCAAGCACGATGCGTCGACCAGCGGCTACTTCGTCGACGGCCCCCTCGGCAAGCCGATCGTCGATGGCTTCAACGTGGCCTGGATTTCGACCGCTGCTGCCGACGGCCTGAGCGCAGCAGATCACGGCCGGCTACGGCCGCGTCATGCTGCAGCGCTTCGCCGTGCCGCTCGACGCCAGGGTCGATCCGCTCGGCCCGCCGGTGGCCGCCGGCCTCGATGGCGTTGTTGGTGGAGACGCCGATGCGGCCGTGACTGTCGCAGCCGATCGGCCGCGACGTGGCGGTTGCCACCGACCACGCCGATAACGACACGCTGGTTGCCTGGATCGACGCCGCCGGCGTCGTCCACGCCCGGCTCTACACCGTCAACGGTAATCCGATCACCACGGCCTCTGGCGCAATCACGGGCGTCAACCTCGACAATATCGGCACGGCCGCCGGCCACGAGCGACGTCAAGGTCATCTCCTCGGGCGCCGGCTTCGTGGTCGCCTGGACCGATGCAGCCGGCATCATCAGGAGCGAGATCTTCACCGGCGGTGGCGCCAGCACCTTCACCGCCTCGGCCGCAACGCTTGTCAATACCACTGCACTGCCAGTCGGCGAGGCTTTCACCGGCGAATTCGCGATCGGCGCGCTGCTCGACACCAACGGCTTTGCGCTGACGGTCGGCGCGCAGACGGCGCAGGCGACAAGAATCTGTTCATTCAATCCTACAATGCCGGCGGCGGCACGCGACGGCACCGTCACGCTGCTCAACACGACCGTCGCCGGCGACCAGAATGCGCCGGCGCTCGCCGGCCTCATTGGCGACCGCATCATCGCCGTCTACCAGGACGACCCGACCGCAAGCGGGGGCGACCAGGACATCCGCGCCGTGATCCTCGACACGCGACACGGCCGGGAGTCGTGCTCAACGGCGATGCCAGTCGGCGGCGGCGGCGGCGGCCCACGCCGCTCCCCGACGTGCTGGTCGGCACGGTCGGCAACGACACCATCAGCGGCCTCGCCAACGACGACGAACTTTATGGCGCGCTCGGCGACGACACGCTGATCGGCGGCGCCGGCAACGACCTCATCGCTGGGCGGCGGCAATGGCGCAGCGGGCGATACCGCCGTCTACACCGGCAACTCAACCGACTACACCATCGACTTATCTCGGCGGCGATGTGTTCACGGTCACGGACAACCGCGGCGGCTCGCCGGACGGCACCGATACGGTGCGCGGCATCGAGAACCTGCAGTTCAGCGACGATGCGACGGTCACCACGGCTTCGATCATCGCCGGCGTCGTGCCGATCGATCCGACCGCCTGGGGCTGGACGCAACAGACGACGCCGACGGAACGCGCCCGACTTCAACGGCGACGTCGACGTCGACGGCTACATCGTCGACAACAGGCTGTTCGGCAATGGCGCCATCGACACCAATCCCTACGCCGCCGACAGCGTCGGCGAGTTCATCGGCGTGGTCTGGGAGTCGGCCGCTGCGCCAGGCGCGGACACCCATATCCGCGGCCGGTTCTATGACGTGATCGGCGGGCCCGACGAGTTCACCCCGAACGCCGTCAACCTCAGCGACGGCATCGGCATCGAGAGCAATGCGGTGATCGTCTCCGGCGGCGCCAACTCCGGTTGGGGCATCGCCTGGGAGGAGCTCGACAGCGGCGGCGGCGATACGACGCACACGCTGCGCACCAATTTCATGGGGCCCGGCCAGCTCACCGCCAGCGAGCAGGACGTGTGGACCGAGGCCGCGACCGTCGACCAGCACGACATCGCCATGTCCGGCGGCATCCTCGACCGCACGCTGGCGAGCCCCGTTGGCGGCTCGGTGCTGCCGACCGGCATGAACGAAGGCTACAACGTCGCCTGGGTGTCGACCGATGCCACGCTCAATCCGGATGGGCTGAGCGCAGCCGACATCGCCGCGGGCTACGGCCGCATCATGATGCAGCGCTTCGAGGTGCCGCTCGATCCGCTCGGTAATCCCGGCGCGCCGGCGGGCGCCGGCCTCGATGGCATCTTCGGTGAAGGCAGCGACGCTGCCGTCTGGGTCAGTGACGCCATCGGCCGCGAATCCCTCCACGCGGCGCTGCACAGCTTCGAGACCGGGGTGATCTGGATCGAGAAGGACGGCTTGCGGCGTCGAGCACGTCAAAGGCACCGCCTATGACGACCTCGGCCAGCCGATCCCCGGTTTCGACAACCTCGACATCTCCGGCGCATTCCCGGTCGCGGCCGGGACGACGGCGCATATCGCAGCGGCGGCCGCCGTCAATTTCGGCGTCGTCTGGGTGACGCAAAGCGCGCCCGGGCGTGTTCACTGTGATGGGCACGATGTACGCGTCGAACGGCGCCGGCCTCGACGGCGTCGGCTTCGGCTTTGCCGCGCCACCGCCGTTCGCGCTGTTCGATCTGCCGGCCGGCGTCAACGCCAGCCGACCTGCAGATGAGCATGACCGGCATCAGCGGCGAGGACAGTGCCGACCTCATCGTCAGCTGGAAGGTGACTGACGACCGGCAACATCGACGTGATGGCGCAGCACATCAAGGTGGCGCTCGATCCGCTGCACCGGCGTCGTGCTCGCCATGGCATCGGAAGGCAATTCCGTCACGGTCAACGCCGACACGACCGGCACTCAGGACGGCGGCACCGTCGCCGGCATGCTCGGCGACCGCTTCATCACCGTCTATCACGACACCAACAGCGGTGACGGCAACGACATCGTCGCCCGCATCATGGACACCCGCGATCAAGTCAGCCCCGATCCGATCGTCGGCGATCTCGTGCAGCCGGCTGGCGGTGTCCAGGCGCGCCGCGACGTGCTGGTCGGCACCAACGGTGACGACAATATCCGCGGCGACATCCTGGATAACCTTGGCCTCGTCGACTTCATCTACGCCGGCATGGGCGACGACACGGTCCAGGGTGGTCCCGGCCTGCGCGGCGCGGCGGGGATTCCCGAGATCATCTACGGCGGTGAAGGCTTTGACACAGCAGTCTACACCGGCCGCCTGCAGGACTACTCGATCACCGTCAACGGCGACGGCAGCTACGAGATCATCGACCTGCGCCCGGTCCTGCGGCGGCGGGCAACCACGACGGCATCGACAACATCTTCGACTTCGAGAACATCCAGTTCCTCGACCTCGACAACGCCGGCGCCAGCGCGCAGACCATTACCTTCGGCTTCCCCGGCACGCCGCCGGCGTTGAACACGCTGAACGGTGTCAGTCTGGGCGCTACGACGGCACGCCGGTGGCGTGGAGCCTCGACGACACGAGCCGTTCAAGGAGATCACGGTCGATCCAGCACGAATGTCACGCGAATCCGGCATCGCCGTCACCAACCTGCAGGACGGCGCGGCGCTGGCGTGGGCTTCCGGGGCAAACCAGATCTCGGCCATCAGCTACGACACGACCGGCACGCCCGACCCGGTCCTGCTCGCCGCCAACACCGCAGCTGACCGACGGCGCCTGGCGCTCTTGCCGACAACACCGTCTCCGATATCGACATCGCCATGACCGCCGGCCTCGGCTTCACGGCGGCGTGGGAGTCGACTGATGTCACCGGTGACAACGCGGGCGACACGACGATCCATCTGCGCTTCGCCAGCACCAATACCTTCGTTGCCGGCGTCGGTGCCGCCCCCGGTCTTGCCGGCAGCGAGATTGTGGTCGTCGAGTCCAGCCGGCGTTGGCGCTGCGGTCGATCCGGTCATCCAGGGTTACGAGATCGTCAATATCGACAACGACACCCTCGAGGTCGGCTTCCATGTCGGCTTTGTGATGAAGGGCGGCGTGATTTGACACGACGGCCGACACCTACGGCGCGCTGAGCTCGCCCGCTACGAGATCCCGGTCTACGACGTCGATGCGGCGGGGCGCTTCTCGACGACCACGGTAGGCCCAGTTCCTGCAATCCCGGCCAACTTCGGCCTTGGCGCCGAAACGGCGCCGATCTCGATCGGGCTCGACGGCCTGCGCGGCACCGCCGATGATGGCGTCGGCATCGTGCTGACCGACGCCGGGCCTGTTCGATGCCAACAGCGTTCCGTCGGAGGCCACACCGCGCTCCAAGGCCGCGACATCTCCATCGGCAGCCTGCACGACGGCCAGCTGGTGGTGAGCTACATCGACTCCAGCGAGAACGTGCAGCTCAAGATCTTCGTGCCGACCGTCGATGAGACCGCCGATCGTGAGACGCTGGCGACGGATCGCCTACCGACGTCGTCGCCACGGGCATAACGACCTACACCGAGCTCGCCCTGCCGGCGATGACGCCAACCTCGGCGCGGTGGCCTCAACCCGGGCCAGACGCAATACATCGTGCCGCAGCAGAACGGCTCGTTCGGCGTGTTCTGGGCGGCGGCCGGAGTTGCGCCGGCGATTGCCATCCAGGGCATCATCTACCAAGGCGCCGGCACCAACTGGAGCCCGTCGCCGTGTCCTGACCTTCGCGACTGGTCTGCCGCACAACGTCAGCTTCCAGATCGCATCGACCGGCGTCAACCCGGGCGGCCTCGAGGACGGCTTCTTCGTCAGCGTGGGAGTCGGCGGGGCCGGCATCGCCGGCCAGCGCTTCGACATGGCCGGCGCCGCGGTCGGCACGCAGATCGTGGTCGGCGATCCGGCGATCGGGAGCGCCGGGCGTGCACTCCACCGCCGGCATCGACGATGGCCGCATGCTGGTCGGCTACGACGACGGCGGCGACGTCAGCGCCCAGTTCCTCGACAACCGCGAGCCCGGCGTGGCGCTCATCGGCCCGCGCACCGGCGCACCGCGCGACGTCATCGTCGGCACCGTCGGCGACGACGCCATCGACGGCCGGTCACTCGGCGACGAGCTCTACGGCGGGCTCGGCAACGATCTCATCACCATGGGCTCCGGCGCCGATATCGGCTTCGGCGGCGACGGCAACGACACAGATCATCGGCGGCACCGGCCAGGATCAGCTGCTCGGCGAGGCCGGCAGACGACCTGCTGTGGGGCGGCCTCAGCGGGCCCGATCGACCCGCAGGTCGACCGCGACCTCGTCGACGGTCTGACGGCAGCCGGCGTCAGTGCGGCCCTGATCGCCACCAATCCGGGCGCCGACATCATCTCCGGCGGCGCCGGCAACGACACCATCTCGTTCCAGGGCGAGTTCGGAAACTTCAACATCGATCTGTCGACCGGCATCGTCACCAGCGACCGCGACCAGACCGGCACGTTCATCCTCGAGGACGTGATCGGCCAGATCGTCGACGATGGTGCCGGTGGCACGATCTTCACATTCATCGACGACATCGAGAACGCCACCGGCGGCCTCGGCAACGACATCCTGATCGGCAATGCCGGCAACAATGTCGCTCGACGGCGGCGCCGGCAACAACATCATCGACGGTCGGCGGCGGCAACGACACGGTGATCATCGACGGCAGCCTTCGCGCGATTACCTGATCAGCTTCGACCCGGTGACGCAACACCTTCACGATCGTCGACACCGCCGACGGCCACACCGAGACGTCAAGCAACGTCGAGACCTTCGTATTCGAGGACGTCACCAAGACGCTTGCTGAGCTGCTTCCCAGGCCCGCTGGCGCACCGATGACACGGCATCGGTCGCTGGAGGACGGCTCGATCGCGATCAACGTCCTCGCCAACGACTTCAACGCCGGATGGCGCGTCGGTCACCGCGATTAACGGCACGGCGATCACCGTCGGCGGCCCCGCCGGTCGCCGTGCTGAACGGCAGCGTCACCCTGACCAACTCGGGGACCGGCAACAACACCGTCGTGTTCACGCCGACGCCCGACTACTTCGGACCGGCGTCGTTCTCCTACACCATCACCAACGGCAGCGGTCAGTTCTCGACCGCCAACGTCAACCTGACGGTCACCAACACCAACGATGCGCCGACCGACACTTGTCTTCAACGGCAATGCCGCGACGACCGCGGTCTCGGTCAACGAGAACTCGGCGACCGGCACGGTCGTCGCGACGCTGTCGACGTCGATCCGGACAACGCCGCTGTGGGTCACCAACGATGCCTTCAACTACACGTTGGCCGACAACTACGGCGGTCGCTTCCAGATCGTCGGCAACCAGATCCAAGTGCTGAACGGCGCGCTGCTCGACTTCGAGAATCCGGTCCACAGCTACGTGCTCAACGTGACCACCAACGACGGCCATGGCGGAACCCGCAGCGAGGCCATCACCGTCGACGTCGCCAACGTCAACGAGGCGCCGATCAACGTCGCGCTGAGCAATGCGAGCTTTGCCGAGAACGCCGCCAACGGCTTCGTCATCGGCGCGCTGTCGGCGGCTCGATCCGGAGGGCGGCGCAGTGCAGCTTCTCGCTGGCCAACGATGCCGACGGCCGGTTCAAGGTCGTGTTCGACGCGGGCACGAACACATACAGGCTGGCCGTCGCCGAAAACCTGCTGATCGACCACCAGACCACCGACGCCAACCACGCCTACAGCGTTCAGGTGCAGGCAACCGACGCCACCGGCATCTCATCGCTGCAGACCATCAACCTGTCGGCAACCGGCGCCGTCGAGAACCGCATCACCGGCACCGCCGCCGACAACACGCTGAACGGCACGACCGGAAATGACTACATCAATGGCCTTGCCGGCAAGGACACGATGACGGGCCTCGGCGGCAACGACGTCTATTTCGTCGACAACGGCGGCGACAAGGTCATCGAAGGCGCCGGGCAAGGCACCGACACGATCTATACGTCCTTGACCAGCTACGACCTGAACTCCGCCGCCAATGTCGAAAGCCTGGTCTTCACCGGTACGGCCAACTTCACCGGCAAGGCCAGCAACAATGCCAGTACGATCGTCGGCGCCGGCGGGGCCGACAACCTGCAGGGCGGCAACGGCAACGACCTGCTCGAGGGCCGCGGCGGCAATGATCAGCTGCAGGGCGGTAGTGGCGATGATATCCTGATCGGTGGCGCCGGCAACGATACGCTCAGCGGCGGCAACGGCAACGATACGTTGGTGTTCGCCTCGGGCTTCGGCAGTGACGCGATCAGTGGCTTCGGCGATGCCGCCGGCAACCAGGACATACTGGAGTTCGTCAAGCGCAATCTTCGCGAACTTCACCGAAGTTCAGGCGGCAATGACGCAAGTCGGCGGCAACGTCGTCATCGATCCGGGCGCCGTCGGCGGCGACGTTCTGACGATCCAGGGCGTAACCTTGGCCAACATCGGCGCGGACGATTTCAGGTTCGTCTGATGGGGGGCGGCTGCTCGGCGGCCGACCGGCGCGCAGCGCCGGTCGGCCGCCGCAGTTGCGGCGATTGCGGGCACGCACGGCCCGGTGCGAGGCTCATGCACGAACACGATCGGCGTTCTGCTGTCGGCCTCGTCGAACTGGAGCTTGATGCCCTCTTTGTCGTCACAAGGGCCTGCACCACCTTCGGCTGGTAAGACCGACCCGTGAAAAAGTAGGATACGCCCCTCGCCATCCGCGTGGCTATTTCAGTGGCGCAGGAGTGCAATAATGCGCCAGATTGCGGAGCCCTCTGCAATCGCCCGCGACGAGCGAGAAACCGTGTGATGACGCCGAAACGCTTTCTGTTGACCGGTGCAAGCGGCTTTCTCGGCCAGGCGGTGCTTGGCCGGCTCGTAGCCGCCGGGCACGAAGTCGTGGGGCTCGACATCCGATCGGCCACGTCCGCCGGTGCTATGGCGCACATAGTCGACGATCTGTCGGATGCGGACCGCCTGCGAACGCTGGTGGAGCGTTACCGGCCGGCCTGCATCATCCATGCCGGCGGCGTATCGGGTCCCATGGTGATGGCGGATCAACCGCTCGAAACACTGAGCATCAACGTCGGCGGCACGCTCAATCTGCTGCGGGCGGCCATGGCCGGTGGGGTGGCAACGTTCATCCACTGCTCGTCGATCTCGGCGATCGGCAGCTATTACGGAGAGGTGCCGATCGGCGATGATCAGCCGCTGCGGCCGGACACGCCCTACGGCTGCTCGAAAGCGGCCTGCGAGATGCTGCTGCGCGCGCTCTATGGTCGCATCGCGATGGACCTGTGCGCCTTGCGCTTCAGCGCGGTCTATGGCCCGGGACGAGCGACATCGCTGCTCACCGACAGCATTGCCGACGCGGGCCTGGCGGGCACTGCGCTCGACGTGGCGGCGGTCAGCGACTGGCCCTATGTTTTCATCGACGATGCTGCCGACGCAACGATCGCGGCAGCCCTCGCCACTTCGCGCCGGCAGCTCACCTACTTCATCTCGTATCCGGAGCAGGTCTCGGCGCAGGACCTCGCGAGGGCCGTCGCGGCAACGCTCGGGACATCGCCGATCGCGGTGTCGATGACGGGCGTGCCGGTGAGGCGCGGGCCGGTCGACATCGGACCGGCCGTTCGCGACTTCGGGTTCGCCCCCAGGATCGACCACCGCGAAGGAATGCGCCGGCTTGTCGAAGCGCGCCGATCGCGCCAATGATTGGTCCCACAGCAGCTGAACCGAACCAGGCGAGTGATCAGAATGGACTTGAAACTGCGCGGCAAGAAGGTGCTCATCACCGGTGCCTCCAAGGGCATCGGCCGGGCCACGGCACAGATTTTCGCCGAGGAAGGCTGCGACGTCATCCTGGTCTCGCGGACGGCGGCTGACCTCGACCGGGCGAAACAGGAGATCCGCCAGAAATGCCAGGTCAATGTCGAGACGGTGGCGGCCGACCTTGCCGATAGCCGCAACGTCGATCATCTGGCAGCCACCTATCCGAACATCGACATCCTGGTGAATAATGCCGGCGCCATTCCGGGCGGCACGCTGCTCGACGTCGACGAGGCGCGGTGGCGGGCGTCCTGGGACTTGAAGATCTTCGGCTATATCAACATGTGCCGCGCGTTCTACCGGCTGATGCAGAGCCGCAAGGCCGGCGTCATCATCAACGTCGTCGGCAACGCCGCCCAGACGCACGATCCCGAGTACATCTGCGGCGTCGCCGGCAACGCCGCGCTGACCGCTTTCTCCCAGTCCCTCGGCAGCGTCAGCCCGAAGGACGGCATCCGCGTCGTGTCGATCAATCCGGGGCCGGTCGCGACCGAGCGGCTGGTCGGACTGATGCGCAAGAAGGCGCATGACCGCACCGGCAACGCCGAGAACTGGGCCGACCTCGTCAAGCCGCTTCCCTTTGGCCGGGCGGCGACGTCGGAGGAGATCGGCGCGATGATCGCGTTCGCCGCCTGCGAGCATTCGAACTACACCAGCGGATCGGTGGTGATCATCGACGGCGGGTTGTCGGCGCGGGCGCAGGCGTTCTGAGGCTTGGTTTGTCAGACGGCGGTGTAGCCGCCGTCGACCAGCAGATCCGATCCGGTCATGAAACTCGCCGCATCGCTGGCGAGAAAAACGGCAGCGGCGGCGATTTCGTCGGGCTGCCCAAGCCGCTTCAACAGATGCAGCGGGCCTGAGATCTGGCGGGCGGTTGCCATGTCGCCGAAGCGCAACACCATGCGGCGGGTTTCGATCGCACCGGGCGAGAGTGTGTTGACGCGCACGCCCTGGCCCGCGTGATCGGCCGCCATCGTCTTGGCGAGTTGGATCAGCGCGCCTTTGGTCGCGCAGTAGGCCGGCCGTCCCGCCGCGCCGACGCGGCCCATCTGCGATGCAATATGGATGATGCTGCCGCCGCCGGCCGCGATCATATGCGGCAGCACGGCGCGGCTCATCAGGTAGGGACCGGTCAGGTTGACGGCGAGCACCTTGTTCCACTCGGCAAGCGGAATATCGACGATGGTGCCGGACAGATCATCGGCGGAGGCGCCATTGACGAGGATGCGCGGGGCGCCGCATGCCGCGGTGAACTGGGCGACCGCGGCGTCGACGTCGGTCTCGCTCGTCACATCGCATGTGATCGCCTCGGCCCGGCCGCCGGCCGCCATGATCTCTTGGGCGGTGGCTTTCGCGCCCGCCGCTGACTTGTCGACGCAGCCGACCTTGGCGCCCACCGCTGCAAAGGCGAGGGCTATGGCGCGGCCGATGCCGGAGCCGGCGCCGACCACGAGCCCGGCGCGGCCGTCGAGGCGAAACAATCGCTCGTCCATCCTGTTGTCCTCGCGTTGGCTTGATCCGACCTATGATCCCAAATCACCGTGCTGCGGTTCGACCGAGGTAAGCCTCCTTGACGCGCGTGTCCTGGCGCAACGCCTCGCAGGTTCCGCTCGCCATGATGCGGCCGGTCTGCAGCACGTAGCCGCGGCTGGCGGTGTCGAGGGCATAGCGCGCGTTCTGCTCGACCAGCAGGACGCTGGTGCCCGCTTGATTGATCTCCCGGATATGCCGGAAGATGTCCTGCACGATCACCGGGGCGAGGCCGAGCGAGGGCTCGTCGAGACACAGCAGGCGCGGTTCCGACATCAAGGCGCGGCCGAGAACGAGCATCTGCTGCTCGCCGCCGCTGAGCGTGCCGGCGCGCTGGCTGCCGCGCTCCTCGAGGCGCGGGAACATTGCATACATCTTCTTGATCAGGGCGTTGACCCGGCCTGGGTCGCGGCGGAACTTGAAGGCGCCCATCTCCAGGTTCTCGAGCACGGTCAGGAAGGGAAACGCGCGGCGTCCCTCCGGCACCAGTGCGATGCCGAGGTTGGTGCGCTCGTGCGACGGCAGCCTGGTGATGTCGGCGCCAGCGAAGCGGATCGTGCCGCGGCGCGGCAACAGCGCCCCAGCGACGGCACGCAGCGTCGTGGTCTTGCCGGCGCCGTTGGCGCCGACGAGGGTTACGATCTCGCCGGTGCCGACGGTGAAGCCGATGTCGTGGCATGCGGCGACCTCGCCGTAGGCGATCTCCAGGCCGTCGACTTCCAGCAGTGCGCTCACCCCTGATACTCGCCCAGATATGCCTTGATGACCTGCGTGTTGGCCTGCACCTGCGCCGGCGTGCCGTCGAACAGCGGCTCGCCGTGGTGCATGACGAGAATGTGGTCGGCAAGGTTCATCACCAAGTCCATGTTGTGCTCGACGACCAGCAGCGTCAGTCCCTGAGCGCGCAGGCCGGCGAGATGATCGAGCAGGCGATCGACCTCGGCGGGGTTCAAGCCGGCCGCCGGCTCGTCGAGCAGCAGCAACTTCGGGCGCAGCGCCAGCGCGCGGGCGATCTCGAGCATGCGCTGCTGGCCGTAGGCGAGCGCGCCGGCGGTGATACCGGCCTGGTCGGCGAGGCCAACCGACGACAGCAATGCCATCGCTTCGCGGTGGCACTCGCCGCGCGCCTCGCGGAAGGCTGCGCCGTGGATGATGTACTGCAACGGCGGCAGGGTGTGGCGGATATGAAAGCCGGCAACGACGTTCTCGAGCACGGTCAACTGTCGGAACAGTCGGATCTTCTGGAACGTGCGGGCAAGGCCGAGGCGGGCGCGCCTGTAGGGCACCACCCCGGTGATGTCGTCGCCGGCGAAGATCACGCGGCCGGCGTCAGGCGCGTGCACGCCCGTCAGCAGATTGATCAGGGTCGACTTGCCGGCACCGTTGGGGCCGATCACGGCGAGCACTTCGCCTTCTCGCACCGTGAACGATGTACTGCGTACCGCCTGCACGCCGCCAAAGTTCTTGGCGAGTTCGGATGCTGCGAGCAGTGCCGGCGCGGCGGTGCGCGCGGTGGGGGGCGGCTCGGTCGGGACGGTGGCGTCGGCGATCATGGCTAGGCCCTGTCCCGCCTGCGCATCATCTTGGTGACGCCGCGGGCGAGCTGAACAAGTCCGCCCGGCATGATCATGACGACCAGGGTCAGCGCCAGGCCGTAGATGATCAGCCTCAGATCGCCGATGCTGCGCAGCAGTTCCGGCAGCAGTGTCAGCAGGATCGCGCCCCAGACCGGTCCGATCAGCGTGCCCATGCCGCCGACGATGACCATGGCGAGGATCGTGAACGATTCCGACATGTTGAACGCGTCCGGCACCAGCGTGCCGACGAAACTCGCGTAGAAGCAGCCGGCAGCACCGGCGTACGCGGCGCCCACACCGAATGCGAACACCTTCCAGGCGGCGCAGTTGATGCCAAGGGAGGCGGCGGATATCTCGTCCTCGCGTACCGCGGTCAGGGCTTCGCCGATCGACGAGCGCACGAGCGCCGACAGCACGAGGTAGGCCGCAAACGTGAAGCCGGCGACTAGGTAGAACATATTCGCCGGCTTGGCGAAATCGATCGCCGCCAGTCCCGGCAGGGCCAACGGCGGCGGCGGCTTGATGGCGTAGATGCCGAGCGGGCCCTGCGTCACGCTGATCCAGTTCAGCAGAATCTGGTAGGTGATGACGGCAAATCCCATCGATGCGATCGCCAGGTAATGGCCGCGCAAACGCACGCCGAACGCCGACAACAGGACGCCGGCCGCCGCCGCGCCCGCGGTGCCGATGGCGAAGGCGGCCCAATAGGGAACCCCCAGCCGCGTGATCAGCAGCGTTGAAACGTAGGCGCCGATGCCGAAGAATGCCGACTGTCCGAGGTTGAGCTGACCGGCATAGCCCAGCATCAGGTCGAGGCCGAGCGCCAGCAGCACGTGGATGGCGCAGACGACGAGGGTGGATTGCCAGTACTTGTCGGTGATGATCAGCGGCAGCAGCGCAATCACGGCGATGCTGGCGAGTGTCGTCGCCCACCAGCGCAGCGCGCCGGAATTTTCGGGGGCCCTGGTGAAGTCTGACGCGGCCGCAGGCAGACCTTCAGACATTCTCTTCGGTCCTCTCTGCGATCAAGCCGGTCGGACGAAACGCGAGTGTTGCGAGCAGCAGGGCGAAAACGACGAGGTCGATCCAGCCGGGATCGAGGTACTGCGTCGTGAAACTCTCGATCAGGCCGACCAGCAGGCCGGCGATGATGGTGCCCTCGATATTGCCGAAGCCGCCGATGATGACGATTGCAAACGCCTTGACGATTACCGTCGCGCCGGCAAAGGGCGTCAGCACCAGGATCGGTCCAAGCATCGCCCCCGCCATCCCGGCAAAAGCCGAGGCGATCACGAACGTCAGCATGATCACCTGAGCCTGATTGATACCCATCAGTCCGGCGGTATCGCGATCCTGGGCCACGGCGCGCAGCGCCTTGCCCATGAACGTGAAGCGCATGAAGGCGTAGAGCATTGCGATCGAGATCGTCGAGACGACGATGATCAGCAGGTTCTGCCAGGTGATGTAGATCCGGCCGAACTTGACGACCTCGTTGCTGTAGGGCGAGTCGAATGCGAAGGGTACTGGCCCGAGCCAGGCCAGCATGCCGTTCTGCATCATCACGGAAACGCCGATGGTGGCGATCAGCGGCAGCAGTTCGCTTCGCTTCACCCGCAGTGGTTGGAAGATCGCGGCGTTGACCAGCCAGCCGAGCAGCCCCCCGACGACGAGGGCCGCGACGATCGCGAGCAGGTAGTTGCCGCCGAGGTACTGCATGTAGAAGTAGGCGACGAACGCGCCAACGGTCACGATGTCGGCGTGCGCGAAGTTGATCTGGACGAGCACACCGTAGATCAGGGTCAGCCCCAACGCCACGAGGACGTAGAGGCTACCCAGGACGACGCCATTGAGGATCTGCTGGGCGATGATCACCGGTCAGGGCCGCCCGTTCAATTCCACTTCAGGGACTTCCAGGCCAGGTCCGGCTGGGTCTCCATGTAGTGGATCGTATCCTTGCGGATATTCTGGTTGTTCGGCGCGAATTCGACGGTGCCGGTTACGCCCTCATAGCCCTTGGTGGCCGCCAGCGTGTCGCGGATCGACTGGGCGTCCTTGCCGCCGCGTTTGACGACATCGGCGATCAACATGATCTGGTCGTAGGCGTGGGCATTGAGGTGGCTCGGATCGGCATTGTATTTCGCCTTGAACGCGGCAATGAAGTTCTTCACCACCGGCCGCTCGTCGGTCGGATCGAACTGCACGATGCGCACGTAGCCGATCGCAGCCTTGCCGGCCTTTTGCTCGAAGCCGAACGGCAACCAGATGGTGCCGAGCTGGATGGCGGCGCCGCCAGCCCCCTTCACCACGCCGGCCTGCGCGAGCGCCTGGGTAATCTTCAAGCCCTGGCCTTCGAGCGTGTAGGTCGGGATCACGTCGATCTTGCCGAGGCCGGCGATGCGGGTCGCAATCGACGTGAAGTCATTGACCTCGCGGCCAAAGCCGATGTCTTCGAGAACCTTGCCGCCGAGCTTGGTGAAGGTATCGGCGAATACCTTGGCGTTGCCGATGCCGGCGTTGGTGTTCTCGTGCAGCAGCACCGCCGTGCGGGCGCCAAGCTTGTTATAGGCGTTGGTCGCGAGGTCGGTGCCCTGCATCACTTCGTCGGGCATGATCCGGAAGGTCCAGGGATTGCCGGGCTCGGTGACCTTGATCGACGACGATCCGGCGTTGAGCAGCGGCACCTTGGCGGCTTCCATCAGCGGCATGGCGGCGAGCGTCGCATCCGAGCACTCCTCGCCGATGACGATGTCGGGCTTGAACTGTTCGAGCAGTCGCTTGGCGGCTTGCGTCGCGGGCAGCGGTCCGCAAGCAGAATCCTCGTACTGGATCTGGAACTTGTAGCCGTTGACGCCGGTCTTGTTGAGCTCCTCGATCGCGAGTTCCACGCCTTGCTTGTCCTGGACGCCGAAATAGGCGCCGGGTCCGGAGATCGGAAGCAGGCCGCCGATCTTGATGACCTTGTCCTGTGCTGCCGCCAGGCCGCACGTAGCAGTCAACGCAAGTGCGCCGAGCGCGATCGCACGCACTGTATACTGGAAATGCCTCACCGGTCCTGCTCCCCTGTTGCCCAAGCTCGAATTAAGCCAGCAATCCAGGCCCCGCGCAAGGCGCAACAGAGGCCCAAACTGCGAGCATCTCAGTCAACATCTTGCACATTCTCGACGGCTCCGCGCATAGTCATGCCGACCCGCCTGGGATCGAGACATGGGAGTCGCACACATGCCCTTCATCACCACAACCGATGGCGTCAAGCTCGCGGTCGAAATAACAGGTGAGGGCCGCCCGCTGGTGTTCGTGCACGAGTTCGCCGGCGACATGCGCAGCTGGGAGCAGCAGGTGCGTGCGTTTTCGCGGCGTTATCGCTGCATCACGTTCAATGCGCGCGGCTATCCACCGTCCGATGTGCCGGGCAGCGTCGAGAGTTACTCGCAGATGCGCGCCGCCGAGGACATCCGCGACGTCATCGATGGCCTCGGCCTCGGTAAAGCCCATGTCGTCGGCCTGTCGATGGGTGGGTTTGCGGCGCTGCATTTCGGCCTGAAGTTCGCCGATCGCGCGCATTCGCTCGTCCTGGCCGGCGCCGGCTACGGTGCCGAGAAGGCAAAGGCGGACGAGTTCCGCGCCGGCGCGCTGGCTTCGGCCGCTCAATTCGAAGCAATGGGAGCGGAAAAGTTCTCGCACATCTACGGCATGGCGGCGGCGCGCATCCCGCTGCTGGTGAAAGACCCGCGGGGCTGGGAAGAGCACCGCCGGATTCTGGGCGAGCATTCCTCGCTTGGCGCCGCACTCACCCTTCGCGGCGTGCAGGCGCAACGCCCTTCGATCTACGACTTCGAGGCCGGCATGCGCGCCATGACCCTGCCTGTTCTGATCGTCAGCGGCGACGAGGACGACCATTGCCTGCAGCCGGCGATCTTCATGAAGCGGCATATTCCGGCGAGCGGTCTCGTCGTGCTGCCAAAGGTCGGCCACGCCATCAACCTTGAGGAGGCGGCGCTGTTCAATGCCGCGGTTGCGGACTTCCTGGCGCAAGTGGAACTCGGTCGCTGGCTGCCGCGCGATCCGCGCTGCAATCCCGAGGAATCGGTGAAGACGCGCTGACGCCGTGAAAGACCGGCCCAAGGCGTGCCCCGATCCCGATGCCTGCAATGCGGCAATGACCGCGGCAGCGGCTTGCCGCAGCTTGTCCGGCGTGCTCGGGGCCTTCGTCGAAATCCTTGATACGCCCAGGTCTGGTGCCTCGGGACCGCTCGACGGCATGCCGATTGCCATCAAGGATATGATCGATATCGCCGGCCGCGCGCCGACGCTCGGCTTCGCACGAGCGCCGCGCCGTGTTCCGACGCAGAACGCACGTGTCTTCGATCGATTGTCGGGCGTTGGCGCGACCACGGTCGCATTCACGCAGATGACGCAGCTCGCCTACGAGCCGTCGGGCGCGAACATGCAATTCGGGCGGCCGAAGAACCCCTGGAGCGACCGCCATATTTGTGGGGGATCGTCGTCGGGATCGGCGGTCGCGGTGGCGGCGGGCTGCGTGCCTTTGGCGCTGGGCTCGGATACCGCCGGCTCGCTGCGCATTCCGGCCCACTGCTGCGGCATCACCGCGTGGAAGCCGAGCTTCGGGTTGGTTCCGCTCGATGGCGCCATGCCGCTGGCACCGAGCCTCGACACGCTCGGGTTCCTGGCGCGATCCGCCGGTACGATTGCGCCCGTTGGCGACCTGTTCGCGGCGGGCCAAGTGGCTCGCCCGGTCCGTCGTGTCGGCGTGGCTCATGACCTCGGCGATCGGTCGGCAGAGGCCATCCGCAGCGCGCTGGCGATGATGGCGCGGACGCTCGAGGCGATCGGTTGTTCGCTGAAAGCCGTGGCCTTGGAGCCGGTGATCGGCGCAACCGATCCGCCGGTCCTGGTCGTTCTGCAAGCCGAGGCTGCGCGCTCGAACGCGGATCTGATGGTGTCCGGCGTGCTCGATCGCGGGCTCCAGGCGCGGCTGGATAAGGGAATGGCAATAACCGATGGGCAGCTCGAGGAAGCGCGTTCGACGCTGCGCGCACTGGCTCGAATAGAGACCGAGCGGCTATTTTCCAATTGCGACGCGATAGTGCTGCCGGTGATGCCGCTCTCCACGCCGCCAGTGGCGGTATGCGAGCCTTCGAGCCCGACGTTCTCCGCGCGCACGCTCTATGCGTTGTCAAGTTTCACGCGCTTCGTCAATGCGCTGGGCCTGCCGGCCGTGGCGCTGCCGTGCGGCCTCGATGAAGGGGGCCTGCCGATAGGGATGCAGCTGATCGGGCGACGCGGCTGCGATCGAAGCCTGATCGCACTCGCTTGCGAAATTCAGGATTCTACCGATTGGCATTGCCGCTTGCCGCCGGTGACGGCCGATTAGATCCGGCAGCCGTATTCACGCACAGGTATCGATGAGCCGTTCGATCAAGGCAGGTCGGACTGCGGTTGTAACCGTTGCCGCGCTCGGCATCGGTCGCGCCACCGTCGCGCTGCCCCGCCGAGCTTGGACTTCGCGTCGTCATGATCGAGACGGCACCGGCGGCACCGGCGGCCCGGGACGCCAGCCATCGCGCCGACCGGTCGAGATCGAGGCACATGACGCCAGCCCGAACTTCGAAGCCAAAACGACTGAACATTCTCGGCAGCGCGTTTCATGAAGTACCTCGGATGATGTACAGAAACGCTCATACCCTTGATCGAGTACTGGCGGCCGCAGCTGCGGCAGCGCTATAGTCAATCCTGCAGGAATTGCCAGACGGCCCACGGACGCGCCGGACAGCAGAATATCCAAGAGGACGCTCGGAGGTTCGCCCATGGCCGTTACTGAAGCCGCAATCAGCAAGCCCGTTCCCTTCGACGCCAGGCAGCTCGACCGGCTGATGGATGACGCCGGCATCGATGTCCTGGTCGCAACCTCGAAGCATAATGTCCAGTACCTGCTCGGCGGCTACCGCTTCTTCTTCTTCGACACCATGGATGCGGTCGGCGTGACACGATATCTGCCGGCCCTGGTCTATCAGAAAGGCAAGCCCGAGACTGCTGCCTACTTCGGCTGCCCGATCGAGAATTTCGAGAAGGAGCTCGGCAAGTTCTGGCCGCCGACGCTCGACCTCAGCGTGGTCGGCAGCAAGGAGACGATGGCGCAGGTCGCACGCCACATCGCCAAGCTCGGACCGGTGCGCCGCATCGGCGTCGAATCGGGCTTCCTGCCCGCCGATGGTGAAGCGGTGCTGCGGCGCGGCATCGCCAACGCCGATGTGGTCGACGCGGTGTTCCCGCTGGAGCGGCTGCGCGCCCGCAAGACGGCGCAGGAGATCGGCTTCCTGCGCGAGGCATCGGAGCGGGTGGTCGACGCCATGCTCGCGACCTTCAAGCAGCACTGCGTACCCGGCGCGAGCAAGCTCGAGGTGGTCGAGGGGCTGCGTCGCGAAGAGGTCAACCGCGGCCTCGTCTTCGATTATTGCCTGATGACCGCCGGCACCAGCCTCAACCGGGCGCCATCGGAGCAGAAGCTCGCCAAGGGCGACATCATCACCCTGGATTCGGGCGGCAACTACAAAGGCTATATCGGCGACCTCTGCCGCATGGCGGTGGTCGGAGGCAAGGCGGACGCGCAAGACGTGGAGCTACTCGGCTTCATCGAGGAGGTGCAGCAGGCGGTCAGGAAGCCGATCCGTCCGGGTGCGCGTGGCGGCGATATTTGCGACGTCGCCGAGCAGCTTCTCAACGCCTCGCCGCACCGCAAGTATTCCCACTTCATGGCTCACGGCATGGGGCTCGTCACGCACGAGGCGCCGCGTCTCATGGACTATGCGCGCATGTCCTACCAGGGCTACGACAAGGAGCGGCCGCTGGAGCCCGGCTACGTCGTCTCGATCGAGACCACCATGGCCCACCCCGTGCGCGGCTTCATCAAGCTCGAGGACACCATCCTCGTCACCGAGGGTGGCTGCGAAGCGCTCGGCGACGGCGGACGCGGCTTCAATGCCGCCGGCATCTGAGACCGGACGGGCAGTGCATCTATCATCCCAGGACAGCTGAATCGGGCGGCAGTCCCAGCATCACGCGGCCGATGGTGATGAAATTGGAGGGACGGCCCTGGGTCTGCTGCGAAGCCGACATCGCGTCGCGCAGCCGCTGTTCGAACGGGTTGGTCGGGAAGATGGCATTCTGGCCGGCGGCGCGATAGGCTGCGGTGGCGATGTCGACGCCCTGATTGATGACGTAGGTGCCGGCGAGCTTCAAATTGGCGCGTTCGATGATCGGCATCTCGCGCAACTCGGCTGTCCTGTCCCAGATCTCGTCGAGGGTGTTGTGCAGATAGGCGCGGGCGGCACGCAGTCGCGCCTCGAGCACCGCAAGCTCGGACTGGAAGACGGGGCTTTCCTTGAGCGATGATGCGGCGCCGCGCGGCGTCTTGGTCATGGCGAGTGCGGTCAGGTCGCTGACCATGCCCTGGGCGATGCCGAGCATCAGCGCACTGAACGCGGCCGCGTATACTTGCGTCGACGGGAAAATGAAAAGCGTGCCGGGTTCATGTCGTTCGTTCGGCTCCTCGCGGTCGATCGTCTCCTCCTCGGGCACGAAGAGGTTTTCGACCTCGTAGGTATAGCTTGCCGTGCCCTTGAGGCCGAGCGTGTGCCACATGTCGTGGATCCTGGCCTTTGACTTGGCAAAAAGCGCGGTACGGTCGAGTGGGCGGCCATCGGCTCGCGGCCGCGGCGTGCCGTCCTTCTCGAGGACGTAGCAATGGCCGCCAAGCAGCGTCGCATGGGCGCAACCGCTGGCAAACATCCATTTGCCGCTGACCAGATAGCCGCCGTCCACGGCAACCGCCTTGCCCTGGATTCCGGCGCCCCAGGCGAGCACGGCATCGGCCGGTCCGAACAGGCGGCGCGCCGCGTCAGGCTTCAGGAATGCCGCAGCCATCGCGCAGCCGGCACCCTGCCCGAGGCACCAGGCGGTGCTTGCATCCGCACGCGCGATTGCCTCGATCACCCGGGCGAAGTGCTTGAGGTGCAACTCGTCGCCGCCGAGCGAACGCGGCAACAGCAGGCGGAACAGCCTCGCCTCGTGCAGCGCTGCGACCACATCGGCGGGGAGCGCCCGCTCGGCTTCGATCCGCTGAGCGGATGCGCGCAGCAACTCCACCACGCCATGGGCACGGGTGATCGCATCACCGCGCGTGGCGGGCACTTCACTCGCGAACTTTGCAGACACGGATTGTCACCTCCCGCCAAGACGTCGGCTGATCATGTCGAGCAATCCCCGCCCAGCCCGCCGATCAACGGCGGCACTTTGGCATGCTTGCAGCTGAAGTGGAAATCGCCCATGTGCTCCTGATCGGCCACTATTGCTCCAGCGATGACCTGCCGGTTGACGTCATTCGTGACCGTAGCGGTTTTGCACCGCGCCCGGTCGAGGGATATAGTGAGCGCAGGCGTCAACGAAGTCGTACCGGCGAGGCATACCATGGACAAGCCAGTCATCTCCCTCCTGCGCAGGCAGTGCTATGTCGACGGCCAGTGGGTCGGCGAGCCGGCGCTGCCGGTCACCAACCCTGCAACAGGTGCCGAGCTCGCCAAGGTGCCTCTGACGGACGCCCGCGGTACCCAGGCCGCGATCGCGGCAGCCGAGCGCGCCTTCCCGGCATGGTCGAAGATGCTCGCGAAAGAGCGGGCCAAGATTCTGCGCCGGTGGTTCGATCTGCAGATCGAGTTCGCCGACGAGTTAGCCATGCTGATGACCCTCGAGCAGGGCAAGCCGCTCGCCGAGGCCAAGGGCGAGGTGGTCTACGCGGCTTCGTTCGTGGAGTTCTTCGCCGAGGAGGCAAAGCGCGTCTACGGCGAGACGATACCGACGCCCAAAGCAGATGCGCGCGTGGTCTGCATCAAACAGCCGATTGGCGTGGTCGCCGCGATCACGCCATGGAATTTTCCGGCGGCGATGATCACGCGCAAGGTCGGCCCCGCCCTCGCCGTCGGCTGTACGGTCGTCTGCAAACCGGCCTCCGAGACGCCGCTGACCGCGCTTGCGCTGGCCGAACTCGGGGCCCGCGCCGGCATCCCCAAGGGCGTGTTCAACGTCATCACCGGCAAGGCGAGCGTGATCGGGGCCGAGCTGACCTCGAGCAAGGTCGTGCGGATGCTCACGTTCACCGGTTCGACCGAGATCGGCAAGGTGCTGATCGAGCAGTGCGCCAAGACGGTCAAGAAAGTCGGCATGGAACTCGGCGGCAACGCCCCGTTCATCGTGTTCGACGATGCCGACCTCGACAAGGCGGTGCAGGGCGCGATGGCATCGAAGTACCGCAACGCCGGCCAGACCTGCGTGTGCGCCAACCGCATCTACGTGCAGGAAGGGGTCTACGACGCGTTCGCGGCCAAGCTCGCGGCCGAGGTCAAGAAGCTGAAGGTCGGCAGCGGCATCGAAGCCGGCGTGACCACTGGCCCGCTGATCAACAAGGCGGCGGTGGCCAAGGTCGAGGAGCACATCGAGGACGCACTCGCCAAAGGCGCCAAGGTCGTCGTCGGCGGCAAGCGTCACAAGCTCGGCGGCAGCTTCTTCGAGCCGACGGTGCTCACCGGCATCACCCAGCAGATGAAGGTCGCCCGCGAGGAGACGTTCGGGCCGGTGGCGCCATTGTTCCGGTTCAAGACGGAAGAAGAGGCGATCCGCCTCGCTAACGATACCGAGTTCGGGTTGGCGGCCTATTTCTATTCGCGCGACATCGGCCGCGTCTGGCGGGTCGGCGAAGGCCTCGAATACGGCATCATCGGCATCAACGAGGGCATCATCTCGTCCGAGGTCGTCCCCTTCGGCGGCGTCAAGGAAAGCGGCCTAGGCCGTGAGGGTTCGCATCACGGCATCGAGGAGTTTCTCGAGATCAAATACATGCTGATGGGTGGGGTCTGACCGGTTGGCGCGCCCGGGGGCGGCCGGGCAATTAGCGCCTGCCACCGGCGGTCGCATTCTGCTTCACGGCCAAACCGGCCAGGAAGGTCCACATCAGCGTGGCGGCGAGGAACGCCGTCATGCCACCGGTATCGTGCGGCGGGCTCACCGTATTGACGTCGAGCAGCCGGGTGTCGAGCGGCTGCAGCATTTCGAGGAAAGCCAGGCCTTCGTGCGCCTGGCAGCCGCCCCAGGTCGGCGTGCACACGCCGGGGGCGACGGACGGATCGAAGAAGTCCATGTCGTAGCAAAGGTAGACCGGGCGATCGCCGATCGTGCCGAGAACGCGCTCGGCCACGGCCTCGTAGCCGAGCTCGCGCAGTTGCGTCATGGTGATGAGGTTGTAGCCGAGTTCGCGGCAGAATTCGAAGACACCCGGCACCATGGTCGCCCCGCGCATGCCGATCTGGAACGAGCGCTTGGCATCGATCAGCCCTTCCTGCGCCATGTGGCGAAAGCCGGTCGCGGTATTGTAGCCCTGGATCGGATAGGCGTCGGTGTGGGCATCGATGTGGACGATGCACAGATCCTTGTGCTGTCGTGCCAGCGCCCGCACCTGCGGCAGCGTCACGGCGCCATCGCCGCCCATCGTCACGGCGATCGTGCCCTTGGCGGTGACCGCGGCCACCGCCGCCTCGATGGCGGCGAACGATTCCTCGATCAGGCTCGCAGTCACCGGCACATCGCCGCAATCGATCAGCCCGAGGCTCGCGACCACGTCGAGATTGCTGCGGGGGTCATAGCGGCGAAGCTGCGTCGACTGCTCACGGATGGCGGCCGGCCCCATGCGCGCACCGATCCGGTTCGGATGGGTGCCGCAGTCGAAGGGGATGCCGATGATCGCCGCCCTGGTCGCGGCGGTTGGCGTATCGAAGGGGGCGCCGAGCCACGTCGGCGGCCTGGTGAACAGCGGGCTCGTCTCGTTCGACTTGGTGCCGCGCTTAGAAGCCACGGGGAGCGCTCCATGTCCGATCTGGAAACCACGATGGACCGTAATCGGTCGCGGCAAGATGTGGCAACCTAGTCGAGTGTGCTGATCCGGTAGCCGGCCTTGTCGAGCCAAGCCGGGTCAATCTCGACGCCCCAGCCGGGCTCCGACGGGATCGTCACCATGCCGTCTCGGACCTGGTAGGGGTCGCCGCGGAAGAGGCCGTACTGCCAGGGGTAGTAGTCGGCCTCCTCGATCGAGAACTCGAGATACTTGCCGGCATTGGGGATGGCGCCCAGCACATGCATGGTGAACAGCGTCACCATGCCGAGGTTGGCGCTGTGCGGCGTGCAGGGCAGCCCGGCGAGCTCACCCATCCGCGCCACGCGAAGGGTGCGCGTGATGCCGCCGATGTAGCAAACGTCGGGCTGGATGATGTCGACCGCCTTCATCTCGATCATGTGGCGCCAGACCGGCATGAAGCAGTCCTGCTCGCCGCCAGTGACGTCGATGTCGAGCGCGTCGCGGACCTGCTTGGTCTGCTCGAGCTCCCAGTATGGGCAGGGCTCCTCGAAGTGGCAGATACCGTTGTCGTGGAGCAGGCGGCCGACCTCGATCGCGCGGCCTGGCGAATAGCAGCTGTTGGCATCGACCAGCAGTGCGACGTCATCGCCCAACGCGCGGCGAATGGTCGGGACGATTTCCTCGGTGCGGCCCGGCCACTCGTCTTTGTCGTGACCATACTCGGCACCGACGCGGAACTTGAAGGCGTCGAAACCGTGCGCGTCGCGCAGCCGCCGGAAGCGAGCCGCCTCGTCGTTAGGCGTGATGTCACGCTTCATCGATGACGCGTAGGCGCGCAGCTTCTTCGGCTTGCCGCCGATCAGCTCGCACACGCTCTTGCCCTCGAGCTTGCCGCGCAGATCCCACAGCGCGGTCTCAACGCCGCAGGTCGCCCGGCACAGGTAGGAGCCGGGAAACTTGTGCTCGCGTTCTGGAATGCTGTCGACCAGTGCCTCGATGGCAAGAGCGTCGCGTCCGAGCGACCACGGCGCCACTTGCCGGTGAACGATCTGACAAGTGATATCGGCGTTATAGGTCGACACCTGGCCCCAGCCTTGATGCCCGGTATCGGTCGTGACGCGCACGAATCCGACGTGCTCGGTGGTGAATGTCTCGATGCTCTTGATCTTCATGCGCGCCCGCTCCCGGCCAATCCGAAAAGTGCCTGCAGCTTTCGGTGTAATTGGCTTCTACATAAGGTGCATTCGGGAAATATTGTGATACCACTCGTGGCGTGGCCGACGATCAGACCGGCGAAGACATGGTAGCATAAGTGACGACCGATCTCTTCACTGCCGACAGCAAAATGTCCCCCTACTGGTGGGATCATGTGCCGCGCCCGCAGCTGCACGAGCGCAGCCTGCCGCCGAAGGCCGACGTCGTCGTGATCGGCTCCGGCTATACCGGGCTGCATGCGGCGCTACAGATCGCCCGCGGCGGCCGGCACACGGTCGTCGTCGATGCCGAGGCGGCGGGCTTCGGTTGCAGCACGCGCAATGGCGGCCAGATATCGACCAGCATCAAGCCGAGCTTCGACGACTTGAGCCGGCGCCACGGACCAGATCGTGCGTTTGCAATTCTCAAGGAGGGGCAGAACTCGCTCGCGTGGCTGAAGGCGTTCGTTGCGACCGAGAAGCTCGAGTGTGACTTCGGCGTCGTCGGCCGCTTCCATGCTGCCCACAACGCCTCCCAGTACGAGGCGCTGGTGCGGCGGATCGAAAACCAGCCGAAAGGGCTCGAAGTCGAGGCCCATGCGGTGCCGCGAGCGCAGCAGCGAAGCGAACTCGGCACCGACGTGTATCATGGTGGCGTCGTCTTTTCCGGCCACGCCTCGGTCGACCCCGCCCGCTACCACCAAGGCTTGCTGGACCGTGTCATCGCGGCCGGTGCCGACGTCATCGCGCACTGCCCGATCACCGCGATTGCGAAGCATGGCGGCGGCTTCCGCCTGTCGTCGCCCCGCGGCACCATCAACGCGCGCGAGGTCGTAATCGCCACCAACGGCTATACCGGCAAGCTGACGCCCTGGCTGCAGCGGCGCGTGATCCCGATCGGCAGCTACATGATCGCGACCGAGGCCATCGCGCCGGATCTGATGGCGCGCCTGATGCCGAATAATCGCATCGTCAGCGATACCCGGCAGGTGGTCTATTACTATCGTGCGTCACCGGACCGAAGCCGCATCCTGTTCGGCGGCCGAGTGTCGCTGAACGAGACCGATCCGCGTATTAGCGGCCCCAAGCTGCATGCCGACATGGTTGACATCTTCCCGGAACTTGCGGCGACGCGGATCAGCCACTCCTGGTGCGGTTTCATCGCCTACACCTTCGACGAGCTGATGCATGTCGGCCGGCACGACGGCATGTATTACGCGATGGGCTATTGTGGCGCCGGCGTCGGCACTGCCAGCTACTTCGGCATGCGCATCGGTCAACAGGTGCTGGGACTGGCGGACGGGCGGACCGTGATCGACGACCTGAGCTTCCAGACCAGGCCGCTATACACCGGCAACCCTTGGTTTCTGGCGCCATCGATCCTTTATTATCGCTGGCGCGACAAGCGAGCCGGCCAATTACGATAATGGTGGCACAGCGCTCTCGTTTCTGAAATGTTCTGCATGGAGGAGACTCGCTGCAAACCGACGATCCTGGCAGGCTCGAAATCCGATTGTGGCCTGGAAGCTGTTGCAGCGGGTATGCGTCGATTCTTCCGGTTCAAGTTGCTTGCTTCCGGTCGGTTGCGATGTCTTAAGTAGTCCGGTCAATGCCGCCCATAGAGCGCCATCCAACGAAGTCACAGGGGTAGGAAACATGTCGAACAACAAGACACCTGAAGTGTCACGCCGGAAGTTTCTCAAGCGTTCAGCGGCCGTCGCCGCAGCCACGGTGGCGGCGCCCACTGTCGTCAGCGCCCAGGGCCCGATCAGCATGCGCTGGCAGAGCACCTGGCCGTCGAAGGACATTTTCCACGAATACGCGCTCGATTTCGCCAAGAAGGTCAACGACATGACCGGCGGCGACCTGAAGATCGACGTGCTTCCCGCCGGCGCCGTGGTGCCGGCCTTCGGCCTGCTGGAAGCGGTCTCGAAAGGCACCCTCGACGGCGGCCACGGCGTGCTCGTCTATCACTACGGCAAGCAGACGGCCTTAGCGCTGTGGGGCTCGGGGCCCGGCTACGCCATGGACGCCAACATGCTGCTCGCCTGGCACAAGTACGGCGGCGGCAAGGAGTTGCTGGCCAAGCTCTATGCCTCGATCGGCGCCAACGTGGTGTCCTTCCCCTATGGCCCGATGCCGACCCAGCCGCTCGGCTGGTTCAAGAAGCCGGTTGCCAAGGTCGAGGACTTCCAGGGTGTGAAATACCGCACCGTCGGTATTTCCATTGACGTCTTCCAAGGCATGGGCGCCGCGGTCAACGCGCTGCCCGGCGGCGAGATCGTCTCGGCCATGGACCGCGGCCTGCTCGACGCGGCGGAGTTCAACAATGCCACCTCCGATCGGCTGCTCGGCTTCGCCGACGTATCGAAAATCTGCATGCTGCAGAGCTACCACCAGAACGCCGAGCAGTTCGAGATCACGTTCAACAAGACGAAATTCGACGCGCTGCCCGACAAGATGAAGGCCATCATTGCGAATGCGGTGGAAGCGGCGTCGTCGGACATGTCCTGGAAGGCGATCGATCGCTATTCGCAGGACTACATCGAGCTGCAGACCAAGGACAATGTGAAGTTCTACAAGACGCCGGACGCGATCCTGAAGAAACAGCTCGAGATTTACGACACGGTGGTCGCCAAGAAGGCCGGCGAGAACCCGCTGTTCAAGGAAATCCTCGAATCACAGCTGGCATTCGCGCGCCGCGCAACGCAGTGGGAGCAGGATACGGTGGTCAGCCGCAAGATGGCCTACGACCACTATTTCGGTCCCGCGGGCGTAGCAAAGAAGCCTTGACGGCGTAATTGCAATCGATGGCATCCTCCGCCTGGCAGGCCGGAGGCTGTCTCGTCGTGCGTCCCGCCAACTCAATTGATCGGACCCCAAGAACATGGTCGTCGAACGCTTTCTGCATGCCATAGACGGCATCAGTACCTGGGTCGGCAAGGCGGCGGCTTGGCTGATCATCGGACTGATGCTGTTGGTGTGCGCCGAGGTATTCAAGCGCTACCTGTTGAACATGCCGACAGCGTGGATCTTCGACGCCAGCAACATGTTCTACGGCACCTTGTTCATGCTGTGCGGCGCCTACACGCTGGCACAGAATGCCCACGTTCGCGGCGACTTCCTCTACTCGTCGTTCCAGCCACGCACCCAGGCGACGCTGGACCTTATCCTCTATGTGGTGTTCTTCCTGCCGGGCATCCTCGCCCTGGTCTATGCCGGATATTCCTACGCCGGCGACTCCTGGCGGATCGCCGAGCACTCGAACGTCACGGCTGATGGACCGCCGGTCTACCACTTCAAGACCGTCATCCCGATCGCCGGCGCGCTGGTGCTGCTGCAGGGCGTGGCCGAGATCGTGCGCTGCGTCGTCTGCCTCAAGACCGGCGAATGGCCGAGCCGCCTGAAAGACGTCTCGGAAATCGACGTCATCGAAGAGCAGCTCGCAGGCAGCGAGCATGTCGACGAGGAGGTACGCAAACAGGCGATCGAACATGCCCAGCAAATCGACGAGGCAGCTCGTCAGCGTGGTCGCGGGGGAGAGCAAATCCTATGAGCGATCCGGCACTCGGCCTGCTGATGCTGACGCTGATCGTCATCGTCATCATGATGGGCTTCCCGACCGCGTTCACCCTGATGGGGCTCGGCATCGTCTTCGGCTTCATCGCCTTCTTCGATCCGGCGCAACCATGGATCCAGAACAAGATCTTCGATCTGATGGTCCAGCGCACCTACGGCGCCATGACCAACGACGTGCTGATCTCGATCCCATTGTTCGTTCTGATGGGGTACGTGATGGAGCGCGGCGCGTTGGTCGACAAGATGTTCTACTCGATCCAGCTGGCGTTCCGCCGCGTGCCGGCGTCGCTGGCGGTTGCGACGCTGATCGTGTGCACCTTCTGGGGCATCGCCAGCGGCCTCGTCGGCGCCGTCGTGGTGCTGATGGGGGTGATCGCGTTCAACCCCATGCTGAAGGCCGGCTATGACGTGCGGCTGGCGGCCGGCGTCATCACCGCCGGCGGCACCCTCGGCATCCTGATCCCGCCGTCGGTGATGATCATCGTCTACGCCGCCGTCGCCGGCCAATCGGTGGTCAAGCTTTATGCGGCGGCGATGTTCCCCGGCTTTTTCCTCTCATTCCTGTACCTCATCTATATCATCGGCTGGGCACTGATTAGCCCGAAGATCGCGCCGCCACTGTCGGAAGAGCAGACGCGCGTGCCGGTGCCGGCCTGGGTGCCGCGCTTCCAGCAGGCGTACGCGCAAAACATGTTCGTGGCGGCCCTTGTGGCCTTGGTCTCGCCGGCCAAGGCCAAGGCGATACCGGTTGGGGACCGGGCCATGAAATACCGCGATGTGCTGGCGACGCTCGGCTACACGCTGGTGCCGTTCACGATTGTTGCGGGCACGCTTTGGGCGGCATGGTGGTTCGTTGTCATTCACCAGCAGCCGGTGGCCGAACAGGTGGTCGAAGGGCTGCAGCAGCTCGGCTCGGCACCGGTCGCAAAGACGGCAACGCCCGCCGAACGGGGGCCGCCGCCTGGGTTCGTCATGTGGTTCGGCATCATTGCCGCGCTGATGGCGGTAGTCATGGCGCGCTATTACGCCCGCATGACCGCCGAACGCTTCGAAGTGATCAAGCTGTTGACCACCTCGATCGCGCCGCTGGGCATTTTAACCGTCGTGGTGCTCGCCGTGATCCTGTTCGGCATTACAACGGCGACAGAATCCGCGGCAGTGGGCGCGGCTGGTGCTTTCCTGCTGGCATTCCAGGCCCGCACGCTTGACTGGAAACGGACCAAGGAAGCCGTGTTTCTCACCGCCAAGACCACTTCGATGGTGTGCTGGCTGTTCGTCGGCTCGGCGATCTTCTCGGGCGTGTTCGCGATCCTCGGCGGCCAGGCGCTGATCGAGAAGTGGGTGCTGGCGCTGAACATGACGCCGCTGCAGTTCATGCTGCTGTCGCAGGCGATCATCTTCGTGCTGGGCTGGCCGCTGGAGTGGACCGAGATCATCGTAATTTTCGTGCCGATCTTCCTGCCGCTGCTCAAACACTTCAACATCGACCCGATTTTGTGGGGCACGCTGGTGTTCGTGAACTTGCAGGCAGCGTTCCTGTCGCCGCCGGTCGCCATGTCGGCGTTCTATCTCAAGGGCGTGGCGCCGAAACACGTCACTCTCAACCAGATCTTCGCCGGCATGATGCCCTACATGCTGATCGTGATCCTGTGCATGTTCTTCATGTACATCTGGCCCGGCATGACGCTGTGGCTGCCGAACTTCCTTTATGGCGCAGGTTAGGTCTTCTGCGAGACGCAAAGCTTCCGGGATCGCTTGGTCGCCGGTCGTGCCGCGACGTGCCTCCGGCGGATGCGGATATGGCGGGGCTACGGAAGTTGGCAGCAGTCGTTAACGGTATGGTCAGTCGCTCCTGCAGACGCCTCGACGCTGCATTCGAGTGGCACTTATCCTCTGGTGCAGCCATCGTCCCCTGAGTACCATCTGCCGGCAAATGTGCTTCGCAGAAGGATCGCGACATGAAACGCAGAGACGTGCTCAGGCTTGGCGGTACTCTGGCGGCGGGGCTTTCCGCGCCAGCCCTGGTCACCGGCCGTGCATTGGCGCAGGCCAAGCCCGAAAGCATCTCGGTAATGACCTGGGGCGGGTTGTGGGGCGACGCGCTGGCCAAGGGCGTCGACAGCAAGTTCACCGCCGCGACCGGCGTCAAGGTGGTGCAGGACAGAGGCTCGTCGCCGGTCGAACGCATCACCAAGATCAAGGTCAATGCCGGCAATCAGATCTTCGATTGCGTGCAATTGCACGACGGCCTGTTCCCGGCCGCGATCGCGCAGGGCGTGCTCGAGCCGCTCGATGCGGCGAGCCCCAACATGCCGAATATCCGCGAGCTGCTGCCAGGTATGCTGCAGCCCTACTTCGCGCTCGGCATCTTCTCGGCCTTGGGCATCTGCTACAACACCAAGGAGGTGAAATCGCCGCCGACCTCCTGGGCGGACCTGTGGCGGCCCGAGTTCAAGGGTCGCATCGTGCTGCCGGAGATCAGTCATTCGATCGGCACCTATATCATCCCGGTCGGAGCCCTTGCCGACGGCAAGCCCGCCGGCGATGCCGAGGCCGGCTTCGCGATGTTCCAGAAGCTGGTGAAGCTCGAACCGATCTTCGCCAAGGACACCGACTCCATCATGAACGCGATGACCAACGGCGACGCGGTGATCGGCCTGCTGTACAAATCGCAGACCTTTACCGTGCAGGACCGCAAGAAGGAGCCGGTCGAGTGGGTATTTCCCAAGGAAGGCGGCATCTCGGTGAGCTGGGGCACCGGCATCGCCAAGGGTACGAAGAACAAGGAGCTGGCCGAGAAGTACGTCAATCTGTCGGTCGACCCGCAGGCGCAGGGGCTGTTCTCGGAAGCGTTCAACTATCCCGGCTCGCACAAGAAGATGCTGGATCTGCTGTCGCCGGAAAAGAAGGCGCGGGTGCAATTCAGCGACGACCAGCTCGCCCGCATGATCGCACTCGACCACGGCTTCATGAGTGCGGAACGCTCGAAGTGGGTCGAGCGCTGGAACAAGGTGGTGGCGGGAGGCTGAGCGGGTGATGAGCGAGATCTGCAGTCTTGAAGAACTGCGCAGTCACTATGGCGAGGTCGGCCCGCTGGCGGCGCGCAAGGAGATCGGCCACCTCGACCGCCACGCGCGGGAATTCATCGCCCGCTCGCCGTTCCTGGTGATGTCTACCGCCGACGCCGAGGGCTGGCCGGACGCCTCGCCCAAGGGCGACGCGCCGGGCTTCGTCACCGTCGAGGACGACCATCGCCTGCTGCTGCCGGACAGAATCGGCAACAACCGCGTCGACGGCATGAAGAACCTGATGACCAATCCGCGGGTCGGGATCATTTTCTTCGTGCCCGGCGTCGATCACACCTTGCGGGTCAACGGCACCGCCAAGCTGTCGATCGATCCAGCGCTGTGCGCCCGCTTCTCGGTCAACCGCAAGCCTGCCCGCGCCGTGCTCGAGGTGGTCGTGGCGCAGGTGTTCTTCCATTGCGGCAAGGCGCTGATCCGCTCGCGACTGTGGCAGCCGCAGACTTGGCAGGGGGCGGCGGGGCTGGCGAGTTTGGGCGCCGCACTTGCCGACCAGATCGGTGGCATCGATGCGGCGGACGCCGAGGCGAGGGTGCAGGAGAGCATTCGAACGCGGCTCTATTGAGGGGTCGTTCGGTGCGGGCGAAATGACATGAAGACCGGGCATGACCATGACGCTCCGACCATCGGGGGGATACCGGACGGCTCCGCATCCGGAAGTTTGAGCGATGTCGTGCGGCGTTGGCGTCGGCAGCGCGCAAGCGGCAAAGCGCCGCGCATCGCGCTCTTTACCGGCCCCTGCGTCGGCTATCCCTACTACGCCTACTATAGCCATGCCCTGCTCAGTCTCGGCCTTTGCTATGTGCCGGTCGATGCCGCAGCGATCGCGGCGGGAGGGCTCGACCGTGCCGATGTGCTGGTCATTCCCGGTGGCTTCGCCATTTGGGGGCTCGACCGGGCCGAGGGGGCGCCGGGCGCCGACGCGGCCGTGCAGCGATTTCTCAGCGCTGGCGGCGGTTTCATCGGATCGTGCGGCGGCGCCTACTACGCCTCGGCCGGTCGCCCCGGCTGGATCGCAATGACCGATGCCAAGCCGAAATACAGCCATGAATACCTGCAGACCGGCGCCGGCATCGTCAACGTGACAATCGGCGACGCGCGGTTTGCCGAAGGCGTCGGCCGACAGATCGAGGTGCCTTACTACCACGGCCCGTCATGGCCGGACGGCGGCAGCAACGCTCGCGTCATTGCCACCTTCGACAGCCTCGCCCTGCCGAGCCGGCTGTTCATCGACAACCCGCTCGAGCGCATCAAGTTCGAGGCCGATCTCGCCGGCCGCGCCGCTGCGCTGCTGACCGACGGCGATGGTGAGCGCGGACGCGGCGTGCTGTTTTCGATGCACCCGGAGATGGGCGATCTGGTACGCCGGCACATGGCGCTCGACGGCTATGTCCGAAAGTACTTGCCGATCCGTGGCGAGAAGGTATTGGACGATACGCTGCGCCACTACGCGCCGGACGATGCGCCGGCGTTCCGGCTGATCGACCGGTCTATGCAGCTGGTGGCACCGGAAGGGCGCAACGATTTGCCGATCCCAGCCTCGCCCCGATCAACAGAGCAACTGGACGCGGCACTTGCGGTTTTCTCGATGGAAGTTGCCCAAGCCATCGCCATGCTCGAGCAGCGGCTCGCCGACTGTGGCGCCGACGAACGGGACTGGTCGCAGCTCGTGGCGAAGGATCTGGCGCGCATCCGCGCCGAGGCCGAAGGTGGCATCGAACGGCTGCGGTCGCGCTGTTGCGGCAAGAGCGCATTGCCCGACGCCCTGCTGCCGGCCCTGCTGGCACCATTGCTCGCCGATGCGGGTGCGATGCTGGCTGGACTGGCCGCGCGCCCGGTGATCGAAGTCCTGGCCCTGATCGAGCTGCCGGTCCGCGTATTGGTCGCCGCCGATCGAGTGCTGGCCGGCGACGATGCTCTGCCGTCGATAACTGCCGGCAAATGAGCACCATGAGCGAGCACACCTCCTTACCCGATGTCGCCGTCCGCCTCAGTCAAGTCGAGAAATCCTTCGACAACACGCTGGTGCTGCCGCCGCTCGATCTCGCGATCCCACGCGCCGCTTTCGTGTCACTGCTCGGCCCATCCGGTTGCGGCAAGACGACGACGCTGCGCCTTATCGCCGGCTTCGAGCGTCCAGATCGCGGCGAGATCGAGATCAACGGCCACAACGTAACGGCGCTGCCGGCCTACAAACGCAACTTCGGCATGGTGTTCCAGAATCTGGCGCTATTCCCGCATCTGACGGTTGCCGACAACGTCGGGTTCGGCTTGAGGATGCGCGGCATGGCGCGCCGCAAGGCCGCACTGCGCATCAAGGATGCCCTGCAGCTCGTGCATCTCGACGGCTTCGCCGACCGCTATCCGAAGCAGTTGTCAGGCGGACAGCAGCAGCGCGTGGCACTGGCGCGTGCGATCGTCATCCGTCCCGATGTGCTGCTGCTCGACGAGCCGCTGGGGGCGCTCGATAAGATGTTGCGCGAGGAGATGCAGTTCGAATTGCGCCGGCTGCAGCGGGCGCTCGGCATCACTACCGTCTTCGTCACGCACGATCAGGAAGAAGCGCTGACGATGTCGGACGTGGTTTGCGTCATGCGCGGCGGCCGCATCGAGCAGACCGGCGCTCCACGCGAGATCTACGAGCGGCCGGCGACCGAGTTCGTCGCGACCTTCCTCGGCGCCAGCAACCTGTTCGATGGTGTTGTCACGGCGCGCGGCGCCGATGCGACGGTGGTTGAATTGCGCGACATGCAACTGCGGCTCGAGGGCCTGCACGGCGAAGCCGGCGATAGACTGCGGCTGGCGGTGCGACCCGAGAAGGTGCGCCTGGCAGCCAGCGGTCAGGCCTGGGCGACGATCGCCGATGTCACATTTCGCGGGCCGCAGACGCACGTGCATCTCGATTGGGGTGGCACAACTGTGCTGGCGTTCGTCGGTGATGCCAACGGGCTCGATCTGACGCCCGGTCGCACCGTGGCACTGAGTTTCGAAGGAGGCAGCGTTGCCGTCCTTCAGTAGCGACCGGATTGGCAAGGCTGCGTCCCAGCTGCTGCGGCTCTGGCATGGGATTCGACAGTCGCGTGGGGCCGGGATGGCGCTGCTGTTGCCGCCGCTGATCCTCGTCCTGGTGCTGTTCGTGTTGCCGATCGCCTATCTGTTGTTCGTCAGCTTCATGATGCCCTCGCAGAACGAGCTCTATCTGCTGCGGCCGACGCTCGATAACTACATCGCTGTGACCACCGATCCGTTCTATCTGCGGGTTATCGAGCGCACGCTGATCGCCTCGATGTTCGTGCTCGGGCTGTGCTTGGGCGTGGGTTATCCGGTCGCCGCCTATATCGCCGGCTGTGCGCCGCGCAAGCGCTTGCTGCTGCTGCTCGTCCTGCTGTTCCCGCTGATGGTGTCGAATGTCATCCGCGCCTATGGCTGGGTCACGCTGCTGTCACGCCGCGGCGTGATCAATTCGGCACTGCAGGGCGCCGGGCTGATCGAGCGGCCGATAGCCATGTTGCCGGGCCTCGATGCCGTGGTGATCGGCCTGATGACCATTTTGCTGCCGTTCATGGTGATCTCGATCACCAACTCGCTGACGTCGATCGACCGCGTTTATGCCGAGGCGGCGCAATCGCTGGGTGCCGGGCCGGTGCGCACCTTCATCCACGTCACCTTCCCGCTGTCGAGCCCGGGCGTCGCCGGCGGGCTGATGACGACGTTCTTCCTGTTCCTGTCTGCCTACGTGACGGTATCGCTGCTCGGCGGGCCGCGCTCGAAGCTGCTGGTCTCCATGGTCTATGATCAGGTGATCAGCTTTAATTGGCCGCGCGCGGCGGCCCTGTCCTTCGTCATGCTGATGATCGCGCTGACGTTCGGCGCCCTGGTGCAGTTGATACTGCGACCGGGCCGGGTTTCGGGGAAGGGCGGATGAGCGTGACCGGCATCGTGCTGCGGTTCATCGTCGGGCTGGCGTTCGCGCTGGTGCTCGGTCCGATCCTGACCGTTGTCGTGCTGTCGTTCTCGGCCGGCGATTACCTGGCGGTGCCGCCGCCCGGCCTGTCGCTGCGCTGGTTCGAGCGCTTTTTCGGCACGCCCAGCATGCGCGGCGCACTCGCCTTGAGCCTGGCACTGGCATTGGCGGCGGCGATGACGGCGACCGTGTTCGGCCTGCTCGGCGCCTATGCCACCGTTCGTCGGCGTGGCGTTCGATCCGATACGCTGCAGGCGCTGTTCATGGCGCCGCTGGTGTTTCCGACCATCATCCTCGGTCTCGCCCTGCTGCTCTACTTCCGGTCGCTCGGCGTGCCGATCCTGCTCGGGCTGTACCTCGCCCATGTCGTCGTCTGCCTGCCCTATTGCTTCCGCGCCTGCCTGACCTCGCTCACCGCCTTCGATCGCAGCCTCGAGGAGGCCGGGCAGAGCCTCGGTGCGAGCCCATTGCGGACGTTCTTCGCGGTGACGCTGCCGATCGTCTGGCCGGGCGTGGTGTCGGGCTTCCTGTTCGCCTTCGTCGTGTCGATCGGCGAACTCAATACCTCGCTGTTCCTGACCGGCCCCGGCGTCACAACGCTGCCGATTGAGATCTTCAGCTACTTGCAGTTCGAGGGCAGCCAACTGGTCGTGGCCGCGGCATCGACCGTACAGGTATTGGTGATCGTGCTCGCGATCCTGGTGATGGAACGGCTGGTCGGCATCGCGCGTGTCGTGCAACGATAGGTCTTGGATCAAAGGAGATGCCGCCATGCCACCGCTGGAAGCCGCCGCGTCATCGCCGGGCAACTTCGGCATATCATCCTACCGCCCACTGATTTCGGGCAGCCGGCACATGGCGGTCGCCGGTCATCATGGCGCGGCGCACGCTGCCTTCGCGATCCTCGAAGCCGGTGGCAACGCCGTCGACGCCGGGGTCGCGGCGGGCCTGGCACTGGGTGTACTACAGAGCGATATCGTCAATGTCGCCGGCGTGGCGCCGATCCTGGTCTATCTTGCCGAGCGCGACCAAGTGATCTCGATCGCCGGCCTCGGCACCTGGCCAAAGGCGGCCTCGGCCGAGCATTTCCGGCAAGCCCACGGTGGCAAAATCCCGAAGGGGTTGTTGCGCACCGTGGTGCCAGCGGCACCGGCCGCCTGGATCACCGCGCTCGAGCGTTTTGGCACGATGTCGTTTTCCGACGTTGCCACCGCGGCGATCAGGTTCGCCCGCGACGGCTTCGCGATGTACCCGCTGATGGCGGAGTTGATCGCCTCGCACGAGGCGGACTATCGGATGTGGTCGTCGAACGCTGCGATCTATCTGCCGAACGGGCAGGCCGCCGCGGGTCGGCGATGTTTTCGTCCAGTCGGACCTTGCGCGCAGCCTGCAGTACATGTGCGACGAGGAGGCCGCCGCCGCCGGCAAAAGCCGCGCGGCCGGGCTCAAGGCCGCGCGTGATGCATTCTACAAGGGTGATCTCGCGGCAGCATTCGTCAAGTTCCACAAGGACAACGGCGGTTGGCTGACGGCTGAGGATCTTGCCGGCTTCGAGGCCGAGGTCGAGGCGCCGGTCGAGGTTGCCTACAAGGAGCACAAGATCCACACCTGCCAGCCGTGGTGCCAGGGGCCGGCGCTCGCCCAGGCGTTCAAGCTGGTCGAGGGTATCGACTTGCAATCGCTGGGCCATAATTCGCCGGCTTATGTGCACGCCGTGGTCGAGACGCTCAAGCTCGTATTCGCCGATCGCGAGCGCTATTTCGGCGATCCCCGTTTTGTCGAGGTGCCGCTTACTCGCCTGCTGTCGCCCGAGTACGCCGCCCTACGCCGCGCCCTGATCCGCCACGACCGTGCCTATCCGGGCTTGCCGCCGGCCGGCGATGGCACGCGACCGGCAACGGTTGTCGCCACGGCGCCGACGCGCGGGCAGCTCGACACCTCCTATGTCTGCGTCGTCGACCGGCATGGCAACGCGTTCTCGGCGACGCCGAGCGACACCTCGAGCGATTCGCCGGTGATCCCCGGCACCGGCATGGTACCGTCGATGCGCGGCACCCAGTCGTGGACCAACACCGATCACGCCTCGGTCGTCGCCCCTGGCAAGCGCCCCCGCCTGACGCCGAGCCCGACGCTGGTGCTTGGCCGGCGCGGGCGGCACGGCCGCGAACTGTTTCCGCTCGGCACGCCTGGTGGCGATGTGCAGATCCAGGCCATGCTGCAGACGTTCCTCAACGTCGTCGAGTTCGGCATGGACCTGCAGCAGGCAGTCGAGGCGCCGCGGTTTGCCACCTACAGCTTCCCCAATTCGTTCGAGCCGCACGCCTACCAGCCCGATCGTCTCATGCTGGAGGCGCGCCTGCCGGCTGCGACCGCAGATCGCCTCGGCCAACTCGGACACGATGTGCAGTGGTGGCCGCAGTTCGTGTGGCGCGCCGGTGCCATGTGCATGATCCGCAAGGACCCGGATACCGGCCTGATCGCGGCGGGCGCCGACCCGCGCCGGCCATGTTATGCGCTCGGTTGGTAGCGGTTCACCGACTTGCCAAACGGCGCGCAAAGCCCGCCACCTTCACATGATGGTCGCCATTGTCGCGGACTTGCGTCGCAATACCGGCCGCCTCCAGGTTGGGTGCGAGGTCGGCCGCGATGGCGCTGGGTTGGCGCCGGCAGAGCACTAGTACCCGGAATCACACATGGATAGCACACATGACGATCGAGGATGTTCGCCGGCCAGGAGCGCCGCGCCGGCCGATGTTGCCCCATCGGACAAGCGGCGCGACGCCGCCGGCGAGCATCCTCGATCGCCCGTAGGGTCGCGACCCACGGGCGCCCGCGGCGTCGCACGCCTTGCGCGTAGCTTGGGCTACGCGCTGCGCCCCGCTCCTGGCGGATCGCCTCGTGGTTTCGCGATCAGGTGTGCTATCCATGTGTGATTCCGGGTACTAGCGTCCCAATGCCTTCGACTTCCAGTCGGCGTCGTCGCCGTTGGCGTTGCCGTCGCGCGGCCGCCGGTCCTTGCGCGGGGCGAATCGCTTGGGCGTTGATTTGGTCGCAGGCTTCGTCAGAACGCTTTCCGGCGGCACCTCATTTGCCGACACGCTTGCGTCAACCGGGGCGGCGGGCGCACTGCCGCCGACGACGATGAACGGCGCCCATTTCGACGGATGGGAGCCGCTGCCGCCACTGTCGATCATGGCTGTCATCGATCGCGATAGAGCTTGCGCCTGTGTCAGATGCGGTTCACGCGTCCCGGCCTCGAACGAACTGGTGATGAGCTTCACGGTGGCGTCGGAATCGACCGCCCAATGCGAGACGAGCAAGGAATGAGCGCCGGCATAGAAGAACGCCCTTGCCAGCCCCGATAACGCTTCGGCTCCAACTCCGTCACCGCTGGCGGTATTGCAGGCCGACAGAATGACCCAGTCGGCGTTGAGTTTGAGTGCGGCCACTTCCGACGCCGTCAACAGGCCGTCGTCGAGCTCGGTCGCCGTTTGCGGCGGCGTGAGCAGCAGCGACGGCTCGGTCTTGGCCGCCAGGAACAAAGCCGTCTCGCCGGCGAGTAGGCCGTGGGTGGCAAAATGGATGATGCGTGCATCGGCGAGCCGGCCGGCCGACGACATCGCCTTGATCTCGGTCTCGGTCGCGCGGGCGCCGAGCGCGACGTCGTCGCCAGGGGCACCGACGAAGCGCGCCACCCGGCAGAGCTCATCGGCGGCCTCGGGCAGTGGCGGCTGGCGCCGCAGGTCTTCCGGGCCCGCGTTTCGCACCAGCGACGCTGGATGCTTCTGCACCGCGGCCGCCACCGGCGAAGGCGCGTCGGGGCGCGTATCGCATTCAGGTACTTCGAAGGCTCGGCGGTCGGTCCCATCCGAGCCGGTCAGGAGCGGATTGCCGATGCCGATATAGGGCTTGGCAGCGCTCCTCGATCGGGCGAAGCCGCGCAGGGCGGCAAGGCTCGCCAGCGACGGCAGCACCGTGATTGCGTGCCTGCGGCCGAGCCAGGCAGCGCGCGCGTAGTCCTTCTCTTCGGCTGCTGCCGGCGGCTCGGCGACGAGCACCTGCAACGGCAGTGCGGTCAGCGGCCCCGAGGCCACGACCAGAAGATCCTTGCCCGCGATCCTGGACTTGAGCGGGCCGAGCAAGATTTCGTACAGGCGATGCGCGTTGCCGACATCGAACGGCAGCGGATCGGCTGCTTGCGGCACCTGTTTCGGATCGAGCCCGAGCAAGGTGGAGCAGCGTTCGGCGCCGGCGCCATCCCATTCGGCGCGGTCGAGGCCGCATCGCAATCCGCGCACCAGGCTGCGCAAGTTGCGCTCGCCTATCGGCGCTCGGTGCCAGGCGATGTCCGAGCGCGAGAGCAGCCACACGTGGGTCGCTTCGGGCGTGACGACGAACTGGATGGCTGCTTCCTCCGGCGCCAGCAGTCTTCTGATGGCATCGACGGAAAGGGCTGACGGGCGCGCCAGGTCCCAGTAGCGCGGATAGCGGGCGGCGAGGTCGGCATCGATCGTGGCAAGACGCGTCTCCACCGTCGCCAGGCGTTGGCGCAGTTGGCCTTCGAGACCGGCGTTGCGCTGACCGCTTTCCGCCAGCAGCTCGGTCAGCCGCCGGTCGGTCGCAGTCCAATCCGCCGCCAGATCCTGGCGCTCGCGGGTCGTCGCACCGAGCGCCTGGTCGCCGGCACCGACGCGCGCGCCGAGGGCTGCCAGCGCGATGGCGGCCGGTGTCATGGTGTCCCACTGGCCGACTTCGAGTGCGCGCGCCGCATCGCGCGCTGCCGGCGTCGCGCCGCTGCGCCACTGGGCTTCGATCAGGCCGTGAAAGGCGCCGCGTCCGGTGCCACCGTCGGCCGTCGCGGTTCTGCCTCGGATACCGCTGCGAGCCCGGCCGGCGAGCTCGATTGCGACCGCGCGCTCGAACAGCGCCCTGGCGGCGTCGGCTTTGCCGTCGGCCAATTCGAGCCGCCCCGCCGCGACCAGAGAAACGAGCAGGTTGGCGTGTTTCGGCCCATGCACCGCTTCCAGCGCCGCGAGCGCCCTGTCGAACAGCGCACGCGCTTCGCCGTATCGCTTCGTCTCGGTCATCACTTCGGCCAGATTGGCGGCTGGGACCGCGATGTCGAGACTGTTCGGGCCATAGAGGTCCTCGGCCAGCACGAGCGCCCGCTTGAGTTCGATTTCGGCATCGGCGAGTGCGCCGCTGTCGAGCAGGAAGCGGCCGAGATTGTTGCGCGCGGTTGCAAGGCGGGGATGCTTCGCCGGCAGTGCGCCTTGGAAGAGTTCGAGTGCGCGCTCGAGATGCGCCCGGGCCTCGGTGTGCCGGCCCGTCACGCGCAGCAGTCCGGCCAGATTATCCTCGATGATGCCGAGCGATACCGGATCCTGGGACTTGCGCGCCTCCAGAATTGCCAGCCCGCGGCGCAGTAGTGGCTCCGCCTCGGCATGGCGACCAACCTCGCTCAACAGGGCGCCGAGATTGCCGGCCGCCCGGCCGACGCTCGGGTGTTCCCGGCCGAGTGCTTCCTCGAGCAGGGCGAGCGCCCGCTTGTGATAGCGCTCGGCCTCGTCGTGGCGGCCTTGATGCAGGTAGAGAACGGCGAGGTTGTCGTTGAGGATGCCGGAGTTGGCCTTGTCGCCACGGCCATCGAGCAGGGCGACAGCGCGCCGGTAAGCATCCTCGGCGGCCGGGTAGTCGGCGACCGCACGATGCGCCCTGGCGAGATTGTTGAGCGCGGCGACTGTCTGGTCGAGGTTCCTGCCCTTGTCCGGTTCGGCGGCGACGTTCTGGTGAAGGGCCAGGGCGGCCCTGGCGTGGCCCAGTGCATCGGCGTGACGACCTGCCTCCAGCGCCGACTTCGAGAGTCGATTGTGCAGGCGCATGGCGAGCTGGCTGCCAGCATCGCCAAGTGCGTCGAGGCGCGCAATGGCCTCCTTTGCTCGTGCAATCGCTGCATCGCCGCGATTGGTCGCGTCGAGGCGATCGAGCAGGCCTTCGAGTGCGAGGCGGTAAGGTTCGCCGTCGATCGCCGTCTGCGCCTCGTAGACGCCGATGGCGCGCGTAAAATCAGCTTCGCTCTCGTCGCCGCGGCCGAGGCCGCGCAACACGAACGCCCTGTTCGTCAACATATGGGCGACGCCGAGGTGGGCGCCATGCCCTTCCTGGGCGGCACGCGCGATCAGCCGTTCGTAGATCGCAGCCGTTTCGCCGGCCCGTCCGGTGGCCTGATAGATCTGGCCCAGTTCGCCGAGCGCATTGCGGGTGTCCTCGTGCACCGCCGGGTGGCGGCGCTCGTAGATCGCGAGCGCGCGCTCGAGGTTGGCCGCGGCATCACTCAATCGGGTGGTGCGGCGCAGCAGGAAGCCCAGATTGTGAGCCGCGACTGCGGTTTCAATTGCGTCCGCACCATGCAGTGTCTCGGCAATCCTCAGTGCCTGCTCGGCTGGGGTGACGGCGTCGGAATGGCGCCCCGCCCGCATCAGTTCCATCGCTTGAGCTTTCGCTCGGGCGAGGGCTGCGGCGGAATTCGTTGGCGCCTCGGAGACCGGCGGCGAGGTCTGCTGCGCGAGAAGCGGTTGCGCACCGACAAGGGCTAGGCTGAGCATCGCCGCCAGCAGCCAACAGAACACGGGCGTGGCAGTCCGACCACGCCATCGTTTCGCTCGATCGTGCCGGTTGTCGACCAACGCTTACCCCCATGGTCCACCCACCACGCTCTAGCATAGGGCACCCATCGCTCAGTTCAAAGGCAATCGTCTGTCCGTCCGGTAGCTTGGCGCCGGCGGTTGTGACGGCGCGTGCATAGCTCGCCGTCGAGATTGAGAGTTGTGCGGTGCTTGATCCGACAGCAAGCTCGGCCTCGACCGAGCGAAGAAGAGCAGGGAGAAATGCCATGTCCAAAATCGCTTTCATCGGCTTGGGCAAGATGGGCCTGCACATGGCGCTGAATTTGGTTAAGGCGGGACATGCGGTCTCAGGCTTCGATCTGTCGCAGGCCGCGTGTGCGGCCTATCGCAAGGCTGGCGGCGCGACCGCGAGCACTCTGGCCGATGCCTTGAAGGACGCGGAATTCGTCATCACGATGGTGAACACTGGTAAGCACGTCAGAGCCGTCTACCTGGGCGAGGCCGGGGCGATCAACCTGTCGCCAAGGCAAGCGCTGCTGATCGATTGCTCCACCATTGATGTCGAGACCGCCCGCTTCGTATCCAAGGCAGCACACGATGCCGGACGGGTGATGATCGATGCTCCGGTGTCCGGCGGCACGATGGGGGCGGAGGCGGCAACCTTGACCTTCATGATCGGCGGCGCGGCGGAAGCCTTCGCGCGGGCGAAGCCTATCCTGCAGGCGATGGGCCGCAACATCGTCCATGCCGGTCCGTCAGGGAATGGGCAGGCCGCCAAGATCTGCAATAACATGATGGCCGGGATCAAGGTGATCGCCACCAGCGAGGCGTTTGCGCTGGGCAAGAAACTCGGCCTCGACTACCAGACGCTGTTCAATATCGCTTCGACCTCATCGGGCCAGTCGTGGGCGATGACCAACTATTGCCCGGTGCCGGGGCCGGTGCCGAACTCTCCCGCCAACCGCGACTACGAGCCCGGCTTTTCGACCGAATTGATGCTGAAGGACATGCGGCTGTCGCAGGACGCGGCGGCCGCGGTCGGCGCCTCGACGCCGCTTGGCGCCTGCTCGACGTCGATTTACCAGGCGCTGGCCAACAACGGGCTGGCGGCGAAGGACTTCTCGATCGTGGCCAAGCTGCTCAGCGGCGAACTGGGGGTTGCGCCCGAAAACAACCCCGCCGGCAAGGCCAAGCCTTGAATCTCGCCGTGCAATTCTTCGTCAAAGGAGAGACACCATGAGTGCAACCGCGAAGCGTGCTGTGCCGCCAACGGCGTTCGCCAAGAAGCAGATGCTGATCGACGGCGCCTGGGTCGACGCCGCTGATGGCCAAGTGTTTGCGATCGAGAACCCTGCACGCAAGGAAAAGATCGGTCAGGCGCCGCGTGCCCAGGCGGCCGACGTCGAGCGCGCAGTCGCGGCGGCGGCCGGGGCATTTCCGGCCTGGTCACGGATCGTCGCCCGCGACCGCGGTCGTCTGCTGCTCAAGATCGCGGAGGCGATTGAGGCCCGCGTCGAAGATCTGGCCAGGATCATCGCCGAGGAAACCGGCAATGCGTTGCGAACCCAAGCTCGTCCCGAGGCGCGAGGCGCCGCCGACACGTTCCGCTACTTCGGCGGTCTCGCCAGCGAACTCAAGGGCGACACGTTCCCCCTCGGCGACGGCGTGTTGAGCTACACCCGCCGCGAGCCGATCGGCGTCGTCGGCGCTATCGTGCCGTGGAATGCGCCGGCGATCCTGTCGGCGATGAAGATTGCGCCGGCGATCTGCGCCGGCAACACCATCGTTCTGAAGGCGGCCGAGGATGCGCCGCTGTCGGTGTTGTTCATCGCCGAGATCTGCACCGAGTTCCTGCCCAAGGGCGTCGTCAACATCATCACCGGGTATCGGCGCCGAGTGCGGCGCGGCACTGGCCGCGCACCCGAAGGTCAGGAAAATTTCATTCACCGGCTCGACCGCAGTCGGCAAGTCGATCATGCGGGCGGCGGCCGAGCGGATCGCGCCGGTGTCGCTCGAACTCGGCGGCAAGAGCCCGGCCATCGTCTACGCCGACGCCGATGCCGACTGGGTGGTCGACGGCGTGATGTCGGGCATGCGCTTCACCCGGCAGAGCCAGTCGTGCACCGCCGGCTCCCGCCTGTTCCTGCACAAGAAGATCTTCGACAGCTTCCTCGACAAGATGAAGACCAAGGCTAAGGCGCTCAGGATCGGCGATCCGCTGGACGAAGCGACCGACATGGGCTCGATCATCAACGAGAAGCAGTACCGCAAGGTCTGCGGCTACATCGAGGAAGGGCTGCATCGACCCGGGGCGCGGCCGGTGATCGGCGGCCTGCCGCCAACCAGCGGGCCCTTGAGCAAGGGCTACTTCACAGTTCCGACCGTATTTGCCGACACCTCGAACGACTGGCGGCTCGCACGCGAGGAGATCTTCGGGCCGGTGCTTGTCGCCATCCCGTGGGAGGACGAGGCCGAAGTCATCGCCATGGCGAACGACAGCCATTACGGGCTTGCCGGCTACGTGTGGACCCGTGACGTCGGCCGCGCCTTGCGTACCGCGCACGCGCTCGACGCCGGCTGGGTGCAGATCAACCAGGGTGCCGGGCAATCGCTCGGGCAGCCCTATGGCGGACGCAAGCAGAGCGGCATCGGTCGCGAATTCTCACTCGACGGCATGCTCGACAGTTTCACCGACCTGAAGAGCGTGACGGTCAACATCGCCGCCCCGCCGGAATAGCCCGAACCATCCCACGAACGCCGTGAATTGACGGCCTTGGCCGGTGCCAGTGCATTGACAGCGGAAGTTCGATTGGCATACTTACCTGCATGTCAGTAAGGGGCGGCGGCATTGGCTGACGGATCGTTCGACATTGTCGTCGTGGGCGGCGGCGGCACCGGCTTGATGAGCGCCTACGCGGCGGCGCGGCATGGCCGCTCCGTCGTGCTTCTCGAAAAGGCGGCGGCGATCGGCGGCACCACCGGCCTTTCTGTCGGTACGATCTGCGCGACCTCGACGCGGCTGCAGCGCGAGGCCGGGATCGACGACAACCCGCAATCGCATTTCGAGGACATGGCGAAGTTCGCCGGCACGCTCGCCAATCGCGATAACCTCGAGTTGCGGCGCATCCTGGTCGACAATGTACCGGAGACGATCGCCATTCTTGACGATCTCGGCGTCGAATTCATGGGACCGCTGCCGGAGCCGCCGCACAGCAAGCCGCGTTTGCATGCGATCCTGCCTCACTCGCGCGGTTTTGTCCGGCACCTGGAGCGCGCCTGTCGCAGGCTGGGCGTGGTCATCCGCAGCGGCTGCAAGGTCGAGGCACTGATCAACCAGGCCGGCCGGATCGCGGGCGTCGAATTATCCGCCTCGGACAGCGGTCGGCCGGCCGAGCGGATCATGGCCCGGCGCGGTGTGATCCTGGCCTCGGGCGACTTCAGCGCGGCGCCGACCGCGTTCAAGAAGCGCTTTATGAGCGGGCCGCTGCTCGATATCGGCGGCGTCAATCCGAACAGCACCGGCGACGGCCAGCGGATGGCGGAAGCGGTCGGCGCGCAAGTCGTCAACGGCGATCTCGCGTGGGGCCCCGAAATCCGCTTCACGGCGCCGCCCAAGCCGAGCGTCATTGCCAAGCTGCCGGTCAGCCGCTGGTTCGCCCGCTCGCTGTCGATCGCCATGAAGGTGCTGCCGCAGGCGATGCTGCGGCCATTCCTGCTCGGCTTCGTGACGACCTTCCTGGCGCCGTCGCTGCGACTGTTCGAGCAGGGTGCGATCCTGGTCAACAACCGCGGCGAACGCTTCTGCGATGAACGCGCGCGGCCGCAGGATCATGTCGGGCGACAACCCGACCAGCAGGCGTACATCATCTTCGATCAGCAGGTGGCGCAGCGCTTCACCGCCTGGCCGCACTTCATCTCGACGGCACCCGGCGTCGGTTACGCCTACCTGCCCGACTATGCGCGCTCGAGGCCCGATATCTATGCCAGCGCACCGACGCTGGCGGAACTGGCGGGCAAGCTCGGGCTCGCAGCCGAGGTGCTGTCGGCGACCGTGGCCGCTGTTAATCAAGGCCGGGACGGCCAGCACACGACTGCCGATCTCCAACCGCTGACGCAAGGTCCGTACCACGCGCTGGGGCCGGCGAAGTCCTGGATCGTGTTCAGCGAGGGTGGCCTCAAGATCGACCGCGATTTCCGCGTCCTCGATGCCGGCGGCAAGCCGATTGCCGGTCTCTACGCCGCCGGTTCCGCCGGCCAGGGCGGCCTGCTGCTCGAGGGCCACGGCCATCATCTCGCCTGGGCGTTCACTTCCGGCCGGTTGGCGGGACGAAATGCAGCCCTTTGCGCTCCCTCCGGCTGAGCGTCGCCGGATTGAGTTATTCACACGCACTTTGTCTACCCGATTGACGAGCAACGATGAACCAGGGGAAAGGAAACGAGCATGTCGAGATTGAGAAACATCGCCGCCGCCGCGGCACTTGTCGGCTCGGCGATCGGCGCTCCAGCGCTGGCGCAGAACAAGGTCGAGATCAACATGGCAACGCCTTGGGCAGGCGGCCATTGGCTGGAAGTCGGCGCCAAGCGCTACGCCGAGACCGTTGCGGTGCTGACCGATGGCCGCATCAAGATCAATGTGTTCCAGGCAGGCGCGCTTGGTCCGGCCCTGAAAGTGACCGAGACGGTGCAAAAGGGCGTGGCGGACGCCGGCCATAACTGGCCGGGCTACGACTGGGCGATCGACCGTGCCGGGGCCATCTTCGGTGGCTGGTCGGCTGGGCCCAACCCGGAAGAGACGCTGATGTGGCTCTACAATGGCGGCGGCGCCGAGCTGTGGAAGCAGTGGCGCAAGGAGAAGTTCGACGTCGTCATCGTCCCTTGCGGTGTGCTCGAGACCGAATTCTTCATGCACGCCCACAAGCCGGTGCGCACCGTCGAGGACATGAAGGGCCTCAAGCTGCGCACCTCGGCTGCCTGGGCCGAGATCGCACCGATGCTGGGCGCCTCGACCGTGATCCTGCCAGGTTCGGAAGTGTTCAGCGCGCTCGAGCGCAAGGTCGTCGACGCCATCGAGTGGGGCGGCCCGGGCATCAATTTGTCGGAAGGCTTCCACAAGATCGCCAAGTACGTCATGACGCCCGGCCTGCATCAGCCGTCCGGCGCCCACGAGTGCATGTTCAACAAGAACGTCTGGGCCAAGATCGGCGACAAGGACAAGGCGCTGCTCGAGCTTGCCGGCCGCATGACCATGCTCGACACCTATCTTGCCTACGTGAAAAGCGACGTCGATGCCTATGCTCAGATCAAGGCCAATCCGAATGTCGAGATGATTCGCGTCGACCAGAGCCTGATCGATGCCACGCTGAAGGCCTCGAACGAATGGGCAGCCAAGCAGGCGGCCACCAACGAGTGGTTCAAGAAGGCCTATGACAGCCAGGCGGGTTTCATGAAGAGCGCCAAGTCGATCAGCGAATTCCGCTTCGCAACCGGCACGCGCTGAACCACCACGCCGGCGATGCCGCCGCAGGCGTCGCCGGACCTTCGCCAGGCTCGAGGTTGCAATGCCGCTCGTGAATTTCATTGGCCGACTGTCATTGTGGTCCGGCCGCCTCGGCGCAGTGATCGTGCTGCCGCTGGTGCTCGCCATGGTGTTTGAGGTGATCAGCCGGTATGTGTTTGCCGCGCCGACCGCCTGGGCCTTCGAAGTCAGCTACATGATGATGGGTTCGATCTTTCTGTTCGGCATTTCCTATGCCCTGCTGGCAGGTCAACACGTCAATGTCGACTTCATCCACGACCGGCTGCCGAAGCGGGCGATCTCGCTGATCGACGCCATCGGCTACGCGCTGCTGACCGCCATGATGGTGTGGATCGTGGTTGTCCTGGTTCAGAACGCGCTGGCGGCATTCCGTTCCGGTGAAGGCTCGGGCCTGTCGGCCTGGAACCCGAAGATCTGGCCCTACCGCATCCTCTATGTCGTCGGCTTCGCCCTGTTCGCGCTGCAGACCTTCGCCAAGACGATCGAGAATCTGCTGGTCGTGTTCGGCCACACGCCTGAGGCGGCCAAGCCATGACGCAGCAGACCGTCCTGTGGATGTTTCCGACACTGATGGTGCTGATCTTCCTCGGCTTTCCCGTTGCCTTTGCGATGATGCTGGCGGCCTGCGGCTTCGGTCTGTTGCGGTTCGGCGACACATTGGTGCATCAACTCGTCTCGCGCATCGACGACGTCGCTACCAACTATGTGCTGGGCGCGATCCCGCTGTTCATCTTCATGGGCTCGATCCTGGAGCGCGCCGGCATTGCCGAGCGGCTGTTCGACGCCCTCTACATGTGGACGCGCCGGCTGCCCGGTGGTCTCGCCATCGCCGCACTGCTGATGTGCACGATCTTTGCCGCGGCGAGCGGCGTGGTCGGCGCCACCGAAACGCTGGTCGGCATGCTGGCGATCCCGGCGATGCTGAAGCGGGGCTATGACAACAGGCTCGTTGCCGGCACGATCTGCGGCGGCGGCTCGCTCGGCACCATCATTCCACCGTCGGTGCCGGTGGTCGTGCTGGCGCCGATCGCGGTACTGCCGGTCGGCGATCTGCTGGCTGGCATCCTGTTTCCCGGTCTGCTGATGTCGAGCCTGTTCATGCTCTACATCGTCATCGTGTGCGCCTTCAATCCGGCGCTGGCGCCGGCCGAGACGACCAAAGACGAGCGCACATTGGCCGAGAAGATGACGTTCACGCTGTCGGCGATCATGCCGCCCGGCTTCCTGATCTTCACCGTCCTTGGCACGCTGTTCATGGGACTGGCGACGCCGACCGAAGCTGCCGCTTGCGGCTCGGTTGGCGTTATGATCCTGGCCATCCTCTATCGCCGCATGAGCTGGAAGCTGCTGTACCAGGCGGCACTGCAGACGGTCTCGATCACCGCGATGATCCTGGCCATCGTGCTCGCCGGCAGCATGTTCTCCGGGGTGTTCTTCGCCTCCGGCGGAATGGCCGCGACCAAGGGCATCCTCGATGCCTTCGGGCTGTCGCCGTGGTCGGTGATCGCCATCATCCTGTTCGTCGCCTTCATCCTCGGCTTCATCATCGACCTGATCTCGATCGTGCTGATCGTGGTGCCGATCGCGTTCCCGCTGGTGAAGAGCTTCGGCATCGATCCGCTCTGGTTCGCGGTGGTGTTCCTGGTCATGCTGCAGACCAGCTACCTGACCCCGCCGATGGCGCCGTCGATCTTCTATCTGAAGGCTATCGCGCCGCCGAGCATGCGGCTCAAGGACATGTACTGGGGCGTGATCCCGTTCATCGTCTGCCAGCTGATGGTGCTCTTCGTGCTGTTCACACTCCCTGAGATCGCGACCTGGGCGCCCAAGGCGATGTACGGCAAGTGACGGCTTTGGCGGCAAACTGTGCAGGCACGGCAGGAGACGGCAATGTACGGGCTTGAAGGACGCAGGGCGATCGTAACAGGCGCGGCGCTCGGCATCGGCCGGGCGATCGCGGCCCGGCTCGCCGTCGAAGGTTGCGATGTCGGCATTCTCGATGTCGACGCCGCCGCCGCGCGCGCAACCGCCGACGCCATCGCCAAGCCGGGGCGCAAGATCATCGTCGCCACCGGTGACGTGTCCTCGAAACGCGATGTCGAGGCCGGCGTCGGCAAGCTGATGGCCGAGTTGGGACCGATCGATATCCTGGTCAACAATGCCGGCATCTGCCCGATCGGCAAGATGCTCGAAATGCCGGAAGCCGACTGGCACAAGGTTTTCGGCGTCAACGTCGACGGGCTGTTCCACGTCTCCCGCGCCGTGCTGCCGCAGATGATTAAGCGCCGCACCGGTGCAGTCATCAATCTCGCCTCCTGGATGGGCAAATCAGGCGTGCCGTCGTATGGTGCCTATTGTGCCTCGAAATTCGCCATAATCGCCTTGACGCAGTCGTTGGCGGTCGAAGTCGGCGAGCATGGTATCAGGGTCAACGCGGTGGCGCCCGGGTTGATCGTCGAGACCCGGATGCGCGACGAGTTCGAGCGCGACCGCGCCGCGCAGGGTCTGCCCGACGCCCAGCAACGGGCCAAGAGCATTCCGCTGCGCCGTGCCGGCGTGCCTGAGGATATCGCCAAGGCGGTGGCCTTTCTGGCCTCGTCGCAGGCCGATTACATCACGGGTGAGACCATGACCGTCACCGGCGGCCTGTGGAACGATTGAACTGGATAACCGAAGGAGTGAACCATGCCACGCTTCAAGAACTTCCGACCGGCCGGCGTGATCCCGGCGACCTTGCTCGCGTTCAACGAGGACATGAGCATCGACGAGCGCCAGACCCGCAAGCATCTGCGCGATTGCGCACTGATCGACGGGGTGACCGCGGTCACCGTCAACGGCCACGCCTCAGAGGTGCACGCCTGCACATTCGATGAACAGCGGCAGCTGCTCGCCGCCTCGCTGGCCGAGGTCGGCGACAAGGTGCCGTTGATCAATGGCGTCTATGCCGACGGCAGCATCGAGGCGGCGAGAATTGCCGCCATGTCGGCCAAGGAAGGGGCGTCGGCGCTGCTCGTCTTCCCGCCGAACTCGATGTCGATGGGCGGCCAGCTGCGTCCCGAAATGGCGATTACGCACTACCGCCGCATCGCCGATGCCACCGATTTGCCGATCATCGCCTTCCAGTACCCGATGACCACCGGCCTCGGCTACCCCTTCGACACGCTGCTGCAGCTGTTCGACAAGGTGCCGACGATCCAGGCGATCAAGGACTGGTCGAACGACGCCATGCTGCATGAGAAGCACATCCGCACGTTCCAGAACCTCGCCCGCCCGGTCAACGTCTTGACGACGCACTCATCCTGGCTGATGGCGTCGCTGACGATGGGCGCCAACGGTCTGCTCTCGGGCTCTGGCAGCGTCATCGCCGATCTGCACGTGGCGCTGTTCCGCGCCGTCCAGTCGGGTGATCTCAAGGCGGCGCAGGCGATCAACGACCGCATCGTGCCGACCGTCCAGGCGTTCTACGCACCCCCGTTCCTCGACATGCACAATCGCATGAAGGAGGCGCTGGTGCTGCTCGGTCGGCTCGACAAGGCGGTGGTCCGCCCACCACTGATGAAGCTCTCAGTCGCCGAGATAGGCCGCATCAAGCAGGCCCTCGACCAGGCCGGAATCAGCCGCGAAGGCGCAGTGAAGCTCGCGGCTTGATGCGCGTGGTTGGCGCGAAGGTGCGGCATGGCCACCGAAGCAGCGGCTGTTCTCTTCAGCCCGGGCCGGATCGGTCCGCTCGGGTTGAAGAACCGCGTCATCATGGCGCCGATGACGACCCGCAAGGCCGATGCCGACGGCTTAGTCACTGACGCCGGAATTGCCTACTATGTGGCGCGGGCGCGCGGCGGCGTTGGCCTGATCACGGTCGAAATGGCCTCGCCCGAGCGCGCCGGCAAGCACCGCAATTTCGAGCTCGGCCTCTATGACGACCGTTTCCTGCCGGGGCTCGCCCGGCTGGTGGCGGCGATCCACGCGGGTGGCGCCAAGGCCTCGATCCAGATCGGTCACGGCGGCGGTCACACGCGCGTTGACATCGCCGGCGAGGCGCCGATCGCGCCTTCCGCCATCCCGCACAGCGTGCAGGAAGGCCATACCGAGACGATCGTGCCGGAAGCGATGACCCTGGCACGGATTGCTCAGACCCGCGAGGCCTTCGCCGCCGCGGCGATGCGGGCTGCAAGAGCGGGTTTCGACGCCGTCGAGATCCACGCCGCGCATGGCTATCTGATCTCGCAGTTTCTGGCGCCGCTGGAGAACACGCGCCGCGACGCCTACGGTGGTCCGCTCGAAAATCGCGCCCGCTTTGCCCTCGAGATCACCACCGCGGTGAAAGCCGCAGTGCCGCAGCTCGCGGTGATCTTCCGCATGAACGGCGACGATTTCTTCGATGGCGGGCTGACGCCCGCTGAGGCGGTAGAAGTGGCCACCTGGGCCGCCGCTGCCGGTGCCGACGCCATTCATATGACCGGCGGGCATTATCGATCGCAACCTACGGCGGCGATCATGATCCCGCCGATGGCGACTGCGCCGACACCATTTCTGCACTATGCCGAAGCTGTGAAGCGCCGCGTCACAGTGCCGGTGATCGCGGTCGGGCGGTTCGGCGATCCGGCAGCAGCCAAGGCCGCGGTGGCGCAGGGCAGGGCCGACTTCATCGCGCTCGGCCGGCCGCTGCTTGCCGACCCGGAGTGGGTTGCCAAGGCCGCGGCCGGCCTCGAGGCTCGCCGCTGTCTCGCCTGCAACACCTGTGTCGACGGTATGCGGGAAGGCCGCCAGCTGCACTGTCTGGTCAATCCGGTGACCGGGCGGGAGATGGCTTACGCCGGCCAGCAGCTGGTCCGCCGAGGCCAGCGCATCGCGGTGATCGGCGGTGGGCCGGCCGGCCTCACCTATGCCTCGCTGATGTCTGCCGCCAATCAGGTGACCGTATTCGAGCGCAGCCGCAGTCTCGGCGGAGCGTTCACGCTCGCCGGCCACGCGTCGCTGTTCCAGGGTGTCGCCGCCAACCCGGAGAGTTTCGCCGAGTACATCGCCGCTCTCGCGCGCGCCTGCCGCGACCAGGGCGCGACGATCAGGACGGGCACCGACCCCATTGCCGATCCGAAGCTGCTCGACGGCTTCGATCACGTCGTGATCGCGACCGGTGCCGCCTATGCCGCGGGCCTTGGCGCCGTTGTCGCCCGCCTCTTGCGCAGCGGCTTGATGCGGCGCCGACTGTTCTCAGGGCTCGGCCGCAACGAAGGTTGGCGCAACTGGTTCCACTACAAGGCGCGCCGCCCGACCGGCGCTGCGATCGCGCGCCGTCTTGGCGGCACCTTCAGCTGCGAGTTGATCGGCGACGCAGCCCGCGCCGGCAAGAGCGAAGCGGCGATCGCCAGTGCCTTCACGGCAGCATTCGGGCCCATCGATGCCATCGCTGCCGGTGCGTCCGCGGTGCCGGCCGGGGATGGCAGCTCCCACCGCGAGCAGGCATCATGAAGGACGAGATCAAGACGATCGCGACCGAGCTCCTGATCCGCAACGGTTTTCAGGGCTTTCGGTTTCGCGATGTCGCCGAGCACTTGAACACGACAAGAGCCAACATCCACTACTACTACGGCAACAAGCTCAATCTGTGCGAGGAAGTGATCGTCGACTACGTCGAGCAGACGCTGGCCAACTGGACCGCCAACTGGCAAAGCGACAAGAGCTTCGAGGCCAAGATCCACGGCATGATGGAGTTCGAACCGGCAGCGCTATTTGCGCTACAACCCGACCGGGGCGACGGCCAGTCCCTGGAGCCTCATCGGCCGCATGCGCCTCGAACGCGACGTCATCGGGCCGCGGGCGCGCAAGGCGCTCGCCGATTTCGGCAGCACGCTCGAGAACCTCGTGATCGCGGGCATCGACCAGGCGGTGGAGAAGGGCGAGCTGACGAACGACATTCCGCGCAGCGACATCGCCCTGCAACTCGTCGCCATCGCCAATAGTGCTGGGCCGATCACCCAGGACGGCGGCAATTTCGACCGGCTGGAGCAACTCTACCGCTCGTTCGGCCGAGTTGTGCGCCATGCCTATGGCTGCCGGCGGAAGAAGAAATGACGACTTCGCATGTCGCGGTGATCGCCGATCAACACTGGCGGTTGGTGCTGCCGCGCGCGGGGATGCCGCGCTTTCCTGCATCGGCAGCGTTGCATTGTGCGCGACATTGGCGTCATCCTCGGCGTCGCCGGCCGTTTCCGCCGCAATAAGCCAGCCAGACAGCCGAGGAGAGCAGGATCGTGGGAAGCAGGATCGTCATCGTTGGCGCAGGCGCGGTCGGCGGCTATACCGGCGGCCATATGGTGAAAGCCGGTGAGGACGTCACCTTCATCGATGCCTGGCCTGAACACGTCGAGCATATGAACCGGCACGGCTTGCGCGTCACCCACGCCAGAGAAGAGCCGGAGTTCACCGTACCGGTGCGGGCGTTGCACATCACGCAGGTGCAGCAGTGCAGCAAGGAGCGGCCGTTCGACATTGCCTTCATCTGCACCAAGTCCTACGACACCGCTTGGTCGACGATGATGATCCAACAGTATCTGGCGCCGCATGGCTTCTTCGTCTCATTGCAGAATTGCATCAACGAGCCGGCGATCGCCGACGTCGTCGGCTGGGGCAGGACGCTCGGCTGCATCGCCAGCTCGATCTCGGTCAATCTGGCAGCACCTGGCCACATCCATCGCGGCGCCGCCAAGGGTGGGATGGCGCACACCGTCTATCGAGCCGGCGAAGTGCATGGCCTGATCACACCCCGGGCAACGGAGGTTGGCCGATTGGTCGCGACCGCCGACAGTGCCAAGGTGACGACCAACCTATGGGGCGAGCGGTGGTCGAAGCTCGTCGCCAACGTCATGCAGAACGGGCTGTCGGCGTGCACCGGGCTGTCGGGGGCGGCGGTGGTGCAGAACGCGGCGATCCGGCGCTTTGCGGCACGCCTCGGCGGCGAAGCCATTCGGGTCGGGCAGGCGCAGGGCTATCAACTCGAAGAGATCCTGCATCTGCCGCCCGAGACCATCGCGCGCGCCGGCGAGGGCGAGGAGGCAGCATTGCGCACGTACGACGAGCAACGCTTCAAGGACACCGCGCGGGTCTCCTCCGAGCAGCGCCCATCGATGGGCCAGGACATGGCCAAGGGTCGCCGCACCGAGATCGAGTACCTGAACGGCTATATCGTGCGGGAAGGCGAGAAGATCGGCATCGCGTGCCGGGCCAACGCGGTGCTGACCGACATCGTCAAGCGCGTCGAGCGCGGCGAGCTCAAGGCCGACCCGGCGCTCATCACCGATCTGCGCCTGAACTGAGTGCCGGCGCGGCGCTCGCCGCGCAGCACAACGTCCATGGGTCAGCGGCGTTGCTCGCTAAGGTGCCGGGCTCGCGGTGACCTGGGCGTTGAATTGGGAGGCCAGAAGGGCTCCCAGCTCCGCCGCGGTATTGCCCGGCGACAACAGCTGGCTAAGGCTCACCGACGACTTCGGCGTCAGGCCGATATCGAGCCGGCCGCCGGGCGTCTCCAAGAATTTGGCGATGCCGGCCTTGATCGCGGCCAACTCGATCACGTCTGCCGGCTGCGCCGGGTCGGTCGCGCGCAGCGCTTGGATCATCTGCTGATGCTGCACGCTCATTGCCGGGTTGGCGGCCACGAGCTTGAGCAACCCGCCATCGCGGACGCTGACTGCGACCGGTCCGAGACGCATATCCTGCGCCATCAGTGGCAGCATCTGCGGACCGGCCATCAGGGCCTGACGGGTGACATTTTCGAACTTTGCTTCGGCGGTCATGGCGCCGGCACCGGCGAGATCCACCGTCACCGGGCCGAGCCCGAAAGATTGCGTGGCCTCCTGCCAGTTCCATTTGCCGTCGAGGCCGATGGTCGTCCGCCCGAGCCCGGTTCCGGCCAGCGCCTTGAACGGCTCCGGATCGGTCGGCGAGATCGGCCCGGTGGCTTTGAGGTTGAACTGCGCCATCGCCGGCAGCTGGCCGACGAACGAACCCCAGTTAGCCTTCAGCGCCTCGACGACGATGGTCTGGCCAGGTGATCTGCGGTCCGGGATGTCGAGGCCCTCGATTTCGACGCCATCGAGCATGCGCAGCATGTCCCAGGCGGTCGGGCTGGGCTGCGGCACGCTCGCCCCGGCCGGGGTGGTTTGACCAGCCAGCCGCAACATCTGCGACACTTTCATGCCGGTGAGGGCGAAGCGGCCGAGCTTGAACTTCTCGCCTTGCGGCGTCGCCCCGTCGAGCCCAGCGATTACGAACGACCCGAGGGTGCCGCCTTGATAGTTCTCAAGCGTGAACCGATCGAGCTTGACCGGCGCGAGACCCGGAATTTCGAAGCCGAGGCCGAGGTATTCGAGCTTGCCTGCTCCGACACTCTCGTACATATCGGCCAGGGCGGTGGCGAACGCCGCCTGCTGCCGTGGCAACAGCGCCCCTGGCGGCTTTGGCTGATTAGCCCTGAATGCCTGCCATGCGGGCTGCGCCTTTGCCGTGTCGATACTGACCTTGTCGATCGAGGCGCCGGCCATCGACAAGGTCAGCTGCTTGCCGCTCTTGATGGTCATCCGGCCCATGCCGGCGGTCTGCCACAGCATCTTTTGGCCGGTCGACGTCTTCGCTGCCAACTCGGCGTCGACCAGCGACAACATGGCGATCAGGTCGTGGTCGGTGACGTAGAGGTCGCTAATCTCGCCGGTGAAGTCACCGGCCCCTGGCGGCTGAAGTTTCGATGCAATGACCAGGCGATCGGCGGTAGCTCTGGCGATGCGGCCGGCCGAGAAGGTCTCGAAGCGGACGTTGTGCTGCGTCTGTTCAACGTTGCCGCTGATCGAGAGAGCAGCCGTGTTCTGCGCCGGCGCCGGCTGTGGCAGCAATGTCGTGGTCGTCTTCAGCATTGGCACGTTGATCGACTTGGCTGAAGTCGCCTCGATCAGCCGGATCGCGGCGCCGATCGTTCCTGTCGCCGCCGCTGGCGCCAGAGGCCGCAGGGCGAACCCGTCGAGGACAATCGCCGGCGCCTCGTATTTTACGCGCGAGGCGATTTCAGTCGACCAAGTGGCGGTCGCCTCGAGGCCGGTGAGTTCCAGCCGGTCGGCAGCGACGGTGCCATCCTGGCCGCGGTCGGTGCCGATCGCATTGAGGCCGGCGATCAGGATGGCGGTGTCGGCCGCGGCGTCCTTCGGCTGCAGCGATATGTTCGTGATCTTGAGCGTGCGATTCCAGATGTCGACCTCGATCGGGCCATGCTCGGCCTTGGCAAATGCTGAGCCGAACGCGCGGAACTGCTCCTCGACTTCGGCAACGGCGCGCTGCTGCATTATCCGGTAGGCGGCGAAGCCGCCCAGTCCGATCACCGCGGCCAGCGCCGCAGCGCCGATCATGAGCTTTTTCGAGGCGGCCATTGTGCTGCTCCCAAGCAAGAGTTGAGGTAGCGGCAGGCCCCGCGCCATCCGCGCAATTTTCTTCATTCACCCTTGCGACGGGTGAGGAAGGCCAGGCGCTCGAACAGGTGAACGTCCTGCTCGCTCTTGAGCAGTGCGCCGGCCAGCGGCGGGATCACCTTGCGAGGATCGCTCTCGCGCAGCGTCTCAGGCGCGATGTCCTCGTTGAGCAGCAGCTTGATCCAGTCGAGCAGCTCCGAGGTCGACGGCTTCTTCTTCAGGCCCGGCACCTCGCGCAGTTCGTAGAACACGGCGAGCGCCTCCTTGACGAGACGGCCCTTGAGGCCCGGGAAATGCACCTCGATGATCGCCTTCATGGTCTCGGCATCGGGAAACTTGATGTAGTGGAAGAAGCAGCGACGCAGGAACGCGTCGGGCAGCTCCTTTTCATTGTTCGACGTGATCAGCACGACCGGGCGTACCTTTGCCTTCACCGTCTCGCCGGTCTCATAGACGTAGAATTCCATGCGATCGAGTTCCTGCAGCAGGTCGTTCGGGAACTCGATGTCGGCCTTGTCGATCTCGTCGATCAGCAGCACCGGGCGCTGCGGCGCCTCGAATGCCTCCCACAGCTTGCCGCGCTTGATGTAGTTGCCGATGTCCTTGACCCGGGCATCGCCGAGCTGGCTATCGCGCAGTCGCGAAACGGCATCATATTCGTACAGGCCCTGCTGCGCCTTGGTTGTCGATTTGATGTGCCACTCGATCAGCGGGCTTTTCAAGGCTGCCGCCACCTCCTGTGCCAGCACCGTCTTGCCGGTGCCGGGCTCGCCCTTGATCAACAACGGCCGCTGCAAGGTGACGGCAGCATTGACGGCGATCTTCAAATCGTCGGTCGCTACATATTGGGCCGTGCCCTGGAACTTGGCTGTCACGTTTGATCCGTGCTCCCTCGTCTGCATCGGGGACACTTAAAGCGGCTGCCGCGCGGTGCTTCAAGCGATCATTCGCGAGGTGAGAGCGCGGCGGCGCAAACGTTGCGACCGGCGGCGATGGTCGGAAATCGTTCATGGCGGTTTTCTGCCAATTTGGCGAAACTTGCCATTCACGAGTGGTGCGGCGCAATGCACAATCGAAAGTAGAAAGATTAAATGAACAAGCGTTCATGTGGGTGGTGAACACCGCAGAAATTCACCGATCGCACCGCCGCGACCTGCCCACATCAACCCTATCGCGCGCTCCTGCCCGGCGTCGTCGCGTAAGCGCTTGACTTGGAATAACAGACACTTAAAAGGGGCTGCGACAACATTGCCGGCGTCTCGCACCGGCCGAGGCGCCCCGCACTTCGGAGGCACGTTATGGGCCGAAAAGTAATCAAGACAGCCTCCAAGGTCGCGCTCAAGGCTACTACGAAAGTCGTAGCCAAGCCTGCATCAAACGGCACTTCGACGACCAGAAAAACCGCTGCTGCAAAGTCGAAACAGTCGAAAGCGACCATGTCTGACATTGTCCTTCCGGAAGATTATCGTCCGTCCGAGAAGGAGCCGTTCATGAACGAGCGGCACAAGCTGTACTTCCGGCGCAAGCTGATGGCCTGGAAGGAAGAGATCATCCGGCAAACGCGCGAGACGGTGCAGGGCTTGAACGAAGACTCATCGCAGCATGCGGATATCGCCGACCGCGCCACTTCCGAAACCGACCGGGCGCTCGAATTGCGGGCCCGCGACCGTCAGCGCAAACTCGTTTCCAAGATCGATGCTGCGATCGCCCGCATCGAAGACGGCAGCTACGGCTATTGCGAGGAAACCGGCGAGCCGATCGGCTTGCGCCGCCTCGAGGCCCGTCCGATCGCGACGCTGAGCCTCGAAGCACAGGAACGCCACGAACGTCGCGAGCGGGTGTTCCGCGCCGATTGAGCGCCGGTCGGCCAGCGCCGTCGTCAGAACCGGTCCATCAGGCCCGAATTCAGCAGCCGGCGATGGAATGCTAAAATCTCGCTGCGGGCTTCGCAGCCGTGATAGCGGCCCTGGCACAAGGCCAGCAGTCGCTTACGTTCGCGGTAGGTATCGGGCAACGGCAGCCGTGCCGCTTCCATGATCACCGTGCCGAGATAAGGCACATCGAGCAGATCGACGTCCGGCAGGCTCGCCGGCGCGTAACCGACGCCGTCGGTCGAATAGTAGGTGACGAAGGCCTTCGGGTGGCGCTCCATCGACAGCACGCCACGCCGGTAGTCGGGTCCCATCAACTTGCGGGTGACGTCGGGGTGATGGTCGCCGTAGTTGACGATCAGGAAGCGCTCGGCAGGAAAGCGGCGCGCCAGTTCCGCCTTGAGGTACTTGTAGTCCATCGCCGCCATGCCGAGCCGGCGCAGATACTCGCTGACCTCGGCGTCAGTGCCCGGCCCGCCGCCGGCGACATTCACCTGAGGCTCGTAGACGAAATCATAATTGCCGTGCGAGGCCTGAGTCTGAATATAGAGGAACAACGGCGCCTTGCGGGCCTTGAGGTGGCCGTCGATCACGCCGAGGCCGGTATTGTAGTAGAAGCGGTCGCGCTCGTTCGGTCGCGCAGCCTTCTGGTCCTTGGCGTCGATCACCTGATGCAGGCCGATCTTGGCGTAGAAGCGATCATTGGCGACGAAGTTGCGCAGCATCGGGTAGACCAGCGCGTTGTGATAGCCGCACTTCTCGAGGAACTGCGGCAGTGCATCGCGCAGCTTGCCGGCCATCACCGACTGGACATAGGGACGCATGCTGCCGAAGGCGTGCGTCGACATGCCGGTCAGGATCGAGAACTCACTGAGCCAGGAAGCGCCGGCGAAGGTCTCGACCCGCAGCTTGTGCACCCGGCCGTCGGTCGAGAGGAAGAACGGGTCGATGCCGCGATCGTAGTCGAGGCCGGGGAAGTGCGACGGCGGCACCGTCGACTCCTGGTGGATCAGGATGATGTGTGGCGGCGCGGCATGGGGCTCGCATTCGGTGGCGCCGGTGAAGGCGCCGCCGGTGGCACTCGCTGCCGCCTCGGCGAGATTGCCCCGCCACAGCACCGCCGCCGTCTCCGACAGTGACGAAAAGAACGCCGATACGTAGCGGTCGTCGGTGAAGAACACGGCCTCGTGCAGCGGCGTGCGCAGATTGGCAGATAGCGCCGTAATCGAGGAGAATCCGATTGTGAGGGTAACGGCCTTCCAGCGCCGTACGCGGCCGTGGTCGAGGCGCCAGGTGAGCCAGGCGCCGGCGGCAGTGGCAGCAAGTGCCACCGCCAGTGCCAGCACGTGCCGCGGATAGCTCTCGAGCAGGAACGAGATCGTCGACCACGAGCTGAAATAGAAGATGATGTCGTAGGCGTGGAGCACCATGTTCATGGCCTCCTGCTTCGCCCGCGACACGGCGAAGATGAGCGCGACCAGCAGCGTCGTCGAGGCGAGGCTGAATAGCGGCCGGCGGCTGGCGAGAAGTATCAATCCGCCCATGGTTGCGGCGGCTGCCAGCGTAAATGCGATGTCGTAGGGCCCGCCTTCAAAGCGGCTGATATGGGCGGCCAGCAACACGGCCAGCAGAACCGCTGTCGCCCACAGCGTGCACCGCTGCCAGCCAGTCGGCACCGCTGTTGTTGTCTTGACATTCATGGCCGCCCGCACGATCCCACAAGCGGCGGACCTGTACCGCCGGTCCGCACTCTACATGACTGTTTGGTGACACAGAAGTGCGTTGGGATTCAGGCGATATTTGGCAGGATGCGGCAATGATCATGCGGCGCGCGAGAGAGACCGCTCGTCGCTGGCGGCCCTGATCGACCGCGTCCGCGTCTCCAGCTTCGAGGGCGCCAGCCCTGCCGCGCGGCGCCTATTTCTCGGCCGCCGCCTGGCCGAGGGTGCGGGCAGGGCGGGCATAGACTGCACCGGGCCCTTCCACCACTTCCGCCGTGCGCGGCTTCGGTTGGCCGATGTTGGTCTCGATCACCACGTCGACCGGGCCGCCGGTCATGATCAGGTGCTCGACATCATCACGCCGGATCAGCACCAGGCGGCGCCGGCCATCGACATTGGCCTGGTCGACCACGTCGAGGCGCTTTTCCGGCTTCGGCCCGAACAAGGCGCCGGTCAGCGCCGAGGTCGGCGAGCCGGTGGTCAAATAGCCGCGCACCAGCAATCCACCGACGACCAGCAGGGCGGCGATGAAGACGAGGAAGAACAGCCAGGAGAGAATATCCCACATGCGCCCGTTCTCGCGAGGAATTACCCGCGCGCTCCTATTTCGGGGGCGCCGAGCTGTAAGGCCCCGCGCCCGATTTTGCTCCGTTCCGGACCCACCGCTGGCCATGAGGCCCGGGCGAACCGTTGTTCGTTGCGGAGCTATATCCGGTATTTAGCGCCATTTTAACCCTAATGATCGATTTGTTGACAGCATGGCACAGAGTGAATGGTGCCGGGCTGCAACGGTTTCGAATTGGTCGAGGTAGAGCGTGTCGCGTCTAAGTTGAAGTTGTGGTTGGGCTCAAGGCAGTCAAGAGCAAGGCGTCAGTCCTGGCCGGTGCGGCGCAGGCGCTTGGCAGCAGTGTCGTCGAGTGGCTCGTCGAGCGGTGTGACCGCACGACATCCTTGATCGTCTCGAATCAAGGTAACTTCACGGCCATGAAGGGGAGCGACGCGCGCACTGCTATGGTAGCCGCCGAGGATGCCCTGGCTGCAGTGCGTGGCAACGGCTTCCTGGCTGTGGCCGCTGTGCTCGCGGCCGGCGCGGTCGGCGTATTTGCCATGCTCGCATCCGGCACCGGCGAGCCGGTCGTCCTTACCGTGATGGCGGTGCTGTCGACGATCGGGGTATTTTTCATCATCGCCGGGCTCACGGGCTACCTGCGCCTTGCCGGCCGCATGAGCGATGTCGAGCTTGCCAGTGCCGCCGCCGACGCTATCGACGACGGCATCCAGATTACGGCGCGCGGCGGCAGCGCGCATTATACCAGCCGCGTTTTTCGAAAGTTTGTCGGACAGACCATCGCCGGCACGCCGCGCACGCTGGAAGAGGTTCTGGCCCCCGATCCGACGGCGTCACAGGCCTTGTTCCGGCTCGCCCGCGCCGCCGAGCGCGGTGTGCCGGCCAGCGAGACGTTTCGCTTGGGCAGCCCGGCGGCAGGCCAACCACCGGCGCGCTGGTACCGCCTCTCGGTCAAGCCGTGGGCTGGTGCGATGGCAAACACCGGTCGCGGCGCGTTCTCGGTCTGGCAGTTGAGTGACATCACTGCCGAGCGGGCCCAGGTGTCGCAGCAAGCCAATTCGCTCGCAGCCACGCTCGGCCTCTACGATCGGATGCCGGTCGGACTGCTCGCGGTCGACGACAGCGGCACGATCGAGCATTGTAATGCGACCCTGCGCGGGTGGCTTGGTGCGTCTGGCGCGCCGCCGTCGCGAGCACAGCGGCTCACCGATCTCGTCTCCCCAGACAGCGCCGAAATCGTACGCGCGTTGATCCGCCAGCGGCCCGGCAAGGCGCAGCCGATCGATGTTGACCTGCAGGGGTTCGATGGCCGGATATTTCCAGCGCGCCTGCTGGTGATCGAGCGGGCGGCCGCCGATCCGGCCGGCCGGGGCTTTGTCGCCGCCGTCCTGCAGCGCGCCATCGAGCCATCGACGCTCGCCAATCTGAAGTCCGGCGGCGCCCGCTTCTCGCGCCTGTTCGAGACCGCTCCGTTCGGCATCGCGCTGGTCGGCGCCGACGGCCGCATCACCAGTGCCAACGGCGCGTTCTCGCGGCTGCTGCTGGCACCCGGCAAGGTCGAGGGCCTCGCGGCCGCCGGCCTGCTCGGCAAGGAGGCGGTCGGTGGTCTGAGGGCGCCGGTCGAAGCGGCGCTGGCGACTGCGATCGCGCAGAAATCCAATATCGCGCCGGTCGAGGTGACGGTCGGCGAATCGGGTGAGTTCACCCGCCGCGTGGTCATGAACGCGCTTGGACCGGCGGCCAGCAGCACCGACGCGGCCGTGCTCTACGTCATGGACGCTACCGAGCAGAAGACGCTCGAGGTCAACTTCGCCCAGAGCCAGAAGATGGAGGCGGTGGGCAAGCTCGCCGGCGGCATCGCACACGACTTCAACAATGTGCTGACCGCCATCATCGGCTTCTCCGATCTGCTGCTGCAGACCCACCGGCCGAGCGACGCCGCCTACAAGAACATCATGGCGATCAAGTCGTCCGCCAACCGTGCCGCCGGCATGGTGAGCCAGCTGCTCGCCTTCTCGCGGCGCCAGACGCTGCAGCCGGAGGTGCTGGCGCTGGGCGAGACGCTGGGTGACCTGTCGGTGCTGCTCAACCGCCTGCTCGGCGAGAAGATCGACCTCAAGATCCATCAGGGCCGCGACCTGTGGTACGTCAAGGCCGACCGCTCGCAGCTGAGCCAGGTGATCATCAATCTGGCGGTCAATGCGCGCGACGCCATGACCGACGGCGGTACGCTCAAGATCAGCACGCGCAATGTGACCGAGCGCGAGTGCCAGAAGATCGATCAGCCGGGCTTCGTCGTCGGCGAGTATGTCGTGATCGAGGTCGAGGACACCGGCCATGGCATGACGCCGGAAGTGATGTCGAAGATCTTCGAGCCGTTCTTCACCACCAAGGGCGTGGGCAAGGGCACCGGCCTTGGGCTGTCGACCGTCTACGGCATCGTCAAGCAGACCGGCGGCTTCGTGTTCCCCGAGAGCGGCCCGGGCCGCGGCACCACTTTCCGCGTCTACCTGCCGCGCCATCACGTCGACAATGTCGAGGAAGTGATCCTCCAAAAGACGCCGAAAAAGGATCGCGCCGCCGATCTCACCGGCACCGGCTGCGTGCTGCTGGTCGAGGACGAGGATGCGGTGCGCGGCTTCGCCGTCGAGGCGCTGAAGCGTCAGGGCTACGAGGTGCTGCAGGCGGCGAGCGGCGCTGAGGCGCTCGAAGTGCTGGCGGCCACGACCAAGACCATCGATCTCGTCGTCAGCGACGTCATCATGCCGGAGATGGATGGGCCGACGCTGCTCAAGGAACTGCGCCGCGATCGCCCGGACCTCAAGTTCATCTTCATGTCGGGTTATCCCGACGATGCGTTCAAGAACACGCTCGATCCCAACACCGAGTTCGCCTTCCTGCAGAAGCCGTTCTCGCTGATGCAACTCGCCACCAAGGTGAAGGAGCAGATCGGGCGGTGAGGGGGTGCGGGCGGCGATTCGAAGCTCGAAATCGGTCGCTACGGGCAGTGGCAGCCGGATTATGTTGGGGGCTCGATGCTTGGCGGCTGGCTAGAAGTAGTTAAATTCCAATTGCGCAACTTGAATTTGATGGCAAACTAAATTTTCGATTCATTTTTAGTATCACATGTGGTACTATGACCCCAAGCAAAATAGCCAAACTGCGCCGTGAGTGGGAAAGTCTTCGTGGTCGGCCAGTGAAGGCCGCAGAACTTGAGAGTTTGGCCAGAAAGCTTGGTCGCAAGCGAAACACTAGTCGCGGAAAGGAGCCGGTCTGGGAGAGCACGGAGTTCTCAGACTTGTTCCCGTTGGCGATTCCGAGTCACGGAGCGCGAGATCTGCCCATAGGCACGAGAAGGAGCATTTTAGATCAACTCGAAGACGACCTGAACAAGTGGGAAGAAACGTTAGATGAGTGATGGTTCCATGATGAAGACGGTGAAGCCGATGAGCCCCTCCGAATACTTGGCGATGCCTTACCATCGATATGTCTTGCCAGAAGGCGACGGAACGTTTCGAGCCGAGATTTTGGAGTTTCCTGGATGTATCGCGACTGCCGATACTTCGTCAGAAGCGCTCGGAGCGCTGGAGTGCGTGGCAACAAGTTGGCTTCAGTCCATGATTGATCGAAAGCAACGTGTCCCAGATCCAATCGAGGCTTCCGAATTTAGTGGCAAGCTAGTTCTTCGGTTGCCGAAGAGCCTTCACAAGAAGGCAGCTCATGCAGCAGCAATTGAAGGCGTGAGCCTAAATCAATTTATCACGAGTTGTGTTGCCGAGCATGTTGGCGAACGTTCATCGGCAAAGCATTCCGTTCAGGCAGTCGGTGCTGGTCCAAATCTTGGCCTTCGGCAACTGGCAAGCAATTCTGTCGTGCAGTTCAATCCGACAAGTGCTGCCCAAAAATTCATTCAGTCGAGTGTCTAGGATGCCTGAGATCAATCAATACGTGTTCAGCAACAAAGAACTCCTTGAGCTGCTTATCAAGCAAGCAGGGGTACGTGAAGGCCGCTGGGTCTTAATGACGAATTTTGGAATCATGCCGGGAAATTTTGGGTCAGCAGTGGAGCAAGCCGCTCAGCAAATAGCTCCCGGAGTCGCTGTGGTGATCAATGAAATGGGAATACAAAGAGCTACGGCCGAAATGCCCGAGCAGATGTCGGTGGATGCCGCACTACTTTATTCCCCGACGAGCAAGCGAACAAAGACGAGTTGACTTTATTTCATCATGATTGGGCAGCGTTATCAGTGATGTCTGCCCTTCGCTCAGTAGTCAAATTGGCGCAACGCGGCTTCAAACTGCGCTGCGCTGACGGTCGTCTTATCTGTACCGCCATCAGTTTACTCGTTTCTTTCTCGCCAGTAATGATCTGCATCACCTTGACGGCGTTGCCGATCACGTCGGCGGCGTGCTTCTCGCCTTTGGGGCCCTTGGGTATCAGCGGGCTCCGTTCCTGATCAAATCCGCCCAAGTTTAGCTTGGCGTGCCACGACTCCGTGTCTTTATGCCTTCATCGTCGAGAGCGACTTGCTCTGGTCACTCATCGAATTAGAAGCAAGTCCTGAAGCTTTCAAACTGACCCACCACGTGTTCTTCCCCCCCCGAAACATCCCCAGAACGCGCCGCTGATTTCCGTGACTGATCAATGCTTTAAATGGCGCTGGACAAACGAGAACAAATCAAGTACATTTACCGTCAATTGCTGATCTGCAACTCATGCCATAGGGTGATTGACATGACCGCGCCACAGCTCCGCGTCGTCGAAGGGGACAAAATGGATAAGCATAGGGCGCTCGAAGCAGCGCTTGCCCATATCGAGAAGCAGTTCGGCAAGGGCTCGATCATGAAGCTCGGTGCCAACGATCACCAGATCGACGTGGAGGCGGTATCGACCGGGTCGCTGGGGCTCGACATTGCGCTTGGCATCGGCGGCCTGCCGAAGGGCCGTGTGGTTGAGATCTATGGTCCGGAAAGCTCCGGCAAGACCACGCTCGCGCTGCATGTCGTCGCCGAGGCGCAGAGGAATGGCGGCGTTTGCGCCTTCATCGACGCCGAGCATGCGCTCGACCCGGTCTATGCCAGGAAGCTCGGCGTCAACGTCGCCGAGCTGCTGATCTCGCAGCCCGATACCGGCGAGCAGGCACTCGAGATCGCCGATACCCTGGTGCGGTCCGGCGCGGTCGAGATCCTGGTCATCAACTCGGTCGCGGCCCTCACCCCCAAGGCCGAGCTCGAAGGCGAAATGGGCGACAGCCTGCCGGGCCTGCAGGCCCGGCTGATGAGCCAGGCGCTGCGCAAGCTCACCGGCTCGATCTCGAAGTCGGGCTGTCACCGACAAGCGCGAACTGAACAGGGCCTCAACAGCTCGCCATGGCTCGTTCGAACTCGTCGTGTCGCCGATCATCCTCGGCCTGCTGGGTTGGTGGATCGACGGCAAGGCCGGCACCGGCCCGCTGCTCGTCATCGTGCTTCGCAGCGCTCGGCCTGCCGGCGCCGCGTCAAGCTGTACTACGGCTACCGCTCCGCATGGCGAGGTGCCGACGCCGCCCGCGCCGCCCGTGAGCTGCGCTCGCCGAGGTCGCCGCGCCGAACGTGCCGCCGCCGACGCCGAGCGCGCCGCCACCCGTGCGCCTCGAGGCCGAAGCCGCCGAGGCGGGACGCCTCGACCGCTCCACCGCCTGCGCTCCGAACCAGCCACCGTCGCGAGCGGGTCTCGTGAGCGCCCCGGCCAACCCGCTCGTGACGGATCGAAGGCCCGTCGCCCGCGATGGAGATCGCCCTCGACATCGCCAAGCGCGCCATGTGGATGATCCCGCTCATCGTCGTCATCGGTGGCTCTGGGGCCCCGACGGCGTCATCTCGTCGGCGTACGCGCTCGCCATCGTCACCGTGAACTTCCTGCTCGCCGCGTGGATGCTGCAGCCGCCGCCGGTCGCATCTCGTTCGCCCTCATGGCCGGCGCCGCCCTCGTTCGGCTACATCCTCCGGCTCGGCCTCATCTTCCTCGCCGTGATGCTCGTCCGGGACGCGCAGCTGGATCGAGCTGGTGCCGCTCGGCCTCACCTTGATCGTGACCCATCTGGGTCTGTTGTTCTGGGAGCTCCGCTACGTCTCGGCGTCGCTGGCGTTCCCGGGCCTGAAGCCCACCACCAAGTCCGCACGGACGTCCACCGAGCACGCGGCTGAGGCCGCGTAAGAGCGAAGACAGGGAGAGTCGGTGTTCGCACGAGGTCGAAGTTCCCACCCATCGAGAACATCGTCGAGTGGCCCGCGTGGTTCGGCGAGGCACGATCTTCGCCTTCAACAAGATCGCGTTCATCTCGATGTTCGCCGTTCGGCTTCCCGGTCATGATCTTCCTGATCGCCGGGTCGAAGTACAAGAAGTCGCCTGGTGCCCACCGGCGTGCAGAACCGTGACCGAGACGACTCGATCGACTTCGTCGAGAAGCAGGTCATCCTGCCCGCCATCGGCCCCGAGGGCCTGGGCTACCTGCCGCTGCTGCATCTCGATGTTCCTCTTCATCCTGATCTGCAACCTCTTCGAGGTCATCCCGACCGCGCACATGCCGGCCAACGCCCGCATGGCCAACCCGCTGATGCTCGCCCTCACCGCCTGGGCTGTGTTCATCGGCGTCGGCGTGAAGCACCACGGCCTGCGGCTACTTCAGGATGCGCTCTTCCCGCCGGGCGTGCCCAAGGCGCTGTACCTCGCTGGTGACGCCGATCGAGCTCATCTCGACCTTCCTCATCCGGCCCTTCTCCCTCGCCGTCCGTCTCTTCGCCAACATGCTGGCGGGCCACATCCTGCTGGTCACCTTCTCGGTGCTGACGCATCACGCTCTGGCAGCCGAGCCTGCTGATCGTGGCGCTGGCCGTTCTCGTTCTTCATGCTCGTCGCCTTCACCGGCTTCGAGTTCATGGTCGCCTTCCTGCAGGCGTACATCTTCACCCTGCTCACCGCCGTGTACATCGGCGGGGCGCTCCACCCGGCGCACTGATCTCCGACCGCAACACCCGAGCCGACCAACCATCTTCACCAGCCACATCGGCTGGCACGACCCGCCGGACGCTACAGGAGACCAACCAGACAACAATGAGCACCCTCAGCCACATCGCGCAGACCGTCGCCCAGCAGACCGAGGTCGCCACGGCGACCGCCGACGAGCAGAAGGCATCGCCGGCGCGCAGCGGCGCCGGCATGGCCTACGGCCTCGCGCGCCATCGGCCCCGGCATCGGCATCGGCTACCTCGTCGGCCAGGCCGTGCAGGCCATGGCCCGCCAGCCCGAGTCCGCCGGCCAGGTCCAGACCACGATGTTCCTCGGCATCGCCTTCACCGAGGCGCTCGCCCTCATCGGCTTCGTGGTCTTCATCCTCCTGAAGTTCGTCTGATCGACGCTCGATCCGGCGCAGCATCGTCCGATCGTCACGTCGAGCCGTCCCGTCCACCGACGCCGACGTATCTCCGAGGAGCACGCCATGTTGGCACTGCTGAGCGCTCCTCGCTGCCGAGGGTGCCGAGAGGAAAGAAACGATCAACCCCGTCCTCCCGGACAGCCACGAGCTGTTCTGGGGCGCGGTCGTGTTCTTCCGGCTGCTGATCCTCATGTGCGGCGGTGTGCCTGCCGCCGATCAAGAAGGCCATGCGCCAGCGCGCACGAGCAGGTCGCAGGCCGACCAGGAGGCCGCCGAGAAGCGCCGTGGTCGAGGCCGAGCAGGTCCGCCGTGACTACGAGGCCACGCTCGCCGAGGCCCGGGTCGAGGCGAACCGCATCGTCGAGGAGGCCCGCCACGCGGCCGAGGCACGCCGGGCCGAGATCGTCGGCGTCGTCGAGACCGAGGTCGCCGCGCGCGCCAGGCCGCCATGGCCGAGCTCGACGCCGCAGCGCGCCGCGCGCTCGGTCGAGCTGCACCGGCGAGGTCGCCGGCATCGCCGTCGCCGCCGCTCGCAAGGTCGTCCAGCGCGACGCTCGACGCCACGGCCAACGCAGTCCGATCGTCGACAGCTACGTGCACCAGTCCGTCGGCGAACGCGCTGAGGCAGATCACGATGTTGAGCACAGCCATCACTGCTGGCACTCCTCGCAGCCGAAGACGAGCCCAACGGCTACTGGCTGCCCGCACGACCTCAACGAGGTCATCTGGGGCACGATCGCCTTCGCGCATCGTGTTCGGGCTCCTCGTCGTGGAAGGCCGGCCCGCTCATCAAGAAGGCGATGCTCGGCCGCACCGAGCGCATCGAGGCCGAGCTGACGCCGCCGCCGAGGCCCGCACCGCGGCCGAGGCCGAGCGTGACCGCATCAAGGCCGCCTCGCCGACTCCGACAGCGAGGCGGCCCGCATCATCGAGGAGGCCCGCGCAGACGGCGGACCGGCTGACGGCCGACCTCGAGGCCACGGCCGACGCCGACGCCGTGGCCGCTCCGCGAGCGTGCTGCGGCCGACCTCGACGTCGACCCGTCGCCAGGCCGCAGGCCGACCTGCCGGCGAGGTGTCAGCCGCCTCGCCCTCGGCGCCGCCGAGCGGGTCGTCGAGTCCAACCTCGACGACGCCACGCAGCAGCGACTGATCGAGCAGCTACATCAGCCAGGTCGGCGCATCCAACTGAGCGTCGAGCGACGAGCACGAACATGACCGACAACCACATCACCGCCTACGCCGACGCCCTGCTCGGCGATCGCCGCGCGCCGAAGGCAGCGTCGCCGAGGTCGAGGACGAGCTGTTCCGCTTCGCCCGGGCGCTCGAGGGCACCGACGAGCTGCGCTCCACGCTCGACCGACCCGCACCTGCCGGTCGCCGCGCCGCCAGCAGATCGTCGAGGACCTGCTCGAGCGGCAAGGCGCCGCCGACCACCGTCGGCGATCGTCTCGATGATCGTCGGCGCCGGCCGCACCGCCGACCTCGCCGACGATCGCCGACGAGCTCGTGCGCGCGCTCGGCCGCCGAGCCGCGGCGAGGCCGTCGCCGAGGTCCGCTCGGCCGTGGCCGCTCACCGACGACCAGATGGCCCGGCTCGCCGCGGCGCTCGAGGCGCCGACCGAGCCGCGACGTCACCGTCCGCAACATCGTCGACCCGACCGTCATGGGCGGCATCGTCACCCAGATCGGCGACTCCGTGCTCGACGGCTCCGTCCGCACCCGCCTCAACCAGCTGCGCGACGCGTTCTGAGCCGCACGTACTCCGACCTCAGCAACCCAGTACGACGCCGCAGGAGACACCCACACATGGCCGAGCTGACCATCAACACCGCCGACATCACCGCAGCGATCCAGCAAGAACCTCGAGGGTTCACCCCCGACGTCGAGCGTCGGCCAGGTCGGCCGCGTCGTCGAGGTCGGCGACGGCATCGCCCGCGTGTCGGGCCTGCCCGACGCCGCGGTCAACGAGCTGCTCGAGTTCGAGTCCGGCACGCTGGGCCTGGCGCTCAACCTCGACGAGGACTCGATCGGCGCCGTGGTGCTCGGCGAGGTCGACGACATCGAGGAGGGCCAGTCGGTCAAGGCCACCGGCGAGATCCTCTCGTGCCCGTCGGCGACGGCCTGCTCGGCCGTGTCGTCAACACGCTGGGCGAGCCCATCGACGGCAAGGGCCCGCTCACCAACGTGCAGCAGCCGCCGCATGGAGATCCAGGCGCCCGGCATCATCGGCCGCCAGCCCGTGGACGAGCCGATGCAGACCGGCATCAAGTCGATCGACTCGCTCATCCCGGTCGGCCGTGGCCAGCGCGAGCTGATCATCGGCGACCGCAAGACCGGCAAGACCACCGTCGCGATCGACACGATCATCAACCAGCGTGGCCTGGGCGTGAAGTGCATCTACGTCGCGATCGGCCAGAAGGCCTCGACCGTCGCGCAGACCGTCGCCCGCCTCGAGGCCGCCGGCGCCATCGAGTACACCGTCGTCGTGGTGGCGCCCGGCCTCCGACCCGGCGCCGTTCAAGTACCTCGCCCCGTACGCCGGCTGCGCCATGGGCCAGCACTGGATGGAGAACGGCGAGCCACGCGCTCGTCGATCTACGACGACCTCTCCAAGCAGGCCGAGGCCTACCGCCAGGTGTCGCTGCTGCTGCGCCGCCCGCCGGGGCGCGAGGCCTACCCCGGCGACGTGTTCTACCTGCACTCCCGCCTGCTCGAGCGTGCCGCCAAGCTCTCCGACGAGCACGGCGCCGGCTCGCTCACCGCCCTGCCGATCATCGAGACCAAGGCCGGCGACGTCTCGGCCTACATCCCGACCAACGTGATCTCGATCACCGACGGCCAGATCTTCCTGCAGGACGACCTGTTCAAGTCCGGTGTCCGCCCCGCCGTCGACGTCGGCATCTCGGTGTCCCGCGTGGGCTCGGCCGCCCAGATCAAGGCCATGAAGACGGCCGTCGGCACGCTCAAGTCCGACCTGCAGCAGTTCCGTGAGCTCGAGGCGTTCGCCGCCTTCGGTTCCGACCTCGACGCCGTGTCGAAGGCCCAGCTCGAGCGTGGCTACCGCCTCACCGAGCTGCTCAAGCAGGGCGTCGGCTCAGCCGATGCCGGTCGCAGGAGCAGGTCGTCGTGCTGTTCGCCGGCACCCGCGGCTACCTCGACGGCGTCGACGATCACCGACGTGCGGCGCTTCGAGGCCGAGCTGCTCGACTGGTTCCGCACCCGTCACGGCGACCTGCTCGGCATCGATCCAGGAGACCGGCAAGGTCGACGACGGACGCGCTCGAGGCCGGCGATCAAGGCGTTCGCCGACGCAGTTCGACGGCCGCCGTCGGCGCGCACCGGCGCCGAGCCCGACGGCCGACGCCGAGCCGACGCCGACGTCACCGATGGTCACCGCGCCGATCGCACCTTCCCGAGGACGAGACCGATCGCGTCGACGACGAGCGACCGAGGCGGACGACCACATGCCGGGCGCACAGGAACGAGTACTGCGCCGCCGGATCGGCAGCATCCAGAACACGAAGAAGATCACTCGCGCCATGGAGCTGATCGCCGCGACCCGCGTGGTCAAGGCGCAGCAGCGCGGCCAACGACGCGCGCCCCTACAGCGAGCAGATCACCGAGGTCATCGCCGACCTCGCCGCCGGCGGCGCCGAGGTCGAGCCACCCGCTGCTGCGCCAGGCCGAGCGAGGTCCGCAAGGTCGGCATCGTGGTGCTCAGCTCGGACCGCGGCCTGGCCGGCGCGCTACAACACGACGTCATCCGTGCCGCCGAGCGCGAGATCACGCGGCCAAGGCCGAGGGCCAGGACTACGCGCTCGTCACCGTCGGCCAGAAGGCCGAGGGCTACTTCCGGTTCCGGACTACCGCATCGACGCGCGCGTTCAGCGGCATGAGCGACAAGCCCACCTACGAGGACGCCCGCGACGATCGCCGCCGCGGTCGCCGAGCTGTTCGACGGCGACGTCGACGTCATCGAGCTGGTGTACACCCAGTTCATCTCGATGGGCACCCAGCAGGTCGTCGTGCGCCGGTTCCTGCCGCTCGAGACCGAGCGACGCCGACGCCGAGGCCGCCGGCGCTCGTCGGGCCCGAGCGCCGCAGTTCGAGTTCGAGCCGTCGCCCGACGCGGTGCTCGAGTCGCTGCTGCCCCGCTACGTCGAGAGCCGGCTGTTCGCGGCGCTGCTCGACGCCGCGGCCTCCGAGCACGCCAGCCGTCAGCGGGCCATGAAGTCGGCCACCGACAACGCCGAGGAGCTCATCATCAAGCTGCAGCCGCAAGATGAACCAGGCCCGCCAGGACGCCATCACCACCGAGATCATGGAGATCATCGGCGGCGCCGAGGCCCTCGTCGGCCGACAAGGGCGTCCGACGAGGACCTCCTCCTCGACCACCTCGATCCCGATCCGTTCCCGCCGCTCGGACCGCCTGCGGCACATTCGCCCACGACCCGCACCGAGCGACGCTCGTCACCTGCCAGCCACTCGATCACAGGAGCACGACAGCACCATGACGGTCACCGACACCCGACACTCAAGGACGGCCGCATCGTCGCCATCGCCGGCCCGGTGGTCGACGTCGAGTTCCCGCCCGACGCGCTGCCCGAGATCAACCACGCGCTCGAGTTCACGATCACGCTCGGACGGCGAGGACGATCGTGGTGACGGCCGAGGTCGCCCAGCAGATCGGCGACAACCGGGTGCGGGCCATCTCGCATGAAGCCGACCGACGGCCTCGCGCCGCGGCACCGTCGTGCGCAACACCGGCCGCGGCATCTACGGTGCCCGTCGGCGACGTCACGCTCGGCCACGTGTTCAACGTGATCGGCGAGCCGCTCGACGTGCCGGCCGACAGCCTCGACGATCACCGAGCGCTGGGACATCCACCGCCCGGCGCCGGCGTTCGACTCGCTCGAGCCGAAGGCGCAGATGTTCGAGACCGGCATCAAGGTCCTCGACCTGCTCACCCCGTACCTGCAGGGCGGCAAGATCGGCCTGTTCGGCGGCGCCGGCGTGGGCAAGACCGTGCTCATCACCGAGATGATCAACCGTGTGGCCTCGAACCACGGTGGTGTGTCGGTGTTCGCCGGTGTGGGCGAGCGCACCCGTGAGGGCACCGACCTCTTCATCGAGATGGGCGAGACGATGATGGGCGGCGCCGACCAGTCGGTGCTCGACCAAGGCCGCGCTGACCTTCGGCCAGATGGACGAGCCGCCGGGCGTGCGCCTCCGCGTCGCGCTCGTCGGCGCTCACGATGGCCGAGTACTTCCGCGACGTGCAGGGCCAGGACGTGCTGCTGTTCATCGACAACATCTTCCGCTTCACCCAGGCCGGCTCCGAGGTGTCGACGCTGCTCGGCCGCATGCCCTCGGCCGTGGGCTACCAGCCCACCCTCGCCGACGAGATGGGCGAGCTCCAGGAGCGCATCACCTCGACCGGCGGCCAGTCGATCACCTCGCTGCAGGCCGTGTACGTGCCCGCCGACGACTACACCGACCCGGCGCCGTTCACGTCGTTCACCCACTTCGACGGCACCACCGAGCTCAGCCGTGACATCGCGGCGCTCGGCATCTACCCGGCGGTGGACCCGCTGGCCTCGACCTCGACGATCCTCGCTCCCGAGGTCGTCGGCGAGCGCCACTACCGCGTCGCCCGTCGCGTCGCAGGAGATGCTGCAGCGCTACAAGGAGCTGCAGGACATCATCGCCATCCTCGGCCTCGACGAGCTGTCCGAGGAGGACCGCATCACCGTCGACCGGGCCCGCAAGGTGCAGAAGTTCCTGGCCCAGCCGATGTTCGTCGCCGAGGTCTTCACCGGCCTGCCCGGCATCTTCACGCCGGTCGACGAGACCGTCGACAGCTTCGAGATGCTCGTCAACGGCGACCTGGACCACCTGCCCGAGCAGGCGTTCTACAACGTCGGCGGCGCCGACGACGTCGATCCGCAAGGCCAAGGAGCTGGAGAAGACCGCCTGATGCCGCCTGCAGGTCGAGCTCGTCTCGCCCGGAGCGGATCGCCTACTCGGGCGAGGCCAAGATGGTCGTCGCGCGCACCGTCGACCGGCGACATCGCGTTCCTGCCGGGCCACGTGCCGTTCATCGGCGTGCTGCAGACGCACCCGGTCGCGGGTCATCCTCGAGGACGGCGACCGAGGTCGATCGCCGTGCATCAGGGCTTCGTCGAGGTGTCCGAACGACAAGGTGACGATCCTCTCCGACGTGTGCGAGCTGGCCGACGACATCGACGTGCCCCGGGCGCAGGCCGCGAAGGCACGCGCCGAGGAGGCGCTCAAGGCCGATGCCGAGGACGTCGACGCCAAGGCCGCGCTCAAGCGGGCCGAGACGCGCCTCGAGGTGGCCGGCGCCAGCCGGCCGCCGCAGCCGCCCACTGACAGCCGGTCCTCCGGACGTCGACCTCCTCGCCGTGGTCGAACGTGCCGACGCCGAAACGTCGGACGGGCGTCGGCTCGGGCTGCGTGAACTTGTCGGGGCGGTGCTGGGCGTCGATGAGGCGCACCGTGCCCGACCGTGAGCGCATGACCAGCGACTGCGTCGTGGCGCCGCGCTGCGTGTAGTGCACGCCCTTCAGCAGCTCGCCGTCGGTGATGCCGGTGGCGGCGAAGAAGCAGTTGTCGCCGGCGACCAGGATGTCGGTGGTGAGCACCTGGTCGAGGTCGTAGCCGGCGTCGAGCGCGGCGTCGCGCTCGTCGTCGTTGCGGGGCCAGAGCTTGCCCTGGATCGTCGCCGCCCATGCACTTGAGCGCGGCGGCGGCGATGACGCCCTCGGGCGTGCCGCCGATGCCGAACATGATGTCGGCGCCGGAGTCGGGCCAGGCGGTGGAGATGGCGCCGGCGACGTCGCCGTCGGGGATGAGGCGGATGCGGGCGCCGGCGGCGCGGACCTCGGCGATGAGCTCGCTCGTGACGCGTCGCGGTCGAGGATGACGGCGGTGAGGTCGCGGACCTTGCTGCCCTTGGCCTCGGCGACCGGCCTGGAGGTTCTCGGTGACCGACTGCGTTGATGTCGATGACGCCGTGCGGCCTCGGGGCCGACGGCGATCTTGTCCATGTAGACGCACGGGCCCGGGTCGAACATCGTGCCGCGCTCGCTGACGGCGATGACGGCGATGGCGTTGCCGCGGCCGAGGGCCGTGAGCGTGGTGCCGTCGATCGGGTCGACGGCGATGTCGCACTCGAAGCCGGTGCCGTCGCCGACGACCTCGCCGTTGTAGAGCATCGGCGCTTCGTCCTTCTCGCCCTCGCCGATGATGACGATGCCGTTCATCGACACGCGTGTGAGCATGTGGCGCATGGCGTCGACGGCGGCGCCGTCGGCGCCGTCCTTGTCGCCGCCGCCCACCCAGCGGGCGGCGGCCAGCGCCGCGGCCTCGGTGACTCGGACGAGTTCCATGGCGAGGTTGCGGTCGGGCGTCGGCATGTCGGTCATCGGCGAAACGATACCGATTGACCCGCCGCGATCTCCGAATCCGCACCGTGGCCGATCTGACAAGGATGGCCGCCGTGAACGATCTTCGCCCTGAGCCCGACGACGAGACGCCCGACGACGAGACACCCGAGGAGGAACTCCTCGACGACGAGGCGGACGCGGACGATGTCGTGGACGAGGCTGACGACGAGGTTGACGACGAGGTTGACGAGGACGACGGCGCTCCTTCGGCACACCGATCTTCATGGCGCGGTCCCCGTCACAGTGCTGCGCCGACCGGTGGCCGGCGTGCTCGGCTGAAAGTATGGCCGCTTGGTTGGAGATTGCAACGGTCATGGCTCACGGTTCATGGCTCGCGGCCATGGCACGGCGATGAGCGGCGCGTTGATGCACGCGGTGGAGGAGCATCCGTCGACCAGACCTGCGCGAGCCGTCGGGTCCATGTCGCCTGAGCTCTCATGCCGCGATCGCGGCGGGGTGCGAGCCAAGGCAGATGGGCTGCTGTCCGCAGTTGCAAACAGGGCAAATATCGAGAAGCAAGAATTCACACCGCCGTCATTCAACCCCCGTAGGGAAATCCGCGTTGCTGCAGCATCTCATCTCGAGGCGAGACTTTGAAAACAACGGAGGCAGATCCATGACCATGCGCAGAAAAGTCTTCCTGTCGGCTGCTACGGCATTGGCGATTGCACTTGCCATTAGCGGCTTGGCCGTTGCCCATGATCGCGACAGCTCCTACGCGATTGGACTCTGGGGCGACCTGCCGTACTCGGACGAGCAGGCGCGGACGGGTGTACCGAACCTGATCGCCGACATGAACAAGCAGGATCTTAAGTTCACGGTCCACAACGGTGACCTCAAGGCTGGCAGTGGCACACCGGGGTCGGTGACGCCAACCACGTGCAGCAACGCTCTGTATCTGCAGGCACTCGGCTTCTTCAACTCGCTGCGGGCGCCGGCGATCTTCACGCCGGGCGACAACGACTGGACGGATTGCGACCGCCCCGCAAACGGAAGCTTCCCGTCGCGCGAGCGGCTCGATTTCGAGCGGAGCCTGTTCTTCAGCACCGCCTTCTCGCTCGGCAAGCGCAAGCTGCACCAGGACGTGCAGACCGAGCCGCTGTGCCTTGGTGTCAACAGTCCAGTTCCCTGCGTCGAGAACCGGCGCTGGACGGTTGGCGGCGTGACCTATGCAACGCTGAACGTCGCGGGATCTTGCAACAACTTGTGCGACACGGCTCCCGATCCGCAAGAATGGGAAGCTCGCAATCGGGCGAACATCGTGTGGCTGATGGAAACCTTCAGCGAGGCGGGCGCCCGGCATTCGGTGGCCGTCATGCTGATCGCACAGGCAAACCCCGGTTGGGACTTGAGCGATCCGACACGGGCGCCTCTGCGTGATCCAAGGACGCTTGCCGAGACGACGAGCCCGGACGGCTACAAGGACTACCTCCTGGCGCTTCGCGACGAGGTGATCGCCTTCGGCAAGCCCGTGGCCTACGTGCACGGCGACTTGCACTACTTTCGCGTCGACAAGCCGCTTCTGGACGCCCAGGGGCGCCGCGTCGAGAACTTCACGCGTGTGGAAACGTATGGCAACAATGCGGCCAACGGCAACAACGACGTGAATTGGGTCAAGGTGGTCGTCAGCCCACACAGCCGCGAAGTTTTCGCCTACCAGCCGCAAGTCGTTCCGGGCAACCGTGTGGCCGTGCCGGCGCCGTAAGCGCCAGTTATGATTGCCACGAAGGCTGCGCCTGTTTCCAATTTCTTGCCGGCGCGCGGCCGTTGCCAATGCCACCGGGCTCAATCGGCAATCAGCGTGACAGTAATGCAAGCCGCCACTGACCGCATCAGGTGGCGGCTTGTTTGAGCTGGCGGCTCGGGAAGACTTGGGGGAAGGGGGCGACCCGGGTTCGACTCCATGAGGCTGCTCCGGTCGCTGCCCACCGCACGAAGGGGCGGATCGGGGCAATCCTTGAGTTGACCCCAATCAGCCCGCGGCGCGTCCAGTCAAGCGCCCGGCCGGCAGAACTTGTCATAGATCGCCAGGATGAAGCGCTTGGTCGTCTCGTCGGCGAGGCTGTAGTAGACCGCGCGCCCGTCGCGCCGTGTCTCGACCAGCCCCTCGTGGCGCAGGCGCGCCAATTGCTGCGAGACCGTCGCCTGGCCGAGCGCCAGCAACTGCTCGAGCTCGGTCACCGAGCGTTCCCGCTCCGACAGCAGGCAGAGGATGACGAGGCGGTTCTCGTGCGCCAGCGCTTTCAGAAAATCACTGGCCTTGCGTGCCTTCTGCATCAGGCTGTGCAGCTCAGGCGACATTTCCCGGTCGTCCTCGACAACGGCCTCGATCTCTTGCGCGATGCTCTTGCTCATGTCGTGCTCGGCGCGTGGCTCGGTCTCGCGTCGCGCCGGGTCAGGCATGTGCGAGACCAAACAATGGGGGTCGCCGTGGCTGTCGGGTCTCCTGCGATGACCCGAACGACATTCAGCGGCGAGAAATGAATGCCGCCGGCCGACGCCCCCTTCGGTCGCTGATCGAGCCTGGCGATCAGCTCGGCGACGAGCCCCCAGAAGAAATCGGCGCCGGGGTAGCCGACGATGCGGCCAATCTCGCGCCCGCCGTCGATCAGGATGAAGGTCGGCGACACCGTGACCGGAGCCTCGAGCCTCAGGCCCAAGGTCCTGACCGCACCGATGTCGACCTGGCGCAGCGGCGCGCGCTGCCCTTCGGCCGATTTCGGGTAGCCGGGGCCGACCTCCTTGTGCCACCGCTCGCACCACGGGCAGCCCGGCTCCTCAACATCAGCAGCTCCGCGGCGACTGCCGGCATGGCGGCGCTGACGCTCGCCAGCGTCAACGCCAGCAAGGTCACGACGTACGCGGCAGCGCGCTTGGCCGGCATCAGGTCGCCTACTGGTTCACCGGGCTTTCGGGATCGAACAGGTAGGCCGTCAGGTCCTTGATCTGCTGCTCGGACAGGAACTTGTTGTGCCCGAAGCGCGGCATGTTCGAGCACGGCTGCACGGCCTGCGCGTTGTAGATCTTGGCGTAGGCAGCCTTCGCCTCCTCGGGCTTGAACTTGCGGATCTTGCCGTACTCGATGAGCGATGGCCCGAGCGTGCCGAAGCTCAGCTCCGCCTTCGACAGCTGGTGGCAGGCATAGCAGTTGCCGCCGATCGGACTGCCGGGCTTGATCGCTGAACTGGCCGCCGGTGCCGCGCTGGGCGAGCTGCTGGCCCTTCTTCCAGTCGCCGATCACCTTGCCGTCGGCCGGATAGACGATCGACGGCCTTGGCCGTCGTCGATCAGCCTCTTCTCGGCCTCCGGCGTGAGCTTCAGCGTGCGATCGCGGAGCAGATGCGCTGCGCCTCGTCCGGCTCGATGCGGGCCTGCCATTCGGCCGGCGCGCCTCTTGAAGGTGTCCTTGATGTACCTGATCGACGATGGCGGCATCGATCTTTGCGCTGCTGCGCTTCGGCGCCACGGCGAGGCCGGCGAGATCAGCGGCTGCCAGCGGCGATACACGAGCATTCGCATGGTGTTCGATCTCCTCTGCTCAGCGCTTGATCGAGGGCACGTTGATCGGTCGCGCCCTCGGCATTGCTTGTTCAGATAGAGGTCAGTGCCGTCAGGCCGTCGGCGAGATAGTCGGGCTGCCGGCCAGCGCATCTGGCGATAGCAGTCCCACAGCCGATGCTGCATCGTGCGCACCTGGCTCTGCGAGACGCGATAGGTCGGCCACGATGCCCATCGTCTCCTGCACGGCCTTGCCGGGCTTGCGAGAGGTTCGGCAGCCCTTGCAGGCGGATGCGCTTGCCCTCTTCCGCGTGGCAGGTGGCGCAGGAGAAATCCCACTGGCCGCCGCGGCGGAAGAACATCGCCTCGCCGACGGCGTACATCTCCTGCTCCTTGGGATGCATCGACGGGCACCGCGAGCTTCATGCCGCTCGACTTGTTGGCGATGAAGGCGACGAGATCCTCCATGTCGGACGTGCGGCCCGGGCCGCCGAAGCGGCGCTTGACCACGTCCGCGGTGTCGAGGCCCTGCAGCGTTCTGCATGCACCACATGCAGCCGCTGCTCGAGATCCATGACGCGGTCGGCGTCCTTGAAATAGCGCGGCAGCTTGGCGTAGGCGCCCTCGAGCTTGCCCGGCCCCTCGCCGAGATCGCACTGCTCGAGGATGACGTTCTTCGCGCCGCGCGGCGTCTTCCAGAGCACCTCGCCGCGATCGACATTGAGGAAGCCCGGGTTCGACATCGGATCGCTGATCATCGCGCGGTAGCGCTCGATCTCCTTCTCGGCATCGGTGCGCCTGCGCATGCAGCGCGCCGCCGAGCGACGCAGTCGCGCCGAGCAACGGCTGCGAACGGCATCCTCGCACTTCCGCACTGTGAGCCTCCCCATGTGGCTAGCGCAGCATTATCGCTGTGCCGCGCGCTTGATGACGCGTGCAGACGGCAATGTAGACCGCTGCATCGCACTGCATCGCAAGCATCATATTGACATATTATATTTTTCATATGTATTGATGCAACGCGCCGATAGAGCGCGACGATGCTGCGACCGGCAAGCGATCAGCCGGCCGAGGAGGAGACAGGGATGACGATCACTCAGCGACAAGCCGATCGCGCCGCGACGTGCTGGGCCTCGCGGCGCCGGTGCGCGGCCGCGCTGGTGCCGCTGCCCGGCGTTGCGCGTCGGCGACGCCGGAGAAGGTCGCGGCCGAGATCAAGAAGCTGTTCGGCGACAAGAAGCTGATCGCCGGGCAAGATCAAGCTCGACCTGCCGTCGATCGCCGAGAACGGCCTCGTCGTGCCGCTGAACTTCGAGGTCGAGAGCCCGATGACCGAGAAGGACTACGTCAAGGCGGTGCACTTCTTCGCCGAGGGCAATCCGAACCTCGGCGTCGCCAGCTTTCCACTTCACGCCGATGGCGCCGAAGGCCGCCGCCGCGATCCGCATCCGCCTCGCCAAGACGCAGGACATCGTCGCCGTCGCCGAGATGTCGAACGGCGAGATCTACACGGCGCGCAAGGAGGTCAAGGTGACGATCGGCGGCTGCGGCGGCTGAGGCCGTCGGTCCCGCGACGCCTGCTTCGACATTCCACATTCGAGGTATGCACCATGGCAGCACCGAAACCCACCCCCCGCGTCCGCATGCCCGCCACCGCCAAGGCCGGCGAAGTCATCGAAGTCAAGACGCTGATCAGCCACGAGATGGAAAGCGGCCAGCGCAAGGACGCGGCCGGCAAGATCATCCCGCGCAAGATCATCAAGCAGTTCACGGCCACCTTCAACGGCAAGGAGATCCTGAGCGCCGACTGGCACCCGGCCATCTCGGCCAATCCCTACCAGTCGTTCTTCGTCAGGGTGCCGGAGACCGGCACGTTCGTGTTCACTTGGACCGACGACGACGGCTCCGTCTACAAGGCCGAGCAGAAGGTCACCGTCGGCTGACGGCCAGTCGGCGTCGCAGTCCGAGCGTCTGCAGCCCGACTTGATCGAGCGCACGTGCTGCGAGCTTCGTCCGCGGATGGCGGCATGAGTGCGACGCACGATGCCGGCGAGTCGTCGCATGATCACGCGCCGCGATTTCCTGACGGCCGCCGCCGCAGCGGCCTCGCTGCCGGCAGCGGGGCTGGCCGCTCGGCCGGCTCGCCGCCCAGGGACGGCTGACGCAGGCCGACCTGCTGCGCTTCGAGCCGCTCGGCAATGTCACGCTGGTGCACCTGACCGACATGCACGGGCAGCTCGTGCCGCTCCATTTCCGCGAGCCGTCGGTCAACATCGGCGTCGGCGAAGCCAAGGGCCTCGTGCCGCACATCACCGGCGACGAGTTCCTCAAGGCCTTCAAGCTCGCGGCGAAATCGGCCGACGGCCTACGCGCTGACCTACGACGATTTCGCCGAACTCGCCGAAGACTACGGCCGCATGGGCGGGCTCGATCGCATCGCGACGCGTCGTCAAGGCGATCCGCGCCGAGCGCGGCGGACGAGTGCTGCTGCTCGACGGCGGCGACACCTGGACCAACAGCTGGACGTCGCTGCAGACGCAAGGGCCAGGACATGGTCGACGTCATGGCCCTGCTGCAAGCCCGACGCCATGACCGGCCACTGGGAGTTCACGCTCGGCGAGGCGCGCGTCAAGGAGATCGTCGACAAGCTCGGCTTCCCGTTCCTGGCCCAGAACATCCGCGACAGCGAGTTCGAGGATCCGCGTCTTCCCGCCGCACAAGATGTTCGAGCGCGGCGGCGTCAAGATCGCCGTCATCGGCCAGGCGCTTCCCGTTCACGCCGATCGCCAATCCGCGCTGGATGATTCCGAAGTGGACGTTCGGCATCCGCGAAGCCGAGCATGCAGAAGGAGGTCGACGCGGTCCGCGCGGCGGGCGCCGATCTCGTCGTGCTGCTGTCGCACAACGGCTTCGATGTCGACCGCAAGCTGGCGCGCGTCGTCACAGGGCATCGACGTGATCCTCTCCGGCCACACGCACGACGCGGTGCCCGAGGTGACGCAAGGTCGGCAAGACGCTGATCGTCGCCACCGGCTCGCAACGGCAAGTTCGTCTCGCGGCTCGATCTCGACGTGCAGGGCAAGGAGATCAAGGGCTTCCGCTACCGGCTGATCCCGGTCTTCTCCGACGCCATCACAGCCCGATGCCGAGATGGCGGCGCGTGATCGCCAAGCATCGCGCGCCGCTACGCCAAGGATCTGGCGCGCGTGCTCGGCAAGACCGACGTCGCTGCTCTACCGGCGCGGCAACTTCAACGGCACGCTCGACGACGTGATCTGCGACGCGATGCTGGAGCAGCGCGACGCCGAGATCGCGCTGTCGCCGGGCATCCGCTGGGGCACGAGCCTGCTGCCCGGCCAGGACATCACCTTCGAGGACATCACCAACGCCACGGCGATGAGCTATCCGGCCTGCTACCGCATGACGATGACCGGCGCGCGGCTCAAGGAGATCCTCGAGGACGTCGCCGACAACATCTTCAATCCCGATCCCTACTACCAGCAGGGCGGCGACATGGTCCGCACCGGCGGGCTCGGCTACACCATCGACATCGCCAAGCCGATCGGCCAGCCGCATCTCCGACATGACGCTGCTCGAAGTCGGGCACGCCGATCGACGCGGCCAAGGACTACGTCGTCGCCGGCTGGGCCAGCGTCAATCAAGGCACCGAAGGCCCGCCGATCTGGGACGTGGTCGCCAAGCACATCGAAGCCGAGAAGACCGTCGACGCGCAAGCCGAGAGCGGCGCGGTCAAGGTCATCGGCATCTGAGCCGGCGATCGACGCGTGCGACGCGGCACTGCGAGTGACGACGATGCCATGAGCGATCGAGCGCAGACGACAATGCAGGCGCGGCATCGAGCGGCCGCCGGCGCTTTCTCAAGGGCGCGATTGCCGGCGGGCTCGCCGCTGGCGGGCGCGCGGCGCGGCGCTGGCGCAGGCAGAAGGCTGCCGCGGCCGTCGTCAAGAGCAATCCGAAGAACCTGCCGCCGAACGTGCCCGACTGGTCGAAGGTGCTCGGCGACGGCGTCGCGGCGCACCCCTACGGCAAGCCGTCGAAGTTCGAGAAGCACGTCGTGCGCCGCGACGTCGAGTGGCTGACCGCCTCGCGCGAAAGCTCGGTCAACTTCACGCCGCTGCACGAGCTCGACGGCATCATCACGCCGAACGGCCTGTGCTTCGAGCGCCATCATGGCGGCGCCGCCGAGATCAATCCGCTCGATCACCGCCTGATGATCCACGGCCTCGTCGACAAGCCGCTGATGTTCACGATGGACGACATCAAGCGGTTCCCGCGCGTCAACCGCATCCACTTCCTCGAGTGCGCGGCGAACTCCGGCATGGAGTGGCGCGGCGCGCAGCTCAACGGCTGCCAGTTCACGCACGGCATGGTGCACAACGTCATGTACACCGGCGTGCTGCTGAAGGACGTGCTGGACGAGGCCGGCGTCAAGCCGAACGCCAAGTGGCTGCATGGTCGAGGGCGCCGATTCGGCCGGCATGAACCGCTCGCTGCCGCTCGAGAAGGCGCTCGAAGACTGCCTGCGTCGCCTTCAAGATGAACGGCGAGGCGCTGCGCACCGAGCAGGGCTATCCGCTGCGCCTCGTCGTGCCGGGCTGGGAAGGCAATCTCTGGGTCAAGTGGCTGCGCCGCATCGAGGTCGGCGACCAGCCGTGGCTCGCGCGCGAGGAGACGTCGAAGTACACCGACCTGATGGCCGACGGCCGCTCGCGCCGCTTCACCTTCGTCATGGACGCCAAGTCGGTCGTGACCAACCCGTCGCCGGAAGCGCCGCTGCGGCACAAGGGCCGCAACGTGCTGTCCGGGCTCGCCTGGTCGGGCCGCGGCACGATCACCCGCGTCGACGTCACGCTCGACGGCGGCCGCAACTGGCAGGAGGCGCGCATCGACGGCCTCGTGCTCGACAAGTCGCTGACGCGCTTCTACGTCGACTTCGACTGGCAGGGCCAGGAGCTGATGATCCAGTCGCGCGCGCACGACGCGACCGGCTACGTGCAGCCGACCAAGGACGAGCTGCGCAAGGTGCGCGGCGTCAACTCGATCTACCACAACAACGGCATCCAGACCTGGCTGGTGCGCGCCAACGGGGAGACCGAGAATGTCGAGATCGCCTGAGCTGGCTGCCGTCGCGCGCATCGCTGCTTGGCCTCGCGCTTGGCCGTCGCATGCCGCCGCCGAGCCGCGCAGAAGCTCGGCATCGGCCGCGAGGCGACGCCGGCCGAGATCACAGCCTGGGACATCGACGTGCGGCCCGACGGCCAGGGCCTGCCGCCCGGCAAGGGCACGCGTCAAGCAGGGCGAGGAGTCTTTCATCGCGCAGTGCGCCGCCTGCCATGGCGAGTTCGGCGAGGGCAAGGACCGCTGGCCGGTGCTGGCCGGCGGGCACGGCACGCTTGAAGCACGACCGGCCCGACAAGACGGTCGGCTCGTTCTGGCCGGCACGCCTCGACGCTGTTCGACTACATCAAGCGCGCCATGCCGTTCGGCAATGCGCAGTCGCTGACCAACGACGAGCTCTATGCGCTGACCGCCTACTGCTGCACCTCAACGAGGTCATCAAGGATCCGAATTTCGAGCTCAACCAGAAGAATTTCGCCATCGATCAAGATGCCGAACGCCGACGACTTCTACGACGACGACCGCGAGGTCGCCGAGAAGCACTTCTGGAACCGCAAGCCCTGCATGAAGGACTGCCGCAAGGACGCGGCGACGGTGCTCAATCGCGCGCGCGTGCTCGACGTGACGCCCGACAACAAGACGGCGCCGAAAGTCGATTGATCGGATGCGACAGGACGATCGCTACGATGCGCGCCAGTGATGGCACAGAGGCATTTGGCACACGAACAGACGATCAGGAGATGCCTCATGACTCGCCAGTTTGACGCCGTGCAGCCCTACTGGCCGATCCTCCTTGCGTTGGCCGTGGCGCCTGGAGCGGCCGCTGCCACCGATCCGTCACCTACACGCGCACGGGCTCGGCCTACGAGGACGTGCGCGCCGATCTCGAGGACGCCATCATCAAGGAAGGGCTCAAGGTCGACTATATCGGCAATATCGCCGCCATGCTGCAGCGGACCGGGCCCGACGTCGGCTCCAATCAGCCGATCTACAAGCACGCCGAGTTCTTCATCGTTCTGTTCGGCCAAGCTGTCGCGCGCGATGATGGAGGCCGACCCGCCAACATGTCGCAATGCCCTTATGTGATGTTCATCTATCAGCGGGCCGCAACCACCAAGGAAGTCGTGGTCGGCTATCGCAAGGTCAATGTCGACGGTCGCGGCGCCAAGGCGTTGGAGGAGATCAACAGGCTCATGGACCGCATCGCCAAGGAGGCGGCGAAACCGTAGCCTGCCAGTGATGGCCCGCGTCAGGCAACGCTGCAGCCGGCGGGCTACCGCCGAGCTGACGTCGATCAGATCGGCGCCGCTGCGCCCGTTGGGCTGCAGGCGTCGCGCTGATACAACACGGGGTCCGGCGAATACGGCGCGTCGAGCGCACCAGCACCGCGTCTTCAACTAAAGGGGATTTGCGGATTGCGGGTCGGGTCGATATGACCACATCACAGCGGGCGATCTGAACGACGGCTGGCCGCCGGAAGCTGCAGCTTCGGTGACGGGTAGCCGCGTGGGCATGCCACGCAACCCTTGGCAAGGATAGCGACGAGTGAGCGCGACGATCACAGCATCTGCCACGACCGCCGCGGGCGAGCCCGATACCATCCCGAAGCTGTTGCTGCGCAATGCCGAGCGCACGCCGGTCGGCCCGCCTTGCGCGAGAAGGATCTCGGCATCTGGCAGACCTGGACCTGGGGCGCAGGTGCGCGACGAGATCCGCGCGCTCGCCCTCGGCCTGCACAAGCTCGGCCTCGAGCGCGGCGACACGGTCGCCATCATCGGCGACAACCGCCCGCGCCTCTACTGGACGTTCTGCGCCGCCCAGAGCCTCGGCGCCATCCCGGTGCCGGTCTACCAGGACTCGGTCGCCGACGAGATGGCCTACGTGCTCGCCCACGCCGAGGTGAAGTTCGCCATCGTCGAGGACCAGGAGCAGGTCGACAAGCTGCTGTCGATCGCCGACCGCGTGCCGACCCTGCGAGACGATCGTCTACGACGACGACGCGCGGCCTGCAGGACTACGACCGCGACGCACCTGCACAGCTATCGAGCGCGTGCAGGACGCTCGGCCGCGACGAGCTCGAGGCCAATCCGGCGCGAGCCGACGCGTGGCTCGGCCGAGATCGCCGCGGGCAAGGGCTCCGACGTCAGCGTCATGCTCTACACCTCGGGCACCACCGGCCAGCCGAAGGGCGTGATGCTGACCCACGACAACGTCGTCGTCTCCGGCCAGCAACGCCAACCTGTTCGACCACTTCACGCCCGACGACACGATGATCGCCTACCTGCCGATGGCCTGGGTCGGCGACCACATCTTCTCCTACGGCCAGGCCTACGCCGGCGGCTCTGCGTCGCCTGCCCGGAAAGCCCGGAGACGGCGATCGAGGACCGCCGCGAGATCGGCGCCGACCTACTTCTTCGCGCCGCCGCGCGTGTTCGAGACCATGCTGACGCAGATCACGGTGCGCATGGAGGACGCCGGCCGCGCTCAAGAAGGCGCATGTTCGACTACTTCATGGACGTCGCGCGGCGCGTCCGGCGAGAAGATCCTCGACGGCAAGCCGGTGCCGTTCAGGGACCGCGCTGCTCTACTGGCTCGGCGACATGCTGGTCTATGCGCCGCTGCGCAACCGCATGGGCTTCTCCAATCTGCGCGTCGCCTATACGGCGGGCGAGGCGATCGGGCCGGAGCTGTTCTCGTTCTACCGCGGCGCTCGGCATCAACCTGAAGCAGCTCTACGGGCAGACCGAAGCCAGCGTCTTCATCACGCTGCAGCCCGACGGCGAGGTCTATCCCGAGACGGTCGGCAAGCCCGGGCCCGGCGTCGAGATCAAGATCGCCGACAGACCGGCGAGGTGCTGTTCAAGAGCCCGGGCGTGTTCCTCAAGTACTACAAGAACGACGAGGCGACGGCCGCGACCAAGACGCCGGACGGCTGGGTGCACACGGGCGACGCCGGCTTCATCGACAGCCGCGGCCACCTGCGCATCATCGACCGCGCCAAGGACGTCGGCCGGCTCAACGACGGCGCGCTGTTCGCGCCGAAGTACCTCGAGAACCGCATCAAGTTCTTTCCCGAGATCAAGGAGGCGGTGGCGTTCGGCCATGGCCGCGACTACGTCACGGCGTTCATCAACATCGACCTGACCGTCGGTCGGCAACTGGGCCGAGCGCAACAACGTCATCTACGCGCAGCTACCAGGAGCTGGCCGCCCACCCCGAGGTCTACGAGATGATCGAGCGGCGCGTCGACGAGCTGAACCAGGCGCTCGCGGCCGAGCGCGCATGGTGGCCGGCTCGCAGATCCGGCGCTTCCTGATCCTGCACAAGGAGCTCGACGCCGACGACGGCGAGCTGACGCGCACGCAGAAGGTGCGCCGCGCGCTTCATCGCCGACCGCTACGCGCCGCTGATCAAGGCGCTCTACGACGGCTCGAAGCACGGCGCACATCGCGATCGAGGTCACCTTCGAGGACGGCCGCAAGGGCAAGATCGAGGGCGACATGCGGATCATCGACATGAAGACCGTATCCGCGCGCCGCAGCGACGCCGTGAAGGAGGCCGCGGAATGAACATGCACGCTCACCGTCGCCACCGGCTGCCGCTGCGCCCGCGCCGGTCGGCCGCCGGCGCGCGCAGCATCGGCGACGTCGTGCTGACGGTCGAGAACGTGTCGCTGTCGTTCGGCGGCGTCAAGGCGATCAGCGACGTCTCGTTCGACATCAGGAAGGGCGAGATCCGCGCCATCATCGGCCCGAACGGCGCCGGCAAGACGTCGATGCTCAACGTCATCAACGGCTTCTACCATCCGCAGGAAGGCACGATCACCTTCAAGGGCCAGAAGCGCGCAGCGAGATGCGCCCCTACGTGGCCGCCAGCCAGGGCATCGCGCGCACCTTCCAGAACGTCGCCCTGTTCAAGGGCATGTCGACGCTCGACAACATCATGACCGGGCGCACGCTGAAGATGCAGCGCGGCATGCTCTGGCAGGCGCTGCGACTGGGGCCCGGCGCAGAACGAGGAGATCCGCGCACCGCGAGGTGGTCGAGAAGATCATCGACTTCCTCGAGATCCAGCACATCCGCAAGACGCCGGTCGGCAAGCTGCCCTACGGCCTGCAGAAGCGCGTCGAGCTCGGCCGCGCGCTCGCCATGGAGCCGGAGCTGCTGCTGCTCGACGAGCCGATGGCCGGCATGAACCTCGAGGAGAAGCAGGACATGAGCCGCTTCATCCTCGACGGTCAACGACCAGCTCGGCACCACCATCGCGCTGATCGAGCACGACATGGGCGTGGTCATGGATCTCTCGGACCGCGTCGTCGTGCTCGACTACGGCCAGAAGATCGCCGACGGCACGCCGGACGAGGTGCAGGCGCAACCAGAAGGTCATCGACGCCTATCTCGGCGTCGCGCATTGAGTCGGATCAGCACATGCGCTGCACTTGGCGAGTTCGGAGATGGTGCAGCGGTGAGGTGCGGACTGCTCGCGACCGGCGATCGACCTGCCACGCACGCAGCTCTGCCATCGTGAGCGACGCGTTGAGGCGTCCTGCGAATGGCGATCGCGATCTCGGCCATTTCTCGAAGTCCTGATCGGCGGCCTGCTGTCGGGCGTGCTCTACTCGCTCGTGGCGCTCGGCTTCGTGCTGATCTTCAAGGCCTCGGGCGTGTTCAACTTCGCCCAGGGCGCGATGGTGCTGGTGGCCGGCCTCGCGCTGGTGCGCTCGCTCGACTTCATGGTCGCGCAAGGGCATGCCGTACTGGGCGCGCCATCGTGCATGGCGCTGCTGTTCGCCGGCGCTGATCATGGCGCTCACGCGCCTGGCTGATCGAGCGCTATGTGCTCGGCCCGCTGCTCAACCAGGACGGCCTGACCCTGTTCATGTCGACGATCGGCGCCACCTTCGTGCTCGAAGGCGCTGGCGCAGATGGTGTTCGGCTCCGACGTCTATCCGCTGCGGCTGTTTCCGACCGACGCCTGGTTCCTGCTCGAGAGCATGTTCCCGGGCGGCATCCTGGTCAACAAGCTCGACGTCTGGGGCGGCCTGATCGCCGGCGTGCTGGTCGCCGGCCTCGCCGCCTTCTTCCAGTACACCAAGACCGGCCGCGCGCTGCGCGCCGTCGCCGACGATCACGCCGCGGCGCAGTCGGTCGGCATCCCGATCAGCTGGATCTGGTTCGTCGTCTGGCTGGTCGCCGGCCTCGTCGCGCTGGTCGCGGCGACCGTCTGGGGCACCAAGCTCGGCGTGCAGTTCTCGATCACGTTCCTGGCCCTGAAGGCGCTGCCGGTGCTGATCATCGGCGGCTTCACCTCGGTGCCCGGCGCCATCGTCGGCGGCCTGATCGTCGGCGCCGGCGAGAAGCTCGCCGAGGTCTACCTCGGCGCCGTTGATCGGCGGCGGCATCGAGTACTGGTTCGCCTACGTGCTGGCGCTCGCCGTGCTGCTGGTCCGCCCGCAGGGCCTGTTCGGCGAGCAGATCATCGAGAGGATTTGAAGCGAAGGGGTCGAGTCGCGAGTGGTAAGCGACTGCACTCGCAACTGATCGTCACGACTGCCACTCATCCACTCACGACTCACCACTCACGAGCTTGACCCATGCTCTACCGCGAAACCGGCCAGTTCAAGACGACCTACGCCGCCGACATGGCGATCTTCCCGATCCGGCAGGACCGGATCGCGCTCTACGCTGCTGCTGGCGTTCGCCTTCGTCGGCGTGCCGCTGCTCGCCTGCTTTCAAGATCTGGCCGTTCGGCAGCGACTACATGCTGCAAGCGCCATCCTGATGCCGTTCCTGATCCTGTCGCTGGCCGCCATCGGCGTGAACATCCTGATCGGCTACTGCGGCCAGATCTCGCTCGGCTCCGGCGCCTTCATGGCGATCGGCGCCTACTCGGCCTACAAGTTCGGCACCGGCATGCCGGAGATCGGCGCTGCCGCCGCTGCCGGTGCTGCTCTCGATCCTGCTCGGCGGCGCTGTGCGCGGCGGTCGTCGGCATCCTGTTCGGCATCCCGTCGCTGCGGATCAAGGGCCTCTATCTCGCCGTCGCGACGCTGGCCGCGCAGTTCTTCTTCGACTGGGTGTTCCTGCGCGTGAAATGGTTCACCAACTACGCCCCGTCGGGCTCGGTCAACGCGCCGGAGCTCAACTTCTTCGGCTGGATCGTCGCACTCGCCGATCGAGCGCTACCTGCTCGTGCCTGACGTTCGTCACGGTGTTCGCGCTGCTCGCCAAGAACCTCGTGCGCGGCAACATCGGCCGCCAGTGGATGGCGATCCGCGACATGGACATCGCCGCCGAGCTCATGGGCATCCGCCCGTTCTATGCCAAGCTCTCGGCGTTCGCGGTGTCGTCGTTCATCGTCGGCGTCGCCGGGCGCGCTGTGGGCCTTCGTCTATCTCGGCTCCTGGGAGCCGCTGGCCTTCTCGATCGACCGCTCGCTGCAGCTGCTGTTCATGGTCATCATCGGCGGCCTCGGCTCGATCCTCGGCTCGTTCCTCGGCGCGGCCTTCATCCTGATCCTGCCGATCATGCTGAACCTGATGCCGACGCGAGCTCGGCGTGCCGATCTCGACCGAGACCATCACGCATCTCGAGTTCATCATCTTCGGCTCGCTGATCTGCTACCTGCTGATCAAGGAGCCGCATGGCTTCGCGCGGCTCTGGTCGCTGGCCAAGGAGAAGCTGCGCTCTGGCCGTTCCCCTACTGAGGGCGGCCGAGGCGAATGGTCCGGTCGGCAGCCTGCGGTGCGGCGGCCCGGATGCCATGCAACAGAAGGCCCGCAAGGCCGGCCGGCCGCATCGAGCCGGCCGGCCGATCAATGGAGGAGATGACATGTTGACGAAGTTCATCGGCGCTGCGGCCGTCGCTGCCGCCGCTGTCGGCGCTGGCGCTGCCGGCGCTGGCGCAGGCGCAGAACGAGCAGTTCATGCCCGTCGCTGTCCTACCGCACCGGCGCCTACGCCGTGAACGGCGTGCCGTTCGCCAACGGCGTCGCCGACTACTACAGCCTGCATCAACGAGCGCGACGGCGGCATCAACGGCGTCAAGATCGTCGTACGAGGAGTGCGAGACCGGCTACGCCACCGACAAGGGCGTCGAGTGCTACGAGCGCCTGAAGGGCAAGGGCCCGACCGGCGCCGCCTACTTCATCCCGCTGTCGACCGGCATCACCTTCGCGCTGACCGAGAAGGCGCCGGGCGACAAGATCCCGCTGCATCACGCATGGGCTATGGCCGCGCCGACAGCAAGAACGGCGCGGTGTTCGCCTGGAACTTCCCGCTGCTCGGCACCTACTGGTCGGCGGCCGACATCGCCATGCAGCACATCGCCAAGGAGCTCGGCGGCGAGGCCAACCTCAAGGGCAAGAAGATCAGCCTCGTCTATCACGACAGCCCCTACGGCAAGGAGCCGATCCCGGCGCTCGAGGCGCTGGCCAAGAAGCTCGGCTTCGAGTTCAAGCCGATCCCGGTCACGCATCCGGGCGTCGAGCAGAAGTCGCAGTGGCTGGCGATCCGCCAGGACAAGCCGGACTACGTGCTGCTCTGGGGCTGGGGCGTCATGAACGGCACCTCCATCAAGGAGGCCGCCGCCGTCGCCTATCCGCGCGACAAGATGATCGGCGTCTGGTGGTCGGGCGCCGAGCCTGACGTGACGCCGGCCGGCGATCAGGCGATCGGCTACAAGGCGCTGATGCTGCAGCACGGCGCCGGCGAGTTCGCGCGTCCATGCCGACGTCAAGAAGCACGTCGGCGCCAAGGGCAAGGGCCTCGGCAAGGAGGACTTCGGCCAGGTGCTCTACAACCGCGGCCTGGTCAACGCGCATGCTCGGCGTCGAGGCGATCCGCACGGCGCAGGAGAAGTTCGGCAAGAAGCCGCTGACGGGCGAGCAGGTCCGCTGGGGCCTCGAGAACCTCAACCTGACAGCCGAGCAGCATCAAGGCGCTCGGCTTCGAGGGCATGCTGCAGCCGATCAAGACTCACCTGCGCCGACCACGAGGGCGCGCGCGACGGCCGCGTCCAGCAGTGGGACGGCAAGGCCTGGAAGATCATCTCCGACTGGTACACGGCGCGACCGATCGTGCTCGAGCCGCTCGTCAAGGAGATCTCGGCCAAGTACGCGGCCGAGAAGAAGATCACGCCGCGCGACTGCTCGAAGGAGAGCTGAGACGTGAGGGAGCTAGGCGAGCAGGCGAATCGGCGAGTGGTGGCCGACACTGCGGTCCACTGCTCGCACGTCCCTGCTCCTACTCCCCATTCGCACTGACGCCTCGAGTCGCACATGACCGCCCGCCGCGCAGCCGCCGCCGTGCCGCCACAGCCCGATCCTCGCCGTCAAGAACATCGAGGTCGATCTACGACCACGTCATCCTGGTGCTGAAGGGCGTGTCGCTCGACGGTGCCGCAGGGCGGCATCGTCGCCATTCTCGGCGCCAACGGCGCCGGCAAGTCGACGACGCTGAAGTCGATCTCGAACCTGATCAAGGCCGAGCGCGGCGAGGTGACCAAGGGCTCGATCGAGTTCAAGGGCGAGCGCATCGACAAGCTGACGCCGAACGATCTCGTCAAGCGCGGCTGCATCCAGGTGATGGAGGGCCGCCACTGCTTCGGCCATCTGACCATCGAGGAGAACCTGCTGACCGGCGCCTTCACGCGCCGCGACGGCCGCGCCGCGGTCGCAGCGCGACCTCGAGAAGATCTACGCCTATTTCCCGCGCCTCAAGGAGCGGCGCAGCGTCGCAGGCCGGCTACACCTCGGGCGGCGAGCAGCAGATGTGCGCCATCGGCCGCGCGCTGATGTCGCGCCCGACGATGGTGCTGCTCGACGAGCCGTCGATGGGCCTCGCGCCGCAGATCGTCGAGCAGATCTTCGAGATCGTGCAAGCGACATCAACGCCAAGGAGCAGGGCGTCTCGTTCCTGCTCGCCGAGCAGAACACCAACGTGGCGCTGAAGTACGCCACCTACGGCTACATCCTGGAGAACGGCCGCATCGTGCTCGACGGCGAGGCCGCAGCGCTGCGCGAGAACGAGGACGTGAAGGAGTTCTACCTCGGCGTCGGCGGCGGCGAGCGGAAGAGCTTCCGCGACGTCAAGAGCTACAAGCGCCGCAAGCGCTGGCTGGCGTAGATCCGGCACAAGGTTAACCCCGGGTTAGCAACCGCCGGCTACCGTCCCCGGGCGTCGATCGGCGCCGGGCCCCGGCACCGGTGTCGATGCCGAGTGCATGGTTGCCCACGATGGGACGGCGGTCCGCCAAGAAGCGTCGCTATCGCGCGGACGAGAAGCTCTCGGCCGACGACAAGGTCGTGTGCCGGGTGCAGCCGGGCTCCTGGCTCGGGCTCCGTCGCGCGGTATTGCATCCTGTGTCCGTGGAGAGCCCGCGCCGGTCCAGATTTCGCGGCTGGCGCCTGGCGATCGGCGCCGTGCTGCTCGCGGCTGGCGCCGCGGCCGCTGGCGTTGCCGGCATGCTCCTCTACTACAGCGCCTCGTTTCCCGACCCGATGCCGCTTCGCCTGAAGGAGCCGTCGCCGGTCATCCGCATTCTGGCGCGCGACGGCAGCTTGCTCGCCGAGCGCGGCGACGCGCACGACTACATGCCGCTCGATCTGCTGCCGCGCCACGTCACCGACGCCGTCGTCGCCACCGAGGACCGCCGCTTCTATCGACCACCAGGGCGTCGACCCGCGCGGCCTGCTGCGCGCGGCGTTCGCCAACCTGCGCGCGCGGCCGCTACGTGCAGGGCGGCTCGACGCTGACCCAGCAGCTCGCCAAGAACCTGTTCCTGACGCTCCGAGCGCACGCTCGCGCGCAAGCTCGAGGAGCTGATGCTCGCGCTCTGGCTCGAGTTGCGGCTGTCCAAGCACGACATCCTCGAGCTCTACCTCAACCGCGTCTATTTCGGCGCCGGCGCCTACGGCATCGAGGCGGCGGCGCAGCGCTATTTCGACAAGTCGGCGCGCGAGCTGACGCTCGCCGAGGCCGCGCTGATCGCCGGCCTGCTGAAGGCGCCGTCGCAAGTACTCGCCGCATGCCGAGCCCGGCGCTGGCGCGCACCGCGCGCCCGCGTCGTGCTGAAGAAGATGCTGGAGGCCGGCCGTCTCACGCGCCGACGCAGGAGGCGCGCGCCGGCCGCCAGATCCTGCGCTTCGCCGCCGCCCGATCACCTGCGCGAGCCGACGCGGCGTCGAGTATGCCGTCGACTATGTGCTCGAGCGCGCTGCCGCCACTGGTCGGCACCGGCCATCCCGAGATCATCGTCGAGACGACGATCGACGCGGCCCTGCAGCGCGCGCGCGCCAGGCGATCGTCGCAAGCGTGCTCGCCGCGCGACGGGGCCGAGTCGCAGGCGGCGGCCAGGCCGGCGTCGTGGTGCTCGACACGCGACGGCGGCATCCGCGCGCTGGTCGGCGGCCGCTCCTATGCGCGACAGCCAGTTCAACCGCGCCATCAAGGCGCGCCGCCAGCCCGGCTCGGCCTTCAAGCCGTTCGTCTATCTGGCGGCGCTCGAGAGCGGCCTGACGCCCGACAGCACGGTCGATCGACCTGCCGATCACGCATCGGCGGCTGGAGCGCCGCGCAACGACAGCGGCCGGCTATCAGCGGCGCCGTGCCGCTGCGCCAGGCGCTGGCCCAGCTCGATCAACGCCGTCGCGGTGCGCCTGCAGCAGGATGTCGGCAGCCCGGCGCGTCGATCGCCGCCGCGCGCCGGCTCGGCATCACGCTCGAGCTGCACGGCGCAGCCGTCGCTGGCGCTCGGCACGTCGGAGGTCACGCTGCTCGAGCTGACGGGCGCCTACGCCGTGCTTCGCCAACGGCGGCTACAGCCGGCCGAGCCGCACGTCATCCGGCGCGTGCGCACGAGCTGCCGGCCAGGTGCTCTTCGAGCGCCAGAGCGAGCGCCGGCCGCCCGGTCGTGGCGCCCGCGCCACGTCGGCCGCCATGAACGACATGCTCAATGCCGCGCTGGTCTCCGGCACCGGCCGCCGCGCCGGCATCGCCGCAGCATCCCGCCGCCGGCAAGACCGGCACGACGCAGGATTTCCGCGATGCCTGGTTCATCGGCTACACCGCGCATCTGACCGGCGGCGTCTGGGTCGGCAACGACAACGGCCGCGCCATGAACAAGCGTGATGGGCGGCGGCCTGCCGGCGCAGATCTGGCGCGAGGTCATGCTGGTGGCCCACCAGGGCCTCGCGCCGGCGGATCTGCCGGGCACCTTCCGCCCGGCCAGCAAGCCTGAGCCGGCGCCGCCGCGCGAGGGCGCGATCGCTACATCCACGCGCGGTGATGGCGCCGGCGGCGGCGACCGCGGTGGTCCGGTCGAGGCCGGTGCGGGTCCGGCCAAGGCATCATGGGTTGGCTGGCTCGGCGGCATGCTCGGCATGGGCGCGCCGGCGACCGCGTCGCGCTGACAATGGCGGCGGAGCGACGGCTGTCGACGCAATCTGGCTTGGCGTTTTCGATTTCGGCCGGGGCGGCTTATAAAGGGCGACCTGTCGCAGCCGTGAGCAGCCCCCCATGAACCTTTCCCTGACCCTCGGCGCTGTCGCTCGCATTCACCCCGACCGGCCGGCGATCACCGGGGACGGGGCGCACGCTGACCTATGCGCGACTTCGAGGACCAGGTCGCACGATTGCCGGTGCGCTGCGCAAGCGCCATGGCCTGAAGCGCCAGGCGACCGCGTCGGCATCTGGATGGAGAACTGCCTCGAGCTGTTGCCCGTGCTGTTCGGCATCTGGCGGGCGGGCCTCGTCGCCGTGCCGATCAACAACAAGCTGCACCCGAAGGAGCTGGCCTGGATCCTCGACAACTCGGGCGCCAAGCTCTGCCTCGTGACGCCGGAACTCGCCGACAAGCTCGCCGAGCTGCCGGCCGGCACGCCGCTGCCGCCGATCGTCGTCACCGGCATCCGCCGACCATCGAGCGCGCTGCTTGCCGGCGAGCCGGTTCAGGCGGCGCCGACCCGAGCCCGGCGACGAGGCCTGGCTGTTCTACACCAGCGGCACGACGGGCCGCCCGAAGGGCGCCGTGCTGACGCCACCGCAACCTGCTGTTCGCCTGCCACTGCTACTACGCCGACATCGACTTTCTCGGCCCGCGCGACACGATCCTGCACGCAGCGCCGATGTCGCACGGCTCCGGCCTCTATGGCCTCGCGTTCGTCGCCGAAGGGCGGCCACAACGTCATCGTGCCGGGCTCGTTCGAGCCCGAGCGCATCTTCGCCGCGCTCGCGCGCTATCCGAACGTCTCGATGTTCGCGGCGCCGACCATGGTGTCGCGCCTGATCAATCATCCGCTGGCCGGCGCGACCGACACGCGCAACCTCAAGACCATCACCTACGGCGGCGCGCCGATGTACGTCTCCGACCTGAAGCGCGCGCTCGAGCTGTTCGGCCCCCGGCTCTACCAGCTCTACGGCCAGGGCGAGAGCCCGATGACCATCACCGGGCTGTCGACAAGGCGATGCATGCCGACAGCCGCATCCCGATATCGAGGAGCGGCTCGCCAGCGTCGGCGTCGGCGCGCACCGGCGTGCGCCGTGCAGGATCGTCGGCGAGGACGGCCGCGAGCTGCCGCCCGGCGAGATCGGCGAGATCGTCACGCGCAGCGACTGCGTCATGCAGGGCTACTGGAACAACCCGGAGGCCAACGCCAAGGTCGCTGCGCGACGGCTGGCTGTGGACCGGCGATCTCGGCAGCCATGGACGCGGACGGCTTCCTCACCATCAAGGACCGCTCCAAGGACATGATCATCTCCGGCGGCTCCAACATCTATCCGCGCGAGATCGAGGAGGTGCTGCTGACGCATGCCGGCGTGCTCGAGATGCGCCGTCGTCTCGCGGCCCGCACGCCGACTGGGGCGAGGAGGTGATCGCCTTCGTGGTGCAAGCGCGCCGGGCGCGGAGCGTCGACGCCGGCCGGGCTCGACCGGCTCTGCCTCGACAACATCGCCCGCTTCAAGCGCCCGAAGGGCTATCGCTTCGTCGACGCGCTGCCGAAGAACAACTACGGCAAGATCCTGAAGACGGAGCTGCGCGAGACCCTGAAGCAGGAGGGGTAGGGCCAGATCGGTCGGACGACAAGTAAATCAAGTCGGGTCGTGGCTGGCGACGATGTCATCCCGACCTGCGTCGCGATGACGGTCGTTAAGGATTGTCGCTACGCCCGCATCTCGAACCTGGATGGGGGGTGGCTAAATGATGCGGCCGCAGGATTCGCGTGTAATCAGGTGCAGCAGTCTCAAGGCCAATGCCTCGAAGCACAAAGCGATGAGTTGCGACTGTATGCAGAAACGGATCGAGGAATTGCGGGCGGAAGTCCGTCGCCGGCTCGCCGAGGCCGAGGCTGCGGACGCGGCGGATGACGCAGGCGATGCGCCAGAAGATCGACGACGGCGGCTTCGAGACGCCCTATCGCCTGCGCAAGCAGGTGGTCGAGCCGGTGTTCGGGCAGATCAAGCAGGCCCGCGGCTTGCGCCAGTTTCTGCTGCGCGGCGTGGCCAAGGTCCGCGCCGAGTGGTCGATGGTGTGCACCGCGCCCAACCTCAACAAGCTGTTCCAGGCCACAGCTGCGTCCTGAGGGGCGTTTTTGCCCCTTTTTCACCCCGCACTCATGCTATCTGGACGGGCTCCTAGCGCTTTGAGAAGTGAAATGGGGTCTGACCCCGCACCCGCCCGACGGAGCCAGCATGCCCGCCTATGTCATCGCCGAGGTCGACGTCACCGATCCCGAGGCCTACAAGCTCTATGCCGAGCGCGCTCCGGGCGTCACTTTGCCGGCCGGCGGCAAATATCTGGCGCGCGCCGGCACGGTCGAGTGCCTCGAGGGCGAGCCGCCGCGCTCGCGCGTCGTCGTCATCGAGTTCGCCGACATGGAGAAGGCGCGTGCCTTCTATTACGGCCGGGCCTACCAGGAGATCATCCCGCTGCGGCAGGCGGCAAGCCGGGGCCGCCTGTTCCTGGTCGACGGCGCGGGATAGCGACCGGCGCGACCGGACACCGTGATCTCAAACGGGCGGCGGCCCGCCAAGCCGCAGCCGCTCGAGGGCGTCCCTCGCATCCCAAAGCTCATCCGTCAGCATCAGCGCGGCCATCAGCATCAGCCGCTCATCGCCGACCTGTCCGAACTCGACGGACAGCGCCTCGACGCGGGCCTTCACATGCGATGCCAGCGCCAGCAGCCGTTCCTCCTCGCCGGCGCCGCAGCGCAGCGTGTAGGTGCGGCCGTTGAGTGTGACCGAGATCTGCCCCAATGAACACGTCCGAATGTATGGCTGTGCCAGCGTCTAGTCCCGGCCTTCGTCGAGCAGGCCCTGCAACGAATTCGATAGCCCAGGCAACCCGGTCGGCGATCCGACGGCGCTCCTGCTCATAGGCCTCGAGGCGCTCGCGCAGCGTATCGAGTTCGAGACGCAGCCGGTCGCACGTCTCGGTCAGGGCCCGATGCTCGGCGGTGAGCTGTTGCTCGCCCTGCGTTGCCGGAGACTCCTGCCCGCTGCCGCCGCCGCCAACGGGGCGAGCGGTTGCGCGGTTTCTGCGGGACGGCGCTGCGGCCGCCCGCGTTGCGATTCCAGGCCCCGAGTCCTCGGGTTGTCCCGCTGCCTGCTTGCCTTGCCCCCGCTTGGCCTTCTTGGCGTTCCGCTGCGCCATTCGCCACTTACCCCACTTCCTGTTGCTCGCGGGACGACGCCCATCGCCCGCATGCCAACGCCGTGCCGGCGACCATAGGTGTTGAAGTCCGGCAGTGCAACCAAACATCAAGGCTTTGTTGCGACGTGGCGATTTGCATGTGGACAGACATGGGTTTGCGATCCCGACGGGTCCGCGCTATGCCTCGGCACTGGCCATCGGCGGTGCCTCTGGCCGAGGTCCGGGAGGCCGCCATGACGTTCGCCGAGAAGCTCGCGGATTCGGCTCGCCGTGTCGAGGCGCGTTTGCGCGCACAGCTCGCGCGCGACGGCGCGCCGGAGCGATTGGCGCAGGCCATGCGGCACGGCGCGCTCGGCGGCGGCAAGCGGTTTCGGCCGTTCCTGGTGCGTCGAGACGCGCCGGCGCTGTTCGGCGTGCCCGCCGCCGCGCGCGCTCGATGGCCGCCGCGGCGCTCGAATGCGTGCACTGCTACTCGCTGGTGCACGACGATCTGCCGGCCATGGACGACGACGATCTGCGGCGCGGCAAGCCGACCGTGCACAAGGCCTTCGACGAGTGGACCGCGATCCTGGCCGGCGATGCGCTGCTGACGCTGGCCTTCGAGATCCTGGCCGACCCGACGCGCATCCCGACGCCGCCGTGCGCGCCGGCTGGTGCAGGAGCTGGCGCGCGCCGCCGGCTGGGCCGGCATGGCCGGCGGCCAGTGCCTCGACCTCGAGGCCGACAAGCGCGGCGCAGCCCGCCCGCCGCCGATGTCGCCCATGTCGAGCGGCTGCAAGCGATGAAGACCGGCGCGCTGATCCGCTACGCCTGCGGGCCGGGGCCATCCTCGGCGGGGCGCGCCCGACAGCGCCGCGGCGCTCGACCGCTATGGCGAGGCGCTCGGCTGGGCCTTCCAGATCGCCGACGACCTGCTCGACATCGACGGCGATGCGGCGACCCTCGGCAAGGCGGCCGCCAAGGACGCAGCGGCCGGCAAGGCGACCGTCGTCGGCGTGCTCGGGATCGCGGCCGCCCGCCGGCGCCTGGCTGCCATGGAAGCAGCCGCCGTCGCGGCGTTGCAGCCGTTCGGCGCGCGTGCCGACACGCTGCGCGAGGCTGCCCGCTTCGTCAGCAGTCGCGATCACTGATGGGCGATGGCTGCAGTGGAGTCCGTTGCGGGCAATTGCCATGAGCGGGGCTTGCTTGACGGACGCATCGTGCAGGATTTGCGACCGAAGCGGCCGCCGTTGGGGCCTGCTGGGCGACCGGCCAGCGGCGGCTTGAGGTGTGATCTCGCCACTCGTGCCGGCGACAATGCTGGGCCATGCAGCATCCGGAAAATGCCTGTCCCGGCGAAGGCCGGGATGGCCTCACCGGTTTTCCGATAAGATGCTGCATCATCGAAGACTCTAAGCGGCCTTTCGTTGGCGAAGCCAAGAAAGTCTGCTTAGGATGCCGTCGAGGGCCGAGACCGCCGTCGGCATGGGAGCCGCATCGTGCCTGCTGCACAGAGCCAATCGACCACACCGCCGCCGCCCGTGCTGCGCATCGGCGTGACGGGGCATCGCGATCTCGGCGACCGTGCGGCCGCGATTGAGGGCCTGGCTCGCGCGCGCCTGGCCGAGTGGTGGCGTGCGCATGCGGATGCGCGCTTCGAAGTCCTCTCTGCACTCGCTGAAGGCGCCGACCGGCTGGTGGCGCGGCTCGCCGTGGAGATGTTGGCGGCGCGGCTCGTCGTCTGCCTGCCGATGCCGAGGGAAGCTTATGCCCGGGACTTCGCGACCGCGGCATCGCAGGCGGAGTTCGAGGCACTGCTCGGGCAAGCCCTGCGGATCGACGAGGCGCCCCTTCTGTCCGTCGGCGAGGCCTGGCGCGACTGGAGCGAGGAGCGCAATCACCAGTACGCCTGGGCCGGGGCCTGGGTGGCGGCAAAGTGCGACCTGCTGATCGCCATCTGGGACGGCAAGCCGGCACGTGGCACCGGCGGCACCGCCGACGTTGTCGCGTGGTTTCGCGGCGGCCGCGCGCCGGAGCGATATGGCATCGCGCCGGCGGGGGCTGCCCGCGGGCAACGCTGGCTGGCGCACATCAATTCCGTCAGCCTGGCGTCCGACCTTGAAGCTGTGTGAGCGATGCGAGCGACGCCCGCTTGACCGGCGGCGGTCTGGACATGCCGGGGGAAGGCGCAGGGGGGAGACATGGGTACCGAGGAACCGCCCGCCAATCCGGCGCGGGATGCGCATCTGTTCGATCGGGGGAGAAAACGCATTCTCTCGCTCGACGGCGGCGGCGTGCGGGGCATCATCACCATCGCCTTCCTCGAACGCCTGGAGGCCATCCTGGCCGAGCGCTCCGGCAATCCTGCCACGTTCCGGCTCAGTGACTATTTCGATCTCATCGGGGGTACCTCGACAGGCGCCATCATCGCCACCGGCCTCGCCTTCGGCATGCGGGTCGGGGAGCTGAAGAAGCTCTATCTCGACGAGGGGTCGGAGGTCTTCCGCAAGCGCATGCTCGGGCTCCGCTGGGTCCGCCACCATTTCTATTCGCGTGCGCTCCGCGACAAGGTGGCTGAGGTGCTGGCGGGTCCCGATGGCAGGCGTGATGTGCGGCTCGGCAGCGCCGAGCTGCGCACGGGGCTGGCGGTGGTGACCAAGCGCCTCAACTCCGGCAGTCCCTGGGTGCTGACGAATATTCCCAAGGCGCCGTTCTGGAAGGCCGCGGGCACTGCCGGCGACGTCGACAACTGGCGCTATTCCTTGACCGATCTCATCCGCGCCAGCACGGCCGCGCCGATGTACTTCCGGCCGCATGAGATGGCGATCAACAAGACAACCATGGGCGCCTTCGTCGACGGCGGGGTGTCGCCCCACAACAACCCGGCGCTGCAGCTGATGCTGCTGGCCACGCTCGAGCCGTTTCAACTGAATTGGCCGCTGGGCGAGCGAGAGCTGCTGATGATCTCGGTCGGCGCCGGCCACTATCGAACGCGACTGTCCACCGGGTGGTGCCGCGTGCTGCCGGGCTTCATGATCGGCAAGCACGCGCTCGAAGGCATGATCGGCGACAACGGCATGCACGCGACCACCATGATGCAGTGGATGTCGCGCCCGCAGCAGTCGGCATGGATCAATGCCGAGATCAAGGAGATGCGGGCCTGCGCCGCGACACCGCGCCCGCATCTGCTGGCCTATCAGCGCTACGACGTGCCGCTCGACGACGAGCGGCTTCGGGTCCAGCACGGCATCGCCTACGGCGCGGCCAACATCGGAGCGCTGCAGAGCTTCGTCAATCCGAGGGTCCGCTTCTCGGCATACCGGCTCGGCTGCGAGGTGGCGGCAGCACAGGTGTGTGGCGCGCACCTGCCGCCGGACTTCAATCCGCCGGGATGGGCGTCGGCCGTGCCGCCGCCAATCACATAGGTCGCCATTCGAGCTACGGCAGCCCGAGATCGGGCCGCCGGGCAACGAGACCTCGACCGTCAGCGATCACCCTCAGCTCTCCACCCGGAACGCCTGCCGGAGCGCGTCGCCGAGTTCGTCGATGGCGGTGTGCGTCTCGGCGATGATCTTCCCCATGTTGAGGAATCCGTGGATCTGCCCGTCGAAGCGCCGGACGGTGGTTGGCACGCCGGCGGCCTTGATCTTGGCCGCGTACTCCTCGCCCTCGTCGCTCAAGGGGTCGTAGCCGGCGGTGAGCACGTAGGCCGGCGGCAGGCCCTTGAAGCTTGGGGCCTTCAGCGGCGATGCCCGCCAGTCGTTCTTGTCGGCGGGCCGGCGCATGTAGTGCTCGACGAACCAGAGCATGGTCGGGCGCGTCAAGGGCAGCTGCTCGGCGTGCGTCTTGTGCGAGGCGTGCGTCGCGTTCATGTCGGTCGCGGGGTAGATCAGCAACTGGTGGCAGAGCTTCGGCGCTCCGCGATCGCGCGCCTCGAGGGCGACCACGGCGGCCAGATTGCCGCCGGCGCTGTCGCCGCCGACGCCGATGCGGGAGCTGTCGAGGCCGAGGCTGGCTGCGTTCTCCGCGATCCAGGACGTCGCGGCAACGCAATCGTCGACGGCGGCCGGGAACTTGTGCTCGGGCGCCAGCCGATAGTCGACCGAGATGACGGCGCACTGGGCCCGGTTGGCGAGGCCGCGGCACACCCACTCGTGGCTGTCGATGTTGCCGATCACCCAGCCGCCGCCGTGATAGTAGACGAGGCACGGCTGCAGGCGACCCTGCGGCGCGCCGGCGCCGCGATAGAGGCGGAGCGGGATCGGCCCGGCCGGGCCCGGACAGCTGAGATCGCGGATCTCGGCCATCGACTGCAGCTCCGGCTGCAGCACCCGGCGCGACGCCAGATAGACCTCGCGCGCCTCGCCCGGCGTCAGGCTCGGATAGGTCGGCCGGTTGGCGGCAACGATCAGCTCCACGACCTTCTGGGCATCTGCGTCGAGCGGCATGGGGTCCTCGCTGGGCTCTGGCTGGGCTCTGGCTGGGCTCTGGGCAACGCACGCGGTGCGCCGCCGGTGGTGTCGCGAAACAATAGCCAGGCGGTCCCCGATCGCAATTGCAGACTTGCAAGGCCCCCATGCGCACTCGGGTCATCGGCCCCGCGCGCCGGCCACGCGCCTAGCCGCGCCCCGGCACGCCCTGACCCTCGCCGATGTCCCAGTAGAGGCCGGCCATCACCTCGGCGGCGTTGGCGGAGAGGCGGCATCAGGATGTGCTCGTCGGGCGCAGTGCTGCGAGCAGGACGCATAGGAGTGCGGCACCCAGATCGCCGGCATGCCGAGGTCGTCGGTGAAGATGTCGTTGCAGATGGAGCCGCCGCATCGACGGGATGATCGGCGGGCTTGGCATTGCGTCGAGCGCTGCAGCGAGCCGCGCACGAACATCGGCCCAGGGATGGTCCGGCTCGATGCGCGACGCGGCGAAGATGCCGTCGTTGGCGGCCGGCGGCGGCAGTCACCTTGACGAGAGTGTGGCCGTTGCGCCGCCAGGTGTCGCTCGAGCGCCGGCATGATGCCGTCGACATCGGTGCCGGCGATGAAGCGCAGCTGGCAGTTGGCGACGGCCTTCGGCGGGATCGCGTTGACCGGCCGGCCGGGCGTGCCGGTCGCGAAGGCCAGGATGTTGAAGGTGTTGGCGCGCATAGACGCGCTCGGCCGGCTTGCAGGTCCGGCTCGCCCCACCAGGCGTCGACCGCGGGCCCCTTGTCGCCGCCGTCGATCTCGACGTCGGCGAGCACCTCCTTGACGGCCGCCGACATCGGCGGCGCCTTCAGACGCTGCGACCAGCAGCTCGCCCTTCGGTGCCGACGATCGAGGCCAGCGCATGCGCCAGGATGAAGCCGGGATTGGCGATCAGCCCGCCCCAGTTGCCGGAATGATGGCCGCCCTCGCGCAGATCGACGACGAGATCGAAGTTGACGGCGCCGCGGCAGCCGAGCGCCATGGTCGGCCGGTCCTGGCTGCACGCGCGGGCCGTCGGAGGCGATCAGCACGTCGGCGGCGAAATCCGCCGTGTTGGCGCGGACCAGCTCCTTCAGGCCCTTCGAGCCCGCCTCCTCGCCCATCTCGATCATGAACTTGGCATTGAAGCCGAGCCGGCCGCCGCGCTCGGCCATGACAGCGCGCCAGCGCCGCCATGTTGAGCGTGTGCTGGCCCTTGTTGTCGGCGGTGCCGCGGCCGTAGAGCCGGTCGCCGTCGCGCGCCGTGACCCACGGGCCCTGGCCCTTCGTCCACTGGTCCTCGAGGCCGCGCACGACGTCGCCGTGGCCGTAGCCGAGGACGGTCGGCAGGCTCGGCGTCCTCGATGCGCGTCGCCAGCAGCACCGGCCCCTGGCCCTTGAACGGGTTGTCATAGGTCCTGGTGGTGAAGCCCATCGCCTCGAAGGCCGGCCGCATCTCGCCGTCGAGATAGCGATGGCATTCGGCGAGGGCCGCGGGATCGGGGAATTTCTGGCTCTCGGTCCTGATCGCAACGCGACGCGCCAGCTCGGCCTCGAAGCCGCCGCCCGACACATAGCCGCGCAAGCGTTGCATCGCGCCGCCACGCGATGCCGATGGAGATTGGCTCATGACGTCATTCCTTCTGCTTGCCAGGCGATGGCGGTGTCGGTCGTCGCCGATGCGCTCACCCGGCGGCGCTGCCGGGCTCGTCGTTGCTGTCGGGCTGGGTGGCGGGCGGCGGCCGGTGCAGCGGGCGCACTGCCTTGATCTCGGCGCCGGGAAAGCCGGCGAGGACGGCGGCGACGGCGGGATGGCGCCTGAGCTCCTCCATCTCCTTTTGCTCGCGCTCGCGACGCACGTCGCCGATGGCCCGCTCGCCCGGCACCCGCGCCACCGCCACCATCCAGCGCTTGCCGGTCCAGGCGTTGAGCTTCTCGCGCAGCTCATTCGGCAGCTCGCGCGGCGCGCCCGGCAGCAGGAAGAGCTCGAGCTGGCCGACGCCGTCCTGGCGCAGGTCGAGCTTGACCAGGCTGACGTGCTCCTCGAGGTGCACCTTGAGCTTGATATCGCGGCGGTCGCCGACCAAGGCGACGACATCGGCGAAGGTGCGGATTGGGCGGAGCGCCGGCGGCGCCGGCCGGGCCGGTGTTGCTTCGTCATCGTCCTGCCCCGGGCCCGGATCGTCGGGATCGTCGAGGTAGGTCGGCGGCTCGGACTCGAGCTCATCGATGGGTGCGCGGGTGACGTGCGGCGCCGGCGGCGGCGTGGCCGACATGCCATCGCTGGCCCCGCCGGCCGGTGGCGCCGCGTTCAGCGACTGCCGGCCGTTGGAAGGCGGATCGCGCTGGTCGGACGCCGATGGCGCAGACGCCCCCGTCGCCGCTCGGCGTGAGACCGTGCCGCCGCCGATCGCCTTGATGATCTCGTCCGGCGACGGCAGATCGGCCGTGTGGGCAAGGCGGATCAGCACCATCTCGGCGGCGGCCAGCGGGTCGGGCGCCCGGGCCACCTCCTCGATGCCCTTCAGCAGCATCTGCCAGGCGCGCGACAGCAGCGGCATCGAGAGTTGGCCGGCGAGCGCGGTGGCCCGGCGGCGCTCCTCCGCCGAGAGCGCCTCGCCGGCCGGCCGTCGGCGCCGACGACCTTGACGCGGGTGGCGAGTATGCACGGCTTCCGCGAGATCGGCGATCACCTGCGCCGGGTCGGCGCCGTCGCGGTGCAGCGCCTCGAGCGCCAAGACGGCCGCGCCCGGCGTCGCCGCGCATGACCAGCTCGAGCAGGTCGAAGATGCGGCCGCGATCGGCGAGGCCGAGCATGGCGCGCACGCCCGCCTCGCGTGACCTTGCCCGAGCCCATGGCGATCGCCTGGTCGAGGATCGACAGGCCGTCGCGCACCGAGCCCTCGGCCGCGCGCGCGATCAGCGCCAGGGCCTCGGCTCGGCGCTGGCGCCCTCGCTCGCGACGATGCGCTCGAAATGCTGCGACCAGCACCGGCACGTCGACGCGGCGCAGGTCGAAGCGCTGGCAGCGCGACAGCACCGTCACCGGCACCTTGCGGATCTCGGTGGTGGCGAAGATGAACTTCACGTGCGCGCGGCGGCTCCTCGAGCGTCTTCAAGAGCGCGTTGAACGCGCCCTTCGACAGCATGTGCACCTCGTCGATGATGATAGACCTTGTTGCGCGCCGAGATCGGCTTGTAGCGGGCGCTCTCGATCAGCTCGCGGATGTTGTCGACGCCGGTGTTGGAGGCGGCGTCCATCTCGATCACGTCGGGATGGCGGCTCTCGATGATCTCGGCGCAGTGGCGGCCGAGCCGCCGGCATGTCGACGGTCGGCTTGTCGGGACGCCGTCGCGTCTCGTAGTTGAGGGCGCGGGCGAGAATGCGTGCGGTGGTCGTCTTGCCGACGCCGCGCACGCCGGTCAGCATGTAGCCCTGGGCGATGCGATCGGTGGCGAAGGCGTTGCGCAGCGTCGTGCACCATCGCCTCCTGGCCGATCAGGTCGTCGAACGTCTGCGGGCGGTACTTGCGGGCGAGCACGACGTAGGGCTTGGCGGCTGCGCCTGGTGCTGGTGCCGGCGCCCCGAACATATCCGTCGTGTCGGGATCACGTGGCGCGGGCGCCGCCTCGGCGGCGGCATCCAGCCAGGGCGGCGTCTCATCGTTGCCGGGCGTCGGCATCTTCGGCTTCGACATCGGCTCGGGCTCACTCGGGGGAGCGTGGCTGGACCACCAGCGCTCGGGGCTCGGTTTGCCTCGAGGATACCGGACCAGCGGCGGCAGTGCATCATCCGCGTTGCGGGCCGCCGCGGGATCGGCGTCAGCATATCGCCGACGACCTGGGATGCGGCCACACCTCGCCGCAATGCTGACGAGATGGCCGGCGAGGCTCGCCGTCAGTTGTCACGCGGGGTGGGTGCCATGAGCCAGGCTTGGCTGCCGGTGATCGGGCTGATCGTCGAGCTCCTTGGCGTTCTGCTGGTCTCGTGGGAATGGTTCGCGGCCCAGCGCCAGGAGGCAGCCGAGCGCGCCATCGAGGCGGCGCACGCACGTGGCGAGGAGAGCATGGCGCACCTGAGCCGCGCCCAGACTTCCGGCCAGGCGAGCCCCCAGAACCTCAATCCGGCGATGCAGCGGCATTTCGAGATGACGCGCGACATGCAGCGGCGCATGACGCAGTCCCGCGTCGAGGAGACCCGGCGCGCCTACCGTGGCATGCGCGGCCGCGCCGTTGCCTTTGCCCTGCTGTTCATTGCCGCCGGCTTCGCCATTCAGCTGATGGGGGCCTGGCCCGGCTGCTGCCGCGCCGTTGGCATTTGGCCTGCGGGGTAGGGAGCGACCGGGGCGCGGTGTCAGCGTCCGGCCGGTCGGTGTCGCGCTCAGATCCGCCGTCCGGCGCTCTCCCAATAGGGGTCGCGCAGGCGCCGCTTAAAAATCTTGCCGCTGTCCTCGCGCGGCAGCTCGGGCCGGATCTCGATGCGGCGCGGCACCTTGTAGCCGGCGATGCGCTCGGCCAGGTAGGCCTGCACGGCCGCCGGCGCCACCTCGACGCCGGGCATCGGCTCGATCAGCGCCATCAGCTGCTCGCCGAGCTCGGCATGCGGGATGCCGAACACGGCGCAGTCGCGGACCCCCGGCAT
>CAVUIJ010000026.1:0-10512 GCA_963741505.1 uncultured Alphaproteobacteria bacterium | reverse complement strand
CGCCGAGACCGCGCTGGCGCAAGCCTTCGCATCAGGCCGGATGCACCACGCTTGGCTGTTGCGTGGCACGGAAGGCGTCGGCAAGGCGACCCCCGCCTATCGCTTTGCACGTTTTGCGTTAGCCGATCCGCTGGAGCGCGATCGCATCGGGGGGCAGCTTAGAGATTGCCGGCGACACCCGCGCCGCACGTCAGGTTGCTGCATTGTCGCATCCAAACCTGCTGGTGATCCGCCGCCCATGGAACCAGAACAAGCGATTTGCAGCGTCAATCCCCGTTGACGAGGTTCGCCGGCTGCGCTCATTCCTTTCGCTCGCCGCCGAAGAAACGGCCTGGCGCGTGGTTATCGTCGATAGCGCCGACGAACTAGCCGGACCCGCGGCGAACGCATTGTTGAAATCGCTCGAAGAGCCACCAGCCCCGATTGATCTTCTTGCTGGTTTCATCCGAACCCGGCCGCTTACTGCCAACCATTCGTTCGCGTTGCCGGCCGACGATCGCACTGGGAAACTTGGGCCCGAGGACCCTCTCTGCACCTTGCCGTTGGTGATGCACTCGGTGCTGCCGACAAGGACCCGATCGATGAAGATCAATGGCCGCGGTTAGCGTCAATCGCCGACGGTAGCGTCCGCCGCGCGCTTTCCATCAGCCAAGAGTGACGGCTTGAAGATCTATGATCGTATAGAAGAGTTGCTGGGTGCCTGTTGCCAAAGGTCGATTGGACGTCGGCGCACGCACTCTCAGATGAGTTGGCGCCACTGCCGCTGCCGAGCAAAAATATGAAGCATTTCTCGACATGCTACTGGATGTTCTGGCCCGTGTGATCCGCGGAACAGCTACCGGCAAGCCCGATCCCCGATTGAAATTCAGCGCCGAGGCTGATCCCGCCCGGAAGGCTTGCCACGTTTGCCGACGTATGGGAAACCACGGTTCGTGATCGCGCCGAGGGCAACGCAACTCAACCTCGACAAGAAAACGTTGATCCTGGAGACGATTACGCGGCTCGCATCGGCCGCCCGGGGGGGGTGAGCGGTTCTGGAGGTCAATAATTTGCTGGCTGGGTCAAGCCTTCTTGCGCGACCCGACACGGCTGGCTCTGCGCGTAGAAGTCGGGTCTCGCAGGAGGCTGTACCCAACCTATCGAGGAAAAGCGAACTAGCGCCCTACCTCGCTCGCATTGCTCTTCTAACACGAGGTTTCGCATGGCCACCGGCCAACATTCTACATTACGACGGCGATCTTCTATCCCAACGGAGTGCCGCATATCGGCCATGCCTATAGGCGATGGCGACGGATGCGATCGCGCGCTTCGAGCGCCTCGACGGCAACGACGTTTTCCATTTGACCGGCACCGACGAACACGGCCTCAAGATGAAGCAGACGGCCGACAAAGAGGGCGTCCCCGTTCAGGCCCTAGCGGACCGCAACGCCGCGTGTTCCGGCAGATGGCGACGTCTCGACTGTGCCTACGACGATTTCATCCGCACCACCGAGCAGCGCCATCACGAGCCTGCAAGGCCTTATGGCAGCGCATGGCGGCGGCCGGCGATATCTATCTGTCGAAGTACGCCGGCTGGTACTCGGTGCGGCAGGAGGCCTACTTCGACGAAAAGGAGACCACCGTCGGCGATGACGGCGTGCGCCGCGAGCCGCTGGCTCGCCGGTCGAGTGGACCGAGGAGGAGACCTACTTCTTCCGCCTCTCGAAGTACCAGGACAAGCTGCTCGCGCACTATTCTGCGCATCCCGACCCATCCTGCCGCCGGAGCGGCGCAATGAGGTCAGGAGCTTCGTCGAGGGCGGTTTCAGGACCTGTCGATTTCGCGAGCTTCCCTCGACTGGGGCATCAAGGTTCCGGATAACCCGAAGCACGTGATGTACGTATGGGTCGACGCGCTCAACAACTACGTGACCGCGACCGGCCTTCTCAACGGCGACGGCCGAGGGCCGCGCGCGCATTACTGGCCAGCCGACGTGCATGTGATTGGCAAGGACATCGTGCGCTTCCACGCCGTCTACTGGCCGGCATTCCTGATGAGCGCGGGGCTGCCGGTGCCGCTCAGGGTGTTCGCGCACGGGTTCCTCTAAATCGCGGGGAGAAGATGTCGAAGTCGGTCGGCAACGTCGTCGACCCCTTCGACCTGGTGAAGGCCTACGGCGTCGACCGACCCGCGACTATTTCCTGCGCGAGACCGCTTCGGCCAGGACGGCAGCTACAGCCATGAGCTGATCGTTGCCCGCATCAACGCCGACCTTGCAAACGGTCTCGGCAATCTCGCCCAACGCTCGCTGTCGATGATCGCCAAGGGCTTCGACGGCAAAGTACCGGCGCCAGGGCCTTTCACCGACGCCGACAAGGCCATCCTCGCTCCGCCGATGCGATGTATGCGACGGCGCGAGCGGCGATGGATAAGCAGGCGATCAAGGTCTACCTCGACGCGGTGTGGGCGCTGGTGGCCGAGGGTGACCGCTACTTCGCTTCCGAGAAGCCCTTCGACAAGACACTGAGCGCGGAACGCAAGGGCACGATCCTCTATGTCACGGCCGAGGTGGTGCGTCAGATCGCACTGCTTGCGCAACCGGCAATGCCGGCGGCGGCGGCCAAGCTGCTCGACCTGCTCGGGATCGAGCCGGTTGCGCGCTCGTTCGCTCGCTGGGGCCGGCTGGACGGCTGCAACCGGGTTTACCCTGCCGGCGCCGCAGGGCGTATTCCCGCGCTATGTCGATCCGGAGGAAGCCGCCGCCAAAGCCGCTGGCGCCGCGCGAAGCAGCCGAAGAGGCGCAAAGCAGGATCAGCCCTGATGCTCGTCGATCACCATTGCCATCTGGACTTCCGCAGTTCGGACCGGACCGGGCGCAATTGATCGACCGGGCGATGGCGGCCGGCGTCGGCATCATGGTGACGATCTCGACCCGCATCCGCCGTCTGCCCGAGCTACTGGCACTGTGCGAGCCGTTCCCGAACGTGTTTTGCTCGGTCGGCACGCATCCGCACCACGCCGACACCGAGCTCGACGTGCCGGTAGAAGAGATTGTGCGCCTGTCACAGCATCCGAAGGTGGTGGCGATCGGCGAAGCGGGGCTCGACTACTACTACCAGAAGTCGTCGAAGGAGGGGCAGGCGGAAGGCTTCCGCCGGCACATCGAGGCGGCGCGGATCACCGGCCTGCCGCTCGAGATCCACACCCGCGATGCTGACAACGATACCATCCGCATCTCGAGGACGAGCACGCAAAGGGCGCCTTCCCGGCGATCCTGCACTGCTACACTGGCGGCGCAGAACTCGCCCGCCGCGCCGTCGCGATCGGCCTCACCGTGTCATTCACCGGCGTCATCACCTTCAAGAAGTCGGAAGCCCTGCGCGCGATCGCAGCCGCGGTGCCGCTCGACCGGCTGCTGGTCGAAACCGACGCGCCCTACCTCGCGCCCGAGCCCTATCGCGGCAAGACCAACGAGCCGGCCTACGTGGTGCACACCGCGGCCACGCTGGCGCAGGTCAAGGGCGTGAGCGCGGAACAGATTGCGGAGGTCACCACCGAAAATTTCTTCCGCCTGTTCACGAAAGTCCCGCGCGCGCCGGCCGGCTCGCCAACGCGTGTCGGCGCGCGCCACAAAAGGGTCTTTCATGAGCCTTCGCCTCACGATCCTGGGCTGTGGTTCGTCCGGCGGCAATCCGCGCGTCGGCGGCGACTGGGGCGAATGCGATCCGTCGAACCCGAAGAACCGGCGCCGCCGCGCCGCGGCCCTGGTCGAACGGCGTCAGTCTTCGGGTGTTACCACGGTGCTCATCGATACCGGCCCCGACGTTCGCGAGCAGCTGCTGTCGGTCAGGCTGAAGGCGCTCGATGGCGTGCTCTACACCCACGACCACGCCGACCACACCCACGGCATCGACGACCTGCGAGCCCTGTCCTACGCCATGAAGCGGCGCATCCCGGTGTGGTTCGACGCCCCTACGCGAGACAGCCTGATCAGCCGCTTCGATCATTGCTTCGGCTCGCGGCCGGGCAGCAGCTATCCGCCGATCCTCAAGGGCAACCTGATCGAGGCGCCGGCGCCGATCGAAATCCACGGGCCCGCCGGCATCGTCACGGCGCTGCCGATCCGGCAGACCCACGGCGACATCGAGTCGATCGGCTTCCGCTTCGGCAACGTCGCCTACTCGCCCGACATCAACGGCATTCCCGACGCGTCGCTGCCGCTGTTCGAGGGCCTCGACGTGTGGATCGTCGATGCCCTGCGCCATCGCCGCACCCGAGCCATTTCAGTTTGAAGGAGACCCTCGCCTGGATCGAGCGGCTGCGCCCGAAGCGCGCGATCCTGACCCACCTGCTCGGCGACCTCGACTACGAGGCGCTGCGCCGCGAGCTGCCACCGGGGGTGGAACCGGCGTATGACGGCATGACGGTGGAGTTCGGGTGATGGGGACGGGCAGTGCATGCGCCGTGTCGTCTGCGGAGGATCCCGATATTGAACGCCGCGCCAACATCTTTACACCGCAGCAGCGTGGCGAGTTTTAATACGCAGGCAAAATCAGGCAGACAGCCGTAGGTCGGGTCAAGGCGGGAGCCGCGACCCGACAGAATAATGTGCGAAGCGCATTCTTGCTGCCGCGAGATTAAGTCCTAAGCATTAGGTATTCATTGAGCGCTGCGCGCGCTCTTTCCTGTTGGGTTTCGCATTCGCTCGACACCAATCTACGGCGTAGGCGCGCCACCGCCTCAAACGATCCGGCCGGGCGGGGACCTGCATCCCTACCCGGCCGGTACTTCACCCTCGCAACTGAAATTCTGCCCTCACAACTTCTCCATGTGCGGCATCGGATCGACCGGCTTCTGGCCCTGGCGGATCTCGAAGTGCACCTGCGGCTGGTCGACGGTGCCGGTCTTGCCGGCCTTGGCGATCGCCTGGCCGCGCTTCACCTTGTCGCCGCGCTTGACCAGGATCTCCTCGTTGTGCGCGTAGGCCGTCACCCAGCCGTTGTCGTGGCGCAGCAGGATCAGGTTGCCGTAGCCCTTGAGCTCGCCGCCGGCGTAGGCGACGACCCCGTTCTCGGCGGCGTGCACCTTGGTGCCCATCGGCACCGCGATGTTGATGCCGTCGTTATGCGTGCTGTCCGAGCGCGGACCGTAGTTGGCGATCACCCGGCCCTTGGCCGGCCAGCGGAACTTCTGGCCGGCAACCGCCGTGCCGCCAGTGGTGGCGATATCGGTGCCCTTCTGCGGTGACGCCTTCGGCTCGGTCGCAGCCGCGCTCTCGGCGGGGGCTTCGGCCGGGTCGACGGCTGCGACCTGTTGCGGCGGTGCCGCCGGGGCTTGCGAATTGATGATCACCGGTTTGGTCGCCGACTGGATCACGCGCGGCGTCTCAGTCGTCGTGGCGGCGCCCGCGACCTTCGAAGCCGCAGGCGGTGCCGGCAGCGCTGGTGTCCGGCCGCGGCCGAGGCGGTGGTGGTGCGACCTGGAATCTTGAGGATGGTGCCCGGCTTCACCTTGGTCGGATCGGCAATGCCGTTCACCTGCTGCAGCTGGGTCAGCGGAATGCGGTTGGCGCGGGCGATCGCATAGAGGCTGTCGCCGGCTTCACCGTGTGCGGCGCTGTTCCAGTCGCTCGCTGCCGGCGACGGCAACGGGATCGGGCTGATCGGCGCGGCAGGCGCGAGCGATTGTCCAGGCGGCGGCGGCAGGGCGGCGACGCGCACCGGCGCCTGGCGCGCCGAATTGGCTTTCGCGGCGTCTGCGCCGCGCGATCGAGCGGCTCGCCGGCAGCACCAGCTCTGGCCGGGCTTGATGCCGGGTGATGTCAGGCCGTTAACGGTCATGAGTTCGTTGACCGGCACGGCATGCTTCTTGGCGATGCCATAGAGGGTATCGCCGCGGCGACTTCGATGGTCGCGCCCGGCGCGATCGGCTTTGGCTGCGCGGTGGCAACGGCGGCGGGGCGCGGCGCGATCGACGCTGGCCGCTGTGGCGTTGCCGGGGTTACGGGCAGCGGCGCCGGGGCAACCGGCTCGGGCAACGACGACATCTGGGCCGGACCGGTGCCGCGGTTGCCCGGCGGCGGGAGAGGCGCCGCCGGCGAACTTGAGCCTTCCTGAGCGGCGTCGCCGAGGTTCGCCGCCTCGCCCTTGCGCATGCCCGCCGGCGGGATCGTGGCAATCTTGCTATCGGTCAGGCCGAAGCCCTGGCCATCGAGCGTGAGATGTCTGCGCTGCAGCCTGCCGCCAGCAGACCGGCGAGCGCCGTCATGCCGACAATGGCAAAACATGACGATCGCCGCCGGTCTGGGACCGGGGACGGCTATGGCTTGGGCGACGCACAACTAGTTTACGCGACATGGTACACCTCGACTGCCACGAAGCCTTAACCCGATCCGGTTAACGACGCCTTAACGGCCCCGCTCGAATTTGCGTCGAGGGCGGCGCAGCGGTTGGCGGTCTGAAATGCAGTCATCGGTGGAAAATGCGTCGGACCGGGTTGGGGCATTTGATCCCCATACGCGGTTATTTGGGACGCGTGACGACGGATTCGCGTCGGACCGGCGGCGGATGGTGGCCAACCGGTGGCGGCGCGTTTCTCGGTTGATGTATGATTTCTGTGCTGCTCACTGCCGATGCCGAACTTGGCCGTGACGTCGGCCAGCATGCCGTCCGCGGTCATGTTCATGGCGAGCGGCGTCACCGAGATGAAGCCGTTGTACATGGCCTCGACCTCGGTGCCGGCGGTGGCGTCGGAGCGGCGACGCTCGTAGGCCAGCGAACAGCAATGTTCGCCCCAGGTGCCGCGCGGCGGGCGTCTATCGAGAACAGGCCGGGACCCGCCGGCCTTGGCGCGTCACGCGCAGGCCCTTGATATCGTCCGGCGCGCGGTCGGGGAAATCGATGTTCATCAGGGAGCCTGCTGGCCGATCCGAGTCGCGGATAGTTCTGGATGACTGCATGCTGGTGCTCCATCGCCGTTTCCCAGCGCAGCGACTTGTGTTTCGAATTCGAACGCCGGGCCGAGCGCGATCGAGCGGATGCCGACGAGCGTGCCCTCGAACGCCCCAGCCATGGTACCGGAGCAGGTCATGTCCTCAGCCATGTTGGTGCCACGATCGACACCGCAGAGGATGAAATCCGGCAGGCCGTCGGCCATGACGTGGTGGTACACCGCAGTTCACCGAGTCGGCGGCCAGCCGCGCACGGCATAGGCCTTGTCGCCGATCTCGCGCATACGCAACGGCTCGTGCAACGACAGCGAGTGGCCCTTGCCGACTGGTTGGCTTCCGGTGCGACGACGGTGATGTCGTCCGAAAGCCTGGCTGCGATCTGCCGCAGCGCATGCAGGCCCGGCGCTTCGATGCCGTCGTTGTTGGTCACGAGGATGCGCATATTCTTGTTAACCTATTGTTATCGCGAGATATTTCTTATCGACCCGGTTTTCGCTTGTTGATACTCGCAAAATGATCCGCCAAATTCTGCGATGACGCCCGGACGCAGGAAGGAATACCGGCTCGCGTGACCAGTCAACGATCGTGCGCGCGAAGGTTACCGGGCCACCGCTGGGGGGCGCGAAGCTTCCCATTTCGTTGATGGAGCGGGCATCGGTCGCAGATGTCACCAAGGCCAAGGGTAGGGGCGATACCAACTTCCCGGCGGACAGTTCGTGCCCGCGATCGCGGAAGTAGTCGTTCATCTCTTGCACGTACTTGAACCCGGGGTGGACGAGGCGATCGTCCATGTCCTGCTCGTTGATGGAGCGGGTTGGTGGGCAGCGCAAGAAGTTGGAGCAGGTATGAAGGCCGGCCGGACCAACGCCAGCCACTTCGATGGCGAAGAGCGGGGCGCAGACATGACTGTGACCCTCGACCCTCTCGTGGCCTTGGCCAAGCTTGGCTGAGATGTGCCTCCATCCAGCCGTCGAACGGGTATGCCCCGGGGCGGAGTGTTTGTTGGGACACAGGTCGATGAGCCCGGACCGACGCACGGGTAGAAAATGCGCAGGCTTGGCATAGAAACTGACCGATGATGTTTGCTACAGAGCGCGATCGGGAGGAGTCTGCCAGTATCGCTCATCGGGCCGTCAGGGTCGATGATGCCTTGCCCCTACGAAATGGTAGCTGAAATTTCCAGGCTCTGAGTGGTGCAACGTTGGGGGGGCAGCTGAGAAAGGCCTGATCGTTGAAGCGGCAACCGTGGTCCCGAGTAATCCGGGAGGCCAGCCGGTCGCGATCATCAATCCGAAACAGCGGCCTCGCCGGCCCACCGTCAGACACCACGCAGTCCTTGGAGGGATAAACAAGAATATTGTACAGCCCACACACCGTGGCTCCGAAAGGTTTTCATAGATCCTTGAAAGGAAAGGGAATGAAAACGAAAGCCGCGACTAAGAAGCGCGTTATCGGCTCCGTAGTTGCCGCGCTTGGCTTGCTACCATGCCTCCTTGGCATAGGCACCGGCTACTTCCTAGACTCTGAACGGCACAGTGTGGCTGTCGGACACTCCTGGAATATGGCCCGTTGTCTGTGTAATGATATCGGTAGGACAAGTACTATCGATGGTGTGGTCGATCGAGGAAAAGCTGATTGCCAGGCAAATCACATTTTTCAAATTGCTGCGGTTCAGCATCTATTCCCTGGGTCTTTTCGCATTTGCCGTGTGGTCTTCGTTGTATTTCTCGCTCTGGCTTCGCGCCACCAAAGTTCCCTACACGACGGCGATCGTGAGTGATGGCGTCGTCCACAGGATCTCTGACAGTTTTTCCGAGGGCATCGGCAGCGTGTTGCTCATGACGGGCAGGAGCGGCAAGAACCTCGTACGCAATATTGAAGGTCGCGTACTCGCGCAATCAATGGACGTCCAATACAAATTCGATAAATCGTTTATCGCTACACGCAAAGACGAAGAAGACTTGGCGCCGATCGTCGTGGAGTCTCTGAATAAAGTACTCGCGCCATTGGCGATGAAATCGCGAACAGAGCGCGTGCATTTCCTCACCACACGAGGCGGGCTCGACCGGATCAGCGAGATGGCATGCCGTGGAATAATGCGGGACAAATCGGCCTGTCCGTTGTCTCTGAAGTTGACGCCTGTGAATGGCTCGACGATGCGCTACCAGGTGTGGAGCACCGAATATTCCGAGGCCGAGGCGATCGCGGAAAGGCATCTGCCAACCCTAATCCAGATCTTGACCGATGATGCTTTGGGGCTCGTGCAGATGGATACGGTGTACGAGCTTTTTATGGAGCACGCTACGCATGTTGAGCAATTCGGCACCGTGGCTAGACTGTCGCGTACTCTGAAGGAGCACCAGTTTGACGAATTGCTCGAGCGGATACTGGCCGCTGCGGACGGTGGGGATGAAGCAGGCAGCATTCTCATTTCCGTGAACCGTTTGGGCCAGGAGCAGTGGCGTAAGCTTCGTGAAAAGGTTCTTAATGATGCGAGCGTTGAATTTATTGCCAAACATGCCACAAGAATACGTCTTACTGACGCCGAAATCATACGCCTTGCTCCGCGAATACAGAATGCAATCGTCAAGAAGCCTGATTTGGCAATATCGGTTTTGGATATCTTTGGTGAGCGGCTGCCAAAGGAGGTGCAGAGTGGCGCGATTGATGCAATCGTGCGTGCCGAGATCCACTTCGCAATCGATGCTTTGCGCACGCTCAACTTCTCGCCAGACCTTCGAGAGCGGTTGATGAAGAAGGTACTTTCGGCCGCTGCTCAAGATGAAAAGGAGCTTCTCAAGGTATCGAAAGAAAAATTCGACGCGAGCCTGACGCTGAAGGAAGCAGGGGCATTGACGGCCGCTCTAGTTCAGAACAATTCAATTTCGCCGAAATGGCTCGACTTTGTCGTGCGAATAGCGCCCCTCCACGCGATGACGCACTCTCGGTAGCGAAAGACCGTCGTCAACGAACTGATATGTTTGTCAGCACCAAATCTGCACTGGAATTCGTCAGCACCAATCATAAGCGACTTGAGCGCACCATCGTCAACGACGTGACCAGAGACTACGTGAAGACGATCGATCGTGATTTTTGCCTGCACTTGACGCATCGCAATACAAATCGAAGGATTGAATTCTTCAGCCAGGATCAGATCCAGATCTTTCAAGAGTGTGCGCAGGGGCGCTGATCCTGCCCCCCACATCAGTGGCTCTGTTTTGATTTATGTAGGGCGACACCCTCCGTGTAATTTGGTCAGGGGGAGAGGTCGCTATGAAAGTCGAGGATTTTCGCGGTCTTGTCGAGGCGGCTTCGGGAACGAACGAATGGTGCTGTCGTCGTTCAGCCTTCAAGTCCCCGCTCGAGTGAGCCTTTCAGAAGTCTTGCCCTGATCGACGAAGGTTCCGAATTCTCGTGGCATCGCCTCCCAGAAGATTCGATAGTTGATGTTGGCGATTGAGCGTGCAGTGGCGGGGACGGCGCATGGCGTGGCGGATTGGTGTCGACATCGGCGGCACGTTTGCTGATTTCTGCGCCTTTGATGAGCACCACGGGACATTCTACACCCTGAAGGTCCTTGCCAC
>CAVUIJ010000025.1:0-32076 GCA_963741505.1 uncultured Alphaproteobacteria bacterium | reverse complement strand
CACTCTGATTTCGAAACGACCTCGAAGCGTCCGTCGATATTGCCGATCGTCTCGGAGCTGCCGAGCAGCAGAATGCCGCCATCGCGCAGTGCGAAATGGAACAGCGCGATGACTTTCGACTGTGCTTCGGGCCGAGATAGATGAGAAGGTTCCGGCACGACACGAGGTCGAGCCGGGAGAAGGGAGGATCGGCGAGGACATCCTGCACAGTGAACGTGACTGTCGCGCGCAGTTCGGGTGACACCCTGTACCCCGTGGCCTCCTTCGTGAAAAACCGGGCGAGCCGCTCCGGCACCACATCCGCCTCGATTGCATCCGGGTAGGCACCCTCGCGGGCGCTCGCGATCGCATCAGGGTCCACATCCGACGCGAACACCTGCAATTTCAGGTTCCGCTTCGCCGCCGTTATCGCCTCCCGAAACAGCATGGCGAGGGAGTAGGCCTCCTCTCCTGTGCTGCAGCCGGAAATCCAGACGCGGAGCGGCTGATCCGGGGGCTGTTTGCGAACCAGATCCGGCACGATCGTCGTCGCTAGAAATTCGAACGCGGACGGATCGCGAAAAAAGCTCGTGACATTGATCAGCAGATCTTTGGCGAGCAGATCGAGTTCGCCTGCATCACCACTGAGAACATCGAGGTATTGCCCGGCCGTCAGTGTTGGCGATGCCGCGCAGCGCCATGCGTCGTTCGATCCGGCGCCTCAGCGTGCCCTGCTTGTAAAGCCTGAAATCATGCGCCGTGTTGGCGCGTAAGAGTTCGATGACGCGGGGCAGCCAATCCGGCGATGCCGGTATCTGCATGTGTGTCGCGTGGTTTCCCGGCAGTGCCAGGCTCCGGTCGTGGCCGATCAGCGCCTCCGGGATTTTCCCGACAGGCAGAACGAGATCGACGGCACCGGTCGCAATGGCATTGAGCGGCATCCCGTCGAAACCTGCTTCTTCGGGGCTCTGCGCAATGACCAGCCCGCCCTTGTCCTTGATGGAACGCAATCCGAGGCTGCCATCCGCGCCCGTGCCGGAAAGGACCACACAGGTCGCGCGCCGGCCGCACTGCTCGGCGAGGGAATGGAGCAGAAAATCGAAGGGCAGCCGCGCACCGTGACGTGCCTCCGGCACCGAGAGGTGCAGGACGCCCTCGACGACAGACAGGTAGGTTCCCGGCGGAATGACGTAGAAATGATCCCGCTCGATCGGCATGCCATCGGTGACTTGCCGCACCGTCATCGTGGTGTGGCTGCTCAGAAGGTCGACCATCATGCTGGCGTGCGTCGGATCGAGATGCTGGATCAGAATGAACGCCATGCCATGGCCGGACGGAAGCGCGGCCAACAATTGCCGGCAGGCGTCCAGACCGCCAGCGGAAGCGCCGACGCCGACGACTGTGAAATCGAGCGGAGCCGGTGCGGTATCGTTGTGCGGAACTCGCGAGCCGCGGCGCTCGTCGTTCTGGCGAGCGGGCGGGCCGTCACGGCCCGAGGCGGACGACTTGCCGGCATTTGATCTTTACTCACATGGTTGCCTCCTGGCAGGAGGCCGCCGACAAAATAGCACACATTGCTCTTGGTGGGCGGCGGACCGTTGCAGCGGTGCCACGGTCCGCACCCGGTCACACGCTGGTGGCCAAGCGTCGCCACGTCACCTCAGATAGGGGCACGTATGGCGCTGGCCATCATAGCCCGTGTACATGCCCGTATCAGGCTCGAACGAGCGGTAGGTCTGGGCACAGCGATCCCAGTCGCTGCCATGCGACCGGCGATGATCGGCTCGCGCGGCTTCGGACAAACACGATGCCGCCTATAATCAGGCCGCCAATGCCGAGCGCCAGGTTCCGACCGCCGTTGCCGCGATACCGATTGCCCGAATACCTGCTGTAGCGGCGGTCTGTCGTAGCGCCGCCGATACTGCAGCTGTTCGAGACCAGGTTCGAGCTTTGATCTCCGCCTCGAACGGTCTGAGCAAGTCCGCCGACTTGCGCGGCGCTGGCCGGCGCGGCCGCAACGAAAGCGCGGATGCGCAGAGCGGCGGACGCGGACGCAACGATTTGGATCGTGAGATCATGGCTGTCTCCTGAAGGGCCGTGCGATGCTGAGTTTCAGTTGGAGCTGCGCAAAGGTCGCTGCAGCCGAAGCGGGTCAGGCTATTCGCCGCACCAGACCGATCACGACCAACAGCACGACTGCGCCGATGGTGGCCGAAATGATCTGGCCGATGATGTCGACGCCCGGGAACAGCCCGAGCCGTGGCAGCAACGTCCCGGCGACGACGGCGCCGACGATGCCGATCACGATGTTGCCGAGGACACCGAACCCATAACCTTTGACGATGACGCCAGCCAGGAACCCGGCGGTCGCGCCGATGAGCAACAGGATCAGTAGTGCTTCAACCTGCATGACAGTTCTCCGAGATGATTGCGGCTTCGAAGCCGGTGTGAACCAGTCTCGGCACGGCAGATCGTCCTGTGCGGCCGACGCCGACGACATCGCGATTGGCGGAGCCCGATCGGATCGACCACGGCACGCTCCCTATCCGTCTGGCGTAAGGAGCACATGCTCACGCTCAGGCTGTGGTCGCCAGGATCGGGAAACACCTATGCGATCCGGCCTGCCGTTGGGCGAGAGAACGGATCTGAGTATTTTCCGAGGCTGCCCGGAACCCCATGCAAGCGAATATGGTGCGTGTTCAGTTCGCATCGTCACCGTGCCGTGAAAACGGTCGCTGGAAACTGTTTCAAGAAACTCGATGGGCCGGCCCGTGGCATCAGCCGGATACGAAGGAGACCTCGTTATGCGCTATATCGCTTTATGGCTGTTGGGCGTTCCGGTCACCGGCATCATCGTGATGAAACTATTCGGCATCATTTGATGCGTTGCACGACGTCTCGTACCAGGAGGTCCCACTATGCAACCGACACATAACACCCTGACGGAGGCAATCCGCCTTCAGTCGATCGAGCTTCTCAACAAGCACCTGGCCGCGGCGATCGATCTGCACGCGCAGGCAAAGCAGGCCCATTGGAACGTGCGTGGACCCGGCTTCATTGCCATCCATGAGCTGTTCGACAAGGTCTCCGAAGACGTCGAGAACTTCTCGGATATGCTTGCCGAACGCGCCGGCGGGCTCGGCGGCACGGCGCACGGCACCATCCAGGCTGCCGCGGCGCGCTCCTTTCTGATCCCGTATGATCTCGGCATCGCCGACGAGAACAGCCACGTCTTTGCCGTGTCGGCGGCGCTCGCTGCGTTCGGCCAGTCGGCGCGCGATGCCATCGGCATTGCGACAGCCTACGGCGATGTCGACGACCGCCGACATGTTCACCGAAATTTCTCGCGGCATCGACAAGCAACTCTGGTTCGTCGAGTTGCACACGGCGCCCAAATCGCCAAAGCCGAACGTCGTGGAAATGCGGCTCACGAGCACAGCGGCAGCGGTTCCAACTCACACGCTCAGGTCGTGTCAGAGTGACGACCGACACGCCATCGCCGAATAGCAAGCAAAACCTCGTCGAAAGTCCGAGGCCGTGGTGCGAGCCTATCGCCGTGGCTCATCGTTCGATAGTCAAGGACACAGCCATGACCAATAAGAGCCGGCTTCCTGCCGTCCGGGTACTCAAAAGCCGATATCCGGACTGCCTAGTGACGAACAAACAACGGAGGGACCGAGCCCTGCAACAACCCACTTCGGCGGTCGGCGCCTGATGTCAGGCGGAACCCGAACCAAATCTCAGCGGTTGCGCTTTGTGCCAGCGGTTGTGCACCCAACTCTTCGACGGAGGATCGAAACAGTGGCTCACAATGCGGTTCCAATACCGCAAGTTCAAGGGATACTGGGCTCGGCCTGGCAGACACGCTACATCATCAGGCTCGCGAAGGGCAAAGGGGCGTCATGCGCAAGTTTATCGAAATGACCGGCGGCATGGCGATCGTCGAGGCGCTGATCGCCAATGGCGTCGACACGGTGTTCGGCCTGCCGGGCGCGCAGATCTATCCGCTGTTCGACGCGCTGCAGCAGCGCGCGATCGGATCCGCACGGTCGGCGCCAGGCACGAGCAGGCCTGCGGCTACATGGCGTTCGGCTACGCGCGCTCGACGGGCAGGCCGGGCGTGTTCGCGGTGGTGCCGGGGCCCGGCATCCTCAACACCGCGGCGGCGCTGTGCACCGCGCACGGGCTGCAACGCGCCGGTGCTGTGCGTCACGGGCCAGGTGCCGCACGGCCTTCCTCGGCCGCGGCCGCGGCCATCTGCACGAGCTGCCCGATCAGCTCGCCACGCTGCGCTCGCTGACCAAATGGGCGGCGCGCATCGAGCGGCCGGCCGACGCGCCCGAGATCATCAACGAGGCGTTCCGCCAGATGCTGTCGGGCCGGCCCGGCGCGGTCGCGGTCGAGATGGCCTGGGACACGATGGCGTCGAGCGGCCATGTCGAGCCGCTGCCCGGCGCCGACATTCCGAAGCCGCCGCCGCCCTCGCCGCTCGAGATCGAGGCTGCCGCCAAGCTGCTCGCCAGCGGCCCCGCGGCCGATGATCATGACCGGCAGCGGCGCGCAGCATGCGAGCGACGCCGTCCGCGCGCTGGCCGAGGATCTCGACGCGCCCGTGGCCGCCTTTCGCGGCGGCCGCGGCGTCATGCCGGAGGACCACGCGCTCGGCATCTCCTCATTCGCCGCCATCGAGCTCTGGCCCGAGACCGACGCGCTGATCGGCATCGGCACCCGGCTCGAGATGCCCTACATGCGCTGGACCGGCATGATGACGCTGGTCGACCGGCCGCAGGCGCCGCCGCATCTCATCCGCATCGATATCGACCCCGCCGAGATGCGCCGGCTGGTGCCGCACGCCGGCATCGTCGCCGATGCCGAGGTCGGCGCGAGAGCGCTGCTGGCGGCCGTGCAGCGCCTGCGGCCCGCAAGCCGCCGGCGGCGATCTCGAAGCAGGTGCGGGCGCGACATCGCCGCCGCCAAGACCGAGGCGCGGGCAAAGATCGAGAAGGTGCAGCCGCAGCTCGCCTATCTCGACGTCATCCGCGAGGTGCTGCCGCGCGACGGCCTGTTCGTCACCGAGCTGTCAGCAGGTGGGCTTCACGTCGTATTTCGGCTATCCCGGTCTACGAGCCGCGCACCTACGTATCGGAGGGCTACCAGGGCACGCTCGGCTTCGGCTTCCCGACCGCGCTCGGCGTCAAGGTCGCGCATCCCGACAAGCCGGTGGTCTCGGTCACCGGCGACGGCGGCTTCATGTTCGGCGTGCAGGAGCTCGCCACCGCCGCGCAGGAAGGCATCGGCCTCGTCACGCTGGTGTTCAACAACGCGCGTTCGGCAACGTCCTGCGCGACCAGCGCACCGCTTCGGCAACCGCGTGATCGGCTCGGCGCTGGACAATCCCGACTTCATGCGCTGGCCAAGGCCTTCGGCATCGAGGGCCATCGCGTGGCGTCGCCGGACGCCCTCGACCGGTGCTCGCAGAGCGATCGGCACCAAGGCCCGGTGCTGATCGAGATCGAGGTCGCCGCAGGGCATCGAAACTCGCCCTGGGAGTTCATTCATTTCAAGGCCTGAGGCGATTGCCCGTCGCGTTCGATGCAAATCAACGATTGCTTCTTGCCGCGGGCTGGCCAGAACCAATCACGAAAGGATCGCACGATCGGCGCTATCCTTGGCATGCCTAGGCGGGGGTGCGAAGTGGCCGCGGGTCCGCGTTGCTACGCCCGTCACCCCCTCTCCTGGCCGCGCCGAGAATGTGTTGACAACGGCGGACTGAATGGACGCGGCTCCCCCCCCCGAGGGGAGGGAAGGCCCGTGAGGGCGGCCGCAGGCTCGGAGTTAAATTTCCGCCGATCGAAAGGTCTTTGTGGTGACTCACGTGAGCAAGTGGCCGCCCACCCTGCTCTCCCCCTACGCACGAAATTCGCGCTAGTGGGAGAGGGAATGTCAACTTGGCGGCTCGCGCCGGTAGCGACTTTGATATGGTAATGCTCGGCGACCGGAATGGAGTGACTTCGCAGTGGCATCATCGAACAAGGGCTTGGCGAAGTTCATCCATCACGAGGCGGCGGGCGGCGTGCTGCTGCTGGCTGCGGCGGTGATCGCGCTCTTCCTCGACAACTCGAGGCTGAGCCCGCTCTACGATGCGCTGCTCGACACGCCGGTTGCGATCCGGGTCGGCGCGCTCAGTCTCGACAAGCCGCTGCTGCTGTGGATCAACGACGGCCTGATGGCGATCTTCTTCTTCCTGGTCGGCCTCGAGATCAAGAAGGAGATGCTGGCCGGCGCGCTTTCGAGCCGGCAGCAGGCGGCGCTGCCGATCATCGCGGCACTCGGCGGCATGGCGGTACCGGCGATGGTCTATGCGCTGATCAACATCGGCGATGCAGCGGCGTTGCGCGGCTGGGCCATCCCGGCCGCGACCGACATCGCCTTCGCGCTCGGCGTCCTGGCGCTGCTCGGATCGCGCGTGCCGCCGGCGCTGAAAGTCTTCCTGCTGGCGCTCGCCATCATCGACGATCTCGGCGCCATCGTCATCATCGCCCTCTTCTACACTGCGAAGCTGTCGCTGTTGGCTCTAGCCTTGGCCGCCGCCGGAATCGTGACGCTGGCTCTGCTCAATGCCAGCGGCGTGACGCGGCTCGCGCCCTATGTGCTGGTCGGCATCTTCATCTGGGTGTGCGTGCTGAAATCCGGCGTGCACGCGACGCTGGCCGGCGTGGTGGTGGCGCTCGCGATCCCGCTGCGGGCTGAAGGCCAGGCACCCTATTCGCCGCTCGAGAGCGTGCGGACGGCACTGCATCCTTGGGTGACGTTCCTCGTTACGCCGCTGTTCGCGTTCGCCAATGCGGGTGTCTCGCTCGATGGCTTCACGCTGGCGAAACTGTTCGCGCCGATCCCGCTCGGGATTGCCTTGGGGCTGTTCGTCGGTAAACAGATGGGCATCTTCGGCGCCTCATATCTTGCCGTCAAATCCGGCCTTGCCCGCATGCCGGAAGGCGCCACGTGGAGCCAGCTCTACGCGGTCGCGATCATCGCCGGCATCGGCTTCACCATGAGTTTGTTCATCGGCATGCTGGCATTCGACGAAGCGGCCTTCGCCGCCGACGTGCGGATCGGCGTGCTTTCCGGATCGCTGCTGTCGGCGGCGGTGGGATATGTGCTAATGCGGCGGGCAATCAGGGACGGTGCCGGACGCTGAGCGTCTGATACCGGCCGCTGGCGCCCCCGCCTCACGGCATCGACCGTGCCAGTCTCTATTTGCAGCCGCTGCTGACCGCTTGCAGCGCCTGCGAAATCCCCGAAAGCGAGTAGATATCGCGGGTGACCACCCCCTGCTCGGACTGGGCGAGGACGGTGGCGGTCGAGCCCTTCTTCATGGCTTCGATGAGCTTCAGCTCGTCGGTCGGGTCGATCACGAAGGCGCGGTCACCTCTGGAAAAGGCCTTGTAGAACACCTGATCGATGGCGATCGAGGCGGGTGCGCCCGGCTTCATCGGCGCGCTGGTCTTGACGCTGATCTCGGCCCTGACCCCGTCCTTGGGCCAGGCGGAAACATAGAAGTGCGCGCCGTTCGCGGCAGCGGGCGGGTCGCTCGACTTCGGCGTCGCCACCGCGAAGCAGATGCGGCCATCGGTGCCGTCATGGGCAATCACGCGCCACTCGCCGGATTTCTTGATCATGCGGCTCTGCGCGGCAGCCTCGCCCGTGGCGGCGAGGCCAGCCAATGTGGCGGCGGAGGCGGCGAGCAGGCAGTTCGTGATTTCGATGGCGGCAAAGCATGGCCGAGTTATAGGAAACCTTGCCGGGCAATGTCACGGCGTGCCGGTGCCGCGTCCGTAAACATGCCGTGGAGCCGCGACTTTCGGGCCACCCTCCGTCACCGGCCGCTCGGCAAATCGCGCGAGGCTTTTCAACCGGTCGTACATCACGATGGCTCCCGCCATGGCGACGTTGATGCAGAAGCTGGTCGGGATGCGCACGATGTGGTCGCAGGCGGCGATGATGTCAGGCGACAGCGAGCCCTGCTCCGGCCCAAGAATGTAGGCGGCGCGTAATGGGTGCCGGAAGCTCGGCAGGTCGATGGCGTCGTCGGTCAATTCGATGCCGACCAGCCGGCAGCCCTGCGGCAGCACCATCTCGGCCTTGGTCTTCCAGTTGTAGTGCGGCAGGTGGTTCTGCCCCTTCGAGGTGTCGGCGCGGGCTTCCAGCGCCTGATAGGTGGCGCCAATGGTAAATGTGAAGCTGGCACCGAAGGCGTGCGCTGAGCGCATCAGGTTGCCGAGGTTCAAGGCCTTCGACGAGCGCTCGGCGCCGATGGCGAAGTAGCCGCGGGCCGCCGGCGGCCAGTTTTCTCTAGCGGTCATGGCATCGAGCTCATGGTTGCGGATGGCATCGAGCGACACCTAGCCGAAGTCGCCGCCGTCGCAAACCCTGTGCCGACTGGCGCAGTGCTCGCACGGTTGTGATCGGATGTGCTGCCGCGACGGCCACGGCGCAATTTGTCCATTGCAGCGGACGCATGCGATAGTTTCGGCATGAATACGCTCGATTCGCTTCTCGACAGGTTCGGCCATTGGCTTGGGCGCAAGCTGCAGCACGAGACGCCGGGCGAGGAGCCTTACGTCCCGTCCGACCCGGAGGCGCTGCGGCGCACGCTGCGTCCCGGCGACGTGCTGCTGGTCGCCGGCGGCAGCAAGCTGTCGGCCGGCATCAAGTATCTGACCCAGTCGACCTGGTCGCATGCGGCGTTCTACGTCGGCGATTTCCTCGATGCGCCGCCGACCGGCGGGAATGAGCGCCACGTGCTGATCGAGGTGCTGCTGGGCGAGGGCTGCATTTCGGCGCCGCTGTCGAAATACGAGCGCTTTCACACCCGCATCTGCCGGCCGATCGGTCTGACCGAAGCCGACCGCGAGGTGCTGGTCGAATTCATGATCTCGCGGCTTGGCAGCCAGTACGACGTGCGCAACGTGTTCGATCTGGTGCGCTATCTGTTTCCCTATCCGCCGGTGCCGGCCCGTTTCCGCCGCCGCATGATCGCGCTGGGCTCGGGCGAGCCGACACGGGCGATCTGCTCGACGCTGATCGCGCAGGCCTTCGGCCGCGTGCGCTATCCGATCCTGCCGCGCGTCGAGCGGCTGATCGCGGAGAAGCAAGGTATCAGCCGGTCGCGTCGGGCTGAGATCCTGCACATCCGCCACCACAGCCTCTATGCGCCGGCCGACTTCGACCTTTCGCCCTACTTCCGCATCGTCAAGCCGACGATCGAGGAGGGGTTCAACTACAAGGGGCTGACGTGGGCGGCGGAGGTGGCCGAGCGCGAGGGCGATGTGGGACGGGCGGGGGCGTGAGGGTGACGTAGGTTGGTTAGCGCCGTTTTGGCGCGTAATCCAACAATCAACGGGTAGTCGAAGTCGTTGGGCCACGGCCGCAAGTGGGCGCTGCAACCCAACAACTTGGCCCTCAAGCCCACGACCGCACATCGACAAAATGGCCGGCGATCGCGGCGGCGGCGGCCATCTCGGGCGACACCAGATGGGTGCGCCCCAAGCGGCCCTGGCGGCCTTCGAAGTTGCGGTTCGAGGTCGAGGCGCAGCGCTCGCGTGGGCGCAACTGGTCGGGGTTCATGCCGAGGCACATCGAGCAGCCGGGCTCGCGCCAGTCGAAGCCGGCGGCCTTGAAGACCACGTCGAGGCCTTCCGCCTCGGCCTGCTCCTTCACCAGGCCGGAGCCCGGAACGATCATGGCGCTGACGGTGCTCGCAACCTTTTTGCCGGCCGCGACCTTGGCCACCGCCCGCAGATCCTCGATGCGGCCGTTGGTGCACGAGCCGATGAAGACGCGGTCGATCTTGATGTCGCTCATTCGGGTGCCGGGCGTCAGGCCCATGTAGGCGAGCGCCGCTTCCATCGACGCACGCTTGCCTTCGTCGGCAACCTTGGTCGGGTCCGGCACCACGCCGGTGATGGCGGCGACGTCTTCCGGCGCAGTGCCCCAGGTGACGATCGGCGGCAGTTTGGCGGCGTCGAGCTTGATCTCACGATCGAAGTGGGCGCCGGCGTCCGAGTGCAGCGTCTCCCAATATTTCATTGCCATGTCCCAGGCCGCACCCTTCGGCGACATCGGCCGGCCCTTGAGGTACTCGAAGGTCTTGGCGTCGGGCGCGATCATGCCGGCTCGGGCGCCGCCCTCGATCGACATGTTGCACACCGTCATGCGGCCTTCCATCGACAGCGCGCGGATCGCCTCGCCGGCGTACTCGATGACGTGGCCGGTGCCACCGGCGGTGCCGATCTCGCCGATGATCGACAAGATGATGTCCTTCGCCGTCACGTGTGCCGGCAATTGCCCGTCGACGGTGACGCGCATGTTCTTCGCCTTGTTCTGGATCAGCGTCTGGGTGGCGAGCACATGCTCGACCTCCGAAGTGCCGATGCCGTGGGCGAGAGCTCCGAACGCGCCGTGCGTCGAGGTATGGCTGTCACCGCACACGATCGTTGTGCCGGGCAGTGTGAAACCCTGCTCCGGGCCGATGACGTGGACGATGCCCTGGCGCCGGTCGAGTTCGTTGAAATACTCGACGCCGAAATCCTTGGCATTCTTCGCCAGCGCCTCGACCTGGATGCGCGCTTCCTCGTCGGCGATGCCGTTACGGCGGTCGGAGGTCGGCACGTTGTGATCGACGACGGCGAGCGTCTTAGCTGGCGCGCGCACCTTGCGGCCAGCCATGCGCAGACCTTCGAACGCCTGCGGGCTCGTCACCTCGTGGACGAGATGCCGGTCGATGTAGAGCACGCAGGTGCCATCCGGCTGACGGTCGACGATGTGGTCGTCGAAGATCTTGTCGTAGAGGGTCTTGGGCATGTCGCGGGGCTCCAACAGAAACGGTTGCGCCTGTCATAGCCGGGTTCTTTAGAAAGAAAAAGCCGGACGCATGGATTGCTCCATCGCCCGGCTCGAGGTGGTCCTCATCCCTCAGGATGAGTGAAGGCATCAAAGGGAGGGTGTTGCCTTCAACAGCTGTCCGTCACAGCTAATGATTTACTAGACGCCTCGTCGGGCGGGTCGGCAATCGGTGGACCCACATGTCCGTTATGCGGGCGTCGCATGTCATGATTTGAGCGGATGCCGGAAAGCCCGCAATTACGGGTGTTTTTTCGATCAGTTCTTCCAATTCCGAGCATTTGCTACGAGGAAATCGCGCAGCACCTGCACCTTCTTCGAGGTCTTCAGCTCCTCGGGATAGACGAAGATGATCGGAATGGTCGGCAACTGCACGTCCTGCAGCACCGGCAGCAGGTCACTCTCCTCGCCGGTGAGGTAATCGGGGATCAGACCAACGCCGATGCCGGCGCGAACGGCATACTTCAGCGCCACGACACTGTTGGCGCGGAATACCGGCACGCGCGGATCGCGGCCCTCGCGGCCAGCGGTCTCGAGCCAACGGATCACCGACAGGTGCTGCGCCGGGGTGCCGCCATAGGATACGAAGCGATGCTGATCGAGATCGTCGAGCGACTGTGGCGTACCGAACTTGCGTACGTATCCGGTCGAGGCGAAGGCGCGCACCTTCATCGTGAACAACGACCGGCGGATCAAGTCGGCCTGCTCCGGCTCGCGCGTCCAGATCGCGACGTCGGCCTCGCGCATCGAGATGTCGATCTGGTCGTCGTTGAGGATCAGATCGATGCGGATATCGGGATAGAGCTCGATGAACTCGCGCAAACGCTGGGTGACCCACACCGTGCCGAGGCCGATCGGGCAGGTGATGCGCAATTCGCCGGTCGGCTTCGTCGTGGTGTCTGCAAGCAGCGTCTCGGCCGTCTGCAGCTTGTTCATGACGTCGCTCGCCGTGCGGTAGAGCATGTCGCCCTGCTCGGTGAGGACGAGGCCACGGGCGTGGCGGTGGAATAGGGCGATGCCGAGGTCTTTTTCAAGCGACGATACCTGCCGGCTTACCGCCGACTGGCTCATGCGCAGCGATTCGCCCGCGTGCGTGAAGCTGCCGGCCTCGGCGGCGGCATGAAAGATTCTGAGCTTGTCCCAATCCATTGCTTCCAGATCCTTGAACGGCGGGCGAAACATCGCTCAGGTTCGCCATGCGGCACGATCGGCCGACAGGCGAAAGTGGACATTCGATGGTTCGTCGAGACGGAGTGTCTAGGGGTACTTGTTTTTGTTGCTTCTCAACTCAAAGTTACGGCCAACGCGGCAAAACACAAGGGTTTTGCGAGGTTCGGTAAATTCAGGCGGCGGCGACCGCCACGGCGTGCTGTTCGGCGAGCCAGCGCTCGGCCTCGAGGGCGGCCATGCAACCCATGCCGGCGGCGGTGACCGCCTGGCGATAAACCTCGTCCTTGACGTCGCCGGCGGCATAGACGCCGGGAATTGACGTCGCGGTCGAATCCGGGCGGGTGATGAGGTAGCCCGACTTGGTGGTCTCGAGTTGGCCTTTGAACAGCTCGGTCGCCGGCGCGTGGCCGATGGCGATGAAGACGCCGTCGACGGTACGCTGGGTCACGCCACCGGTCTTGACGTTCCTCAGCTTGATGCCGGTGACGGTCCTGGGATCGCTGGTGCCGACGATCTCGTCGACGGCGCTGTCCCAGACCACCTCGATCTTGGGGTTCTTGAACAGGCGCTCCTGCAGGATTTTCTCGGCCCGGAAGTGGTCGCGGCGATGCACCACCGTGACCTTGCGCGCGAAGTTGGTGAGGAAGATCGCTTCTTCAACCGCGGTGTTGCCGCCGCCAACCACCACCACGTCCTTGTTCTTGTAGAAGAAGCCGTCGCAAGTGGCGCAGGCGGATACGCCGTAGCCCTTGAAGGTCTCTTCGCTGGGAATTCCGAGCCAGCGCGCCTGGGCACCGGTGCAGATGATCAGCACGTCGCATGAGTAGCTGTCGCCGCTGTCGCCTTCGAGACGGAACGGTCGCCGCTTGAGATCGACCGAGGTGATGTGATCCATCACGATCTCGGTGCCGACGTGCTCGGCCTGAGCCTTCATCTCCTCCATCAGCCAGGGGCCCTGGACCGCCTTGGCGAAACCGGGATAGTTCTCGACGTCGGTGGTGATGGTGAGCTGGCCGCCGGGCTGGATGCCCTGGATCAGCAGCGGCTTCAGCATGGCGCGGGCGGCATAGATCGCGGCGGTATAGCCGGCAGGACCCGACCCCAGGATGATGACGTGCGCGTGCTTCGGCGATGAGTTGGCGTCGGCCATGGCCGGATGCTCCGGTAGTTTCTTGCAGACGGAAGGTGGTTCGAGGTATGCGTTTAATGCATATGGAGCTTTTCCGCCGCTCCGGCAAGTGCTTCGCGGCGATGTGATGTGGACAGCCAGGTTGGTCGGCGCGCCACCAGGCTCGAGCACCAAGTGCACTCGGTCCGCGACATGTGGGCACTCCAATCTGGCTGGTAGCATTGACGGTTGCGCCGACGCGGAACAAACCAGTACTTTCCGGCATCGACCGGCAAGTTCGCCGAGTCCGGCCTGAAAGCGAGCAAGCCCATGTCCGCCGCTGATCGTAATCCGGCCGTCGCCCGCATTTCCAAGGCGATGATCGAGAAGAAGATCACTCAGGCCGAACTCGCCGATGCCGCCGACTGCCATGAGAAGACGATCCAGAACCTGATGAATGGGCGGCCGGTGCGCGATCAGACGCTGTTTGACGTGTGCATGGTGCTCGGCCTCGACTTCGAGGAAGTCAAGAAGACCTGGAACGCGGCGCCGGGCGGCGAGGTGACCGAGCGGCACGAGCCCGGCAAGCCCGGCATCGGCTCCGAGGTCGCGCCGCTCTACATGGGAGCCTACAACCGTCTTGCCGTCGATCACTACATCGGCAGCTACCTGACGCTCAGGCCGGCGTTCGCGGTGGCGGACATGATCATCGCCTACCGCACCGAGATCACCTGGGATGCCGGCTGGCCGAGTTTGCTGTTCGAGGAACAGAACCGGCCGGATGCGCCCTATTCGCACCGCGGCCGGCTCTATGTACCGCCGTCGTCGATGTACATCCACCTGGTGTCACTGACCAAGGGCGCGATGCGCATGATCCTGGTGTCGCAGTTGGACCAGCAGGGCGAGATGCGGGGCATCATCACTACGTTGAACAAATCACGCGCCCAGCTGGTGCCGGTGGCCGCTCCCATCGTCTACGCCAAGCGGGATAATTGGGCCGATGTCGCCTGCGGCGAGATCGTGCCGGGGCACAAGGCCTATGCCAGCTATCGCCGGCTTCTCGATGACACGGTGGAGCAGGGGTATGCGCGGCTGGTGAAGTGAATCAATTCACAAGCCTCTGCGCTTTGCACGGCAATCCCAGCGCGCGGTACTGTCCCACTACGAAATGGGCACGGTGATTACCTCCCCACCGCCGTCATTCCCGCGCAGGCGGGAACCCATCCAGGCCGATGGCGGTTGCCGTGTCGATCAAGGAAAAGAGCGCCTGCCGATACGACTGTGGCGCACTTCAATTCAATGCAGCGTCCGCATCCGCCTTTTCAGTTCTTGCCGAGGCTTGGCTGGGCCCCCGCCTTCGCGGGGGTGACGGAATGTGGGGCGGGGCTGTGGATCTGATGGGAAGATGGGATTTTTCCTACTTCACCGCCGCCTTGACTACCCGGTCGAGCAGTTTGTTGATTTCTTCCAGAGTCTTGGCGCCGCGCCCGGCGACCGCGACCTTGCGATAGCCGACGGTCACCTCCTTCACCGTCGCGGCGCGCTGGTACATGAACACCACGTAGGGGCACTGCGCCATGTTGGCCGGGTCGGCCTCCATCATCGCCCGCGACAGCTTGGCCGAGCAGAAGGTGAAGAACTCGGCGTTCTGGTAGACCGGCTGGTTCGAGCCGACATCGGGGCCGGTGCGCTGCAGCATGGCAGCGATGTTGCCGGTGTAGTCGATCTTCAGGCCCTCCTTGATGATCGCGTTTTCGAGATCGAGCCGCACGTCCTCGTAGGTCGCACCCTTGCGAGTGTAGGTTACGGCATCCGAAGCAATTGCCGAGCCGGCCGTCACGACGACAGACAGGGCGACCACGCAGCCCGTGAGGCAGGCGCGCAGGCGGGGGAACGTGAGCATCGCAAAGTCTCCTCGAATTACCTCGACGGTTGCCGATCCGGCATTATTCGCGCATCTCGCCGACATGAGCAAAGGGGGATTGCCCGCACGCGCGTTGCCCGCCCGCCGCAAAGCTGCGAAGGTCGGCAAAAATCGTGGGAGATGCCTGATGCCGCAGTTGCCGCCCGCCATGCCGGGCATGCCGATGTCGGATGTCGACACACCGGCGCTGATCATCGATCTCGATGCCTTCGAGCGTAATCTGAAGCGCATGGCCGACGCCGTCGCCAAGGCCGGTGTCCGCCTGCGGCCGCACGCGAAAACTCACAAGTCGCCGGTGATCGGCCTGAAGCAGATGAAACTCGGCGCCGTCGGGCTGTGCTGCCAGAAGGTGTCGGAAGCCGAGGCGATGGTGCTCGGCGGCATCCCCGATGTGCTGGTCTCGAACGAGGTCGTCGGCGCGCGCAAGCTCGACCGGTTGGCGGCCCTCGCGCATCAGGCGCGGGTGATGATCGCGGCCGACAACGAAATCGCCGTCGAGGGACTGGCCGCTGCCGCCACCCGTGCCGGGGTCAAAATCCGCGTGCTGGTCGAGATCAACGTCGGCGGCAATCGCTGCGGCATCGCGCCGGGGCTGCCTGCCGTCGCGCTGGCGCAACGAATTGCGCGCGAGAGCAGCCTCGAGTTCGCCGGCCTGCAGGCCTACCATGGCCGCGCCCAACACCTGCGCACGATCGAGGAGCGGCGCGAGGCCATCGCCGGCGCGATCGAGCTGACCCGGCTCACCGTCGACCTGCTGGCGAAAGCCGGCCTTGCCTGCGACGTAGTCGGCGGCGCCGGCACCGGCACCTTCGAGATCGAGGCGGCAAGCGGCGTCTACAACGAGCTGCAGGCGGGCTCCTACTGCTTCATGGATGCCGACTACGGCCGCAACAAGAAGCCCGACGGCAGCCGCTTCGACACCTTCGAGAACGCGCTGTTCGTCTATGCGACGGTGATGAGCACGCCGGTGGCGGAGCGGGCCGTGGTCGACGCCGGGCTGAAAGCGTTTGCATTCGATTCCGGCCCGCCGGAAGCCGTCGGCCTTGCCGGCGCCGTCTACGAGCGGCCGTCCGACGAGCACGGCACGCTCAACGTCGCCGCCTGCAACGTGCGACCCAGGCTCGGCGACAAGATCCTGCTGATCCCCGGTCACTGCGACCCGACCGTCAACCTGCACGACTGGTACGTCGGCGTCCGCGGCATGGCCACGAGCAACGCCAGGGTCGAATCCATTTGGCCGGTGGCGGCCCGAGGCGCGTTGTTCTAGCACCCGCAGTCGCGAGGTCGCCTAGGCTATTCGCCCGACGAAGTCTCGGGTGCGCGGTTCAAGCTGACGGTCGAAAATCTGCGCCGGCGGCCCGGCCTCGACAATCCGCCCGTCTTCCATGAACAGCACGCGATCGGCTACCCGGCGGGCAAATCCCATTTCATGCGTCACTACCACCATGGTCATGCCGTCGTCTGCCAGTTCGACCATCAGGTCGAGGACATCCTTGATCATCTCCGGATCGAGCGCCGAAGTTGGCTCGTCGAACAACATGACCTGCGGCCGCATGGCGAGAGCTCGGGCAATGGCAACGCGCTGCTGCTGTCCTCCCGACAGGAACGCCGGGTATGTGCCAGCCTTGTCGGGCAACCGTACGCGCTCGAGCAGTCGGCGCGCCTCGCGTTCCGCCTCGGTGTGGTCGCAGATTCCGGCACGGACGGGGGCCAGCATGATGTTGGCCTGGATCGTCAGATGGGGAAATAGCGTGTAATCCTGAAACACCATGCCGACCCGCTGCCGCAGACGCCGCCAGTCGGACTCGGATGTGAGGTCGACGCGTCTTCCCTCAAACGAAATCGTCCCCTGATCCGGCTTCACCAGGCCATTGAGGCACCGGATCAACGTGCTTTTTCCCGAACCACTGGGACCAATGATTACCAATCGCTCGCCACGCGTCACGCTGAAGCTCACGCCGTCCAGTGCGCGATGGCCGGCGAACACTTTTACGAGTGCCTCGGCGTCAATGAGCGGCAGTGCGCCTGTGGAGTCCATGCTGCTCACGCGGCACATGCAGCGAAGGCGGACTGAAGCCGCTGATCGAGCATGCCGCTGACTTTTGAGCTCATGGTCCGCCTCCTGTGGCGCAAGGGCTAGGCGCTTTCATTGAACCCAGGGGGGCGCGCGACCGCGCTGGTGCCGGTGCGCAGAAGCTGATGCTCAAGCCGATGCGAGATCCGCGTCAGCACCGAGCACACCAGGAAATAGACGATGAGAGCGAAACCGTAGACCATGAATGCTGGACTATGGCCCAACTGCATGGTGGTGCGCTCGACCACGATCTGGTTGATGCGAAAGAACTCGTTGACGCCGACCAGGGAGGCGATCGAGGTGGCCTGGACGAGTGTGGTGAACAGCCCCGTCATTGGCGGCAGGATCGGCATCAGTGCCTGCGGCAGCACGACGTATCGGTAGATCTCCCAACGCTTTAGCCCCAGTGCTGTCGCGCTCGTGAACTGGTGGGCCCCCACCGAACTTATTCCGCCACGCACGATCTCGGCGCCGTTAGCCCCACCCCACAGCGTGAGACTGAGTAGTGCAGCCGTGAACGGCTTCAACGGAACGCCGAGCAGCGGCGCACCGAAGTAGACGAAAAGCATGTTCACCAGCAGCGGGATGTCGCGCCAGAATTCGACGTAGCACAGCGCCAAGGTGCGAAGGAATGCGAACCGAGACACGCTGGCCAGCCCGACCAACACCGATACAACGGTGGCACAGGCTAGCGTTGCGAGTGCGAGTTGCAAGGTCGCGAGTAAGCCGCTGAAGAGAAATCCGGCATTGTCGGCGAGCAGCGTCAAAGGCCTCACTCCACCGCGAACGGTCGTTGCAGAACGCGCTCGACCCGTCGCGCGACCCAAGACAGTCCCAGCACCAGCACCAGATAGATGCAGCCGATCGAGGCGAACATCTCGAGCGTCCGGAAGTCGGTGGCCATCTTGTCCATGGCAACGTACGTGAGTTCGGCCAGTCCGATCGCCTGCAGGTAGGCCGAGTTCTTCAACACCGAAATCGACGTATTGAGCACCGAGGGAATGCTCACCCGCAGACCGAGCGGCATCGCCACCAGCCAGAGATACTGCGGTCGATTGAGACCGAGCGAAAGCGCGGCCTCCCTCAATCCTTTCGCCACCGACAAAAAGCCACCACGGAAATTCTCGATATTGAAGGCACCACCCCACACCGTCAGCGCCACCACCGAGGACCAGAACACGGAGAGCTTCACGCCCAGCGTCGGCAAGCCGAAGAAGATGAAGAAAATCTGGACGAGCAGCGGCGTATTGCGGATGAATGCGACGTAGCCGGCCGCCGTGGGCGCCAGGACAGGCGTGTTGAATATCCGCGCAGAAGCACCGCCAATGCCGATGAGGATCGCAAGCGCGATGCTGATCGCGCTCACGATGACGGTCATCAGCAATCCGTCGAGCAGCGCCGGAATGCTGGCAATGATATAGCCGACGTCGAAGCTATGTTTCATTGGTCATTGCCAGACATCGCGGCTGACAGCGCAACATCAAGTCTTGGGCGCCTTGGACAGATCCCAGCTGTCGATCACCGACTGCTGCAAGTCGGGATCGACGTGCTGCTTGATCCACTGCGCGACGAGGCCGTCGGCATAAGCCTTTTTCAGTGCGGCATTGACGTAAGCGACCCACTCCGTTTCGCCCTTGCGGATGCCGACGCCTCGGTAGCCCAGTTGATAGATCTCGCCGACGAGCTTCACCTGGTTGTTCTTCTTGGCTATCGGACGCAGCACCTCGAAGTCGTGTGCGAAGCCATCGGCGCGCTTCTGCAGCAACGCCTGCAACCCGTCGGAGACCGAGTCGAGCTTCAACAGCTGCGCAGTCGGCACGTTCTTCTCGAACCAGCCGATCTGCCAGGCGCCCTTCATCACGATGACGGTCTTGCCCGCGAATTCCTTCAGGCTCTTGATCGAGCTTTCCTTGTCAACGAGCACGTCACTGCCACCCCAGGCGTAATTATTGCTGAAGTCGATCACCTGGGCACGCTCGGCGCTGACCCCGAGTGTGGCAATGATGAGGTCGATCTTGCCGCCTTGCAGCGAAGGAATTCGGTTGGCGGCCGTGACACAGACCAACTCGACCTTGTCGGCACTACCGAAGGCGTAGGTCGCGATCTGCTTTACGAGATTGACCTCCACGCCTTGCGGCTTGCCCTGGGCATCGAGATAGCCGTCGGGTGGGTAGTCGCACTTGACGCCGGCACGCAGCACGCCCTGCTTCTTGATTGCGTCCGGCACTGCGGGCAAATCCTGGGACTTTGCCGCCACCGCCGACAGGAGCAAGACAAGACCAATGGCGGCCGGCGTCGCGAGTAGGCGTTTCATCGGGAACATGGGTTCATCCTCTTTGTGGTGATCAGTTGATGATCGTGGGTGATGCGTCAGTGAAACGTTCGAAGCGCAATGGTTTCGGATCGACGATCGGGGTATCGCCGGCAACGAGATCGGCCATCAGGCGTCCGGCGGCGGGACCTATGCCGAAGCCGTGGCCAGAAAAGCCGCTGGCGAGGTAGAAGCCAGGAACAGAGGGTATCGGACCGATAACCGGCACCACATCCGGCGTGACGTCGATCAATCCTGCCCACCGTTCGAGGATGCGGGCGCCGGCGAACGCCGGAAAGGTGGCAGCGAGCGTCTGCTGCGCCGCATCCAGGATCTTGGTGTCCGGCTCCGGATCGAGAATGCGCACCCTTTCGAACGGAGTGACTGCATCGAGGTCCCAGCGGCGCGGAGTGCGCAATTCGGTCAGGAATTGCTCGCCCAGTCGCAACCGCAGATCGCTCCACTGAGAGCGTAACGCCGGCATGTAGCGGAAGAACTGGCGGAAACTGTCGGGCACGATTTCGGCCACGGAGCTGCCGCGATTGGCGACAGAGTAGCCGCCGTCCAGCCGGCGACGAAAGGCAAAGCCGGAACCGGCAACCGATGGCAATGGCATGCCCTCGACCGGCGATGTCCGCATCACCGAGGCGCGAACCTTGAGCTGTGGGAAGTCGATGCCGTGATTTCCGCATAAGAGCCTTGACCAGGCACCACCGGCCAATACGACGCTATCGCAGGCGATGCGGCCGCGCTCGGTGACCACACCGCTGATGCGGCCGGCCGCCGTCTCGACGCCGCGGACCGCGCAGTGGGTCAGGATGGTTGCCCCTAGCCGGCGCGCGCCTTCGGCGATTGCGGGGGCAGCCTTCTGTGGTTCGGCACGACCAGCGCTCGGCGAATAGAGCCCGCCGTGCCACTTGCGGGTCGCTCCGGGCAGCAGCGTGTCGACCTCAGCGCTGGAAATGAGACGGGCATCGGGCTGGTAGATCCGCGCCTTCTCGAGCCAGGCCTCGTGCTTGGCGACGTCGGCTTCGCTGTTGCTGAGGTAAATGACGCCTTCGGCCCTGAATCCGGTCTCGCCCTGGATCTTGGTATTGAGCCCGCGCCACATCCGCATGGCTTCGAGGCTCAATGCAATTTCCCGCGGGTCACGACCCTGCGTCCGGCACCATCCCCAGTTTCGTCCAGACTGCTCGGCGCCGATCTCGCCCTTCTCGCAAAGCACGACGTCGATGCCCTTTTCGGCGAGCGCCAATGCAGTGCTGGTACCGATAATGCCGCCGCCGATCACGACGACGGCAGCGTGTGCCGGCACTTTCTCGTCGCTGATTACCGGATCGGGACGCGGCGCCATGGTACTCTCAGTCGGCTGACTTACGAACGACTTCCATGACGTTATCGCGGCACTGGTAGGCGGTCCAGCATGGTCGAGCCATGCTGGCGTGCATGGCGAAGGCCTCACCCATGCGTTTCTTCGGGGATGGCCGGGAAGCGTGCGCGTGCCGCCGCGAATGCTGAGCGAACGCGAACCGGCCCTGACGGCCCATCGGTCTCGCCGATCAACTCGAACACTTTACCCTTGACGAAAAACCGCCAGTGGATCGGCAAGGCCCCCAGAATGCGCGTCAACTCATCATAGGCCGCGGGCGACCATGTCTTCTCGAATTGGTCGCGTTCGGGCCCGAAATCGAAAAAGTGGCCTGTTGCTTGCGCCGCCATCTTGCCGCGCCGTGCTGCGGTTGCCCGGGCATCGATCTCGCCGTCCTTGATGACGACGCCGTAGTCGCGCTCGGCGGCCTCGGCCGACACGTAGCCGCGCTCGACATCTTCGAGCACCCGCTCCGCCTCGCGCTCGAGCGGGTTGCCACGGCCGCCGCCGCCGGGTGAATGAATGTGCACGGTGTCGCCGGGCTCGGCGATCACGAAATCGGTATTGCCGAGGATGCGCTCACGCGACGTGCCGGGATTGAGAATGAAGTTCGAAGGCGCCGCCGCCTTGCCGCCGAGTGTGCCCCACGGCCGGAATTTGGAGCGATCTCGATTCCGCGCGGTGATCCGCGAATTGGGCGCGAATACCTTGAAGTCGAGGCTTGTAGCAAGACCACCACGCCACCGCCCGGCGCCACCGGAATCCGGCATCAAGCCGTAGCGCACGATCTGGATAGGCACCTCCGCCTCGGTGATCTCGATCGGTGAATTCTTGAGGTAGGCGCTGTCGGCGCCCGAACCGTTGGTGCCGTCGCGCCACGGCATGCCACCGCCGCCACCGACGATCGGGTTCACGGCGGCGATCGATCCGCCGCCATCGCCGATCGAAGTTACCGAGACGCTCGGCACGTTGAGCGGGAAATCGCCGACGATCTCGCCGCTGGCGAACTGCGGGGCGCCGTCGATGACGAGCGCGACGTCGGCACTGGTGCCGCCGATGTCGAGGGTGAGCGCATTGCGCACGCCAGCCAGCCCCGCCACGTACGCGGCGCCCATCACGCCGGACGCCGTGCCGGACAGCAGCATGCCGACGCAATCGGCCTTGCCGAGGCTGGCACTCATGACGCCGCCGTTCGACTTGGTGATCATCGGCTGCGCGGGCACGCCACGCTCGGCCAGCCGCTGTTCGAGCGAATCGAGGTAGCCGGCGACGCGCGGATGCACGTAGGCGTTGAGGATGGCCGTGCTGGTGCGTTCGTATTCACGCACCACCGGCCAGACCTCGGCGGCAGCGAACACGAACAGTTCGGGCGCCAGCTCCTGGCAGATGCGCCGCACCTGCTGCTCGTGCGACATGTTTCGGTATGAGTTGAGAAACGAGATGACGATACCGTCGCAGCCTTTCGCTCGCGCCTTAGCAATGGCTGAGACCACATCAGCAGCAGCGAGTGCGGTTTCTATCGATCCGTCGGAAAGGATGCGTTCGCCGACGCCCCAGATGCGATCTCGCGGAATCGAGCTGATCCGGGCGACTGCAGAACAGGCTGTACATGTCGGGCATCTGCAGCCGGGCGAGTTCCAGCACATCCTCGAAGCCGCGTGTCGTGATCAGCCCGAGCTTGGCGCCACGGCGCTGGATGATGGTATTGATGCCAACTGTCGTGCCATGCACGAAGCTGACGATGGACTGCGGACTGACAGCGTGTCGCGCTTCGAGCAGGTCGAGGCCCGTCGCGATCTCGTTGCCTGCAGCCTGCGGCGTGGCAAGGACCTTCAGGGTGTAGAATGTCCCGTGGTGCTCATCAAAGGCGCAAAAATCAGCAAACGTGCCGCCGATGTCGACACCAATCCGCCACGCCATGCGCCGTCCCCGCCACTGCACGCTCAATCGCCAACATCAACTATCGAATCTTCTGGGAGGCGATGCCACGAGAATTTGGGAACCTTCGTCGATCAGGGCAAGTCTTCTGAAAGGCTCGCTCGAGCAGGAACTTGAAAGCAGAACAACAACAGCGCCGTTGGTTTGGTACCGCAGCCCCCTCGACAAGACCGCGAAAATCCTCGACTTTCATAGCGACCTCTGCCCCTGACCAAATTACACGGAGGGTGTCGCCCTACATCAATTCAAAACAGAGCCACTGATGTGGGGGGGGGGCAGGATCAGCGCCCCTGCGCACACTCTTGAAAGATCTGGATCTGATCCTGGCTGAAGAATTCAATCCTTCGATTTGTATTGCGATGCGTCAAGTGCAGGCAAAAATCACGATCGATCGTCTTCACGTAGTCTCTGGTCACGTCGTTGACGATGGTGCGCTCAAGTCGCTTATGATTGGTGCTGACGAATTCCAGTGCAGATTTGGTGCTGACAAACATCAGTTCGTTGACGACGGTCTTTCGCTGTTCGTGCGTCATCGCGTGGAGGGGCGCTATTCGCACGACAAAGTCGAGCCATTTCGGCGAAATTGAATTGTTCTGAACTAGAGCGGCCGTCAATGCCCCTGCTTCCTTCAGCGTCAGGCTCGCGTCGAATTTTTCTTTCGATACCTTGAGAAGCTCCTTTTCATCCTGAGCAGCGGCCGAAAGTACCTTCTTCATCAACCGCTCTCGAAGGTCTGGCGAGAAGTTGAGCGTGCGCAAAGCATCGATTGCGAAGTGGATCTCGGCACGCACGATTGCATCAATCGCGCCACTCTGTACCTCTTTTGGCAGCCGCTTACCAAGGATTTCTAAAACCAATATTGCCAAATCAGGTTTTTTGGCGATTGCATTCTGTATTCGCGGAGCAAGGCGTATGATTTCGGCGTCAGTAAGACGTATTCTTGTGGCATGTTTGGCAATAAATTCAACGCTCGCATCATTAAGAACTTTTTCACGAAGCTTACGCCACTGCTCCTGGCCCAAACGGTTCACGGAAATGAGAATGCTGCCCGCTTCATCCCCACCGTCCGCAGCGGCCAGTATCCGCTCGAGCAATTCGTCAAACTGGTGCTCCTTCAGAGTACGCGACAGTCTAGCCACGGTGCCGAATTGCTCAACATGCGTAGCATGCTCCATAAAAAGCTCGTACACCGTATCCATCTGCACGAGCCCCAAAGCATCATCGGTCAAGATCTGGATTAGGGTTGGCAGATGCCTTTCCGCGATCGCCTCGGCCTCGGAATATTCGGTGCTCCACACCTGGTAGCGCATCGTCGAGCCATTCACAGGCGTCAACTTCAGAGACAACGGACAGGCCGATTTGTCCCGCATTATTCCACGGCATGCCATCTCGCTGATCCGGTCGAGCCCGCCTCGTGTGGTGAGGAAATGCACGCGCTCTGTTCGCGATTTCATCGCCAATGGCGCGAGTACTTTATTCAGAGACTCCACGACGATCGGCGCCAAGTCTTCTTCGTCTTTGCGTGTAGCGATAAACGATTTATCGAATTTGTATTGGACGTCCATTGATTGCGCGAGTACGCGACCTTCAATATTGCGCACGAATTTCTTGCCGCTCTTGCCCGTCATGAGCAACACGCTGCCGATGCCCTCGGAAAAACTGTCAGAGATCCTGTGGACGACGCCATCACTCACGACCGCCGTCGTGTAGGGAACTTTGGTGGCACTAAGCCAGAGCGAGAAATACAACGAAGACCACACGGCAAATGCGAAAAGACCCAGGGAATAGATGCTGAACCGCAGCAATTTGAAAAATGTGACTTGCCTGGCAATCAGCTTTTCCTCGATCGACCACACCATCGATAGTATTTGTCCTACCGATATCATTACACAGACAACGGGCCATATTCCAGGAGTGTCCGACAGCCACACTGTGCCGTTCAGAGTCAGGAAGTAGCCGGTGCCTATGCCAAGGAGGCATGGTAGCAAGCCAAGCGCGGCAACTACGGAGCCGATAACGCGCTTCTTAGTCGCGGCTTTCGTTTTCATTCCCTTTCCTTTCAAGGATCTATGAAAACCTTTCGGAGCCACGGTGTGTGGGCTGTACAATATTCTTGTTTATCCCTCCAAGGACTGCGTGGTGTCTGACGGTGTGCCAGGCGAGGCCGCTGTGTTCAGATTGATGATGGCGACCGGCTGACCTGCCCAGATTCTTCGGACCACGGTTAGCTTGAGACGATCAGCCTTCTGAGCTGCCCCCCAACGTTGCACCACTCGGAGCTGGAAATTTCAGCTCCATTTCGTCAGGGCGGGCCGCGTGACCCTGACGGCCCGATGAGCGATATCGGCGGTTTGCTGCCGATCGCGCTGTGTCGGCGAACCTCATTGTAGTTTCTATGCCAAGCCTCGCATTTCTCCCGTGCGTCGTCCAGGCTCATGGACCTGTGTGCCGACAAACACTCCGCCCGGTACATCCCGTTGAACGGCTCGATGAACGCATTGTCGGCCGACTTGGCCGGCCACGAGAAGTCGAGGGTCACATCATGTGTGCACCCGCTCTTCGCAATCGAAGTGGCTTACATGAGTGCGGCCGGCCTCATTGCCTATTGCTGCGTTCTTGCGCTGCCACCACCCCGCTCCATAGACGGGCAGGACATGGACGATCGCCTCGTCCACCCCGGGTTCAAATACGTGCAAGAGATCAACGACTACTTCCGCGATCGCCGGCACGAACTTGTCCGACGGGAAGTTGGTATCGCCCCTACCCTTGGCCTTGGTGACATCTGCGACCGATGCCCGCTCCATCAACGAAATGGGAAGCTTCGCGCCCCCCAGCGGTGGCCCGGTAACCTTCGCGCGCACGATCGTTGACTTGGTCACGCGAGCCGGTATTCCTTCCTGCGTCCGGGCGTCATCGCAGAATTTGGCGGATCATTTTGCGAGTATCAAGCAAGCGAAAACCGGGTCGATCAAGAATATATCTCGCGATAACAATAGGTTAACAAGAATATGCGCATCCTGGTGACCAACGACGACGGCATCGATGCGCCGGGCCTGCATGCGCTGCGGCAGATCGCAGCCAGGCTTTCGGACGACATCACCGTGGTGGCACCGGAAACCAACCAGTCGGGCAAGGGCCACTCGCTGTCGTTGCACGAGCCGCTGCGTATGCGCGAGATCGGCGACAAGGCCTATGCCGTGCGCGGCACGCCGACCGACTGCGTGATCATGGCGGTGCGCCACGTCATGGCCGACGGCCTGCCCGATCTCATCCTCTCCGGTGTCAATCGTGGCGCCAACATGGCTGAGGACATGACCTATTCCGGTACCATCGCCGGGGCATTCGAGGGCACGCTGGTCGGCATCCGCTCGATCGCGCTCAGCCAGGCGTTCGGCTTCGAAACGAAGTCGCTGCGCTGGGAAACGGCGATCGAGCACGGCCCTCCAGTCATCCAGAAGCTGCTGCAACTCGAATGGCCGGCCGGCTGCCTGATGAACGTCAATTTCCCCGACCGCGCGCCGGACAATATCGAGGGCCTGCGCGTGACGCGCCAAGGCCGGCGGGATCCGGGCCTGCTCTCGATCGACGCCCGCCGCGACACCTGGGGCGAACATTACTATTGGCTGGCCTACGAGCGTCGCCGCTCCAACGCCGCCGCCGGCACCGATCTCGAGGCCGTCTACAACGGCTTCATCTCGGTGACGCCGCTCGCCATGAACATGACCGCGGACGGCATGCTGGCCGACGTCGCGGCCAAGTTCGGCATCGGCAAGTGAGCAGCGCAGAAATCGTGCGTTAACCGAGAAACGCGCCGCCACCGGTTGGCCACCATCCGCCGCCGGTCCGACGCAAATCCGTCGTCACGCGTCCCAAATAACCGCGTATGGGGATCAAATGCCCCAACCCGGTCCGATGCATTTTCCACCGATGACTGCATTTCAGACCGCCAACCGCTGCGCCGCCCTCGACGCAAATTCGAGCGGGGCCGTTAAGGCGTCGTTAACCGGATCAGGGTTAAGGCTTCGTGGCAGTCGAGGTGTACCATGTCGCGTAAACTAGTTGTGCGTCGCCCAAGCCATAGCCGTCCCCGGTCCGAGACCGGCGGGCGATCATCATGTTTCGCCATTGTCGGCATGACGGCGCTCGCCGGTCTGCTGGCGGCAGGCTGCAGCGCAGACATCTCACGCTTCGATGGCCAGGGCTTCGGCCTGACCGATAGCAAGAGTGCCACGATCCCGCCGGCGGGCATGCGCAAGGGCGAGGCGGCGAACCTCGGCGACGCCGCCCAGGAAGGCTCAAGTTCGCCGGGCGGCGCCTACTACCCGCCGCCGGGCAACCGCGGCACCGGTCCGGCCCAGATGTCGTCGTTGCCCGAGCCGGTTGCCCCGGCGCCGCTGCCCGTAACCCCGGCAACGCCGCAGCGGCCAGCGTCGATCGCGCCGCGCCCCGCCGCCGTTGCCACCGCGCAGCCAAAGCCGATCGCGCCGGGCGCGACCATCGAAGTCGCCGCGGGCGATACCCTCTATGGCATCGCCAAGAAGCATGCCGTGCCGGTCAACGAACTCATGACCGTTAACGGCCTGACATCACCCGGCATCAAGCCCGGCCAGAAGCTGGTGCTGCCGGCGAGCCGCTCGATCGCGCGGGCGCAGACGCCGCAAAAGCCGATTCAGCGCGCGCAGGCGCCGGTGCGCGTCGCCGCCCTGCCGCAGCCGCCTGGACAATCGCTCGCGCCTGCCGCGCCGATCAGCCCGATCCCGTTGCCGTCGCCGGCAGCGAGCGACTGGAACGGCACGCACACGGTGAAGCCGGGCGACAGCCTCTATGCGATCGCCCGCGCCAACCGCATTCCGCTGACCCAGCTGCAGCAGGTGAACGGCATTGCCGATCCGACCAAGGTGAAGCCGGGCACCATCCTCAAGATTTCCAGGTCGCACCACCACCGCCTCGGCCGCGGCCGAGACACCAGCGCTGCCGGCACCGCCTGCGGCTTCGAAGGTCGCGGGCGCCGCCACGACGACTGAGACGCCGCGCGTGATCCAGTCGGCGACCAAACCGGTGATCATCAATTCGCAAGCCCCGGCGGCACCGCCGCAACAGGTCGCAGCCGTCGACCCGGCCGAAGCCCCCGCCGAGAGCGCGGCTGCGACCGAGCCGAAGGCGTCACCGCAGAAGGGCACCGATATCGCCACCACTGGCGGCACGGCGGTTGCCGGCCAGAAGTTCCGCTGGCCGGCCAAGGGCCGGGTGATCGCCAACTACGGTCCGCGCTCGGACAGCACGCATAACGACGGCATCAACATCGCGGTGCCGATGGGCACCGAGGTGCACGCCGCCGAGAACGGGGTCGTCGCCTACGCCGGCAGCGAGCTCAAGGGCTACGGCAACCTGATCCTGCTGCGCCACGACAACGGCTGGGTGACGGCCTACGCGCACAACGAGGAGATCCTGGTCAAGCGCGGCGACAAGGTGAAGCGCGGCCAGGCGATCGCCAAGGCCGGCAAGACCGGCACCGTCGACCAGCCGCAGGTGCACTTCGAGATCCGCCAGGGCCAGAAGCCGGTCGATCCGATGCCGCACATGGAGAAGTTGTGAGGGCAGAATTTCAGTTGCGAGGGTGAAGTACCGGCCGGGTAGGGATGCAGGTCCCCGCCCGGCCGGATCGTTTGAGGCGGTGGCGCGCCTACGCCGTAGATTGGTGTCGAGCGAATGCGAGACCCAACAGGAAAGAGCGCGCGCAGCGCTCAATGAATACCTAATGCTTAGGACTTAATCTCGCGGCAGCAAGAATGCGCTTCGCACATTATTCTGTCGGGTCGCGGCTCTCGCCTTGACCCGACCTACGGCTGTCTGCCTGATTTTGCCTGCGTATTAAAACTCGCCACGCTGCTGCGGTGTAAAGATGTTGGCGCGGCGTTCAATATCGGGATCCTCCGCAGACGACACGGCGCATGCACTGCCCGTCCCCATCACCCGAACTCCACCGTCATGCCGTCATACGCCGGTTCCACCCCCGGTGGCAGCTCGCGGCGCAGCGCCTCGTAGTCGAGGTCGCCGAGCAGGTGGGTCAGGATCGCGCGCTTCGGGCGCAGCCGCTCGATCCAGGCGAGGGTCTCCTTCAAACTGAAATGGCTCGGGTGCGGCGTATGGCGCAGGGCATCGACGATCCACACGTCGAGGCCCTCGAACAGCGGCAGCGACGCGTCGGGAATGCCGTTGATGTCGGGCGAGTAGGCGACGTTGCCGAAGCGGAAGCCGATCGACTCGATGTCGCCGTGGGTCTGCCGGATCGGCAGCGCCGTGACGATGCCGGCGGGCCCGTGGATTTCGATCGGCGCCGGCGCCTCGATCAGGTTGCCCTTGAGGATCGGCGGATAGCTGCTGCCCGGCCGCGAGCCGAAGCAATAATCGAAGCGGCTCATCAGGCTGTCACGCGTATGGGCGTCGAACCACACCGGGATGCGCCGCTTCATGGCGTAGGACAGGGCTCGCAGGTCGTCGATGCCGTGGGTGTGGTCGGCGTGGTCGTGGGTGTAGAGCACGCCATCGAGCGCCTTCAGCCTGACCGACAGCAGCTGCTCGCGAACGTCGGGGCCGGTATCGATGAGCACCGTGGTAACACCCGAAGACTGACGCCGTTCGACCAGGGCCGCGGCGCGGCGGCGCCGGTTCTTCGGGTTCGACGGATCGCATTTGCCCCAGTCGCCGCCGACGCGCGGATTGCCGCCGGACGAACCACAGCCCAGGATCGTGAGGCGATGGCTCATGAAAGACCCTTTTGTGGCGCGCGCCGACACGCGTTCGGCGAGCCGGCCGGCGCGCGCGGGACTTTCGTGAACAGGCGGAAGAAATTTTCGGTGGTGACCTCCGCAATCTGTTCCGCGCTCACGCCCTTGACCTGCGCCAGCGTGGCCGCGGTGTGCACCACGTAGGCCGGCTCGTTGGTCTTGCCGCGATAGGGCTCGGGCGCGAGGTAGGGCGCGTCGGTTTCGACCAGCAGCCGGTCGAGCGGCACCGCGGCTGCGATCGCGCGCAGGGCTTCCGACTTCTTGAAGGTGATGACGCCGGTGAATGACACGGTGAGGCCGATCGCGACGGCGCGGCGGGCGAGTTCCGCGCCGCCAGTGTAGCAGTGCAGGATCGCCGGAAACGCGCCCTTTGCGTGCTCGTCCTCGAGAATGCGGATGGTATCTTCGTCGGCGTCGCGGGTGTGGATCTCGAGCGGCAGGCCGGTGATCCGCGCCGCCTCGATGTGCCGGCGGAAGCCTTCCGCCTGCCCCTCCTTCGACGACTTCTGGTAGTAGTAGTCGAGCCCCGCTTCGCCGATCGCCACCACCTTCGGATGCTGTGACAGGCGCACAATCTCTTCTACCGGCACGTCGAGCTCGGTGTCGGCGTGGTGCGGATGCGTGCCGACCGAGCAGAACACGTTCGGGAACGGCTCGCACAGTGCCAGTAGCTCGGGCAGACGGCGGATGCGGGTCGAGATCGTCACCATGATGCCGACGCCGGCCGCCATCGCCCGGTCGATCAATTGCGCCCGGTCCGGTCCGAACTGCGGAAAGTCGAGATGGCAATGATGGTCGACCAGCATCAGGCTTTATCCTGCTTTGCCGCCTTTCTTCGGCTGCTTCGGCGCGTTGGCAGCGGCCTTGGCGGCTGCCGCTTCCGGATCGACGTAGCGCGGGAATACGCCGCTGCGGCGCCGGCAGGGTCGAACCCGGTTGCAGCCGTCCGGCCGGCCCCAGCGAGGCGAACGTGCGCGCGCCGGCTCGATCCCGAGCAGGTCGAGCAGCTTCGCCGCCGCCGCCGGCATTGCCGGTTGCGCAAGCAGTGCGATCTGACGCACCACCTCGGCCGTCACATAGAGGATCGTGCCCTTGCGTTCCGCGCTCAGTGTCTTGTCGAAGGGCTTCTCGGAAGCGAAGTAGCGGTCACCCTCGGCCACCAGCGCCCACACCGCGTCGAGGTAGACCTTGATCGCCTGCTTATCCATCGCCGCCCGCGCCGTCGCATACATCGCATCGGCGGAGCTGAGGATCGCCTTGTCGGCGTCGGTGAAAGGCCCTGGCGCCGGTACTTTGCCGTCGAAGCCCTTGGCGATCATCGACAGCGAGCGTTGGGCGAGATTGCCGAGACCGTTTGCAAGGTCGGCGTTGATGCGGGCAACGATCAGCTCGTGGCTGTAGCTGCCGTCCTGGCCGAAGCCGGTCTCGCGCAGGAAATAGTAGCGGGTCTGGTCGACGCCGTAGGCCTTCACCAGGTCGAAGGGGTCGACGACGTTGCCGACCGACTTCGACATCTTCTCCCCGCGATTGTAGAGGAACCCGTGCGCGAACACCCTGAGCGGCACCGGCAGCCCCGCGCTCATCAGGAATGCCGGCCAGTAGACGGCGTGGAAGCGCACGATGTCCTTGCCAATCACATGCACGTCGGCTGGCCAGTAATGCGCGCGCGGCCCTCGGCCGTCGCCGTTGAGAAGGCCGGTCGCGGTCACGTAGTTGTTGAGCGCGTCGACCCATACGTACATCACGTGCTTCGGGTTATCCGGAACCTTGATGCCCCAGTCGAGGGAAGCTCGCGAAATCGACAGGTCCTGCAAACCGCCCTCGACGAAGCTCCTGACCTCATTGCGCCGCTCCGGCGGCAGGATGAAGTCGGGATGCGCAGAATAGTGCGCGAGCAGCTTGTCCTGGTACTTCGAGAGGCGGAAGAAGTAGGTCTCCTCCTCGGTCCACTCGACCGGCGAGCCTAGCGGCTCGCGGCGCACGCCGTCATCGCCGACGGTGGTCTCCTTTTCGTCGAAGTAGGCCTCCTGCCGCACCGAGTACCAGCCGGCGTACTTGACAGAGTAGATGTCGCCGGCCGCCGCCATGCGCTGCCACAATGCCTTGCAGGCTTCGTGGTGCCGCTGCTCGGTGGTGCGGATGAAATCGTCGTAGGCACAGTCGAGCACGTCTTCCATCTGCCGGAACACCGCCGCGTTGCGGTCGGCTAAGGCCTGCACCGCGATGCCTTCCTTGTCGGCTGTCTGCTTCATCTTGAGGCCGTGCTCGTCGGTGCCGGTCAGATGGAACACGTCGCGGCCGTCGAGGCGCTCGAAGCGTGCGATCGCATCCGTCGCCAGCGCCGTATAGGCGTGGCCGATATGGGGCACGCCGTTGGGATAGAAGATCGGCGTGGTGATGTAGAACTGTTGGCCGGTGGCCATGCGTAACCTCGTGCGTATTTGTGCGAGCCCGAGCTCGGCGTCTTTCGTGTTCTTCGGTAGGTTGGGTCAAGCGTAGCGCGACCCAACATC
>CAVUIJ010000024.1:0-384914 GCA_963741505.1 uncultured Alphaproteobacteria bacterium | reverse complement strand
AATTGCTCAACATGCGTAGCATGCTCCATAAAAAGCTCGTACACCGTATCCATCTGCACGAGCCCCAAAGCATCATCGGTCAAGATCTGGATTAGGGTTGGCAGATGCCTTTCCGCGATCGCCTCGGCCTCGGAATATTCGGTGCTCCACACCTGGTAGCGCATCGTCGAGCCATTCACAGGCGTCAACTTCAGAGACAACGGACAGGCCGATTTGTCCCGCATTATTCCACGGCATGCCATCTCGCTGATCCGGTCGAGCCCGCCTCGTGTGGTGAGGAAATGCACGCGCTCTGTTCGCGATTTCATCGCCAATGGCGCGAGTACTTTATTCAGCAACTCCACGACGATCGGCGCCAAGTCTTCTTCGTCTTTGCGTGTAGCGATAAACGATTTATCGAATTTGTATTGGACGTCCATTGATTGCGCGAGTACGCGACCTTCAATATTGCGCACGAATTTCTTGCCGCTCTTGCCCGTCATGAGCAACACGCTGCCGATGCCCTCGGAAAAACTGTCAGAGATCCTGTGGACGACGCCATCACTCACGACCGCCGTCGTGTAGGGAACTTTGGTGGCACTAAGCCAGAGCGAGAAATACAACGAAGACCACACGGCAAATGCGAAAAGACCCAGGGAATAGATGCTGAACCGCAGCAATTTGAAAAATGTGACTTGCCTGGCAATCAGCTTTTCCTCGATCGACCACACCATCGATAGTATTTGTCCTACCGATATCATTACACAGACAACGGGCCATATTCCAGGAGTGTCCGACAGCCACACTGTGCCGTTCAAAGTAGGAAGTAGCCGGTGCCTATGCCAAGGAGGCATGGTAGCAAGCCAAGCGCGGCGACTACGGAGCCGATAACGCGCTTCTTAGTCGCGGCTTTCGTTTTCATTCCCTTTCCTTTCAAGGATCTATGAAAACCTTTCGGAGCCACGGTGTGTGGGCTGTACAATATTCTTGTTTATCCCTCCAAGGACTGCGTGGTGTCTGACGGTGTGCCAGGCGAGGCCGCTGTGTTCAGATTGATGATGGCGACCGGCTGACCTGCCCAAATTCTTCGGACCACGGTTAGCTTGAGACGATCAGCCTTCTGAGCTGCCCCCCAACGTTGCACCACTCGGAGCTGGAAATTTCAGCTCCATTTCGTCAGGGCGGGCCGCGTGACCCTGACGGCCCGATGAGCGATATCGGCGGTTTGCTGCCGATCGCGCTGTGTTGGCGAACCTCGTTGTAGTTTCTGTGCCAAGCCTCGCATTTCTCCCGTGCGTCGTCCAGGCTCATGGACCTGTGTGCCGACAAACACTCCCCCCGGTACATCCCGTTGAACGGCTCGATGAACGCATTGTCGGCCGACTTGGCCGGCCACGAGAAGTCGAGGGTCACATCATGTGTGCACCCGCTCTTCGCAATCGAAGTGGCTTACATGAGTGCGGCCGGCCTCATTGCCTATTGCTGCGTTCTTGCGCTGCCACCACCCCGCTCCATAGACGGGCAGGACATCGACGATGGCCTCGTCCACCCCGGGTTCAAATACGTCCAAGAGATCAACGACTACTTCCGCGATCGCCGGCACGAACTTGTCCGACGGGAAGTTGGTATCGCCCCTACCCTTGGCCTTGGTGACATCTGCGACCGATGCCCGCTCCATCAACGAAATGGGAAGCTTCGCGCCCCCCAGCGGTGGCCCGGTAACCTTCGCGCGCACGATCGTTGACTTGGTCACGCGAGCCGGTATTCCTTCCTGGTCCGGGCGTCATCGCAGAATTTGGCGGATCATTTTGCGAGTATCAAGCAAGCGAAAACCGGGTCGATCAAGAATATATCTCGCGATAACAATAGGTTAACAAGAATATGCGCATCCTGGTGACCAACGACGACGGCATCGACGCGCCGGGCCTGCATGCGCTGCGCCAGATCGCAGCCAAGCTCTCGGACGACATCTGGGTGGTGGCACCGGAAACCAACCAGTCGGGCAAGGGCCACTCGCTGTCGCTGCACGAGCCGCTGCGGATGCGCGAGATCGACGACAAGGCCTATGCCGTGCGCGGCACGCCGACCGACAGCGTGATCATGGCGGTGCGCCACGTCATGGCCGACGGCCTGCCCGATCTCATCCTCTCCGGTGTCAATCGTGGCGCCAACATGGCTGAGGACATGACCTACTCCGGCACCATCGCCGCGGCATTCGAGGGCACGCTGGTCGGCATCCGCTCGATCGCGCTCAGCCAGGCGTTCGGCTTCGAAACGCAAGTCGCTGCGCTGGGAAACGGCGATCGAGCACGGCCCTCCAGTCATCCAGAAGCTGCTGCAACTCGAATGGCCGGCCGGCTGCCTGATGAACGTCAATTTCCCCGACCGCGCACCGGACAATATCGAGGGCCTGCGCGTGACGCGCCAAGGCCGGCGGGATCCGGGCCTGCTCTCGATCGACGCCCGCCGCGACACCTGGGGCGAACATTACTATTGGCTGGCCTACGAGCGTCGCCGCTCCAACGCCGCCGCCGGCACCGATCTCGAGGCCGTCTACAACGGCTTCATCTCGGTGACGCCGCTCGCCATGAACATGACCGCGGACGGCATGCTGGCCGACGTCGCGGCCAAGTTCGGCATCGGCAAGTGAGCAGCGCAGAAATCGTGCGTTAACCGAGAAACGCGCCGCCACCGGTTGGCCACCATCCGCCGCCGGTCCGACGCAAATCCGTCGTCACGCGTCCCAAATAACCGCGTATGGGGATCAAATGCCCCAACCCGGTCCGACGCATTTTCCACCGATGACTGCATTTCAGACCGCCAACCGCTGCGCCGCCCTCGACGCAAATTCGAGCGGGGCCGTTAAGGCGTCGTTAACCGGATCAGGGTTAAGGCTTTGTGGCAGTCGAGGTGTACCATGTCGCGTAAACTAGTTGTGCGTCGCCCAAGCCATAGCCGTCCCCGGTCCGAGACCGGCGGGCGATCATCGCGTTTCGCCATTGTCGGCATGACGGCCCTCGCCGGTCTGCTGGCGGCAGGCTGCAGCGCAGACATCTCACGCTTCGATGGCCAGGGCTTCGGCCTGACCGATAGCAAGAGTGCCACGATCCCGCCGGCGGGCATGCGCAAGGGCGAGGCGGCGAACCTCGGCGACGCCGCCCAGGACGGCTGCGAATTCGCCGGGCGGCGCCTACTACCCGCCGCCGGGCAACCGCGGCACCGGTCCGGCCCAGATGTCGTCATTGCCCGAGCCGGTTGCCCCGGCGCCGCTGCCCGTAACCCCGGCAACGCCGCAGCGGCCAGCGTCGATCGCGCCGCGCCCCGCCGCCGTTGCCACCGCGCAGCCAAAGCCGATCGCGCCGGGCGCGACCATCGAAGTCGCCGCGGGCGATACCCTCTATGGCATCGCCAAGAAGCATGCCGTGCCGGTCAACGAACTCATGACCGTTAACGGCCTGACATCACCCGGCATCAAGCCCGGCCAGAAGCTGGTGCTGCCGGCGAGCCGCTCGATCGCGCGGGCGCAGACGCCGCAAAAGCCGATTCAGCGCGCGCAGGCGCCGGTGCGCGTCGCCGCCCTGCCGCAGCCGCCTGGACAATCGCTCGCGCCTGCCGCGCCGATCAGCCCGATCCCGTTGCCGTCGCCGGCAGCGAGCGACTGGAACGGCACGCACACGGTGAAGCCGGGCGACAGCCTCTATGCGATCGCCCGCGCCAACCGCATTCCGCTGACCCAGCTGCAGCAGGTGAACGGCATTGCCGATCCGACCAAGGTGAAGCCGGGCACCATCCTCAAGATTCCAGGTCGCACCACCACCGCCTCGGCCGCGCCCGAGACACCAGCGCTGCCGGCACCGCCTGCGGCTTCGAAGGTCGCGGGCGCCGCCACGACGACTGAGACGCCGCGCGTGATCCAGTCGGCGACCAAACCGGTGATCATCAATTCGCAAGCCCCGGCGGCACCGCCGCAACAGGTCGCAGCCGTCGACCCGGCCGAAGCCCCCGCCGAGAGCGCGGCTGCGACCGAGCCGAAGGCGTCACCGCAGAAGGGCACCGATATCGCCACCACTGGCGGCACGGCGGTTGCCGGCCAGAAGTTCCGCTGGCCGGCCAAGGGCCGGGTGATCGCCAACTACGGTCCGCGCTCGGACAGCACGCATAACGACGGCATCAACATCGCGGTGCCGATGGGCACCGAGGTGCACGCCGCCGAGAACGGGGTCGTCGCCTACGCCGGCAGCGAGCTCAAGGGCTACGGCAACCTGATCCTGCTGCGCCACGACAACGGCTGGGTGACGGCCTACGCGCACAACGAGGAGATCCTGGTCAAGCGCGGCGACAAGGTGAAGCGCGGCCAGGCGATCGCCAAGGCCGGCAAGACCGGCACCGTCGACCAGCCGCAGGTGCACTTCGAGATCCGCCAGGGCCAGAAGCCGGTCGATCCGATGCCGCACATGGAGAAGTTGTGAGGGCAGAATTTCAGTTGCGAGGGTGAAGTACCGGCCGGGTAGGGATGCAGGTCCCCGCCCGGCCGGATCGTTTGAGGCGGTGGCGCGCCTACGCCGTAGATTGGTGTCGAGCGAATGCGAAACCCAACAGGAAAGAGCGCGCGCAGCGCTCAATGAATACCTAATGCTTAGGACTTAATCTCGCGGCAGCAAGAATGCGCTTCGCACATTATTCTGTCGGGTCGCGGCTCCCGCCTTGACCCGACCTACGGCTGTCTGCCTGATTTTGCCTGCGTATTAAAACTCGCCACGCTGCTGCGGTGTAAAGATGTTGGCGCGGCGTTCAATATCGGGATCCTCCGCAGACGACACGGCGCATGCACTGCCCGTCCCCATCACCCGAACTCCACCGTCATGCCGTCATACGCCGGTTCCACCCCCGGTGGCAGCTCGCGGCGCAGCGCCTCGTAGTCGAGGTCGCCGAGCAGGTGGGTCAGGATCGCGCGCTTCGGGCGCAGCCGCTCGATCCAGGCGAGGGTCTCCTTCAAACTGAAATGGCTCGGGTGCGGCGTATGGCGCAGGGCATCGACGATCCACACGTCGAGGCCCTCGAACAGCGGCAGCGACGCGTCGGGAATGCCGTTGATGTCGGGCGAGTAGGCGACGTTGCCGAAGCGGAAGCCGATCGACTCGATGTCGCCGTGGGTCTGCCGGATCGGCAGCGCCGTGACGATGCCGGCGGGCCCGTGGATTTCGATCGGCGCCGGCGCCTCGATCAGGTTGCCCTTGAGGATCGGCGGATAGCTGCTGCCCGGCCGCGAGCCGAAGCAATAATCGAAGCGGCTCATCAGGCTGTCACGCGTATGGGCGTCGAACCACACCGGGATGCGCCGCTTCATGGCGTAGGACAGGGCTCGCAGGTCGTCGATGCCGTGGGTGTGGTCGGCGTGGTCGTGGGTGTAGAGCACGCCATCGAGCGCCTTCAGCCTGACCGACAGCAGCTGCTCGCGAACGTCGGGGCCGGTATCGATGAGCACCGTGGTAACACCCGAAGACTGACGCCGTTCGACCAGGGCCGCGGCGCGGCGGCGCCGGTTCTTCGGGTTCGACGGATCGCATTTGCCCCAGTCGCCGCCGACGCGCGGATTGCCGCCGGACGAACCACAGCCCAGGATCGTGAGGCGATGGCTCATGAAAGACCCTTTTGTGGCGCGCGCCGACACGCGTTCGGCGAGCCGGCCGGCGCGCGCGGGACTTTCGTGAACAGGCGGAAGAAATTTTCGGTGGTGACCTCCGCAATCTGTTCCGCGCTCACGCCCTTGACCTGCGCCAGCGTGGCCGCGGTGTGCACCACGTAGGCCGGCTCGTTGGTCTTGCCGCGATAGGGCTCGGGCGCGAGGTAGGGCGCGTCGGTTTCGACCAGCAGCCGGTCGAGCGGCACCGCGGCTGCGATCGCGCGCAGGGCTTCCGACTTCTTGAAGGTGATGACGCCGGTGAATGACACGGTGAGGCCGATCGCGACGGCGCGGCGGGCGAGTTCTGCGCCGCCAGTGTAGCAGTGCAGGATCGCCGGAAACGCGCCCTTTGCGTGCTCGTCCTCGAGAATGCGGATGGTATCGTTGTCAGCATCGCGGGTGTGGATCTCGAGCGGCAGGCCGGTGATCCGCGCCGCCTCGATGTGCCGGCGGAAGCCTTCCGCCTGCCCCTCCTTCGACGACTTCTGGTAGTAGTAGTCGAGCCCCGCTTCGCCGATCGCCACCACCTTCGGATGCTGTGACAGGCGCACAATCTCTTCTACCGGCACGTCGAGCTCGGTGTCGGCGTGGTGCGGATGCGTGCCGACCGAGCAGAACACGTTCGGGAACGGCTCGCACAGTGCCAGTAGCTCGGGCAGACGGCGGATGCGGGTCGAGATCGTCACCATGATGCCGACGCCGGCCGCCATCGCCCGGTCGATCAATTGCGCCCGGTCCGGTCCGAACTGCGGAAAGTCCAGATGGCAATGGTGATCGACGAGCATCAGGGCTGATCCTGCTTTGCGCCCTTCTTCGGCTGCTTCGGCGCGGCGCCAGCGGCTTTGGCGGCGGCTTCCTCCGGATCGACATAGCGCGGGAATACGCCCTGCGGCGCCGGCAGGGTCAAACCCGGTTGCAGCCGTCCAGCCGGCCCCAGCGAGGCGAACGAGCGCGCAACCGGCTCGATCCCGAGCAGGTCGAGCAGCTTGGCCGCCGCCGCCGGCATTGCCGGTTGCGCAAGCAGTGCGATCTGACGCACCACCTCGGCCGTGACATAGAGGATCGTGCCCTTGCGTTCCGCGCTCAGTGTCTTGTCGAAGGGCTTCTCGGAAGCGAAGTAGCGGTCACCCTCGGCCACCAGCGCCCACACCGCGTCGAGGTAGACCTTGATCGCCTGCTTATCCATCGCCGCTCGCGCCGTCGCATACATCGCATCGGCGGAGCTGAGGATCGCCTTGTCGGCGTCGGTGAAAGGCCCTGGCGCCGGTACTTTGCCGTCGAAGCCCTTGGCGATCATCGACAGCGAGCGTTGGGCGAGATTGCCGAGACCGTTTGCAAGGTCGGCGTTGATGCGGGCAACGATCAGCTCATGGCTGTAGCTGCCGTCCTGGCCGAAGCCGGTCTCGCGCAGGAAATAGTAGCGGGTCTGGTCGACGCCGTAGGCCTTCACCAGGTCGAAGGGGTCGACGACGTTGCCGACCGACTTCGACATCTTCTCCCCGCGATTGTAGAGGAACCCGTGCGCGAACACCCTGAGCGGCACCGGCAGCCCCGCGCTCATCAGGAATGCCGGCCAGTAGACGGCGTGGAAGCGCACGATGTCCTTGCCAATCACATGCACGTCGGCTGGCCAGTAATGCGCGCGCGGCCCTCGGCCGTCGCCGTTGAGAAGGCCGGTCGCGGTCACGTAGTTGTTGAGCGCGTCGACCCATACGTACATCACGTGCTTCGGGTTATCCGGAACCTTGATGCCCCAGTCGAGGGAAGCTCGCGAAATCGACAGGTCCTGCAAACCGCCCTCGACGAAGCTCCTGACCTCATTGCGCCGCTCCGGCGGCAGGATGAAGTCGGGATGCGCAGAATAGTGCGCGAGCAGCTTGTCCTGGTACTTCGAGAGGCGGAAGAAGTAGGTCTCCTCCTCGGTCCACTCGACCGGCGAGCCGAGCGGCTCGCGGCGCACGCCGTCATCGCCGACGGTGGTCTCCTTTTCGTCGAAGTAGGCCTCCTGCCGCACCGAGTACCAGCCGGCGTACTTCGACAGATAGATGTCGCCGGCCGCCGCCATGCGCTGCCACAATGCCTTGCAGGCTTCGTGGTGCCGCTGCTCGGTGGTGCGGATGAAATCGTCGTAGGCACAGTCGAGCACGTCTTCCATCTGCCGGAACACTGCCGCGTTGCGGTCGGCTAAGGCCTGCACCGCGATGCCTTCCTTGTCGGCTGTCTGCTTCATCTTGAGGCCGTGCTCGTCGGTGCCGGTCAAATGGAACACGTCGCGGCCGTCGAGGCGCTCGAAGCGTGCAATCGCATCCGTCGCCAGCGCCGTATAGGCGTGGCCGATATGGGGCACGCCGTTGGGATAGAAGATCGGCGTGGTGATGTAGAACTGTTGGCCGGTGGCCATGCGTAACCTCGTGCGTATTTGTGCGAGCCCGAGCTCGGCGTCTTTCGTGTTCTTCGGTAGGTTGGGTCAAGCGTAGCGCGACCCAACATCTACGGGCAGAGCCAGCTCTGTTGGGTCGCGCAAGGGGGCTTGACCCAACCTACGTTTCGTCGACATCTGCAATGGCATAGCCTCCTGGCATCAGCCGCGGGCGGCCGATGCTAGTCGGGAAATCGTCTCCAGAATGAGCGTCTTACGGTCGAGATTGTAGATTTGCACCTCGGCCCGGTCGCGGACCGTGGTTTCCCACACGTCCGCGAACGTGGCAAGCCTGCCGGCGGGGATCAATTTCGCCGCGAATGACAGCGCCGGATCGGGCTTGTCGGCAGCCTTGCCGCGGATGATGCGGGCCAGGATGTCGAGCAACATGTCGAAGAAGGTCTCATATTTCTGCTCGGCGGCAGTGAGGCTCAATTCGTCGGACAGCGCGTGCGCGGCAGTCCAGTCGACATTCGGCATGGCCGCCAGCATCGCCTCGATGCGCTCGTAGATCTTGAGTCCGTCGCTGCCGGCGAGCGACAAGGCGCGCCTGACGCTGCCATCGGCGAGGCTCGCGAGCTTCGGCCACTGGCGCTCGTCGAGCGGCTCGCCATCGCTAGCTGAGATGGCATCCTCGGCGGCCCGGCGCAGATTTTTCTCATCGAGCTTGGCGAGTGTGATGGTGCGGCAGCGCGAGCGAATGGTCGGCAGCAGACGGCCGGGCTCGGACGAGATCAGCAGGAACACCACACGCGGCGGCGGCTCTTCCAGCGATTTCAGCAGGGCATTGGCAGCCGGCCCGGCCAATTCGTCGGCGCTGTCGACGATGACGACGCGCCAGGCGGCAGCCTCTGCCGCAAGCGACAGAAAGCCGCGCAACCGGCGCACCTCGTCGATCGGGATCGAGGCGGCGAAGCGCTTGTCCTTCTGGTTCCACGGCCGGCGGATCACCAGCAGGCCCGGATGCGACAGGGCGCCGACCTGCCGCGAGGCGATGGTGTCGCCGGCGATTTCGAGGCTGCCGCCCAGCCGGTCGCGCTCCATCGCGTCGGCCAGCACGTACTTGGCGAAGCGGTAGGCGAGCGTCGCCTTGCCGATGCCCTCGGCCCCCCGGATCAGCCAGGCATGGTGCATCTGGCCGGAGGCGAAGGCTTGCGCCAGCGCGGTCTCGGCGCCGGCGTGCCCGTGCAGGCGGTGGCTGTGGCGTGGATGCGGAAAATCACCAAAGCGGTCGGCTTCCGGGCTGGCCTCGATCTCGAGCTTGGCGCTGGTGCGGGCCATGGGCGTTATGCCGGTGGCCGCGTCAGCAACCGGCTCTCGATGGTGCGCCAGATGGTGGCTGCGATCGGTGCAGCAGGTCCGGTTGCGTCGACCACGACGCAACGGTTGGGCTCGGCGTCGGCGATCGCCAGGAAGCCTGAGCGCAGGCGCCGGTGGAATTCGAGATCGCGGGCCTCGAATGGATCGGTGCGGACGCCCTCGGGACGACGCTCGGCGGCACGCTGCAGGCCGACCTCCGGCGCCAGATCGAGAATGATGGTGAGGTCGGGTACCGTGTCGCCGACAACGACCCGATCGATGGCGTCGATGTCGGCCGGGCTGACGCCGCCGGCGGCACCCTGATAGACACGGGTCGAATCCGAGAACCGGTCGGCGATCACCCACTTCGCGGCGGCAAGCGCTGGGCGGATGGTGCAGCTGAGATGGTCGGCGCGGGCGGCGTAAAACAGCAGCGCCTCGGCGAGTGGCGGATGCGGCGCCTGCCGGCCTCCGAGGATGAACTCCCGCACCTGCTCGGCGAATGGCGAGCCGCCGGGCTCGCGCGTCAGCACGGTGTCGATGCCGGCGTGCTTCAGCCTTTCCGCCAGCAGTCGGGCCTGGGTCGACTTGCCCGAGCCCTCGCCCCCCTCGAAGGTGATGAAGCGCGAGCGCGATGGCATGGCCGCGGTCGTCATCACGGAACCCAGCTCAGCGCCCGCAGCGCCAAAGTGTCGAGGCCGCGGCGCCACATCGTGCCCGGCTCGACGTCCTCGGCGGCGTAAAGTTGCACTTCGTTGCTGACGTTCGACGCGGTCGTCACGCGCAGCTTGGCGACGGCATCGCCCTTCTTGATCGGGGCTTTAAGCGGATAGTTGTAGACGATGTCGGCCTTGAGCTTCTGATTGGGCGGGAACTTCGGCAGGTAGACGTTGACGTCGCCATTGCCGGTCAGCGGCACATACATGGTGGTGCCGCCCCATACGCGGGCATCGCCAACCTTCTCGCCGGCGTCGAACAGCTTGACCTCGGAGAAACTGCGGAACCCCCACTCCAGCAGCTTGCGCGCCTCGTCCTTGCGCTCCTCGGCAGTGGTGAGGCCATTGACGACGGCGATCAGGCGGCGCTCGCCCTGCTTGGCGGTGGCGACCATGCCGTAGCCGGCTTCCTTGGTGAAGCCGGTCTTCATGCCATCGACGCCGATATTGAGGAACAGCAGCGGGTTGCGATTGATGAACCGGTGCTTGCGGTAAAGGTATTCCTTCTGCGCGAAGAGCGGCATCTGCTCGGGGTATTCGCGAATGATGTGGCGCGCCAGGACGGCGAGATCGCGCGCGGTGGTCTGGTGATCCGGGTGATGCAGGCCGGTGGAGTTGGTGAAGTTCGACTTCTTGAGGCCGATGCTGCGGCCTTGCTCGGTCATGATCTTGGAGAAGGCGTCCTCCGAGCCGGCCATGCCCTCCGCGACCACGATGCAGGCATCGTTGCCGGATTGGATGATTATGCCCTGCAGAAGCTCGTCGATGCGTGCTCGGGTGCCGAGCGGGATCATCATCGCCGAAGTGCCGGATGGCGCGCCGCCACGTCGCCAGGCGCCCTCGCTGACGAGGAATTCGTCATTGAGTTTGAGCTTGCCGTCCTTCAGCGCGCGAAACAGCACTGCGAGCGTCATCAGCTTGCTCATGCTCGCGGGATACATCTGCTCCTCGGCGGCCACCTGGAACAGCACGGCACCGGTATCGGCGTCCATCAGATAGGCTTGCCGTGCACGGGCCACGAACTCGGCGTTCTGCGCCATCGTTGCGCCGCCGGCAAACAGCAGCGCCACGGCAAATGCCAAGAGCGAAAAGGCGCACGCGCCACGCCGCCACCGGGGGCCCCAACAAATGCGGCAATAGTATCGAAAAACCATGTGCAACCTGATAGTTGGACGCGGGCCCCGAGTCGAGGTACCGCACGCTCGCCACTATCCCCTGCCGGGGTCGCCAACGTCAACGGGGCGCGGGGCTTATGCCCCGGCCATCGAGCCCAGTCGGCAACGATCAACTCTCATCGCGCGCCTTCACGGCTGCTTGAGACCCGATTTCAATCCGGGCGGGATTGCTTCATGCTTCACGAAAGAGGACGATTAGTGGGCGGAACTCCAGGAGCGGCAAATCATGATATCCCGAAGAGTTATGGCGAAATCGATGGTGGTGGCGGCAGTCTCGCTCGGACTGCCGGTCGCGAGCGGGAGCCGCGCGGCGGAAGCAAATCCGGCGTTCAAGCGCGTTGCCGCCGGCTCGACGGCGACGGTTGATCACGCCGCCTGGGACATGCTGCTGAAGACCCATGTCGTGGCCGGAGCAGACGGTCTCAATCGTATCGCTTATGGCAACTTCAAGAAAGATGGCCACGCCGCGCTCAAGGCCTACGTGGCGACGCTGCAGAGGGTCGATCCGTCGGTGCTCGATCGGGCCGAGCAGTTCGCGTTCTGGGTCAATCTCTACAACGCCAAGACGATCGACGTGGTGCTCGACAAATACCCGGTGAAGTCGATCAAGGACATCTCGCTCGGCGGCGGCCTGAAGACGCTCGTGACCGGCGGACCCTGGCAGGCGAAGATCATCAAGGTGTCGGGCGTCGAGCTAACCCTCGACGACATCGAAAATTCCATTCTGCGTCCGCTCTACGGCGATGCGCGGGTGCATTACGCGGTCAACTGTGCCTCGGTCGGCTGCCCAAACCTCGCCGCCGATGCCTATACCGGCGCCAGGCTCGAGGCGATGCTGGAGGCCGGCGCCAAGGCTTTCATCAACAGCCCGCGCGGTGTGCTGGTCGAGGGCGACACGATCAAGGCGTCGTCGATCTATACGTGGTTCCAGGCCGACTTCGGCGGCAGCGACGCAGCGGTGCTCGATCACTGGCGCAAGTACGCGAGCACCACTCTGACTGAACAGCTGAACAAGATCGGCCGAATCGCCCGATACGACTATGATTGGACCTTGGCCGACGCGACCGCAAAGATGTGACGCTGAACCCAATGGAGATGGCAATGACGCCAACTACCCGGACGGCCGGCAGCTGGCGCCGCTTTGCTCCGCTGATCGCGCTTGCCGCCGTCATGGCGCTGGTGTTCGCGATGGGCTGGCACAAGGTTCTATCGTTGAAGACCATCGGTCTCAACTACGACGCGCTGAAGGGCTATATCGCCGACCATCTGGTGCTGTCGCTGGTGGCTTATGTGCTGGCCTACATTGCCGTCGTGGCGCTGTCGCTGCCCGGCGGGCTGATCATGACGCTGGCCGGCGGCCTGCTGTTCGGCTGGCAGCTCGGTGCGCCGGCAACGGTGATCGGGGCGACGATCGGTGCCACGATCCTGTTCCTGATCGCGCGCTCGTCGCTGGGCGAGAGCCTGGCAGCACGGGCCGGGCCCTCGATCGCCAAGCTGCGGGCTGGCTTCCAGGATAATGCGTTCAGCTATCTGCTGTTCTTGCGACTGGTTCCAGCCTTCCCGTTCGTGATCGTCAACCTGGCACCGGCCCTGCTCGGCGTGAAGCTCGGCACCTACGTGGCTGCCACCTTCCTCGGCATCATTCCGGGAACGACCGCCTACTCGATCGCGGGCGCCGGGCTTGCGAGCGTGATCGAGGGGCAGAACAAGGTCTACAAGGAGTGCCTGGCCAAGCTCGCGCCCGGCAGCAGCATGACCTGCGACTACTCGATCGACACCGGTCAACTCGTGACCAAGGAACTGGTGGCCGCATTCATCGCGCTTGGGCTAGTCGCCCTCATCCCGGTCGCCATCAAGTCATGGAGCAAGCGTCATGCAACGGCATAATCCGAAGCAAGACCTGTCGATCGGCAAGGCGGCAGAAGAGATCACGTGTGACCTGTGCGTGATCGGAGCCGGTTCCGGCGGGCTTTCGGTCGCAGCCGCCGCGGCGGCCTTCGGCCAGTCGGCGGTATTGATCGAAAAGCACAAGATGGGCGGCGATTGCCTTAATTACGGGTGTGTACCGTCGAAGGCGCTGATCGCTGCCGGCAAGCGCGCGCATGCCATGCGCACGGCGGCATCGTTCGGCATCGCCAACGTCGAGCCGGCGGTCGATCGCGCGGCGGTCCATGGCCACGTCAAGAGCGTAATCGCGGCGATTGCACCGAACGATTCGGTCGAGCGCTTCACCGGCCTCGGCGTACGCGTGATCCAGGCCGCCGGCCGGTTCGTCGACCGCTCTACCGTGGTCGCCGGCGAGACCCGGATCAAGGCGCGGCGGTTCGTCATCGCCACCGGTTCGTCGCCGGCGGTGCCGCCGATCCCCGGCCTTGCCGAGACCCCATACTTCACCAACGAGACCATCTTCGACAACCAGGCACCGATGCCGCATCTGCTGGTGATCGGCGGCGGCCCGATCGGCATGGAGCTGGCGCAGGCGAACCTGCGGCTCGGCTCGAAAGTCACGGTGATCGAGGGGCTTCAGCGCGCTCGCCAAGGACGACCCGGAACTGACCACCATTCTGCTGCGTTCGCTGCGCGACGAGGGTCTTGAGATCCGCGAAGCGGCCAAGGTCGAGCGCGTCGACGGCAAGGCCGGCGCCATCCGGGTTTCGATCATGATCGACGGCAAGCCAGAGGTAATCGAAGGCACCCACCTGCTGGTCGCCACTGGCCGCAAGCCCAACGTCGCCGACCTGGGCCTCGAGGCTGCCGGCGTCGCCTACGACAAGCGCGGCATCACCGTCGACAGCGGGCTGGTGACCAGCAACGCCCGGATCTTCGCCATCGGCGACTGCACCGGGGGCCTGCAGTTCACCCACGTCGCCAACTACCATGCCGGCATCGTCATAAAACGCGGTCTGTTCCGCCTGCCGGCCAAGGCCAACAACGATATCGTGCCGTGGGTGACGTATACCGAACCCGAGCTTGCCGGTGTCGGTCTGACCGAAATGCAGGCCAAGGAACGCAAGCTCAATTACAAGGTGCTGCGCTGGCCCTATCACGAGAACGACCGGGCGCAGGCCGAACGGGCAACGCTCGGCCACGTCAAGGTCATCACCAGCGGCAAAGGCGTCATTCTCGGCGCCGGCATCGTCGGCGAGCACGCCGGCGAACTGATCCAGATCTGGTCGCTCGCCGTTTCGCAGAAAATGAAGATCAAGGCGATGACCGACTTCATCTCGCCCTATCCGACGCTGGGCGAGATCAACAAGCGCGCCGCCTATCGCTATTTCGCCACGTTCGGCGCCAGCCCGAAGGTGCGCGCGGTAATCAGCTGGTTGAAAAAACTCGGGTGATCGCCATTTCTCGGTGGTGATCATTCTGGCCGGCAGGGGGACGTGGCGCGCGACAACGGAGTTCCTGAACGGGCTGCATCGGAGCAGGCGCTCGGCGGTGCCGGATGGCTGCGTGCGTTTGCGACACGAGCGCTCCGGCTTGGTCTGCCGGCCAAGCTGCTGATCCTGACCGGTCTGTTCGTAATGCTGGCCGAGGTGCTGATCTTCGTGCCCTCGCTCGCCAATTTCAGGGTCAATTGGCTGACCGACCGGATCAACGCGGCGCATCTAGCCGCGCTCGCCAGCGACGCCGTGCCAGATGGCGCGGTGCCGCCCGGATTGCGCAACGAACTGCTGGCAACGGCGCAAGTCAAGGGTATTGCGATCAAGCGCATGGGCCAGAGGCGCCTGGTGCTGCCGCCCGAGGAAGACCTCAAGATCGACGCCACCTACGATCTGCGGACGGCTTCGCAAGGCTTGGCCGGCCAGATCAGGTCCCGCTTCGCTCTGATTGCGGACGCAATGGCGACGTTCACGATGTCGCCGAATTGGATGATGCGCGTCGTCGGCCAGCCGACGGCGCCGCGCGGCGGACAGCCGACGACGGCGGCGTCATATGAGCCCGACGACTTCGTCGAGATCGTACTGCCCGGCGCACCACTGCTCGATGCCATGTATCGGTTCGGGCTCAACATCCTGTGGCTGTCGGTCATCATTTCCGGCATCACCGCGGCGCTGGTCTATCTGGCGCTGAGCAAATTGCTGGTGCGGCCGATGATGCGGCTCGCCCATAACATGATGCGCTTCAGCGAGAAGCCGGAGGATGTCTCACGCATCATCGTGCCATCGCAGCGCGCCGACGAGATCGGCACCACCGAGCGTGAACTTGCCCGCATGCAGGGTGAACTCGTGCATCTGCTGCAGCAGAAGAGCCGATTGGCGCAGCTCGGGCTCGCGGTCGCCAAGATAAATCACGATCTGCGCAACATGCTGGCGACGGCTCAGCTGATGTCGGATCGGCTGGCGGCGTTGCCCGATCCGGCGGTACAGCGGCTTGCACCGAAGCTGATCGCCTCGCTCGATCGGGCGATCGGCTTCTGCAACGATACCTTGAAGTTCGGTCAGGCCGAGGAGGCCGGCCCCCGCCGCAGCCGGTTCGCGCTGCGGCCGCTGGCGGACGAGGTCGGCGAAGGGCTGGGGTTGCCGCGCGAGACAATGGCTTGGCGGATCGAGGCCGAGCCGGAGCTCGAGATCGATGCCGATCGCGACCACATCTATCGAATTCTGAACAACCTGGTGCGCAACGCGGTACAGGCGATCGAAGCTTCCGGTGCCCGGCCCGGCGCGATCACGCTGACCGCCAGCCGCAGCGGCTCGACGGTGTGTGATCGAGGTCGCAGACAACGGCCCGGGCGTGCCCGACAAGGCGCTGGCGAATTTGTTCCAGGCGTTCAAGGGCGGCGCGCGCAAGGGCGGATCGGGCTTGGGTCTTGCCATCGCCGCCGAGCTTGTGGCCGCCCACGGCGGCGAGTTGCGACACGTGGCCGGCCGGCCCGGCGCCATTTTCGTGTTTGAGATCGCCGATCGGCCGTCGGCTGCCGCATCCGGCCGCTGACGGGCGCTTGATCGCAGGCGCCACCCGGGCCAAGGTGCGCCACCGCACACGTCGATTCCGCCTGGGAGCCTTGCCGCATGTCCGCCGCCCACGTCGACGCCGGGGAAAGCCTCCGGCCATGACCCGCATCGGTTTCTATTCCGGCTCGTTCGATCCAGTCACGCTCGGCCATGTCGACGTCATCGCCCGTGCGCTGGCGCTGGTCGACAAGCTCGTCATCGGCATCGGTGTCCATCCCGGCAAGACGCCGCTGTTCTCGGTCACCGAGAGGGTCGAGATGCTGAAGACGGAGGTGAGGCCCTTGGCCAAGAAGGCGGGCGCCCAATTCGCCATCGCCACTTTCGACAAGCTGGTGGTCACCGCCGCCGAGGAAGCCGGCGCCAACGTCATCTTCCGCGGCCTGCGCGACGGCACCGATCTCGACTACGAGATGCAGATGGCCGGCATGAACGGCACCATGAAGCCTGCGGTCGGCACGGTATTCCTGCCGGCTTCGCCCGAGGTGCGCTTCATCACCGCGACGCTGGTGCGCCAGATCGCGATGATGGGCGGCGACGTCAGCGGGTTCGTGTCGCCCAGTGTCGCCAAGCGGCTGAAAGCGAAAGCGGCCGCGAGCTGAACGAGCAGCGACGCCCGCTCACACATCGCCTTCGGCCGCGGCCGGCACCGGCCTCGGCGTGCGGACCCGCTGTTCGAGCGCGGCGATTATCGTCCGCGCCAGGCTCGATTGGCTGCGCAAAGCCGGTCAGGGGTGGATTTGCGTCGATCCCGGCGATGCGCGCCGCGCCGTCCACGCGCGCGATCTCGACCGCGACCATGCCGAGGCCAAGCGCGCCGGCGACGCGGGCCGCCAACAGCTTTGCCTCGCTGCTCTCCTCACCGTGTGATGCGACCACTGTGCCAAGGATGACGAGCAGCCGTGTCACGTCAGCCTGCGGCGGCGCTGCAAGTCCAGGCAGGCCGTGCGCGTGCAGCAGGCTCGCCACGAAATAGGGATTGCGCAGGCGTTCGATGGCGTCGGCCTCGTTGAGGGCGACCGCGCCGGCCTGCTGCAGCTGGCGCACCACCGCCGCTGCCAGGCCTGGCGTGCCGCCGGTCGCCCGCGCGATCACCGCGTCGTAGGCGTCGACCGGTCGCCCATCGGCCAGAAGGCGGGCGCGCGCCTCGCTGAAGTCCAGGGCGAGCGTATCGAGCGGCAGGATGTCGAGGCTATGCCCGCGCTGCTCGGCTTGCGCCTTCAGCATCTGGTTCGAGGCACGCGCCGGCTTGGTTGCGACGAGCGCGATTCTTGAGGCGTCGTGCCGGCAGCATCTGCTTCGGCAGCGCGGCATAGAGCTTGTGCGACAACCTCGGCTGCAGGAACGACGCCGCCGGGTCGACCAGCATGCCGCCGCGGATCGCCTGGCGTCCCAGCAGCATGCGATAGGCCATGCTCTCGCGGTTGGCGAGCGTGGCTTCGATGTCGCCCCAGTCGCGATCTCCCAGCACCAGCCGGGTGCGGATCACGTAGCGCGTCTCTCGTTCGCCGTTGGAACTCGTCACCTCGCGCCGATCGGTGACGGCTGCTGAGCAGTAGCGGGCAATGTCCTCGCGGCCCGGAATTGGATGCACGCCGAAGCGGATCATCGGCGCCGACGACGGCCCGAACGGCTCGATCTCGAAGGCGTGCAGGGCCGAGGTCTTGGCGCCAGTATCGATCTTAGCGCGGATCGCAGGCAATCCGAGGTCCGGCAGGGCGAGCCATTCCTCCCAGCCGACGACGAACGGTGTGCTGTTGCCCGGTGTTCTAGTCATGGCATTGCGGGTAGCGCAGAAGCCGCGCCAGGGCAATCGTCGCGAAGATGTGCGAAGTGCAGCGCGCACTCTTTGGGCTATGGTGCGGCCGATCGGGTGGAAGGTGGAAGGAGTGGTGATGCGGCGCTGGGAGTTGTGGGCGGGGTGGGGAGCAGTTGCCGCAGGCCTCGGGCTCGCGGCCGCTGTTTTCGTCGCATTCCGCAAACGGTTCGACTACGCCTTCGATCTGATCGATATTCCGGCCATTCCGTTGGCAGTCGGGCTGGCCCTGGCCGGGCTTCTCGTGTTGCCGTTGCCGGCGCTGATCCGGCGTTCGCGAGCGCTGGCGGCTGGCCAGGCGCATCATCTATTGCTCGCGATCGTCGCCGTCGGTTTCGCGCTGCGCGGCATCCTGTTCGTGACCGAGCCGGCGCTCGAGGACGACTATCATCGCTACCTGTGGGACGGAGCGGTCACGGCACATGGCATGAACCCCTATGCCTTGGCGCCTGCAACCGCCGTCGACGAAGGCGAGTACACGGCCATCGGCCGGCTGGCGCTATCTGCCGGCGTAGTGATGGAGCGGATCAATCACCCCGATCTCAAGACCATCTACCCGCCGGTGACGCAGGCCGCGTTCGCCTTGGCCCACCTGATCTCGCCTTGGAGCGTCGGCGCCTGGCGTCTCGTGTGCCTTGTCGGCGAGACCGCGACCCTCGTGTTGCTGCTGGCATTGCTCGGTGCGGCCAAGCGTGATCCGCTGTGGGTCGCGCTCTACTGGTGGAACCCGCTGATCATCAAGGAAATGATCAACTCGGCGCACATGGAGGCAATTCTGATGCCGCTGGTGCTGGCGGCGCTGCTGCTGGCGGTACGGCAGCGGATACTGGCAGCCATTGCCGTGCTGGGCGTCGCCGCCGGCGCCAAGCTGTGGCCAATTCTGCTCGTGCCGCTGCTGCTGCGGCCGCTGCTGCAGCAATGGCAAAGGCTGCTGCTCGCGTGCGCATTGCTGGCGGCGCTGATCGCCCTTTGGGCCTGGCCGGTGTGGGCCGGCGGCATCGACGAGAGCTCAGGCTTCGTCGCCTTCGCCAACCACTGGCAGACGAACAGCGCGCTGTTTCCGGCCGTCGCCAAGGTCATCGATGTGGTGCTGACGACGCTGCAGCTGTCGCCCGAGCGTTCGGGCCTCGTTGCGCGCGCCCTGCTCGGTCTCATCGTCGCCGCGACGGCATTTGCCGTGGCGTGGCGGCCCTGGAGCGAGCCTTCGGCATTGTTGAACAAGGTATTGTGTCTGACCGCCACGTTTTTTCTGCTCTCGCCAGCCCAATTCCCCTGGTATGCCGCCTGGATGATGCCGTTCCTCGCGTTCCATCCCTCGCTCGCGCTGCTGGCGCTGTCGGCGCTGCTGCCGATCTACTACGCCTCGTTCCATTTTCTGGCGCGCGAACAGTACGACACCTTCCGCTACGGCCTGGTGTGGCTGATCTGGCTGCCGGTATGGGCGGGGCTCGCGGCCGAGTGGTGGCTGGCAAGACGGCGGGAGGCGATCGATGCGTGAGGGCCGGCGCATCGGCGTAGTCATTCCGGCGCTCAACGAAGTCGCGGCGATCGGCCGTGTCGTCGCCGACATCCCAACCTGGGTCGATCATATCGTCGTCGCCGACAACGGCTCGAGCGACGGTACCGGCGAGGTCGCGCGCGCTGCCGGCGCAACCGTCGTGGTCGAACCGGAGCGCGGCTACGGCGCTGCCTGCCTCGCCGGCATCGCGGCACTGAAGCCGGTCGACATCGTGGTATTCCTCGACGGTGACTATTCCGACCACCCGGCCGACATGGCCGACCTCGTCGATCCGATTGCGGCCGGCGCCGCCGACTTCGTGCTGGCGTCGCGTGCCATTGGCGAGCGCGAGAGAGGCGCCCTGACGCCGCAGCAGATGTTCGGCAACTGGCTCGCCACCCGGCTGATCGCGCGGATCTGGGGCAAGCGCTATTCCGATCTCGGACCGTTTCGCGCGATATCGGCGCCGGCCCTGGCCGCGCTCGCCATGGCCGACCGCAATTTCGGCTGGACCGTCGAGATGCAGATCAAGGCGGCGGAGTTTGGCCTGCGCGTGTTGGAAGTGCCGGCGCGCTATCGCCGCCGCATCGGCGTATCGAAGGTATCGGGCACCATCACCGGCTCGGTGAAGGCCGGGCGTGAAGATCCTCTACATCATCGGCCGACATGCGCTGGCTCGACAAGTGTGAGCGTGTATCGAAAGGTGCCTGGCTTCAGCCTGGCACCACTGTGCAGACGGTGCCAGGCTGAAGCCAGGCACCATCACAGCTTTACTTGTGCGCCAGCATGCGTTCGACCATGGCGCCGGCGACGCCGAGGTAGTTTGCGGGATCGACCAGGGCTGCGAGTTTCCCTTCGTCGAGGTGTTCGATGATCGCCTTGTCGGCGACGAGTTCCGGCAGCAGCTTGGTACCGTTGTCGGCGGCGCGGCGGCAGGCGGCATAGACGAGGTCGTGCGCGGCGCCGCGGCCGGTATGCTCGAGCCAGCTCCATCATTACGGCTTCTGCCACGATCAAGCCGCCGGTGATGTCGAGGTTGCGGCGCATTCTCTCCGCATCGACGACCAGGCCATCGAGCATGAAGCGGGCCTGACGTAGCGCACCGGCGCTGGCGATGAAACTCTCCGGCACCGCCACCCATTCCAGATGCCATGGCCCGGTCGCGCGCTCGTGGTCGGCGAGCAGCCCATCGAGCATAAGTCCGGCGTGCTGGCGCACCGTCTTGGCGATCGCGACGATCAATTCGCAGCTGATCGGGTTGCGCTTCTGCGGCATGGTCGAGGAGGCGCCCCGTCCCTTGACGAACGGCTCGAAGACCTCGCCGATCTCGGTCTGCATCATCAGCATGACGTCGGTCGCGATCTTGGCGAGGCTGCCGGTGACGAGGCCGAGGAAGCTTACCGTCTCGGCGATGCTGTCGCGGGCCGAATGCCAGGTCATCGACGGTATCCCGAGCCCGAGATCGGCCATCAGCGCGTCGTGCACGGCGAGGCCGTTGTCGCCGAGCGAGGCCAGCGTGCCGGCTGCACCGGCAAACTGCCCGACCAGCACGCGCGGCTCGAGTTGCGCGAGCCGCTCGCGATGGCGGCGGATCATCGACAGCCACACCGCCGCCTTGTGTCCGAAGGTGACCGGCAGTGCGTGCTGCAGGTGGGTGCGCCCGGCCATCACCGTGTCACGATGCTTCTTGGCAAGCGCTGCTAGGGTCTTGTCGAGGGCTTCGAGGTCGGTCTTCACCAGGGTGAGGCCGTCGCGAACCTGCAGGATCGTCGCCGTGTCCATGATGTCCTGGGTGGTCGCGCCCCAGTGCAGGTAGCGGCCGGCGTCGCCGCAGTGCGGCGCCATCTGGTGCACGAGGCCAACGATCGGATAGCCGACGTTGTCGGTCTCGGCCTTGAGCCTGGCGAAGTCGATCGGCACGTCGCGACCCGTCCTCTCGATCGCGGCGGCGGCATCCGCCGGGATCACGCCGAGGCGGCCCTGGACGCGGGCGAGGCCGACCTCGACCCGGATTGCGGCCTTGATGAAGCTCTCGTCGCAGAACACGGCGCGCATCTCGGACGTGCCGAAGGCATCACGGTAGAGAACCGACGAGAAGACGGGGGAGGACATCGGGGGTGCTCGCGATTGGTTCGCGGCACAGGATCAGTTGGCATAGGTTGGGTCAAGCATTTCGCGCGGCCCGACAAGTCTTGCTCCGTTCGTGCGTGTTGGGTCGCGTTGCATGGTCTCGTTACTCCAGACTTCTCGTCATGGCCGCGAAGGCGGCCATCCACGACAAGTTTCATTTTCGAGGTATTTCAATAGGAATGCGCCTTTGGCGCCTGCAATGGTCCGCATTGCGCAGCGCGCTTTCTGCCCGTTGTCGTGGATGGCCGCCTTCGCGGCCATGACGGTAGTCGAGGAATTTGCCGTGCTTGCGCCCGGCAAATTCCTTGTGGGGGCGAATGTAACTACCCCCCCTCAGTCGACCAGCGCCATGAACTCTTGTCGGGTCATCGGGTTATTGCGGAAGGCGCCAAGCATGCGGCTGGTGACGAGATCGGTGCCGTGCTTGTACACGCCGCGCGTCGACATGCAGTGGTGGGTTGCCTTGATCACCACCGCGACGCCCTGGGGCTTTAGCACCTTGTTGAGTGTATTGGCGATCTGCGATGTCATTTTTTCCTGGATCTGCAGGCGTTTGGCGTAAGAGTCGACGACCCTGGCGAGCTTCGAGATGCCGACCACACGGCCGGTCGGGATATAGCCGACCCAGGCCCGGCCGATGATCGGCGCCATGTGGTGCTCGCAATGGCTTTCGAACGGAATGCCGCGCAGCACGATCATCTCGTCATAGCCCTCGATTTCCTCGAAGGTCTTGGCCAGCAGCGCATCAGGATCGGTCTGATAGCCGACGAACCACTCCTGGAACGCTTTTGTCACCCGCGCCGGCGTTTCGCGCAGGCCGTCGCGGGCGGGATCGTCGCCGGCCCAGCGGATGATGGTGCGGAAGGCTTCCTCGACCTCGGCACGGGCGGGCTTGGCGCCGGCCGCGGTCGTGCGGCTCGAGGACTTAGGCGGTCTTGGCTGATCGTTCACAGGATTGTCCGCTCGAGTGCTGGTGATGGTTGGCGGTCGCAATGATGCCTGATACGCATAATTTGTTGAATTGGGGGCTGCGACGAAATGGACAAGGTCATTCTACTCGGCTCGAAGGGCGGACCGGCGATCCGCACCGGCGGACCGAGCCCGACCTCCCACCTGCTCGTCGTCGGCGACCGGCTGTACGTGGTCGACTGCGGCCTCGGCGTGACCCGAGGGTACGTCGAGGCAGGCTATCACCTCAACCGGCTGTCGACGATACTGATCACGCATCATCATTCCGATCATAATCTCGAATTCGGCAATCTTGTTCATACCGCCTGGACAGCCGGCCTCGCGACGCCGGTCAAGGTCTGGGGCCCCGCCGGCATGCGACGGATGACGGCGGCGTTCCTGGAGCTCAACCGCTTCGACATCGAGACCCGGATCGCCGACGAGGGCCGGCCGGATCTGGCGCGCCTGATCGAGACCCATGACTACGCCGACGGCCTCGTATTCGACGACGGCACGGTTCGCGTGACGGCGCTGCGCAACGATCATCCGCCGGTGATCGACAGCTTCGCGCTTCGGTTCGATATCACCAATGTATCGGGCGAAGCCAAATCCGTTGTTTTCGGCGGCGATACAACCTACCTGCCGAAGCTCGCCGACTTTGCCCGCGGTGCCGATGTGCTGCTGCACGAGGCGATGTATGGCCCCGGCGTCGACGCGCTGGTGGCGCGCGTCAAGAACGGCTCGCGGCTGAAGCAGCATCTGATTGCCAGCCACACCATGGTCGAGGATGCCGGCCGCATCGCAAAGGCGGCGGGCGTCAAGCGGCTGGTGCTCAATCATCTCATTCCGGCGGACGATCCCGATGTGCGGCCGGAGCATTGGCGGGCGGCAATTGCTGACACCTGGAATGGCGCGCTCGATGTCGGCCGCGACGGCCTTGTAATCGAGATCTGAGGCGGGGTGCGTTCGGAAAGCGGTATACTGTCTCCGATTCGGAGAGACAGTGGATGAGCCAGGGCCCGACGGAAACGAAAAGCGTCAAGCGGCTGGCGGTGATCGCGCCGGATGGCGCAAGCCTGCTGCGCCAGCGCGCCGAACTGATGGCCGCAGTGCTGGCGCGTCGCCACAGCATCCTGGCGCTGGTACCGGAACAGGCAAGTGCCGCGATCGGCGAACTCGAGGCGCGCGGCTTCGCGGCGGCAGCATTTCCGATGCCGAGCACCGAGCCGCAGATGCTGGCCGACGGTCGCACCATCAAGATGCTCGCCGAGACGCTGGCGGAATGGCGCGCGCACGTCATCCTGGGCTACGGCGCGAAACCGATGCTGCTCGGTGCGGTGGCGGCAAGACAAGCCGGCGTCAGTCGCCGTGTCGGACTGGTGACGGCGCTGCCAGCCGGCCTCGACGCCGATCCGGCGGCGATCCCGTCGTGGGGCTGGCGGCGGCTGATGCGCTCCGGCTTCGAGGCGCTCGATGCGGTCGTCTGCCACAACGAGGCGCAGCGGCAGCGCTTGCAGGGGCTCGGTGTGCTGCCGGCGGGTATCGCCAGCGCAGTCGTTGCCGGGCGCCGGCGTCGACCTCGTCGCCAACGCGGTGCAGCCGCTGCCGCCTATGGTGGCGGACGGCGTGCCGGCACTCAATTTCGCGATGATCGGCCGCAAGGATGCCGGCAAGGGCGCCGTGGAATTCTGCAAGGCGGCGCGGCGGTTACGCGAAAAGGCGCCGGATACGCGGTTCATTCTGGCCGGACCGGACGGCGGGCTGCCGGCTTCACTGCTGTCGCGCTACCAGGATTGCGTGCAGATCCTTGGTGATCAGGCCGACGTTCGGCCGCTGATCGGCGCCGCCCACGTCGTCGTCGTGCCGTCGTGGGGCGAAGGCATGCCGCGGGTGCTGCTGGAGGCGCTGGCCGCCGGCCGGCCGGTCATCACCACTGACACTCCCGGCTGCCGGGAAGCGGTCGACGAGCGCGTCAACGGCGTGCTGGTGCCGCCGCGCGATCATCTGGCGCTAGCCGAGGCGATGATGAGCTTCCTGAAGCGTCCCGACCTGATCCCCGCCATGGCCCGCGCCAGCCGCGCCAAGGCCGAGCGTCGATTCGACGTCCGGGCGGTGAATGCGACGCTGCTGGAGGCGATGGGGCTGTGAGGGGGGACGGAGGGCGCAAACGCATTTCGCTTCTTATCCCTCTCCCCGCCGTTTCGGGGGAGAGGCAGAGGCCGGCCCCTCTTGGCCGGCCGAGGGTGAGGGGCGGCCGCTTGCTCAATGCGTTGTATCAATGGCAACACGAATCAGGATGTGGCTGGTGCGGAGCCAGTTGCCGCCCCTCGCCTGACCCTCTCCCCGTTCCGGCAAACAGGCCGGACGGGGAGATGGGTTGGCAGCGTGCCCAATTGCGATCCGTACCCGGTGTTCGAGCTTGACGATCACCACCCGTGGAACGTTGGGTTACGACCGGCAAGAGGGCCGGTCTAACCCAACCTACGGTTCTTGCGCTTGCAGCCGCTCGATTAGCTCACTTCGGCCGCCCGCGAAACGCTCCCAGCAACCTCGCGACCAGCCAGATCGGGATCACCACCACGGCGCCGATCAGGAAGTAGTTGACCAGCCCGCGGAAGGCGCCGAAGCCCATCTCGTAGACGTTGCGGATCAGGAGCTCGAGCCGGTACAGCAGATCGGGCGGCGAGATGTTGAGCGCCTGCAGCACGATGCCGACCACGATCGAGATGATGACGAGGCGCACCAGCACGCCCAGCGGATTGCCGCCGAAAATCTGCTCGCGATCCATGTCGTGATGCTCCTTCAGTGCCGGATGATCGTCGCGCATGCCTTGCGCTCGCCTTCGCGGTACCATAGTTCGCGCAAAGAGGCGACTGGAGAGGAAGTGTGGCGTCACTTCCCCTCTCCCCGTCGCCTTACGGGGAGAGGGCAGAGGCCGGCCCACCTTGGCCGGCCGAGGGTGAGGGGCGGCCGCTTGCTCAGGCCGCTCTCGCTGCCGATCTACATTCTGGTGGGTTATGCTTCAGAGCCAGCTGCCGCCCCTCACCCTAACCCTCTTCCCGCCACGTGCGACGGGGAGAGGGGATTGCAGTGAGCCCCCAAGTCGATCGCTCAGTGCTGGTGCGCGAGCACAGCGCAACGAGAGTGTGAGCCGACTTTGAACGGCCCAGTACCGAGCAAACGAAGATTGCGCCTGCGAAAGGCTGCAATCCGCAATGGCGTGGCCGGGAAGGCAGAGGCGGCATCACTGCTGCCGGAGGCGTTCGCCGCCTGGTTCGCCACGCGCGGCTGGGCACCGCGTGCCCACCAGCTGGCGCTGCTCGAACGGGTGAAGGCCGGCCGCTCGACGCCTGCTGATCGCGCCGACCGGCGCCGGCAAGACGCTCGCCGGCTTCCTGCCGAGCCTCGTCGACCTGACCGGCGGCGATCGGTCGCCGGCCGCCGGGGCCGGCCTGCACACGCTCTACATCTCGCCGTTGAAGGCGCTGGCGGTCGACGTCGCGCGCAACCTCGTGACACCGGTTGCCGAGATGGCATTGCCGATCCGGATCGAGACCCGCACCGGCGACACCTCGGCCGCCGTCCGCGCCCGGCAACGCGCAAAGCCGCCGCAGATCATGCTGACCACGCCGGAGCAAATCGCGCTGCTGCTCAGCCACGCGGACGCAGCCTTCCTGTTTCGCGACCTCAAGGTCATCGTCCTCGACGAGCTGCACGCCCTTGTCGCCTCGAAGCGCGGCGACCTCCTGGCACTAGGCCTCGCCCGCCTGCGCGAGCTGGCGCCGGGGCTGTTGACGATCGGGCTGTCGGCCACTGTCGCGCGGCCGTCCGAGCTGCGCGCCTATCTGGTGGCGCAGGCCACCCCCGATACGACAATCGCCATGGCCGACCTGGTGGTGACGGGCGGCGGTGCCAAGCCCGACATCTCGATCATGGAGACCGGTGAGCCGCTGCCCTGGGCCGGGCACACCACGCGCTATGCCGTGCCGCAGATCTACGCCGCCGTGAAGGCGCACCGCCTGTCGCTGCTGTTCGTCAACACCCGCAGCCAGGCCGAGCTGCTGTTCCAGGAGCTGTGGAAGGCCAACGAGGATAACCTGCCGATCGCGCTGCATCATGGCTCGCTCGATGCCGCCCAGCGGCGCAAGGTCGAGGCGGCGATGGCCGACGGCCGCCTCAAGGCGGTGGTGTGCACCTCGACCCTCGATCTCGGCATCGACTGGGGCGATGTCGATCTCGTCGTCAACGTCGGCGCGCCAAAGGGGGCGAGCCGGCTGATCCAGCGCATCGGCCGCGCCAATCACCGGCTCGACGAGCCGTCGCGGGCGCTGCTGGTGCCGAGCAATCGCTTCGAGGTGCTGGAGTGCCGTGCCGCGCTCGATGCCGCGGAGGCAGGCGTGCAGGACGTGCATCTCGCGCGGTCAGGCGCGCTCGACGTGCTCGCGCAGCATGTCATGAGCGTCGCCTGCAGCGGCGCCGTTCGCGGCCGACGCGATGTTCGCGCAGGTGCGCTCCGCCGCACCTTATTGCGAACTGAGCCGGGAGACGTTCGACCGCGTCGTCGATTTCGTCGCCACCGGCGGCTACGCGCTGCGCTCTTACGAGCGCTATGCCCGGCTGCGCCCGACCGGCGACGGCCGCCTGCGTCTCGCCCATCCCAGGCTCGCGCAGCAGCATCGCCTCAACATCGGCACCATCGTCGACAGCGAGATGCTGAAGGTGCGGCTGGTGCGGCCGGGTCAGCGTCTGGTGCGGGCCGACGGCCGGCCCGGGAGCACCAAGCCATTGATGGGCGGCCGGGTGCTGGGCGAGATCGACGAATGGGCGGCCGGCGAGATGAGTCCTGGTGATACCTTCGCCTTCGCCGGCGAAATTCTGCGGCTCGAAGGCATCAAGGACAGCGCCGTCTATGCCTCCCGCGCGTGGACCAAGGAACCCAAGATCCCGAGCTACGGCGGCGGCAAGTTCCCGCTGTCGACGCATCTGGCGAGCCGGGTGAGGGCGATGCTCGCCGACCCGAAATCATGGCCGGCGCTGCCCGATGCAGTTGCCGAGTGGCTGCGAATTCAAGCGGAGCGATCGAGCTTGCCCGGCATCGACGAAGTTCTGGTCGAGACCTTCCCGCGCGGCGACCGGCACCATCTCGTCGCCTATCCGTTCGAAGGCCGGCTCGCCCACCAGACACTCGGCATGCTGTTGACGCGGCGGCTTGATCGCGCCCGTGCCCGGCCGTTGGGCTTTGTCGCCAATGACTACGGCCTGTCGCTGTGGACCGCCTCCGACCTGTCGGCGATGATCGCCGATGGCCGACTGTCGCTCGGCCAGCTGTTCGCCGAGGACATGCTCGGCGACGATCTCGAAGCCTGGCTCGCCGAGAGCACGCTGATGAAGCGCACCTTCCGCATTTGCGCGGTGATCGCGGGGCTGATCGATCGCCGCCATCCGGGGCTGGAGAAATCGGGCCGGCAAGTGACGATCTCGACCAACCTCATCTACGATGTGCTGCGCCAGCACGATCCGCGTCACATCCTGCTGCAGGCGGCGTGGGACGATGCCGCCACGGGGCTGCTCGATATCAGGCGGCTGGGCGAGTTCCTCGGCCGGGTGCGCGGCAGCATCCGGCACATCGCGCTCGATCATGCCTCGCCGCTGTCGGTGCCGATCCTGCTCGAAATTGGCCGGGTGTCGGTCGGCAGCGGCGACAGCCTGCTGCGCGAGGCAGCGGAAGCGCTGATCGCGGAAGCGATGCGGCCAGCGCCGTAGGTCGGGTATTCCGCGCCGGATTGGAGCAATGCCGCGGCGCAGGGGCTCCGAAACGTTACGCCGGCTGCAGGCGAAATCGGTCAATCGAAAGTCCGTCGATCGGCACATTCGAGCGCCCCGTCGTCACAAGCTCGGCCATCACCTGGCCAACCGCTGGGCCGAGCTGGAAGCCATGCGCGGAGAAGCCGAAGGCGTGGAACACGCCCGGCGATGTCGAACTCGGCCCGATCACCGGGATGTCGTCCGGCATCCGCGCCTCGATGCCGGCCCAGGCTCGCACGATCTGGGCTTCGTGCATGATCGGGAACAGCGCCGCGGCGGTGCGGGCATTGTCGGCCAGTTTGGCGAAATCGAGGTCGGTCCGGTTGGCATCGCGGTTGGCGCGACCGCGATAGCCGCCGCCGATCAGCACGGTGCCGTTGTCGTATTGCTTGAACGACAGCGTGCGGCCCTGCGCGCCGATCACTGGTGCAACGAACCGCGGCATGCGGCGCGGTGATCATCAGCATCGGCGCGATGACCTCGAGCGGCACCGGCTCGCCGAGCTTCGCCGCGATCCGGTCGGCCCAGGCGCCGGCACAGTTGACGATGACCGGGGCTTCGTGGACGCCATCGTCTGGTTTCGACGCCGCCATAGCCGTCCGATCGCGCGTCACGTCGTCGACGCGCACACCTTCGATGATACGCGCGCCGAGTCGCTCGGCCTTGCGCTTGAAGGCGAGGATGGTGCGGTAGGGGATCGCCGCGCCGTCCGTCCGGCAGATGATGCCGCCGACGCAGTGTGGCGCGATCGCCGGCACCAGCTCGCGCAGCTCGGCCTGCTCGATGATCTCCTCGTGCTCGAAACCGAGTGTCTTCACCTGCGCGACGCGATCGCGCTGGGCATCGAGTTCGGCCGCGGTCTCGGCGACCTTGATCTGGCCGTGGGCTTCGAAGCCGCAGTCGTCGTCGACGAGGTCGGCGATGCGGTGCCAGATCGCCATCGACACCACCGACAGCGGGATCTCGGCGACGTGCCGGCCGAGCCGGCGCACGCCACCGGCATTGACACCGGAGGCATGGCGGCCGACGTGGTCCTTCTCGATCAGCAGCACCTTCACGCCGCGCATCGCCAGATGCAGCGCCGTGGAGCAGCCCTGGATGCCGCCGCCGATGACGATGACGTCGGGCTGTCGCCAGGCCGCTGCAGCGGTCACAGGCGCACCACTGCTTTTCGGGCGGCGTCGGTCTGCGGCAGGTTGGCGAGTTCGGCGAGCGTGATCGGCTTCACCGGCGGCCGCAGGCGAAAGTAGCCGACCTCGGCCGGCGCGACGCCGCGCGCGTCGGCGATCAGCTTCGGTGACGGTGGTGCCGCACAGCCGCCCCTGGCACGGCCCCATGCCGCAGCGCAGGAACGACTTCAGCTGGTTCGGCCCCTCGGCGCCGATTGCGACCGCTTCGCGGATCTGGCCGGCGGTGATCTCCTCGCAGCGGCAGACGATCGTGTCGTCGGCCGGAATGCGGAACGTGCGCGCCGGCCGGTAAAGCTTGTCGATGAAGGCGCGGCCGCGCTAGCGCATGGTCGAGATCACGGCGGATGGCGAGTTCGTCCGGCAGGCCGGTGCGATGCGGATCGATGGCGCGAACCGCGGCGATGCCGGCGAGGCGACCGCGGTCGGCGGCAGCCCGGCCACCGGCAATGCCGGCACCGTCGCCGGCGATGGCGATGCCCTCGACCGGCGTGGTGCCGAAGCTGTCGACCGGCGGCGTCCAGCACAGTTGCACGCCGTCCCAGGTGTGGGGCACGCCGATGCTCATGGCGAGGTTGACGTTCGGGATTACCCCCTGGTGCAACAGCAGGTAGTCAGCCGGCATCCGTTCGGGCATGCCCGACTTGGCGATGTAGGAGATGCTGTCGAGCCGGCCATCGCCATGCGCGGATAGCGCGGTGACGCGGCCGATCACCCGTACCTTGCGGCGCACGTAGGCCATCAGCTTGATGCCCTTGGCGAGGTAGTGCGAGCGTGCGAACTCGGGCGCGTGGCGCATCGCATCGCGGCGAGCGGCAGCATCTGTGGTGTCGAGGATCGCCTGGATCGGGCAGCCGGCCTTCAGCAGTTGATAGGCGCACAGCCACAGCAGCGGCCCGCAGCCGGCGAGCACGATGCGGCCTTCGGGCACCAGCCCTGAGGCCTTCAGCACCGTTTGCGCCGCGCCGACGGTCATGACGCCCGGCAGCGTCCAGCCGGGGATCGGGAACGGCCGCTCCATGGCGCCGGTGGCGAGAATGATTCGGCGCGCGCGCACCATCTGCGCGATGCGCCGCCACCGACACGCCGATCTCGCGCTCGCGGTCGATGCTCCAGACGACGGCGCGCGGCACGTAGTGGGCGCGCGAATGCCTTGAGGTCGAGGACAAGGTCCTGACCATCCCAATAGTCGCGGTCGAGAATAGTCTCGCCGCCGATCGGGGTCGAGGTGATGGCGCGATGGATCTGGCCGCCGGGGCCGGGGTTTTCGTCGAGCAGAAGGGTCGACAGGCCGCAGCCGGCGGTGACCGCGGCGGCGGCGAGGCCGGCCGGGCCGGCGCCGACGATGGCGACGTCGTAGTGATCGTCGATAGTGGTATCCGTCCTCACCTGCCGGCCTCCCGCCGCGACTTCTGCGTCTCGATGCGCATGCCGTCGGCGACCTCGATCAGGCAGCCCTGGCGATTGCCGACGCCGTCGATGGTGACGAGGCATTCGAAGCACACGCCCATCATGCAGTAGGGCGCCCGCGGCTCACCCGATACCGGTGATACCCGCGTCGCCTTGGCGCCTGACAGCAGCAGTAGGGCGGCGACGGTGTCACCGGTGCGCGCGCCGTACCGTTGGCCGTCGATCGTCACTGTCAGGGCTGCCGCCCTGTCGCCGTCAGGCAACCTGCGGAACATCGTTCGTCCTCTTGAAGCGCTTGGCGGAGAAGGGGGCGAGAGCAGCTGAGTCGAGCGCGCCGGCCGCAATCATCGGCGCCAGGTCGAGCGCGTGGTTGGCGGCCAGCGTCACGCCGGAATGGCAGCAGGTGACAAAGGCGCCGGGATGGGTCGCCGATTCGTCGTAGATCGGGAAGCCGTCCTGCGTCATCACCCGGATTGCAGCCCAGGTGCGCACGACATTGACATTGGCTAGTCGTGGGAACATGCGCACCGCCCGGCTCGCCATTACGGCATTTATCGGCGTCGTCATGCCCTCGGGCGTGGTGCGTTCTTCCTTGCTGTCGCCGATCATCACCGTGCCCTCGTCGGTCTGGCGCACGGTGACGACGGGATGCTTCAGAAATGGCTGCAGCCGCTCGGTGACGATGATCTGGCCACGCTCGGGCAGCATCGGCGCGTCGAGGCCCACCATCGCCGCGAGCTTCATGTTGGCGTTGCCGGCGGCGAGCACGACCCTTTCCGCACGCACTTCCGCGGCTGTCGTGATCAGCCGGAATACGCCCTGCTCCTTGCGGATGTCGCCGACCGCATGGCGCGGCAGGTAGGTCGCGCCGAATTGTGCGAGGCCGGCATGCAGGGCGCGAAACAGGCGCAGCGAATTGACGTGGCCATCGATCGGGCAAAAGCTGCCGCCGACCACGTCGGGACCGATGTCGGGCAGCATCTTTTGGATCTCGCCGCGCTCCAGCATGACGGTGCCGGTATCCTTGGCGCCGGGCTGGTTGTGCAAGCGCTTCATCTGGGCGCCGCGGGCTTCGAGTTCCGCGTCCGACAGGCACAGGTGAAAGCCGCCCGGTCGCTGGAACGCGACATCGAGGCCGGTCTGGTCGCGCAGCATGCCGGCAAACCCGGCCCAGGCATCGGACGACTTCACCGTCCAGGCGGAATACTCGGGCATGCCCAGCCCCTTGCTCTGCACCCACACCAGCGCAAAGTTGCCGCGCGAGGCGCGGATCGCATCGTCGCCCTCGTCGAGGATCACGACCGATTTGCCGAGCCGCGCCAGGCCCCAGGCGATCGAGGCGCCAAGCAGGCCACCGCCGACCACCGCGACATCGAATTCGGATCTATCGTTCCTGCCCATCTCTCACTCGTCCCGCGCGTGTCCCGACAGCAGTCGCTCGAGACCAAAGGCGCGATCGACCGCGATGAGGAACACCACTGTAACGGCAATCACCGCCGCCGACACCGACGTTACCAGCGGGTCTATGTTGTCCTGGATGTAGAGGAACATGCGGACGGGCAAAGTTTCGGTGCCTGGCGCGGCGATGAAGACTGTCATCGTCACCTCGTCGAACGACTGGATAAAGGCCAGCGCCCAGCCACTCAGCACGCCCGGCAGGATCAGCGGCAGGGTGATACGGCGGAACACGGTCCAGTCGGAGGCGCCGAGCGAGATCGCTGCCTGCTCGATACGGCCGTCCATGCCGATGGCCGAGGCCAGCGTCAACCGCAGCGCGAACGGGAACACGACGACGAGATGGGCGATGACGAGTCCGGGGAATGTGCCGCCGAGGCCGATCAGCGTGAAGAAGCGCAGGAAGGCGATGCCGAGCACCACATGCGGGATCATCAGCGGCGACATCAGCAAGGCCATCAGCCCCTCGCGGCCGCGAAAGCGGTGGCGCGCGAGGCCGAGCGCCGCCGGCACTGCGAGCGCAATCGCGAGAGCCGAGGAGATCGCGCCGAGCAGCAGGCTCGACCTGAAGGCGCGCAGGAATTCGGGATAGTCGCCGATCGCCCGGAACCAGCGCAGTGACAGCCCGTTGGTCGGAAAGCTCAGGTAGCCTTCCGGCGTGAAGGCGACGACGCAGACGATCACGATCGGCGCCAGCATGAAGGTGACGAACAGCGCATGGAAGGCGAGCGCCAATGGCCCGTTGCGACTCATCGGAACACCTCGGCGTAGCGCCGTTCGACCAGCCGGTTGGCGCCGACAATGATCGCGATCAGCGCCGACCAGCAGCAGCACGGCGACGACGGCGCCGAGCGGCCAGTTGAGTGTGTTCAGGAACTCGTCGTAGGCGAGCGTGGAGGCAACCTTCAAGCGGCGCCCGCCAATGATTGCCGGCGATGCGAAGGCGCTGGCGGCGAGCGCGAACACGATGATGGCGCCCGAAAGCAGGCCGGGGATGATCTGCGGCAGGATGATACGCGCGAGAATGGTCGGCTGGCCGGCGCCGAGCGAGGTCGCGGCATTCTCGATCTGGCTGTCGAGCTTCTGCAGCGAGGCCCACACGCCCAGCACCATGAACGGCATCAGTACGTGGGCGAGCGCCACCACCACGCCGCCTTCGGTGAACATGAAGGGGATCGGCGTCGCGATCAGACCGAGGTTCATCAGCGCCTTGTTGACGACGCCGCTACTGCCGCCGAACAGCAACGCCCAGCCGAGCGTGCGGGCAACGACCGAGATCAGCAGCGGTCCGAGGATCACGAGCAGGAAGATGCCCTTCCAGGGTGCTGCCATGCGGTGCAGGATGTAGGCCTCTGGCGCCCCGAGAAGGGCGGTGATGATCGTTACCAGCACGGCGATGCGCAAGGTGCGTGCGAAGACTTCCAGGTAGTAACTGTCGGTGATCACCTCGTGCCAGTTCTTCAGCGTGAGCACCGGCACTATGCCGGTGTATTGTCCCCACTCGTTGAGCGACAGCATCGCTGTCATCACCAGCGGCACCAGCACGATGCCGATGAACAGCAGTGCCGCCGGTGCGACCAGCAGCGCGCCGGATCTGGCTGAGGGCTCGCTGGCGGCGCTCACGGCGATCCGCTCCGCGCGGCTTGATCCGGTCGCAGCGCCATGTCGCCCGCGCGCCAGCTCAGATGCACCTGCGCGCCCTCGGCCGGGGCGGGCGCACCGGTGTTCTGGCGGATCACGGTCACCGGGCCGGCGGCAGTATCGATCTGATAGAGCCAGTGGTTGCCCTGGAATATGCGCGCCTTGACGATGCCGGCGAGGCTGTCGGGCTTGGCATCGGCAAAGCCGATGCGCTCGGGGCGGACCGTCGCCTGCAGTGGGCCTTGCGGCGGCGAGGCCGCCGGCCAGCAGCCGCCGCCAATCCGGATGCCGTCGGTCTCGCCCGTCGCCGCCAGCACGTTGGTCTTGCCCAGGAAGTTTGCGACGAACGGCGATGCCGGGCGCTCGTAGGCGCAGTGCGGCTCGGCGATCTGCTCGACGCGGCCCTGGTTCATGACGACAATGCGGTCGGACAAAGCCATCGCCTCGCCCTGGTCGTGCGTGACGAGAAGCGTCGTGGTGCCGCTTGCCCGCTGGATCTGGCGCAGTTCGATCTGCATTTCCTCACGCAATTTGGCGTCGAGGTTCGACAGAGGTTCGTCGAGCAGCAGGATGCGCGGGCGGATGACGAGGGCGCGGGCGAGCGCCACGCGCTGCTGCTGCCCGCCCGACATGCGGCGCGGAAAGCGATCGGCAAAGCCGTCGAGACCGACGAGGCGGAGTACGTCGCCGACCCGCTGCTCCCGCTCGGTGCGTGCGATGCCCTGCATTTCCAGGCCGAACGCGACGTTGTCAGCGACCGTCATGTGGGGAAAGAGCGCGTAGCTCTGGAACACGATGCCGAGCCCGCGCCGGCTCGGATGCACGGCGACGAGATCGCGGCCCTCGAGCTGGATGGCGCCGGAGGTCGGCGCGACGAAGCCGGCGATCATCTGCAGCGTCGTGGTCTTGCCGCAACCCGATGGCCCGAGCAGCGACACGAACTCGCCCTCAGCCACATCGAGCGACAGCGCGTCGACGGCGGCGTGGTCGCCGAAGCGTTTGGTCAAGCGGTCGAGGACGAGGAAGGACATCGGGACACGCGGGCGATATCTGTGGATGTTCGCCAGGAGACGGCAATTTGTCTATAATTGGTTTGCGCCGGGCCACAAGGGCGCTCGCCTCGAATCAGCAATGCAAGCTAAGTCTTGCGCAATCGAGTTCAGCGGGCCGCTGTTTGATCGGCAAGCTAGCCCCAATTCGGCGGGCAGGCATCAGTAGAGGTCGCATCACCATGACGCTATGGCTCGACTTCCAGACCAACGACGACCGCCGCCTGATCCACAAGTGGAAGCACTATTTCCCGGTCTATGAGCGCCATTTCAGTCGGTTCGTGAACCGCGACGTGGTGATGGTCGAGATCGGTTGTGGCGAAGGCGGCTCGCTGCAGATGTGGAAGCGCTATTTCGGGCCGCATGCGCGCATCATCGGCATCGACGTCAACCCCAAGTGCGCCAGCTTTGCCGAGGATCAGATCGAAATCCGCATCGGCGACCAGTCCGATGCGAACTTCGTGAAAAAGGTGCTGAGCGAGTTTGGCTCACCCGACATCGTGCTCGACGATGGCAGTCATATCATGTCCGACATCAAGGCATCGTTCGACGTGCTCTATCCGAGCGTCGGCCGGAACGGCGTCTATATGGTCGAAGACCTGCACACGGCCTACTGGGGCGAATATGAAGGCGGCTACAAGCGCGCCGGCAGCTTCATCGAGCATTGCAAGGACTTGATCGACGAGCTCAATGCCGATCACGCGCGGGAAGTGATCGACCCGACCGAATTCACCGCATCGACGCACTCGATGCATTTCTATGATAGCGTCGTGGTGTTCGAGAAGGGCCGGCATACCGCAAAGCATGCGCCGCAGATCGGCAAGCGCTGATGCCGCGGGCCAACGCGCGTCTGTCGCGCAAGTGCCGGCCGACAGTACGCTCGGGCGGTCTGCCACAATTTTTGGCCACATTTGTCGTGTGATGCCGTCATGGGACGGCAGGCATGCTCGCCAGGAGCACTCGTGGGGCTGCGACGCACATCATCGGGACCGGAGCAGCAAGCCGCCGTCGTGCGTGCTGAAGGCTCCCGGGCCATGCCGCGGCGGTGCTGGTCATGACCCATGTCATGGCGCTCTCGCCGGGCACCGAGCTTGTCGGCGATTTCCGCATTGAACGCGTGCTCGGCGCCGGCGGCTTCGGCATCACCTATCTGGCCGACGAGATCGCCCTCGCCCGCGCGGTGACGATCAAGGAGTACTTCCCCTCCGACTTTGCCGCCCGCGACGCCGACCAGGCCGCCGTGCCGCGCTCGAGCGATTGCGCCGGCGAGTACCAATGGGGCCTCGACCGGTTCATCGAGGAAGCGCAGACACTGGCCCGTTTCGATCATCGCAATATCTGCCGCGTCTACCGCTATTTCCGCGCCAACAATACCGGCTACATGGTGCTGCAGTTTGAGCAGGGCGCCAGTCTAAAGAGCTGGCTGAAGGGCCTTGGACGGGCGCCGCGGCAGGCCGAGATCGACAAGATCGTGGCGCCGCTGCTCGATGCGCTGGAGGTGATCCACAAGGCGGAGTTCCTGCATCGCGATATCGCCCCGGACAATATCATGGTGCGCGCGGACGGCTCGCCGGTGCTGATCGATTTCGGCTCGGCGCGCGGCGATATCGCACGGCATTCGCGCACCGTTAGTGCGCTCGTCAAGCCTGGCTACAGCCCATACGAGCAATACGCCGAGACCGGTGCACGCCAGGGTCCGTGGACGGATATCTATGCGTTCGCCGCGACGCTCTATCACGCCATCACCGGCAAGCGGCCGCCGGACAGCCCGTCGCGCATCGTCAAGGACGACTACAGGAAGGCCAAGGACGCGGCACTGGCGTCATACCGCCCGCGTTTTCTCGCCGCGATCGATCGCGCCCTCGAACTCGATATCGAGCGGCGCCCGCGTTCCATCGCGGAATGGCGTGGCGACCTCTTGGTGCCTGAGCCCAGGCCGGCCAAGAAGGCCTGGCTTGCCGGCGATGATCAGCCGAAGACCGAGGCCAAGGCCAAAGCCAAAACGGTGGCGCTGCCCCGGACCGAGGGCGTGCCGCCAGCCGATGCGCCGGGACCCAAGGGCGGCATTCTCGATTTTTTCGAGGGCTTGAAGAAGAAGGGGCAGCCGAAGCCCGGCGGCAGCGCGACCGCCAAGCTGGCCGCGCCGCCACCGCCACCCTCGGTCAAGGTGATGCCGAAGGAGCCGACCGAGGTGAAGGCCGAGGTTGCGCCAACAAAGGCCGGCAAGCCCAAGGCGGCGCGCAAGCCGGAACCGCCGCCGCCAGTCAAAGTGCAAGCGCCGCCTGCCATGCCGCGGCCACGGCCAAAGCGAGCGAAAACGTCCGGGTTCGGTCGGCGTGCGGCGGTCGTGATGCTGGTCGGTGTTGGATTGGCGAGCGCGGCGCTCGGCCTGCGCGACCGCTTTCCGTCAATCGAGCTGCGCCGCGGCGTGGTGCCGACGTCGGCCGCGCCGAAGTCCTTGTTCGAACCTTCGGCGACGCTCGACATCAGAGGCCATGCCGGCGGCACGGTCGGTATTGGTTTTGCTGGCGATCAGATCGTCACCGCCGGCGCCGATGGCGCTCTGAAGGTTTGGAGCGCGTCAGGCAGCCTGCATCGCACCATTGCCGGGCCGGGCGCCCCGATCACCTCGCTCGCGGTGCTGGTGCGCCGGGCGGTAACCGGACACAGCGACGGCAGCGCAGTCCTGTGGGATCTCGACCACGGCGAGCGGCTGGCGACGTTCAAGCGCAACGAGGCCAACATCTGGGCAGTGGCGTTCGCAGGCTCCGACGGCCGCGTCGCGACGGCTGGACATGACTGGTCGATTGCGGTCTGGGATGCAGCATCGCCGTCGACACCGTCGGAAGTATTCGAAGGCCATGAGAGCGCGGCGCAGGCGGTGGCCTTCTCGGCGGGCAAGGGCCTCATCGCGTCGGGCGGCGCCGACCGGTTTGTCAAACTGTGGAATGTCGACACTGGCAGCCTGGTGCGCACGTATCGCGGGCACAAGGATTTCGTCACGGCGGTGGATTTCTCGAGTGACGGGCGACTGATGGCATCGGCCAGCCTTGATGGCAGCATCAGGGTGTGGTCGGCGGTTTCCAACCGGCACATGGCGACGCTCAATGGTCATCATGGACGCGTCAACGCGATCGCGTTCGCGCCGACTGGCGAGCTGCTGGCGTCGGTGGGAGAAGATGGTGCACTGCGGCTGTGGGATGCCCGCAGAGGTCGGCTGGTCCGCCTCTTTGCCGCATCGGCCGAGGCGGGCAGCGGGCTGAAGGCCGTCGCCTTCTCGGGGAATGGCCGGCGTATTGCCGTCGCCGGCGACGGCAGCGTTGTCAAGATACGCGACATCGAGATATCAGCGAGCACCGCCAGGGCCGGTCGCGAATAGCGGCTGCGCCAGCGACACCGCCAGGTCGTCAAGTTCATTGGCGGCTGCCGGAATTGCGGGCGCTCTGCTTAATCCGCGGGCGTTGCCGAGCGCTTGTGCGGGCGCCGGGAACGTGCTTCCTTTCGCGGGCAATCAACCGGGAGGGGCAGTGGTCTGGCCATGCCTCCGGCGGTAGGTAAACGATATCGGGGTGGTGTCTCATGATGCGATTGAAAACGAGTTTCCTGGCCGCTGCCGCCGCTTCGGCTTGCGCCTTGGTCTGCATGTCGGCCGGGGCGGCGATCGCCCAGGAAAAGGTCTTGCGAATCGGCATGACAGCGGCCGACATTCCCAAGACAACCGGCCAACCCGACCAGGGCTTCGAGGGCAACCGCTTTACCGGCATCCCGCTGTTCGACGCGCTGACGCACTGGGACCTGTCGTCTGCCGACAAGGCCAGCGTCGTCATCCCGGGGCTCGCCACCGAGTGGGCGGTCGACGCCGCCGACAAGACCAAATGGACCTTCAAGCTGCGTCCCGGCGTCAAGTTCCATGACGGCTCGGCGCTCAATGCCGATGCGATCGTCTGGAACGTCGAGAAGGTCTTGAAAAAGGAGGCGCCGCACTTCGCGCCGGATCAGATCGGGGTCACCGTCAGCCGCATGCCGACGCTGGCCGCAGCCAAGAAGATCGACGACCTCACGGTCGAGCTGACGACCAAGGAACCGGACAGCTTCTTAGCCATCAACCTGACCAACCTGTTCATCGCTTCGCCGGCGCACTGGCAGAAGAAGTTCGATGCGCTTGCCGCTGTTGCCGATCCGGCCGAGCGGGCAAAGCAGGCCTGGGCCGCGTTCGCCGCCGATGCGTCGGGCTCGGGCCCGTTCAAGATGGCGAAGTTCACCGCGCGCGAGCGCGTCGAATACGTGAAGAACGCCGACTATTGGGATCCCAAGCGGACAGCGAAGATCGATCGGGTCGTTCTGCTGCCGCTGCCGGAAGCCAATGCCCGCACTGCGGCCCTTTTATCGGGCCAGGTGGATTGGATCGAGGCGCCGGCGCCCGATGGCGTACCGCAGATCAAGTCCAAGGGGTTCGTGATCTACCAGAATGCGCAGCCGCACGTGTGGCCTTGGCAATTCTCGTTTGCGGAAGGCTCGCCGTGGCTCGACAAGCGGGTGCGGCATGCGGCCAACCTGTGCGTCAACCGCGACGAATTGAAGGGCGCGCTGGGCGGCTTCATGGAGGTGCCGAAGGGAACCGTGCCACCGGGCCATCCCTGGTGGGGCAATCCGAAGTTCGAAATCAAATATGACCTCGCCGCCGCCAAGAAGCTGATGGAGGAGGCCGGTTTCAGCGCGACGAAGCGAATGAAGGTCAAGACCATCACGTCTGCTTCGGGCTCCGGCCAGATGCAGCCGATCCCGATGAACGAGTTCCTGCAGCAGGCGCTGAAGGAATGCTACATCGACGTCGAGCTCGACGTGATCGAGTGGAACGCGCTGTTCAACAATTGGCGTGCCGGCGCCAAAGACCCGTCATCGCGCGGCGCGCACGCGACCAACGTGACGTTTGCCGCCATGGACCCGTTCTTCGCGATGGTACGCTTCACCTCGTCGAAGACGGTGCCGCCGACCTCGAACAACTGGGGCTACTTCACCAGCGCCGAGTTCGACGAGTTGATCGCCGCCGCCCGCACTTCGTTCGATGGCACGGCGCGTGATGCGGCGCTCGCCAAGCTGCATGCCCGGATCGTCGAGGAAGCTCCGTTCCTGTGGGTCGCCCACGACGTCGGCCCGCGCGCCATGAGCCCGAAGGTCAAGAACGTGGTGCAACCGAAGAGCTGGTTCATCGACATCGCGACGATGAGCATGGAATAGGGGGCGATGCGAGGGTGAGGGGCAGCCGCATGTTCCGAGCCTGTGCTCGACGATCGCCCACCGTTCGATTGACGTCATCCGAACAAGCGGCCGCCCCTCACCCTAACCCTCTCCCCCCGAAGAGGCGGTGGGAGAGGGGATAAAGAGCGCCAAACCCATGCTGCTCTACCTCGCCAAGAGGCTGATCTATACGATCCCGATCGTCCTTGGCGTCGCCATCGTCTGCTTCATCCTGGTGCATATCGCGCCCGGCTCGCCGCTCGATTTGGTACTGCCGCCGGATGCCAGCAACGAGCTGAAACAGCAGCTGATGACGCTATACGGCTTCGACCGCTCCTATGCCGATCAGTTCCTGCGCTGGGTCTGGCGGGCGTTGCACGGCGATCTCGGCACATCGGTGGCGACCAGCCGGCCGGTCGCGGCCGAGGTGACGAAGGCCGTCGGCAATACCTTCATGCTGGCCAGCATCGCGACCGTGATCGGCTTCATACTGGGATCGTTCTTCGGTTTCGTCGCCGGCACCTTCCGCGACACCTGGATCGACAAGGTCGCCTCCGCCATCTCGGTGATCGGCGTGTCGGTGCCGCACTACTGGCTCGGCATGGTGCTGGTGATCATCTTCTCGGCGACCTACGGCCTGCTGCCGCCGACCGGCGCCGGCCCGGGCGGCTCCGGTGACTGGTCATGGGACTGGCTGCATGTCCGCCACCTGGTGCTGCCGGCAATCACCATGAGCGTCATTCCGATGGGCATCATCGCGCGCACGGTTCGCGCGCTCGTCGCCGAGATCATGTCGCAGGAGTACATTACAGGGCTCAGGGCCAAGGGCATGACCGGGCTCGGCATCTTCCGTCATGTCGTGAAGAACGCGGCGCCGACCGCGCTGGCGGTGATGGGCATCCAGCTCGGCTACCTGCTCGGCGGCTCGATCCTGATCGAGACGGTATTCTCGTGGCCCGGCACCGGCTTCCTTTTGAACTCGGCGATTTTCCAGCGCGACCTGCCGCTGCTGCAGGGCACGATCCTGGTCCTGGCGCTGTTCTTCGTCGCGCTCAATCTCGCCGTCGATGTACTCCAGACCGCGCTCGATCCGCGGGTGGAGCGGCACTGATGACGATGACGATGCAACAAGCAGCGGCGCTGGAGCCGATCGCACGCTCGCCGAGCTACTGGCGCACGGTGGCGGCACGCTTCAGCCGCGACCCGGTCGCGATGGTCGCCGCGGCGGTGGTGCTGGGCTTGATACTGATGGCGATCTTGGCGCCGTGGATCGTGCCCGACGATCCCAACAAGGGCATGACTCTGCGGCGGCTGAAGCCGGTCGGCACGCCGGGCTTCATCCTCGGCACCGACGAGCTCGGACGCGACATGCTTTCGCGACTGATCATGGGGGCGCGGCTGTCGCTGTTCATGGGAGTGACGCCGGTGTTCATCGCGCTGTTGATCGGCGGCGCAATCGGTGTTGTCGCCGGCTACGCCGGCGGCCTCCTCAACACACTGTTGATGCGCACGATCGACGTGTTCTTTGCATTCCCCTCGGTCTTGCTGGCGATCGCGCTGTCGGGCGCGCTCGGCGCCGGCATCACCAATGGGCTGATCTCGCTGACGATCGTGTTCGTACCGCCGATCGCGCGCGTCGCCGAAAGTGTCACGACCGGCATCCGCAGCCGGGATTTCATCGAGGCGGCTCGTGCCAGCGGCGCCAATGCGCTCACCATCATCCGCCATCATGTGCTCGGCAACGTGCTGGGGCCGATCCTGGTCTACGCCATGAGCCTGATCGCGGTATCGATGATCCTGGCTTCGGGTCTGTCGTTCCTGGGATTGGGCGTCAAGCCGCCGGAGCCGGAATGGGGCCTGATGCTCAACACCCTGCGCACCGCGATCTATACCCAGCCGCTGCTGTGTGCGCTGCCGGGTGTGATGATTTTCATCACCTCGATCGCCTTCAACATGCTGACCGATGGCCTGCGCTCGGCCATGGACCTCAAGGCTTGAGTGGGCCGCGCCGCTTGCCTTGCCGCCGTCCCGGCACCAAGTTAGACCGAACGCAGGAGCAAGCCATGGCAAAACCAATCGCGGTGATCGTGGGTGTCGGCGACGGATTGTCGGCCTCGCTGGCGCGGCTGCTGGCGGCCCGTGGGCATGCCCTGGTGCTGGCGTCGCGCAATGCCGAGAAGCTCGATAAGCTCGCGGCGGCAACCGGCGCCCGGGCGGTACGTTGCGATGCCTCGAGCGAGAGCGATGTCGCAGCTCTGTTTGCCGGGCTTGGCGCGGCACCCGAGGTCGTCGTCTACAACCCGTCCTTCCGGGTGCGCGGCCCGTTGCTCGAGCTCGAACCGGCGGCAGTCAAGAAGACGATCGAAGTCACCGCCTTCGGCGCCTTCCTGGTGGCGCAGGCGGCGGTGCGCCTGATGCTGCCGGCCAATCGCGGCACGATCATATTCACCGGCGCGTCGGCGGGCGTGAAGGGCTATCCGCAGTCGGCAGCATTCGCCATGGGCAAATTCGCGCTGCGCGGCCTGGCGCAGTCGATGGCGCGCGAGCTGCATCCGCAGGGCATCCACATCGGCCACGTGGTGATCGATGGCGGTATCAGAGCCAGCGGCCGGCCCGACGGCGGCAACGACAATCTGCTCGACCCCGACGCCATTGCGCAAAGCTATCTGCATCTGATCGACCAGCCGCGCAGCTCGTGGTCGTGGGAGATCGAGGTCAGGCCATGGCTGGAGAAGTTTTGACGATGACACGACCAGGCGGCCCGACCGAGTACTTCCCATTCGACAACAGCTATGCGCGATTGCCGGAGCGGTTCTTCGCCAAGCTGCCGCCGACGCCGGTGAAATTCCCGCGTCTCATTCGTCTCAATGAGCCGTTGGCCCGGCAGCTGGGTCTCGATCCGGCGCAATTGTCTTCAGCCAAGGGTGTCGAGATTCTCGCCGGTGCCCGTGTGCCGCAAGGCGCCGAGCCGCTCGCGGCGGCCTACGCCGGACATCAGTTCGGGCATTTCCAGCCGCAGTTGGGGGATGGCCGCGCGATCCTGCTGGGCGAGGTCGTCGATCGCGATGGTGTCCGCCGTGACATTCAGCTCAAGGGCTCGGGGCCGACACCGTTCTCGCGCCAGGGCGATGGCCGCGCCGCGCTGGGGCCGGTGTTGCGGGAGTACATTGTCAGTGAAGCCTTCGCGGCGCTCGGCATACCGACGACGCGGGCGCTGGCGGCGGTGTTGACCGGGGAGGAGGTGCGGCGCGAAACGTCACTGCCCGGGGCGGTGCTCACGCGCATAGCGGCGAGCCACATCCGCGTCGGCACGTTCCAGTATTTTGCCGCGCGCGGCGATGCGGACGGGGTGAGGGAGCTCGCCGATCATGTGATCGCGCGGCATTATCCGCAGGCTGCGACCGCGGCGAACCGCTACCGCGCGCTGCTCGACGCGGTGATCGCGCGGCAGGCCGATCTGATTGCGCAGTGGCTGCTGGTCGGTTTCATCCACGGCGTCATGAATACCGACAACATGTCGATCGCCGGCGAGACCATCGATTTCGGTCCCTGCGCCTTCATGGACGCCTTCCATCCCGGCACCGTCTACAGCTCGATCGATCGGAACGGTCGCTATGCCTACGCCAATCAACCGCGCATCGCGCAATGGAACCTCGCGCGACTGGCCGAGACGCTGCTGCCGCTCCTCGATCAAGACGAAGACGCGGCGGTGGCACAGGCACAGGAGACGCTTGCGCAGTTTGCCGCGCAGTTCCAGCAAGCCTATGTCGCAGGCCTCAGGCGCAAGCTCGGGTTGCGCGAGGCGCGTGAAGGCGACCTTGAGCTGGCGCAGGATCTGCTGGAGCGGATGGCCGCGAACGAGGCCGATTTCACGCTGGTGTTCCGGCGGCTGAGCGATGTGGCAGCGGGCGCCGAGGACGCGCCGGTCCGCGGGCTGTTTGCCGATCCCGCGGCTTTCGATGCGTGGGCCGTCAAGTGGCGTGAGCGGTTGACGGCGGAGGGTGGCGAGGCAGCGGTGCGCCGCGCGGCGATGCGCCAGACGAACCCGGCCTACATACCGCGCAATCATCTCGTCGAAGAGGTTATCCAGGCCGCTGTCGGCCGCAGCGATTTCGGCCCGTTCGAGCGCCTGACGACGGTTCTGGCGCATCCTTTCGACGACCAGACCGATGCGGATCGGTATGCCCAGCCACCGCTGCCCGATCAGGTCGTGCACCAGACATTTTGCGGGACGTAGAGTGGTTCAGCGCTCGAATGGCTTGCGTGCATCGACGCTGACCGTCTTGAGACGGCCCTTGGCTTCTCGCACCAGCAGGCGATAGACGTAGCGGCCGTCCTCTTCACACAGAGTTGTCTTCACGACCTCGGCGCCGTCCAGCGATGCGCGAGCAAGGCTGGTCACCTCCTCGACGGCGACCAGTGCCTCCTGACGCACGACGACCGCGGCCTCGGACCAGGTCGTAAAGCACTTGTTGGTGTCTGCCGTCGCCGGGCCAAGGTTGATGGCCGCGGCGAACAGCGCGATCGAGGGTAGGCGCCACATTCCGATTACATCCTGGAGTTCAATTGAACTCTAGCCAAATTGATCTGAACACAGGATGAACGCCAGCGCGGGTGCGGCCCGAGCCGATCAGTGCTCGGCCGTTGCGCTCCTCAATCCGAGCCGCGTATTGGCCCGAATGCGGCCGAAGATCGTCATCAGCGTGCCGGCGAGGCCGCCGACCACCTGTACCGCCTGCACGCCCTGGGTGCCGAGCTGGTGTACCATCTCGGCCGTGATATCGATGCCGAAGAGTGGCCCGAGCACCGGCACGACGGTCGAGGCGGCGGTAATGAAGGCGCCCCACATGGTCAAGGACTCGCCCCACCATTTGGTCGGCTGGCCTGCGGACGGGTTCGCCGGCGTTGTAGCAGTGGTGGAGGTGCTGTTGCTGTCGGTCATGGTGTTGTCTCCTTGGGGTTGATTCATGTCGAGTGTCGAAGCGAGGCGCAGGGTGGCGTCGACGCGGGCGAGCCAGCCGCGGCCGAAGCGCCAGAAATGGCCGAGCGCGCGATAACGGGCGCGGCGCTCGTCGGCGTAGCGTTGCAGGATGGTGGCGGCCGGAGTGGCGGCGCAGGCGGCGAGCGTTGCAGGTCCGATCTCGCCGTCGATGTCGACACCGACGGCCTGCTGCAGCATTCGCGCAGCCGCGCCCACGCCGTGATTGACGGCGGCATCGAAATGCATGAGCCCGACAGCCGGCGCCAGTGCCGCCGCCCGGCTCGGGGTCCAGTAGCGTGCGAGGTAGATCGTGCGCACTTCGGAGCTCGAAATCTCGCGCAACTGCTGGCGCAGCGCCGCGAACGAGTTGGCATCGAGCGCGAGGCCGCGATGGGCGGCGAGGGTCGCGAGCGTGATCCCGAAATTGGTTGGGCCGCCCGGATCGTATTGATCCTCGGTCCATCCGCCTTCCATCTCGAGGACGTGGGCGAGCGCGCGTTCGAAGATCTGCGAGGCCGTTGCGGGCTTTGCTGCTGCAGCAGGGCTAGCGGTCGTTGTCGGCCAGCGAAAGCCCAGCAGCCGGCTGCGCTCGATCGCGGTAATGCTGACCGCATCGCCCTGGTTGCCACCGAGCACGAAGATGCTGGCGGTGTCGGCATCGAGATAGAACGCGACGTGTCCGGCCGTCGGGTCGCTGCCGCGCGAGAACACGGCGACGGCGCCGAACTTCGGCATTGTCACCGCCTCGCCCCAGGACAGGTACGAACGCGCCAGCAGCGATCGCGTGCAGGCGATGCCGGAACGCTCCAATGCGGCACCGACGAACGCCGCACACCAGGCGACCTCGTCGTGGGCGGCCTCGGGATGACCGACATCGCGGTAGAACGAGACGATGCGAGGATTGTCCGCAGCCCCGCCTAGCTCGCGCTGACCGATCTCGGCCAATGCGAGGTCGATCCAGGCCGGTTGAGCCATGGCTATTCTCCGATTACCGATATGACTTCAGACGATCGCGGCGCGCGCGGCGCCTCGTCCCCACACCGCGCTCATCTGGTGGACGCGAACCGAAACCGCCGGCTGGGGTGCGCCGAAGTCGGCGATCTGATCGACCGCCGAATAGATGACGCTCGGCACGGAAGCGCTCAAGGTCCGCTTGACGGTCGCGCCATCCAAGACCTCGACCTGGTAGGCCTCGGCGTCTTCAAAGAGCGGCACTTCCGCCGCCGCCCAGCTGTCGCCGCCGGATCGGGTACGCCTGATCCAGGTGAGAACGAGGTCGCCCGACGTGCGTGCACCGTTGACATGCACCGGGCTCAAGGGACGGGCGCCGACGCCACGGAAGGCATGCACCGCCTCGAGATAGGTGTCCGAGCCGAGGTCACGCGAAGCCGGGCCAACGCGCCAGGTGAAGGGCGAGCCGATGTCGCCGCTGCTAAGGTCGATCCGGGTCAGGCCTGTGCCCAGGATCACAAATGCCGCACCGGCCGGCAGCGGCGTACCGGTCATCGCCGCTTCGGTGCCGGCCTGGCCGCGCAGCAGGCTCGACAGCTCGTAGGTATTCGGCGCCACCAGAATGGCGGTCTCAAACTGCAGCACTTCCCAGTCGCCACTCGGGTTCTGCACCGCCGCGACGTTGGCGCCGGAGAACATTTTCAGCATCGTCACCGAGGCCGCAGCCTGATTGCTGGCGAGCTTCACCCGGAACCTGGATGCGCGGTCGAGGCGCCCTTCCGGCCCGGCCGGCAGCGGGTCCAGCGTCTCGCCGATGGCGCTTGCGGCATTGACGAAGCCCTGCAACGTGAAGCCGGTGGTCTCGGGCGAGCGGTAGACGGCGAGTGCGCCGGGCCAGGGCAATTGGGCGGCGGCGAGGTAGCCCGCCGTCGCCGGCTCGTCGCCGACGAGCAGCGGCAGGTCGAGAAAGCGCACTTCGGGCTCTCCGGCTGGTTGCGCCGCCGGCGTCTGGCCGGCCCGTTCGGGCTGCGATGCGCGGGCGTAGACCAGCGGATCGAGGGCGCGGGCTTCGATGGCGCGCGCGCCATGATCGCCGACCTCGGTGACGCGCACCAGGCGCTGCCTGCCGCCGACGTCGAGGACGATGGCATCGCCCGGCTCGACGGCGAGGCGGCTCGGTGGCAGTGCGAAGCTTGCCCGCTCGCGCGATGCCCAGGCCTCGAACAGCCAGCTGTCGGCGAGTTCGGCGGCGGCATCGGGATCGAGGATGATCGGCAGGTCGGCCTGGGCAACACGACCACTGGCGCCGGTCAGCCGGCGCGCCTCGGCCACCGCCTGGCGATAGTCGCCTTCGCTCGAAACGAAGCTGATCTTGGCCGAGGCCGGCAGATCGGTCTCCTGGCCACGGGTGAGCGTCACCGGCGCAACGCCTGGCTTCAGCTCGACCGCGGCGTCCTCGCTGATGGTTGCGACCGCGTCGCTGGCGCCGCGATGGCGCAGCTTGATCAAACCGCCGCTTTCGAGGCTGTCGAAGAAGTAGGCGAGTTCCAGCGGCTGCAGCGCGTCGCGCGGCGCCATGATGCGGTCGATGACGTAGCCGGGAACCAGACCGTCGAGGGACGATGCGTCGAAATCGGCAAAGCCGTAGTCGGCCAGCATTTGCGCGATAAGGCTGTCGAGCCCGACCGAGGCGACACGGCCGTTGAGCCAGTGGCCGAGCCGCCAGTTGCCGCCGTCACCCCAGGTTTCGGCGTCGGCCGGGAACGCGGGAAAGGGCCGCAAGTCCCAGGCATAGACGTGCGTGCGCTCGATCGCCACCATGCGGTCACCGTACACCGACGAAACCGGATTGAGGCCGGCAATGGTGCCGGGGCTCGCGGGGTCGAAGGCTTCGAGCAGCGCCTGCAGGTAGCGCCGCTGCATCAGGTCGTCGCGACGGCCGGAGGAGAAGTAGGGCAGCGCCGTTTCCGCGCTCTTGGCATCGACGAACACGTTCGGCTGATTGGCCGCCTTGTCGACGGCGCCGCAGCCGACTTCCATGAACCACACCGGCTTCGCCTGCGGCACCCAGGCGGTGGTGCCGCCGCTTTCGACGCCGCCTGGCCGGTTATTGTGCGAATTGAGCCACCACGACTTCAGATCCTTGTAGCGAAACACCCACGGCTTGCCGGCGCCATCGGTGATCGCCGTGCGCGTCTGGCTGCGGCGCGCCGTATCGCTGGCATAATACCAGTCGTAGCCTTCGCCCGCGGTCAGGTTGGCTTTGAGGTAGGCGAGGTCATAGATCGAGCGGGCGCCGGCGAGCCGGTCGAGGTGGTCGTTGCCGTCGCGCCAGTCGGCGAGCGGCCAGTAGAGATCGATGCCGATGGCGTCGATGTCGGCGGACGTCCACAGCGGATCGAGATGGTAGTAGACGTCGCCGGTGCCGTCCGAGGGCTGGTATCCGAAGTACTCCGACCAGTCGGCGGCGTAGACCACTTTCACCGCCGGGCCGAGGACCGACTTCACGTCGGCGGCAAGCTGCTGCAGGGCGGCGACAAAGGGAAACGTCGAGGCAGCGGAGCGCAGCGTGGTGAGGCCGCGCAGCTCGCTGCCGATCAGGAACGCAGAGACATTGCCGGCGGCCTTGGCGAGCCAGGCGTAATGCAGGATGAAGCGGCGGTAGGACCACTCCGCAGGGCCGAATAGACGACAGTGTCACCGCTCAGCGCGAAGTGGCCGGGCAGCGCCGTGCCGATGAAGCTCGCGAGCTGGGTCGCGGCTGCTGCGGTCTTGTCGACGGTGCCCGGCCGGCCGGGCGCCGGATCGCAGGTGATGCGGCCGCGCCAGGGGTAGGCCGGCTGCGCGCCGCTGCCGTCGAGCGGATTCGGCAGGGCATTGCCCTGCGGCACGTCCATCAGGATGAAGGGATTGAGCGTGACGCTCAAGCCGCGCGCCTGCAGATTACGGATCTGATCGACGATGGTCTGATCCGAAGGCGTGCCGCCATAGGCAGCCTTGCCGAGATACTGACTTACCGCCGGCGCCGACGCCCGCGTCAGGCCCGCGGCCGACCATTCGATCGGCGCCGTATCCTTCTGGGTGCGCTCGACCTTCGGCACGACCTGGCACACACCGCAGCGCAAGTCGGTGCCGAACCAGCTGGTGACGAGCGAGACCGAGCCGACGTTGGGCAATTGCGAGCGCAGCTGCTCGATCGCGACCTCGGCATCGGGCAGGCCGGAGCTGGTGTGGACGTTTTCCGACACGCGCTCGCCGGCAAAGCCGATGCGGGTGACCGGCGAGGTCGCGGCGAAGAATTCGCCGGAGCCCGGGATCAGCACGACGCCGCGCACCAGCGAGGCGAAGCCGTCGCCGCTGCGGAATACCTCGAACGACAATTGTGGCAGCCGATTGCCGAACGCAGCCAGCGCCAGCCGCTCGAACACGATATAGGCGAGGCCGCGATAGGCCGGCGCATTCGCACCTTCGCGGGCGACGATCAGGCTATCGGCGGGCTGCGTCTCACTGCCCAAATACAGGCGGAACACGATCCCGGCGAGATCGAGCTCGCGGCCGTCGGCCCATATTCGGCCGACGCTTGCGATCTCGCCCTCGGCGATCGCCACGGCGAAATTGGCGTAGTAGCGATAGTCGGTCCGGGTGACGGTGCCGCCGCCTGAGCCGCCGCCCTTGCCGCCGCCGCCGGCCTCGGTGGTGACGATCTCCTCTTCGAAGTCGGTCGCCCAGATCATCTGGCCGCCGATGCGGGCGCGGCCGTAGACGCGCGGGATCGGTGCGCCTTCCGTCGAGGTGGTGACGCGCAGGTCGGACAGGCGCGGCCCGGTTACACTGCGCGACTGGCCGGAAGCGCCGAACAGCGCCTGATCGACGAAGGCGCCAGCAAGCGCGCCGGCCTGGGCGCCGAGGGTGGCGCCGGAGATGGTCGCGCCGAGCAGTGACAGTCCGGTCGGCAACAGGGCCGAGCCGGCAGCCGCCCCGGCGGCTGCAAGTGCAAGCGTTGCCATGAGTAATCCTTCAGCAGTGTATCAGTCGCGAATGCCGGGAAAGGCGAAGGCGCCGGCGATGCGCCGCCGCCACCAGGCTGCGAGCGGCACTTCGCAGGCAGCAGATCCTTCGATTGCGTGCACGAAGGTCGCCGGTGTGACGAGGATGCCGGCATGCTTGGCCGGCACGCCACCGCGAAAGCGAAAGACCAGCACGTCGCCGGGTCAGCATCCGGGCAATGTCGGTCGCGACCAGATGCCGGCCGGCCGCCCCGAGCAGCGTTTCCATGCCAGCTGCTTCCGCCCAGTCGCGCGAGTAGGCGGGCGGCGTTTCGGCCTCGGAACCATGCAGGCGGCGCCATACGCCGCGCACGAGACCGAGGCAATCGGCGCCGACGCCGACGAGGCTCGCCTGATGGTGATAGGGCGTGCCGATCCAGGCTCGCGCCTCGGCGATGATTTCGGCGCGCGGGTAGCTCATGGTGTCAGCCCTGCCGCGCGAACGAGGTGACGAAGTCGTTGCCGGGCATGTGCGGGAAGCCGCGGAAAGTTTGCGACATTGGCGAAGCGATCGCGGCAGGTGGCGAGGTGCTTGTCGCAGCCGGCAGTGATGAGAAAGGCGTCGCCGACGGCGGGGGCGGAGCCGAGCTCCTGCCACAGCTCGATGGTGACGATGCCGGCGTCGAGGCTGTGGCGCTTCACCTCCATCGCCCTGCCGGCATTGCTGCCGCTGGTAAATGTCGCAAGCCCGCGCGCGAACCAGCCGGCGACGAACCCGCTGAGCCCGGTCGCGGTGAAGCCGCGGCCGCTGATCGCAGTCGCAACCGTGCCGGTGCCGCGGAACGCCGGGCTGGCGAGCGCGATGCCGCAGCGGGCGTCACCGAGATCGGCGTCGCAGGTGAACTGGTAGAGCCGCCCTTTCGGCTGGCCGAGATAGTGCGCGAGACCGCGGACCTCGGCCGTGAAGGCGCCGCCGCTGCGCTTGACCTCGCCGAGCGAGCCGTAGCGCATCAGCACGCGCTGGCTCGGCTCCTGCCAGTTGACGCGGAAGATCTCGATCCGGGCCTCGTCGAAGGCGCCACCGGCCAGTTGGGATTCCTCGAGCCGTCCCGATTGCAGCGCGCCCTCGACATCGAGGTTGTCGACGCTGAGGCCCACCGCATCCTTGATCTCGGTGGCGGTGAAGCCGGCCGCCGCCTCGAATGTGGTGCCGTCGAAGACGAGGTCGCGATCATGGTCGGTGAAGCCGAGCTCGATGCCGTCGCGGCGCGTCAGCCGCCAGCACCAGCACAGCGTCGTGGCGCCGCTGTCGAGGTGCGCCTGCAGTGCCGCCGAAAGAGCTTTCATGTGCCGAACCTCGATGATCGGGATGTGCGGAATCGCGCCGTGCCGGAAGCCCTGGACGTTGACCTCGAGCTTGTCGGTATCGAAGCGCACCGGGCAGTCGAATTCGAATCCGGCGCTGACCGCCTGGGCCGCTGCCGGAATGTTGCCGGCGAGAAAGGTCACGTGGCCGGTGGTGACATCGACCGTGAAGTGCGTGCCGGCAGTCTTTGTTACACCGCCAACGGCGACCTTGACCGTGCCGGCGACGGGCTTGGCGATCGACCGCGCCCACGGCGCATAGGTCGAGCCATAGGTCTTGATCAGCTGGAACATGGCGGTGGTGCCGTCGCCAGTGGCGATCACCTGATCGAGGCTGCCGGGCGTGGCTTGCGGCGGGCATGACTTCCAGTCGGCGGCGTCGCGCCAGCGAAAGCCGTGCAGCCGACCGCGCCGCTCCTCGAAGAAGGCGATGATGGTGTGCAGCGCATCGAGCGTGTGGATGCCGTAGCCGGCGTTCCAGCTGCGGCGCGAGTTGGCCCAGCGGCTGTTGCGCTCCTCGGCGCCGGAGCCGAGGGCGACGATATCGGTGCGCCGTTCAGGCCCACCCTCGGCGCCGCGGGAAATGTCGAGGGGAAAACGCACCTCGTGAAACGCCATGGGTCCTATCCTCGTTCACAGATTGCGCTGGCCGAACTGCACAGCACGCGCCAGCATCGCCGCCACTTGGCTTTCGGAACGGCGGAAGCTGTCGGCGTCGGGCGTCGTTACGTTGAAGACGATCGGGCGAGCGTCGCCGGAATTCCCGGCCTTGACGCCGAGCCGGCCGTCGGGGCCGCGTGACAGCGGCATGATCGCCTCTGGCCCGCGCTCGCCGGCGATGCCGGTGCGACCGCCACCGAGCGGAAATGCGACCGGGCTGGCAATGACGCCGCCGGCAGCGAACGGCACCGGCAACCCGCCCTTGATCACGCCGCCATTGGCGAAGGCGAAGCTGCCGCCGGAAAACAGGCCCGAGAAGGCCTGGCCGAGGCCCTGCTCCAGCGGCTTGAAGGCGGCATTGATCGCGATCCGGCTCAACGACAACGCCAGCGTGTCGATGGTATCGCTCAGCGAGCGGCCCTTGACGGCGAGGCCGGTGAACGCGCTGGTCAGCGCCGCACCGAACTGGCGGCCATACTTCGTCGCGTTCGACAGCTCCTGCTGCAGCGCGCCGGTATCCGCGTCGATGGCGACGGTCCAGGTTTCCACGGGCTCGGTCATGGTGGTGTCCAATTTGTTATATGTAGGCGGAGTGTTGGTAGTCGGTGGAGTTTCTTGTAGGGCGCAATAGCCCCCTTGCGTATTGCGCCGTGGTGCAGCCGGCACGAAGTTGGCGCAATACGCGAAGTCGCTATTGCGCCCTACGGATCTTGCGAATCCCGATCGGGGAACAAGTGCATCAAATGGCTGAGATCACGGCGAGTCGGGCGAACCGCCGGCGGCGTGATCCAGCCGACAGCAGCGGCGAATTCGCGCGGGCTCATCGACCACAGCGCGGCTGGTGAAAGGCGCAGCACGCCGAACCCGATCTGCATCACCTCGGCCCAGGGAAAGGGGCGGTGGCGCCCACCTCCGGGGACGTGGCAAACGTCGAGATCGGCACGGCGTAGGTTGGCTCGAGTGCCATTGGCCGCCCGACTTGGCTGGCAGCACTCGCAGCAAGCGGGCCGCGCGAGCTGGCCTGAGCCGGCCCACGTCCGTTGTCGGCCTCGGCTTGGCCTGGATCGGGTGCCCCGAACGTCGCCTGCAGCAGGCGCGCGACGGTCCTGACGAAGCCGGCGGCGCCGTCCTCTGCCTTGAGCCTGGCCACCGCCTCGTCGCTGATGTCGTGGCCGGCGCCGCGAAGTCCGGCGCCGATGATGCGAACCGCATCGCTGGCCTTGAGCCGGCCGCCCTCGAAGCGCTGGGCGAGCGCCAGCATGTCGGCGTCACCGAACGCATGCTCGAGTTCGGCAAGTGCGCCGAGGGTGAGGCACAACCTGTAGGTGACGCCGTCGAAGCGTGCGTCGATCTCGCCGCGATGGCGGTTGGCCATGTCGAGGCAGTCCTCAGATCGCGGTGAAGGTGAGGTCGGCGGCGCTTTCGAGCGCGATGTCGAAGCCGATCTCGCCGTCGTGCTTGCCGGTGAACTCGAGCGCGGTGATCTGGAACAAGCCCTGGATGATGCCGAACGCCGGGATCACGATCTGCCAGGTCTTGATCACGCCGTTGAAGAAGGCGCTGCGGATCTGGTCGTCCGACGTGGCATCCTTGAAGATGCCCGAGCCGGTGACGCGGGCGGTGCGCACCGAGGCGCCGGCGAGCAACTCGCGCCATTGCCCGGTCGAATCCTGGTTGGTGATGTCGACCGTCTCGGCGTTGAATGCGAGCGTGCGCGCCCGCAAGCCGGCAACGGTAATGAATCCTGCCCCGCCGTCGTCGATCTTGAGCAGAAGGTCCTTGCCTTTTTGTGCAGCCATGGTGGAGGTCCTTGGGATGGGACAGAGGTGAAGTGGGCGCGGGGGAATCCCCTCTCCCCCTAGCGCCCTTTGCGCGTAGGGGGAGAGGGTTAGGGTGAGGGGCGGCCGCTTGCTCCGTATCAGCAACATCAGCTAGCAGAGCGGAGATTTGAGTGGCTTCGAGCAAGCGGCCGCCCCTCACCCTCGGCCGGCCGAAAGGGGCCGGCCTATGCCCTCTCCCCGTCAAAACGGGGAGAGGGGAAGTGTGTCAAAGCGGCTCGGTCGTTGCCCGCAGGCGCAGGACGCCGTGCCAGGTTTCGCCGTCGGCCTCGCGCCGGACATCGGAAAACTCGTGCCGCAGTGAGATCAGGCGATGGCCGTCGAGAGCGAGGCCCTGCTGGTCGAGCGCGGCTTCGACGGCACCGAGCAACTCGTGCACCGGTTTGCGGCCGGCGCCCTGGCTCCAGGCATGCAAGGTCAGCGCGTGCTCGTGGCCATCGTCGGAGCCGGTCGACCAGTCACGCACAGTGCTGCCGCCATAGGTGATATAGGGAAAGGTCGGACTGCGCGGCACGTCGTCGTAGATGCGCGGACCACCGAGAACGGCCAGCAGGCCGGCGTCGGCTGACAGTTGCGCGTGGATCGCCTTCTGTAGTGCCCAGCTGGACGATGGCATGGCTTACCTCGGCGTCTGATTGTTGAGCGGGATGGGCGAAGGCGCTACCTCGGCCTGGGGTGGCACGAGGCGCTGGGCCTGCTCGACGAGGCGGTTGATCCGCGCATCGCCGATCCTGGGTCCAAGTCCCTCGATGCGAACTGCAATCTTCATGGCGCGAGTTCCTCGACCAGGCAGACGAGGCGGCGGCGAAGCTCGTCACGCTGATGCACGGCGTGGATGGCGTAGATCGTAACGCCGTCGCGAAAGCGCATCGCCGCGGTGGCGTCGTTGCGCCAGCGGATCTCGATTTCGTGTGTGACGCGCGCGGCCTGACCGTCGGCGGAGACGATCTCGCGGCCGGTGCGGGGAATGACCGCCGCCCACACGCTGCCGAGGTTCGACCAGGTCGTAGCGGCGGCGCCGGCCTCGTCGCCGCTGCGCGACGGTGCTTCGAGCGTGAGGCGGCGGCGCAGCGCGCCTGCGGGCTGGATTTTCATAGGCGGCGCATCCGGTAGGGCTCGAGCAGGCCGATCACGGCATCGGGGAAGGTGGTCGCCGGCGCGCCGGCCACCACCGGTTCGCGGTTCTCGAACCAGTGTGCGGTGAGCAGAAGGATCGCCTGCCTGAGCGGCGCCGGCACATCGCTCGCAGCAAGTCCGAAGCCGGCCACGAATTGGATTTCAACGCCGAGCGCTGCGACGCCCGGCTTGGCAAAGCCGACGCCGGCAGGCACCAGCCGCGGCGGCGGCCCTTGTGGATCGAGAATGTAGTTGGCGGCGGCGATCGTCGTATACGACAGGTCGCTGTTCTGGGTGCGGACCGACGCCACACTGATGATCGGGCGCATCGGGAACTCGACGCCCCGTGGCGGCCAGGCATCGAACCGCCAGGTCCAGCCTTGCTGGATGAGGGCGAGGCCGAGGATCGCCTCGACCTGCAGTCGCGAGGTGGTGATCAGGCTCGAGATGAAGGTGTCCTCGGCGGCGCTGTCGACGCGCAGGTGGGCCTTGGCCTCGGCGAGCGAAACCGGCTCGAGCGCCGGCGCGCCCGTCAGTGTGAGTGACATTGGGGATGCCTCGTTGATTTATCCCCTCTCCCCGTCCTTCACGGGGAGAGGGTTAGGGTGAGGGGCGGCAACACGCGCGGGGCAAGCAGCCGCCCCTCTCCCTCGGCCGGGCAAGAGGGCCCGGCCTCTGCTCTCTCCCCCGAAGTGGCGGGGGAGAGGGGAAGTGCGATGGCGACGACCTCGGCCGAAGGCCCTGGCACCAAAGGTGCCCGGCGTGAGCGAGATCAAGCTCAAACCGAACTTCAAGAGCTTGATCGCGTCGAAGTCCTGGACGCCGCCGCCGACGCGCTTGGTCGTGTAGAACAGCACGTAGGGTTTGGCCGAGTACGGATCGCGCAGGATGCGCACGCCGACCCGGTCGACGATCAGGTAGCCGCGCTCGAAGTCGCCGAACGCCGCCGAGAACGTGTCGGTAGCGATCGTCGGCATGTCCTCGCACTCGGCGACGCCGTAGCCGAGCAGCAGCGGCATCTCGCCAGCTTTCACCGGCGGCTGCCAGATGTAGTTGTTGTTGTTGTCCTTGAACTTGCGGATCGCGCCCTGCGTCGCGCGGTTCATGACGAACGTGCCGTTGGCGCGATAGCCGGCCTTGACCGCGTAGGTGAGGTCGATCAGCTTGTCGGCCGGCGCCGTCGCCGGGAAGCCACCGGCGACGCCGGTGGCGAGATAACCGGTGTTGCCCCAGGTCCACGACGCGTTCGCAACTTTGGTGTAGCCGAGGAAGCCCTTCGGCTTGTTGACGCCGTCGCCGGTGACGAAGGCGGTGCCTTCCTGGTCGGCGAAGGCGATGCGGACCTCATCGGCGATCCACTGGTCGATGTTGACCGCACTGTCGTCGAGCAGGGCCTGCGTCGCCGACGGCATGGCGTAGAGCTCCATCGTCTGGAACGCCAGGTTGGCGAGCGTTGCGCTCGACGTCTCGGGCCGCGCCGCGGTCTCGCCGACCCAGCCAGTCGCCGGGCCGGTGATCATGAACGGCTTGTTGTAGACGTTGCTGGAGATCTGGCGCACGCCCGAGATGCCGCGGATCGGCGACAAGGTGCGCACGGCGCGATTGATGCCAGCCTCGATCTCGGGCGGCACGGTGTAGCCACCGTCGGCGCTCGAGCCGACCGACATTGCCTTTTCCTCGAGACCGCGCAGCGAGCGTGTCTCACCCTGTCGGATGTAGCCCTCGAACGCGGTCTTGTGCTGCAGGCCGGCGCTCGAGCGGTTGCCGCCACCGAGTTGCGGGCGCTGCGCCTTGAGCACGAGCTCGTCGAGCGCGCGCTTGTGGCCGTCCATCGCGTCCTCGATGCGCTGCAGCCGGTCGAAGGTGACGGCGTCGGCGCCGGACTTGCGCTCGACTTCGTTCAGCCGCTCATCGTTGGTTTCCTTGAACGCCTCGAATGCCCGCATCAGGTCGTCGTACTGGGCGTTGATGTCGGTGCTGGCCTTGAACTCCAGCGGGTTGTCTTTCAGCATGATGCTCCTCGTTGGTGATACTTGCGGTGGTTTGGTGACTGGCGCAGTAGCTCGGCCGCCGCCGCCATCTGGGCGACGAGGCGGGTCTGCCAGCCGGTGGCCTGGCCTGCGTTGCGCAGGGCCTCGAGCCCCGTGAGCCCGTCGCGCATCACCGCGCGGGCCTCCGTTCGCGTGAACCCAGCGTCCTGCGTGAGCCAGCGTTCGAATTCTCTTGTCGTCGGCGTGCGGCCGGCGAAGGCACGGGCCTTGACCTTGCCGATGCGGGCCTCGATCAGCATCGGGAAGGTGACGACGGAAATCTCCCACAGATCGATCTCGGCGAGCGCCCGGCCGTTGCGGCCATCGCGGCGGCTCTTGACGGTGCGAAAGCCGATCGACAGGCCGTCGATGGCGCCCGAGCGCATCAGCGCCAGGACCTCGCGGGCCTTGGTCACCTCGGTCGTCAGGCGGCCGCGGACGTAGAGCCCGCGGGCATCCTCGTAGAGCCGCTCCCACACCCCGATCGGCTGCGCCGGATCATGCTGGAACAGCATGCGGATGCCGGCGGCCCCGCGCGCCTTGAGGCTCGCCCGGAAGGCGCCCGGCAGCACGATGTCGCCGCTCATGTCGCGGCGGTTGAAGATGCTGGCATAACCTTCGAAGCTGCCGTCGAGGGCTATATGATCGAGGCTGACGTTCATCAGCTTCACTTCGCGCGCGCGTTCGAGCGCCGCGGCCGTGGTCGCGTCGTGCATGCGTGATGAAATCCTGTGCGTGAAGGTTGAGTGAAACGAAGAGATCGATTTGGCGGCAGGGGCCGCAGCCGTAGGGCGCAATAGCGCCCGATTGCGCGTATTGCGCCGATGCGGGCGCCGGGGTGCGGTTCGCGGCGTAATGCGCTTAGCTATTGCACCCAATTCATCTTCGCGCCGTCGAGCCTTGCCCATAGCGCCTCGCGGTCGGGGCTAAGTGCGTCGAGGGCATCGAGATCGGGGCGTAATTCGAGGCCGTCGCCGAGCCAGGCCGACAGCGCCTTGGCGGTGCGCTGCACCAGCGGGATCACCGTCTGGCGCCAGAACGTCCGGTTGGCCTCGCCGTAGTTCGAATAGGTATTGTCGCCCGGCAGGCCGAGCAGCAGCGGCGGCACGCCGAGGGCGATGTCGGGCAGCAAAGCTAGATTTTGAGTCGCCTCGATCGGCTGCTCGGTGCTTGGCTGAGCAGTGTTCGAAGTTCCATCAGAAAGGCGCGTAAATCATGACCCCTGAATAGATAGCATGAATTGCCGCTGCGCCATGCTCGTTGCACCTCGCTGTCCGGGCGTCCGCTGGTCAGGAGGTAATCGAGGTAGTTCTTGACGACTTGCTTCTCGATTTCGCTGAGAATTCCGAGGCGACTTGAAATCCAATCGAATTCGGTCGCATAATCATCCCTACTGTGCTGATAGAAGGCGGCAACCAGAGTGGCGCTGTTTTGATTTGATGTAGTGGCTCATCCGCCAAGCGCCTCGGCGATGGCGTAGTGCGGGGTCAGGCGGACGCCGAGGCGCTCGATCATCCGGCGCCAGCCGAGGTAATTGGCGAGATATTTCGATGCGACGCCGTTGAATGGCGCCATCCAGGCTTTGAGGCGGCTGGCGTAGGCGTTGACGTTCTGGATGTGGAAACCGCCCTTCTCGTGCTCGCCGCGACTGGCGACGATCGCGACGTGGGTCATGCCGCGGTCGCGAGCGAAGGTGTGGTACGAAGGCCGGCCATCGGTCACGAGGACGCTGTCACGAGACACGACCGGGTCCATCACCGCATCGAACGTGGCGCCCACGAAGTCGGGCAGGATGTGATCGGTCGTTGTCTTATGACGGTCACGCATGATCAGGACTATGTCGTAGTCTTCCGGCGACGTGCCCGTCTTTTTAGGCTTGCCACCGCGCTTTCTGGGCGCCCGCCCGACCAGTTTCTGCGATCCCTTGGCCGATTTCAGGATCATCGTTTCATCCGCTTCCACGATGCCGGTCACACTTTCTGGTCGGACGTCCCTGGCCGATCGCAGGAAGCGGTGGCGCCAGCGGAACGACGTTTCGAGGCACACGCCGGAACGCTCGGCGGCTCGCCGCAGGCTCACCCGGTCGACGAGTGCCCTGGCATAGTCGAGCCACGCGTCACGCCGGTGCAATTGCGCGAGCGGCGTACCGGTGAGCGCATTGAACGTGCGATTGCAGTCGCGGCATTTATAGCGACGCAGATCGCTTGCACGGCCCCAGGTGCCGAAGTTCGTCGACCTGCAATGGCCACACGCGGGTGACGCGTCGAACCGCGTCTCGATCAGCCGGATCGCCTCATTGGCTGAGCCTGCGCCCGCCAGCGCCGCAACCAGGCCGGCACGCTGCGCCTCGGTCAGTTCACCGAGCTGTTCGACAAACGACCGGAAATCCTGGGCTTTCATGGCATCCTCGGGAGTGAGACGAATCACCACCGAACCATCGCTCTACATCAAGTCAAAACAGCGCCACCAGAGTTCGAAATTCGTCGGGAGTCCGCATGCTCATCTCCTCTTGCTCGACTCTTGGTTGATTGGAAAGGCGGTTAGCACCTTGAAGCCGCCGACGGCACGGTTGTCTGATCGAATAACCACGCGAATTGCATACGTGTCACGAATGTATGGATCAGTCTCTGGCCTTGCCCACAGCGCCTCGCGGTCGGGGCTGTGCGCATCGAGGGCGTCGAGGGCGGGGTGCCATCTGCTTCAGCAAACCGCGTGTTAGTTCTGATCGCTTTGGAACACAACTTCGAAGGAACCACCGTTTGTAATCTTTGAGAAGATGCGGTAGCTCCCATCGGGCTTTCGCTCGATACTCACGAAATCGGAATAGGCGATTTGGCGGGCAATTCGCCAAACCTCGCTTTGCAAGAGCTGGTTAAAGTTGCTGGCATTGACTGCAGTTTGCGGAGGCTGGATGCGAATTCGATCAGTTTCGCGGATCGGGACCCACCCCTCGGAGAGGAAGTGATTCAGCTCAGCTATAATGCCCATGGCGGTGTCAGGATGCATGACTTTGGCAAGACTCCTATGGCTTCTCAACATAGTTTCCACCTGGCAGGCGCGAATATACAGTAACGATGCCGCCGCTTTCGTTCGTCACGACTGTGTTGCCGCGCGGGTCGGAATACTCCCAGGTCTTTGCTCCGGACGCGTCAACTTTGCCCACCCGAGACTTCGCATTGTTCTCGACAATGGCATCGATCCGCTCGTCGGTGAAGCCACGTTCAGTCGCTTGTTTGCGGCCGTGCTCGGTTAGTGGACGTCCGCGCGGTGTAGCTCCATAGTCGGATTGGGGTGCGGCTGGCTTCGCCGGCACGCCGGGCGGTGGCGGCTTGGGTGGACCAAATCCGCGCGGGCGTCCTGCCACCGGGTGCACCAGCGGATCGTCCGGGCTCGGGAATGGCGGCGTGGGCGTCGGCGCGTCGGTGGTGTTGCTGCCCCCGTCCGGCGCGAACGTGAACCGGCCCGCCTCGTCATGATACGGATTGTACTTGCCTTGCCTCGCACCGGCTTCCCCGACCGGCCCATACCCGGCCGCCGCGCGCTTCTCGTCGCGGGTCAGGAAGCTCGCGCCATCGAGGCGGGCCCACAGCGCCTCGCGGTCGGGGCTGAGTGCGTCGAGGGCGTCGAGATCGGGGCGCAGCTCGAGGCCGTCGCCGAGCCAGGCCGACAGCGCCTTGGCGGCGCGCTGCACCAGCGGGATCACCGTCTGCCGCCAGAACGTCCGGTTGGCCTCGCCGTAGTTCGAATACGTATTGTCGCCGGGCAGACCGAGCAGCAGCGGCGGCACGCCGAGTATGATCATGCCTTCTGGTGCCACCACCCGTGGCCACGGTCCTTCAAGATCTGGACACTTTTCTCCCGGCCAGCCTCAGTAATGACGATCAGCGGAAACTTCTGGCCAAACGGAGGACCTTTGATACGGCTGTCACTCCACAGTGCGCGTTGATCGTCAAATTCTAGGAATGCAGAGATGCCATTGATTTGCTCATCGGATAGTTCTCTCGACGCCCTTGTCAGCCGTCGAGTTGCATCGCGTTCGATCGACATGGCTGCAAGGCCAGCGTGGATTAGTTCACGGAGAGCCTGCTGGTAATCACTTATCTCTGTTTCGGATCCGGTTCCCGCAATTACCGTATTGAGCATCGCGGCTACGTTCTCTTCACCTGCTTCCTCCAGTTCCGACAAAATACGCATTGCGAGTTCGGTTAGCATCGACAACCTCTTGTGTTGAATAGCAAATTCAATCTTTGTTTGGAATAGTTATATGGGTGCCGTATTGCTGATCTTCCCTCTTGCGGTATCGGTAATAATAATTGTTATAGTGCTTCTGAGGCGAGTTAGTGCGAAATTCCTGATTTGGCCGTTCCATAATCCGCACTTGCTCCCCCGTCGCCGGGTTCTCATACAGGTAGCCAGGAGCGTTGGTCGGCTCCTTGAACCGGTACCCGATGTCGTTCAACTCCTTGCGTAACCGGTTCACACCCCAGCTGGGGTTGGTATTGGGTATCGCATCACGGGTGATCTCGGCAAGTCGAGCGCGCGCCGCCTCGGCGGTATTTTCGTTGTGGCGGATCTCACCTTCGATCGTCTCGTTCAGGCCGGTCGGCGGGCGCCATGCTGGATCGAGCTCCTGCGTTCTTCGAACTGCATCCCTCGCGTCCCTCGCAGAGATCGCCAGGCGCATCTCCTGCGCCGGCGAGGTCGGCGGTCCGGGCCGACGACGTGTTGCGGGCTCGGGCGCTGGATCGGCAGGTGTGGCAATCGGCGGCGTCGGGGTTGCGTCGGGCGACGCCACCACCATCCGGCGCGAAGTCGAAGCGACCAGCGGCATCGTGATACGGATTGAACTTGCCTTGCCTGCCACTGGCTTCCCCCATCGGCCCGTACCCTGCCGCGGCGCGCTTCTCGTCGCGGGTCAGGAAGCTCGCGCCGTCGAGGCGTGCCCACAGCGCCTCGCGGTCGGGGCTGAGGGCGTCGAGGGCATCGAGATCGGGGCGCAATTCGAGGCCGTCGCCGAGCCAGGCCGACAGCGCCTTGGCGGTGCGCTGCACCAGCGGGATCACCGTCTGGCGCCAGAACGTCCGGTTGGCCTCGCTGTAGTTCGAGTACGTATTGTCGCCGGGCAGGCCGAGCAGCAGCGGCGGCACGCCGAGGGCGAGGGCGATTTCCCGCGCCGCCATCTGTTTCAGGGCGATGAAGTCCATGTCGCGCGGCGACAAACTCATCGCCTTCCAGTCGAGCCCGCCTTCGAGCAGCAGCGGCCGGCCGGCGTTGCGGGCGCCCTGGAAATTCTCCTCCAGCTCGCGCTTCAGGCGTTCGAACTGGGCCGGGCTCATGGCTTCCGCCGAGCCGTAGACGAGGGCGCCGGAGGGCCGTGCCGAGTTGTCGAGCAGCGCCTTGTTCCAGCGCGCCGCCTCGTTGTGGATGTCGATCGCGGTCGCCGCCGCCTCCATCGGCGACAGGCCGTAGTGGTCGTTGAGCGGATGATGGAACCGCATGTGCAGGATGCGCGGCATGCCGGGCATCACCTCGCCGGCGATGCGCACGGTGTGGCCGGCGGCGGAATAGGCGTAGCCGTCGCTCCAGCCGTCGGCGCCGGGGATCACCTGCACCCGGTCCGAGCGCAGGATGTGCAGCTCGCGGATGCCGTCGCTGGTCGCCACCGCCTCGACATAGGCATTGCCCGAGACCAGCAGCGAGCTGAACAAGGCTTCCAGCAGATCGACGCCGATCTGCCCAGGTGCCGGTCGCGCCAGCACGTCGATGCAGCCAGTGGCTCTCGATCTCGCTGTCGCGGTCGTAGAGCAGCAGCGGCACCGAGGCGGCGGCCTCCGCGATCATGCGCACGGCGCGGTAGGCGACCGGGTTCTGCATCATGCCTTCGCGCGCGAACGTGGCGTAGTCGCGCGGCGCCCACACCGGCTGCCGGTTGCCGTCGAGCGCGATCAGCGGCGCGACAGCGCTGGCCTTGGCCTCGCGTGGGGACGCGAATGCTTGACGCAAGCCGCGCAACAGCGCCGCCAGCCGCGAGCGCGGCGCGATCGATGACTGCATGATTGACCTCGAGGTTATTTCCCTCTCCCCGTTCTTTACGGGGAGAGGGTCAGGGTGAGGGGCGGCAGCGCGCTCCGATATTGCTACATCCGGCAACGGAGCAAAAACGAGACGGACACTGAGCAAGCAGCCGCCCCTCACCCTCGGCCGGCCAAGGGGCCGGCCTCTGCCCTCTCCCCCGAAGGGGCGGGGGAGAGGGAAAGGATCTCACAGCATCCGGATCGCCGGCCGTTGCGGCCGTTCGAGCATCAGTGCCGTCAGCGCCCACACCAGCGCGTCGAGCCGGTCGGGGCTACGGCTGCCGAAATCGCCGCCGCCGAACGAACACATCTGGGCTTCGAGCTGGTCGAAGCGGCCGACGTGCGACACCCGGCCCTCGGCGTAAAGTGCCGCCACCGGCTCGGCCCGCAGATACTTGCCGCGGGTCGCGTGCACCTTGGTCACCGGCACGGTGCCGTCGACCTGGCGCAGCACCGACACCACCATCTCGCCGCCCTGGTTTGATTCGGCGACGATGCGGTCGGCGCGATGGTCGTGATAGGCGGCGATCGCGGCGCGCGCCCATTCGTGTGGCTGGCGGCCCTGTACGGTGCGGTCGGCGAGCACATAGCCGCGGCCGTCCTCGCCGATGCCGGCGACGACGATGCCGCAGGCGTCGGACGATTGCGTTGCGGTCACCGGCGGATCGAGCGCGACGACGATGCGGGTGAGTTCGGGCGCGCGTGCGATGCGCACCTCGTCGAGCCAGTCCGGCCGCCACAGCGCGCCGGCGACCTCGGTGATGATCTCGCCGTCGAGCTCCTGCCGGCCGAGCGCGGTGCCGGCGTAGCGGCGCTGCATCTCGGCGACGAACGAGGGTGCCAGATTGGCGGCATTGGCTGCCGTTGCCGCGCGCGTCACGACCGTCATCGGATCGGCGAGCAGCTTCGTCAGCAGTGCGATGTTGCGCGGCGTCGTGGTCACCAGCTGCCGTGGCCTCGAGCCGAGTCTCAGCGCGAACTGCAGCATGTCCCAGGTCGCCTCGGCGCGTCGCCACTTCGCCAGCTCGTCGCACCAGGCGGCGTCGAACTGGGGACCGCGCAAGGCCTCCGGATCTTCGCCCGAGAACAGCTGCGCGATCGACCCGTTGGGCCAGATCAGCCGGTTGTTCGAAGGCTCGAACGTCGGCCGGTCGTGGTCGCGATGCACCGACATGATGCCCGATACGCCTTCGACCATCACGCTGCGGGCATCGTGGTAGGTCTCGGCGACGAGAGCGATGCGCTGCGCCGGCTGGTCGGTGGCGTAGGCCTCGCCGAGGGCGATGGCGCGGACCCACTCGGCGCCGGCGCGGGTTTTGCCGGCACCGCGACCACCAAGGATCACCCAGCTGCGCCAGCCCTCGCCGTCGAGGGCGGGGGGCAGCTGGTCGTCGCGCGCCCATACCTGCCAATCGGCCAGCACCGCCTCGACGTCGGCAGCCGGCCAGTCGGCAAGGATGTCGTCGACCTGCGCGTCAAATTCAGCGCTCGAGGCGCTGGCGCAGTTTTCGAATTCGTGCCGCAAGCTCGCGGCGCAGCTTGCCCTCGTCGTTGCTGGCGGTCTCGGGCGTGCCGCGCCGCTTGTCGGCACCGGGTCGGTTGGTGCCGGCGTTGGCAGCGGCGGCGCCATTGAGATCATCGATGTTCTCCACGCTCTTGATCACCGTCGCGAGCGCACGGGTATGACGCTCGTGATCGGCAGCCGACAGGGGTCCGCTCGCTTCCATATCCATTTCCATCTTCTCCAGTTTCGTTATGACCGCTTGGTACAACCGCAACACCAGATTGCCTCGGGCGCCGCGGATTTGGCGGATGAGGGTCTTGCTATCGGTCAGCTTTGCGACGGCCGCTGCAGTGTCGTCGGGCGCGCTCGCAGTGGTGTCGGCGCGGATCCAATTCTTTTCGTGAGCATAGCCTTTGAGCGTCTTGAGCTGGATGTTGTTGGCTATTGCCAGCTCGCCGAGGTCGCCGACATGGGCTTCATAGGCACGCTTGAGGGCGTCCCAATCACGCAATGGCGCAAATCGTCCGGCAGTGGGACTGGGCAAGATCGATGTTCCGGGATGGTGGCGGAGGGCCCCAAGAGCGACCATCGGTCTGCGCCGGGCTGTCCACACAATTTTCGCGTTATACAGCATTGATGCCAGATGAGCGTCGCGCTGTCAACAGTAAATCTGATTATCATTTTCGACGAAAACTGCAACAATGAAATATTTACTACGTTCTTATTCAATATACTGAGAAGTCGCGTAGTATATCATGGATATTCGTGGCGTGGATAACTTTTCTGGCCCCACGCGCGGCGAATGTTGCAGCGCGGCATAGTGTTGCTGCTTTGCGGCAAGGAAATATTATGATGGGAGTCCAATAGTATATTGTCAAAACGCTCTTGACGTGAGACATTTAGGCATCGTTAGGACAAATGCGGTTAGAGTTAACGCTGCGGGATTCGGTCGCGTACGTTGACCGGCAGTGTTCGGAAGGTGCAGCGATGGCTAAGAACTGGTCGAGCGGCGCGGATAGACTGGCGAACGCGGCGCGTGCCGCAGGTTTTGCGATGGCCACCCCTGACGACCGCCCCGACGACGCGCCCGTCGCCAACTACCAGACAAAGCAGACTGCCATTTCGGCCTGGACGCCGGCATCGCCGCATCGGGCAATTGTGGTCGCCAAGCCGCGCCCTCCGTCATTCCAGTCGATGTTCCGTGATTGGATGGCGGCCCTCAATTGGCGCGCGCCAGCGTGATTGCGGGCGCCTGAGGCTTACGGGCGTCGATCGGCAATCCAGCCGAGCACCTCGGGAAAATGCTGCGCGATCCAGAAATGGCCGTGCCCGGGCAGTCGGGCAACTCTCGATCGGCCATGCTCGCGGACCAACGCTTCGACGGCGGCAATCGGCACATTGCGATCCTGATCGCCGATCCAGACGCCCGTTGGCGCCCAGGTGGCGGCGAGATCGATTGGCCATGGCCGGCTGAACAGCTTGCATGTCGATCACCGGCCCGCGGGCGCTGCGTGAAAGTCCCGCGGCGAACGTCTGGCCAAGGCTCAGCGCGAAATCCCGATCGCGGGCGATCGCCCGATCCGCCGGCGCCGCCCGGCCGGCCGCGATCCTGGTCGCAAGCTGCGGCGCGCGGCGGGAAACGCCGGCGAGCAGCCCAAAGGCGGCCGGCAGCACGCCGGGCAAACGTGGCAGGATGCGGAACGCGACATGATGGTAGAGCCCCAATCGCGGCCGCGGCTCGACGCCGGCAATTGGCCCGACCGGCGCCACCAGCGCACATGCCGTCACCCGCCTGCCCAGCTGCGCTGCGACCGCGGCGGCATATGGCCCGCCGCCGGAGATGCCGATCACCGCGAACCGCGCGAGCTCCAGCTGATCGGCAATCTCGCCGACATCCGTCGCAAATCCGGCAAGGCTCGGGGTAGATGGCGCGTCGGTTAGGCCATAATGCCAGCGGTCGAGTGCGATGAGCCGCAGCCCGAGCGTGGCCGCCACAGTCGATGCCGGCCGGAACTTCAGGTTCGAGCCAGGCGTGCCGTGCAGCGCCAATACCGGTAAGCCGTCGGGCGGCCCGTAGACGCGGTAGCTGAACCGGCGGCCACAGGACAGCCGCATGACTGCCAAAGGTGTATCGTTCTCTTCGCTCAAGTTCGATCCCGCTTGATGCTTCGTGACCTCGCCACCATTGTGCGTGTAAAACGCCATATCTGTCCTCACCGCAACCTTTGCCATACGGAACACGTGCCGATGCGCCTCGCGCTCCTGCCGCTGCTCGCAGCCCTCATCGTCATCGAGCCCGCCGCCGCCGCCTCGCTCGACGGCCTCGCCGTGGACGTGGTGAACAGAAGCGAACCGGTGCTGTGCGCCGAGAAGGACAACGTTGCGCTATCGTTCACGAACAACAAGGTGAGGAGTTTCCGCATCGAGGCGGCGCATCCGGTCTACGTCGGCATGCTGGCGCGCGACAGCTTCGAAGCCGACTGGACCGCCTGCGACATGTCGGCCGACCCTGCGTTCAAGGCGCCGACGCCGCCGCGGCGCACCACCTTCTACGAGGAAATCGAGCTGTGGGTGGTCGGCTATACGTTCCCGACCTTCTGGCGGCCGGCGACGGTGCCGGTCGCATCGGCAGCAGGGTCGAGACCGGCCTGCATCTGATCCAGGTCTGGCTGCTGCGTCAACGACGGCGCCGAGGAAGTCCTCGTGCTCTACCCGCAGGACGGCTACTGGCGGCCGCGGCCGATGACGCCGGCCGGCATGCGGGCGACCTCCTATGGCTCATCGTTCCTGATCGGCCCGGTCGAGGAGGAAGGCCGCCCGATCGTCAAGTTCAAGGAAGTCGTGTTCGATCCCAAGGCACGCGCGTTCACGCTGACGTTCGAGCGCGGAGGGCAGGCCACCTTGAAGATCGCCAAGGCCGATGCCAATCGCCTTGCCCTCGATGTGGCTTTCGACAAGCCGATCGATGGCCGCCCGTTCGCGATGATGCGCTCGATGTATGTGACGGAATTCAACAATGACGTGGCCCGCATCGCCGTGCGCGAGCGAGGGGCCAAGAGCTGGCGCGAGGACAACATCATGAAGTTCGACCGCGCGACCGCGACCGACATCTGGGCCGGACGTCTCGCGCCGTCGCAGCACAACACCGCCTCGCCCGACCTCGTGTTCAACAGCTTCTCCGATACGGCCGAGCCGAAGCGGCCAAAGGCCGAAGCGCCGGTAGTGCCGAGGTAAGCCGGTCGGGAATTGTTGGATTGATTGGTCTGATGCCATTGGCAGCCATCACGGCCCCAGTACGAGCAGCGCCCCTTCTCCGGCCATGAAAGTTTGGATGTCGGCCGATCGATCACGGATCAACTGAGCGAGTTCAGCAGTTGACGCGTTTGCGGCCCTGAGCCACACGACTTGTGGTGGCGCGCCGTAGAGCAGGCTGAGTTGATGGAAGTCGCCGTCCTTCGAAATAATCGCCCAGTGATTGAACCGGGCATAGTCCCAAATCGTGCGGTCGGTCGCGTCGGCCATCCCAAGGTCACGCACGTGAGCGGATCCGGCAAAAACGTCGACGATACGAGGGACCAACCGGTGTGACAGGTTCTGGTCGAACAACAGCCTCACACGATCGGTGCGCCGACGAGGCGGCGCTCGCGGTCGGCGGCGAATGCCAGGCAGGCGCGAATATCCTCGATCGTCAGGTCGGGGAAATCGGCGACGATTTCCTCGGGCGTCATGCCGGATGCCAGATATTCCAGCACGTCATACACCGTGATGCGCAATCCACGAATGCACGGCTTTCCACTGCGCTTACCGGGCTCGATTGTGATGATCTTCGAATAATCCATGAGCAATAAAATCGGTCATGCTTCGGTGTCGGTCAAGGGCAATTCACCGCTTGGCGATCACAACACCACATCCCCGTACCCCGGCGCCTTGCCCCAGACGAATAACTGGTAGCTCTTGCGCAGGCCGAGCCTGAAATAGGGATCGTCCTCGATGAGGCGGACCGCTTCGTCGCGGCTGCCCACTTCGAGGACCCACAGGCCGCCGGTGAACCATTCGCCGGGTGCCGGCCGCAAGCCGCCGCCGAGGCGAATCTTTGCTGCATGAGCGGCGAGGTAGGCGAAGTGATCGTCTGCGTGTTTGTCGCGCACCCAGCCAGCGGTCTCGCGCGGATGGTCCTCGAAGATCGCGACCCAGCGTGTCATGGTTTCGTTTCTGCCGGCTTCGGTTGCACGGGCCGATACCGCCGCGCTTGCCGTCGCTCAAGTCCTGCTGGCCGATCTCGGCAAAACCCAGCAAGGCATGTAAGGCATCCGAGGCCGGATTGGGCGGCCTGATTTTCACTTCGCTGGTGATCAACGGTTCGCCGCTCCGAGCAGCCCACGCGAACAGATCGCCATAAAGGCGGCGGGCCGTGCCGCGCCCTTGCGCGTGCGGCGCAACGGCCAATCGATCGACATACAGGAAGTGGGGGAGGCGAGCCTTCAGCCAGTGAGGTTTTCGCCATCGCCCCGCGTGTCCTGGTCGAGGGCGAGCAGAAAGCCGTCGAGATTTCCGGCTGCTCGTGCATAGACGGCGGCGTCGAACAAGCTAGTGAATTGCTTGAACGTCAGCGATGACAGTTCTGGCGCATAGTGCTGGTTGAGCGCGTGCACCGCGACGAGATGCTCTAATTTCAGATCGTAGACTGACGCGCTCATCGCACCTTTGCCACTAGCGATCGATCTCCCCGAACACGATTTCCAGGAAGCCGAATGGCGCTGACGTCGGCCAAATGTGGCCGCGATCGACTTCCGAACTTATCCGCCCAGTGGCGTCCAGCGGTAGATCTCGGCGAGAGGGATCGAGACGCCGATGGCCGGGAGGACCAGTGCATCCGTCAATGCAGTACAGCAGTGATCCATCCATGCATCCTCGCGGCTGAACAGCGTCACCGCGACCGCTTTCAGAGAAACCGTCACATAATGCTGGCAGTTGGGGATGCTGGCGTAAACCTTCCGCCGCCATGCCTGATCAGCCTGTTTGTTGCTGCGCGACAAGATCTCGAAGATCGCTACTGCATCATCGGTTTCCGGGCGATCCGTCGCTGGCCCGCCCTTCACGAAAACATCCGGTTGGGGCAGACTGCGAGGCGAAGCCGGGACTCGCGTTCCGACGCCCAGCATGGGGAGCCACGAGGCGCCATTACGCTGCTTGTGGTTCATCAGAAAAGTAACGACATTTGCCGCGATGACCTGATGAAATTCGACGGGCGACGGGTTCAAAACAGCCACTCCCTCGATCAACTCCCAGCGCTCCCCCTGCGGCCGCGTCTCGGTGAACGCCAGGAATTCGTCGATGGTCAGCTGTAGCTCGGGCGCGAGTTTGGCGCGAATATTCATGGGACGTGGTTCCCGATTTCCAGCGCAGCTTAACACTACGTGTGAAGGAGCGGTAGGTCGGGCTACCTATCAATCTCCCCGAATACGATGTCGAGGGAGCCGATGATGGCGCTGACGTCGGCCAGCATATGGCCGCGGTTGATGTGGTCCATGGCGGCCAAGTGCGGGAAGCCCGGGGCGCGGATCTTGCAGCGATAAGGCTTGTTCGAGCCGTCCGAGACGAGATAGACGCCGAACTCGCCCTTGGGCGCCTCGACGCAGGCGTAGACCTCGCCCTCGGGCACGTGGAAGCCCTCGGTGTAGAGCTTGAAGTGGTGGATCAGCGCCTCCATCGAGCGCTTCATCTCGGCCCGCTTCGGCGGCACCACCTTCTTGTTGGCGGCCGACACCGGGCCCTGGCCCTCAGGCGACAGCAGCTTGGCGCAGCACTGGCGCATGATCTTGACGCTCTCGCGCATCTCCTGCATGCGCATCAGGTAGCGGTCGTAGCAGTCGCCGTTTTTGCCGATCGGAATGTCGAAGTCCATCTCGGCATAGCACTCGTAGGGCTGCGCTTTGCGCAGGTCCCAGGCCGCACCCGCACTGCGCAGGTTGACGCCGGAAAAGCCCCAGGCGAAGCATTCCTCGAGGCTCATCACGCCGATGTCGACATTGCGCTGCTTGAAGATGCGGTTGCCGGTCAGCAGCCGGTCGATGTCGTCCACGACTTTCAGGAACGGATCGCACCAGGCGTCGATGTCACGGATCAGCTGCTCGGGGAGATCCTGGTGCACGCCGCCGATGCGGAAATATTTCGCGTGCATGCGGCTGCCCGAGGCGCGCTCGTAGAACACCATCAGCTTTTCGCGCTCTTCGAAACCCCACAGCGGCGGGGTCAGCGCGCCGACGTCCATCGCTTGCGTGGTGACGTTCAGGAGGTGCGACAGGATACGGCCGATCTCGGAATAGAGCACCCGGATCAGCTGGCCGCGATAGGGCACGTCGAGGCCGATCAGGCGCTCGGCGGCGAGGCAGAAGGCGTGCTCCTGGTTCATCGGCGCGACGTAGTCGAGCCGGTCGAAGTAGCCGATCGCCTGCAGGTAGGTCTTGTGCTCGATCAGCTTCTCGGTGCCTCGATGCAATAGGCCGACGTGCGGGTCGACCCGTTCGACGACTTCGCCGTCGAGTTCGAGCACCAGACGCAGCACCCCGTGCGCGGCTGGATGCTGCGGGCCAAAATTGATGTTGAAATTGCGGATTTCGGTTTCTGGCATTTGACGGACCGTGAGTGAGTGAGTGCTTAGCGTGAGTGGTAGAGTCTGCGAGCCGCGACTTGATCCGTCATGCCGCATCCTGTCTCCCTGTCGGACTGGCCAGATGCTGCATGCGATCCACGCCAGGCAGGCCAGTCGCGAAGGCTTGCAGCCGAACCGGCGGGTCGCGACGTAAGATTCGTCCGCGTCGAGTCGGCGAGTGATGAGTGACGGCATTCGAATCAGGCTGGTGCTCGCTAGCCAACTCATCTCGTCGGCTTTCAAGAAAACGAATGAGTGCACGGGCATGCGGCGACGCGGTCGCATGATCGCTTGGCACCTGAACATCGGCGGATGTAGAATTTCAATCTGGCCGCGATCAGCAAATGGGTCTCCAATTCTCGGGTTGACCCCTGAGCGATACGCAAGAACTGGATGAAAGAACCGGTCTGGTCGCGACCATAGCCCTCGGCGATGTTGGCGGGGATCGAGACAGCCGATCGTCGGATTTGAGACGATAGTCCGTATATTTCTTCCTTCGGAAAGGTGCCGGTAAGTGAGTAGCAACTTTCCACCAGAAGTCATACCAAGCTGCCAGACATCAAGATCCTTGAATGAATTGATGGGCGCCTTTGTTGACATCGTAGACACTCACCACTCACGACTGACCACTCACGACCTCACCCACTTCACTGCTTCGCCGCCTTCTCATCCCCCGGCAGCACGTACTTCGCGGCCTCCCAGGGGCTTTCGAAGTCGAACGAGCGGAAATCCTGCACGAGCTTCACCGGCTCGTATACGACGCGCTTAGCTCGTCGTCGTAGCGCACTTCGACGTGGCCGGTGAGCGGAAAGTCCTTGCGCAGCGGGTGGCCCTGGAAGCCATAGTCGGTGAGCAGGCGGCGCAGGTCGGGATGGCCCGAGAACAGGATGCCGTACATGTCGTAGGCCTCGCGCTCGAACCAGTTGGCGGCCGGATAGACCGGGATGACGCTTGCCACGGCATCGCTCTCGTTGGTCTCGAGCTTGACCCGCACCCGCCAGTTCTTGCGCGCCGACAACAGGTGGTAGACGACTTCGAAGCGGTTCGCCCGCTCCGGGTAGTCGACGCCGCAGACATCGATCAGGATTTCGAACTGGCAGCCGTCGTCGTCGCGCAATTTGGTCAGCACGTCGATGATCTGCTCGCGGCCGACGGTCAGCGTCAGCTCGCCGAATGCGACATGGCTCGAATTGAGCAGGGCTCCGAGCGCGGCTTTTGCGCGGGCTTCGAGTTCGGTGATAGATCCAGCCATGTCGGGCAAGTCCTCAATCGACAATAAATAGCTTGGCGCCAGCGGCACCGGTTCGGGAGCGGTGCGGTTCGGCGCCGTCGGCAACCTGATAGCTCATGCCGGGCTGCAAGGTGAAAGTGCGCCCGTCTTCGAGTTCGGTGGTCAATTCGCCGTCGAGGCACAGCAGGATGTGGCCCTTGGCACACCAGTGGTCGGCAAGATAACCGGGCGAATAGGTCACCATGCGCACCCGGATGCTGCCGAAATTGCGCGTGCGCCAGGTGGCCCGCCCGGTGGTGCCGGGATGCAGTGTTTCTGGAACCTCGGACCAGTCGGTCGTGCCGAACGGGATGTCGGACATTTTCATGGGCGAATAGCCAGTAGCCAATTGCCAATAGAGCAGTTCACGAGTTTTGCTTCTGCCAATTTTCCAAGGACCGAATGAGCGCGCGGAGCATTCGGCCAATCGCATCGCACTTGTGGCTGAGCGGCTTGCATTGTTGTGCGCTTACGAACTCGACCTTCTCGGCGATGATCAGGTGTGTTTCGAGTTCCTTGAGCGAACCTTGCGCAGTGCGAAGAAGTTGAATGAATACTCCTGTCTGTTCGCGTCCATGTCCTTCGGCGATGTTAGCGGCGATCGATACCGCTGCCCTCTGCATCTGCGACGACAATCCGTAGGTCTCAGCTTTCGGCAGCGCCTTCGTGAGTTCGTAGACGAGAACCGCGAGTGAAACCGACTCCTGCCAGACCATAAGATCCTTGAACGATTTGATCTGCAGCTCTGCCTCCGGCATGTCTCACCCTATTGGCTATTGGCCATTGGCAACTCGCCCATTCCTACCGCTCGATCGTGCCGGTCCGCCGGATCTTCTTCTGCAGCAGCAGGATGCCGTAGACCAGCGCTTCGGCGGTCGGCGGGCAGCCGGGCACGTAAACGTCGACCGGCACGATGCGGTCGCAGCCGCGAACGACGGCGTAGCTATAGTGATAGTAGCCGCCACCGTTGGCGCAGGAGCCCATCGAGATGACGTAGCGCGGCTCCGGCATCTGGTCGTAGACCTTGCGCAGCGCCGGCGCCATCTTGTTGGTCAGTGTGCCGGCGACGATCATCACGTCCGACTGGCGTGGGCTAGCGCGTGGCGCGAAGCCGAAGCGCTCGACGTCGTAGCGCGGCATCGAGGCCTGCATCATCTCGACGGCGCAGCAGGCGAGGCCGAACGTCATCCACATCAGCGAGCCGGTGCGCGCCCAGTTGATCAGATCGTCGGTCGTCGTGACCAGGAAGCCCTTGTCGGCGAGCTCGTTCGAGATGCCGGTGTAGAACGGATCATTCGGGCGCGACACCGTGCCGGCGCCCTCGGCGAGCTTGTCGAAGACCGGTTTCGGCGGGAGGATCAATCCCATTCGAGGGCCCCCTTGTTCCATTCGTAGATGAAGCCGACCGTGAGCACGGCGAGGAACACCATCATCGACCAGAACCCGAATACGCCGACGTCCTTGAAGGCGGCGGCCCAGGGAAACAGGAAGGCGACTTCCAGGTCGAAGATGATGAACAAAATCGACACCAGGTAGAAGCGCACGTCGAACTTCATGCGGGCGTCGTCGAAGGCGTTGAAGCCGCATTCGTAGGCCGAGACCTTCTCCGGGTCGGGGTTGCGCACGGCGATCAGGAATGGCGCCACCAGCAGTGCGGCGCCGATCACCAGCGCGACACCGAGGAAGATCGCGATCGGCAGGTAGTCGCGCAGCAGCAGGGTGTTGAATGCGGCGTCGGTCATGCGGGATCTCACGGGTGCAGCCTGCCGATACCATAGGTATCGCATGCCGTTGGGTAAACCAGCCCGCGCCCCGATGCAACCGGGGCCTTCTCAAATAGATGGGATCGCGAGGGCACGCGGTGCCGCAGCGGTTAGCTGCGGCCCGGCAGGGCGCGCGCTTGCGTTGCTGTGTTTGGACGATCCTGAAGGATTGGATGGCGCGAGAGACGGGACTTGAACCCGCGGCCTCCGCCGTGACAGGGCGGCGTGGACTGGTTGTCCAGGCGTTTTCACGCTATTGTGGCAAAATGAACTTCGAGCGAATTACCATCGATCCGGCAGTTTGCACCGGCAAACCCTGCATCCGAGGGCTTCGGTTCCCGGTTGCCCGTCTTCTCGGATTGCTCGCAGCGGGCGAAACCCGCGAGCAGATACTGGCTAATTACCCCTATCTCGAGGCAGGCGATATTGATGAAGTGCTGCGATACGCCGCTTTTCTAGCCGAGGACGAGACCGTAGCCTTGGCGGCGGCGAGGTGAAATTTCTCGTCGATATGCCGCTGTCGCCCGGTTTGGCGAGTTGGTTGCGCGAAATTGGCCATGATGCGATTTATGCCGGTGAAATTGGCCTTCATAGGGCCCCGGACAGCGACATCCTGTTGTTTGCCAAGGCACACGCGCGAACAATTATCACCGCTGATCTCGACTACCCGCATCTCCTGGCAATGGCGAACGCGAGTGAGCCGAGCGTGATCTTATTTCGGGATGGCAACTGGAGCGACCGTGAAATCGTCGATCGCATGGCAAGCGTCTTGGGCGCCTTGGGCGAGCTAGAAATCACGCAAAGTATATTGGTCGTAGACCGGGACCGGATCCGACGCCGTCGGTTACCCCTCGGGTAAGGTTCGATCAGTGTTGAGAACCAAAGGATTGGATGGCGCGAGAGACGGGACTTGAACCCGCGGCCTCCGCCGTGACAGGGCGGCGCTCTAACCAACTGAGCTACTCCCGCAATCCAATCGCGCGCGGGCGATGCGGCGCGGCCCGGCGCCACGTCTGATACGGGAGGGTGGGGCCCAAGTCAAGGCCCGCGCCCTCCCCGACACTTGGTCGCCGTTAACTGCACTTCCCCTCTCCCCCGCCTCTTCGGGGGAGAGGGCAGAGGCCGGCGGTTCTGCCGGCCGAGGGTGAGGGGCGGCTGCTTGCTCGTCCAAGTGCCTGGCTTAGCCTGGCACCAGGCCCGGTCGTGCCAGGGAGCCAGGCACCCTCGAGCAAGCCGCCGCCCCTCACCCTAACCCTCTCCCCCGAAGCGGCGGGGGAGAGGGAATAACAGCGCGCCTTGAACTGGCGGCTTGAGGACTTGCGGGCAGTAACCGTCAGGCGAGGGAACACTACCGCACCGGCGGGGCGTACTGCAGGCCGCCCTTGGTCCACAGGTTGTTCGGACCGCGGTCGAGGCCGATGCGGGTATTGGGTCCCAGATGCCGCTCGAAGCTCTCGCCGTAATTGCCGACATGGCGCAGAATGCGCACCACCCAGTCCTTCGATACGCCGAACTGCTCGCCGGTGTTGCCCTCGAGGCCGAGCAGCCGCTTCACTTCCGGGTTCGGCGATTTCATCATTTCGTCGAGGTTGCTACTGGAAACGCCCAGCTCCTCGGCGTTGAGCATGGCGAACAAGGTCCAGCGCACCAGCGTGAACCAGTGCTCGTCGCCGCGCCGCACCCAGGGCCCGAGCGGCTCCTTGGAGATCACGTCGGGCAGCAGCACGTGCTCGTCCGGGTTCTTCATCTTGAGTCGGTTGGCGACCAGTTGCGAGCGGTCGGTAGTGTAGACGTCGCAGCGGCCGGTGTCATAGGCGCGGCCGGTCTCATTGGTGTCGGAGAACGTCAGCAGGTTGATCTTGATGCCGGCCGTTCGGGCGAAATCGGCGAGGTTGAGCTCGTTGGTGGTGCCGGAGCTGACGCAGACGGTGGCGCCGGCGAGCTCGCGGCCGGCCTTGATGCCGGACGATTTGCGCACCAGGAAGCCCTGGCCGTCGTAGAAGTTGACCGCGGTGAAGATTACGCCTTGCCCGCCATCGCGGCCCGATGACCAGGTGGTGGTGCGCGACAGCACATCGATCTCGCCGGACTGCAGCGCGATCAGGCGGTCCTTGGACGACAGCGACACATACTGCGCCTTGTTCGGGTCGTCGAAGATGACGGCGGCGAGCGCCCGGCACATGTCGGTGTCGAAACCCTTCCAGGTGCCCTTGTCGTCGGGTGCCGAGAAGCCTGGCACCCCCTGGCTGGTACCACAGACGAGATTGCCGCGCGCCTGGATGTTCTTCAGCGTGTTCTGGGCAGCAGCAGGAGATGCCAGCGCGATCAGGATCGCGGCCAGGGCGGTCGTCAGTCGCAGCATGAATAGCCTCCGTGGTGTCGATGGCGCCAGCTTGGCAGGTCGCGCGTGGCCGTCAATGGCGACGTCAGATCCAGGCGGCGGCGTCGCTGCCAAGTGGGACGGCCGGACGCGTCCACCGGGCCGGCGTCACCGACAGCTGCGCCGCATGTCGCACCGCCCGCAATGCGCCGAAGCCCGACGGACTTTGTTCCAGCAGGTCCGCGACCTCGGCCAACTTCGGATCGGGACCGCCAAGCCCGCCCTCCAGCCGACCCAAGCTTTGCAGCCAGCGTCCGGTTTGCGCCAGCGAAACCTCGACGTGCCAGCTGCCGCCCTCACGCGCCTGCCGGGCGCGCGCCATCATCGCGCCGAACGCCATCAGATAGCCGGAGGCATGATCAAGCGCCTGGCAGGGCAGTTCCTTCGGACCGGTGACGCCGGCCGCTTCGGCTTCCATGTGGTTGATGCCAGTGGCGGTCTGCACCAGGCTGTCGAAGCCGCGCCGGTTGGCCCATGGCCCCGCGGCGCCGTAAGCCGACAGCGTGACATAGACGATGCCGGGGCGGATGCGCGCGGCGTCCGCCGGCGAAAACCCGAGCCTGGCGATCGACTGCGGCCGGTAGCCCTGGCTGAGGATGTCGGCATCGGCCAGCAACGCTGTCAGCGCTGCTCGGCCCGCGTCGGTCGCGAGATCGACATAGGCCGAGCGCTTGCCGCGGCCGGTGTCGATGACGAGCCAGGGGATCGACGGCAGCTTGGGGCTGGCGATCAGCAGGACGTCGGCGCCGTGGGCTGCGAGCGTGCGCCCCGCCACCGGCCCGGCGATCACCCGCGACAGGTCGAGAACGCGGACGCAGCCGAGCGGCCGGTCGGAGGGCGGCAATGGTCGTGGCGGCGCGTCGCCGATCCTGGTGATGCGCATGGCGGGGAGGCCGGCGACCGCCTGCCCTTGCGCGTGCGCCGCCCACTCGGCCGGCGAACGCATCGCCGCCACGACGCCGCCGGCCGCATAGGCAGCGGTCTCGAATTCCTCGGCGTCCCAGCCGAGCAAAGCCGCCTGCACCGCCTCGCGCGTCGCGTCGCAGCCGAGCACATCGAGCACGGCTTGCCGGTGATGCGCGAAATTGGTGTGCAGCCGCACGTAGCGCCCGGCGGCTGCGCGATAGACGCCGGCGAGTGCATCCCAGGACGGCGGCGGTTCCTCAGCCACGATGCGCAGGTAGCGCTCGCTGCGGAATTCGATCGCGGCGTGGCGCATGTCGACCGCGACCGTCTGCCGGACGCCGGTACGCTGGCGATGCAACTCGGCCGCCGCCAGCCCCGCCGCCGCGATCGCAGCCTGCGCCGCGGTGCCGACCCGGAACGACGACGGCAGTTGCGGCTCGGCGCCGGTCAGCTCGAGCGATGCGAGCGCTTGCGGCTCGCCCCCGGCCAGCGCCCACAAATCAGCCAGTGCCTGCCTGCTCGTGACCATCGCCGCCTCCTGCCAAGGAGCCTCTTCCCAGCGAGGCTTTGGCACGTTAGAAGCCCGATCGACAAGGGCGGCTAGCTCAGCGGTAGAGCATTCCGTTTACACCGGACAGGTCGGGAGTTCGATCCTCTCGCCGCCCACCATTCTTAGTTGTCGCAGGCGACTCCGCTGTCGCGGAGCCGACCGCCTGCGACGGGACACTTGCGATGTCCCGCGTCGGACGCCGCGAGCCAAGGTGCTGCGCGCTCATAGGTGCCTGGCTTCAGCCTGGCACCGCTGTCCCTGACGGTGCCAGGCTGAAGCCAGGCACCGTTCTCCCATCGCATCCGGCCGGCTCCGCGCAAGCGGAGTTGGATGCGACCATTCAGGAGCCAGCCAGCTGCCGGTCGAGCTTGTGCAGGATCTGGTAGCACGGCAGTACCTGGGCGACGGAGGCGTTCGGCTCGCGGCCCTCGGCGATGGCTGCGAAGAACTCGCGGTCCTGCAGCTCGATGCCGTTCATCGACACGTCGACCTTCGAGACGTCGATCTTTTCATCCTTGCCGTTGAAGAGATCGTCGTAACGGGCGATGTAGGTGCCGGTGTCACCGATGTAGCGGAAAAAGGTGCCGAGCGGGCCGTCGTTGTTGAACGACAGGCTCAGCGTGCAGATCGCGCCGTTCGCCGCCTTGAGCTGGATCGACATGTCCATGGCGATGCCGAGCGCCGGATTGATCGGGCCCTGCATGGCGTTCGCGTCGACGATCGGCGAGCGCGCCTGATAGGCGAACAGGTCGACGGTGTGTGCCGCGTGGTGCCACAGCAGATGATCGGTCCAACTGCGCGGCTGGCCGAGCGCATTCATGTTCGATGCGGCGGAAGAAATACGTCTGCACGTCCATCTGCTGGATGTTGAGTTCGCCGGCCGTGATCTTCTTGCGCACCCACTGGTGGCTCGGGTTGAAGCGGCGGGTGTGGCCGCACATGGCGACGAGGCCGGACGACTTCTGCAGCGCGACCACGGCCTCCGCGTCGGCCAGCGAATCGGCGAGCGGGATCTCGACCTGCACGTGCTTGCCGGCCTTCATGCAGTGCGATCGACTGCGCCGCATGCATCTGCGTCGGCGTCGCCAGGATGACGGCGTCGACTTCCTTCAGCGCCAGGCTTTCGGCGAGATCCGTGGTCACATGCCTTATGCCGTACTTGTCGGCGACCTTCTGCGTCTCGTCGAGCCGGCGGCTCATCAGCGACACCACCTCGACGCCGTCGATCAGCTTGATGGCGTCGAGATGCTTGATGCCGAATGCGCCGGCGCCGGCCAGCGCCACCTTGATCGTCTTGCCCATGTCACTGGTTCTCCAGGATCAGATGGCCGACGGCGGTGTTGGACGCCGGTACATGGTAGAAGCGGCGGACGACTTTGGGGGCGCCTGGATGGCCCGCGACATCGCCCATGGCACCGCGCGCGATCAGCCACATCACAAGCTCGATGCCCTCCGAGCCCGCCTCGCGCACGTACTCGATGTGCGGCACGCGCGACAGGCCGTAAGGGTCCGCGATCAGCCGGTCGAGGAACCTGTTGTCCCATTCCGCGTTGATGAGGCCGGCGCGCGGCCCCTGCAGCTGGTGGCTCATGCCGCCGGTGCCCCAGATCTGAACTTTGAGCGGCTTGTCGAAGGTCTCGACCGCCTTGCGGATGGCTTGCCCCAGCATGAAGCAGCGGCGGCCCGAAGGCACCGGATACTGCACCACGTTGACCGCGAACGGGATCACCGGGCACGGCCATTCCTTCGGCTGGCCGCACATCAGCGACAGTGGCACGGTGAGGCCGTGGTCGACGTCCATCTTGTTGACGATGGTGAGGTCGAAGTCGTCCTGGATGACCGAGGAGGCGATGTGGGCGGCAAGCTCGGGATGGCCGATCACCTTCGGAACGGGGCGCGGCCCATAGCCCTCGTCGGCCGGCGTGAACTCGGCCGCGGTGCCGATCGCGAAAGTGGGGATCAGCTCGAGACTGAAGGCGGTGGCGTGATCGTTGAAGACGAGGATGATCACGTCCGGCTTGTTTTCGGCGAGCCACTTCTTCGAGGCGTCGTAGCCGGCGAACACGGGCTTCCAATAGTCCTCGCCCGACTTGCCGAGGTCGATCGCCGCGCCGATCGCCGGAACGTGGCTCGTATAGACTGAGGCGGTGATACGGGCCATGTCACTTGTTCTCCCTTTTTGCCTTGCCGGCAGATCCCTGCGGCTGGTTGTGCGGCTGTGCGTCGCCGTCCTCGCCTAGGTGTCGGTTGCCCTCGATCGAACGGCCACCCTTGAGCATCATGTTGCGATACTCCTCCTCGGTCATGCCGGTCATCGAGCCGGCCATCTGCTGGAAGCTCCGGCCGTCGGTGGCGCCGATCTTGGCCAGGAAATAGATGTTGCCGCCGAGCGCGATGCAGCGGTTGAGATCGCGCGACATCACTGCCAGCTTCTGATCCTCGGTCATCGGCCACTCGTCGAGGTAGGCGCGCTCGTTGGCCTTGAAGCGGGCGCGGTTCTCGGCCTTCATCAGCGACATGCAGAACTGATTGAGGTGGTAGCCCTTGCGCGACTGATCGGCGTCGAAGATCGTCGTACCGGGTATGTCGAGGTAGGATTTTCCGTTGCTCATGATGCTTCCTCCGGCCAATAAAGACGCATTGGATTGTCGACCAGCAGCTTGCGCTGAAGTTCAGGCGTGGTCGCGATATGGGGCAAGAAATCGACCAGCAGGCCGTCGTCGGGCATATGGTTCTTCAGGTTCGGGTGCGGCCAGTCGGTGCCCCACAGTACACGATCCGGGAACGTTTCGACGATGCGGCGGGCGAAGGGCACGACGTCACGATAGGCGTGCCTTTCGCCGTCGAGCGCGGGTGGCCCCGAGACCGATAGCCGCTCGGGGCAGGAGACCTTCGACCACACGTTCGGGTGCTGGGCCATGAACTTCTCGAACAAGGCGAATTCCGGCCCGTCGACCGGCTTCGTTACGTCGGGGCGGCCCATGTGATCGACGACGATGGTGGTCGGCAGGGCGGTAAAGAAGTCCCACAGCTCGCGGCAGGTCGACCGCCTCGAAGTAGATCACCACGTGCCACCCGAGCTTCGAAATCCGCCCGGCGATCTCCATCAGCTCGTCCTTCGGCGTGAAGTCGACGAGGCGCTTGACGAAGTTGAAGCGCACGCCGCGCACGCCGGCCGCGTGCATCTCGGCAAGCTCCTTGTCGGTGACCGAGCGCTTGACGGTGGCGACGCCGCGGGCGCGGCCGCCTGAATGCACGAGGCAATCGACCATGGCGCGATTGTCGGCGCCGTGGCAGGTCGCCTGCACCACGACATTGCGGGCAAAGCCCAGGTGGTCGCGCAGCGCGTAGAGCTGGTGCTTCGAGGCATCGCACGGCGTGTATTTACGCTCCGGCGCGAACGGGAATTCGCCGCCCGGGCCGAATACGTGGCAGTGCGCGTCGACGCTGCCAGGCGGCACCTTGAACTTCGGTTTCGAGGGCCCTGTGTACCAGTCGAGCCAGCCCGGTGTCTTTTCGAATTTCGTGCCCATGCCTCAATCCTTCTTGACGCGGGCGAGGATGCGGTCTGCCTCGACGCGCCAGTCGGCGCTGCGGGCGAATTCCTTGGTGCCCCTCTTTCCGAACAGTCCATCGTCTGCGAGTTCGGCGACCCAGGCTTGGCGCTCGGCGGTGCCTGTTGCCGACCACGGCTCGAGCCCGATCTCGCGCACCGTCGCGGCGACCTCGCGCACTTCCTCGGCACGGCGGCGGCCATGCTCGATGACGCGCTGGAAGAAGTAGGCGCCTTGGCTTTCCCAGTCGATGCCAGGAAACGTCTCCGCGAGCGAGGCCAGCACCGCGTCCTCGACGCCATAGGCGCGGGCCGTGGTGAAGCACTCGATCACCATTGCCTCGAGGCCCTTGATCATGATCGAGCGGCACATCTTGGTGGCCGAGGCGACGCCGAGCCTGTCGCTCGCGACCCTCGACGCGAAGCCGAGCACGTTGATCAGCGGCGACAGTTCGGCCGCGCCCGAGCCGCCGAGCAGCAGCGGCACCTTGATACGATAGGGCGGGATCGAGGTCATCACCGCGCCCTCGACGTAGCGGCCGCCGGCGGCGTCGATCAACTTGGCGGCGTGCTGCTTGGCGCCGGGCGATGCCGAGTTGAAATCGAGGAACCACGCACCTTGTCTCACGGCCGGTGCGCAGGCCTTGGCCACCGGCACCGCCTGGCTCGCGGTCACCGCCGAGACGATGAAATCGGCTTTGGCCGCGAGCTCGGCGTGCGAGCCGGCCAGCGTCACGCCGGTCGTCGCCGCATGATCGACCAGCGCCGCCGCCGCTGCCGTGCCGAGCTTGATGTCGTAGGCACTGACCGCCATGCCCTGCCGACGCAGGTCCTCGGCGAGAATCCGCCCGACCTCGCCGTAGCCGACGAGGCCCACATGCCAGCGCTTGGAGTCGGTGGTCATTGCCGCAGGCCCGCGCAGTGACGACCGCTGGAACGGCGCGCTCCCCCTCTCCCCCGCCCCTTCGGGGGAGAGGGCAGAGGCCGGCATGTTTGCCGGCCGAGGATGAGGGGCGGCCGCTTGCTCGATCACTCTTTTTGCCGCTCGCATGACGTTGTTCCGGATCGCAGTTGCCACAGTCTTCGCGTTGCCGCCCCTCACCCTGACCCTCTCCCCCTGAAGGAGGGGGAGAGGGAAATTGCAGCGCGCCAAGATCTTCAATCGATGTACTTGAGGCCGGCCTTCGCCAGCGGCTCGCGCATCTTGTACATGTCGAGGCCGAGCACACCGGAGGCGAGCTGCGCCCGCTTGTCGCCCTCGTTGGCTTCGCGCGCTGCCGCCGCGTCGGCCGCGATCCGGGCATTGGCGGCGGCCACGATGACGATGCCATCGGCATCCGCGATCACCACGTCACCGGGATTGACCACCGCGCCCGCGCACACGACTGGGATATTGACCGAACCCAACGTCGATTTCACCGTGCCTTGCGCGCTGATCGCCTTCGAGAACACCGGGAACTTCATTTCGGTGAGGTCGGCGACGTCGCGCACGCCACCATCGATGATGAGGCCGACCGCGCCGCGCGCCCGGAAGCTCGTCGCCAGCAGGTCGCCAAAAAAGCCGTCGGTGTTGTCGGTGGTGCAGGCGGCGACGACGACATCGCCCGGCTGCAATTGTTCCGCCACCACGTGCAGCATCCAGTTGTCGCCCGGCTGCAAGAGCACGGTGACGGCGGGGCCGCAGATCTGCGCTTGCGGGTAGATCGGCCGCATGTAGGGCTTCATCAGCCCGACCCGGCCCATCGCCTCGTGGATGGTGGCGACGCCGAATTTCGCGAGCTTGCGCGACCGCCGCCTTGTCGGCGCGCACGATGTTGCGCTTGACGATGCCGAGATTGTTCATCGGAGGTGCCATGTCACTTGCCTTTCGCTTTCAAGCGCGCGTCGAGGCGCGGGAACACGCGCCGCGCGTTGCCTTCGTAGACCTTCTTCTTGTCTGCCGCCGACAGGATGTTCGAGGCTTCGATGTAGCGCTTGGTGTCGTCGTAGGGGAAGCCGGTTTCCGGATCGATGCCGCGCACCGCGCCGATCATCTCGGAGGCGAACAGGATGTTGTCGACCGGGATCACCTTGGTCAGAAGGTCGATGCCCGGCTGATGATAGACGCAGGTGTCGAAGTAGATGTTGTTGAGCAGGTGATCCTTGAGCAGCGGCTTCTTCAGTTCCTGGGCGAGGCCACGGAACCGGCCCCAGTGGTAGGGCACCGCGCCGCCGCCATGGGGAATGAGGAAGCGCAGCTTCGGGAAATCCTTGAACAGGTCCGAGGTCAGGCACTGCATGAAGGCGGTGGTGTCGGCGTTGAGGTAGTGCGCGCCGGTGGTGTGGAAGCAGGCGTTGCAGCTGGTCGAGACGTGGATCATCGCCGGGATGTCGAGCTCGATCATCTTTTCATAGATCGGGTACCAGTGCCGGTCCGACAGCGGCGGCGACGTCCAATGCCCGCCCGACGGATCGGGATTGAGGTTGATGCCGACGTAGCCGTAGTCCTTGACGCACTTTTCGAGCTCGGGAATGCACGTCTTCGGATCGACACCTGGCGACTGCGGCAGCATGGCAGCGCCGATGAAACTGTCCGGGAACAGCTTCGAGACCCGATAGCACAGCTCGTTGCAGATCGCGGCCCAGGTCGACGACACCTGGAAGTCGCCGATGTGGTGCGCCATGAAGCTCGCGCGTGGGCTGAAGATGGTGAGGTCGCTGCCGCGCTCGCGCATCTTGGCGAGCTGGTTCGACTCGATCGATTCCCGCAGCTCGTCGTCGCTGATTTTCAGCTCCGAGACCTTCGGGCTTTGCGACGGGTCCTTGATGCCGGCGATCTGGCGGTTGCGCCAGTCTTCCAGCGCCTTCGGCGCGGTGGTGTAATGGCCGTGCACGTCGATGATCACGTCGGTTCCTCCTTGCGTTTTTACTCCCTCTCCCCCTAGCGCTTTTCGCGCATAGGGTAGAGGGCCCGGCGCGAAGGCGCCAATTCAGAATGCGTTAGCGGCGGCCACGTGCACCGGCCTCACATCACTCAATCGTTTGAACGGTGCCTGGCTTCAGCCTGGCACCGTCTGTTCAGTGGTGCCAGGCTGAAGCCAGGCACCATCGACACCAACAATTCACTTCCCCCTCCACACCGCGCCGGGACCATCGCTTCGCCTTGCATCAGCAGGCGGGCGGTGCGCAGCAGCGCCGCCCGCGTGACATTCTGCGGGTTTTCCGGATCGACCTCGATCTCGACGCTGAACTCGCCCGTCGGGTGCTCGACCGAGATCTTCTTGATGTTGCCCCTGGGCACCGTCGCGATGCCTTGCGTCACCGAGCCGTCGAGCACGCAGGCGGTCGCAACCGTCACCGCGGCGAGCACGCCGATGGCGTCGTGGCAGACGTGCGGAATGAAGCTGCGGGTCGAGATGCTGCCACCCGACTTCGGGCCTGAGATCAGCGTCATTTTCGGGTAGTTCTTTTTCGTCACGTCGCCGAGTTTCATGGCGTGGCCGCAGGCGATGCGCAGGCGCTCGATACGCAGCTTCAACTCGCTGTCGGCATTGAGCTGCTCGACCGTCTCGTAGCCGGTGCGACCGACGTCGGCGGCCTTGAACATCACGAGCGGCATGCCGTTGTCGATGCAGGTGACGCGGATGTCCTCGATGACGTCGACGACGTTGCCGGTCGGCAGCAGTCCCGGCGCCACCGAGCCGGCGGTGTCGAGGAAGTTGATGGTGATCGGCGCCGAGGTGCCCGGCGCGCCGTCGATGCGCGCGTCGCCGGCGTATTCGACGTGACCGCCGGGCGTGAGCACGGTGATGTCGCACTGCATGTCGGTGTTGAGCGTCAGCACCCTGAGCGTCGTGGTTTCGCCCTGCGCCTTGACGAGGCCGGTCTCGATCGCGAACGGCACCACCGCGGCCAGCATGTTGCCGCAGTTGGGCGTGGTGTCGACAGTGTCCTTGTCGGGCTGCAGCTGGGCGAACAGGAAGTCGAGATCGACACCGGGCTTCGAGCCCTTCGACACGATGCCGACCTTGCTGGTGAGCGGATGGGCGCCGCCGAGGCCGTCGATCTGGCGCTTGTCGGGCGAGCCCATGACCGCGAGCAGCACCTTGTCGCGGGTCGCGATATCGGCCGGCAGGTCGGCCGCGTTGAAGAACGGCCCACGCGAGGTGCCGCCGCGCATGAACAGGCAGGGAATGGCCGTTTGCATCGATCGTGCCCGCGCGAAAGTCTGATTGTGGCAGTCTGTAGGGCCGGCGATGCCATTGCTACCGCCCGACGCCTATAACAGCTATCATCGTCCGGCATGGCCCGCCAATGGCGGCCGTACGGCGTCCGATCAGTGCAGCAATTCCCCGACCAGGCCGGTCAAAAGCCGCATGGTGTGCTGGGCGAGCGGGGTCGGCCGCTTGTGCGCGGACGTGACGAGGCACAAGACGCTCTCGGTTTCCGGCTCGGTGAGCCGGCGCATGACGAGTTCGCCGGCGATGTCGAGGGCGGCAACGCCGCTCGCGGTCAGCACGGCGTGGCCGTAGCCGGCCTTAACCAGCTCGATGATCGAGGGAATGCTCGACACTTCCCAGGCGATGTCGAGTTTGACGCCCGTCAGTGCCGCCTGGGTCTCGAGCAGCCGGCGCATGGCGTGCACCCGTTCCGGCACGATCAGCGGGTAGTTCGACAGCTCGCGCATCGGCAGCGGCGCGGTTGCGGCGGCGCCGCGTTTGCCTTTCGGTGCCGGGCTGACGAGACCCAACGCTTCCTTGCGCAGTGGCATGATGTCGAGGCCGGATTGCGCCTCCGGGTTATAGACGACACCGACATCGACGCGGCCGCTCGTGACCCATTCGACGACGTGCGTCGACAGCCCCTCGACCACCGCCAGCCGGGCGGTCGGCAGTTCGCGGCCGAAGCGATCGACCAGCGGTACTGTAAGTAGTCGGCCCATGCTCGGCGGCAACCCGACCGTCACCCGCCCAACCGGCTCGTCGCGGCTGGCCCCTAGGTCGTCGCGGGCATGGGAGACGAGCTGCAGGATGGCGATGCTGTGGTCGAACAGTCGCCGGCCGGCTTCGGTGAGCGCGACGCCGCGGCCGTTGCGCACGAACAGGTAGTCGCGCAGCTCGGTTTCGAGCGCGCGCACCTGGCGGCTCAGCGCCGGCTGCGCGACGTCGAGGACGGTGGCCGCCTTGCTGAAGCTGCCGAGTTCGGCGACCTGCACGAAATATTCGAGTTGCTTGAGGTTCATGGCCTCATGATTCGGGCGAAACTGTAGTGGTGTCAATGGATTGCGCTGAAGCGGCGGCGCCATTCAGCGATTGTGCAAGAACCCGGATGATGGCGGCGCTTCAGCCGGAATCGGCAATCTTGCCCATAAGCGGCGACGGGTGCCCGGCTTCGGCCTGGCACCGCCTGCGCCTTGGCGCCAGGTGTTGCCAGGCACCTTTGACGGTGTCAGCCGGCGGCACTTTACTCGCCCGCTCGCCATCCCCTAAAGCCCGAGCAGCATGACCCAGAAATTGATCTCGATCGTCATCCCGGTATTCAACGAAGCCGGCAACCTCGACGCGCTGATCGCGCGCGTGACGGGGGTGCTGGCGCAGCTGTCCGAGCGCTTGGAGATCGTGTTCATCGACGACGGCTCGACTGACGGCACACTGGCCAAACTGCGCGAGGTCCACGCCCGCGACCCGCGCATCGCCGCGGTCTCGTTCAGTCGCAATTTCGGCAAGGAACTGGCGATTGCGGCCGGCCTCACCTACGTGCGCGGCGATGCCGCGATCATCATGGACGCCGACCTGCAGCACCCGCCCGAGGTCGCCCTGAAGTTCGTCGAGAAGTGGCGCGAAGGCTACGACATCGTCTACGGCGACCGCATCGACCGCAACACCGAAGGCGCGTTCCGCAAGTTCTATGCCCGGGCCTTCTATCGCCTGTTCAACTTCCTGTCGCGCAGCGACATCCCGAGCGGCGCCGGCGACTTCCGCCTGCTCGATCGCAAGGCGATCGACGCCATGAACCGCTTCAAGGAGACCTCGCGCTTCAACAAGGGCCTCTATTCCTGGATCGGCTTCAAGTCTGATCGGCATCCCCTACCAGGTCGCCGACCGCGCCGAGGGCGTGACCAAGTGGAGCTTCCGCAAGCTCATCCGGTTCGCGATCGACGGCCTGACCTCGTTCTCGACCCTGCCGCTCAGGGTGTGGTCGCTGCTGGGGCTCGCGATTTCGCTGATGGCGATCGCCTACGCCAGCGTGATCTTCGTGCGCACCATCGTATTCGGCGCCGACGTGCCGGGCTTCCCCTCGATCATCGTGTCGGTGATGCTGCTGGCCGGGGTGCAGCTGATCTCGCTCGGGGTGCTGGGTGAATACCTCGGCCGCGTCTACGAGGAAGTCAAAGCGAGGCCGCTGTTCCTTGTCGCCGAGGAGGTCGGCATCGAGCGGGCCAAGGCGCCCGAGGCCGCCGGCCCACGGCCATGACGGCAAACATCATCCTGTGCGCCGACGACTATGCGCTCACCGAGGGCGTCAGTGACGGCATCAACGAGCTGGCGGCCGAGCGGCGGTTATCGGCGGCGAGCGTTATGGTGACGACACGGCACTGGCCGGCACATGCGCCACGCGCCAAGGACCTGGCTGCGAGGATCGCCGTCGGGCTGCATTTCAATCTGACGCTCGGCCGTCCGCTGGGAGCCATGCCGTGGCTGTGTCCGCGCGGCGAGTTCCCGCCGCTCAACACGGTCTTGCGGGCCAGCATCGCGCGGCACATCGAGCCCGGCGAGATCGCAGCGGAATTGCACGCGGCAGCTCGAGGCGTTCGAGGCCGGCATGGGCGTCGCGCCGGATTTCGTCGACGGCCACCAGCATGTGCATGCGTTGCCCGTCGTACGCGGCGCATTTCTCGATGTCCTTAAGGCACGCTATGGCGGCCGGGTGATGCTGGTGCGCGACCCCGCTGACACAGCCGCGGCCATTCTCGGGCGCAGCGCCGCGGTGAAGAAATCGCTGCTGCTGTCGACTCTCGCGCGCGGCTTCGGCGACGCCGTGAGAGCGGCCGGCTTGATCACCAACACCAGCTTTTCCGGCGTGTCCGCATTCGACCAGCGCAAGTCGTATCGCACCGAACTCGATCGCTTCTTCCTGCTGCCGAGCCTGCGCCACCTCGTGATGTGCCATCCCGGTCATGTCGACCACGAACTGGCAACGCTCGATCCGGTGGTCGGTCGTCGGGAGCAGGAACTGGCCGTTCTGATGGGATATGAGGGTCTACCGGATCGGATTTGGCATCCGACGCGCGCCGCCGACGGCAGTGTCATCTGGCCGGGGAGCGCAAATGGCTGAGCCGGTCTCGCCTGCTCGCCACTGGGGCGGCTTCGTGCTTGCCGGCCTCACCGCGCTTGGCGTCGATGCCGGGCTGCTGCAACTCCTGACCAACGGTATGGGGCTCAACCCGTTCGCTGCGCGACCGGTCGGCATCTTTTGTGCTATGGTGGTGTCATGGGCGATCAACCGACACGTGACATTCGCGGTCGCGGCTGCGCCGTCCTGGGCCGAGTTCGCGAAATTCGCCGCCGCCTCGTTTGCGGCCCAGATCGTCAACTACCTCGTGTTCGCCGCAATTCTGCTGGCATATCCCGCCGCCTCGCCGACACTGGCGATCGTGATCGCGAGCGCAGTTGCGATGTTCGCCGCTTACGCCGGCTTCCGCTTCGGTGCTTTCCGCGCGCCCGACCGCAAAGGCTGACCCCGCCGTGACCCAACCCGCCGATTCCGCCACCGTCTCCTCCGGCATTGCCGCCGTCGATGCTTATCTCGCCGAGGGCTTCATGACCGTGCCCGGCATGTCGTCGCGGTTTGCCGCCGCGATCTCGGCCGGCATCATGCGCATTCAGACGAAGCTCGGCGTGACGGGGCCGATTGCCGAGATCGGCACCTTCGAGGGCCGCTTCTTCATTGCGCTGGCCAAGGCTTTGCAGCCGGGCGAGATAGCGCTCGGCGTCGATATCTTCGACTGGCCGAACGCCGAGGTGATCGACCGGTTCGAAGCCAATTGCGTCAAGCACGGCATCCCGGCGGGGGTCACCAAGACCTGGAAATGCGACAGCCGTCTCGTCACGCCGGCTGAGCTACTGGAACGCACCGGCGGGCAAAAGGTCCGCCTGTTCCACGTCGACGGCGAGCACAGCCGCGCCTCGCTCGAAAAGGACCTGGCGCTGGCAACGGCGGTGCTGGCCGACGATGGCGTCATCATCCTCGACGACATGCTGCATCCGGGCTATCCGACGCTGATGGTGACGGTGCACGAGTATCTTGGCCGCCACCCCGAGATGGTGGTGCTGTGCATCATCGACCGCGAGACCATCGTCGGCGCCACCAAGTTCGTGCTGTGCCGCGCCGACTGGTTCGAGCGCTACCAGGCCGAACTGTTGCGCGACTACGAGAGACAAGTGTGGCCGCTCGGCGCCGACTTCGAGCCGCACTGGTGCCTGGTGCTGTCGCTGGACACGCGGCTCGCCGCGATTACGTAAGCGGTGCGGGGCTCGTGATTCGTAGGTCGGGTAGAGCCCCCTCGCGAGACCCGACACGGCTGGCTCAGCGCGCAAATGTCGGGTCGCGCAAGAGGGCTTGACCCGACCTACGTTTGAACGCCTGTGGCAGAGGCGACGTGAGCCGTCAATCCATGATGTGGCCGCCGTCGTAGGTGCAGGCGATGCGGCCGAGCGCGGCGCGGAAGCGGTCGGTGCGCATGAGGCCGTCAATGGTCTCAGGCAGCCTCGCGTCGGCCTCGGCGGTGCCGGGGTACTCGCATGTGCCGATCAGCAGCCGGCCGAGCGCTGCGCCATCGATCGGGGTCTTCGTCTCCGCTGCCCCGCGCTCCAGCAGGCAGCGCAGCAGGCCCGGGTCGATCGCCGGCAGACACGCCAGGAACCCTGCCACCAGCGTGCGGGCGAGGGCATGATCGGGATGGTCCTTGGCGGTTGCCGCCTGGCCGCAGTCCCACAGGTGGGCGATATCGTGCCAGGGTGTCGGCTCGGGCGGAAAGCGCGCCTTGAGGGCTTGCGCCTCGTCGGCGACATAGAAGCGATTGAGGTTGTCGAAGAAAGCGAACGTGTAGCCTTGGCGTGTGATGAGGGGCTCCCACTTGGCGGAAGCATCGGCCATCGAGCCCGGTTCGATCGCCTCGACCAGGATCACGCGTGGGCGGTGCCGCTGCCAGTCGATGCCCGACAGCACCTGGGCCTCGGCACCTTCGACGTCGATCTTGAGGAAGTCGATGCGGTCGAGGCCGGCCTCGTCGATCAGTCGCGACAGGCGGCGCACCGGCATCCTGGTCGTGGCGTAGTCGACGCCGAAGGCACGCGCGCTCGAGGCGTTGGCCTCGATCGTGGTCGAGAAGCCGTGCAGCTTGTCGACGGTGTGGAAGTCGACCTCGCCGTCCTGCGCGCCGGCCAGCATCGACACCGTGCGGTCGCGCGGGCGCACCTGCGCGTAGATGCTGGCGAGCTTCGATTGCGGCTCGACGACGAGACCGCGCCAGCCCTTGAGGTAGAAATAGAACGACACGTTGTCGGCGACCGGATGGCCGCCGCCGACGTCGACATAGGTGCCGGCCGGCTCGCCTTCGAACAGCAGCGACAGGTGATAGTCCTCGAGGTTCTGGGCGTAGGAGAGTCTCATCAGGGAGCCTCGATTGCGGATTTGAGTGGCGCACACCGCTAGCGTTTGTGTGTGTTCTCGTCTAGGCGAACGTGCCATGACGACAGCGATCATCACTTCCGCCCGCGACCTCCTTGCCCGCTATCGGGTACTTTTTTGCGACGTCTGGGGCGTGCTGCACGACGGCGTGCGCGAATATGCAGCGGCCGGTGATGCGCTGGAGCGTTACCGGGCGGCCGGCGGCATCGTCATCCTGGTGTCGAACGCGCCCTATCCGGCTGCGACCGTGGCCGGCGTACTCGACGAGAAACGGGTGCGCCGCTCCGCCTGGGACGTGATCGTGTCGTCGGGCGATGTCACGCGGTGGCATCTCGTCGAGCGCGGCTTCGGCGCCATCCATCACATTGGGCCGCCGCGCGGCCTGCCGCTGTTCGAGGGCCTCGAAATTGCGCTGGTAGATCTCGCCGCCGCTGATGCGATGGTATGCACCGGCCTCGTCAACGACACGGTGGAAACCGCTGGCAGTTATCGGCCGATGCTGGAGCAGGCGCTTGCCCGTGGCCTGCCGATGGTGTGTGCCAATCCCGACCTGGTCGTCGAGGTCGGCGGCAAGCTGCTGCCGTGCGCCGGCGCGGTCGGTGCCGTCTATGAAGCGATCGGCGGCCAGGTGTACTGGGCGGGCAAGCCGCACCCGCCGGCCTACGAACTGGCGATGGCGGCGGCGGCTCGGATCGCCGGTCGCGCCATCGTGCCGACCGAGGTGCTGGCAATCGGCGACGCCGCCGCGACCGATCTCGCCGGCGCCCGGGCTGCCGGGATCGACGCGCTGTTCATCGCCGGCGGCATCCACCGCGCCGAGGTTATGAGGCTGCAGGCGATCGGAGCCGCGGCTCTTGAGGCGCTATTTCGGCGCAGCGACGTGATGGCGGTCGCAGCTGCGCCAGCTCTCGTCTGGTAGTCGCGACGAAGGACAAGGTGCCAGGCTGAAGCCCGGCACCGTTGCGTGGGGAATTATTCGCCATCGAGGCGGCGTTGCCACCAACCCTTGCGCACCGGTTTGCCCTCGTCCGGCGTGGTCGAGATCACGGCGATCTGTTCGGGCGGCGTGCTCGGCCGGTCGTAGCCCCTCGCTTCCGCCGGCTGCGGTGCCGGCTCGGGCTCCCTCGCCTTCACCGGTTCGGCTGCCTGTGGCTTCGGCTCATGGACGATGGGCTCGCGCCGGCCGTTCGTCGTCGCTTCACGATGTGCCGCCGGCTCGTGGGTGCGCACGCCGTGGCGGTGCTTGTCATCGATCTGCGGCTGAAGCGCAATCGGCTCGTCGTGCGGCTCGGGCTCGGCCTGGTGCTCGTGCGCCGGGTCGTAGATGCGCTCGAAGTTTTCCTCGCCCGGCTCGCGCTCCGAACGATCGCCGGCCGGACGTTCAGCAGCGAGCGCTTCGCCGCTTTCCGGCAGGGCACCGGCACTCAGGGTGTCGCGATCGCGGCCGCCACGACGGCCACCGCGGCGTCCGCGTCGACGGCCGCGACGGCCACGGCCGCCTTCGCCGGTCTCGCCCTGGGGCTGGTCGCCACGCGGTGCTGCTTGAACGCCTTCGTCCTCGCCGTCGCCTCGTCGGCCTCGGCTTCGCGCACGTGTTCATGCCGTCCGCGGCCACCGCCATGCGGCTCTTCGACATCGCCGACTTCTTCCAGTTCGCCGGTTGGCTGGCGGGCGGGACGCTCGTCGTCGTCGCCGCTGGCCATGCGTTCGCCGGCTTGATCGCCGTTGCGCTCCGGACGATCGTCGCGGCGGCCGCCACGACGCCGGCGCCGCCGGCGCCCGCGCGGCGTTTCGCCGTTGCCGCCGACTTCCTCGCCGGCACGTGCCGGCGACACCTCTTCGGCCTCGACCGCGGTCTCGAATTCGATCTCGTCGATCCGGTCGGCCTCGCCGGCTGCACCTTCGGCTTCGCCGCTGAAGCCCCAGTCCATGTTGACCGCCGCTTTGTCGGGCCGGCGGGCGGCGACGAGCGGCAGGTTCGATTTCTCGATGGTGAAGTTCGAGCCCTGCATCTTGTCGCTCGCCTGTACCGTGACCGAGACGCCGTGGCGGTGCTCCATGTCGACGATGAAGTTGCGCTTGTGATTGAGGATGTAGAGCGCGACCCCGGCCGACGTGGTCGCCACCAGCGACGAGCGGCCATTGGCGATCAAGGTGTCCTCCAGCGCCCGGATGACGGCCAGCGCCACCAATTCCGTCGAGCGGATGATGCCGGTGCCCTGGCAGTGCGGGCACTGCGTGGTCGAGCCTTCGAGCACGCCGGTGCGCATGCGCTGGCGCGACATCTCGAGCAGGCCGAAATGCGAAATGCGGCCGACCTGGATGCGGGCCCGGTCGAAGCGCAAGGCTTCCTTGATGCGGCGCTCGACCGCGCGATTGTTGCGCTTCTCCTCCATGTCGATGAAGTCGATCACGATCAGGCCGGCGAGATCGCGCAGCTTGAGCTGGCGGGCGATCTCGTCGGCGGCCTCGAGGTTGGTATTGAGCGCGGTCTCCTCGATCGAGAACTCGCGAGTCGACTTGCCGGAGTTGATGTCGATCGCGACCAGCGCCTCGGTCTGGTTGATGACGAGGTAGCCGCCGGACTTGAGGTTGACGAACGGGCTGAACATCGCGTTCAGCTGCTTTTCGATCTGGTAGCGGTTGAACAGCGGCTCCGGCTCGCGATAGTCGATGACGTTGCGGGCGTGGCTCGGCATCAGCATGCGCATGAAATCGCGGGCTTCGCGATGCGCCGCGTCGCCGGCGACGACGATCTCGTCGACCTCCTTGGTGTAGAGATCGCGGATCGAGCGCTTGATCAGGTCACCTTCCTCGTAGACGAGGCTCGGCGCCGTCGACTGCAGCGTCATGTCGCGCACGCTCTCCCACAGCCGCAGCAGGTATTCGAAGTCGCGCTTGATCTCCTGCGCGGTGCGGGCGGCGCCGGCGGTACGGATGATGAGCCCCATGCCCTCCGGCACGTCGAGGTCCTGGGCGATCGCCTTCAGGCGCTTGCGGTCCTGGGCGTTGGTGATCTTGCGGCTGATGCCACCGCCGCGCGCCGTGTTGGGCATCAGCACGGTGTAGCGGCCGGCCAGCGACAGGTAGGTGGTGAGTGCCGCACCCTTGGTGCCGCGCTCCTCCTTGACGACCTGGACCAGGATGATCTGGCGGCGCTTGATCACTTCCTGGATCTTGTAGGAGCGCATGCGGCGACGCGGGCGGGCCGGCAGCTCCTCGAGCGCGTCCTCGGCGCCGACGCTGTCGACCGGCTCGACCGCCGGCGGCTCGGAGCGCTGGTCGGTCGCGGCCTCGGCGGCGGCTTGATCGTTCGTATCGTCGTGACTGTAGTCGGCTGGCTGATCGTGCGTCATGCCGCCATGGCGGCCGGCGTCGGCCGCGGCCTCGGCGGCGGTCGGCTCGGACGCCGGCGATGCGGCAGGTGCCGGCGGTTCGACCAGGTCGGAGCGGAGCTTATCGTCGCTCTCGGCTGCTTCGAGCGGCAGGCTCGCGCTTTCGATCGGCTCGATCGTCTCCGGCGGCAGGTGCTCGGTCACGTCGATGGCATGGTCCTCGCCATCGTCCGTGTCGCGATCGTTGCCGCGGGCGGCGCGGGCCTCGGCGCGGCGATCGGCTTCCGCCTCCTCGGCAGCGTCTGCGGCGGCCTCCTCTTCGAGCAAGGCCTGTCGGTCGGCGACGGGGATCGTGTAGTAGTCGGGATGGATCTCGCTGAAGGCGAGGAAGCCGTGCCGGTTGCCGCCGTAGTCGATGAAGGCGGCCTGGAGCGAGGGCTCCACGCGGGTGACTTTGGCCAGATAGATATTGCCGCGCAGCAGCTTGCGGGCGGCCGATTCGAAGTCGAATTCCTCTACGCGACCGTTGCGCAGGACGACAACGCGGGTCTCCTCCGGGTGGGTGGCGTCGATGAGCATCTTGTTGTGAGCCATTGGATCATGTCCTTCGTGCGCCGGCTGGGCGGCCGGGCCTCGCACGGCTCACGAAGCGCTGGTCTCCGGTCGATCGCGGTGGCCGCAAGCGCGGAGCGGCGCCGAGGCGCAATTCCGCAGGCGGGACCAGGATCGGGGAGGTCGCGTGAAACCGGCTGGCAGCCCGTGGCGGGCGCACATGTCTGGTTGCTGGGGGTTATGGTGGTGGTGATGGACGAAACTGAGTGTCGGGCGCACGACAGAGGCAGCGCCGAGGCGGCAGCAAATGAAGCGACGCGCATGCCGGGTCGGCTGCGATCATCCCTTCCAGTGTTTTGCTGCGTGCCTGCGAACGGCATTTTTGTCCTATTGCGTCCGTGAAGTGTCGGTGCTCGTGTAACGATGGCTGGCTCTGGCGAGCCGGTTATTTGGCTGCCTTTGCCGGCTGCGGCGGAATGGGGCGGCACCTGTTCCGGCTCGCATTGACGGCCGTAGAGGCTCCTACCGCGATCCACCTGGTCCCGACGAAGGCAGGGACTAGGGTCGTAAGGTTTGCTCGGTCGCACTGCCTTTCACGGGCGACGCTGGCAAACGGAAGAGGTGCGGCGGTCGCTGGCCCTGTAGCCGGCTGCTGGCAGCGGCTAGCCGACGACCGCATACGCTCGCCGAGCATCCCGTCTGCCATGTGGACGATCTGGTCAAGAAACGTGCTGCGCGTGGGCACAGCTGTTTATTGGGCATGCCGAGCGGACTCGCCTGCCAAATCATCACACCGGGACGGAAAACCGCGGCGTTCGACGCAAATATCACACTACGGGTTCGCTCGGTCGCAGGCAAGAGTGTTATAGTTGCCTGCGCATTATGGGCGATTCCGGCTTTGATTCCAAAGGCTGCACGATCGTCATTACGATCAGCTTAACGGCTGCGTCGGGCAGAGCGTTGATGATGCAACTCGGGCGCGCGCCGATTCGGTCGGCATGCGCTGCAGGTATGGGTGGAGAGGGTAGAGCGGTTGCCACGTCTCGTTCATCGGCGGTTGCTGGCCGCGGTTGTGATATCGGCGATCGCGTGCGCCGGTCTGTCGGCGCCGGCCGCCGCTCAGACCTGCTCGCTCCGGCAGCCGGCAGCCCGGCTCCGGCGGCGACGAAGGCGGTGCCGCCGGTACCAGCCGTTACCCGCATGACCGGCGCCAAATTCAGCGGTGATCAGACCAAGACACGGATCACCTTCGACGTCTCTGCTGCCGTCAAGCCGACCGTGTTCCTGCTCGGCGATCCCACTCGGGTGATCATCGATGTGCCTGATCTGCAATTCAAATTAGCCACCGCCGAGGTGCCGGCGGCACACGGTCTGGTGACCGCGTGGCGCTACGGCCTGTTCGCCACCCGCAAGTCGCGCATCGTCCTTGATGTGGCCGGGCCGGTGAAAGTGGAACGGGTGCAAGTCACGGGCGGGGCGGCAGGCCAAACCGCGCAAATCGTAGTCGAACTCGTCGCCACCGACGCAGCCTCGTTCGATGCCGCCTTGAAGAGCCAGCCGCAGACCAACCGGCCGACGTTGAAATCGAGCGCCTATGAAGAGTTGCCGGAGGTCGCCGCCAAGGTCAACTCGAAGCCGGTGGTGGTGATCGATCCAGGCCACGGCGGACTTGATCCTGGTGCCGTTGTTGGCAGCGTGCATGAGAAGAACCTGGTGCTGACAGTGGCGCGGCAGGTGCGTGCGATCCTGCTCGCAACCGGCCGCTATGACGTGGTGATGACCCGCTCGACCGACGTTTTCGTCTCGCTCGATCGTCGCCGGCGTACCTCCGAGCGGCTGAAGGCCGACCTGTTCATCTCGATCCACGCCGACTCGGTGGGCGAGGTCAATCTCGCGCAGAATGTCCGCGGCGCCACGGTCTATACCCTGTCGGAGCAGGCCTCCGACGAGCAGGCGCGGCTGCTGGCCGAGAAGGAGAACGCCGTCGACCTGCTGGCCGGGCTCGAGCGCGGCGGCGGCAACGACCAGGATCAGGTGCGCAACATCCTGGTTGATCTGATGAAGCGCGAGACTGCCAATTTCGCGCATGATTTCAGGACGATGCTGGTCGGCGAGCTGCGCCAGCACGTGCCCATGGCGCGGGATCCACAGCGCTCCGCGGCGTTCATGGTGCTGAAACAGACGCAAACGCCATCGGTGTTGATCGAGCTGGGCTATATGAGCAACGTTCAAGATCAGAAGCTGCTGCTGTCGACCGACTGGCAGAAGCAGGTCGGCGGCGCCATCGCGGCGTCCATCGAGGCATTCTTCGCCAAGCGGCCGGCAACGGCGTCGCGATAGCCCGCGGAAGCTTATGTCAATTGCGCAGAGCAGTTGTCCGCGACAGCTTAACCCGACCTTCTCGCAGGGGCGGGGATCGTCATCGCACGAGCGTGAGCCGATCCGCGTCGTGCGACTGCACGCGAGGCGTGACGAGCGCGCCGAAAAGCGTAGCCCCGCATACGGTTGAGGCGCGCGACATGCTGGAAGCATGCGTCCCGCATGACGCGGGCGGCCACGGGCGTGCGACCCGAAGGGCGGGGCAAATTCGTTTGACAGGGTGCGTCGCGACGCCCGGCCCGGACGGGCCAAAGCCGGCGACGCCGGCTCGCGCGCCTTCGGCGCAGGGTGACCATAGATCGGCTATGCTCTGCGCGCCGCTCCTGCCCTGTCAAACGAATTTGCCGCCGTGCCGACCCCACCCCTGCGAGAAGGTCGGGTTAAAGCCACATTCGCTGGTAATCTGTAGGCAGTGGCGGGCTCGGCCCTTGCTGTCGGCGAAGGCCACGACTATTCAGACCTGCAACCCTGGATTCGAGGAACATGCGCGCGCCTGTGCTACCGCCGCCGGCCGAAGGTAGGCCACGCAAGAGAAAACGCAAGAGCGCGTTGCTGAGCTTTCTCGGCTTCACGTTCGCGTTCGGCGTTGTCGCGTTCATCGGCGTCACCTCGGTGGTCGGCTATCTACTGTGGAAGGCGTCGAAGGACCTGCCGTCCTACGAGAGCCTGGCCAACTACGAGCCGCCGGTGATGACGCGCATCCACGCGCACGACGGCTCGCTGATCGCCGAGTACGCCCGCGAGCGGCGCATCTTCGTGCCGATCAACACCATCCCGAAAATGGTGCTTGGCGCGTTCCTGTCGGCCGAGGACCGACGCTTTTACGAGCATGGCGGCCTCGACTTCGTCGGCATCGCCCGCGTTCTGTCGAAAATGATCAGCAATCCCGGCGGCCGGGCCGAAGGTGCCTCGACCATCACCCAGCAGGTCGCCAAGAACTTCCTGCTCACCAACGAGCGCAAGCTCGAGCGCAAGATCAAGGAAGCGATCCTGGCGGTGCGCATAGAGCAGGCCTATTCCAAGGACAAGATCCTCGAGCTCTACCTCAACGAGATCTTCCTCGGGCTCGGCTCCTACGGCGTGGCGGCGGCCTCGCTCAACTACTTCAACAAGGAACTCGGCGATCTGGCACCGGAGGAGGCGGCCTATCTCGCAGCCCTGCCCAAGGCGCCGAACAACTACCATCCCTTCAAGAACACCGCGCGCGCCACCGAGCGGCGCAATTGGATCCTCGGCCAGATGGCCGAGAACGGCTACATCAAGAAGGACGACGCCGAAAACGCTCGCAAGAAGCCGCTGGCGGTCAACATTCGCCCGTTCGGCGCCCACATTTTCGCAGCCGAATACTTTGCCGAGGAAGTGCGGCGCGGCATCCTCGGCCAGTATGGCGAAGAGAAGCTGTACGGTGGTGGCCTGTCGGTGCGCACCACGCTCGATCCGCAGATGCAGCGTTACGCCCGCAAGGCGCTGACCGACGGCCTCATCCGCTTCGACCGCATGCGCGGCTGGCGCGGGCCGGTGAGCCGCATCGACGTTGCCGGCGACTGGGGCGCAACGCTCGGCGCGATCGAAGTGGCGAGCGACATCCAGCCGTGGCGTCTCGGCGTCGTGCTCGATGTGCAGAAGACCAAGGTCGTGGTCGGCTTGCGTCCGGTCCGCCAGCAGGACGGCTCGCTCAATCGCCACCCGCGAGGCGGTCGAAATCGCCTTCGACGAGATGAAGTGGGCCGGCAAGTTCCTCGCCACCGATCGCGAGAAGGGGGCGCCGCCGAAGCAGCCGTCCGACGTGGTGGCGCTGGGCGACGTGATCTATGTCGCACCCAAGGACCCGGCCAACCTCGCCGGTGCCTGGAGCCTGATGCAGATGCCCGAGGTCGGTGGCGGTCTCGTCGCCATGGACCCGCACACCGGCCGCGTGCTGGCGGTGGCCGGCGGCTTCTCCTACGCCATGAGCCAGTTCGACCGTGCCGTGCAGGCGCGCCGGCAGCCGGGCTCGTCATTCAAGCCGCTGGTCTACGCCGCCGCCCTCGACAACGGCTACAAGCCGACCTCGATCATCCTCGACGCACCGATCGAGATCGACCAGGGCCCGGGCAAGGAAGCCTGGCGGCCTGAGAACTACCAGAAGGACAAGTCGTTCGGTCCGACGACGCTCAGGGTCGGCGTCGAGAAGTCGCGCAACCAGATGACGGTGCGCCTCGCCCAGGACATGGGCATGCCGCTGATTACCGAGTATTCGAAGCGGTTCGGCGTCTACGACGACCTGCTCCCCGTCCTGTCGATGTCGCTTGGCGCCGGCGAAACCACGGTGCTGCGGATGGCGACCGCCTACTCGATGCTGGCCAATGGCGGGCGGCAGATCCGCGCCACCATGATCGATCGCATCCAGGATCGCTGGGGCCGCACGGTCTGGCGCCACGACGAGCGCAACTGCGCCAACTGCAAGGCCGACCGCTGGCAAGGCCAGTCCGAGCCTGAGATCATCGATGATCGCAAACCAATGATGGACCCGCATACCGCCTACCAGATGACCTCGATCCTGGAGGGCGTCGTCCAGCGCGGCACCGCGACGGTGGTGAAGCAAATGGTGCCTGGCGTGCCGCTCGCCGGCAAGACCGGCACCTCGAACGACAGCAAGGACGTCTGGTTCATCGGCTATTCGCCCGACCTCGTGGTCGGCGTTTTCGTCGGCTATGACAACCCAAAGCCGATGGGCAAGACTGCGACCGGCGGCCAGGTCTCGGCACCGATCTTCGCCGACTTCATGAAGATGGCGCTGGCCGACAAGAAGCCCGGCATTTTCCGCCAGCCGCCAGGATTGAGGCTCGTCCGCGTCAATCCGAGGACCGGCCTGCGGGCGGCGCCAGGCGAGACCGACGCCATCGTCGAAGCCTACAAGCCAGGCGAGGAGCCCGACGATCCGAACTCGTTCCTGGGCTACGAGGGCTCGGGGCAGCAATCCTCGGATGCCGGCGATTCGTTTCCGAGCCAGCGGGCGCTGGCGACCGGTCGCGGCGGACAGTGGTGATCGCGTAGCCTCATCGGCTCGCAGGTTGCAGGACTGCGTCGTGCCGCATATACGAAGCGTGGCTTGCAACAATCCTGTGAACCGGCAATTTCCTGAAAGGGCTGCCCATGCGCGCCGAGCACCAAAAGCTGGTCGACAGCATTCGCGAGTCGCTCTCCCTGCTGCGGAGGCATCTTTGACTGGGATACCGCCGAGAGCCGGCTGTCCGAGCTGAACAATCGCGCCGAGGACCCGACGCTTTGGAATGACGCAGCGAAAGCGCAGAAGCTGATGCGCGAGCGCACGGCGCTGGAAAAGGCCGTGCAAGGCTATCGTTCCCTCGAACGCGAACTCGATGACGCCATCACCCTGATCGAACTCGGCGAGATGGAGCAGGACGAACCGAGCTATTGTCGAAGGCGAGGCGGCACTGCGCAAGCTCGCCGAAGTCGGTCACAAGCGCGAGGTCGAGGCGTTGCTCTCGGGCGAGGCCGACAGCTTCGACACCTACCTCGAAGTCCATGCCGGCGCCGGCGGCACCGAGAGCCAGGACTGGGCGCAGATGCTGTTGCGCATGTACATGCGCTGGGCGGAAAGGCGCGGCTACAAGGTCTCGCTGATCGAGCAGAGCGCCGGCGAAGAGGCTGGCATCAAGTCGGCGACCATCGAGATCAAGGGCGAGAACGCCTACGGCTGGCTCAAGACCGAATCAGGCGTGCACCGGCTGGTGCGCATCTCGCCATACGACTCGAACGCACGGCGCCACACCAGCTTCGCCAGTGCCTGGGTCTATCCGGTGATCGACGATACGATCGACATCGACATCAAGGAAAGCGATTGCCGCATCGACACCTACCGCGCGTCGGGCGCCGGCGGCCAGCATGTCAACACTACCGACTCGGCGGTGCGGATTACCCACATTCCGAGCGGCATCGTGGTGTCGTGCCAGCAGGAGCGCTCGCAGCACAAGAACCGGGCGACCGCCTGGGGCATGTTGCGCGCCAGGCTGTACGAGGCCGAATTGAAGCGGCGCGAGCAGAAGGCCAATGCCGAGGCCGCCTCGAAGACCGATATCGGCTGGGGCCATCAACTGCGTTCCTACGTGTTGCAGCCCTACCAGCTGGTCAAAGATGTGCGCACCGGTGTCGAGAGCGGCAATCCTGATGCGGTGCTCGACGGCGCCATCGATCCCTTCATCGAGGCAGCACTCGCCCAACGCATCAAGGGCGGCGGTCCGGCCCAGGTCGAGGATCTGGCGTAGGCATAGGCCTGGATCGCGCGCGCCGCGTAATTTTATTTCGTCTTCGGCGGGCCGCAATTCCCACTTGTGTGCGGAAGCAAAGTATGTTTTTTCTTGGACAAGGTCAGCACCGCTGACCTAATTGCATCAGTAGTCCTCCGCGCCGGCGGCGGATGCTTCCACTGGAAGGGCGCAACGTGGCGACGTTTCGGCAACAGCTGCCGGCAGTTGAGAGGCCAGCGGCCTCCGTCGTCGCGTGGACCGTGGACATCGCCGATACCAATGGCGGTCTGCGCGCGCGAGCTACGCGAAAAACGCGAAAACCGGCGCTGCCGCGCGGTTGACCGCCGGCGCCGGCAAGTGGCACCGCGGCCGGGACCGAGACTTACGACGATATCCACGCGCGGCGCCGGCGCGCTAGATTGCCAAGACCGCGCGAAACCAAGAACATCCCGATCTCTTTGTGAACGGCAGACCTTGCCACGAGGCCGACCATGACCGACAGCCTGAACCATCTCGACCCCGAGCACTACCTCGACGAGGATGCGCAGCCGGCCGGCCTGTTCGATCCCAGGGCTGAGCGCGATGCGTGCGGCGTCGGCTTCATTGTCGATCTCAAGGCGCAGAAAAGCCACGCCATCGTCGAGGACGCGCTGGCGATCCTGGAGAATCTCGAGCATCGCGGCGCGGTCGGTGCCGATCCGCTCGCCGGCGATGGTGCCGGCATCCTGATCCAGATCCCGCACGAGTTCCTGAAGGCGGGCTGCAAGAAGGCGGGCTTCGCGCTGCCCGAACCCGGCCATTACGCCGTCGGCCAGCTGTTCATGCCGCAGGACGAGCGCCTGCGTGTCCACTGCGAGACCGTGATCCGCCGCGTCGTGCGCGAGGGAGGGCTCGAGTTCCTCGGCTACCGCGACGTGCCGGTCGACAATTCGTCACTGTCGGAGATGGTCAAGCGCACCGAGCCGGTGCATCGGCAGATGTTCATCGGCCGGCCGAAGTCGATCCGCGACGAGGACGCGTTCGAGCGCCGCCTCTACATCACCCGCAAGGTGATCTCGAACGTGCTGTACTCGGCCTACAAGGGTCGCGATATCGGCTTCTATACGGTCTCGCTGTCGAGCCGGACGCTGGTCTACAAGGGCATGTTCCTGTCCTACCAGGTCAAGGCCTACTACAAGGACCTCTCCGACAAGCGGCTGGTCTCGGCGATGGCGCTGGTGCATCAGCGCTTCTCGACCAACACCTTCCCGTCGTGGAAGCTCGCCCATCCCTATCGCATGGTCGCCCATAACGGCGAGATCAATACCCTGCGCGGCAACGTCAACTGGATGGCGGCGCGCCAGGACAGCGTCGAGAGCCCGCTGTTCGGCGACGACATATCGAAGCTGTGGCCGATCTCCTACGAGGGCCAGTCAGACACCGCCTGCTTCGACAACGCTCTCGAATTCCTGACCATGGGCGGCTACAGCCTCGCGCACGCCGCGATGATGCTGATCCCGGAAGCTTGGGCCGGCAATCCGCTGATGGATAGCAAGCGCCGTGCCTTCTACGAATATCACGCCTGTCTGATGGAGCCGTGGGACGGCCCTGCCGCCATGGCCTTCACCGACGGCCGCCAGATCGGCGCCACGCTCGACCGCAACGGCCTGCGTCCGGCGCGCTATCTCGTGACCAAGGACGATCGCGTCATCATGTCGTCGGAGTCGGGCGTGCTGCCGATCGCCGAAGCCAACATCGTCAAGAAGTGGCGGTTGCAGCCGGGCAAGATGCTGTTGATCGACCTCGAGCAGGGCCGCATCATTTCCGATGACGAATTGAAGGCCGATCTCGCCGCCCGCAATCCTTACGAGACCTGGCTGAAGCGCACCCAGATCCAGGTCGGCGACCTGCCGCTCAAGGAGACGCCGAAGAAGAAGCCGACCAACGTCGCGCTCTTGGATCTGCAGCAGGCATTCGGCTACACCCAGGAGAGCCTCAAGTTTCTGATGGCGCCGATGGCGGCGACCGGTCAGGAGGCGATCGGTTCGATGGGTACCGACACGCCGGTGTCGGTGCTGTCGAACAAGCCGAAGCCGCTGCACAGCTATTTCAAGCAGAACTTCGCGCAGGTGACGAACCCGCCGATCGACCCGATCCGCGAGGAGCTGGTGATGAGCCTCGTCTCGTTCATCGGACCACGCCCTAACCTGCTCGATCTCGCCGGCACCGCCAAGGTCAAGCGGCTCGAGGTTGGCCAGCCGATCCTGACCAACGACGAGCTGGAGCGTATCCGCCAGATCGGCGCGGTCAGGGACAACCACTTCACCTCGATCACCATCGACATCACCTACGACGAGGCGAAGGGGGCGGCCGGCATGAGTGCCGCCCTCGACGTGGTATGCGCCGAGGCCGAGGAGGCGGTGCGCTCGGGCGACTACAACATCATCATCCTGAGCGACCGCGGCGTCGGTCCCGACCGCATCCCGATCCCGTCGCTGCTCGCCACCAGCGCCGTGCACCATCACCTGATCCGGCAGGGCCTGCGCACCTCGGTCGGGCTCGTCGTCGAGACCGGCGAGGCGCACGAGGTGCATCAGTTCGCGACGCTCGCCGGCTACGGCGCCGAGGCGATCAATCCCTATCTCGCCTTCGACACGCTCGAGGCGATGCTTCCCGACCTCGACGAGAAGATCACCCAGAAGGAGGCGGTGAAGCGCTACATCAAGGCGGTGTCGAAGGGCCTGCTGAAGGTGATGTCCAAGATGGGCATCTCGACCTACCAGTCCTATTGCGGCGCCCAGATCTTCGACGCGGTCGGCTTGAAGTCGAGCTTCGTCAAGAAGTACTTCACCGGTACCCACACCCAGGTCGAGGGTATCGGCCTGCGCCAGATCGCGCGCGAGTCGGTCGAGCGCCATCGCCAGGCCTTCGCGCGGGTGCCGGCGCTCGACGATGCACTCGACGTCGGCGGCGAATACGCCTACCGCGTGCGTGGCGAAGCCCATATGTGGCGACCGAGCGTTGTGGCCGATCTGCAGCATGCGGTGCGTGGCGCGGCCGCAGGCGATGCCCAGGCCGGCAAGGTGCCGCAGAAATTCCGCGACTACTCTCGCCAGATCAACGAGCAGAACGAGCAGCTGATGACGCTGCGCGGGCTGTTCCGGCTGAAGGGGGCGGCCGAGCTCAGCCGCGAGGCCGTGGCCCTCGAGCAAGTCGAGCCGGCGTCCGAGATCGTCAAGCGATTTGCGACCGGCGCCATGAGCTTCGGCTCGATCAGCAGAGAGGCGCACACGACGCTCGCGATCGCCATGAACCGGATCGGTGGCAAGTCGAACACCGGCGAAGGCGGCGAGGAGGCCGACCGCTACGTGGTGAAGCCGAACGGCGACAGCATGCGCTCGGCGATCAAGCAGGTCGCATCCGGCCGCTTCGGTGTTACGACGGAGTATCTGGTCAACTCCGACGTCATGCAGATCAAGATGGCGCAGGGAGCAAAGCCCGGCGAGGGCGGACAGCTGCCCGGCCATAAGGTCGATGCGATCATCGCGCGGGTGCGCCATTCGACGCCGGGCGTCGGCCTGATCTCGCCGCCGCCGCACCACGACATCTACTCGATCGAGGACCTGGCGCAGCTGATCTTCGACCTGAAGAACGTCAATCCGTCAGCCGACGTGTCGGTCAAGCTCGTGTCCGAGGTCGGCGTCGGCACGGTTGCCGCCGGCGTCGCCAAGGCGCGGGCCGATCACGTCACGATCGCCGGCTTCGAAGGCGGCACCGGCGCCTCGCCTCTGACCTCGATCAAGCACGCCGGCAGCCCTTGGGAGATCGGCCTCGCCGAGACCCACCAGACGCTGGTCGCCAACCGCCTGCGCGGCCGCATCGCGGTGCAGGTCGACGGCGGTGTGCGCACCGGTCGCGACGTCGTGGTCGGCGCGGCTCTCGGCGCCGACGAGTTCGGCTTTGCCACGGCGCCGCTGATCGCGGTCGGCTGCATCATGATGCGCAAGTGCCACTTGAACACTTGTCCCGTCGGCGTCGCCACCCAGGACCCGGTCCTGCGCGCCAGGTTCAAGGGCAAGCCCGAGCACGTGATCAACTTCTTCTTCTTCGTTGCCGAAGAGGTGCGCGAGATCATGGCCCAGCTCGGGTTCACGAAGTTCGAGGACATGGTCGGCCAGTCGCAGATCCTCGACAAGGACAAGGCGATCCGCCACTGGAAGGCGCGTGGCCTCGACTTCGATCGCCTGTTCCACAAGCCCGACGTGCCGAAGAGCGTGGCGATCCGCCATTGCGAGCGCCAGAACCACGGCCTCGACAAGGTGCTCGACAACCAGTTGATCGCGGTGGCGAAGCCGGTGCTCGAGGGCAAGAAGAAGACGATCGAGGCGACCTTCCCGATCACCAACCGCGATCGGGCGACGGGGGCCATGCTGTCGGGCATGCTGGCGAAGAAGTGGGGACACGCCGGACTGCCGGACGATTCGATCGTGCTGACCTTCAACGGCGTCGCCGGCCAGAGCTTCGGCGCATGGGCGGCGAAGGGCATCACGCTCGACCTCGTCGGCGAGGGCAACGACTACGTGGGCAAGGGCCTGTCGGGGGCCAAGCTGATCGTGCGGCCTGATCCGAAGTCCGGCATCGTGCCGGAGGAGAGCATCATTGTCGGCAACACGGTGCTGTATGGCGCCATCACCGGCGAGTGCTACTTCCGCGGCATCGCCGGCGAGCGCTTCGCGGTGCGCAATTCGGGCGCCATCGCGGTGGTCGAGGGGACCGGTGACCACGGCTGCGAGTATATGACCGGCGGCGTCGTCGCCGTGCTCGGCCCGACCGGGCGCAACTTCGCGGCCGGCATGTCGGGCGGCATCGCCTACGTGCTCGACGAGAAGGGTGATTTCGAGCAGCGCTGCAACATGGCGATGGTCGATCTGGCTCCGGTCGCGGCCGAGGAGGTAAGCTCAAGCGTGCTGTTCGGCAAGGGCAACCTCGCGAGCCAGGGGCTCGTCGACATCATGTCCAACATGGACACCAATGACGTCGCGCGGCTGCGCGAGCTGATCGAGCGCCACGCCCGCTACACCAACTCGGCCAAGGCCAGGGCCATCCTCGCCGACTGGGCAACGTGGCTGCCGAAGTTCCGCAAGGTGATGCCGGTCGAGTACGCCAAGGCGCTGAAGACGGTGGCCGCGGCGCAGGCCTCCGACACCACCGGCTTCAGCATGCTGGAGATCGGCGTGAAGAAGAAGTCCGGCGGCAAGGTAAAGGCGGCGGAGTGAGCGGCCGATGCGTATCCATGGCGATCTGACATCGGGCAATTGCCTGAAAGTAAAGTATACGGCCGACCATCTCGGCCTGCCGTATGCGTGGGTCGTCGTGTCGGCGCTCGACGGCGAGACCAAGACGCCGCAGTTCCTCGCCCGCAACCCGATGGGCCAGATCCCGGTGGTCGAGTTCGACGACGGCCGCCACCTCGCCCAGTCGAACGCGATCATCCGCTATCTGGCGCGCGGCTCGTCGCTGCTGCCCGATGACGCCTTCACCCAGGCCAAGATCGACGAGTGGCTCAACTGGGAGCAGTACAGCCACGAGCCTTACATCGCGGTCTGCCGCTTCCACATGCTGTACCTGAAGCGCCCGAAGACAGCCGCGAAGCCTGGCGCGTCGAGCGCGGCGAAAAGGCGCTGGATCTGATGGAAGCGCATCTTTCCGGGCGGGCATTCCTCGTTGGCGAAACCATGACCATCGCCGACATCGCCCTGCTGGCTTACACGCGCGTTGCGCACGAGGGCGGCTTCGATCTGCCGCGCGGCCGAACCTGCGCGCCTGGATCGCGCGCTGCGAATCCGGCCTCAAGTTAGCGCATATGGGTTCCGGATCGTGAGCCCATCGATGACCAATCCGTCGTGCATGTCCTCGGAATACAACGTGGCGCAGCCGGCCAGCACAGCAGCCGCGACGATCATGCTGTCGTATATCGCGAACTGGTATTGCTCGGCGTACGCGAGTCCGAGTTCGTGGGTTGCGAGCGTCAACGGCACCACTCGGCATCCTGCACGGATTCCCTCAAGTCCGATCATCACGAGCGGCCATGGCACGCGGTTTTTCCCGCGCGTCGCAGAAACGTACTCATTCAAGACTTGCACGCTTACCACGCCCCCCTCGGCGAGCAGTTGGCGCGAGTTCTCCGCTTTTGTCTCGTCGCTCAGACCCATGTACACGAGTACATTGGTGTCGAAAAACACATCAGTCCTTGTCATGCGGACGTCGCTCGCTCGCTTCCTCGCGATCAAATTTGTAATCAGCGGGAATTGTGCCACGAAGCAAACGCAGGCGCTCAAGAAGTTCCTGCCGCGAGGGCTTCTTCTCGATTTCAAGCGCGGTCTTGCCAGCAACCGCGTGGATGTCGATCTCGTCACCTTCTTTCAAACCAAGATCCTGAACAAGCTTGGCTGGAAGCCGAACCGCAAGACTGTTACCCCACTTCGAAACCTGCACGGCGCACCTCCATGATATACAATTGGCGAATGTATATCATATTCCTCGCGCGCTGACAAACCTCGCCGCCTAACGCACGGACCACACCACCATGGGCAAGATCACCGGCTTCCTCGAAATCGACCGCCACGACCGCGGCTATCGCCCCGTCGAGGAGCGCTTGAAGCACTGGCACGAGTTCGTCGAGCCGCTGCCCGAGGCCGAGGTCAAGCAGCAGGCCAGCCGCTGCATGGATTGCGGCATTCCCTACTGCCACGACGGTTGTCCGGTGAACAATCAGATCCCTGATTGGAACGACCTCGTCTATCACGGCGACTGGAGCCGTGCGCTCAAGAACCTGCACTCGACCAACAACTTCCCCGAGGTCACTGGCCGCATCTGCCCGGCGCCGTGCGAAGCTTCGTGCACGCTCAACATCATCGACAACCCGGTCACCATCAAGACCATCGAGTGCGCCATCGCCGACAAGGGGTGGGAGGAGGGCTGGATCGTCCCCGAGCCGGCCGAGAAGAAGACCGGCAAGACGCGTCGCCATCGTCGGCTCCGGCCCCGCCGGGCTTGCCGCGGCGCAGCAGTTGGCGCGGGCCGGTCACGAGGTCCACGTCTACGAGAAGAACGCCCATCCCGGCGGCCTGCTGCGTTACGGCATCCCCGACTTCAAGTTGGAAAAGATCGTCATCGAGCGCCGCGTCAAGCAGATGCAGGCCGAGGGCGTGACCTTCCACTGCAATACCGCAATCGGGGCCAAGACCAAGCTCGCCGACCTCGAGGCCAAGTACGACGCGGTGCTGCTCGCCGGCGGCGCCGAGAAGCCGCGCGACATTCCGGTGTCGGGTCGCGACCTCGGTGGCATCCATTTCGCGATGCAGTTCCTGCCGCAGCAGAACCGGCGGGTATCGGGTGAGAAGCTCGGCAAGGTGCTGGAGATCTCCGCCAAGGACAAGCACGTCGTCGTCATCGGCGGTGGCGATACCGGCTCCGACTGCATCGGCACCTCGTTCCGGCAGGGCGCGCTTTCGGTGACGCAGCTCGAGATCATGCCGGCGCCGCCCGAGCATGAGAACAAGGATCTGACCTGGCCCTACTGGCCGCTCAAGATGCGGACATCATCCAGCCAGGCGGAAGGCGCCAAGCGCGACTTCGCCGTCAACACCAAGCGTTTCGAGGGCCGCGACGGCCGCGTCACCAAGCTCATCTGCGTGCGTGTCGACGAGCGCTTCAAGGAAATTCCGGATACCGAATTCGAGATCCCGGCCGACCTCGTGCTGCTGGCCATGGGTTTCGTTGCGCCGGTGACCGAGGGGCTGATCCCGCACGACAGCATCGCGCTCGACGGCCGCGGCAACGTCAAGGCCAGCGAGCGCGACTATGCGACCTCGCGGCCGAAGGTGTTCGCCGCCGGCGACATGCGGCGCGGCCAGTCGCTGGTGGTATGGGCGATCCGTGAAGGCCGCCAGGCCGCGCACGCCATCGACAAGGCGCTGATGGGCAAGTCCGATCTGCCGCGGTGAGGGGCAGGCACTCTGCGCGCACGGATCGTCGCAAGCGGCGAGAAGTAGGATACCGGATCGTCGAGCGCCTTCAAGCCGTGAAGTCCGCTCCCCTCACAGCTTGCCCGCGTGCGCTGCTTCGAACAATTTGCGGCAACTAGCCTCATCGATCGGGATCGGATTGCCGCCGGCGGTCGGGTCCTTCGGCGACATCCGGCTCATGAGATCGAACTTCTCGGTCCCGACCTTGAATTCGGCGAGGGTGTGCGGCACTTGCGTTTCGGCGCTGCAGCGCCAGGATCCAGTCCATGAAGCCATTGAAGCCGGGCTTCAATCCGAGGTAGGCGCCGAGGCGGCCGATCTTGTCCTCGATCGCCGGTTTGTTGAAGGCCAGCACGTAGGGCATGAACACCGCGTTGGTCATGCCATGGTGGGTGTCGTACAGCGAGCCGACCGGATGCGACAGCGCGTGGATGGCGCCGAGCGCCTTCTGGAATGCGGTGGCGCCCATGGCGGCGGCCGACATCATGTGCGCGCGGGCTTCGATGTCGCGGCCGTCCCTGGCAACCCGCGGCAGATTTTCCTTGGCGAGCCGCATGCCTTCGACGGCGATACCGTCGGCGAGCGGATGATAGAACGGCCCGCAGTAGGCTTCGAGGCAGTGGGCGAGGGCGTCCATGCCGGTGCCGACGGTGATGAACTTCGGCATGCCGACGGTCAGTTCCGGATCGCAGATCGTCACCTTCGGCATCATCAGCGGATGGAAGATCACCTTCTTGGTATGCGTCGCTTCGTCGGTGATGACGCCGGCGCGACCGACCTCGGAGCCGGTGCCGGCGGTGGTCGGCACGGCGATGATCGGCCAAAATGCCGTTAGGGTCGGCCCGCGTCCACCAGTCGCCGACGTCTTCGAAGTCCCACATCGGCCGGGTCTGGCCGGCCATGAAGGCGATCACCTTGCCGGCGTCGAGGGCTGAACCGCCGCCGAAGGCGATGACGCCGTCGTGGCCGCCGTCCTTCAGTGCCGCGACGCCGGCTGCGACGTTGGCTGCAACCGGATTTGGCTTCACGTCGCTGAAGACTTTGGCGGCGACGCCATCGGCTTCGAGGATCGCCAAGGCATTGGCAGTGATCGGCAGCTTTGCCAGCACCGGATCGGTGACCAGCAGCGGCCGCTTGATGCCGGCCGACTTGACGGCGGTCGCCAGTTCCTTGATGCGCCCCGCCCCGAACTTGATCGCGGTCGGGTAGTTCCAGTTGCCGGTGAGTTGCATGGGTTCACTCTTTGGATGTTCGAAGCCGGCAGGATAGCGCGGCGCGGCCGCTTGGTCACGCACCGGCGAGTGGCAGCCCGGCGAGGGGATCGCGGGCGGCATTCTGCGTCAGGATCTCGACCGCCCGCGCGCAGTCCTTGCGCATCTGGGCCTTGAGCGCGTCGAGATCGTCGAAGGTGGCGTCGCGGCGGATGAAATCGACGAAAGCGACGGCGATTTCGCGGCCATAGAGATCGCCGTCGAAATCGATCAGGAACACTTCCAGGACCGGCGCGCCATTGTCGAATTGGGGCCGCGTGCCGAAGTAGCCGGCACCGGGATGGCGCTTGCCCCCGACATCGACCCACACCGCATAGATGCCGTGGCCGAGGCTGGTGCCGACCGGCATGGCGACGTTGGCGGTGGGAAAGCCGAGGCCGGTGCCGCGCCTGGCACCGCCGATCACCGTTCCCCTCACCTGCCAGCGATGGCCGAGCGCGAGGTTGGCGCCGGCTACGTCGCCCTGGGCCAACAGGCCGCGCACCGCGCTCGACGAGAACACGGCGCCGCCGTTGCCGACCGGCGCCACCACCGTGACGCCGAAGCCCTTCGCCGCAGCCATACTCGCGCATGGCTTCCGCCTTGCCGCTGCGATTCTTGCCGAACGAGAAGTCATAGCCGATCACGACATGGCCGACGCCGAGGCGGGCGACCAGGATCTCATCGACGAAAGCTTCCGCCGGCATCTGCGCCAGCGCGTTGTCGAACGGCAGGATCACCGCCAGGTCGAGCCCGAAGCGCTCGAACAGCTGCAGCTGTCGGGCCCTGGGTGTCAGCGTGAAGTGCGGGATGTCGGGGCGGAAGAACACGCGTGGGTGCGGCTCGAACACCATCACGCCGGCCGGCGCGTGGCGGGTGGCGGCGGTGTCGCGGGCCGATTGCAGCAGTGCCTGATGGCCGCGATGGACGCCGTCGAAGTTGCCGATGGCGATGACGCTGCCGCGATCGCCGGCCGTCGCCGGGCGGCTGCCGTCGAGAACGCAAATCTGGGCTATGGGATGATCTGAAGACGAGTTCATGCCATCCCTCTAATGCCATCCGTAGCGTTCGGCTAGTGCGCTGGCGCGGTGAGCGCGCAGGGGGTTAGGGTCAGGCGGCGGCACCGCGCGGAAATCATTCACAGCGGGCCGGGCGAGAGGCATGCGGGGCGAGGAACAGGGGCGTTCGAGCGAGGGGCTGCACATGCTTGGAACACCCTGGCGGGTGGTCCTCCGCCATCTCTTCCCGCAAGTAGGTGAGGGAACACTTCACCCGTTATGGGTGTTCCTCGGATTGATGCGGTTCTGCCATGATTGTGAGGATTCCCACACCTGCTGCTGCGAAAAATGAGTATGACGCTCGTCGTCGCCAAGCTATCTGATTTGCTGTGCGAGGATGCCCACGAGGTGATCGAATGAGACGGCGGGACTTCATCGCACTCCTCGGCAGCGCGGCGGCAATTCGGCCGCTCGGAGCCCGGGCACAGCAGCCGGCGAAGACCGCGCGGATCGGCTATCTGGGCTTCGGCACTGCAGCTGCAGCCGCGAGCCGGGTGGAAGCGCTGCGGGTCGGCCTAGGTGACCTCGGCTATGTCGAGGGCAAGAACATCGTCATCGAGTTTCGCTGGGCGGAAACGGTGGATGGGTTGCGCGCGTCTGCAGCCGAGTTGGTCGGCTCGAACGCCGACGTCATATTCGCGACGTCCTCGACCGAGGTCGACGTCGCCCGCGAAGCGACCAGCACCATCCCCATCGTGTTCGCAACCCACGCCGATCCGGTCGGCGTCGGCCACGTCGCGAGCCTCGCCCGACCCGGCGGCAACATCACCGGGCTGGCGGTGCTGCAGACCGAGTTCACCGGTAAGGGGCTCGGTCTGCTGACGGAAATCGCGCCCAGTGCGACGCGCATCGGGGTGCTCTTCAGTCCGACCGCGCCCTCCCACCGCTCCGACCTGCAGGCGATCGAGGCCGCGGCCGCAAAACTCGGGGTCGAGCTGCAACTTGCCTCGGTGCGAACCGTCGAGGAATTCGAAGGCGCGTTCGCTTCGATGGCACAGGCAGGTGCGAGGGCAGTTGTCGTCTTTGCCAGCTCGCTCACCGTTCGTGGTCGGGATGCGCCGGCGCAGCTGGCCGCACTCGCACTGAAGAACCGCTTGCCGAGCATATTCGGGACCAGGGACAACGTCGTGGCTGGCGGTCTCATGAGCTACTCGCCCAACCACCTGGATCTGTCGCGGCAGGCGGCCACCTACGTCGACCGGATCCTGAAGGGTGCCAGTCCGGCCGAGCTGCCCGTGCAGCAGGCGACCCGGTTCGAATTGGTGATCAACATGAAGACCGCCAAGGCACTCGGCCTCGATGTGCCGCCGGCGCTGCAGGCGTTCGCGAGTGAGCTGATCGAATGAGTTACGGGGTGCTCTCGGGTGCGAGGGGACGACGGGGAGAAGGCAAGCCGCTTGCGCTGTGTTGGCAAAGCGTGTCCGCCGCTCAGCGCGCCGCCGCCATTGGGTGATTGGCGAGATGGGTCAGCAGGAGACATCTTCGGCACGTCTGGCATTGGTGAGGCGTTCATCACCTCTATGTCGGCGTGTCACACTCGACGCGTCGCCGGTCCTAATTGCTGAGGGTGCGGCCTGTGGAGGCAAGGGCTGACAGGGGCGCCGCCGACCGGCGTCGATCGTGGCCGCGAGGCCACAGTAAGATCGCCCGATCATCTGTCCAACTGCACAGCGGCATGATATTTTTCCAAGGGCATGCGCAATGAGGCGGTCCCGATGCACAACTGGTGCGAGACATATGATCCAAGAACCGACAGCCGACTTCCGCCGATGAGTTCGTGGTCGAAGACAGCTTTCAACACAGCTTCCGAAAGCTACCCATTGAAGAGAAACGCGAGGCATCGGCCAAGGCGAAGCGCCGGGCGACGAAGACCGGTGAAAAGCCTTGCATAGATGACCGCGACTTCACCCGATCTGTTCCGACGATGAGGTTTTGAGCGCCACACGCTTTGGAGGAAGCACACCGTTGCTGCGCTGGGCTAAGTTGAACTTCGGCGCTCTCACGCTGTTCGCCGCGGCGCAAGTGCACGTGTCCTGGAACAGCGGCGGCACAGCGCGCGCTTCTCGACGTTGGAGTCATTTGTGCAACAGTATGCATTGGACGCCAGCCTCGCGTTTGCACGCTCTACTTCGCAGCATCCAGCTTCCGTTCGGCTTCCTCGTACTTCAGCGTGTTGAGCTGTTGGATGCCAACGAACGCCTCACATGCATCCTTGCTTGCCTTCACTGAAATCTCGTAGTCGCGCGCTCCTTCTACCGCGCTCATTCCCTCAAGCTCTTTTTGAGCGACCCAGATGCGCCGCGCATCCGGTGCGATCAGCTTAGAGTGATGCTCACGGCAGTCCTTCACCTCCATCGCATAAAATTTGGACATAGCGGTCCCGCTCGTGACCTTCTCCGCCCAGTAAGACCGGGGATCCTTCCATTCCTTGAAGCCTTCGCTGTCCCAAACAACGAGAAACGCAGCGAGCGGCACCATCCAGCCGCCGAAGACCATGAACGTCTTTAGATGCTCTTTGAACCTATCAACGGTCATCAGTCATCTCGGGCCGTACGCGCGCATGGAGCCGTCGCCTCGCAGATTATCAAGTTCGCAAACTAATCCCACAAGCGTGGGGCCATTGTTACGCGTTCAGTGCCGATGTCTCAATTGGGTCATTCGCGACGCCCGTCGATCGGGCGCTGCGTGCTACTTCTGAGCTAGCTTGCGATACGATTGCTTCAAGGCCTCGATCCAGTCGAACAAGCGGCTGCCCCTCACCCTGCCCCTCTCCCCGTTGAAGTACGGGGAGAGGGAACACGCGCCTGTCATGACACATCCTTCGGCCCTCACCACCCCTCACATCGCCCTTGCGGTCAGGCCGCCGTCGACCGGTAGGATGACGGCGTTGATGTAGCCGGCTTCGTCGCTGGCGAGAAAGAGCGCGGCATTGGCGACGTCCCAGCCGGTGCCCATGCGGCCGGTCGGACAGGCGGCGTGGCGCTTGGCGATCATCTCGTCCTGGCTGCCATAGGCCGATGTGATCTGATTGTAGATCATCGGCGTGTCCATCAGGCCGGGGCAGATCGCGTTCACCCGGATGCCCTGCTTCGCATACTGCAGCGCGAGGCCGACGGTGAGCTGGTTCACGCCGCCCTTGGCCGCGTAGTAGCTGGCATAGTCGTAGCCGACGTAGCGCAGGCCGGCGGCCGAGGAGGTGTTGATGATGCTGCCCTTCTGCTGCGCCAGCATCACCGGCAGCACGTGCTTGCAGGCGAGGAACACGCCCTTGACGTTGAGGTCGAGCTCGCGGTCCCACTCCGCCTCGGTGAGCTCGATGGGTCCGCCCATCCGGGCGTGGCCGACGTTGTTGTGCAGGATGTCGATGCGGCCGAAATTGGCGATGGTGGCGTCGACGGCGGCTTTCACCTGATCGGACCTGGTCACGTCGCAGGCAAGTGCCAACGCCGTGCCGCCTTCTGCCTTGATGATGCCGGCGGTCTCCTGCGCCGCCGCCAGGCCGACGTCGACGCAGACGACCTTGGCGCCGGCGCGGGCGAACGTCACCGCCGTCGCCTTGCCGTTGCCCCAGCCCGGCCCGATCGAGCCGGCGCCGAAGATCAGCGCCACCTTGTCCTTGAGCCGCTGTGAAATGACCGATGGCCTCCCTGGCCGCGCGCCCGATTTCGCTTTCAACCAGTTACGCCGGCCGGGTCGCTTGCGGCAAGGGCCGCGCACGCATGGCCCGCGCGCGACATAGACTGATCATGGGTTCGGCCACGGCCGTTGCGCCGGCCGCAGGCGCTCGAAGGCGTGGGCCAATTGCAGCACGCCGAGATCATCGAAGCGGCGGCCGGTGATCTGCAGGCCGATCGGCAGGCCGTTCGCGTGTGTAGCCGGCGTTGATCGAGGCCGACGGCTGCCCGCTCATATTGTAGGGCAGGGTGAAAGCGATGTGCTCGAACGGGCGCGCCGGATCATCGATCGGCGAAGCGAGCTCAGCCGCGTAGGCGACGCAGGGCGCCACCGGTGACAGCACGAAGTCGAAATCGGCATGCGCCGCCACCGCCGCGTTTCGCATCGCGACCATCTGGTTGACGCCGTCGAACACTTGGGCACCGGTGAAGTGCGCGGCCGGTGCCGCCCAGTCGCGGATATAGGGCAGCACGCGTGCGCGCCGATCCGGCGGCAGCGCTTCGAGATCGAGCCAGGCGCGCTGGCGGAAGAAGCGATCGAGCCCGTCGAGCATGGCGCGGGTGAAGAACGGCTCGATCGGTGTGACGATGGCGCCGGCATCGGCGAACAGTCTGACGGCGGCCTCGATGGCGCTGACGATTTCCGGATCGACCGGCAGGCCGGCCCCGGCTTCGAGATGAAAGCCCAGGCGAAGGCCCTTCACATCGTGGTCGAGCGCGAGCCAGTCGATGTTCGAGGGCGGCAGGCTCATGGCATCGCGGGCGTCGGGCCTCGCCAGTTCACGCATGGCGATGGCGGCATCGCGCACGGTGCGGGTCATTGGGCCGGCGACGCGGCCGAAGTAGGACGGATCGATCGGCACCCGGCCGAAGCTCGGCTTCAAGCCGAACACGCCGCACCAGGCAGCCGGCAGCCGGATCGAGCCGCCGATGTCGGTGCCGATGTGGATCGGGCCATAGCCGGCGGACGCCGCCGCACCGGCGCCGGCCGAGCTGCCGCCGGGGTTCTTCGACAGGTCCCACGGGTTGCGGGTCAGCGGATGGAAGCTCGACAGCCCCGACGAGGTCATGCCGTAGTCGGGCATGGTGGTCTTGGCGAGCAGCACGGCGCCGGCCTCGCGCAGGCGGGCGGTGGGCGGCGCATCGTCGGCGGCGGGCGTGAGCATCGACGCCGCGGTGCCGAGCGGCACCGGCGTGCCCTTGGAGCGGATGTTCTCCTTCACCGTCACCGGCACGCCCTCGAGACCGCGCGGCTCTCGCTCTTGCCAGCGTTGCTCGCTGACCCGCGCCGCCCCGAGCGCGGCATCCGGATCGAAGGCGTAGAGTGCGTGCAGTTTCGGTTCGAGCCGGTCGATGCGTTCGATCACCGCGCGGATCACCTCGACCGGCGACAGCGATTTGGCGGCGTAGGCGTCGAGCAGTTCGGCGGCGGAGAGATCGGCGGGATTGGTCATGGCGCGGGCCTCGCGTGCGATCGGCACGCACTCGCCCCGGCGGCCCTCAAACCAGGCCGAGGGCCAGCTGCACCGGCTTGAACGAACGGCGATGATAGGGCGTGACGCCGAACCGGGCCAGCGCTTCCGCATGCTCCGGCGTGCCGTAGCCCTTGTGGCGCTCGAAGCCATAGTCGGGCCACTCGCGGCCGAGCGCGATCATCAGCCGGTCGCGGCTGACCTTGGCGATGATCGAGGCGGCGGCGATCGACAGGCAACGGGCGTCGCCCTTGACGATGGCACGGGCCTCGCAGCGCAGCAGCGGCGACCGGTTGCCGTCGATCAGCGCCAGACGCGGCACGCTCGGCAATTGTGCTACGGCCTGCTGCATCGCCCACATGGTGGCGTGCAGGATGTTGTCGCGGTCGATGCGCTCGACATCGGCGATGCCGACACCGACCACCGCCGATTCGACGATGCGCGGATAAATGCGCTCGCGGGCGTCGGCATCGAGTGCCTTGCTGTCGGCGATGCCCGGCGGGATGTTGCCGGGGTCGAGAATGACGGCGGCCGCCACCACCGGCCCGGCCCAGGGCCCGCGGCCGGCCTCGTCGACGCCGCAGATCGGTCCGCCGTGCAGTCGCAGCGATACCTCTTCCAGCTCGAAAGAAGCCCGCAATGTCGAATCGCCCCTCGCCATGCCGTACTGTGCGGACGGCGAGCCCGATCGTCAAAGCACCCGACCATCAAAGCAGTCGCATTTGTCCTCCCTGTGGCACTGGCGCCCGGAACAGGTCCGTGCGCAATTTCAAATGACGTTTGTTCATGCCGCGTCGCTTCAGCGCGAGCCGGAACCGCGCCGCGATCTGGTCGGCGTAGGGCCCGCTGCCGCGTTGCCGCATACCGAATTCGGCCACGTAATCCCGGCCGCCGTGCATCGAGCGCAGGATGTTGATCACCCGCGACGCGCGATCGGGGAATTCGGTCGCGAGCCACTCGCGGAAGATCTCCTTGAGCTCCAGCGGCAGCCTGAGCAGCACGTAGCCGGCATCGCGCGCGCCGGCATCGTGCGCGGCGTCGAGGATGGCCTCGATCTCGTGGTCGTTGAGGCCCGGGATGATCGGCGCCACCATCACCTGGGTCGGGATGCCGGCTTCGCTCAGCTGGCGGATGGCATCGAGCCGGCGTGCGGGCGTGGCGGCGCGCGGCTCCATGGCGCGAGCCACCTGGCGGTCGAGCGTCGTCACCGACAGCGCGACCTTGACGAGATCGCGACGCGCCATGCGTTCGAGGATGTCGATGTCACGCACCACCAGCGCCGACTTCGTCACGATGCCGACCGGGTGGCTCGCCCGATCAAGCACCTCGAGGATTTCTCGCGTTATGCGATACTCGCGCTCGATCGGCTGGTAGACGTCGGTGACCGCGCCGAGCGCGATCGTCTTGGCAACGTAGTTGCGCGCCGCGAGCTCCTTTTCCAGCAGCGCCGCAGCATTGGTCTTGGCGTACAGCTTGGTCTCGAAATCGAGTCCGGGCGAATGGCCGAGAAAGCTGTGGCCGGGCCTTGCGTAACAGTAGACGCAGCCGTGCTCGCAGCCGCGATACGTGTTGATCGACTGGTCGAAGGAGATGTCGGGGCTGTCGTTGGTCGAGATGATGCTCTTGGCCGGCTCGACCCTGACCTCGGTCTTGAAGGCGTCGAGGGTTGCGAGGCTGTCCCAGCCATCATCGATCGCCTGCCGCGCCTGGGCCTCGAAGCGGCCGACACGGTTTGAGCGCGCGCCACGACCGCGCCGCCGCTCGGCATCAACGAGTTCGTGTGGCGCGGCGCGCATATCGCTTGCTCTCGGCGGTGCTCGATCCATCGCAAAAAAGCTAGCACACTGTCGAGAACATATAAAGAACAAAACGACATCGATCGCCGGTTATCGGATTTGACGGCGTTGTGATATGGCCTTCGCCGCATGATTTCGATCGTCATCCCGACACTCGATGCCGAGGCGACCCTCGGCGACGCCCTCGCCGCGCTGATCCCGGCAGCGGTAGAGGGGACCGTGCGCGAGGTCATCATCGTCGATGGCGGCTCGACCGATCGCAGCTTGCGTATTGCCGACGCCGCGGGGGCGACGATCGTCAAGGCCGCACCCGGCCGCGGTGTTCAGTTGGCGGCGGGGGCCGCGGCGGCGCGCGGGCCCTGGCTGCTGTTTCTGCACGCCGACACCGTGCTCGAAGGCGGCTGGGCGCGCGAGGCGGCGCACCTGATGGAGCGGGTCGAGGCCGGCAAGTGGCCGCCAACGGCCGCCGCTTTCCGCTTCTGCCTCGATGATCTGGGCCTCATGCCACGGATCGTCGAAGCCGGCGTCGCGGTGCGCTCGGGCCTGCTCAGGCTGCCCTATGGCGACCAGGGCCTGCTGATCCCGCGCGCGCTCTACGACGAGGTCGGCGGCTACCGGCCGCTGCCGCTGATGGAGGATGTCGACATCGTTCGCCGCCTCGGCCGCCGCCGCATTCTCACCTTGCGCACGCGCGCGGTGACGAGCGCCGCCCGCTACCAGCGCGACGGCTATATGGCGCGGGTCGCCAGGAATTTGACGTGCCTGGCGCTCTACTCCATCGGAGCACCGGGAGGATGGATCAAGAAGGTATATGGGTGAACGCCGCTGCTTCATGCGAGGTGGCGGAGCAGCCCGGCGACGTCGGCTAGAATTATGTCGGGGCGCGGCACTTTTTGGTCGAGCGCGACGCCGCGCCGGTTGATCCAGGCGACGCGCAATCCCAGCGGCTTGGCGCCGACGAGGTCGGTGAACTGCGACTGGCCGGAGTGGAAGATCTCAGCTCTCTCGACGCCGGCATTTTCGATCAGGTAGCGGAACAAGGTGCCGTCGGGCTTGTAGCCGCGCGCCCGCTCGGCGGTGCAGACGAGGTCGAAATTGCGCTGCAACGGCGTCAGCGCCAGCAGATCGTCGTCGATGTTCGAGACGACCGCGAGCTTGTGGCTGCGCGACAGGCAATCGAGCGTCGGCGTCACGTCGGGGTAGAGCTCGAAGCCCGAGAAGGCATCGAAGTAGCGCTCGATCAGGCTCGGCCGGCCATGCAAGCCGAAGTGTGCGAACGTTTCCGCCAGCGACAGCTCACAAATCTCGCGATAGCGCCGGTAGGGTTCGACGTAATGCGCGATGTTGCGGTGCTCCCAATGTTCCCAGAACGCCTTGACGTCGACATGGCCGCCGTTCGCCTCGGCGAGGATCGAGCGGAACGCATCGTACGATCCATCGCGCACGCTGATCAGCGTGCCGAACACGTCGAACGAGAGGAGGGAGGCGGTGAATTTGGGCATGACGGGGATTTGACGGGGGCAGTTGCCGATTGGCAATAGTGTAGCTCGATCGCGCAAGTCTCTCAAATCGGTAACTGTCCTCGCCGACGGCTACGGCTTGACCGGCCAAATTTTCAACGCTTCCCGTTTCGCTTGCGCTTGCGCCGCATAGAACGCCGCCACGACAGCATGCTTCGGCTTCTTCGACCGCAGTGCCGGGCGCGGGTGGTGCCGCCGGCCGCGTGACCGACTGCGAAGCTGGATCAGCTTCCCATCGATGCGATGGATCTGTAAATACAGCTCCAGCTTGCTTGGCGGCTCGCGCATGTGTTGTTTCTCCTAATTCCGGACACACCTTCGCCGTCTCGTGCGCGGAAACGCCGAGGGGATGGGAGGCGGCCGGAAGCCGTTGCGGGCATTCCGCATGGGTAACAAGACAGCTTCGGGCCGCCTCACCGCAGGATTTTAGGCATACTGGCAGCATTCCTCCGAATTACGTACGGACGCCGGGTTCCACGACGCTGGTGCCACGAGCCTCGGCAGCCAGGGGCGCGTCCCCTGCTGTACCTGCCGACCTGCAACCAGATACGCCTTCAATGGTCGCCACCGGTTGACGGCCCCTCATTCGTATCGGTCGAGGGTGATTATGCGCGTGAGTGGCGAGGCGTGGATAAGTCTGTGCTTCGCGAAGTCGTGAAATGGTGAATTCGTGCCAGATCGGGGCCAGATCGGGGACAGTTACCGACCCGATCACCGGTTGCCGGGACGCGACAGAGGCGCAGGTCGGCAACTGTCCCCGATTTACCCGAAGCGGCGCGCCGCGTTTTCCCCTCTCCCCGTAGCGTTTTTCGCGCGTACGGGGAGAGGGTTAGGGTGAGGGGCGGCCATTTATTCCGTAGACTAATCAACAGCGTACAATCACCGAGAAACAGCTTCTGAACAAGCGGCCGCCCCTCACCCTCGGCCGGCAAGTGGGCCGGCCTCTGCCCTCTCCCCCGAAACAGCGGGGGAGAGGGTGCGAGCGCCAATTTCTGGTTCAACCTCAAGCGGAAAGACTCTGAGAAGCACGGCACCAAGATGCTCGTCTACTACGAGACGCGCCCCGACATGGAAACCGCGATTCGCCGCGAGAAGCAGCTCAAGAACTGGAACCGGGTCTGGAAGCTGCGGCTGATCGAGAGCATGAACCCAGCGTGGGCGGATTTATACGACGCGAACCAAGACACCGTGCTCGACGGCACCGCCGATGTGAGGCGCAGGTGTGGTGGCAGCGCCGACGACATCGGCTTGGGTGGGCCCCCGCCTTCGCGGGGGTGACGAGTTGTGGGGAGGTGGGAGCGGGGCATCGGGGACAGTTACCAATCAGGGCAGCGCGCGCTCACAGCAATGACGGTGGGGATCGGTGACTGTCGCCGATCATCCCGAACATCCCCTCTCCCCCTAGCGCGATCTTTCGCGCGTAGGGGGAGAGGGTTAGGGTGAGGGGCAGCCACTTGCTCCGTAGACGCAACAATTACCTGCAATCGGCGCAAAACAGCTTTTGAGCAAGCGGCCGCCCCTCACCCTCGGCCGGCAAGAGGGCCGGCCTCTGCCCTCTCCCCCGAAGGGGCGGGGGAGAGGGTGCGAGCGCCAACGACATCGGCCTTCGTCGGGACGACGGCTGTGGGGAGGCGGGAGATGAGCTGAGTATTTATCGAGCGTCAATGCAGCGCGCGGATGCGATGCAGAGTTTGCGGACACCGCTGCAGCGGCCACCATGCTATCATCTAGCGCGTTCTACGAAGTCCGCTTGACGATGGACACCGACCGACCTGAATGAGAAGAGCGCAAACAATATTTTGCCGTGCGGGATCACTTTCACACTGCGTATTTCAGCAGGACGTTGTCTACTAAGTCCTCGATGTATACTTCAGCGGCTTTAGGTTTCACGATTATGCCGGACGGATGTGCAGCGCCGTTTCTCTCCTCAAGGCGTCCCTTAAGCTTGTTAAAAATCGTCCCGGTGATGATTCTCTGCTTCACGACAGAACTCAAGAAACTTAGCCTCCGACATCTCTGTGAAATCGTCCTGCTTGGAGATCGCAGTGATCTTGACTCGCTTGTCGGTATTCTTCGCTAGTGCTGCGTCGAACGCTGCGTGTCGAGAGCGATCAGCAAGAATATGTTCCTGAATATGGTGGGCCGCCAAGTTCCAGCACATTACAATGGCCGCCCGGTTGGCGCCGGCGTTAAAGCAATTGATCGTCTCGTGGAGGAATTCTCTCTTCGGACCTGCCGGGACTTGGGTTTCCAACCGATTCAGCGCAGCACTCGTTTGCGCGTCGGGCGCGTCTTCGCCCAGCATTGTGGCAATCTCTTCCCGACGCGAGTTCTCAAGACGGTAGCCTCCATGACCTTGATATATCGCCGTGGTTTCTTCAGGCCATTGGAAAAATGAGATGCTAGCCAACTTGGTGCGCCCATATCGCAAGCTTCATAGCACTCACGGACCCTCTTCACTGTCGCAAAAGGCTCCGACAGCTCGACCGTCAGGTAGTAGGTGAAGAAATCTGGCAGATCACTTTCCGCACGAATAGCGGGCTTGATGCGAGCCAAAAACTGTCGCGCCGAAGACATCGACCTCTCCGTATGGTGGGCCGAGTTCTGGGCTCGCGATTACTCGCTCAGCGCTCCTTCGAGTTCAGCAGATTTCTTCGGCGCAAGGTCATAAACGTCCTTGCTTTTCTCAATGAGCTCATCGGGGCATCGCACATTCGATTAATGTTTATGGACGTCTGGCACCCATAGTCGGTCTTCCAGAGGCGCGCGCTTTTTGCTGTTGCAACAAGCTCTTCGCGTGTGAATTTCTCCTTCCCCTGATAAAGAGACAAATAAGCCGCAGCTGCAACCAGCAGCGTACGGCACGAATTAGCGCCCAGCTTATTGGCCACCGTATTGATCGTTCCCTCTCGTAGGCGCTTGTTCTTGAGTGGAGCGCTTGTCTTCCGGCTTTGATCGCCGAACTTCCTGTTCTTGGGGAGACGTGAGACCGAGACGAATGCCAACCCATTCGAGCACTCTGTGCTGCGCCTCGGGACTATCAAGTGCTTCTAGCGTCTTGAAGAACTTGAGACATTGCTGAAAGTTCGGGATCGTCAGGCGGTGTCATTGTTAGCGTACCCGGCTAGTTGATGACGTAAGCGGTGAATGCTTACGCATTGACTACAGAAATGTCAAATGTGCTTAAAAACACCAGTATCGACTTTACCGATTTTAGCGAAGCGTGAGCCAACCCCATGACGCGGCACGCCGCACCCCATGAAATGAGCGCTGTCTGATGTCATCAGTTCGGCAATCCAGTTTGGACCGGAGTGACAGTGGGGCATTGATTACCGGCGCAGGGCGGTCGTGCGGAAGTCGACATAGCCGATATGGCGTCGAGGGAAGTTGGCATGCACTGCTAGTGACGAAGAAGTACTGATTTACACGACCGGAAACCTGGGCGCGTCAATGTTGCTCAATCTCCAAGATGAGAGCGCCGTGCGTTACATGGGATTGAGGCCGACGATGCCATCGAGCCCGCGAGAAGATCGCCATCTGACGCGATGCCCATAAGCGGACGTGGTCGGCGATGGTCTTGGCGGCGCTGATCATGGGCAGTTCGATGTCCGCTTTTGTATAATCCCTACCGCACGATGGCGCTGTTCACCTCCCACTCACCCCTTGCCACACGCCTTCCCCTTTTCGCTCCCCTTCTCGATCGCGCAGACCTTGACCGCCACGCTGCGGCGCAGTTTCTCCACATCCACCTTGTTCAAAAACCGCGGAATATTTCCCCACACGGCGTGATAGCCGAAATGGCCGTTGCGCATCTCGTCGAGGATGGCTTCGCGCGTCCAGCCCTGGTGCAGCATGCGGTAGAGCGCGGTGATGAGGCCGGTGCGGTCGGCGCCGTGCTGGCAGTGCAGCAGGACGGGCCCGCGCTTCGATGCGACCTCGATCTCGGCCAAGGCGTGCACAACGTCGGTGCGGTCGATGTCCCAGGTGTTGATCGGCACCGAGACGAGCTTCAAGTCGGTGCCGGCGGCGAGCTTCCTGTCGGAGTGGAAGGCGCGCAAACTGACCACGGTCTTGATGCCGAGGTCGCGCCGCAGCGCCGGGAAACCTTGCCTCAACGGTTGGGCGCTGCGGTAGAACACGGGCGTCACGCGATGCAGGTTCGGCGCGCCGTCGAGCTTCACCGGCACGCCCCAGTCGATCGGCCGAATGGGGGCGGCCACAGCCTTGGTCTGCGCGTTGGCGTTGTCTGACATCATGCCTCCAGCGAGCATCAGGGCCGCCAGCAACGGCAGCGTTCGCAAGACGGACTTCGAGTGTCGATTGGCCATCACTTCGCCGGCCGCAGGAAGTCGAAGTCGCAACCCTCCGGCGCCTGCGTCACCGTGCGGGAGAACAGTTGGCCGTAGCCGCGCGCTTCGGGCGAAGTCTGCAGGACTTGGGCCTTGCGGCGCTTGTCGAGCTCGGCGGCGTCGACCAGGAGATCGAGCTTGCGGTCCTTGACCGACAACCGGATGCGATCGCCGGTCGCGACGAGGCCGATCGGCCCGCCGGCGGCGGCTTCCGGCGCCACGTGCAGCACGATGGTGCCAAAGGCGGTGCCGCTCATGCGCGCGTCCGAGATGCGCACCATGTCCTTGACGCCGGCGCGGGCGAGCTTCTTCGGGATCGGCAGGAAGCCGGCTTCCGGCATGGCGGCGGCGCTCTTCGGGCCGGCGTTCTGCAGGATCAGGAAATCATCGGCCGTGACGTCGAGGTCCGGCGCATCGATGCGGGCGGCAAGATCATCCAGCGACGAGAACACGATCGCCCGGCCCTCGCGTTCGAACAGCGACGGCGTCGCGGCCGAGCGCTTGATGATGGCGCCATCCGGCGCCAGCGAGCCGAACAGGGCGACGAGGCCACCCTGCGGCTCGACCGGCTCGGCGGCCGACTTGATGACGCGGCGGTCGACGTAGTGGCCTTCTTCCGACGCGAGGCGCTGGCCCAAGTGTCTCGCCGGTCACCGTCAGGCAGTCGAGGTTGAGCAGCGGCTTCAGTTCGCGCAGCACCGCGCCGATGCCGCCGGCGGCGAAGAAGTCCTCCATGTAGAATTCATTGCCGACCGGCTTCACCGCGGCCAGCACCGGCGTCGTGTCGGAGAGCTCATTGAGACGCTTGAGGTCGAGCTTGACGCCGACCCGGCCGGCGATCGCGGCGAGATGGATGATGCCGTTGGTCGAGCCGCCGAGCGCCAGCAGGATACGCACGGCGTTGTCGACCGACTTCGCGGTGATGATGCGGTCGGGCGTGAGCTTGGCTGCGATCATGCGGACAGCCTCGCCGCCGGTCGCTTCGGCAGCGCGCAGGCGGTCGGCGTGAACCGCCGGAATGGCAGCCGTTCCCGGCAGGATCATGCCGAGCCCTTCGGCGATCGCGGCCATGGTCGAGGCGGTGCCCATCACCGCGCATGTACCTGCCGTCGTGACGAGACGCCCCTCGACCGCCTCGATCTCGGCCGACGACATGTCGCCGGCGCGATAGCGCATCCAGAACTTGCGGCAGTCGGTGCAGGCGCCCACCCGATCGTCCTTGTAGCGCGAGGTCATCTGCGGCCCGCCGATCAGCTGGATCGCGGGCTTAGCCGCACTCGCCGCCGCCATCAGTTGGGCCGGTACGGTCTTGTCGCAACCGCCCATCAAGACCACCGCGTCCATCGGCTGGGCGCGGATCATCTCCTCGGTATCCATCGCCATGAGGTTGCGGAACTTCATCGAGTTCGGCGCCAGCGTGCTCTCGTGCAGGCTGATGGTTGGGAATTCGAGGGCGAGGCCGCCGGCAAAGGTGATGCCGCGCTTCACCGCCTCGAGCAGCTCGGGAAAGTGCCGGTGGCAGGGGTTGAATTTCGAATGCGTATAGGCAACCCCAACCACCGGGCGGGCGAGCTCCGCCATCGAAAAGCCCTGGCTGCGGGCAAAGGCGCGGCGCATGTAGATCGAGAAATCGCGGTCGCCGTAGCTCTGCAATCCTTGCAGAAACCCTTGATTTGGATTGCTATTCTTGCTGTCAGCCATGCTTTCCTCCCAATCGTTGGCAGCCACTTTGAGCCGCTCGTTAACGTTTCGTAAAGAGCCATTAAGGCAAACTTGCCCGAACGCCCACGCCGAACACGGGAGAGGTGCCATGAGCGAGACGGGTAGCGTCGCGCGCCTCACGTCGAGCCTCAACGAGGTCGCGAACGATACCGGCCGCGTTGCGTTCTGCGGCCCCTATGTGCTGGCCGCCATTACCGGTTATCCGATCAGCCGGGTCGAGGAGGAAATCCGCGTCCTGCGCGAGGTGCCGGACGGCCGCCAGACCAAGATCACCGGCACTTATTCGTCCGAGGTCGAGGGCGCGCTCGCCGTGTTCGGCTTCGGTATGGAGCTGAAGGCGAGCTTCATGCATCTCGAGCGCAAGGCGCGGCCGACGGTGTGGCAGTGGATGCAAAAGCCCCGCAATGCCTGGGCGCACTATATCCTGGCGATTCACAAGGGCCGCGAAGGCCACTGGATCCTGATCAAGGGCGTCAAGCTTTGCGATACTTATACCGGCGGCAAGTGGCAATTCGTGTGCGACGGCCCGCATCGCGGTGCGCGCATCATGGAAATCTTCGAGGTGCGCCGGAAACTCGACGTTTGACGGCGTTGCGGCGGCTCAGTGCGCGCGCTGGCTGATCCCGAACGGATGGGCTGGCAGCGTCAGCACCCGCCGCCCATAGCCCACCGCCACGTGCCGACGCCACCCCTGTGAGACGGTCGGGCTGGCAGATCAAGACTTCGTAACGCGCAGGCAGCGGTCCGACGGCGCCGGCGTAACGGAATTCATTGCGCTCCATGCCCTGGCGGCTGGTACATACGCCGCAGCTTCGATCAACCCGATCTGCAGGAACATCCCCGTGCTGCGACTTTCGATCCTCGACCAGTCCGTTGCCAATGCCGGCCGGCCGCAGGCCGAGGCGATCACCAAGACCATCGCGCTCGCCAGCACCGTCGAGGCGATGGGCTACCATCGCTTCTGGGTGTCGGAGCATCACAGCAACGAGACCATCGTCGGCACCGCGCCGGAGATCTTGATGGCGGCGATCGCGGCCAAGACGTCACGCATCCGGGTCGGCAGCGCCGGCGTGATGCTGCCGCACTACGCGCCGCTGAAGGTCGCCGAGCAGTTCCGCGTGCTGGAGGCGATCGCGCCAGGCCGCATCGATCTTGGCCTCGGGCGGGCGCCGGGGTCGGATGGCCGCACCGCCTTCGCGCTCAATCCGCTGGCCAATGAGCGCCCGGCGCAATTTCCCAATGACGTGCGCGACCTGCAGGCCTGGCTGACCGGGCAGCCGTTGCCGGACGGCCATCCCTTTGCCAGCGTCCGCGCCTATCCGGCCGGCGAGACCTCGCCCGAGATCTGGATGCTCGGGTCGTCCGATTACGGGGCGCAGGTAGCGGCGCACTTCGGACTGCCCTACGCCTTCGCCTGGTTCTTCACCGAGGGCGTCGGCGGGCCGCAGGCGCTGCGCATCTATCGCGAGATGTACCGGCCGAGCCAGCGCCACCCCGAGCCGCATTCGGCGTTGTGCGTGTGGGCGCTCGCCGCCGACAGCGAGGAAGCGGCGCACTTTCACTTCACCTCGCGCGCCCGCTTCAGGTTGTTCCGCGATCGCGGCATTTTTCTGCCGCTCGAGGCCCCGGACGCGGCGGCAGCCTATGACTACACTGCTGACGAGCGCGCGCGCATGGCCGAGTTCCGCCGCACCGCCTTCGTCGGCACCGGCGCGGCGGTGGCCGAGCGCATCCGCGACCTCGCGCAACGCATGCAGGTCGACGAGATCGCAATCGTCACCTGGGCCTGGGACGAGGCGGCGCGGGTGAAGAGCTACCGCCTGATCGCCGAGGCGATGGGCGGGCTGGGATAGGCGCCGATTTCGGGTCGGCTACCAATGCAATGGGAATATCGTAGAAATCGGCAACTGTCCCGTGGTCAGTCGTCACGCCGTCGCCCAGTCGTTAAGCCGCTGCAGGAACTCCATGCACTTGTCGAGTTCGGCGGTTTCGATCCACTCGTTGGCGGTGTGGGCTTGCGCGATGTCGCCGGGGCCGCAGACCACCGATGGCACGCCGCCCATCTGGAACAGGCCGGCCTCGGTGCCGTAGGGGACGGCAAAGACCTCGTTCTGGCCGGCGAGCTTCTGGCACAGGGTGACGACCTCGGAGCCGGCCTCGGCGCCGAACGGCGGCACGAAACCGGTCTGGCGCACGACAATGTCGCACTCTGGCGCGACCGCCTTCATCTGCGGCACGAGGTGGGCGGCGGCCGCCTTTATGCGGTCCTCCCAGGGTTTCAGATCTAAGCCCGGCATGGCGCGGATTTCCCAGCCGATCCAGCAGGAGCCGGGCACGATGTTGCTCGTGGTGCCGCCGTGGAACTGGGTCACCGTCAAGGTATGCCACGGCGGCTCGAAGCGCGGGTTATGCGGCAGCTCCTTGAGATCGGCGGCCATGGTGTTCAATTCGGCTAGGAGCTCGCCGGCATAGGTCACGGCGTTGACGCCGAGCGGCGCCTTGCTCGAATGCACCGGGTGGCCGGTGAGCTCGATGCGATAGCGGGCGCCGCCCTTGTGGGCGTCGACCACCGTCATGTTGGTCGGCTCACCGACGAAGACCAGGCGCGGCTTGGCGAGCCGGGTGCCGAATTCGCCGATCATCGGGCGCACGCCGGTGCAGCCGACCTCCTCGTCGTAGGAGAAGACGATGTGGACCGGCGTTGCGAGCCTGGACTTCTTGAACATCGGCACGGCGGCGAGCACGCAGGCGAGATAGCCCTTCATGTCGCAGGTGCCGCGACCGTAGAGGCGGCCGTCACGCTCGACCATGGTGAAGGGATCGCTGTCCCAGGCCTGGTCGGTGACCGGCACCACGTCCATGTGGCCCGACAGGCCGATGCCCGCAATGCCGGTCGGGCCGATGGTTGCGAACAAGCTGGTGTGAATGCCGTTCTCGGCCGGCACCATGAAGCTCTCGACGCCATGGCCGGCGAGGTAGTCGCGGATGAATTCGGCCATCGGGATGTTGGTCTTGGTGCTGGTGGTGTCGAACGCCACGAGACGACCAAGCATCTCCTTGGCCGAAATGACTTGTGCTGCCATCGGGGGTGCCTTCAGTTCATGCGCCGCTGCACGTAGGGGCTGTCGAGGGAGAACGCCGGAATGGTGATGTCGTAGAGCCTGCCCTGCTCGTCGGCCATCTGGTAGCTGCCCATCATGATCCCCGATGGCGTCCGTAGCGGGCAGCCCGAGGTGTAGCGGAAGCACTCACCGGCGGCGATCAGCGGCGTCTGGCCGACGACGCCGGGCCCCCGCACCTCCTCGCGATGGCCACGCGTATCGGTGATCTGCCACAGCCGGCTGCGCAGGTGCATCGGCTCCGTGCCTTCGTTGATGATCTCGACCGTATAGGTCCAGAAATAGTAGTTCTCCTCCGGCGTCGACTGCTCGGACTTGAACTGCGGGCTGACGCGGACGCGGATGCCGCGTGTGACGGCTTCATACATGGACAGGCTCGGGTTGACAGCCGTTGATCGCAGACAATCGCCAAGACTTTAGGACGACGCCTCTGCCGGTCAAGCGGCAACTCCGCTCGAGGCTAAACAAGCGTGAGTGCCGGGCGCCTGTGTAGCCTCAGTAGCTGCGCGGCAATCCGAGGATGTGCTGGGCGACGTAGGCAAGCACCATGTTGGTCGAGATCGGCGCGGTCTGGTAGAGGCGGGTCTCGCGCCACTTGCGCTCGATGCCGTACTCGCGGGCGTAGGCGAAGCCGCCGAACGTCTGCATGCAGGCCTCGGCGCACTTCCAGGCAGCTTCGGCGGCGAGCATTTTGCCCATGTTGGCAGCTGCTCCACAGTCGCGCCCGGCCTCGAACAGGGCGGCGGCCTTCGCGACCATGAGGTCAGCCGCGACATAGTCGGCATAGGCGCGCGCGATCGGGAACTGGACGCCCTGATTCTGCCCGATCGGCCGGCCGAACACCACGCGCTCCCGGGCGTAGTCGCTGGCGCGTCGGGTGAAGTAGCGCGCATCGCCCAGGCACTCGCCGGCAATCAGGATGCGCTCGGCATTCATGCTGTCGACGATGTACTTGAAGCCTTCGCCCTCGACCCCGATCAGGTTCTCGGCCGGCACCTCCAGATTGTCGATGAACACCTCGCAGGTGTTGTGGTTGATCATCGCGTCGATCTTCTTCATCTCGATGCCGCGGCCCTTGGCCTCGCGCAGGTCGACCAGGAACACGGAGAGGCCCTGCGAGCGCTTCTTGACCTTGTCGGCCGGTGTGGTGCGGGCGAGCAGCAGCATCAGATCGGAGTGCATGACCCGGCTGGTCCAGACCTTCTGGCCGTTGACGATGTAGCGGTCGTTGCCCTTTTTCTCGGCCCGCGTCTTGAGCTGGGTGGTGTCGCTGCCAGTCGTCGGCTCGGTGACGCCGAACGCCTGCAGGCGCAGCGTGCCGGCGGCGATGCCGGGCAGGTACTTCTGCTTCTGCTCGGCGTTGCCGTGTTTGAGGACCGTGCCCATGGTGTACATCTGGGCGTGGCAGGCCGCCGCGTTGCAGCCTTCCGAATGGATCGTCTCCAGGATCGCGACCGCGGCCGACAGCGGCAGTCCGGCGCCGCCGTATTCCTCCGGGATCAGCGCGCCGAGGTAGCCTGCTTGCGTCAGGGCGCCGACGAATTCGGACGGATAGGCGTCCTCGTGGTCGAGCTTCATCCAGTAGGCGTTGGGGTAGCCGTCGCAGACGCGTTTGACGCCGTCGCGGATCTCACTCCACTGCGGATCGAGCGGCATCGTCAGGGCGTGATCGGTCATCGGGCGGCTCGCTGCTCATATCGAAGGTGATATGCACGCATAGCCGCGCGCGTCCGAGCGGTCCAGTGCGCCGCCGGCATTTCAGAATGGCGCGTTGAGACTGGCCACGGCCCAATTCAGCACGCCGGCGAACGTCACCCAGGCGATGTAGGGGATGAGGAGCGAGGCGCCCAGTATCGACGACCGGCGCACCACCAGGATCATCGCCAGGATCGACAACCACAACGCGATCAACTCGAATAACGCCCAGTCGGGCCGCTGCAACTTGAAGAACAACAGGCTCCAGCCGATGTTGAGCACGCCGTTCACCAGATAGACAAGAATGATCGATCGCCGCTGCTCGTCGTCGGCGGTATTGCGCCAGGCCAGCACCGCCGCCGTCGCCGCCAGGGCGAAAATCACGGTCCAGGCGGGGCCGAATAGCCAGTCCGGCGGCTGGAACGAGGGCTTCTTCAGAGCGTAGTACCAAGGGCCGATGGTGGTCAGCATGCCGCCGGTAAAGGCGACCACGATGCCCCAGGCAGCGGCGGCGATGATAGGTAGCATGGCGGGCTCTCCGGCAGTTCGAGGTATTGAGCCGACATGGGCACGCTGCACCGCCGGCTCAAGACCTTACCCGCCCCGTTTCCCATCCGATCAGCGCGCGCTTGCGGGTCAGGCCCCAGTGATAGCCGCCGAGGCTGCCGTCGCCGCGCAGCACGCGGTGGCAGGGCACCACGAACGAGATCGGGTTGCGGCCGACCGCCGAGCCGACCGCGCGCGAGGCCTGCGGCTTGCCCAGATGCCGGGCGATATCGTGATAGCTTACCGCCCGCCCCATCGGGATCTTGAGCAGCGTCTGCCACACCCTGACCTCGAAATCGGTGCCGATCAGGACGAGCCGCACCGGCTGTTCGGGCGTCCAGGCGCCGGGCTCGAAAATGCGCGCGACATAGGGCGCGGTTCTCTCCGGCGCCTCGATGTAGCGCGCTGCTGGCCAGCGTTCGGTCATGTCGGCCAGTGCCTGGCCGCGTGTCTGGTTCTTGTCCTCGTCGACGAAGGCCAGGCCAGCGACGCCACGGTCCGTGGCCAGGATCAGCACCTCGCCGAACGGCGAATTGTGAAAGCCGTAGGCGATGTCGAGGCCCTCGCCGCGGCGCTTGTAGTCGCCTGGCGTCATCGCCTCGTGATCGACGAACAGGTCGTGCAGCCGGCTGCCGCCCGACAGCCCGACCTCGTGCGCGGCTTCGAGGATGCTCGCGGAATTGCCCAGCAGACTGCGGGCGTGGTCGACGGTGATCGCCTGCACGAACTCCTTAGGTGACAGCCCGCACCAGCGCTTGAACAGCTTCTGGCAGTGCGCCGGCGACAGCCCCAGGTGCCGCGCGAGGCGGTCGAGATCGGGCTGCTCGGTCCACTGTTCGGACAGAAAGCGGATGGCGCGCCGGACGAGATCGTAATCGTGCGAGCGATCGGGTGCGAGCGGGCGAACGGGGAGGGTGTCGAGGGACTGGAGCATGGCATCATCCGGCCTGGTTGGCGAGTACCCAGAGTCAGGAACAGATAGCACGCCTGATCGCGGTCCTGCGCGACGAACCGGGCGCCCGCAGGACGCGACCCTTCGGGCGATCGAGGAAGTTCGCTGGCGGCGTCGGCACGCTCGTCCGATGCGACGGCATCGGCCGTCGCGCACCTCCTGGTCAGCGAGCATCCTCGATCGTCATGCGTACTACCTGTTCCTGACTCTGGGTACTAGCGAGGCTGGAGAGCCATGTAGCGCGAGGCCGTCGCTGCGGCGACCCGAAAACGGTCGGCGGCGCGCAATTCGTCGACACCGCGACCGACCGTGTGGTGCCGCCAGGCCAGGCCATCACCGATTTCCACCTTCTCATTCCAGATAGCGGCACACCTTTACTTCGCCGCTATAGGCTACGAATGTGCCGGTCTCCCGCTTGAACGACCGGTAGCGTTCGGCGCAGCGCTCCATCATCTCCTCGGTGGCGCGTCCTTCGAGGATGGCGGGAGCGATCAGAATGTCGCTTTGCGCCGCGACCTCGCTGCACTCGTCCTCGTCCTCGGCACACTCCGGCAGGCCATCCTCGACGTAGACGAGCACCTCCGGTTCGTTGTCGGCAATCATGTCATACCAATACCAATACCAGAGCCCACCGATCGGGAGAGTGTAATAGTGCCGCCGCCAGTGATGCCCGCCGCGCTTGAAGAAGAAGGGCTTGTGCCCATGGCGCCACCCTGCCTTGCCGGCCTTGTGCCGGGGATTGTGGGCAATGGCCGCGGGCTTGGCCGAACCTGGATTCCTTTTCAAGCCTCGGCTCACCAGCGAGAGGTTCGCCGGCAACTTCCGTAAAGTCGGGCGCACGGCACGCGGGGCTGCATGCGGCGCGATGGTCTTGACCTTCGGCGTGACGATGCGTGGCACCTTAAGCGGCAACCGTTGCTGGACCTTCGGCGCTACCCTAATATGCGGGCGTTGGATCAGGGGCTGGATGCGGCGTGCACTCGGACTGCGGAGCCGCGGCGCAATGATTCGTCTGGACGGGCTCGGCAGCCGTCGCATGGCCTGCGGGATGCGCACCCTTGGGCCTGAAGGCGCCGCCCTGTGAATGCTGGGCACACTTCGCGCCATCGGAATGCGCGACGCGGGTCGTGCGACGACGCCCGCAGGGCTCGATCGTGCCGGCGCGTGCCCCCGCACTTGCGCCGATACGTCCGTCGCGGACCAAGCTAGGGTCGTTAGGATTGCGGCGCTCAGCGACGTCACAAAACAGATTAGGCGACGACTGAATGGCATGTCTGCCTCCAAACTCGCGAGTCAAACTCGTTAGCAAATCATCGCATCGGGCTCTGTCCTTGCATTGATCCGTGTCATACGTATTCGGCAGAGCAAGGAGCCAGATTAGCCGAAATTCCCTGGCCAGAGACGACAGTTGTGTTCGTCGATCCTGACCGCATACCCGATAGAATGAAGTCCTGGGCGTTGGCTCTCGGTAAATTTCGGCGACCTGTTGGCGTCGTAATCATCCTTGCGGCTACCGCGCTCGCCCTTTTTGGTTGACAGCGCGTGCCGCAACGGTCCGTCCCAGCATCTCGGTGCACGGCAAACGCCAATCCCGTCTGCGGAAAGTCATTGCGCAGCCTGCTCCCTAAGCCGCAACTTTGTTCCGATGTCCGAATCTGGCTCCGGGCTGAAATGAGCTGCACTGCAACAACGTTTCCGGAGCTGGGGATATGAGCAAGCCAAATACGTTCACTTCTAGCCTTACCGTCCCTGACCCGCCTGGAGTTTGAGCGGCCGACGCTGGCTCAGGTGTTGTTGTGGTCGCTGCAATCTTCAATCCACATCCTCTCACACCAGGTGTTCTCGCCGAACGTGACGAGCTGCTGCTTTACGGCTGCCGCCGTCAAGGCACCTGCCCATGGCAAGACTCGTAGAGCGATAGCCGAACAGATTTGCCTTAGGTCTTGTCGCACGGCGTCGCTGCTGCGGCCCTGGAAGTCGATGACCTCGCGGTCGTAGTTGAGGTTGCGAGGCACATAGTGCAGCGTGGCCGGAAGCTGGCTGGGTAACAGTTTGAACGGGTAATCAAAAGGCTCTGGGACGAAGCCGCCGGGAACACGCTCCGTCCGATCACGCATGAAAGACATCCGGCAGCAAAGCACATGCGCGATCGCGCCCGGCTGAGCCATACGCCCACCTAATCGGATAAGCGATACCGATGCGAGGTTTTCGGTGGTGTAAAGGCTCTTGCCCATACGCTTGAAGCCTCGCCTGGCCAGCGGTTCGACCACTTCTGTGTCGAATAGCAGTTCAAATTCCTCCTTGGTCATTGGCGACCTCCAACACAGTGTCCAATCGCGAAAGAGCCCCCAGCTCGTTAGAGCGACGCGCACCCTCGTCACGTGCGTTCGCCCAGAAATGCTATCTCAATCTCACCTTGAGGGTAAACTCACTGCCGGCGGTTGGGCCGCCTAATGCGCACAGGTGACCCAGAGCGCCATAGGACGGGCACTTGAAGTAAGAACGGCGAGCCCTCGATGCACTTGAAGCCATCAAATCCGGGAACCAAGCGTCAAAGTCAGAACATGTGTTGGGTTGCTCCACTGCGCCCATGATAGGGGGCCTACCCCCTGGCTCAGCGGCTCATTTTCCGCTGCAGATAGGCCACGCAATCATCGAGCGTCTCCAGCTGAGCATAATCGGCCTCGGGAATCTCGAGGCCGGTGGCCTTGCTGAGGCCAATCACAAAATTCAGGAAATCCATTGAGTCGATCTCGAATTGATCTCGAAACGTCTCGTTCGGAATCAATTCGTTGCCTTCCAGATCTGGCGCCACCGCGAACAGAGCAGCCGTGACGATCTTCGCGTAGTCTTGCTGCGTCATAAGGCCTCCGGCTGGGCGAGCAGGGACTCCAAGAAGGCAAGAAATTGAGCGCCGGCTCGGCCGTCGCTTGCCCGGTGATCCCCTGCGAGCGTCACCTCCATCAGTTGGCGCGGCATGATCGCGCCGTCGACGACCCAAGGCCGCGACCTGATCTGCCCGCAGCCGACTATGGCGACCTGCGGCGGATAGATGATCGGCATGATCGCATCCGCGGTCCGCTCCCCGAGGTTCGTCAGCGTGACCGTGCCCATGGAGAGCTCCGAGCTGCGAAGGCCGCCGGTGCGCACGCGTTTGACCAGATCATTCAACCTTATCATCATGGTGTCCACGTCGGAGGTGTCCGCTTCCAGGATTGCAGGCGTGATCAGCCCGCCGCCGCGTGTTGCGATAGCGACGCCGACATTCACTTTCTCGGCTCGCCTGAACTGTCCATCCTCATAGAAACCATTCAAGTCGGAGTACTTGCGAAAACCCAAGGCTACTGCGCGGACCAACGGCGCGGCATAGAGGATGCGTTGTCTCGACAGCTCGAGAGGCATTCCGCGCCGAAAGCCACGACATCATCGGCGTGACATCGATGGTCGTAGAGACATAGTAATGGGGGATGTCGCGATTAGCGCGCGCCATTGCGGCCGCAATCGCCTTGCGCATCTGGGCAAGGTCTATATGCCCCGGTCGGCTCTTTGGTTGCGGCGACGCTAATCTCGTTCGACCTCGTCGAGGCCAATCACGCCATCAGCGCCAGGTGTGAGGATCGATAAGTCGATGCCCCGCTCCGTAGCCAAGCGTCGCGCGACCGGTGTTGCCCTGGTGCGAGACGGAGAGGCCGTCGCCGAAGCGAGCTGCGCAACTACGGATGGCACACGTGGAGGCGCGGGCTCTGCTCGGATTTCGGTGGCGGCCTTTGTCGCAACCGGCGCAATGTCCTCGCCTGCTAAACGAATTGTTGCGAGTACGTGCCCGACAGGGACTTTGTCGCCAATCTTTGCTAGCATCGTCTCTAGAATGCCGGCATCGAACACCTCGATCTCGATGGCGCCTTTCTGTGTCTCGACCACCGCGATGATATCCCCGCGCTTCAGCGCGTCTCCCGGCTTCTTCAACCATTCGACGAGGGTGCCGGTGTCCATGTCGGCACCAAGCGACGGCATGCGGAATTCCTTCATCGTCGCATGACTCCGCGTACGGCCGCCGAAATCGTGTCGGGCTGCGGTGTGGCCGCGATCTCCAGGTGGCGCGGGTAGGGGATCGGAACCTCCGCCGCACAAACGCGTGCCACAGGGCCATCGAGATCGAAGAAGGCCTTCTCGGTGATGCGTGCGCTGATCTCGGCCGCGAGGCCGACCGATCGCCACCCCTCGTCCACGATCACAGCGCGGTGCGTCTTGGTGACCGATGCCAGGATCGTCGCGTCGTCGAGCGGACGCAGGGAACGCAGATCGATCACCTCGCAGTCGATCCCCTCGGCCGCGAGACTCTCGGCTGCCGCAAGTGTCTTCGGGAGACTGCCGCTGTAGGTGATGATGGAGACATGCGATCCTGTGCGTCTCACGCGCGCGGTCTCGATATCAACGGCCAAGTCTTCGGTCGTCGGCAGATCACCCTGCTCGTTGTACAAGGTGGCGTGCTCGAAGATGATAACCGGGTCGGGGTCTGCGAGGGCCGTGGCGAGCATGCCTCGCGCATCGGCAATGGTGGCAGGTGCAATGACCTTGAGCCCGGGGACGTGTGCGTACCAACATTCGAGGCTATGCGAATGCTGGGCGGCGAGCTGCCTGCCGGCTCCCGTTGCCATCCGGATCACCAGAGGCACCGACAGTTGCCCTCCCGACATATGTCGCAGCGTGGCAGCATTGTTGACGATCTGATCGAGGGCAAGGAGGCTGAAGTTGACAGTCATGACCTCCACAATCGGACGCATGCCCCCGAGCGCGGCACCGATGCCGGCCCCGACAAATCCGGACTCCGAGAGCGGCGTATCGCGAATCCGTTCCTCGCCAAACTCCTCAAGAAGACCTTTTGAGCATGCATAGGCGCCGCCGTAGCGACCCACATCTTCGCCCATCAGGAAGACGCGCTCATCGCGAAGCAGCGCTTCGCGGAGTGCTTCGCGAACTGCGTCCCGGTAAGTGATCTTTCGATCGCTCATGCCGCAGCTTCCTTCGACGGCCTTGGCGTATAGACGTCACGCTCCAGGTCCTCGACGGGCTCCCAGGGGGATGCCTCAGCAAATTCTACCGCCGCGCCAACGATATGGTCTGCCTGTCGCTCAAGGCCATCGATGTCGCTCTGTTTGAGCAAGCCCGTATCGAGCGCCCATTTCGAAAACCGCGTGACCGGACCTTTTTTCTTCCAATCCTCAATCTCAGCCTTTGACCTGTAGAGGTCGGGGTCAAACATCGAGTGAGCACGGAACCGATAGGTCATATTCTCCATGAACCGTGGGCCCGCACCGGAACGGATCGCCTCGGCCGCTCGCCTCGCGGCGACCTCTACAGCCACCACGTCCATGCCATCGACCTGTTCCCCTTCAACGCGATAGGCTTGTGCGTGCCGCAGGATGCTAGGTTCGGACTCCGAGCGTGCGAGCGCGGTCCCCATCGCATAACCATTGTTCTCGCAGACAAAGAGGACGGGGAGCTTCCATAGTGCAGCGAGGTTGAGGAACTCGTGAAATTCGCCTTCAGCGGCCGCTCCTTCGCCGAAGAAGCAGCATGTCACGCGCTTGTGCCCCTGCATCTTGTCGGCGAGTGCCAAGCCGATCGCCAATGGAAGTCCTCCGCCGACGATCGCATTGCCTCCATAGAACCGGCGCTTGGCGTCGAAGATGTGCATCGAACCCCCGCGCCCCCGACTGGAACCGCCGACCTTGCCGTACATCTCTGCCATGACCTCGCCGGGGGAAGGCCTCGCGCAAGAGCATGACCATGCTCTCGGTAGGTCGCGATGACGGCGTCGTCCTGCGACAGGGCCTGCATAACACCGACAGCGTTTGCTTCCTCGCCGATGTAAAGATGCAGGAATCCCCGGATCTTCTGCTCGCTATAGAGTTCTGCGCACTTCTCCTCGAAGCCTCGTATGAGGATCATCTGGCCCAGGAGCTCGAGGGCGTGTGCGTGCGTCAGATGGACCTTGGCGCCGCTGCTCATTGGCTGCCCTCCAATGTCGAGGTGTCGCCTTCCGGAAGTCCGAGCTCGCGGGCCTTGAGCAAACGCCGCATGATCTTGCCAGATCGCGTTCTTGGAAGGGATTTCTGGAACGCGATCAGGCGCGGGGCAACCGCAGGGCCAAGGCGTTTGCGTGCATGCGCCATGATATCCTTACTGAGTTCTTCACTCTCGGCGAAGCCGGGCTTCAGAGCCACGAAGGCCTTGACGATCTCGCCGGCGATGGGGTCGGGCACGCCGATCACTCCCGCCTCGGCCACCGCCTTATGCTCGATCAACACGCTTTCTACCTCGAACGGGCCGATCAAATGCCCCGCTGACTTGATGATGTCGTCAGCGCGGCCAACGAACCAGAAGTACCCGTCGCCATCTCGCGTTGCGAGATCCTCCGTCAGGTACCAGTCACCCGAGAAGCACTTGCGGTAGCGTGCTTCCTCGCCGAGATAGCCGCAGAACATCGACGGCCAGCCGCGCTTCAAGACCAGCTCGCCCTCGACGTTGGGCTCCTCGATGAGCTGCAATCCATTTTCCGTCCGGCGCCCAATCGCCGCCGCAATTCCCGGCAGCGGTCTGCCCATCGAGCCGGGCTTGATGTCCATCGACGCATAATTGGCGATCATGATGCCGCCGGTCTCGGTCTGCCACCAATTGTCATGGATGGGCAGGCCCAACGCGCGATCACCCCACAGTACGGCCTCGGGATTGAGCGGCTCGCCGACACTGGCGATAAAGCGCAGGGCCGACAGATCATAGCGTTTGGGGAGATCCTCTCCGGCGCGCATCAGCATCCTGATCGCCGTCGGAGCCGTGTACCAGACGTTCACTTTGTGCTCGGCGAGTACGCTGTACCAGCGTTCGGCGTCGAATTCCTCTTCGTCTGCGATGGCCGCACAACCGACCGTGAGTGGTCCGATGATGCCGTAGGAGGTTCCGGTCACCCAGCCCGGATCGGCTGTGCACCAGTAAACGTCGTCTGGACGGATATCCAGGGCGAGACGCGCAGTAGCGCGATGAGCAACGACGGCGCCGTGAACATGCATGGCGCCCTTCGGCTTGCCGGTCGTGCCGCTGGTGAAGTGAAGCGTCGAAAGCTCGTCCGACCGGGTCTGCGCGCAATCGAAGACGTCAGAGGCGGAAGCCATCAGCTCATCGAAAGATTGGCCGCCCGAGCGACCGCCGACGATGATGACATGGCGCAGTGTGGGCAGATCTTGGAGGATCGGGGCCACTTTTCGTTGGAATAGCCGTTCGGTCGTGACCAGCACGGTCGCACTGGCGATCGCCATCCGGGCCTTGATCGGCTCGGGGCCGAAGGCAGAGAACAGAGGACAGAATACCGCGCCGCTTTTCCACGTACCCAATGCTGTTATGAACAGCTCGGGCACGCGGCCAAGGAGACTGAAAACCCGCTCGCCTCGTTGGATCCCCAGGCTGTGCAGCGCGTTCGCAAACCGGTTCGTGAGGCTGCTCAGTTCCCCGTAGGTGATCGTTTTCGTCGACCGATCCTTGGCGATCCACTTGAGGGCCGTGCGGGCACCGTTACCGGTTTCCACGTGGCGGTCGACGGCCTCATAGGCGATGTTGACGCCGCGACCACCGGGCAAGCCCGCAAGCTCGCGTTGCGCCTGCGCCCAAGAGAACTGGCGGCATGCCGCATCATAGTCGGCGAGGTTGGGCGCGATGCGGCCGGATGTCGGCATCTTGCGAATGATCCGATCGCTCATAGCCCACCCTCTGCTAACCGCTCCAGGTCTGCATCTCGTCGTGCCCTTGCTGTCGCCGCGCCATGCGCGCGCTCCCGATCAGGAGGGAAAATGTTGCTCGATCCGGTCGAAAGCACTGTTGATCTCCTGCTCCGACACGCAGAAGGCCATGCGGACATGGCTCTCCCCGGAGGGCCCGAACGCAGCTCCAGGCGTGACGCAGACCCTCGCCTTCTCGAGCAGGTCCAGGGAGAATTGGACCGAGTTCAGATGCTTTGTCTCGATTTTGGGGAAGACGTAATATGCGCCGTCCGGCGGAACGTGGGAGAAGACATGACGGACGCGCTCAAGTCGCTCGATGATCAGCGTCCGGCGCCTCGCCAGAATGTCTGAGAACTTGCGAACATGCTCGGCCGTACCGTTGAGCGCAGCCAAGGCTGCGACCTGCGATGGTCGCGGTGCGCAGATCAGCGTGGCATCGTGCACCTTGAGCATCTGGCGCTTTAGCTCCTCGGGCACGATGGCATAACCGATGCGCCATCCACTCATGGCGTGACACTTGGAGAAAGTGAAAAGGTAGGCCACGTGATCTGCATATTCGGGGAGGGAAGCGAGATTGAAGTAGCGGTCGCGGTTGCCAAACACGAATTGGCTATAGGGATCATCGAGCACAACCAGCACATTGTGACGGCGCGCAATATCTGCGACACGCACGAGCTCGGATCTCGGAAAAATCGTCCCCGTCGGATTGGATGGCGTGACGATCAGGATGACCCGGGTCTTCGCTGTGATGAGGGCCTGGAGCGATTCGACGTCGATGGACCAGCCTCGCTTCTCGCCGAGCGGCCAGAAGACCGGTTCCCCACCACTCAAGCGGATCTGGTGAATGTGAGAAGCAAATCCTGGATCAGTGACGATGACCTCGTCGCCTGCATCAAGCACGGTATCCAGCAGGATCCTGACCCCTTCCATGTTGCCGGCGGTCACAAGAACATTGCGATCCGCCGACACTTGAACTCCTGTGCTTTTGAAGTGCGCCGCCGCCACGGCCTCGCGAAGCTCAGGTAGCCCGTCAGGCAGGGTGTACTTGCCCACATCCTGGTCCTTCTCGAGTGCGCGATGAACGGCCTCACAAATATGCGCTGGTGTAGGAAACGATGGCAGTCCCCAGGTCAACGACGCAACGTCATTGAGCTTCGACGCGCGCATCGCCATGTCTTTGATGGCTGAGACAGCCAGTGCCGCTGCCCTGTGCGACGCATATCTCCGGGGTTCCACATCCATTAGAAGCCGCCACCTCTTCACCAGCGCTGCCGCCGCTCGCTTTTCCAGTGAATACTTAAGTGGCTGCCATCCACGTCTCACAATGATCTCAGTCAAGGCGGTCTGGCCCCCGCTATCGTGACCCCATCCACGTCGAGTGTTACTTCAACCAGCCGAAGAAGTTCCGGTGCATCGCAAACTGCTACGATAAATTCGGCGCCCCCTTCTTCGCTTTCATCCGGTTGGCCGCCGTGCGAATTTGCCTGCGATCAATTGAACCCACGACCCAGGTTCCCAGCAGGCAGGTCGATCAGTGCTTAGCAATGTTTCCGCGGCAATTGGCGATGAGCCGACCTTGGCGGAAAAGGTCGCCTGGCTTGCCAGTTATTTGGCGAGTTCAGTCCCCGGCGGCGGGGTGGACATGCGCGAAACCCACATGTCCTGGGTCCTGCTCGCAGGCGATCGAGTCTACAAGCTCAAGAAGCCGGTGCGCTTTCCGTATCTGGACTTCTCCACGGTCGAGCGCCGTGAGGCGGCCTGCAGGGCGGAACTCCAGCTCAATCGGCGGTTGGCACCGGATGTCTATCTCGATGTGGTACCGCTGACGACCATTGGGCAGGCTCTGAGCATCGGCGGCGAGGGTCAGGTCGTAGACTGGATCGTCGTGATGCGGCGGCTCAGCGAACGTTCTACTCTCGAACATGCCATCGTTGAGCGGCGTGTCGATATCCGAAAGCTTGACCGTCTGGTTGAAACGCTGTCCGTATTCTATCGGCATGCGCCGCCGGTCATGACGACTGCAGCGGCCGAGCTCGCCGCTTGGGCCAGGAGCCTTGCCTACAACCGTCGCATCCTGCTGGAACCGCGGCTCGGCCTTCCTTCGAGCCTGGTTCGCGGCATTGATCGCGCCCAACGCCGGTATCTCGAGCTTTGCCGGGGCCAGATCCGTCAACGAGTCCGAGATCGTCGCATTGTCGATGGGCATGGCGACTTGCGACCCGAGCACATTTGGCTGAACGATGAGGTCCGGATCATCGACTGCCTGGAGTTCAATGCGCAGCTGCGGCACGTCGATCCATTCGACGAGCTGGCGTTCCTGACCCTTGAGTGCGAACGGCTCGGCGCGCCGTGGGTGGGCGACTATATTCGAAAGTGCATCACGCACCGCTTACGGGACAAGGTGCCGCCGGAGTTGTTCCTGTTCTATCGCTGTCATCGCGCTACGCTGCGGGCGAGACTGGCGATCGCGCATCTGCTTGAGGCCAACCCGCGCACGCCGGACAAGTGGCCACGCACGGCACGCGCCTATCTGAAGATCGCAGCAAAGGATGCTGTGGCGCTCGAGCGGCTCATCAGAACACGACGAGGTCCGTCAGAGCGCGTTTCTCGTGCAGGCGTGCGATTGTCTCTGCCAACAGCGGCGCGGCGGGCAGGACCTCCACCTTGTCACGCAGTGGTCCCGACGGCAGCCGGAAGGTTGGTACCGTATCGGTGATGATGACGCGCTCGATCGCTGGATCGGCCAGGACCTCGCCGGCGCCAGGCATGAACAGGCCGTGCGTGACGAGCGCCAGGACTCGACGTGCACCGGCCTTGCGGGCAGCCCGCGCTGCGCGAAGCAGCGTTCCCCCGGTGCTGATTAGATCATCAATAACAATGGCTGTCGCGCCGGCAACGTCGCCGACGAAAAGGTCGCCGGAGATGACGCCCGCGCTGCGGTGCTTGTCGGCAAACGCTTTGCCGATTGGACGGCCGCACGCCACCTCCAATGTCTCGCGGAACAGCTCTGCTCGCTTGGCGCCGCCAGTGTCCGGGGAAACGACACACAGCCTCTCGTCCGTGAGCCTGCGTGCCCAGTCCACAAACAGTGGCGTCGCCGACAAAGTGATGGTGCGGCACCGAAAGGCATTCTCGCAGGCTGCCGGATTGTGTACTTCGAGCGTCACGATCGCGTCTGTGCCGGCGGCCTCGAACATGGCGGCCACGTAGCGGGTGGTCACAGGATCATTAGGCTTGGTGCGACGATCTTTGCGAGCATAGCACAGGTAGGGCACCACCGCCGTGACACGCGATGCCCCGGCATCCTTGAGCGCACCGATGAAGAACAAGAGCCGGCACAACTTGTCGTTGGGGCTTTCGGTGGGCCCGCCGTGCAGGCTCTGGATGACATATACATCCTGCCCGATCACGGGATCGAGCGGGCGCACCTTGTGCTCACCGTCCTCGAAGTCCCGCTCCTCATGCGCGGCCAACGAAAGCTTCAGGGCCTGGGAGACGGCCCTGCCCAGATCGGCAGTGGCGTTGAGTGCGAATAGCTGGAGGTGGGCATTCGGCGCGTTACGGCGGTGATGCTCTCCGGGTGACCAGATCGTCGACGAGGTCGTCATCGGCTTTCTCCAAGTACCCATTTGCGCAGGGCGCTCTTCGCGTAGTGCTTAATTGTCGGCTGCAATACTCATGCAAGCCAGAGGAAGAGGAGTTGATGTCCATCAATGAACAGCCCAGGCCGGTCTGCCATTGAAGTTCTACTGTGTTGCGACAACACGATTGCGACCACGTCAAACAAGGCGAAGGAGAACAGTCATGGCGAATACCGAGCTGACCAAAGGCAACGGCGGGCAGGTGCAGCGTCCGGCCGATTTCTTGAGCACGATGCGCAGCGAGATGGATCGTGTGTTCGATCGCTTCGAGCATGGCTGGCCGCGCTGGCCGACCATGCTGGGTCGCGGTTTCGGGCGCGACACGATGGTTCCAGAACTTGACGTCCACGACAATGGCAAGCAGCTCACCATCGAGTGCGATCTGCCGGGCGTCGACGAGAAGGACGTCACTGTGACCCTCGTCAACGGCATGCTCACCATCAAGGGCGAGAAGAAGAGCGAGCGCGAGGAGAAGAAGGAGAACTACTACATGGCCGAGCGCAGCTATGGTTCGTTTGAACGCACGCTGCGCATGCCCGATACGATCGACGAGAACAAGCTCGAGGCTAAGTTCGACAAGGGGGTGCTCAAGGTCATTGCGGCAAAGAAGCCCGAGGCGGTCAAGGCCGAGAAGAAGATCGAAATCAAGAAGGGCTGATGTGTCGAAAGGCGGCGATGAGCAAGGAGCACGAGTTCATGAAAACCGACGCGCAGATCAAGCAGGACGTTCTCGCCGAATTGAAGTGGGATCCCGAGATCGACGAAGCGAAGATCGGCGTCAGTGTCAGCAGAGGCGCGGCCACATTGACCGGCCACGTCCCTTCCTTCAGCCAGAAGGTGGCCGCGCTGAAGGCCGTGAAGCGTGTTGCAGGCGTACTTGCCGTCGTTAATAGCATCGACGTGCTCCTCCAGAGCAAGCATCGCGCCACCGACGAGGGGCTCGCCGAACGCATTGCCAATGTTCTCAAATGGAACGTCTCGACGCTCGGCCATGATCTCAAGGCCGAGGTCAAGAACGGGATCGTCACCCTGACGGGTGAGGTCGAATGGCAGTACCAGCGCTCCATTATCCTCAAGGCCGTCGAGCACATCACGGGCGTCGTCGACGTGATCAATTTGATCACGTTGAAGCCGCGCGTGTCCGCGGCCGACATCCAGGCCACGATCAAGGATGCATTGCAGCGCCACGCCGATGTCGAGGCTTCGAAGATCTCCGTAACAGTTGCGAACGACACGGTCACACTTTCGGGCACCGTCGAATCAATGGAGGAGATGGATCGGGTCGAGGATGCTGTTTGGGCGGCGCCAGGCGTATCCAATGTCGTCGACAACCTGCGCGTCGCGTGAGTGATATCGGACTGCATAGGTGAGTAGGCGGGCAGTCGGCGCCCGTCCCCGCCGGGTGCTCCTCGAATCCATCGTCAAAGGGGTCAGTGCGTGTACAAACATCTGTTGATCGCGACCGATGGCTCGGATTTGGCGAAAAAGGCCGTTGAGCAGGGCCTCGCGCTGGCGAAGGCCTTGAACGCTAAAGCCACGGCAGTCACCGTGACCGAGTCGTGGGTCGCCGTCGTCTCTGGTGAAATGGCCTTTGGCTTTCCAATCGAGGAGTACGACAAGAGCTGTGCCGCCAATGCCGCGCAGATTCTATCTGCGGTGACCGAGTTGGCCAGAATGACCGGAATTGCATGCGAGACGCTACACGTGAAAGACCGGTTTCCGGCGGACGGGATCATTGAGGCAGCCAAGGCGCGCGGCTGTGACCTGATTGTCATGGCCTCGCACGGCCGCCGCGGAATCTCCCGCATTCTGCTCGGCAGCCAGGCCAATCAGGTCGTGACGCGCAGCACGGTGCCGGTACTTATCTGCCGGTGACGAGACCACGACACCCAGCCGAAAACCGGACGCGACCCACGGCTGGAATCGACTGGTAGGAAGCTCGAGTATGCTGTCAGCCACCTCGGACCGGCATCAGCGCGGCTGCCGAGGCGGGCTTTTTTCGCGAATGAGCTTCGTGAATGTATCCCAGTCCGTGGCACCCCAAATCTCCGTCGTCGCGTGACCGAAAGTGCGGATGACGGCTGCCACTTTCATCGCAGCTTCGATGTCGGGCGCCGTGAAAATATCGAGATAGTCCGCGGGCCCAAGCACCACGTAGCTCTGCTGCCATTCGACGCCGGGACAATCCTCTCGAATATGCTCCATCACCTCTTGGCTGAGGTCTTCGAGAGAGATTGGCGATTGGAGAGCCTGGTGACTGAGGCGGGTTAGCATGATGAACGTTGCCATCGCATCGTCTCCTGCTCGGGAAATCGGGGCTCGAATGCCAACGGCGGATGCGCCATGGCCATCATTGAGCATCTCGCGGCCCGCGCCGCCCGCCCTCCACCTCTGGGTCTCCCCTGGGGCGCTCAGGCGTGACAGCTGCGGGCCCGACCGTCGCGGATCACAGGTAGACCGGTTTATCGCCTGGGTCAGATCCGCGTCCGAAGACGTTTCACTGCCGTGCTTCGCCGATCTTGCCTCCACGCGACGATAGCAAAAGCAAAGCAGTATCTTGAATGGGTGGCATTGACAGGCATCAAGGTGAATGGGCGCAACGAGGGGTACCAAGCATTTCAGGGATTGTATCGGAAAATCGGGGGCCCTTCGCGGTGGCGAATTCCATTGATCGACAATGTCGCGGAGAGATGAGGAAAGCAGTCATCCAGACCGCGCAGTCAAGGAGTCTAGGGCCGACATGACCGCACATCTGCAAACGATCGACCACACGGTTCAACTCACCCGCGAGTGGGTGCACGAGCTGAGCAAACTACTGGATTGGGGTGATGAGCAGCGCGCGTGGAGGATGCTGCGTGTCACACTTCAAGCCCTGCGCGACTGGCTCAACGTCAACGAGGCGGCCCAGCTCGGCGCGCAGCTGCCGCTGCTGGTGCGCGGGCTCTACTACGAAGGCTGGCAACCGGCGAAGACGCCCGTTGCCGAACGCAGCAAAGAGAGATTTCTTGCCAGAGTCCAGGAGGCTTTCGAGCCCGATTCGATCGACGATCCCGAGGAAGCCGTCTGCAATGTATTCCGCCTGCTCAACAACCGCATCTCGGCAGGCGAGATCAGCGACGTGCGGCAGCGCCTGCCCAAAAATTTGCGTGAATTGTGGCCGGAGAAAGCGACATGACCAAGCGATCGACGCAGACTTCGATCCAGAACGACAATGGTCCCGCGCTCGCAATCCCGCTGGATAAAGTGTGCTGGATCATCATCAAGTCCCGTGAGTTCGACGTCAAGGACGCGCCGATGGAGTCGGACCCCGGCTCGAACGAAACCGACGACAAGATGATTTCGGTACTCGAGGACAGGCCCGACGATCCGGTCGAGCAGGAATTGAGAACGTTCATCTCGTCGCTGTCGGAGGACGAGCAGATCGATCTCGTCGCGCTGGTGTGGCTTGGACGGGACGACAGCACGCTTGCCGATTGGCCATCGATCCGCGAGGAGGCCGCCCGCTCCCACGGCAGCCACAGGGAGCATACAGCCAACTACCTGCTCGGCGAGCCACTGGTCAGCGACTATCTGGAGGAAGCGCTGTCGCTGTTTGGCAAGTCCTGCGATGCGTCCGAGATCGACAAATTATGATCGTTTCGCGCGGGCGCATAGCCGGGTCGACGCCGCCGCACGGCAGCCCGAAAAACTCGAGACGGTCCAATTCGGAGGGACAGCGGGCCGGCCGAGGATCAGCCGGACGTGTTCCTTGGGACCTGGTGACCGCTCCAGGAGGGCGTGTGGCATGGATTGGACGCATAGCCCGCTGCTGACCGATCTCTACCAGCTCAACATGATCCAGGCGTACTTGGAGCACGGCGAAACGAAGACGGCGGTATTCGAGTTCTTCGTGCGAAAGTTTCCCCGCAATCGCAGCTTCCTGATTGCTGCCGGCCTCGAGCAGGCGCTCGAGTTCCTGGAAAACCTCCAGTTTACCGCGACCGATCTCGACTGGCTCACGAAGAGCGGGCGTTTCAGCAGGGACCTGATCGCCCACCTTGCCTCGCTCCGGTTCACCGGCGACGTGCACGCCATGCCGGAAGGCACCGTGTTCTTCCCTAATGAGCCGATCCTGCGCGTAACTGCACCCTTGCCGCAGGCCCAGCTTGTGGAGACCCGCCTCATCAACATCCTGCACTTCCAGTCGCTTATCGCAGCTAAGGCCGCACGGCACGTATTGCTCGCGCCGGGAAAGCTGCTGGTCGATTTCGGATTGCGGCGCGCCCATGGCGCCGAGGCTGGCCTCATGGCGGCGCGCGCGAGCTACATCGCGGGCTATGCCGGCACGGCGACCATGCTGGCGGGTAAACTCTACGATATTCCCATATACGGCACGATGGCACACTCGTTCGTGCAGGCGTTTGACGACGAGACGAAAGCGTTCGAAGCATTCGCACGGTCGCGACCCGAAAATCTGGTCCTTCTCATCGACACCTACGACACCGAGGTGGCGGCGGAGAAGGTCGTGGCGCTCGCACCGCGGCTCAAGGCAAAGGGCATTACGATCCGCGGCGTGCGTCTCGACAGTGGTGATCTCGTTTCGCTTTCGAAAAGTGTTCGCAGAATTCTCGATGCGGGCGGGCTCAAGGATGTGACGATCTTCGCGAGCGGCGGGATCGACGAGGTCGAGCTTGCCGCATTCCGCCGAGCAGGCGCTCCGATCGACGGCTTCGGCATCGGTACCAGCCTGACCACGTCGTTCGATGTCCCGGCACTCGACTGCGCCTACAAGTTGCAGGAATACGCCGGAACCGGGCGGCGCAAGCACTCGACTGGCAAGGCGACCTGGCCTGGCCGAAAACAGGTGTGGCGCTGCTATGGCGCGGATGGTCGGATGTCCCGGGATGTGCTTTCCCTGGAAGATGACCTGCAGACCGGCGAGCCGCTGATTGCGGCGGTGATGAAAGGCGGCAGGCGCCTCGGGCCGGCGCGCCCGATCACAGAGATCAGGGAGCAAGCCGCGAGAAGTCTGGCGCAGCTGCCCGAACCATTGCACCAACTTGACACCGATGCATCCTACCCGGTCGCAATTGGCCACGCTCTCGAGCGTTTCACGCAGGATGTCGATCGGCGTTTGGCCAATCACCAGAGGGCATACAATTGACCCAACGGATCATGATCGACGGCAACGACGTCCTCCTCGTCGTCGATGTCCAGAACGACTTCTGCCCCGGCGGTAGCTTGGCAGTTCCACGCGGCGACGAGATCGTGCCGCTCGTCAATCGCCTCGCCGGTCGCTTCCAGCACGTGGTGCTAACCCAGGACTGGCACCCGCGCGGCCATCAATCGTTCGCCTCCTCACATTCCGGCCGCCAACCGTTCGAACCGATTGAGTTGGCATATGGCCGCCAGATGCTGTGGCCGGACCACTGCGTGCAAGGGACCCCCGGCGCGGAGCTCCACCCCGACCTCCAAGTGCCGCACGCCGAGCTGATCTTGCGCAAGGGGTATCATCGCGGGATCGATTCCTATTCTGCATTCTTCGAGAACGACCGCACCACCCCGACGGGTCTTGGCGGCTACCTGCGGGAGCGCGGTCTCGCGCGCGTGTTCCTGGTCGGATTGGCGTTTGATTTCTGTGTTCGCTATTCGGCAGAGGACGCGCAGCGCAGCGGTTTCGGCGTCGTGATCGTCGAGGACGCCTGCCTCGCTATTGACATCGACGGTTCAAAGGCAGCAGCGCACGAGGGCCTCGCGAGACTTGGCATCCCGCGTGTCAGCTCCGTGGCGATCAACTCCGAGTGATCGCTTGACCCAATGTCCCGCCCGTTAACACGGAGAGTGTCGTGACCAAACAGAATCCGGAAGATCACCGTCTCGAAACCGAGGCCCGGGTGCGCACCGCACTCAGAAGCCAGCCACGACTTGGTCCGACCTTCCATCTGCGTGAGCTGCGATTGGATCCCGACGGCGTCGTTCTGCTCGATGGCGAAGTGCCGGACGTGGCCGCCAAGAAGCTGGCACTCGAAAAGGTCGCGGCCATTCCAGGTATCAGTGGCATCGCCGACCGCCTGCACGTCAAGCCGGCAACGCACATGACCGACAAGGAGCTCCGCGTTCACGTCCGCAATGGATTGATCGAAGAGTCGAGTTTCATGGCGCTCGAAATCCGCGAGTTGGACGGCGGCGAGTGGCGCTTGATGCGCGGCGCGCCGCTCGGCGCCAAAGGCAACATCGACATCGAGGCCAAGGATGGCGTGGTGACGCTCAACGGGCGCGTTCCGGGCTTGACCTCCAAGCGTCTGGCCGGCGTCATCGCGTGGTGGGTATCTGGCGTGCGCGATGTCGTCAACGGCCTTGAGGTCAACCCGCCGGAGGACGACAGCCCCGACATGATCGCGGAAGCGGTGCGTGTGGTCCTTGAGAAGGATCCATTCGTGAATGCCGGCCAGATCAGGGTGGGCGTGCGCAACACGTTGGTGCGATTGACGGGCCTCGTCACCAATGAGATCGAAAGGCAAGCTGCAGAGCGGGATGCCTGGATGGTGTTCGGCGTCGATACGGTGGTCAATGAGATCCACGTCCATCCCTGATCAGATCATCGGCGACCGGAATTCGCTGCGGCTACTCCAGAGTGCCCGGCCAATGCGTGGCATTCCGTGCAATCTTGCTCGCGTCCGCGCAGGACGCGCCGCCCCGCAAGTGTGCCGCGGGGCTCTGACACAGCCTAGTATTTCGCCTCCGGCTCCACGTCTGCGCGGAAGTAGATCACCACCCACCCTTACGTCTTGCCGGGTCCGTGAGCCATCTGCGTGCTGGAAAATTGAGCCGTGAACTCCCAAGTCTGTGGCCGAGCGCGCTGCTGCGCGTACACGCCGGCCATCTCGCGCAGCTTGTTCACGATTGCCATATTGTCAGCGGTAAGAGTGCGTCCCAACATTCAGTCGAAGCAGACGGAGACAGTCAGCTCTGAGCGCCGGCTGGCCGGAAGCTCGCGGCAACCAGACCGGCCTTGGCAAACGCACCTTTCATCTCGGCGGATGTCATTGCCAGGGTCGTCTTGAGATCGGTGACACCACCGCCCGCAGCGGCAACGATCACGGATGTGGCTACGCCCTCGTATGGGCCTTCTGAAACGACCAGAAAATCGTAGTCACCGAAGGTAAGATAATAAGATAGCAGCTTACCGCCGGATTTCGCAAATAGCTGGCCGACCGCTTCCGCGCGATCCTCTGGCTTCGCCATCATGCCCTTGATTGCATCCTGCGTAAAACGGCCTTGTGTGATGAAGAGCGGCATGTCCATCTCCTTTCGTACTTGTTTGATATATTTTCGCTAATGGACGGCTCTGCATTGATAGGCATCAAGTGCGGTACGCAGAAGGATCTAGCCTCAATCGAGATGATGCTTGTCGATAAGGCGAACCAATGTCGCTTGTGGACCCTTGTCGCCCGCGGCCCTGGAGAACATCGTCTTGCCGGAGATCCTCGCGTTTTCCAGCGTCTCTCGTGACCAGTCTGGCACTGCATCGCAGTAGCGACGAACGATCTGGCGCGTAGACAACTGAGCCTGCATTACGCCCAATGGAGTTTCAGCGTGTGATCATGCGCGACCTCGACGCGCGTCCCGAGCGGTGCGCCCTCGTGGGAGAGGTTCGTGGCGAGCCAGTTGGCTTCGTGATGGTCGAGGCGCCGAAGTCGGAATCTGCAGATGCGGAAGGGCACCATGTCGAGGTTGCGCAACGTTCCGTCATCGGTAGAGATGCGAGCGAAATACATCAGCACCAAATCGCCGCGATACTGGCGATAGCCGCCAATGCCTTCGTAGTCGTTGATCAGGTCGCCGCAGCCGTAGAGGATCAGCTTGCCGTGATACACCTCGACCGCCTTGGGATGATGAGAGGAATGCCCATGCACGATGTCGATCATTGCTTCGTCGATGAGGGCATGCGCGAAGTCGCGCTGCTCGTCGGGGATGTCGTAACCCCAGTTGCCGCCCCAATGCAGTGAGGCAATCACAATATCGCCGGGCTGTTTCAAATCGCGCGTCATGTCGGCAACACTGCCGACGGCGGCTGGCGACAAGTTCGCAAGAAGATTGATTCCCGGCCTGTCGGGAAGAGCTCGCCAGTGCGTTGGAATGCCGCTACTCTTGCAACCGTAAGCGAATATGATGACGCGGCCTTTGCCTGGCACGGGAATGACGAGCGGCGCCGACGCATCATGCAGGCTGCGACCAGCACCCGCCATGCCGATCCGCGCTCGGCTCAATGCATCGAGTGTGTCCTCCAACCCTGCAGTGCCCCAGTCGAGCACATGGTTGTTTGCGAGTGTACAGGCGTTAATGCGACCGGCGACGAGAACGCCGGTATTGCCCGGGTGCATGCGATAGTTGATGCCTTTGGACTCGGGCGCGCCGCGGGCCGTAATCGCAGTTTCCAGGTTGATCAAGGTTACTTCCGGCCGTCGCTCGTCGAGCACAGCCAGCGCATCGCCCCACACATAGTCGAAGGGGTTCGGCCTTGGTATCGGCCCGTGCACTCGTTCGGCGAGGTCGACGTAGTCAAGTGCCGAGGTCGCGTGTCCTTCGTAGATTATCGGATCGCCAGGATGCTGCAGGATCTGATCGATGCCGCGGCCCGTCATGACATCGCCGGTCAGCAGCAACGACATGGTTCTGCGCGGTTCCGTGCTCACGGGGTCGGGCATTTGCAGTTACCTATCGGCGCGCGAACAGGGGCTTCAGTTCGCTCCATGCGCGCGTATTGAGAACATCCTTCGCTTCGAGCCAGCCGCGCCGCGCCTGGCCGATGCCGTAGCGCATCACGTCAAGCCCCACGGTCGAGTGCGCGTCGGTTCCGATCGAGACGAGGAGGCCCGCCTCCCTTGCGAGCTTGCAATGCACTTCGTCGAGATCGAGACGAGCGGGATGCGCATTGAGCTCGACGAAGCATCCACGTTGCCTGGCACCCTCCAGCACGCGCTCGAGATCTACGGCGTAGCCGGGCCGCTCACCGAGCAGGCGCCCACTTGGATGAGCCAGGATCGTGCAATAGCGATTGTCCATCGCGTGCAGAATGCGATCAGTCTGCGCCTTGGCGTCGAGGTCGAACTTGTAGTGGACGGCGCACACCGCGAGATCGAGACGCTTGAGTACCCTATCAGGAAGATCGAGCGTTCCGTCGGCCAGGATATCGACCTCGGAGGATTTCAAAATCCGGAAGTCCTCGATTTCGTCGTTGAGCCGGTCGATCTCATCGAGCTGTTTGCCGAGCCGCTTCTCGTCGAGCCCGTGCGCAATGGTGGCATGCTTGGTGTGGTCAGTAATCGCGATGTACGCATATCCGCGCGCCTTTGCAGCATCCACCATTTCGCGCAGGCTGTTCTTGCCGTCGGAAGCACTGGTGTGCACATGCAGGTCGCCACGGATGTCATCGAGAGTGACAAGCCGCGGCAACCGCCCGGCCGCTGCCGCCTCGATCTCGCCGCGATCCTCGCGGAGTTCGGGCTCGATGTAGGGCAGGCCGACCGCTGCGAAAACATCCTCCTCACTGGCCCCACTGACCCGGACGTCACCGCGGAATATGCCGTATTCGTTGATCTTGAGCCCCTTGGCTTGACCGAGTTTTCTGACATGGATGTTGTGAGCTTTGGAGCCCGTGAAGTAGTGCAGCGCCGCGCCATAACTCTGCTTGGGCACGACTCGCAGATCGACCTGGATGCCAGCCTTCAGCCTGACGGTTGCTCGTGTCGGTCCCCTTGACGCAACTTCGGCAATCTCATCGTAGGCGGTCAAATGATCGACCGCCGTCTTGCCGTTGGCGCAAGTGACCAGGATGTCGAGATCACCGACTGTGTCCTTGCAGCGCCGGTAGCTACCCGCCACCACGACATCTTTGACGCCGCGACAACGCCGCATGTAGGTGCGCAGTGTTTCGGCGAAGTCGGCGGCGGTCGAAATTTTCCAGCGCTGCTCGGTCGTTCGATGCTTCCCGATCTCCTCGAGAATGTGGGCTTCCATCTTTGCACTGAAGCCCGGCAGGGAGCGCACCTTATGCGCCGCAGCTGCGCGCGCTAACTGATCCAGCGTTGTGATGGCGAGGCTCTCGTGCAGCGCATGCACGCGTTTTGGCCCGAGCCCTGGCAAAGCGGTTAGTGCCGCGAGCGTCGACGGCGTTCGCGCCTCGACCTCCTCCAGCAGCTTTAGTCGCCCGGTCTCGACGATCTCGCGGATTTTTCCGGCCAAGTCGTGACCTATCCCTGGGAGTTCGGATAGATCCTCGCCCTTCTCGATCATCTCGGCGGCGCCGATCGGCAGGTCCTCGATCGTCTGCGCTGCCCGCCGGTATGCGCGGACGCGAAACGCATTTGCGCTCTCGATTTCGAGAAGATCGGCGAGCCTGTTGAACAGGCTTGCGATATCGGCGTTGTGGACGGCCATGTCCTGCAGCCCTGTCGAGATCGATCCAGGCAGCCAATATGACCCGGTCGCTCGTGGCGTTGATTGCGATCAATGCTCGAACTCGGATGTGCGCGCATACGGAAACGACTGTGGGGGAGGCGCGATCAGAACCATGATCTTTGATGATAGCGCGGGGCCCATGCGCAAGGATCGTCCTTCACTGCTCAACCGTCGTGTCGAGATAGGCCGCCTCCAGTTGGAAGGATCGTTGACCGTTCCGGCGCAAGCCAAGGGTCTCGTGATCTTTGCCCATGGCAGCGGCTCGAGCCGATTGAGCCCGCGCAACACGCGTGTGGCACGGGTCCTCAACGCGCGTGGTCTCGCCACGCTGCTGTTCGATCTGTTGACCGAGCGAGAGGCCGCAGATCGCGCCAATGTATTTGACATCTCTCTGCTCAGCAGCCGCGTAGTGGACGCGGTGCGGTGGGCGGGCCAGGATCCCGACACAGCCGCCCTGGCTGTCGGGCTATTTGGTGCCAGCACCGGCGCGGCTGCCACCCTGGTTGCGGCAGCAGAAAGCTCCCGACGAAGTGGCGGCGATCGTCTCGCGTGGTGGTCGTCCGGATCTGGCGGGTGAATTCCTGCCGCGCGTTAGGGCGCCGACGCTACTCATCGTCGGCGGCGCCGACTTCGGCGTCATCGAGTTGAACGAGAAAGCATTGGCGATGCTCACCTGCGAGACGCGCCTGGAGATCATTGCCGGCGCCACACACCTGTTCGAGGAGCCCGGCACGCTGGACCAGGTGGTCGAGCTGGCGGGTGACTGGTTCCGGACGCATTTCGGGAGTGCCGCATCATGAAGTACGAAGATCGCTTCGCGGATCGCACCGAAGCCGGCAGGAAGCTTGCCAAAGAACTGCTCAAGCGGAAGTTTGAGAACCCCGTTGTCCTGGCGCTACCGCGCGGCGGCGTACCAGTTGCCGCTGAGATTGCGCGGGCCCTCAAGGCGCCACTCGATCTCGTGCTCGTACGCAAAATCGGCGTGCCGTTCCAGCCCGAGCTTGCCGCGGCAGCCGTCGTCGACGGCGGCGATCCTGAGCTCGTCGTCAATGATGATGTCGTGGCGATGGCCGGCGTGACGCAGACTGATATCGACAGGCAAGCAAAGATCGAGCTTGCCGAAATCGAGCGGCGGCGACAGGTCTATCTCGAGGGACGGATACGAGTACCTCTCGAGGGCCGTGTGTTGATCCTCGTCGATGACGGTATTGCGACCGGGGCGAGCGTCCGGGCAGCCATCGCAGCGCTTAAGCGCAAGTCTCCGAAGCAGCTGATCCTCGCCGTCCCGGTTGCGCCGCGCGAGACGGTCGTGGCCCTGCGCGGCAAGGTCGATGAGGTGGTTTGTCTCCGTACCCCCGAGCCATTCTATGCAATCGGGCTGCAATATCGCGACTTCCACCAGGTTCCGGACGAAGAAGTGGTTAGGCTTTTGCGGATGGTGGACTCGGCGCCGCGGGGCACCACTGAGCCGGGGGTCGCAGCAGTTCGAGAAAGCCGAGAGCCCTGAAGAGGAGCTGTCGATTGCCGCGATCACGGATGCCAGCGCGTTTGTCTGGCCATGATAACAGCAAGCCAGAACTGCAGACATTGGCGGGGACGAGGCCGAGCATTCGATCAGGGAGTTCGTCATGACTATCGCCCAATCCGCGCTTCGTGCCTCAGCTGTATTGCGGCTGTGCCTGATAGGTCTGGCGCTGACCGCCAGCATCACTGGCTGGTCGGCGACCAATGCAGTGGCGGAGGTTCGCGCCTCGCGCTCGGTCGAGATCACGGGCGACCAGCAGCATCAGCAGTTCGCGGCCGGTGACACGGTCCGGATCACGGCGCAGATTGCCGATGACGTCTTTGCCGCGGGCCGTGAGGTCACGCTCGATGGCGCACGAGCCCACACGGTTGTGACCGGGGCGGGACGTCTTGTTCTGCGCAACAGCACGATCCGGGACCTGATCGCCGGCAGCCTCGACGTTGAGATTCATGGTGTGATCGAGGACGATGCGGTCGTCGCGGTGTGTCCGGTCTGCTGGTGGGGCTCGCGGCGCATTCTGATCGGCAAGGACGCGCGCATCGGCGATGAGGCCCGGTTCGTTGCGGAAACAATCGTGATCGACGGCACGATCGGCGGTGAGTTGCACGCGACGGCACGGCGGATCGTGATCTCGGGGAGCGTCGCCGGCAAGGCCGATCTCAAGGCCAAGGAGATCGTGATTGCGTCGAGCGCCAGGCTCGGCGGAGAAGTGATCGTGCGCAGCCCGGGCAAGCCCGAGATTGCGACCGGCGCTACGATCGTTGGGCCTTTGCGCGAGGTGCCGACGAAGGTGGAGTTCCCCGACGTATCCGAGCTGCCGCGCCGGCTCATCTGGTTCGCAATGCTCGCAGCGACGGCGGCGGCTCTGGGCATTCTGGTGCTTGGCGCATTGTCGCAAATCGCCGTGCCTCGGCTTGTTCAATCGGGCGCGGACCGTCTCGCCGCGCAGCCTTGGACGAATGTGGGACTGGGACTAGCCTGGGCCCTGCTGACACCGGCGGTCGCAGCGCTGCTGTTCGTCTCACTGATCGGTGCACCGGCGGCAATCGTCCTCATGGCCGGATTCGTCGTTATAGCCGCACTCGGCTTCGTCACCGCCGGCTATGCGGCCGGCCTCTGGCTCAGGCAACGCATCAGGGCGCAGCCGGCGGCACCCGGCACCGCGGGCCGAATGGGCTGGACGGCTCTCGGACTGCTGGTCTTGCTCGTTATCAACGTGGTGCCGTTTCTTGGCTGGATCATCGCGCTATTGATCTTCATGGCCGGTCTTGGCGCGGCAGCATCAACTGTAACCGAGCGGTTCAGGTCAGCGGTTGCCGGTTGAACCCTGTATCGACGAAGCTTTCCAGACGGCCAGGCCGCCAGCGATGCCTCGGGCACTTGAATGCGGTCGGTCGCAGCTACGATATAGCATGCTAGATGAGGGTTAGTGCCCGATGCGTCCTGGGCGCCATCAATAGGGACTTTGTTCCTCTTTGAGCAATGCATTGGTCGGCCGGGCGGAGTGCGCCCAGTTGGCGATCATGGACACGGCATTCAAGAGCTCCAAGACGAAGGCTTCCACCGACAGCAAAACTTGGCGCTACTTGGTCTGCCGCCGAGCCTTCGAGAGTGCGTGGGCCGGAGAGCGTATCTGCCGCAGGTGCAAGTCGGCGTCGACTTGGCGGTCGGGCTGAGTTCACATTCATGTCCGGCACATCCTTTGCCTCAGTCCGATCGAGCACCGACCAGCTGCGGCGGCGGCATACCGGCGAGCATTATCCCAATTGTTCACACACAGAAACGAAAGGCCTAAAGATTGAACACCAACAACAGACGACGCGCGGACCACAGAAAGCGGGCGAGCGACAGTGGTCGAGTAAAGAGCAGCCCCAATAACCGAGCCATCTGGCAGCGCTTGTATGATCAATATATGGCGCGCGCTCGTGCCGCCTTGGATGCTGGAGACCGCATTGAGACTGAAAATTGCTACCAGCACGCCGATCATTATTTCAGGCTGATTCAAGGTACCTCAGCGTGATCTGCCAGGCGCAATGGGGCGCAAGTTTTCCGTGGGTGCCGGGCCACGATTGGGCCACTTGCGTCTCTCATCGATTGCCATCCCCTCGTCAGTGCTGAATTGGTCCGTGCGCCGGTTTGCCTGGATCGGGACGGAGCTGAGCCCTATACTGACTTAGCGGCGGCGCAATGCGGCTTTGCGCGGGCGCGTGTCGGGTTGTTTGGGGCTATTTGCGGATGAAGAAACACATTGGGGCGGTGACGCCGCTCCTGGTCGCTCTCTTTGTCGCGCTGTTGCCCGTGCCGCCCGGTTTGCCCCAACACGCATGGTATTTCGCTGCCATTTTCACCGGTGTGGTACTGGGCCTAATCCTGGAGCCGGTACCTCCGGCAGCAGTGGGACTTATCGGCGTCACGATCGTTGCCGTTCTGGCCAAATGGGTGCTGTTCAACCCGGGCCAGCTTGCGACGCCAGGCTTCGACACCGCCAGCCGTGCAATCGAATGGACGCTGTCGGGATTCGCCAACAGCACGGTCTGGCTATCGTTTGCCGCATTCACGTTTGCCGCCGCCTACCAGAAGTCGGGGCTAGGACGGCGCATCGCCCTGCTGCTGGTAAGATCCCTCGGCGGCAGGACGCTCACTCTCGGCTATGCTGTCATGCTCGCCGATACGATCCTAGCTCCCTTCACGCCGTCCAACACTGCGCGCAGCGCCGGTACGGTCTATCCGATCATCCGCAACCTGCCGCCACTCTACGATTCCCATCCGCATTCGCCGTCCGCACGTCGAATTGGCGGCTATGTCATGTGGACCGCCCTCGCTGCGACATCGGTTACGAGTTCGCTGTTCCTGACCGCGCTCGCCCCGAACTTGCTGGCGCTGGAATTGATCAAGACGACGACAGGTCTGAATATCACCTGGATGCAATGGTTCCTTGCCTGCGCACCGGCCGGTGTGGTCCTGCTCGCAGCGCTACCGGTGTTGGTCTACGTGCTCTATCCGCCCGAGATCGCCACGGGCGGACAGGCGCCGGGCTGGGCCGCGCGCGAGCTTGAGACGCTAGGGGCCATCACGCGATCCGAGATGCTGCTCGCAGCACTGGTCTTGCTCGCCATCTTCCTGTGGATCTTCGGTACCGACCATCTTAGTCCCACCACGGCTGCACTCGCCGTCGTCTCGCTGATGCTGCTGACCGGCCTGTTGACGCTCGACGACGTGGTGTCGAACCACGAGGCCTGGAAGGCGCTGATCATGCTGGCGACGCTGGTGACGCTGGCCGACGGCCTCAATCGCACGGGCTTTGTGCGTTGGTTCGCGGAGGGCGCGGCAGGGCAGTTGGGCGGCCTGCCGATAACCCTGATGCTGCTGGCGATGGTCATAGTCTATTACTTTGCCCACTACCTGTTTGCCAGCATCACGGCGCACGTGACCGCGATGATGCCGATCATGCTCTCGGTCGGTGCTGCCATTCCCGGCTTCCCGCTGGCCGAATTTGCGTTACTGTTGGCCCTGACCCACGGATTCATGGGTGTATTGACGCCCTACGCGACTACGTCTGGCCCTGTTTATCTGGGCAGCGGCTACATTACCTCGGCGGAATACTGGCGACTTGGCGCCATGTTCGGGATGATCTTCCTGGTCGCCCTGCTCGTGTTGAGCGGGCCGTTTGTGCTCTGGCATCGTTCGATCTGAAATAGTCCAATCGGCCAGCGCTCGGGACGGTCGCATCAATCAGCCCCGGCTCCTCTGCGAAGACATCAGCACCCATGGCGCCGGCACTTGTGATCGCAATCAACCCACCGGCTTGATTGCGATCAAGGAGTTGGCCGGCCGAAGCGCTGATTGTGGCGCCTAGTTCGTGCAGCTCCGCCAGGAATACAATCAGGTACCCCCTGCCGATGCCGGGCCTACCAACCAAACATCGAACCATCCTGGTGACGGGCGCGCTTGGCCAGATCGGCTCGGAACTGGTTCCAGCGTTGCGCGATCGCTACGGACACGAGCGCGTGATTGCCTCCGATCTGCGCATGACGCCGCCTGGGACACCGGCAGCAGCGGGACGGCATGAGCACCTCGACTGCACCGATTTCCAGCAGCTGCTCGACATCGTGCGCCGCCATGATATCGGCACCATCTATCATTTGGCAGCGTTGCTGTCGGCGACGGCGGAGGCCAAGCCGCAGGTCGCGTGGTCCCTCAACACGGGCAGCCTCTACAATGTTCTCGAGGTCGCCCGGCAATACCAATGCGCCGTGTTCTTCCCAAGCTCGATCGGGGCGTTCGGGCCGACGACGCCGCGGGACCGGACACCGCAGGTTACGATCCAGCGGCCGACGACGATCTATGGGGTCACCAAGGTCGCAGGTGAGTTGCTCGCCGACTACTACGTGCACCGCTTCGGCGTCGATGCACGGGGACTGCGGCTGCCGGGCCTTATTTCCTACGTGGCGCCGGCCGGGGGCGGCACCACCGACTACGCGGTCGACATTTTTCACCAGGCGCTGCGGTATGCGCATTACACCTGCTTTCTCGGCTCCGACACGCGCCTCGACATGATGTACATGCCGGATGCGATCCGGGCGATGATCGAAGTGATGCAGGCCGATCCCACGCGGCTTCGCTATCGCAATGCCTACAACGTCACGGCCATGAGCGTGACACCGGCGGAGATTGCAGGAGAGATTCAGCGGCACCTGCCGGGCTTCGTGATCGACTACCATATCGACCCGGTACGACAGTCGATCGCCGACAGTTGGCCGCGCTCGCTCGACGACAGTGCAGCCCGCGCCGATTGGGGCTGGCGGCCACAATTCGACCTGCCGGCCATGACCGCTGACATGCTGGCGCGCCTCGGGAAGCGCATTGCGCCGGTGAAAGCTGCATAGCGGGATCGGGGAGGTCGAAATGCCAGCGCGCGGACTCGAGGCGGTGCTGAGCCGGCGACTTGCGGAATTCGAACGCGCGGGGCGGCTCAAGGGTGCAGAAAGCGTCATCTGCGGAATAATCGCACGCCACGACGGCAGGGGGCCGCGCTACCTGCTCGAGGGTCACGGCGATCGGCCATTCCTGCGGATGAACTCGAACGGCTATCTCGGGCTTGCGCTCAGTGACGCTGTCAAGTCCGCGGAGGAGGAGGCTGCGCGCCGTTACGGCACCGGACCGGGCGCGGTGCGCTTCATCAGCGGCACGTGGACACCGCATACAGCGCTCGAGCATCGCCTGGCAGATTTCCATCGCCGCCAGGCGGCAATGATCTACAGCTCGGCCTACGCGACGATGATGGGCATTCTGCCGCCACTGATCAGCGACCGCACCGCCGTCATCAGCGACGAGCTCAATCACAATTGCATCATCAATGCGATTGCGCTGGCGCGGCCAGCCGAGAAACGCATCTACCGCCACCTCAATCTGGAAGAGTTGGAGCGGCATCTGGCCGAGGTCGCACAGACCTGTTCGCGCGCCATCGTGGTCACCGATGGTGTGTTCAGCATGCGGGGTGATCATGCCCCGCTCGATGCCATTCGCGAGCTCATCGACCGCCACGATCCGTCCTTCGCCGAGAACGCGATGCTCGTCGTCGACGACTCGCACGGCGTCGGCGCGCTCGGGCCATCCGGGCGCGGCACCGAGGAAATCACCAAGCCAGGTGCTGCGGACCTGCTCGTCGGAACACTCGGCAAGGCCTTCGGCGTCAATGGCGGATATGTCGTCGGCAGCGACATCGTCATCGGCTACCTGCGCGAAACGTCGCCATTCTATATCTACTCCAACCCGATAACGCCGGCGGAGGCGGCGGCGGCGCTCAAGGCGATCGAGATCGTCGATGGGCCGGAAGGGCGAGCCCTGCTCGAGCATCTCGTTGCGATGACCGGGCATTTCAGGCAGGGCCTCGAGGCGCTCGGCCTCGAGACATTGCCGGGTCGTCATCCCGTGGTGCCGTTGATGGTGCGCGATACGGATCGCACTTCGAAAATGGTCGCCCACCTGAAGAGGGCAGGCATTCTGGCCACGGGCCTGAATTTCCCCGTCGTGCCGAAGGGCGAGGAGGAGATCCGCTTCCAGATCTCAGCCGATCACACACCGGCCGACATCGAAGAGGCTCTATCCGCGTTGAGCGACGCTTCTCGATGATCAACGGCGGCAGGCGCTCGCTGCCTCACGCCGCCTTGGCGTCGTCGGGCGATGCTGCCGCGATCAAGGTATGCTCGCCGGAGAGCGCGGCGGCGATCGCCTGGTCGGCATGATCGAGCCACACGAGTTCAAGCCGCTTGCGCGCGTCGGCGGAGATTTCCTCCAGGTCCTTGCGGTTGCGGGCGGGCAGCAGCACGCGCGTGATGCCGGCGCGCGCTGCCGCGGCGACCTTCTCCTTGATGCCGCCGACTGGCAGGACCAGACCACGCAGGCTGATCTCGCCGGTCATCGCCGTGTCGCCGCGTGCGGTTCGTCCCGTCAGCAGTGACACCAGCGCGGTGAACATTGCGACGCCCGCGCTCGGCCCGTCCTTTGGCGTGGCGCCGGCCGGCACGTGGACGTGGATGTCACTCTTCTCAAACAGCTGGGCATCGATGCCGAGCGCATTCGCTTGGGCTTTGACGAGGCTGAGCGCGGCCTGTGCGCTCTCGCGCATGACGTCGCCCAGCTGCCCCGTGAGGATCAGGCGGCCGGCTCCGGGCGTGCGCGTTGCCTCAATGAACAGGATGTCACCACCAACCGGCGTCCACGCCAAGCCGGTCGCCACGCCGGGAACAGTCGTGCGCAGGGCAACCTCGTTCTCGAACCGGGCTGGCCCGAGGATCTCAGTGATCGCAGCGGCCGTGATGTCCACGTGCGTCGTCGTGCCCTCGGCGATCCGCACGGCTGCGTGGCGCAACGCCTTGCCGATCTCGCGCTCAAGGTTGCGCACGCCGGCTTCACGCGTGTAGTCACGGATAATTGCGGTGAGGGCATCGTCGTCGATGCTCACCTGCTCAGGTGTAAGGCCATTCGCCTCGAGCTGGCGCCGTACCAGATAGCGTTTGCCGATCTCGAGCTTCTCCTCCTCCGCGTAGCCGGCGAGGCCGATCACCTCCATGCGGTCGCGCAACGGCCCGGCGATGGTCTCGAGCTGGTTGGCCGTGGTGATGAAGACAACGCGGGACAGATCGAACGGCACCGCCAGATAATTGTCGCGAAAGGTATTGTTCTGCTCGGGGTCGAGCACCTCCAGGAGGGCCGCTGACGGGTCGCCGTGGATGCCAGCCCCCAACTTGTCGATCTCATCCAGCATCATCACGCAATTGCGCTGCCCCGCCTTCTGTAACGCCTGGATGATGTTGCCCGGCAAGGCGCCGATGTAGGTGCGCCGATGGCCGCGGATCTCGGCCTCGTCGTGCACGCCGCCGAGGCTCACGCGCACAAACTTGCGACCCATGGCCCGCGCGATCGACTGGCCGAGCGAGGTCTTGCCGACGCCGGGCGGGCCGACGAAGCACAGGATCGGTGCCTTGCCGTGCGGAGCGAGCTTGCGCACCGCGAGGTACTCGATGATCCGCTGCTTGATCTTGTCGAGGCCGTAATGATCTGCATCGAGGATGCGGCGCGCCTCGGCGAGGTCGATCTGTGGTTCCTCAGGTAACGTCCACGGCAGCTCGATCAGCCGATCGAGGTAGGCGCGCACCATGCCGTGTTCAGGCGAGGCCTCCGGCATCCGCTCGAGCCGGCGCAGCTCCTTCTTCGCCTTCCCCTCGACCTCCGGCGGCATGCCGGCCTTGGCAATCGCCTCGCCGAGACCTGCGAGCTCCGAGCGCTCCCCGGCGTCCTCGCCGAGCTGGCGCTGAATCGCTGCCATTTGCTCGCGCAGCACGATCTCCTTCTGACGCTGGTCGAGAGACTGCTTGGTCTGCCGCCCGATTTCGGCGGTGATGCGCAGCACCTCGATACGCTGCGCCAACAGCCGCGTGACCTTGTCGATGCGGGCGACGAGATCGATGGTCTCCAGGATCTCCTGCCTGTCATCGGCCTTCAGATCAAGATGGGCGGCGGCAAGGTCGGCCAGTGCCGAGGCCGAAGTGACGGCCTGTAGCATGGCCACCAGCTCGGGCGGCGCCTGTGGCAGCAACTCGAGCGCCTCGCTGGCGAGCTGTTTCAGATGTACGAAGCGGCCCTCGATCTCGGCCGATGTGGCGTCGGGCTCCTCGATCGGGCTAACCCTCGCCATCATGAAGGGCTGCTCCTGCACAACCTCGAGTATGCGAAAGCGTTGCTGACCCTGACAGACCAGGTGGTGCGAGCCGTCTGGAGTGGTGACATAGCGCAGGATAACGGCGATCGTGCCGACAGGGTGGAGATCGGTAGCGGCCGGCTCCGCCACCTGCTCGTCGCGCTGCATCACGATGCCGACCGGCAGCTTGTCCCGCATGGCCTGCTGGGCGGCCGCGACCGAACGCTTGCGACCAACGGTGAGTGGCACGACCATGCCGGGGAACAGGACGGTGCTCCGCACAGGCAGGATCACAAGCAGGTCCGATGCGGCCGCCGGCCCCGTGATTGATCTCTCGCCTGGTGCGTCCTCGCCGGTCATCTGCCAGCCCGGGAACTCATGGATATCGGACATCCTGCGCCTCCGGCGCTCACAAGATCTTGCTCAACGTGACGATCAGGCAGCCATTGGCGCTGGCGCAGCTCACGTCGCCATATCGACCACGCGGCAGCCTCACCTTGCGCTCGAAGCGCCCGTGCGGAAGCTCCATGCGGTGGATCCACGCCCCGCGCAGCTCCTCGGGTAGCGAGCGGTCGCCCACCACGATCAGGGCGTCGCCCTCGATCGCGGTGCCGACTGTCTCTGGGTCGACACCAGGCAACCCGACCAGGACGAGGACGTGGCCGCGTGTCTCGATCACGTCCACCGGCGGCTCCCAGACCGGCCGGTGAGCCTGCGCTTCGCCAAGATGAAACAATTGACTATGCAGGCGCTCGGCACGCGCGAGCATCGTGCAAGCTTCCGGCCACATCCAGGCGATTACGTCATCCCGCGCCATACTGGCTATCCTTGCTCGATGTCACTTCCTCATTGCGCAAGACTATCCCTCACGGACATCCGTCGCGTTGACGCCTGTCAACGGCACACGAGAACCGGCAGCTTGCTGTGCGCCAGCACTTTATGGGTCTCGCTGCCAAGCAGCAGGGCCGATGCGCCGGAGCGGCCGTGCGAGGCCATCACGATGAGATCGCAGTGGTTGGCTTCCGCCGTCTGGAGGATCCCCTCGTAGGGATTGTTCTTGACGAGGTGGACGGTCTCGCAGACGACGCCGGCAGCCCGCGCATGAGCCGCAGCGGCATCAAGGCATCGCTTCGCGAAGTCGCGCGCGTTCTGCTCGAGCTCCTCGTTGCGAATGGGGATTGTTGCTCCTTCAAAGTAGACGGGCGGCACCGGCCAAGTCGTCATGATGGCCGTGACCTTGGCCCCGACCGATTTGGCGAGATCGACGGCGAGCCGGATCGCCCGGTCCGAACGATCGGAGCCGTCTGTCGCAATAAGGATGTGCTTGAACATGGTCGTGCTCCTTTCGCATCAGCCTGGGCGGCAACGCGGCCAGAATGTGCCGTGCCGCGCGCTCAACCCTTGATGCAGATCAGCGGCGCCAGGCGAGCAACCTTTCTGGCAAGCCCCGCGGCCTCCGCGGCGTCGACGACCGCGCGCACATCCTTGTATGCACCGGGCGCCTCCTCAGCGACGCCGCGCATCGAGGGGCTCTTCACGACGACACCGCGGGCCTTGAGATCGTCCACCACCTGTCGACCGCTCCAGGTCCGTGTCGCCTGGTGCCGGCTCATCTGGCGGCCGGCGCCGTGACAGGCGGACGAGAAAGCGGACGCCTCGCTGGCCTCAGTGCCGACGAGTACATAGGACGCGGTTCCCATGCTTCCACCGATCAGCACAGGCTGGCCCCAGGGTCGCAGTGCATCCGGCAGGCTCGGGTGACCGGGGCCGAATGCGCGGGTTGCGCCCTTGCGGTGGACGTAGAGGTTACGTGTCTCGCCGTTGATGCGATGCGGCTCCACCTTGCACGTGTTGTGCGAGACGTCGAACAGCAGCGGCAGCTCGCCATGGCGGAAGAAGCGGGCGAACACCTGCCGCGTCAGGTGGCCGATGATCTCGCGATTGGCGAGCGCACAATTGACCGCTGCCCTCATGGCGCCGAGATAGCGTTGGCCGATCTCTGACTTGATCGGTGCACAGGCCAACTCGCGATCGGGCAATGCGATTCCATGCCCTGCCGCGGCGACGGCCATTTCGCGCAGGAACTCGGTGCCGATCTGATGGCCAAGCCCACGCGAGCCGCAGTGGATGGTGACTAAGCATTGTCCCTCGACGAGCCCGAAGGCCTTGGCGGTCGCGGCATCGAACAGCTCCGCCACCTCCTGCACCTCGAGATAATGATTGCCGGAGCCCAGTGTGCCCATCTCGCGACGTTGGCGCGCGCGGGCGTGATCCGAGACCGCGGCCGGATCGGCGGCGCCCTGGCAACCGCTTTCCTCAATCCGATCCAGATCCTCGCGGCGACCATGCCCGCGCTCCACAGCCCAGCGGGCACCGCCGGCCAGCATCGCCGTCATTTCTGGGGGATCGAGCGCGATCATGCCGTGCGAGCCCACCCCAACGGGGATGTGGTCATAGAGGGCATCGGCGAGTTCATTCTGCACTTCGAGGATTCGCTGTCGTGTAAGGCCCGTGAGGTGGGCCCGCACCCCGCAGGATATGTCAAAGCCAACCCCGCCGGCCGAGATTACGCCGCCTGCTTCGGCATCGAATGCGGCAACGCCACCGATCGGAAAGCCATAACCCCAATGTGCGTCTGGCATCGCGTAGGATGCGCGCACGATGCCTGGCAGCGTGGCGACGTTGGTTACCTGATCGAACACCTTGTCATCCATGTCGCGGATCAAATCCTCGGTGGCGTAGATGATGGCAGGCACGCGCATTGCGCCTCTGGCCGGCACCTTCCATGCAATTGTCGAAAGCTGCTCGAAGCGCGAGGTGTCCATGTGGCGATCCTTTCATCGAGGCAAGCGCGTCAAACGTCGACGACGCACTGCGCACACCAAAGTCCGGGTCTCAATTCCTTGACGGAAAGTTCCGTCATCGTTGCCCCCTTGATCTCGACCGCTGGCCGATGTTGCTCGCGAGAAACGGCCTCGCCATGCGCACGGCCGGCGAGATGTTGTCCATCGACCGACACATCGAAGCGACCGAAGATCAGATTTCGTGTTGCCATCTCCAAGATCAGCGCGTTGAGCCAGTCGTAGAGCAGCAGTTCCGGGCTCGACGCCTCGCACCTGATTTCGATGGTCTCGTTGCAATTCACCAATGCTGGATTGGTCATGACTGCGGTCATGGCGAGCGCGGCCTGTTCGAGAGCACCCGCAAGCGTCGCGGCCATGCCGCGAATGCCGATGTCCGCTCCGTGGCAGAAATGCTCCCAGGATGCCGGGGCCTGAGCGGAGGAATCTGGAGACACTTGGATGACCTTCCTCCCAAACCGCTCCCGATTGATCACGCCGCCGCGGTTAGCTGATTATTGGCGGGCGCCTGCGTCGGGAACTCCACGTGGTTGAATTGGTGAACGCCGCTCGTCATTCAGATATGGGAAAATTGTTTCTTACCGAATGCAGCACTGCCAACGCGAACACCATTGACCCGAGCAACACCGGGCCATGCATGAATAATTTTTCCTTATTGCACCTTATCGGGATCAGCGCGTTGACGGCGGTCAACGCAAGTCTTCATTGCTCACCATAATCAGCCAATCCGAGTTGGCTGTATGTGGCGGGCTCGGTGCGGCCGGGCGTCGCGAACGATCATTTGTGTCGGCTGTCGTGGGAAGCAGAAGCGAACTCTCGCCAGCTCTCGTGCTGTCGTTGGTTTGAATTGCACAGGCGCTCTGTCCGAGCCCACCAGCGCTCGCAGAAGCGCACTGGTCTTGATGGTCGCAAAGTTCGAGAAGGCATCGGATACAGCGTACGGCATATGATCCGATCGCCGTGGCGCAGAGCGCCACAGGTGTGGACGACGTTCGGCACATAGCCTGTAAGCGAGGGCTCGAGTCTGCAGCATCTTCCGCTTGACGGACGCCTGCAGACGCAACGCTTGGCCGGGCGGCCTGATGATGGTTGGCATCGCTCACGTCTTCACGATCTCCCACGTCGCCAAGATGCTCAGCGAGGACGAGGAGTGGCTGCGGGAGATCTCCATTAACATGGCCCCCGAGGAGGGCTGTCTCTGGGTCATCGGCGTTGACGAGGACGGCTGCTCGACAAGGCTGCACATTCCGACGAAGGCGGACAGTGAGTACGATTGAAGCCGGACAGCACCACCCGTCGACGGGTTCACAGACCCGCAAAGTCTGCTTCGCGTCAATTCCGACGTGCTTGGACGCCTCCTTTCGCATGCGCTCGCCAGCGAGGTTCATGCGGTGTGCGCTGTGTACCAGGCGGTCGAGGATGGCATGGGCATGCCGCCGCTGATGTACCGCTGGTATTTCGGCGCCGATGGCGTGCGTGGCTTCGAGCGGAGCATGCTGAGCTTCGCCGGCATCAAGCCGATCCGCCAAAGTCTCTACGGCCTTTCCTTCGCCGACGCCAAGAAGCAGGCGCGCGGGCTCGAGGATAGAGCCGACAGTCCCGATCGAGACGCCACAGGGCAAGGCATGGCACGCTCCCTGAAGTTCATGTCCGAGCACTTCTTGCATTTTCCGAGGCTGGGCGAGCGGCGGCCTGCTGGCTTGGCCAGTCGGAGAAAGCCAGCCAATAGAGAAAGATGAGATTGATGACGGGGACGAATATCAGCAGGGCGACGATGCCAGGAAAGCCGGCCTTCTCGCAGATCCGCCAGAACGGGACAACAACCAACGCTGCCACGACGAGCATCCCTAGTACCCGGAATCACACTGGATAGTACACCTGATCGCGTAACCACGAGGCGATCCGCCAGGAGCGCGGCGCAGCGCGTAGCCCAGCTACGCGCAAGGCGCGCGTCATGCTGGAAGCATGCGGTCCGCATGACGCGGGCGCCCGTGGGCCGCGACCCTACGGGCGATCGAGGATGCTCGCCGGCGGCGTCGCGCCGCTTGTCCGATGGGGCAACATCGGCCGGCGCGGCGCTTCTTGCCGGCGATCATCCTCGATCGTCATGTGTGCTATCCAAGTGTGATTCCGGGTACTAGCGGCCCGATCGCGAAGCCGTAACCAAATCCCCACTCGTGCATCATGGCCGTTACCTCCGCGTAGCGCGTTGAATCGCAGCCGCCACCAGCGCAGCCGGAATGATCAAGAGCAGCACGGCGAAGGCCGTTATCGTGAGCCCGATCAAGACGAAGACAACGAACGCCAGGAGAAGCCACGCGATGATCACCATCGCAATGCCGGCAAGCCATGCTCGCCAGCCCGTCAAGACGACTGTCTTCTCGCGCTGCCGGATGACGATCATGTGAGCCTCCGATGCGGCGGCCGCCGGCCGAGCCAGTGGCACACTTTTGTCGAGTGGCACGTTGCTCTGACCGCTGCACCCTTTTCGGGTAAATTTATCGGGACTTGCGACCACCAGACTTGATGCAGCGCAATGTGGTCGCTGGCCCCTTGCCCTCACTCTTGTCGGTAGATCCCGGACCACCGCGAAAGTCCCGGAATCATTCCCACTCGATGGTGCCGGGCGGCTTCGAGGTGATGTCGTAGACCACCCGGTTGATGCCCTTGACCTCGTTGATGATGCGGGTGGCGGTGCGGCCGAGGATGGCGTGGTCGAACGGGAAATAGTCGGCGGTCATGCCGTCGGTCGAGGTCACGGCACGCAAACCGCAGACGTGATCGTAGGTGCGGCCATCACCCATCACGCCGACGGTGCGAACGGGGAGCAGCACCGCGAACGCCTGCCAGATGGTGTCGTAGAGGCCGGCCTTGCGGATCTCGTCGAGGTAGATCGCGTCGGCCTTGCGCAGGGTGTCGAGCTTGTCGCGCGTGATTGCGCCGGGAATGCGGATGGCGAGGCCCGGTCCGGGGAACGGGTGGCGGCCGACGAAGTGCTCCGGCAGCCCGAGCTCACGGCCGAGCGCGCGCACCTCGTCCTTGAACAGCTCGCGCAGCGGCTCGACCAGTTTGAGCCGCATCGCCGACGGCAGGCCGCCGACGTTGTGGTGCGACTTGATCGTCACCGACGGGCCGCCGGTGAACGATACGCTCTCGATCACGTCCGGGTAGAGCGTGCCCTGGGCCAGGAACTCGACGTCGCCGAGCTTCTTCGATTCCGCCTCGAACACGTCGATGAAAAGCCCGCCGATGGTCTTGCGCTTGATCTCGGGGTCGGCAACGCCGTCGAGTGCCGCGAGGAAGCGATCGGCCGCGTCGACGTGGACCAGCGGGATGTTGAAGGTGCCGCGAAAGAGCCGCACCACTTCCTCCGCCTCGCCCTGGCGCAGCAGTCCGTGATCGACGAAGATGCAAGTCAGTTGATCGCCGATCGCCTCGTGGATGAGCTTCGCGGCGACCGCGCTGTCGACGCCGCCGGACAGGCCGCAGATCACCTTCGCCTTGCCGACCTTGTCGCGGATGCGGGCGATCTCGGCTGAGCGGAAGTGCTGCATCGTCCAGTCGCCGGGGATGCCGGCTATGCGGCGCACGAAGTTGCCGAGCAGGGCGGCGCCGCGCGGCGAATGCACCACCTCCGGATGGAACAGCACGCCGTAGTGCCGCGCCTTGTCGTTGGCGATCACCGCGTACGGCGCGTTGTCGGAGACGGCGACCGCACGGAAGCCCTCGGGAATTCGGGTGATCTTGTCGCCGTGGCTCATCCACACGTGGTCGCGAGTACCCTTCGGCCAGAAGCCCTCGAACAACGGGCAATCGTCGATGATCTCGATCTCCGCCCGACCGAACTCGGCGGCGTGGCCACCCTCGACCTTGCCGCCCTGCTGCACCACCATGGTCTGGTTGCCGTAGCAGATGCCGAGTATCGGCAGTCCGGAAGTGAAAACCGCCGGCGGCGCCATCGGCGCCTTGTCCCAGTAGACGCTGCTTGGCCCGCCCGACAGGATGATCGCTTTCGGTGCGATGCGCTCGAGCGCTTCCTCGGCCTTGTTGTAGGGCACGATCTCGGAATGCACGCCCTGCTCGCGCACCCGGCGCGCGATCAGCTGGGTGACCTGGCTGCCGAAGTCGATGATGAGGACGGTGTCTGTCATGTTGAAGGCGATACGCGATCAGGCTGCCATGCACAACCCTGCGCGGCGACGCCGCGGCCGGCTATCCCAAGAAGTTCACAGCCAATCGGGGATGCGGTCGAGGCCGAGCAGGTCCTCGAATGTCGGGCGCGGTCGCACCACCGCATGCCGGTCGCCGGCGACCAGCACCTCCGGGATCAGCAGCCGCGTATTGTAGGTCGACGACATGGTCGCGCCGTAGGCCCCCGCCGTCATCAGCGCGACGAGGTCGCCCGGGCTGGTCTCGGGCAGCTCGCGGCCACTGGCGAATTCATCGCTCGTCTCGCAGATCGGCCCGACGACGTCGTAGGGCACGCGCTTGGCGCCAGGTGGCGGCTCCGTCACTGGCCAGATCTCATGATACGCCTCGTACATCGCCGGGCGGATCAGATCGTTCATGGCGGCATCGACGACGAGGAAGGTCTTGTGCGGACGCTTGTTGATGCGCAACACCCGCGTCACCAGGATGCCGGCGTTGCCGACGATCAGCCGGCCGGGCTCGAAGCCGAGCTCGACATCGAGGCGGCCGAGCACCCGGTCGGCCATGGCGGCGTAGGCGTGGATCAGGTCCGGGCCGTGGCCGACCGCCTCCTCCATCTCGTAGGGAATGCCGAGGCCGCCGCCGAGATCGAGCCGCTCGACGGTGTGGCCGTGGCTGCGCAGTCGCGTCGACCAGCTCGGCCATGCGGGTGAATGCCGCTTCGAGTTCGCTGAGCTCGCGGATCTGGCTGCCGATGTGGACGGCGAGGCCCAGCATGCGCACGCCGGCGCATGTTGGCGGCGTTGTCGTAGAGGCGGGCCGCCTCGGCGATCGAGACGCCGAACTTGTTCTCGGTCGAGCCGGTGGTGATCTTGGCGTGGCCGCCGGCGCCGACGTCGGGATTGATTCGGATCACTGCCGACTGCCGGCGGCCCTTGGCGGCGGCAATGCGCGACAGGGCATGCAATTCGTCCTCGGTCTCGACGTTGACCTGGTAGATGCCGGTGTCGACCGCGAAGGCCAGTTCCTGGTCCGACTTGCCGACGCCGGAAAACACGATTCCATCGGCCGGGATGCCGGCCGCCAGCGCTCGCCGGATCTCGCCTTCCGACACCGTATCGGCACCGGCGCCGAGCTTGGCCAAGGTCTTCAGCACCGCGAGGTTGCTGTTCGCCTTCATGGCGTAGAACACCCGTGCCTTCGGGCCGACGGCCGTCGCGAACGCTGCGAAGTGCCGTTCGATCGTCGCCGACGAATAGCAGTAGAACGGCGTGCCGACCGCGGCGCTAAGCGCGGGCAAGCTCACGTTCTCGGCGTGCAGCACGCCATTGCGATAGGCGAAGTGATGCATGGAGGTTCAGGCCTTGGCGCCGGGCTTGCGGCTCAGCGAACGATCAGCGGAGCAAACCGTCGAGGATGAAACCCTTGTGCGGTTTGGGCGCTGCGTCTTCCGCTTTGCCCTGGCCCGAAATCAGCCGAGGCGCTGGCCTGGCTCTGCGCTTTCGCGTCCGGCGGCGTCTCGAGCGGACCCTTCAAGCCGCAGCCGGCCAGCAGCAGGGCTGCTGCGGCGGTCGCGACCGAGAGTTTGACGGCATATCGCATGAACCCGAACTTTCGCGCCTCGTGCCAATTGCTGGCCGCAGTCTTAGCCGGTCTCGCCGGCCTTTTCCAACTGCTTTATCCAGGCTTTCGCCATTTCGGCGACGTTCTGTGGCGCGGTTCCCCCATAGCTGACCCGGCTTTTCACCGAATTCTCCGGGCTGAGTATATCGAAAATGGCCTGCGGTGATGCGCGGTTCCACCGCCTGCATCTCAGCCAGCGGCAGCGCGTCGAGCTCGACGCCGCGTTTTTCGGCGGCCGCCACGATCCGTCCCGTCACGTGGTGGGCATCGCGAAACGGCATCTGCAGCGTGCGCACCAGCCAGTCGGCGAGGTCGGTCGCCGTCGAGTAGCCGCGGCCGGCGGCGGCGCGCAGCACCTCGACATTGGGTTCCAGGTCCTCGACCATGCCGGTCATGGCGTCGACCGCGAGGCCGAAGGCGTCGAGCGCGTCGAAGGTGACCTCCTTGTCCTCCTGCATGTCCTTGCCGTAGGTCAGCGGCAGGCCCTTCATCACCATCAGCAGGCTCTGGAAGGCGCCGGCGATGCGGCCGATCTTGCCCTTGACCAGCTCGGCGGCATCGGGATTGCGCTTCTGCGGCATGATCGACGAGCCGGTGGTGAAGCGGTCGCTCATCGTGATGAAACCGAACATCGGCGTCATCCAGATCACGATCTCCTCGGCCAGCCGCGACAGGTGCATGGCCGATATCGACGATGCGGCCAGTACTTCCAACGCGAAATCGCGATCCGAGACGGCATCGAGCGAGTTGGCCGCCGGCCGGTCGAAGCCGAGCGCCTTGGCCGTCATATGCCGGTCGATCGGGAACGAGGTGCCGGCAAGGGCTGCTGCTCCGAGCGGGCTTTCGTTGAGCCGCACGCGGGCGTCCCGCAGCCGCGAGCGGTCGCGCGCGATCATCTCGACATAGGCCAGCATGTGGTGGCCGAAGGTGACGGGCTGCGCCGGCTGCATGTGGGTGAAGCCCGGCATCACGGTGGCCGCATGCTTTTCGGCTTTGGCTGCGAGCGCCTGCATCAGCCGAACGAGCGCCTGGTCGAGGCCGTCGACCCGGTCGCGCACGTACAACCTGAAGTCGAGCGCCACCTGGTCGTTGCGCGAGCGGGCGGTGTGCAGCCGGCCGGCCGGCGTGCCGATGATCTCGCGCAGCCGGCTCTCGACGTTCATATGCACGTCTTCCAGCGCCCGGGACCACGCCATTTTGCCGGCCGCGATCTCGGCCTCGACCTTGGTCAGGCCGTCGATGATCGCTGTCGCATCCTCGTTCGAGATGATGCCCTGGGCGGCGAGCATCGCCGCGTGCGCCTTCGAGCCGCGAATATCCTGTGGTGCCAATACCTTGTCGAAGCCGATCGAGGCGTTTATCTCTTCCATGATGGCGGCCGCAGGAGCCGCAAACCGGCCGCCCCACATCTTGTTGGCGGATTTGTCGGTCATGATCTGTCTCCGGCGCGGACGGGTTGCGCTATGGTACGCGGGTGGTGGACGTCAATTCGAGGAAGCAGGGCGGCATGTCGGTATCGAGACGCACGTGGGCCGCATTGATGACCCTGGCATTCATCCTGCCGGCTGCGATCGGCTTCGGCGCGGTATACGTCATGGCGCGCGGGGCTGACAACGATGTTGCGCCGACCGTGCCGCTTCGGGCGCCGAAGACGGTGCTCGCCCAGGCGGCGCCGGCAGCCGCCGCCAATCCGCTGTCGCAGGGCGACATGGCCAAGTTCGTGTTCAAGCGAGAACCCGAGCCGATGCCCGAGATCACCTTCGTCGACGGCACCGGTGCTGCCAAATCATTGAACGATTTCAAGGGCAAAGTCGTGCTTGCTGAACCTTTGGGCGACGTGGTGCGTGCCCTGTCGTAAGGAGATGCCGGCGCTCGACCGACTGCAGGCGGCGCTCGGCTCCGACAAGTTCGAGGTGGTGGCGCTGAGTGTCGATCGCGCCGGCGTCGAGGCCTCGCGCAAGTTCCTCGACGGCATCAAGAATCGAAAAGCTGAAGCTCTATGTCGACCCGACCGCCAAGGCCAACGGCCCGCTTGAAGATCATCGGCATGCCGACCACCATCCTGATCAATGCGGAGGGCCGCGAAGTCGGCCGGCTGCTCGGCGAGGCCGAATGGGATTCGCAAGACGCGAAGAAGCTGATCGGGTCGGTTCTGCAATAGCCGCAAAAGGATGAACGATCATGGAAGACGAAAAGTTCAACATGTCGATGCGCAAGTTCCTGAAGCAGGTCGGCGTCACCTCGCAGCAGGAAATCGAGCGCGTGGTGCGCGAGGGCAAGCTCTCAGGCAAGGCAAGCTCAAGGTCAAGATGGTGCTGACGGCGGCCGGCACCAACCTCAACCACGTCGTCGATGGCGAGATCGAGTTGTGATCAAATCACATGGCCGCGTTTCCCGACAAATTCGCAAGAACCCGCTCTCACCTTGGCTTGTAGGGGATCTTCGAAAACGTAATGTCCTTGACCCTGGAGGTTGGATGGAATGCCTGCAAGCAATCCTTTGCAAATCTCTCCGCAGAATCTGCGTCAGCCGCAGGACCAATCACAATGCTCTGCAGGGCATCAGGGGTTGCTGCTTTCCAATTGAACTCACGGTAGCGCGCAAGGGTATAGGGCTTTTCCCTAAATTTCACGTCGGGCACGTGCCCAGCGCGATGGATTTGTAGTAGTCGGTATTCGGCTTCCGATTCATACGCTTCATGTTTGAAAAGGATTGACGCTTGCAGCACCGACAATGCCAACTCCATCTGCAGTTCAGTCAAGTACCGTCTTATCGCAATCTCATTGAGTTCCCGTCCTCTTGGTAAGGACACTAATGGCACGAAGAGCTCGATCAACCGCCGGTGCATCTTCAGAAGGTCCGTGTCTGAGTACGTGATAGGAAATGTATGCGCATTCTGACCCACATTTTCTGAGAACGCATTCACCAACGCTGGACCGTCGAATCCGATGGCGTAACCTTGGCCATTGTCTGCGTAGGCCCGCCATTGACCCAAGTCATTACCCTTCCTGCTGAAGCAAGAAACGAAATAATGGGCGATCACTTCAATTCCGCTGGAAAGAGTTCTTCTGAACACTTTTGCGAAATCTGCCAATTCCGGCTGCTCGGTTGCGCTGGCCGACATTTCATCCAATATAACCATCGCGGATTCCACGCCATGTCTCAGCTCTGACGGGTCATTCAGATAGAAGATGTCCCCGAACCTGAGGACTCCTGCTTCCAGAATCCCGCGCAGCCCCGCCCAGTCGGTGTAGTGATATAATTCTTGCGGAACTGGTTGGGCATTGAGCGTATTTACGAACTCGTCAAGAATGGCCTCGCCTGCGGCGCGAACGCGCGTCATTTCAGCGCGAATGTCCTGGGGCAGCGCTGTACTCGGCTCATCCACGGTGGTTTCTCATTCTGTCAGGGTGTGGCAAAAGAACTGACCTCTTCGTCCTGGGGCTGACATATTCGACACTGATGGGCGCGCTTGGTATCCTACATGCATGCACGGCGACTCGACAGGATGCCAGCATCAAGTTGCAGGCTCGCGCCCACCCTCCCCCACATTGACTTGGCGCCCCTCCCACGCCACAACCCTCACCCATCCCTCCCACCGCCCTTCCCGAGAGCCCACCCCATGTCCAACGCCGACCTGCAACGAACCATCGAGGCCGCCTGGGAGGCGCGCGATACGATCAATCCGCAAACGCAAGGCGCGGTGCGCGATGCGGTCAACACCGCGCTCAATCTGCTCGACAGCGGCAAGGCTCGCGTCGCCGAGAAAGTCTCGGGCTCGAACAAGGGCGAATGGACCGTCCACCAGTGGCTGAAGAAGGCCGTGCTGCTGTCGTTCCGCTTGAACGACATGACGACCATCGGCGGCGCGCCGGGCGGCGCCAACTTCTGGGACAAGGTGCCGTCGAAGCTTTCCGGCATGGGCGAGAAGGACTTCAAGGCGGCCGGTTTCCGCGCCGTGCCGGGCTGCGTCGTGCGCAAGTCGGCCTACATCGCGCCGGGCGTCGTGCTGATGCCGTCGTTCGTCAACCTCGGCGCCTACGTCGACACCGGCACCATGGTCGACACCTGGGCGACGGTCGGCTCCTGCGCCCAGATCGGCAAGAATGTGCACCTGTCGGGCGGCGTCGGCATCGGTGGCGTGCTGGAGCCGCTGCAGGCCAACCCCACCATCATCGAGGACAACTGCTTCATCGGCGCCCGCTCCGAGGTGGTCGAGGGCGTGATCGTCGGCGAAGGCTCGGTGCTGTCGATGGGCGTGTTCATCTCGGCCTCGACCAAGATCGTCGACCGCAACACCGGCGCGGTGCATGTCGGCCGGGTGCCGCCCTATTCGGTGGTGGTGTCGGGCAATCTGCCGGGCAAGGCCCTCCCCGACGGCTCGCCCGGCCCGTCGCTCTATTGCGCCGTGATCGTCAAGACGGTCGACGCCCAGACCCGCTCCAAGACCGCCATCAATGAGTTGCTGCAGGGACTGAACCGATTGTCTGAGTTCTGCCAATCGCACCGCACCGCAATACACTCTCCGTCATCCCCGCGCAGGCGGGGATCCACCCAGAGCAGAGTCGAGCGAAGTATCGATTGTCGTCTGCGCTTTGAACAGCGGCTCGGGTGGGCTCCCCGCCTGCGCGGGGAGTGACGGCTTGGTTGAGGAGGCTAGCTGGGTGGACTTCGCTGGGCAGGAAGGCAATGTCACGCATGTACCGCACGCTCGACGCCGCCAAGATCGTCCAGTCGCTCGAGCAGCTGACGCGGCGCATCGACGAGCGCTTTCCCGGCGCCGGCCTGGCCAAGGTGTCGCAGGAGCTCACCGGCATCGCGCAAGCCACCAGCGCGCGGTCGGCAGTGATCGCCAGACCGGCGATCTTCACGCGGGCGCTGGTGACGCTGGTGTTTTTTGCCGGCATCGCAATGCTCGCCTTCGTCGGCTTCCTGCTGCTGTCGCGGACCAAGGCCGGCGACGATCTGTTCGGCACCATCCAGGGCATCGACGCGGCATTCAATATCGTGGTGCTGATGGGCGCGACGCTGTTCTTCATGTTCAGCCTCGAGGAACGGGGCAAGCGTCGGCGGGCACTGAAGGCGCTGCACGAACTGCGGTCGATCGTGCACGTCATCGACATGCACCAGCTGACCAAGGATCCGAGCGCGTCGGCAACGGTGACCGGCGCGACGCCGTCGTCGCCGAAGCGCACGCTCACCGCCTTCGAGCTGACGCGCTATCTCGACTACTGCTCGGAGATGCTGTCGCTGACGGCCAAGGTCGCGGTGCTGTACGCGCAAAGCTTCCCCGATCCGGTGGTCACCGAGACCGTCAACGACATCGAGCGCACGGCGGCGAGTCTGAGCCAGAAGATCTGGCAGAAGATCATGATCATCGAGGCCGAAATCCGCCACAACGAGATGATGGAGCGGCTGGCGGTGCCAATTCACGTCGCCAAGCCGGCCAACCCAGCCGCGAGCTGAGCGATCCCAGCAATGAGGCCACAATTGTCGACCGACCCCATCGCCCTTGCCCAGGCGCTCATTCGCTGTCCGTCGGTGACGCCCGACGACCGCGGCGCGCTGGGCGTGATCGAGCAGGCATTGCAGCCGGCCGGCTACGCCGTGCACCGCATGACGTTCACCGAGCCCGGCACGCCCGGACGTCGAGAACCTCTACGCGCGGATCGGCAGCGCTGGCCCCAATCTGTGCTTCGCCGGCCATACCGACGTGGTGCCGCCGGGCAATGATGCCGCCTGGACCCATCCGCCGTTCGCAGCCGTGATCCGCGACGGCATCCTCTATGGCCGCGGCGCCGTCGACATGAAGGGCGCGATCGCCTGCTTCATGGCGGCCGCGATGCGCGTGCAGGCGGCCGGTCCGCTGCCGGGTTCGATCTCGTTCCTGATCACCGGCGACGAGGAGGGCCCCTCGATCAACGGCACCATGAAGCAGCTCGACTGGCTCGCAGCGCGGGGCGAAAAGCTCGATGCCTGCGTGGTCGGCGAGCCGTCGAACCCGAAGGCGCTGGGCGACGAGATCAAGATCGGCCGGCGCGGCTCGCTCAATGGCGAATTGGTGGTATCCGGCAAGCAGGGCCACGCCGCCTATCCGCAATTGGCCGAGAATCCGGTGCCGAAACTTGCGCGCCTGATCGACCGGCTGTCCTCGCAGCCGCTCGATGCCGGCACCGACGACTTCGAGCCGTCGAGCCTGCAGGTCACGGTGATCCAGGTGGAAAATGCCGCCACCAACGTCATCCCGGCCGAGGCGCGGGCGAAATTCAACATTCGCTACAACGATTTGTGGCGGCGCCCCGCGCTCGAAGACTGGGTGCGGCTGCAGTGCGAGGCGGCGGCCGATCGCGTCAAAGCGCGATGGAGCGTGTCGTTCTCCGGCACCGGCGACGTGTTCCTCACCAAGCCAGGGCCGCTGGTCGATACCATGGTGCGGGCGGTGGCGGCCGAGACCGGTCGGACGCCGGCACTCACCACCGGCGGCGGCACCTCGGATGCGCGCTTCATCCAGGCTCATTGCCCGGTGATCGAGTTCGGCCTCGTCAACGAGACCATTCACCAGATCGACGAGCGGGTGCCGGTCGCCGACCTTGCCAAGCTCACGGCGATCTACGAGCGCTTCATCCGCGACTTTTTCAGCCGAACCGGCTGAGGATCTTTACCGCCGCCTCGTGGACGCGTGGATCGCCGGCGGCGATCACACGGCCGCCGCGCGCCGCCGAGCCGCCGGTCCACGAGGTACAGCGCCCGCCCGCCTTCTCGATGATCGGGATCAGGGCGGCAATGTCATAGGGCTTGAGGCCGGCCTCGACGACGAGATCGGCGTGGCCGGCGGCGACCATGCAATAGGCGTAGCAGTCGCCGCCGTAGCGGGTGTATCTGGTGGCGGCCTTGATCGCCTCGTAGCCGCGCATTTCGCCGCCGGGCTTGAACATGTCGGGATGAGTGGTAACGAACATCGCGTCGGCGAGGCTGGCACAGGGCCGCGTCTTCATGCGCCGCTTGCGGCCATCGGCGAGCCGCATCGTGGCGCCCGCCGGCCCCGACCAGAAGCGCTCGCCGGTGTAGGGCTGATCCATCATGCCGATCAGCGGCGCCTCTTGGTGCACCAGCCCGAGCAACGTCCCCCAAAGCGGGAACCCGAGGATGAATGCCCGGGTGCCGTCGATCGGATCGACGATCCAGCGATAGGCCGAGGTCCCGGCCTGCAGCCCGTATTCTTCGCCTTCGACGCCGTGATCGGGCCACTCGGCCTTCAGCGCCTTGATGATCGCGCGTTCGGCGGCCCGGTCGGCCGCGGTCACCGGATCGAACTTGCCCGCAGCCGCCTTGTTGTCGACTTTCATGGCGCGCCGGAAATACGGCCGGATGGCCGCTCCGGACAGATCGGCCAGACGATGCGCCGTGGCGAGAAAGGTTGAAATTTGCGTATTTGTTGGAGGCATGGTTCCAGGATCCAGGAGCATCTCCGGTGCCTCACTCGGCAGCAGAGCTTCGACAGTAGTTCGCAGTTGCAGCGAAAAAGCTCGAGCGGGGGGCGCTGAAATTGGCCATATACTGCAGGTCGTTAGCCCATCCACGCAGGCTACTTGATGCAATTCAACAACAGTCCGTATCTTGATGCAACACTATCTTCTCATTCAGCTTGCTGTCGATTGCGAACAGATGCATCTACAGAGTCGCCGCTGATGGTCTCGATCCCGGCAGTGGCAGCCCATAATTGGGCGTTTCCTCCCTGAACCTGGGCCGTTCGCCAGCCGAACGGCCTTTTTTATTTTTCGGCTGCCTGACGCAGAAACAAGCAGCGGTAGGGGATGCTGCACGTTTTTCAAGCACCTCGCTTCCCGCTGTCGTTCATGCTGCTCTGCAAAAAATGCAGTTGTCGATTGTGCACTGCACTCTTAATTTCACCGTGCGGCCTGGGGGAGACCTTCTCGCCTACCGCAGCCCTCCTTGGGCGTTTCCTCCCTAGACTTGGGCCGTTCGGTTCCCGGACGGCCCCTTTTCTTTTCTGGACCGCAACGATGGCCACCGGCGCGTTGGCCGGCGCCTACTCGGCGGCGTCCCGCATCGACAGCTGCGCCGGCAATTGCCGCAACATCTGCGCCACGAAAGCGGTTATGCCGTGCCGCAACGACGCAAACCCTGGTGACGGCTGCAAGCTCGCCTCGTCCAAATATAGCGCCCGGTTGATCTCGATCTGCAGCGTGTGCACGCCCTGGTAGGGTCGACCATAGTGCTCGGTTATGAAACCTCCGGCATAGGGTCGGTTGAGCTGCACGTTGAGGCCGATATTGGCGATCGCGTCGCGAACCGCGCGGGTGACGCGGGCGTCGCAGCTGGCGCCGAACCGGTCGCCCAGCACGATGTCGGGTCGGCTGGCAGCACCGGATTTGGCCATCGAGGTCGAAGGCATCGAGTGGCAGTCGATCAGGATGGCGATCCCGAACCGCTCGCGGGTGGCGGCGATCAACTGGGCAAGCGCGCCGTGAAACGGCTTATACAGCAGTTCGATGCGCTGCATCGCAGCTTCCAGCGAAGGTCGGCCGTTCGGCGGATAGATCTCCTCGGCGTCGGCGACGATCCGGGCGATGGTGCCAAGCCCGCCGGCGACCCGCATCGACTGGCTGTTGGCAAATGACGGCAGCGGCCCGTCGAACAGTTCCGGATCGAGTTCATAGGGCTCACGATTGACGTCGAGATAGGCGCGGGGAAACCGTGCCGCGATCAGCGGCGCCCCGAGCGCTGCAACGCCCGAGAACAGCTGGTCGACCAGTACATCCTCGGACTTGCGCAGGCTGTGCGGGTCAAGCCGCGACGCGGCGATGAACGCGCTCGGGTAGGTCGAGCCCGAATGCGGCGAGCAGAAAACGAATGGCGCGCTCTGCTTGACAGGGCACAGCACCTGGAACGGCGGGGTCAGCTCTTCCAGAATCGATTGGCGCTCGAACTGCATTCAGCAATGATCCGTGATCATGACGCAACACTGTGCCAACGCCGTCGACCTATGTCTATGGCCGAAGTGGCCAAGTTGCGATAACATGGTCACTTCATATCTCGTTTACCTAAATCGCGTCACAATATGCTGGCGATTGCCGATCAAGCGTCTTAAACGGTTGCGCAACACTGACCGGTCGACATTCATGACAACCAACCCACCACCGTCTTCGCCGCCGCAGGCCTCGGTCGCCCGCATTCTGCTAGCAGAAGACGATGATTCGATGCGCGGATTCCTCGAACGCGCATTACAACGGGCCGGCCATGAGGTGACCTCGTTCGCCAACGGCCAGGAAGCGTTCGAGCGCCTGCAGAGCGAGGCGTTCTCGCTGCTGCTGACCGACATTGTGATGCCGCGCATGGACGGCATCGAGCTTGCCCGCCGCGCGAGCGAAATCTACCCCAGCCTCAAGATCATGTTCATCACCGGCTTCGCCGCCGTGACGCTCAACAACGATTCGGCCGCCCCCAAGGATGCGCGCGTGCTGTCGAAGCCGTTCCACCTCAAGGATCTCGTCCGCGAAGTCGACCGCCTGCTGGCAGCGTGATCGCGGTCTCACGAGCGAAAAAGCGCGAAAGCTCCGCTTGCCAGTGCCTTGCGACGCCAGTATAGGAAGCCTTCCCGTTTCCGCCCCCAAAGGGCGGCATGGGCGCGTAGCTCAGCGGTAGAGCACTACCTTGACATGGTAGGGGTCACAGGTTCGATCCCTGTCGCGCCCACCATCTTCATCAACACATGGCCCGCGCCGTCAACGCGGGCCGAAATTCGAGACGAGCGTGTCATGAAAGTGAAGAACTCCATCAAGTCGCTGCGGGGCCGGCACCGCGATTGCCAGGTCGTGCGCCGCCGCGGCCGGCTTTACGTCATCAACAAGACGCAGCGCCGCTTCAAGGCCCGCCAGGGCTGAGCCGTCTGCGCGTGATCGGCTTTGACGGGGCCTCGCAGATTTCGTAGCCTCGTTTCATGAGCAACCGAGCGTTGAAAAAGTACCTGACCACCGTGCGCCATGCCGCCACGGTGGCGTTCGTCGTTCTGGCCTGGCCGGCGATGGTGGCGGCGCAATCGCCACCAGCACCGGAGAAGCCGCCGGCGGCGAAGCCGAAAGACAAGGCACCGGAGCCGGGGCAGAAGACGCTGCCGCCGGAGGCCGATGCCAAGGCCAAGCCGAAGTCGCCGCAGTTCGGCAAGGTGGTCCCCGATGCGCCGGCCGAGCGCGCCAAGCTGCTCGACGACCTCTATGCCCATCTCGCCACGGCGCCGGACGAGCAGGCGGCAAAGCCCTATGCCGAGACCATCGAGAAGATCTGGCTGACCTCGGGCAGCGATACGGTGTCGGCGCTGATGGAGCGCGCCATGCAGGCGGTACACCATCAGCGCAATGACCTCGCGCTGCAGCTGCTCAGCGCCGTGGTCGAGCTCGCGCCCGACTTCGCCGAAGGCTGGAACCGTCGCGCCTACGTGTTCTACACCGAGGGCGATTACGAGCGCGCGTTGGGCGATCTGCGCCGTGTTCTGGCGCTCGATCCCAGCCACTACAAGGCGCTCGACGGTCTCGGCCAGATCATGCGCCAGCTCGACCGCAAGCCGCAGGCCTTGCAGGCCTACGAGAAACTGCTGGCCGTGCATCCGTTCTGGCCCAATGTGCAGACGGTGGTCGACGAACTGCGCCGCGAGGTCGAAGGCCGCGGACTGTGAGCGGCGCGCCGCTCAGCCGCTGCTTCGTTTGACGTAAAACTCGGCTGTCCATGCCGGCCAGTCGAAGGTCTGCACGCCGCAGGCGCGGTCGAGCACATAGCGCGCGACGAAACGGGTATCGCTGACGGCCAGAGCCTTGGCTTGGCCGGCTCTGGCGCGCTCGCGCCACGCGTCCCCGGCGAGCAGCGCCTCGGCCTGCGCCGCGAGGTCTTCGCCGTCGCTGTAAAGCAGCAGCGAGCCCTCGCCGTATAGGCTCTCGAACTCGCCGGTGGCCGGCTGGGCCGTCAGGCAGCCGGCGCCGAGATACTGCGCGATCCGGTCCGAGGCGTACCATTTCCAGTTTTCGGCGAAGCCGGCGGCGATCGCGATGCGGGTCTGGCCAAGCGCGCGGGTATAGGCGCCGCCGCCGATCGCCATCGCCTTGCCGGTCTGCAGGAACAGGCCGAAGCGGCGGTGCGGCAGACGCTGCTGCAGCTCGTGCAGCAAGCGTTCGCGACCCTTCGGCTTGCCGGCGAAAAAGAAATCGTAGGCGTGGTCGGCGGCTTCGTATGCACAGGCCCGCTCGACCGAAACGTCGATCGGGTTCGGCACGAAGCCGACGTTGCCGGCGTCGGCGTAGCGGGCCAGCCGCTCGCCGGCGGTGGTGGCGAACGAAACGTCGCAGATTTCCGGCGGCATGGCGAAAGCGCGCACCGAAACGGTCATCGGTCAGCGGATCGAGATAGACCGACACGATCTTGATCGCGGAATGACGCCTGCGGATGGTGGCGATCGTCGCCGCGGCAATAAGATCGGCGTGCATCAGGCAGATGACATCGGGCTCGATGGTATCGACGAGCTGCAGTAGCTTGGCGTTGGCCACGCGCTGGCCGAGCGGCCGGTAGCGGAATGGCGCGCTGTAGTCGGCGATGTCGCGATCGGAAAACCACACCACGTGGCTGCCGGCGCGGATGAAGCCGTTGCGCAGCTTGTGCAGTGTCGCGTGGAAGAAGGTGCCGAAATACTTGTTGCGCTCCGAGAAGCCAACCAGCAGCACGCGTGGTCCCGATATCGGCAAGCTCAGGTGCCTTCCGCGACCGGGGCACCGTTCTCGTCGAGGAACGCGACGCGCACCATGTTGGTCGTGCCGGGCGAGCCCAGCGGCACGCCGGCGGTGATCAGGATGCCCTCGCGCGGCTTGGCGAACTCTTCCTCCATGGCGATGCGGCAAGCCTTGCGTACCATGTCGGCGAGATTTTCCGGGTCGCCGGTCAGCACCGAATGGGTACCCCACACGAGGGACAGCTTGCGCCCGGTCGCCAGCACCGGCGTCAGACCGATCACCGGCAGGTTCGGCCGCTCGCGGGCGACGCGCAATGCCGTCGATCCGGTCGCGGTGTAGCAGATGATTGCCGACAGCTTCAAGGTATCGGCGATGGCGTGTGCGGCCGCGGCGATGGCATCGGCACTGGTCGGCTGCGGTATCGTCTGGGTGGTGTGGACGATGGCATCGTAGCTCGGATCGCGTTCAACTTCGATGGCGATCCGGTTCATCATCTGGATGGCCTCGATCGGGAACTGGCCGACCGAGCTTTCCGCCGACAGCATGATGGCGTCGGCGCCATCGAATACGGCGGTGGCGACGTCGGAGACCTCGGCGCGTGTCGGCACCGGCGACGAGATCATGCTTTCCAGCATCTGGGTAGCGACCACGACCGGCTTGCCGGCGGCCCGCGACTTGCGCGTGATTTCCTTTTGCAGGCCCGGCACGCGTTCGACTGGCATCTCGACGCCGAGATCACCGCGGGCGACCATCAGGCCGTCGACCGCCGCGATGATGTTGTCGAGATCGGCGATCGCCGACGGCTTCTCGATCTTGGCCATGATCGCGGCGCCCTGGCCGATCAGCTGGCGGGCGAGGTGGATGTCCTCGGCCCGCTGCACGAACGACAGCGCGATCCAGTCGACGCCGAGCCTGAGCGCATAATCGAGGTCGGCGCGATCCTTGTCGGTGATCGGCGAGATCGGCAGCAGGGTGTCGGGCATGGCGATGCCCTTGCGGCTGGCGAGCGCACCGCCGACCATGACCTCGGCGGTGATGCGAGTTGCGGTCTTTTCGACCACCCGCATGCGCAGCTTGCCGTCATCGAGCAGCAGGGTGTGGCCCGGCTCGATCGCCTCGAATATCTGCGGATGCGGCAGGAAGATGCGTTCGGCGCTGCCGGCGGCCTCGTCGCGATCGAAATGGAAGGTCGTGCCGTCGCCGACCAGGGCGCGCCCGCCGCCCATCTCGCCGACGCGGAACTTCGGTCCCTGCAAGTCGCACAGGATGCCGATTGGCCGCTTGAACTTGACCTCCGCATTGCGCACGGTGGCATGCAGCTTGCGGGCGACATCGTGGGTCGCATGGCTCATGTTGATGCGGAACACGTCGACGCCGGCCGCGAACAGCCGCTCGAGCATGTCGGGCTCCTGCGACGCGGGTCCAAGGGTGGCGACGATCTTGACCCGCCTGTTACGCCTCATTTCGGCTTCGCTCCGCTCTCGTCCGGGTCGGTCAGGCGGACGGTCCAGTCTTTTGCTTCGCCCGTATCGATTTCAAAGAATCCTGCACGCTTATAGCCACGTTTCGGACAATCTTTAACATCCCTGATGAGAAAAGATCGGTCGGACGTACACATGAAGTTGGTCCCGCCCCACTCGCCGGAGCGGTCGTAGTCGACGGCGTGCACGTAGATGTAGCGGCTTGGCATCATCTTGAGCAGGGTTTCGCAGGCCTGGGCCGGGATGTTCCACCAGCCCTCGGTCGCCCAACCCTTGCTGTCCTGGTAGCCGATGGCGACGCCGAGGCGGCTCGACGTGGCATTGCACAGCTTGAAATCCGCCCATGACGTGCCGGGGGGCAGCAGCAGCACGGCGACGGCTGCGCCGGCAAGGATCCGGATGATACTGCGCAAACCGCATCGGCCTGGCTGAAAATTTCGCAATGTCGGGGAATTCATGGCCAGTTTTCTTGTGATCTCGATCTCGAACTCAAGTGCGGCCGAAGCCCGTCAATTGGCGGTGGGATCGACCAGAATGACGCGGAAATCGTTGACGTTGGTTTGTGTCGGCCCGACCTGCACCAGATCCCCCACCGCGTCGAAGAACCTCGTCGAGTCGTTGTTGGCAAGGATCGTGGCTGCATTGAGGTTTCGACCTGCGGCGCGGGCCAGCGTGTCGGGGAAAACGCAGGCGCCGGCCGGGTCGCTCGAGGCGCCGCTGCCGCCGTCGATGCCGTCAGTGTCGGCGGCGAGCGCGCAGATGCCGGCGGCACCTTCGAGTGCGATGGCAAGGCCCAGGGCATATTCCTGATTGGGGCCGCCGGCGCCGTTGCCGGTCACGGTGACGGTGAATTCGCCGCCGGACATGATCGCAACGCGGCGGCCCCTGGTCTTGGCGGCCAGCGCCAGCACCGCGTGTGCCCGGCCGACTTCGCGCGCCTCGCCCTCGAGCGCGTCGCCCAGGAGATCGATCTCGTAGCCGAGGCTTCGCGCCGTGGCCGCCGCCGCCTCGAGTGAAGCGCGCGGCGCGGCGACGATCTTGTAAGTCGAATTGGCGAGCGCTGCGGCACCAGGCTTCAGCGTCTCGTTGGCGGGGTCAGCCAGTGCCGCTGCGATCTCAGGCGCAGGCGCGATGTCGTAGCGGGCGAGAATGGCGCGGGCATCGGCGAGCGTGGTCGGGTCGGCCACCGTCGGGCCCGAACCGATGCTGGTCGGCTCGTCGCCCGGTACATCGGAGATCGCCAGTGTCAGCAGTCGGGCCGGATGGGCCGCGGCCGCGAGCTTGCCGCCCTTGATGCGTGAGAGATGCTTGCGCACGACGTTCATTTCGCCGATCGGGGCGCCGGCGCGCAGCAATTGCCTGGTCAGTGCCTGCTTGGCCGGCAAGCTCACGCCCTCGACGGGCTGGCTCCACAGGGCAGAAGCGCCGCCGGACAGTAGCACCAGCACCAGATCATCGGGCCCCGCCGCCTTCGCCGCGGCGATCGCGCGGGCGGCGGCATCGACGCTCGCCTGGTCGGGCACTGGGTGCGCCGCTTCGGTGATCTCGAGATGCTCGGTCGGCAGCGCGAAACCGTGCCGCGTCGTGACGCACCCGCAAACGCGGTCGATCTCGCCGCGCCTTGCGTAGTGCTGCTCGGCCGCGACCGCCATGGCGGCATCGGCCTTGCCGGCGCCGATGATGATGATGCGGCCACCCTTCGGCAGCGGCGGCAGGTGTGGCGGCAGGCAGATGCGCGGGTGCGCGGTGTCGACGGCCGTGGAGTAAAGTGCGAGCAGGGTTGCTCTCAACTGGGCATTCGAAGTCATCTTATGGCGCACCTGACCGATCCTGTGCCGGTTGCACCATGTGCTGGACATCGCAGCGGCACGTCAAGGTGGCCAAGGCATGGCTGGCGTCCTAATGTGGCCGTTCCAGCTTCGATTTGGACAAGCCCGCTCGCCCATGCCTTCCGACCGCTCCGCTCGCCCGCAGATCGCCAACGAGACGGCAGACAACTTTTCGGTGATCGCGGGCGCCGCCGATGCCGGCCTGCTGCTGCTGTGCGACCACGCCCGCAACGCCTTCCCGCCGGGCTACGGCACGCTTGGACTGCCGGCAGCGCAATTGAAGCGGCACATCGCCTACGACATCGGCGCCGAGGCCATTACGCGACACCTGGCGGCGAGCCTGGGCGTGCCGGCGGTGATGACCCACTTTTCGCGCCTGTTGATCGATCCCAACCGCGGCGCCGACGACCCGACGCTGATCATGCGGCTGTCGGACGGCGCGATCGTGCCGGGCAACCGCAACGTCGATGCCTCGGAGCGGGCCAGACGGATCGCCCTCTACTATCGGCCCTACCACGATGCCATCGGCCGGGTGCTCGACCAATGCGTCGCCACCGGCATCATGCCGGCGATCCTGTCGATCCACAGTTTCACCGAGAGCTGGAAGACGGTGCCGCGGCCGTGGCACGCCGGCGTGCTGTGGGACAACGATCCGCGCATGGCCAAGCCCCTGCTCGACGCGCTCTACGCCGAGGGCGACCTGATCGTCGGCGACAACCAGCCCTATCACGGCGGGCTCGAAGGCGACACGATGTGGCAGCACGGCACCTCACGCGGCCTCGCGCATGCCCTGATCGAGGTGCGGCAGGACCTGATCCGCGACGAGGCCGGTCAGCAGGCGTGGGGCCAGCGCCTCGCCCGCCTGATGCGGCAGCTGCTCGACCGTCCCGACCTGCAGTTGGCATTTCGCAAGCCTCGTCCCCAAGTTTGATCGAGAAAGTCAGAATTCAAAGGAGCCATGCCGATGTCCGCCGACGACAAGTCCAACATCGAACTCGAAGCCGCGGTCTATCGCCGCCTGGTCGAGCATTTGCGCAAACGCAGCGACGTGCAGAACATCGATCTGATGAACCTCGCCGGCTTCTGCCGCAACTGCCTCGCCAACTGGTATCAGGACGCCGCTGCGGCGAGCGGCCGGCCGCTCGGCAAGGACGCCGCCCGCGAGCTCGTCTACGGCATGCCCTACAAGGAGTGGCAGACGAGATTCCAGAACGAGGCGACGCCCGATCAGAAAGCTGCATTCGAGAAGTCGCGGCCCAAGCAGCATTGAGCGATTATCTGGCCGGCGCGAAGTGCTTGCCCGAGCTCATGTATCGCCACGCATGGTCGGCGCGTGCCGCTTGCGTGATAGGCGCATATGATCCGATGAAAATTGTGATCGCGATATTCCCTTGACACTTTTGTTATTCGGCACAAAATAACTCTTGTGACGTTCGTTGTCGTCTCGGCCGCGCACCGCGGCGCGCTATGGATCCAGCGCTTGGTGCATCGCTTCGCAGACGCAGGGCCGTCGCACGGTGAAACAGCGAATGGAGGCATCATGACTCCACCTCAGTGTCACTCTGGCTCGAGCCGAAGGGCGAGAGCACGGCTTGGTAGCGCGCAAACGAATTGATCAAGCCAAGCCGCACGCATCCAAAATCTGTCGAATTGAAACGAGGTAATGCTCGTAAACAAGCCCGGCGTCGCTGGGCAGAGATCGGAAGTGATTACCGGCCCCGCATCATGTTCGCATAGGCGATACATGGCGGGGCTTTCTTGTCGTATGAGCGGCAGCGTTATTGCGGTTGGAAATCGCAATTCGAATTGCAGCGGCACAGGCCGCGCCTATTTGCGGCCGCCAAAGCGCTTGTCGACGTAGTCCTCGACGATCTTCTGGAACTCGGCGGCGATGTTGGGGCCGCGCAACGTCATCGCCTTCGCGCCGTCGATGAAGACCGGCGCCGACGGCGTCTCGCCGGTGCCGGGCAGCGAGATGCCGATGTCGGCGTGTTTGCTCTCGCCGGGGCCATTGACGATGCAACCCATGACCGCGAGGTTGAGCGTTTCGACGCCGGGATACTTCTGCTTCCAAACCGGCATGCTGTCGCGGACGTGGCTCTCAATCTGTTGCGCGAGTTCCTGGAACACGGTCGAGGTCGTACGGCCGCACCCTGGGCATGCCGCAACGATCGGAATGAACGAGCGCAGCCCCATCGTCTGCAAGAGTTCCTGCGCCACGATCACCTCGCGGGTGCGATCGCCGTTGGGCTCCGGCGTCAACGACACGCGGATGGTGTCGCCGATGCCGGCCTGCAGCACGATGGCCATCGCCGCCGACGACGCGACGATACCCTTCGAGCCCATGCCGGCCTCGGTCAGGCCGAGATGCAGTGCATAGTCGCAGCGCCGGGCCAGCATGGTGTAGACGCTGACCAGGTCCTGCACCGCCGAGACCTTGGCCGAGATGATGATCTTATTCGCGCCCATGCCGAGCTCTTCGGCGCGCTTCGCCGACAGCAGGCCCGACTGCACGATCGCCTCGTGCATCACCGCGCGCGCGTCGGCGGGCTCGGCCGACTTCGAGTTCTCGTCCATCAGGTGGGTCAGCAGCTCCTGGTCGAGCGAGCCCCAGTTGACGCCGATGCGCACCGGCTTGTCGTGTTTGAGCGCGATTTCGATGATGTCGGAGAACTGCTTGTCGCGCTTGGCCTTGAAGCCGACGTTGCCGGGATTGATGCGGTACTTGGCGAGCGCTTCGGCGCAAGCCGGATTTTCGCTGAGCAGGGTGTGGCCGATGTAGTGAAAATCGCCGATGATCGGCACATCGACACCGCGTCTGGCGAGGCGGTCGCGAATGTGCGGCACTGCCTTTGCCGCCTCGTCGCGGTCGACGGTGATGCGTACGAGTTCCGAACCGGCCCGCGCCAGGGCCGCCACTTGCTCGACCGTCTTGTCGATATCGGCGGTGTCGGTGTTGGTCATCGACTGCACCACGATCGGCGCATCGCCGCCGACGACGACGCCGCCGACATCGACGGCAACGGAGCGGCGGCGAGGAGAGCGCAGGTCGGTCATGGTGCGGGCATCCCGGGAACGAGGCTTCGGCGAACCAATATCACGAATTGCGCCGCCGCCCACCCGCCAGCGTCACGGCACCGAGCGCCGCTGTCGCCAGCACCAGCACGATCGCCGGGCCGCCGGGCACGTCGATGCGGAACGACAGCATGAGCCCGAGGACGACGCCGGCGACGGCAATCAGCGTGGCGTATAGCGCCATCTGCTCCGGCGTGCCGGCGAATACGCGGGCGGCGGCGGCGGGCATGATCAGGAAGGCGACGATGAGCAGGATGCCGATCACCTTCATGGCAACCGCCACGGTCACGGCGAGCAGGACGACGAAAATCGCCTTGGTGCGCTCGCGGGCGACGCCCTCGGCGGCGGCCAGTTCCTCGTGCACCGCGAGCGCCAGCAGCGGTTGCCAGATCCACCACAGCGTCGCCAGCACGGCCGCGCCGCCAAGGTACACCCACCACAGGTCTTCTGCCGTGACGGCCAGGATGTCGCCGAACAGGTAGCCGACGAGGTCGATGCCAGGGCCCTTGACGAGTGCGGTCGCGATCACGCCGAGCGCCAACGCCGCGTGCGCGACGATGCCGAGGATCGAGTTCGAGCGGCAGCAGCTTCTGCCGGCCGAGCAGGATCAGCATCCCGGCGGTGAGGATCGCGACGACCAGCACCGCGACTGTCAGGTCGAGCTTCAACATCAAGCCGAGCGCGATACCGATCAATCCGGCCTGGGCGATGGTTTCGCCGAAGTAGGCCATGCGGTTCCACACCACGAAACAGCCGAGCGGGGCCGCCACGATGGCAAGGCCCAGGCCGGCGGCGAGCGCGCGAAGCAGAAACGGTTCCATGGCTCAGTTCGCCGGCCGGGTTCGGGTCTCGGCCGGCGCCGGATGGGCCGCACCGGTCAGGTCGTGGGTGTGATCATGATGATGGCTGTAGAGGCCGAGCGCACGGGCCGCTTCCGGGCCGAACAGCCGCACATACTCGGGCGAGCGGGCGACCGTCTCCGGCACGCCCGAGCAGCACACATGCCGGTTGACGCAGACGACGCGGTCGCTCTGGGCCATGACGACGTGAAGATCGTGGCTGACCAGCAGCACGCTTAGACCGCGCTCGACCCGCAGCCGGCCGATCAGCGTGTACAACTCCGCTTCGCCGGCGTAGTCGACGCCGCGCACCGGCTCGTCGAGTACCAGCAGTTCAGGCTGGCGCAGCAGCGCGCGGGCGAGCACGACCCGCTGCAGCTCGCCGCCTGAAAGCGCCGTCAGTTGGCTGTTGCGAACGCGCGACGCACCGACCTCCGCCAGCACGTCGGCGACGCCGGCGCGACGATCGCGGGGGGCGGTGCCGAGGAAGCGCTCAACCGTCATCGGGATTGCCGGCGCAAGATCGAACCGCTGCGGCGCGTAGCCGATGGTGAGCCCTTCGCGACGTCGCACCTCGCCGGCGTCCGGCGGCGCGAGCCCGAGCAGAATGCGCACGAGCGTGGTCTTGCCGGCGCCGTTGGGGCCGATCAGCGTGACGATCTCGCCGGCGGCGATGTCGATGTCGACATGCTCGAGAATGGCGCGGCCATCGCGAGCGAACGAAACACCGCGCGCCGACAGCAATGTGCCTTCGGCGAAGGCTCGGGGTGCCGCCGCGTGGTGCTGGTGGCCGCTGGCGCCATGATCATGGTCGCAGCAGGAATGCGCGGTGCCGGCCTGCATCAGTTGGCGGCTCCTTCCTCGGCAGCACGCTGGCAATGGCGGCACGATCCGGTCAACTCGACCACCTGGCGACGCGGGCGGAAATGGGCGGCCTCCGCGGTTTGCGACAAGGCCTTGAAGATCGTCGCGCCGTCGACCTCGGCGACGAGACCGCAGGTTTCGCAGGCGAGAATGACCTGACGGCTAGTCTCTGAGTGATCGGCATGGCAGGCAAAAAAAGCATTGCGACTTTCCAGCCGATGCACGACGCCGGCTGCGAGCAGCGAGTCGATGGCGCGATAGACCGAAATCGGCGCTAGCCGGTCGCCCTTGCGCGCGAGGTTTTCGAGGATGTCGTAGGCACCGACGGCCTGATGCGACGCGGCGATCTCCTCGAGTACCATCCGGCGCAGACGGGTCAGCTTCAGGCCCTTGGTCTCGAACGCAAATTCGGCCCGGTGCACGGCGCTGTCGAGGCAGCTGCCATGATTGTGCCCGGGAGCCGGGAAAAGGTTAGATGTCCTGGTCGAGGTCATGAATAAGGCACGATTGGCTCGGATCAATTTGACCCGCTTTCTATCATGCCAACGAGCAGAATGAAACATTATCACATTGCCGTCGACATAGCTGCTGGATTTGGCCACCTTTGCGTGATCTGTCGAATACGTCATGAGCACGCCAGCATCAGTCCTGATTTCCGCGCGTCGCTCGGCCGTCGGCCGGGTCGGCGGACTGCATCGTAGCCGCCGCGTCGAGGAACTGGCAGAACCGGTGCTGCGGGCGGCACTGGCGGATGCCGGCTGTGAGCCGGCTCTGATCGAGGGGCTGCTGCTCGGCAATACCACCACCGGCGCCAAGGCGGCGCGCACCATCGGGCTCGCGGCCGGGCTACCCGAGACTTCCTATGCCCTTACCCTCGACAGCCAATGCGCGTCGGGGCTGGAGGCGATCGTCGACGCTGTGCGCCGGATCGCCGCTGGCGAGGCCGACGTGCTGGTGGCTGGCGGCGCGGAAAGCGTCTCGACTGCGCCGTGGCGCATCGGCCGGCCGAAAAATCCATATCAGATGCCGCATTTCATCGGCTACCACGCGCCGGGCATGGAAGCCGGCGGCGGCGCCGAGGCATTCGAGGCCGACGAGATGCTGGCGCGCCAGCTCGACATCTCGCGCGGTGCTCAGGATGCCTACGCGCTGCACGCGCATCTGGTTGCCGAGCAGGCGCGCGAGCGGCGGCAGTTCATCGGTGAGATCGCCGGCATCCGGGCGACGCCGGAGGAAATGCGCGATCAGACGGCGGCCGATCTCGATCTCGACGAACTGGGCGAACTGCAGCCGTTCCAGCCTGCCGACGGCACGCTGACACCAGGCAATACCAGTACGCTGGCCGATGGCGCGGCCTTCGTCGTGGTGGTGTCGGGCCGTACCTGGGAGGCGCTCGGCCGGCCGAAGGGACTGGTGCTGCGACGTAGTGATTGCTGCGGCGTTGCCATGACCCAGGCCGCCAGCGCCGGGCATATTGCGCTCGACCGATTATTGCAGCGCGGGCGCGACAAGGCGTCGCGCGATGCGGGCACCTTGGCTGCGGTCGAGACCAGCGAGGCATCAGCGGTCGAAGCGATTGCCCTCGCCCGCGGCCTCAAACTCGGCGATGGCGTGCTCAACGCCGGCGGTGGTGCATTGGTGCGCGGCCAGCCGCTCGGTGCCGCCAGTGCGGTCTGCGTGGTGCGGTTGTTCTCCCGGTTGATCAGGGCCGAGAAGCCGGCCGGTCGGCTCGGCGCCGTAACACAACGGGCGACCGGCGGGCTCGGGCTCGCGGCAGTGTTCGAAGCTGTCGGCTGAGCCGCGAACATTACGATCTCGTCATTCGACAACCGCGACGGGCGTCCCTACTTAAGCAGACGAAACTGAACATTTGGTCATGCGTCTCCCGCATCTTTGCCCTAATCGAGCGGCATCGTGTGCTGGGTGCTCAGGGGAAGCATATTGACCAGGCCCGGGGCCGATCGAAGGGGTTGAGGCATGGACGTCAAGGCAGCGATCGATGGCGGCTTTTCCATCCTGTCCGAACTCGCCCGGCTGCTGCCGAGCTTCAATGGTGCGCTGGCATTCGGCGCGTTTTGCCTGGTCGCCGCCTATTTCCTGGCCCGCAGCTCGATCGGCAAGCGCGCCCGCTCGGGTCTAGAAGAGACGATGTTCGGTAATTGGCAGCTGGCGCTGCTGGGTGCTACCGGCGTCATTCTGTCGCTCGCCTCCGGCTACACCACCTGGGACGGCATGCGCAATTTCACCGGCGAGGCCGTGCTTTCGGGCATGGTCACGTTTGGCATCCAGGGCGTGATGCTGATCGTCGCTTGGCTGATCGGCGAGAGCTTCGCCACCGGCATGAACCAGATCGCGCCCGACGGCAGCAAGGTGAAGCCGGCGGACGGCCGGATCGGCATGATCCTCGGCATCGCGCTGGTGGCACTCACCTTCTATGCGCTGGAACGTTCCTTCGGCGGCTTGACCACGGGTCTGCAGATCCTGGACGCGACCAAGTTTTCCAATCTCGCGATCTATTTCGCGTTCGGGCTGATCCTGCTCGCGATCCTGTTTTTCCGGCGCGATTCCGATCTCGCCCTGCCCTACATCCAAAGCACTCGGGTGGTGGTCAAGAGCGCGGTGCTGTGGGTGATGTTCCTGGCCTGCATGGCGACCTCGGTGTTCTTCTCGTTCGACAGCCTGTTCTCGGCGATCTTCCCGCAGGCGGAGCGCAAGCGGGCTGCCGAGATCCGCAGCGTCAACCAGGTGGCCGGCGTCGTCGCCGACGTCGGCGAACTGACCGAGAAGCGCCGCATCGAGCAGGCACAAGCGCTGTTCACGCTGCCGGCGTGGGCGGCCTACGAGGGCGAGCTCGACAAGGCGGCGCGGCTGGCGTCGGAGGCGCCCGACAAGATCCGTGAGGAAATGACGCGCGAGCTCGAAGCCCAGAAAAGCCGCATCGCCAAGCTCGAGGAGCAGAAGGCATCCGCCCAGAGCAACCAGGCCGGTCTCGTCAGCCGCAAGCAGCTGTTGACCGACAACGTCTCGCGCCTCGAATCCGAACGGCCCGAGGCGGCGCAGAAGGTCAGCGAGCAGAAGGCGGTCGTCTCCGATGCCGAGAAGCGCCTTGACGAGGCCAAGGCCAAGGTGATGGCCGAGGAGAAAGGCGTCGAGGGCTCGGGCAAGGTCGGCCGCGGCCAGTTCTATCGCGCTGCCAAGGCCGACGAGGAGAAGATCCAAAGCGAGCTGCAGGTCGCTCGCGAGCGCCTCAAAGGCCACGAGACCCGCCTCAACACCATCGTTCGCGGCATCTCGACCGCGAAGGCCGAACTCGCCCAGATCGACGGTAGCCTAGCCAACCTCAAGGGCGAAGCCGACACCGCGGCGCAGATGATTACCGTCGCCCAGTCCGGCGCCCGGAACAATATCAGCGAAAAGCTCGATCCGGGCGCGCTTGCCGCCGCGCTCGAGCGCAATCGTCAGCAGTTCCGCCAGAAGCCGGAGCAGAAGACGCTTGTCGGCCTGCAGAACGACTGCCTCGCGCTACAGGGCGTCAGCCTCAAGGTCGCGACGCTGCGCGATGCCGCAGCCGCCATCGACTGCGATCCGAAGCAGGCGAGCGAGGCAGCTTCCCGCGTGTTCGCGCTCAATGCCGGCATCGAGAATTTTGCCGCCGCCTGCGCTGGCGGCGACAGGTTCGCCGACAAGAAGACGACCGACGACCTGCTCGCCTTCGGCCGCAAGTGCCTGCAGGATTCAGGCCTGCCGTCGAAGGACACCGCCGACATTGCCGCCAAGCTTTCGGCCATCGACCTGTCGCGCGATGATAAGGCGCACCGCTTCGTCGTGACCTTGAACGCGTTCCAGGACGGCAACCGCCTCGCCTATCTGGCGCTCGCCATTGCCATCGCCATCGACAGCCTGGTGTTCATGTCCGGCCTGTTCGGCGCCAACGCCGTGCGCTCGCCGCTGTCCGACGTGCCGAGCCTCAAGGCGCGCTCGGCGGGCCAGCTCGAAGGCATCATCGAGAATGCGCTGCTGCCCGACACCTACGAGACGGCGCGCGCCACGCTTGCCGCGATGCGGCCGATCACGCCGCACGACGGCTACACCAAGGAGGTGTGGATGCCGCACGACGGCACTGTCAACTCGCATGTGATGGGCGTGCTCAATGCCGGCGCCGCGATCGGTGCCGTCAAGCGCGATCCGGCGCGGCACGAGCACTACCTCGTGCGCGGCGAATTGTTCGAGTTCCTGTCGGTCGTCGCCAAGAAGGCGTTCGAAGGCGACAAGGAGAAGGGCCGCCTTGCCGACCTCGAGCGCGCGATCGGCGTGGCCCTGCTGCGCGATGTGCCGCATAACGTGCAGATCATCCAGGATGCGCTGCACCCGATGAACGAGGATCGCGGCTTCTCGGCCGAAGTGCGGCTCAAGGAAGCGCATCCGCAAGAGGTGTCGGTCATCCGCAAGGTGCTGAACGCGGGCGCGGCCTTCGGCGTCGTGCAGCGCGTCGGCACCGACCCGGCCCACTTCTACATTCATCGCGACCTGGTGCGCACGCTGTCGAACATCCAGGCCCGGCAGATGATGTCGGGCGCCTACGCGGCGCAGCAGGCACGCGTCGCCGGCCCCGGCTATCAGCAGCCGATGCAGGGCGGCCGGATGCAGGACTATCGCGCGGCGCTTGCCGCCGAGCCGGCGCCGCCGCAGATCGCCGCGCCGCCGAAGCGGCAGCCGAGCGAGGACGAGATCCGTCAGGGCTATATCGACAATCTGCTGCAGGCGATCGGATTGCGGCCGGAGATATATGCCGCCATCACCGGCCCGGCGGTCGGCGCCGCGGTCGGCGCGACCAACGCCTTCGACTTGGTGCGGCAGCGCAATTCGACCTTCGATCGCTATTTGGCGGACCGCGATCAGGCTGCCCAGAAGGCGTTCTTCGATGCCTACTCTTCTTTGCGGGTCGCCATTGCCGACAATGACGAGCGCGGTATCGATATCCTGAACGAAGCGCGCGAGGAGCTTGACGACAAGTGGTCGGCGCTGATGCTGATGCCGGAAGGTCCCTACGAGAGCCAGATCGAATATCTGCTCACCGGCCTGGAGCAGCAGGCAGGTGCCGGCAAGCTGTTGCCGCACGAGAACGAGCTGCACCGCCTGCTCAAGACCCTGAAGAGCCAGCTCGCAGCGTCAGCGCGCAATTCGGCCGACGACTGGCACAAGCTGGAGCGAGCCTTCCAGCTCGACGCCGGCGACCCCGACAAGCTCGTCATGTTCCACAAGGCCCAGGCCAACGGCCAGCGGTAAAGCCGGTCGGGTGGCTCATGCCATGCCGCAGTTCGCTCTACTGGCCTGGATAGCGCGGCTCGTACATCTGCGATTGGACGTGGGCCAGCATGTCATTCGGCGCCGCTCCGGACGCCAGCCCGCGCTGCCAGGCGAGGCGAGCGACCTCGGCGGCGATGTGCGCCGAGACCTCGCGGATGCGCGGCAGCGCCGGGTAGAGGCTGCCCTGGGCCAAATCGGCCTCGGTGACGAGGCGCGCCAGGGTCTCGGCCGCACCCAGGAACATCTCGTCGGTAATCCGCTCGGTGCCGCTGGCGATGGCGCCGAGCCCGACGCCCGGGAAGATGTACGAGTTGTTGCCCTGACGCGGCACGAATTGCCGGCCATCGATCGTCACTGATGGAAACGGACTGCCGCAGGCGAACAGCGCCCGCCCGCCGGTATGGCGGTAGGCCGCCTCGGCGGTGCATTCCGATTTCGACGTCGGGTTCGACAGCGCGAAAATGATCGGTCGCTGGTTCAGCTTCGCCATCGTCTCGAGCACCTGTGTCGTGAAGGTACCGCCGGTCGCTGCCACCCCGATGATGCCGGTCGGCTCCAGCATTCGGATCGCAGACAGGAAGTCGTCGACCTGCGGATGCTCGTGCGCATAGCGCGCCTTCTCCGCATTGAGGTGACTGCGGCCCTTGACCACCAGGCCGCGGGAATCGACGAGCCAGATGCGCTGCCGCGCCGCCGACTCGGGCGTACCTTGCGCCACCATCGCCGCGACCACCAGATCGGCGATGCCGGTGGCGGCCTCGCCAGCGCCGAGAAACAGAAGCTTCTGGTCGGCGAGCTTGCCGCCGGTGATGCGCAAGGCCGATAGCACGCCGGCAAGCGCCACCGCGGCCGTGCCCTGGATGTCGTCGTTGAAGACGCAGATCTTGTCGCGATAGCGGTGCAGCAGGCTGAAGGCGGCTTGGTTGGCGAAATCCTCGAATTGGATCACGACGCCGGGGAAGACGGCGCGCGCCGCGGTCACGAATTCGTCGACGAAGGCGTCGTAGTCCGGGCCGCGAACCCGATGCTGACGCAGACCGAGATAATAGGGATCGGCAAGCAGCTCCTCGTTGTTGGTGCCGACGTCGAGCGTCACCGGCAGGCAATCCTCGGGATAAATGCCAGCGCAGGCGGTATAGAGCGACAGCTTGCCGACCGGAATTCCCATGCCGTTCGAGCCGAGGTCGCCGAGCCCCAGGATGCGCTCGCCATCGGTGACCACGATCAGCTTCGCCCGATGCGGCCAATTGCCCAGTACCTCGGCGATGCGGTTGCGATCATTCGAGCTGATGTACATGCCGCGCGGACGCTCGAAGATGTGGCCGAACCGCTGGCAGGCGAGCCCGACGGTCGGCGTGTAGATCAGCGGCTGGACCTCGTCGATGTTGTCGCAGACGACGCGGAAAAACAGGGTTTCGTTGCGATCGTGCAAGGCGTTCAGCGCGACGAACTTGTCGAGGTCGCTCGGCAAGCGGCGCATGTTGGCCAGGAAGCGCTCGGCCTGCTCATGCATCGAGAGCACGTGTGCGGGAAGCAGGCCGCGCAGTCCAAGCACGTCGCGCTCCTGCTCGGTGAAGGCGGTGCCCTTGTTCAGGAGCGGATCGCGCAATAGCGCTGCGCCGCGCAACCGGGAGGCGTCGGCAGAACGGCCGGCCGCAACACGCACTTTCATCGTTTCCTCCGCTCGGGCAGCCCCTCTCGCGCCGTTTTTGGCGAGCTTCGACCGAACCAGATCACCGGCCCTTGACTAGGATCAAGTGGAGGGGCCATCGGCCGCCGCCGTTCGGTGCCTCGATGACGATCGCTTCGCCGGCGTCGATGATCGTCTGGCCGCAGCCCCGCAGCATCTCATCGACGCCGGATAGCCGGCGCACGGTATTGCGGCCGAAAGGGCGGACGCGGCGATCGGTCTATCGCACACCCTGGCGGCGCAGATCGACGACCACGCCGGTCGCATCATTCACTTGCGCGATCCACCACGATCCAACCGTGCCGTCCCGCACCGTCCAGTGGCCCTGATTGCGCACCGACGGCCCTTCCGTGATGCTGAGTGAGACGGTGCGGCAGTTTCCCCGGGCGGCGATCGCCACTTGCACGGCTGAGATCACATCATCGCGCGTCATGCGAGCCGCCGATGTTCGCGTTCGCGGATCGTACAGCTGCCAGACCAGCCGCAGCATGAAAACAGCAGGCATGACGACGACCACCAGCCAGAACACCCAATCAGGCAGATGAGTTGGCGGCGGGTTCATGGCGAGTAGGCTCCGGCTGGGGCAAGAACGCGGCTGTGGGGGCAGGTCGCGGCGTTGTAGATCTGCTGGTTGACGGAACTCCGGAGAGCGTCCGTGGCTATTGGATTATCGCATTGACGGGGCGGGGCAAGTCGACTGGGTCCGGCTTGGCATGAAGTTGGGAATTGACTTGTATCAGGGCGATGCGTTGCGAGCCGTCCATACAAGGTGCCCCGATCCCTGGTCGAGGAGCTGCCCGCCATGCTGGATAGAAGAGCAGTGCTGGGCGGCGCGCTGGGTCTTGGAGCGGCAACATCGTTTTGGCCAACACCATCGGGCGCTGGATCGATGACCTATGAGCAGGCGGTGCTGACGACTTGGGCGCCAATGCAATTGACCCCGAGAGGCCGCGAGCTCGTACGCTTCGCGACGCTTGCCGCGAACAGTCACAATTCGCAGCCCTGGCTCTTTGCCGTGGCCGAGAAGCGCATATCGATCGCACCGGATTTCGCGCGCAGGTGCCCGGCCGTGGATCCGGACGACCATCATCTATTCGCCAGCTTGGGGTGTGCCGCCGAGAACCTCGTGCAAGCAGCCGGGGCCATGGGCTTGCGGGCCACTCCGGTGTTCGACGGCCTCAAGGTAGCAATCGACCTCGAGGCAGCGCCGGCCACGCGATCGCCTCTGTTCGAGGCTATCACCCGCCGTCAATGCTCCCGCGCGGTGTACGACGGCAAAGAGGCCCCAAGCGAAGCCCTCCGTCAGCTGGAGAGCGCCAGCCGTGAACCCGGCATTTCGAATATCATCATCACCGACCGGGGTAAGCTTTCCAGTATCATCGACTATGTCTTGCAGGGCAACTCCGCCCAGATGCGGGACAAAGCGTTCATGGATGAGCTGAGGAACTGGATGCGCTTCAGCGAAGCAGATGCCGTTGACAAGATGGATGGTTTGTTCTCGCGTGCCTCCGGCAATCCTGCGCTACCGTCATGGATGGCGCGGCCGCTGCTGCGGCTTTTCTTCACTGAAGGCGGCGAGAACAACAAGTATCGGAAACATATCGGCAGCTCGGCTGGCATTGCCGTCTTCTCCTCGCAAATCGATGACAAGGCGCACTGGGTGGCGGCGGGGCGCGCCTGCCAGCGTTTTGCTCTTCAGGCTACCGCGCTCGGGCTGAAGTACGCGTTCATCAATCAGCCCGTTGAAGTGCCGCTGTTGCGTAAGCAGCTTGCTTCCTTTCTCGGCCTTGGAGACCAGCGGCCGGACCTTGTCGTGCGATTTGGCGCTGGACCTGAACTGCCGAAATCGTTGCGGCGCGCACCAGAGCAGGTGATACGGTGAAACCGAATGAGGCTTGCCGCCGCGACAATCCTGTATTTCCTTGCGGTCTTCGCGGTCGGATTCGTGCTGGGCCCGATCCGCGTGCTGCTCCTGGAGCCGCGATTGGGGCCGGTGATCGCCGTCCTCTGCGAGGCGCCGTTGCTGCTGACGGCAATCGTGCTGGCGGCCCGCTGGGTACCACGCGTGACGCATCTCGAGCCTCGGGCAGGTTCCATGGTCCTGGTTGGCCTTGGCGCGGCGATCTTGCAGCAAACGGCCGATCTTGCCGTTGGATATGGATTGCGCGGCATCAGTGCGGCAGGGCAGTTCGCCAGGTTCGCAACCACGGAAGGGTTGATCTACCTTGCTCTCGTGACCGTCTTTGCACTGATGCCCCTGCTGGCCAATCGGATCGGCCGTTGATGACGGCCGCAACGGCGGCGCCACCACACTCCCCTCACGCCTTGCCGACACCGCCGCCGGTCGGTGTCTCGATGATGATCGCTTCGCCGGCGTCGATGATCGTCTGGTCGCAGCCCTGCAGCACCTCTTCGACGCCGGATAGCCGACGCACGGCGTTGCGGCCGCACTGGCCAGGTTCGCCGCCGTCGAGGCCGTAGGGGCGGACGCGGCGATAGCCGGACAGGATCGCGCAATCCATGCGTTCCAGGAAGCGGATGCGCCGGTAGGTGCCGTCGCCGGCGCACCACTTGCCCTTGCCGCCCGAGCCGCGGCGGATGCCGAACGTTTCCAGCACCACCGGATAGCGCAGCTCCAGGATTTCCGGGTCGGTAAGGCGGGTGTTGGTCATGTGCACGTGCACGCCCGACGTGCCGTTGAAGCCGCGGCCATCGCGGAAGTAGCCGGCCGGCGAGCCCGAGCAGATGGTCTCGTAGTACTGCAGCGAAGCGTTGCCGAAGGTGAGGTTGTTCATGGTGCCCTGGCTCGGGCCCATCGCACCCAATGCGCCGAGCAGGCAGTTGGTGACGATCTGGCTGGTCTCGACATTGCCGGCGACGACTGCCGCCGGGTAGACCGGCGCCAGCAGCGAGCCCTGCGGGATCTTCAGCGTGATCGGCTTCATGCAGCCGGCATTCATCGGGATCGGCTGCTCGCACATCAGGCGGAAGACATAAAGCGTGGCCGCCCGCGTCACCGGTGCCGGCGCATTGAAGTTGTTGCCGGGCGACGGGCTCGTGCCGGCGAAATCGACTACCGCCGAGCGGTTCTTCCGGTCGACCGTGATCGTCACCGCGACGTGTGTGCCCTGGTCCATTTCGACCCGGAACTCGCCGTCCTTGAGGTTCGACAGCAGCCGGCGCACGCTTTCTTCGGCGTTGTCCTGGACGTGGCCCATGTAGGCCTTGACCACGTCGAGACCGAAGTGGCGCACCATCTTGTCGAGCTCGGTCATGCCCTTGGCGTTGGCCGCCACGTGCGCCTTGAGATCGGCGATGTTCTTGTCCGGCCGTCGCGCCGGATATTTCGCGCCCGACAGCAGCGCGTGCGTCTCGGCCTCGAGGAAGCGGCCGCGATCGACCAGCTTGAAGTTGTCGATATAGACGCCTTCCTCGTCGATATGGGTCGCCTTCGGCGTCATCGAGCCGGGGGTGAGCCCGCCGATGTCCTCGTGGTGGCCGCGGCTCGCGACGTAGAACAGGATCTCGGGGCTAGTCCCCTCTCCCCGCCCCTTCGCGGGGAGAGGGTTAGGGTGAGGGGCGGCTGCTTGTTCGGAAGAAGCAACAGCAGTTGAATGCCGAATGGTGGATTGAGTTCGAGCAAGCAGCCGCCCCTCACCCTCGGCCGGCCGAAGGGGGCCGGCCTCTGCCCTCTCCCCGTAAGGGGACGGGGAGAGGGGAAGTGCCGCCTGGGACGCAGCCGCGCCCGGCGGCCGGCTCCCAGGAGGGGAGTCGCCGGGCGCAACCAAAGGAGCAAATACCGGCGTGATCACCGTAATGTCGGGCAGATGCGTGCCGCCGTTGTAGGGCGCGTTCAGCATGTAGACGTCGCCGGGCTGCATGCGGCCCCGATTGAGCTCGATGATGGTTTCGACCGAGCGGTCCATCGAGCCCAGATGCACCGGCATGTGCGGCGCATTGGCGACGAGGGCGCCAGTGCTGTCGAACACCGCGCAGGAGAAGTCGAGCCGCTCCTTGATGTTGACCGACTGGGCGGTGTTGCGCAGGGCTTCCCCCATCTGCTCGGCGATCGACATGAACAGGTTGTTGAACACTTCCAGCAGCATCGGGTCGGCCTTGGCGCCGAGGCGTTCCTTGGCGCGCGCCACGACGCGGCGCAGCACGAGGTGGTTCTTTTTCGTGACCTCGAGGTTCCAGCCGGGCTCGATCGAAACCGTCTGGTGTGGCTCGATCACAAGCGCCGGGCCGGTGATCTTGTGGCCCGGCTTGAGCGCGTCGCGGAAGTAGACCGGTGCATCGTGCCAGGCATTGCCGGAGAAAAAGCGGGTGGTCGTTTTCGCATCCGGCGCGCCGCTGCCGGTGAGCGGCAGATCGGGCTCGAGGATATGCGCGCCGCCGCCTTGCGCCTCGACCTCGATGGTCGCGGCGAACACGCGCTTCTCGGGGCTGACGAAGCCGTAGCGGCGCAGGTGGTCGGCTTCGAATGCCGTGCGCATGGCGTCGATTGAGTCGAGCGAGACCGGCAGCGCATTGTCGGTGCCGTCGTAGCGCACGTGCACGCGGGTTTCGGTGGCGATGTCGCCCGCCGTCACGCCTTGCGCCGCCACCTGCTCGATCGCAGCCGTGGTGAGCTTGCCGGACAGCCCGTCGATGCGGGCGAGCGTCGCCTCGTCGAGGGCTGCCTCGATGCTTTCCTCCCGACTGGCGCGGATGTTGGCGAGGCCCATGCCATAGGCCGATAGCAATCCCGACAGCGGATGCAGCAGCACCGTCTCCATGCCGAGCGTATCGGCGATCAGGCAGGCGTGCTGGCCGCCGGCCGAGCCGAAGCACTGCAGCGCATATTCGGTTACGTCGTAGCCCTGCTGCACCGAGATCTTCTTGATCGCGTTCGCCATGTTCTCGACGGCGATGCGGATGAAGCCGTCGGCCACCTGCTCCGGCGTGCGGGCTTCGCCGGTATCGGCGGCGACGCGCGACGTCATCTCGATGAAAGCTTCGCGCACGGCCGCCTCGTCGAGCGGCTGGTCGCGACCCGGACCAAAGATCTTCGGGAAGAAGTCGGCTTTCAATTTGCCGACCATGACGTTGGCGTCGGCGACGGTGAGCGGCCCACCGCGGCGATAGCATTTCGGGCCCGGATTGGAGCCGGCACTTTCCGGTCCGGCACGGAAGCGGCTGCCGTCGTAGAACAGGATCGAACCGCCACCGGCTGCGACCGTATGAATACGCATCATCGGCACCCGCATGCGCACGCCCGCGACCTCGGTTTCGAACGAGCGCTCGTAGTCGCCGGCAAAGTGGGAGACGTCGGTCGAGGTGCCGCCCATGTCGAAGCCGATGACCTTGTCGAAGCCTGCAAGCTTGGCGGTCTCGGCCATGCCGACGATGCCGCCGGCCGGTCCCGACAGGATCGCGTCACGGCCGAGGAACAGGTCGGCCGAGGTGAGCCCGCCGGACGACGCCATGAACATGACGCGGGGCGCGCTGTCATCCCCTCTCCCCGTCCGGCCCGTGGCCGGAACGGGGAGAGGGTTAGGGTGAGGGGCGGCCGCTTGTTCAGAGTTAGAAAAATCAGCGGGTCGAGAGGATGTGGGATTTGTTCGAGCAAGCGGCCGCCCCTCACCCTCGGCCGGCCAAGGTGGGCCGGCCTCTGCCCTCTCCCCGTAAGGGGACGGGGAGAGGGGAAGTGCAGCGAGTGCCCCCGCCACCTTGTCGACATACCGCCGCAGGATCGGCGAGAGGTAGGCGTCGGCGATGGTGGTGTCGCCGCGGCCGACGATCTTGATCAGGGGCGAGACCTGGTGACTGGCGGCGACGTAGGCAAAACCGATCTTGTTCGCGAGTGCTGCGGCCGCCTTCTCATGCGCGGGAAATGCATAGGCGTGCATGAAGGCGAAGGCGACGGAATTGATGCCGTCGGCGAGCGCGGCTTTGAGGTCCCTTGCAAGCCTGTCCTCGTCGAGCGCCAACTCGATCGTGCCGTCGGCGCGCACGCGCTCGGCCGCTTCGATCACGCGGCTGTAGAGCATCTGCGGCTTGATGATCTCCTTGGCGAATATGTCGGGCCGCGCCTGATAGCCGATCTCGATCTGGTCCTTGAGGCCCTGGGTGATGACCAGCAGCGTCTTCTCGCCCTTGCGCTCGAGCAGCGCATTGGTGGCGACGGTGGTGCCCATCTTGACACTTTCGATGTGCTGGGCCGGGATCGGCGCGTCGGACGCGACTTCGAGGAACTGGCGGATGCCTTCGAGCGCCGCGTCGTCGTAGACGCCGGGGTTCTCGGACAGCACCTTTTTCGCGAGGATCCGGCCATCCGGGGTGCGCGCAACGACGTCGGTGAAGGTGCCGCCGCGGTCGATCCAGAAATTCCACTTGGCCCCGTTCGCCGGTGTCGCCTGGGCGGTCATGGCTTGCTCCTTGTGTGCGCTGGAAAGGCAATCGATCGCCTACAATTCGCGCAACAATGAGAAAACGTCAATATTATATTGACAAATTATTCAAAAACAAACAGCCTCCGACCCGTCGATCAATGCAGGGGCGAAGTCGAACATGGCGACGGCACGACCCAGACGCCAGCAGCGCACGAAGCCGAGGGTGACCGGTCATTCGGTCGCTGCAATCGCCGACGTCGGCCCGATCGTGTCCTCGTCACACCTCGCCGCCGGCGTGTTGCCGGGCCTGTCGGAAGTGGAGTTCGGATTGTCGCTCGCGGTGCACGCGTTTCATCGCTGGATCGTGCGGTGCATGGCAGCAGCGGGTGTGCCCGATCTTTCGCCGCTGGAGGTGATCGTGCTGCACAGCGTGCGCCATCGCCAGCGTCAAAAGAAGCTTGCCGACCTGTGCCTCGTGCTCGGCATCGAGGATACCCACGTCATTGCCTATGCCGTGAAGAAGCTGGTTGCGGCGGGGCTCGTCACGTCGATCAAGTCCGGCAAGGAGAAGCTGATCGGCGCAACCAAGGCCGGAATCGAGGCTTGCGACCGCTATCATGCCATCCGCGAACGCCTGCTGACCCGGCCGGTGCAGGCCACCGGCCTGCCCGAGCCGATGCTGTCGGAAATGGCCTCGCTGTTGCGAGCACTGTCGGGGCACTACGATCAGGCGGCGCGGGCGGCGGCGAGCTTGTAGTGCGGGCGGCCCGGCGTTGGCGCGCCGGGTGCCGTGATCTTGCTCAAGTTGTTAGTTCAGCCGGGTCCAGGTCGTGGTCTTGCACAGCACGACGGCGGTGCAGCCCGACAGATCCATCGCGTTTTTCGACTTGACCGACAGTGTGCCGGAGTAGGTCCCGCCATCGGCGCGGTTATAGAGGCTGCCCTTCCAATCGCTGCTGCCGGCCTTCTTGGCGCCCGACATGATGACGAGGCCGACGATCGGCCGCGTTCGCTTGGCGGCATCGGTATTCTTGTCGTCGGTCTTCTGGCCGTCGACGACCTTGACGATCTTGGCGCACAGGCCGTCGCCGCACTTGTAGACCTCGACGTGGCTGCCGTTGTCGGGGTGCTTCCAGGTGCCGAAGGCATCCTCGGCCGATTGCGCCTTGGCCATGTTGGCGGCGAGGGCCATCAGGGACGCCGCCGCGATCCCATAAATAAGGGTTCTCATTGGTGCTTCTCCCGTTGCCGTTACCGGATCGGCGTTTCGCCGCCGTCGACTTGAACAATACACTAACACAGTGACCGGGCAGGGAAAGTGTCCCCTGGGTGAAGGATCGATGAACGCGCGAATTGGGCTCGAGTCGCGGACCACTTGTGTCCGCGCCGGCCAGGCTTCACCTGTTTGTGCGGTGCAACCGGCTTCTCAAGCTGGTGCGAATGGGGCTATGCAGAGGCCATGCAGTGGGAACTGATCACTAGGGAATTGGATGCGGCGCCGGCCGGTACCAGCCCCGCCGAGCCGTCATTCCTTGGGCGTCTATGGCGCGCGTCAGGGCTCGACCGATTGCTGCCGGGTGCACCGCGACAAAACTCGGCGGCTTTCACCATTGCGCTGATTTCGCTGTCGGCCAAGCTCGCCAAGTCGGACGGCGTCGCGTCGCGGATCGAGTCCCAGACGTTCGAGCGCCTGCACCGCATCGTCGACGCGGAACGCGACAACGTTCGGCGCGTTTTCGACCTCGCCGCACGGGACGCAGCCGGTTTCGATGCCTACGCGCGTGAAGTCGCCCGCCTTCTCAGTGATGATCGCGAGCTTCTGCACGATGTGCTCGAAGGCTTGTTCCATATTGCGGTGTCGGACGGCATCCTGCATCCCGAAGAGGAACGCCATCTGCAACGCGCGGCCGAGACGTTCGGCTTTTCCAGCATGGAGTTCCGTGCGCTTCGCGGCCTGTTCGTGCACGATCCGGATGATGCCTACACGATCATGGGGCTCGCACCCGACGTCGACGATGCGACCCTCAAGGCGCAGTACAAGCGGCTGGTGCGCGAGCACCACCCGGACCAGCTCATCGCCCGCGGCCTGCCAGCGGACTACGTCAAGATCGCCACCGGCAAACTGGCCGAGATCAACGCCGCCTACGACCGCATCGTCAAGGAACGCGGGCTGTGAGATCCTCGGCCGGAGCGCAGTTCGAGCCGGATAGCCGGCTCGTCGGCGATGTTCACGCCTCGCCCAATACCGGCGAGCGCAGAGGCGGCCTGGCGCCGACGATCCTGCTCATGCACTACACCGGCATGGCGAGTGCGGCGAAGGCAATCGACTGGCTGTCGCGGCCGCAGAGCAAGGTCTCCTGCCACTACGTGATCGACGAGGCCGGACGCATCACCCAGCTGGTGCCGGAGCGCCTGCGAGCCTGGCACGCGGGCGTTGCCTACTGGGCGGGCGAAAACGACATCAATTCGGCTTCGATCGGGATCGAGATCCAGAACCCAGGCCACGAGGACGGCTATCACCCGTTTCCGCGCGCCCAGATGAGGGCGGTGCGCGACCTGTCGATCGATATCATCGAGCGGCAGGGCATCGCACCCGAGCGGGTGCTGGCGCATTCCGATGTCGCGCCGTTGCGCAAGATCGATCCCGGCGAGCGGTTCGACTGGCGCTGGCTTGCGCGCGCCGGCGTTGGCCATTGGGTGCCGGCGGTTCCCCGTCGCGCCGGCGACACAGCGGCGCCGGACAAGGGCATGTTGGCGACCATGAGTTCCATGCTTGCTGCATACGGGTATGGCGTCGGTGTCGATGGTGCGAGCGGCCCCGATCTGGCACCAGTGGTACGCGCCTTTCAGCGCCATTTCCGCCCATCGTGCGTCGACGGGCGCGTCGATCGCTCGACGCTGGCGACGCTCGAGCGGCTGCTTGATGCCCTGGCAAAGGGCGCGATCCTGCACTGAAAGCTGATCTCAAAATGCAAAAGAAGTTCGATGCGACGACGAGCCGGGCGGCGCAACCCGGGCTGCGCCCGATCGACCTGCTCGCAGTCGTCGGTCTGGTCGGCTGCTGCATGTCCTGGGGGCTCAACCAGGTGGCGATGAAGGTCGCCAACGACGGCATCACGCCGCTGTTCCAGGCAAGCGCCCGCAACATCATGGCGGCGCTGCTGATCTGGGCCTGGGCGCAGTGGCGCGGCATCGCGCTGTTTGCCCGCGACGGCACCTTCTGGCCGGGTATGGCATCGGGGCTGCTGTTCGCGTTGAACTTTCTGTTCATCGGGCCGGGTCTGGTGCTGACCGAGGCCTCGCGGGGCGTGCTGTTTCTATACACCGCGCCCTTCTTCGTCGCGCTCGGTGCCCATTTCCTGCTGCCCGGCGATCGCTTGAGCCTTGTCAAGCTAATCGGCCTGCTGGCGGCGTTCGCCGGTCTGATGTTGTCGCTCAGTGACAGGCTCGGCGGCGGCGGCACGCCGGCTAATCTGCGTGGTGACCTCTATTGTCTTGCAGCCGGGTTCTTCTGGGCGGCGACGACGCTCGTCATCCGGGCGACGACGCTGCGATGGATCTCACCGGAAAAGAACCTGTTCTACGAGCTTGTGGTCTCGGCGCCGATGCTGCTCGCAGCCTCGTGGTTCTACGGCGAGCAGGGCATCGTGCACCTGGATCCAGTGGTGGTGTGGTCGTTCCTCTACACGACGGTGGTGGTCGTGTTCATCAGCTATGCCGTTTGGGTTTGGTTGCTCAATACCTATCCGGCGAGCCAGGTCTCGGTTTTCACCTTCCTCGGTCCGATTTTCGCGGTCATCGCCGGCCATCTGCTGCTGGCTGAGCCGGTTACCTGGCGACTTGGCGCGGCACTGGTGCTGGTCGCACTCGGAATCTACCTCGTCAATCGGCCGCGATCGCCGGCGCGGCCTTGAAATGCGTCGCGCTGGTACCGATTTTCGAACGGTGCTAAAAGGTTCGAGCCGCCCTAATAGAGATGAAAACGATGAACCAGAGCAAAGACTTGGCTGCCCAGGCAGATACCATTCTCGCCCAGCACGGGCACGAAGGCCATGTTCACGGCCCGCACTGCAGCCACGATCACGATCATCATCATCATGCCGGCGAGACATTCGTGCGGACGAGCCCGAAGATCGGGCGCAACGATCCGTGCCCTTGCGGCTCCGGCAAGAAGCACAAGAAGTGCTGCCTCGCGTGAAGTCGGCGTAGCTGCCTTGCCCATAGCCGTCGGCGCCGCGGCGGTCGGCGTTGAACCAATTCGGAGCCCAAACCATGCCCGACGTCGAGATCCATCAATTCCCCTGCCTCAGCGACAATTACGGCGTACTCGTTCGTGATGGCGCTTCAGGTAAGGTCGCCGCAATCGATGCGCCGAAGGCGTCCGAGGTCGAGGCAGCACTGGCGGCCAAGGGCTGGAAGCTCGATTATATCCTGACCACGCATCACCACGCCGACCACACCGATGGCAACCTCGCCCTCAAGGAACGCCACCGCTGCATCATCATCGGGCCGCGCGCGGAAGCGGCCAAGATCCCCGGCATCGACCGGCAAGTCGGCGACGGCGACCGCTTCGAGCTGGGTGGCACAGAGGTGCGGGTGCTGGATACCCCCGGCCACACGCTCGGCCACATCTCGTACTGGCTGCCGCAGATCGGCGTCGCATTCGTCGGCGACACGATGTTCGCGCTCGGCTGCGGCCGGGTCGTCGAGGGTACGATGGAGATGATGTGGAATTCGCTCGCCAAGCTGATGCAGCTGCCGCCGGCAACGGCGATCTACGAGGGTCACGAGTACACCGCCGCGAACGCCAAGTTCGCGCTCACGATCGAACCTGAGAACGAGGCGCTGCAGCAACGTGCCCGCGAGATCGAAGCGTTGCGTGCGAGCGGCAAGCCGACATTGCCGACCCGGCTCGACCTCGAGCTTGCGACCAATCCATTCCTGCGGGTCACGAGCCCGGCCATCGTCAAGCGGCTCGGCATGGCAGGCGCCAAGGACTGGCAGATCTTCGGCGAGATCCGCGAACGCAAGAACCGCTTCTGACCGCACGATCATGGCCGCGCTCGCTGTAGGAAACGGCATTCGCGTTCGCGGCCAGAATCGGCAGCGTTGAGCAAAAATATGGAAGTTTGTTGGAACGGATTGCGGCGCGGCGCGGCTTATCCACCACATTCCGAATTCGACGATCCTGTTTAAACCATTGAAATATGGATTATTTCCTTGCGCGCGCGCCACCGCGTCCCAGGTGCGCTTGCGGTGCTTTCGCAACTCATAAAGGTTCGGCGAGAGCAGCAAGAGCGATTCGCAAGCGGGAGTTCAACACTATGAAGCGCCAGTCCTTGGGACCCATTTTGAGCGCTGTGTTCGTCGATTACGACAACATCTATCTGTCACTGAAGCGCAAGAGCGAAGAAGCCGCCAAGCGTTTCGCCAAGGATGCCCTGTCGTGGGTCAAGGAGATCGAGACCGGCCGCCTGATCACGCCGACCAACGGCTACGGCAGTGACATCCAGCGCCGCATCGTGATGAACCGCTGCTATGGCAATCCGGTGCCGCGCCGCAATGCCAGCGACAACTCGACCGACATGAATTCGTTTCCGTTTGTGCGCCACCACTTCCTGCGCGCCGGCTTCGAAATCGTCGACTGCCCGCCGCTCACGGCGCAGCTCAAGAATTCGTCCGATATCCGCATGGTGATGGACGTGCGCGACTATCTCACGCACGATACCTACTTCGACGAGTTCGTGATCCTGTCGGGCGACGCCGACTTTACGCCGGTGCTGCACCGCTTGCGCGCCCATGCCCGCCGCACCGTGATCTTCGCCAACGACTACACGGCGGCGCCCTACACCGCGATCAGCGACGGCGAAGTGCGCGAGAGCGACCTCATCGGCCTGCTGCTCGAAGGCAAGCTGCCGGGCCAGAAGGACGGTGAGGCGCCGGCGGTAATCACGGCCAGTGTCCAGAACGAGGCAATCGCCCAGGACATCATCGCCGAAGTGATCGGCGCCGTGCGCGCCTCCGCCGTGCCGCTGCCGCTCGAGGCGCTGGCCGACCGCGCCATGCGAGCGCTGGGCCACGACAAGACGATCGCCACCAACTGGGCCGGTGCCGGCAGCTTTCGCGAATTGCTGCTGAAGACGCTGCCTGAGGAGATCCGGCTCACCGATCAGCCGCCGTATCTGGCATTCGAAGTGCGACGCGCCCTGCCAGCCGAGCCCATCGCTGCGCCGGCAAAGCAGATCGCACGGGCCGAGCCGCGCCAAGAGAGTCGCGCAGAGCCACGCCAGGAGTTCCGAGCCGACCCGCGGCTGGAGAACCGCGACGAACGGATCGAGCGCGCGGGCTTCACGGGCGCTGCCGCCTATCTCGAGCCGCAGCCGGCGCCGCGGCAGCAGCAGCCGATTGCGAGGACGGCACTGGCGGCACGCGAAGCCGAGCCGGCACCGCCGCAGCAGCCGGTCCGGCGGCCGACCATCGATCCGCGGCTGCAGATGGGCGCGCAGGCACCGCAGTTCGCCGCCGCCGAACCGCGGGCACCGCAGGCGCCGCCTCCGCTTCAGGCGACGGCGCCGGCCGCGCCGACACCCCCTGCTCGTGGTGCGGATCATACCTCGGCACTGCAGCACTCGATCGCCCGCATTCACGACGCGAGCCAGGCACCGCCGCTGTCGCCGCCGGAGTACCGTGCGCTGTTTGACGCGATGGCGCAGGAGATCAACGAGCGCGGGTTGCTCGGCGCGCAGACGCTGTCGAACATCATTGCCCGCGCCCGTGATGGCGGCGTCGAGATCCGCCGCGACGACGTCCGGTTCGTTCTCGAGGTGGTCAGCGAGCAGGATCCGTGGTTCGAGCACGGCGCTTCGCCGAGCCTGTTCGCCAGCCGATTCCGCAACTACGTGGCTGGGCGGTGCCGCGACCAGGGCTTGAACCTGTCGGCTGACGAAATCGATCTGATCGATGCCTGGTTCACCGGTGCCGGCATCCAGGCCGCACAGGCAACTCAGGCCGCGCCGAAGCGCACGCAGCAGGCGCCGGCTTCGGCCGCACGTGCGGCGGCAGCACCGGCACCGCAGCCCGATCGCTGGTGGTCGAACGAGGAGGCGCGCCAGCAGGGGCCGGCGGCCGCTCACGGCAGGGCGCCGACGCCGCAGCAAGGCAACGATTTCGCCGGCCACGACGGCGAGCTCGGCAACCCCGACGAGTTTCCCCGTATCGTCAAAAATCGCCTGCGCGGCTGACGCCAGCGGCAACTGACAGGCCTTGTGCCGATCGTGCGTCGCAACCACATCGAGGACACCCCATGAGCGGGGTGTCCTTATTTCTTGACCTGCGCCCTTCCCCCTCATAGGTTCCGCCGGTCTCCAGGACAGGGCCGGTAGCTCAGCGGTAGAGCACGTGACTTTTAATCATGTGGTCGCGGGTTCGATCCCCGCCCGGCTCACCAAGGATCTCAAGGGCTTAGCGAGATACCGAAGGCGCGATCGACGCGCTTGCGGGAGATTTGCGGGAGTCTGTTCCTAGTTTACCCCGCAAGACGACGAGTTCAGGTCGCTTTCCGTTCTGTTCGGTGACGCGCTCCGCAGCCTCGATCAGCCGGGATAGTTCGGCAGCCGAGTAATGTGCTGTGATCCGCCCGGAGCGATGCCCGAGAAGATCTTGACGATCCTCAAAGCTGACGCCGGCCGCTCGCAGTCGCCTGCCAAACGTATGCTTGAGGTCGTGGACTCGGACCTGCTGAAGTCCAGCCCGAGCGCGCGCCCGCTTCCAGCCAGAAGTAATCATCCGCGTTATGGGCGCACCCCTGTAGGTGAACACATATGTCGAATGAATGTTCCTGCGATTGTCGACAACAGAACGTGCGACACGATTGAGGACCACAAGTCGCTCGTCGCCATTCTTCACCCTTGAGCCTGGAATGATGAAGACACTCGTCGCGAGTTCTGGGACCTTTACCACCCACTCCCATCGCAGATTGCACACCTCTTGGTCGCGGCACCCGATGTTGACCGAGTATAGCGCCATCTGCGCCAGATAGTCAGGCGATTGCTGAAACAGCGCTGCTCGCGCATAGCCCCCCGGCTGCGTCACTGCCTACAGGCCGGTATAGATGAACCCGGCCCAGAAATAGGGATGGCCGTATGGTCGCGCGAGCCGCATCGGCTCTGCCAGTTTTCCGGCACCCGCGCGGCCATTTCGCGTACCCCATTGCACGACCGCGCTGTTACGCGAGCGAGCAAGCTCCTCGGCGGATAGCGCCTGCGCAATCGCATCGTATTGGCCGCGTGCTAGGCGCCCCCGCGCGGCCGCGTTCTTGGTATAGGCGGTAAGGCTGTCATTGGTGGCGTTGCGAAGCCAAGCCTGCGCCCGGCGCAGGGCCGTCGGCGGGGCAAGCCCGGCGCCTCGGTGCAACTCATAGAACCTGGCCATCAGCAACGCAGTCGCCGCGTCGGATACGGGCCACAAGGTGCCGATCACGCCGGTGGCGCCGAGCGCAGTGAAGGCACCCGGCAGGCCGATGAACTCGTCCGGATTGCTGGTGATCTCGTTGAGGCCGGTTTCGCAGGCGGACAGGACGACCAACCGCGGATGGCCAAGTCCGCCGGTCTCCAGCAAACGGCCAACGCTGAGCCGGGCGCCGTCATGCATCAGCAGAGCCGACTGGCGAGGATCGCCCCACGCAAAAGTGCCGTGCGAGGCAAAATGCCAGTACGTCCTGCCCTTGAGTGCAGCTATCACCGCTTCGGGCGTGGCTGCATCCCGCTGAAGAAGTGCCCGCGCGCCGCTGGCAAAGTGCGAAGCGACTATGGCGCCTTCCGTCTCGGTGCCGGCAAGGTCACCGGTCGGGTTGATGACGGCTGCGAGCGTGGCCGGACCCGGCCTGGCGGCATCGCGCCGCGCCGACGTGAACGCCGCGAGGGTTGGCGCGTAGACGATCTCGTAGTCGTCGGCGAGGCGCCGCTTGCTGTCCGGGTTTTGGCTCAGCCCCAGCGGCAGGACGCCAAGCCATCCCGATGGCAGCCACATCAGCCGCGCGCCGGGCTTGACGCCGCGCTCCTTCAGGGTTGCCTCGAGCCGTGCCCCGATGAGACGCCAAAGCCCGGGGCCGAGATCGTCGATGGCGGCAAGCCATTCCGGCCAGCGCCTGTCAAATTCCGGACCCTGCAGATAATTCACGAAATACGCAGCCAGCCAGCCCGCCGACTTGTGATCGCTCGACGAACCGGCCAACAGGTCGGACAGCCTTTGCGTGGTCAGTTCCGGCAGATCTATGACGGCGATGTCCTTGGCCGTAGTGGCCTTGGTGATCACCACGATCTTGCCGCCGAGCCCGGTGACGATCGGCATAACAACCGCGCCGCCCGCGGCAACAAGCTCGCGCGCATCGGCAAGCACCGATCCTGCACGGCGCTCGCCCGGCCTGCCACTCTTGACTAGGCCAAGCAACTCCTGCCGCAGCGCGGCAAGCGTCTCCAGGGCGGCGGCACGATCCGTTCCAACTGCGCTGTCGACGGCCTGCTGGGTTCTGCGAATGGCGATACGAAGATCGTCGAGATGCTGTCGTCGGCCGGCCGGAAGATCGAGCGACTGCAATTTCAGGGCGATGGTCAGTAGACGCGCCTTGCCCTCGCTGGCAAGTTCGAGCGCAGCCTCGGGCTCACCGCGCTGCAGAGCGGCGTAGGCAGCTTCGGGAAACAGCGGCCCGGCATCGGCGATGAGTGCGCGGGCCTCGTCATCATCGAGACCCTGGCCAAACAACACTAGAAAAGCTTCGCGCGCGCTGGCATAGGCTTGTCCGGCCTTGGCCGCCTCACCGGCCTCAAGATGGACGCGGCCCAGGCTGCGCGACGTGCGCATATGGTCTTGCGGGAAGGCTTCTCGGGTAAAGACGCCAAGCGCGGCCTCATAGTGCGCGATCGCCTCCTTGCGGTTCTGGTTACGCGTCCCGCCGATGCGATCCGCATAGGCGTTGCCGGCGGTACGCATCGCCGTCGCCCACTGTTGCGGCGTACGTTCGCGCGTGAACACCGACAGCGCCGCCTCCAGCAGGGCGATGGCCTTGTCCTGGTTGTCGGCGGGCTCCCCGCGCGTGCGGTCCAGATAGGCGACGCCAAGATTGCTGTTCGCGGTCGCCCACTCGAACGCGAACGCTTCCCGCGTGAACACCGTCAATGCCGCCTCGAAGTGGGCGATCGCCGCCTCACGATTGTCTGCACGCTCGCCGCGCATGCGATTGCGATAGGCAGTTGCGAGATTGTTCTGGAGGTTGGCCCACTCGTGCGGATGCTGCTCTAGCGAGAACACCGTCAGCGCCGCCTCGAAGTTTGCGATCGCCTTCTCGATGTTGGCGGCACGGTCGCCGCGAATGCGGTTGACATGAACAATAGCGAGGTTGTTCTGGAGCCGCGCCCACTCTTGTGGAGCCGCATCGCGCGTGAGGATTGCGAGTGCGGCCTCAAAATGCGCGATGGCCCGATCCTGGTTGTCGGCACGTTCGCCACGGATTCGCGCCCAATAGGCGATGGCCAGATTGTTCTGGGCCCGCGCCCAGTTCTGCGGGTCCCCCTCTTTGGTCCACGCCGCCAATGCAGCCTCGAGAAGTGCGATCCCCCGTTCGAGGTTGTCGGCGCGAATGCCGCCAAGGCGCGAAACATAAGCGCTTCCGAGGCCGAGCCAGACCTCAGATCTGACGTGGCTGCGGGCGGTCGCGAGAGGCCATGTCTCTGTCGCCCGCTCGAGGACGAGGATCTGCTCGCCAATCACGATCTTCTTCTCGGGGTCCTGTTCTTGCTGCCACTGCTCATAAAGATTGGAGATATCAGTGGCGCGTTGCAGGGCGCGCATCTCGATCTCTTGGGCACACGCGTGAGGCGCCCGCCACACTGCGAGCGAAAGGAAAACCGCAATTATGTAACACGTCACAACTCGTCGCATCTGCCCTTCCCAATCGCCGCGCTCATCAGGGCTGTTGACCACTAGCCTGGATCATGCCCCGGGGCGTGAGAATTTAGTCGGCGGCCGTGGCGTCAGTGGCGAAAGTCACACAGCATTTCGCCGTCGAAACGTCGTGCTTCGCGGATTAGCGCCACGCCACAGCCGTCATGACAAACGATACGCTGCTTCCCCTCGACCTGCCAACGGTCGCGCGCAAGAAGCCACAGTAGATCTTTCTTGACAGCGGCGACCAGTCCTCCGATGGCGGCATGTTGTTGCTGCGTCAGGCCGAGAAGCGGCTCGACGTGTGCCGGCGGATTGCCCGCATACGCGGGGCTAAGGAAAGAGCCGCTGGTCGAGCGCCCAACAGTATTCCATCGGCATAACACGCCGCCTGCGGTCCTCACCGGATGCTAACGCTACGGACATTGCACGGCACTCTGTCGCACTTCGGCAGCTCTTCCCTCGACCGCGTTGACTTTCGATCCGTAAACCTCTGGCAGAAGTGGGCCAATATTCGGATAACGACGATGTGTGATAATTTCCTTTCCGGTGGTATTCAAGAAACGAAAGGCGCTTGGGACTGAGGCGTCAGCGCCATCCACCGTATCCATCCATGCGATCGTCTGGCAGACTTAGATCGACCATGAGGACTGGCAATTCAAGGTGGTTGACGCGTGACGAGGGGCTATCGTTGCCGAAGGCATTTCGCGCTGCGTGGGAAGGAAGACAATTCGATGTGCTGGAGTCTCACGGCTTCCGTCGCAATGGTCGCCACCGGAAGCGCCGCCACCGCTTATACGGCGTACAGACAGCGCCCGGCAGCCATCCCGGTGACGCTCGGCTATTTCACGGCTATGGAAGCTCTGCAGGCTGCCGGCTACCTGGTGGTCGGATCATGCGGCACGACGGCCAATCAGCTGATCACGCTGCTATCTTACCTTCATATCGTCTTCCAGCCGTTCTTCGTCAACGCCTTCGCCATGCATTTGCTTCCGGAGGAGGTCCACAGGCGCATTCGAAGTGGTGTCTATTGTCTTTGTGCGGCGTCGTCCGCATTCATGCTTGTGCAGCTCGTTCCCCTGGATTGGGCGGGAAGCTGCAGGATTGGGCAAGCACTGTGTGGGCCTGAGCTCTGCCTGCGCTCAGGCTCCTGGCATATTGCTTGGGACATTCCTTACAACGGGCTCACCACCAAGATCGATGACTTGACCGGACTGCGCCTTGGCTTCCCAACCTATATGTTGACGGTATTCCTGCTGCCGCTCGTCTACGGAGCCTGGCGCTTTACGCTCTTTCATGCACTTGCCGGTCCAGTTCTTGCCAGTCTTCTGACGAAGGGCGTCAACGAGGTACCAGCTGTTTGGTGCCTGTTCTCGATCGCGATCATTCTGGTGGCCTTGGTGCCGGGGTTGATGCGTCAGCTGCACGTCAATAGCTGGTATCTGTGGCCTGAGCGTTGGACCACACCTGCGACCCGTTGAGGGCTGGGTAAGCGTCAAATGCGCGTTTGGTCCCCTATGCCGGAAATCAATCGTTAGACTGATCTAAAGGTTGCTTTGTCGGCGTAGATCTTTTCGATTTCGTTCCCGTACTTGCTGTGCAGTGGCGCACGCTTCGTTTTGAGAGTGGGTGTCAGCAGCCCGTTCTCGACGGTCCATCGGTCAAGCGTCAGGTGCACCGCACGGATCTGTGCATGCCGTGCCATGTGGGCCAATCGGTCGCCCACTCGCCGAAGCACGTCGGCCTTGACGGCGGCGTGGTTGGGTTCCGCCCCAGGCACGGCCAAGGTCGCTGCAATCTTCTCCCAGCCGTCCCTGTTGAGCACGATGACGGCGGCCAGAAATGGTTTTCCTTCGCCAACCACCAATGCATGTTCGAACAGAGGGTCACGCAGAATTGCGGCCTCGATCTCTGACGGCGCAATCTTCTCACCGGTCGAAAGAGCCAGCAGTTCCTTCAGACGGCTTCGGATGATGACGCGCCCTTCCTTGATCTCGGCCAGATCTCCCGTATGCAGCCAGCCATGAGGATCGATGGTCTCTGCTGTCAGCGCCTCATTCCTCCAATACCCTTTCATCACGCTCGGCGAGCGGATGAGGAGTTCCCCCCGGCTCGAGATCTCGAGCTCAATACCCTCGAGTGGCCGACCGACAGTGCCTGGAACGTAGGCGCCGACTTTGTTGGCCGTGACGACCGGTCCAGCCTCGGTGAGGCCATAACCTTCCACCAGTGGAATGCCAAGGCCGATCAGAAACCGAGCAACATCCATGGGCAATGGGGCGCCGCCGCTGACAGCAACACGCAGACTTCCGCCGAATGCAAGACGCACCTGTGACCCGACCCAGCGATCGAGATGGCGCCAAACAAACCGCTCGATTGCGCCGCCGTCGGGCTGCCCGGATTGCTGCGCTGCCATCCGCTTCCAGCCGAGGGCCGCCGCCGTACGCAGCATCACGCGCTTGATAGGGTTCTTCTGCGCCCTGGCACGAATGCCGATGCTGGCGCGCTCATAGAGGCGCGGGACCCCGAGGAACACTGTTGGACGCTGCGAGCGGAGATCCTCGGCCAGAGCCTCGATCGATCGCGCGTAAATCACCTGAGACCCACCAAGCATCGGCAGGTAGTAGCCGACCGTCCTCTCGAAGGCGTGCGCCAGAGGCAGACAGGACAGAAAGCGGTCATCGCAGCGAGGCGGGACCACCTGCGCCGTCATCGCTGCATTGTGCAGGATGGCCCGATGCGACAGCATCGCCCCCTTGGGTCTGCCGGTTGTGCCCGAGGTGTAAATGATTGTCGCAGTATCGTCAGGCTTGCCATTCGGCCAGGGCTCTGTTTCGCCCTCGTGCTCGAGCACGTCAGCCAAGGCCTTGACGCCCGGCCGGGCGAGTTCGTTCCCGTTGACCTCGAGCCCATCCTGGACCCAGACATGTTCAAGGCCGATAAGCTCGGGCCAGTGGGGCAACAGAATGCGCCAACGCGCCTCGGTGTCGATGATCAGTAAGCGCGCGCTGGAATCGGCGAGGATGAAAGCCATATTGGCGGCACTATCGTGCAGGTAAAGCGGCACAACGATGAGCCCAAGCGACAGCGCGGCGATGTCGAAGCAGACCCAGTCGGTGCTGTTCGGCAGCGCGATGGCAAGGCGGTCACCCGGTTCCAACCTTGTTCTGCGCAGAGCAGCGCGAACACGGGCAATGCGGTGATCCATGTCCTGCCAAGTGTAGTCACGCCAACGCTGGCCCTTGGCCTCGAATTCCCGATAGGCCACGGCATGCGGGCTCAGGCGCACACGTTCGCGGAACATTCCGACCAGAGTACCGGCCTGATCTGTGGAGACGAGTTCGACTGGAGCGCGGTGTTCCAAGGTTAGTCTTCCTCCTCCTCGGACGGCCAAGGCAGGAAGTCACTGCCATCGCTGGCTGGCACGCATTGACGCGCGTCATGGCGGGCTTGCCTGACTTGAGCGGAACGTTAGGAATGGCGCAGAATACAAACGGCAGCCTGCGGCAGCAGACGGAGGTGACGCCGGCTCGTGTTGGAGCTTCGTCTGACCGGATGGATCCGGCGGACGCGAGCGGTCGGCTTCTGGCGGTCGTCAGCGAACTCGCACGGGAGCTTCAGCCGCGTAAGGGCGCGCGGTTGGACGTTCGGCTCGATAGCGACCTCGACCGCGACCTTGGACTGGACAGCCTCGGTCGCGCCGAGCTCCTCCACCGTCTCGATCGCGCTTTCGGAGTGCGGCTGCCGGAAGAGTTGATCAGCGATGCCGCAACGCCAAGAGATCTCCTCCTTGGCCTGCTGGGTGCGAAGTCGGCCCGAAGCCTCTCCGGACCAGCACTGGGGGAACTTCCAGGCAAGCTACCGGAGGCGGCGGAGCCGCGCCTGGCGGCAACCCTTCTCGAGGTCTTGTCGCTGCATGTGGAAGCGCACCAGGAACGGCCGCATATCCGCCTCTGGCTCGGCGATGAACTGGAGCGGTCGATCACTTATGGCGAACTCGATCGTGCTGCGCGGGAGGCGGCGGCGGGGTTGCTCGATCGTGGTGTGCAGCCTGGCGAACGCGTTGCCATCATGCTGCCGACCAGTGCCGAGTTCTTTTTCTCCTTTTTCGCTGTCGTGATGGCGGGCGCGATCCCGGTGCCGATCTATCCGCCCTTCCGCCGCTCTCAGGTCGAGGACCATATGCGGCGGCAGGCCGGCATTCTGCGCAATGCTCAGGCGAGCCTGCTCATCACCGACGCCGAGATCCGCCCGATGGGAGCTCTCTTGCAGGGCCTCACCGAGGATCTGCGGGCGGTCGTCACGTTCGCCGAGCTCTGCAAATCGGGCGTACTTGCCGAGCCGCTGCCCGCCGCGTCCGGTGACACGGTTCTCATCCAGTACACATCTGGCAGCACGGGCGATCCGAAAGGTGTCGTGCTGGCGCACGCGAACCTGCTTGCCAACGTTCGGGCGATGGGAGAGGCGATGCAGGCGAGCTCCCGAGATTCATTCGTGAGCTGGCTTCCGCTGTATCACGACATGGGTCTGATCGGTGCCTGGCTCGGTTGCCTGTATTACGGCGCTCCCACCGCTGTCATGCCGCCACTTTCGTTTCTCGCCAACCCCGCGCGGTGGCTGTGGAGCATCCACCGGCATCGCGCGACGCTGTCGGCGGCGCCGAACTTCGCCTTCGAGCTGTGTCTGAAGAACGTGCGGGACGAGGACATTCGCGGTCTCGACCTCAGCTCGCTGAGGATGGTCGTCAACGGCGCCGAGCCCGTCAGTCCGAGCACGATCGCGCGCTTCACGCAACGCTTTAGTGCGTTCGGCTTTCCAGCCGCGGCGATGGCTCCCGTCTATGGCCTTGCGGAATCCTCCGTCGGCCTTGCATTCCCACCCGTCGGCCGACAGCCCATCATCGATCGCGTTCGGCGCGCGGCGCTCGCTCGCGACGGCAACGCGACGCCGGCCGATGAGCACGATGCGACGGCCCTGGAATTCGTTGCGTGCGGTCGTCCGTTGCCCCGGCATCAGATCCGGATCGTCGATGAGGTGGGCAGCGAATTGCCGGATCGGCGGCAAGGTCGGCTGGAGTTCAAGGGGCCGTCGGCCACGGCCGGCTATTTTCGCAACGAGGAGAAGACGCGCGGCCTGTTCGATGGCGCTTGGCTCGACAGCGGCGATCTTGCCTACATTGCCGATGGCGACGTCTATCTGACGGGCCGCATCAAGGACATGATCATCCGGGCTGGCCGCAACATTTATCCGCACGAGCTCGAGGAAGCGGTTGGCAGGATCGACGGCATTCGGAAAGGGTGCGTGGTCGCGTTCGCAAGCCGCGACGACCGTACCGGTACCGAACGGCTCGTCGTCATGGCAGAGACCCGTCTGGCGGCCGAAACCGAGAAGAAGCGTCTCGAAGCCGAGATCGCGCAGGCATCGCTCACCCTGCTCGAGATGCCGCCCGATGACATCGTACTCGTTCCGCCGCGAACCGTACCCAAGACGTCGAGCGGCAAGATCCGGCGATCGGCGGCGCGAGCGCTCTATGAAGCGGGGGCCTTGGGCGAGAGCAATCGCGCGCTGTGGCTGCAGTTGGCCCGCCTCGCCGCCGACGGGTTGACCCACCGCGGCCGCCGACTGACCGTGCGCGCCCTGGAGGTCGCCTATGCCGGCTACTGGTGGACCATGCTGGTCATCCTCGGCGTGCTGGTCTGGCCCCTCGTCGTCCTGCTGCCGAGGCGGCAGTGGCGCCACTCGCTGGTCCGTTTCGCGGCACGGAGTTTCCTGCGGCTCACGGGGATTGCGCTCCGGCTCGAGTTAGGGTCCGCAATGCCGACAAACGGTGCGATGATCATTGTCAATCACGCCAGCTATCTCGACGGCCTGGTGCTGAGCGCCGCCCTCGAGGGCGAGCCGAAGTTCATCGCCAAGCAGGAACTGCAACGCCAGTGGATCGCCGGGATCTTCCTTCGCCGGCTCGGCACCATCTTTGTGCGCCGCGTCGACCCGAAAGGTGGTGTCGAGGATACGGAGGCCATCGTTAGGGCCGCTCGCGGCGGCGACCGACTGGTCGCCATGCCCGAGGGCACGTTCTCCCGCATGCCTGGATTGCTGCCGTTTCGACTGGGTGCATTCTTGACAGCGGTCGAGGCGATGGTTCCCGTCATTCCGGTCACGATCAAAGGCACACGCATGGTGCTGCGAGGCGATCAATGGTTTCCGCGACGGGGTACGATCTCAGTGCACGTCGGAGAGCCGCTGGTAGCGGACGGGACCGACTTCAGCGCCGCCGTCCGCATCAGGGACAGATCTCGAGAAATCATCCTACAGCGTTTGGGCGAGCCGGATCTGGCGCATGAGCGCGTAGATCTTCGGCCGGATTAGAGAGCACGGTGCAAACGAGACGGCATGTCAAGGCTCCGATTCAAAACCCTGGGACACGGCCGGGCTGATGTTCCAGCCAAGGCTTCAGAGTATCGACGATCGGTTTGGCCAACGCCTGCCGCTCGGTACGCCGGTCGTCCGCGCTGCGGCCTCGTATCCCGGCCTCGATCCCGTACAGCGTGCCGATCCGTGCCAACGCCTCAGCCGCGATCGGCGCGTCGCCGCCCTTGGCGATCTCGTAGAACTTGCGCCGGAAGTGGCTCCAGCAGAACGCCAGCGTCACCGGCCCGCCGTTTCGCGGACGGTTCGTCAAAGTTTCATAGGCGGCATGGCCGTCGACCTGCAGGATGCCGGTGAAGCCGGCGAGATGACGCACGGCGTGCTCGGCGCCGCGTCCAACCCCAACCGACAATGCCAAGCCTCAATCGCCATAGCGCTCGCAGCGCCACCTGCGCCCAACTTTCCGCGACACTGTACCTTGGCGCATCTCCCACGCCGGCTGGCGTGCGCATGACAAAGACCGAGTTGCCGGCGTCCGAGAAAGCTGCACAGAAGAGAAACACTGCCATCAAGCACAAATCTTCCGCTTCAGGTATTGGCTCGGGGTTGTCGAAGCATTGTTTGCCCGGCGCCGGCACGATCAGGTGCCCGAGACGACGAGTGTCCAGTGTGCGCCTTGACTTGCTTCTCGCAGGAGCCGACCCTTCCCAAGTTAGCTTCCTCCACAATCACGAATGGCGGCCAGTAGAACGGATGGACATCGCCTTGGCAGGTCGGCTGCTCTTGCTCGACCACACCACCCGTCGGAGGGAGCGGTGGGCACATGAGCGTATCGTCGATTACCAGGCGGCCCGGCTGCAGCAACTGCGCCGCTATGCGTTGGACCGCTCACCATTCTATCAGGCGTTCCACAGGCGCTCGGAAGGCAAGCCCCTTTCAGACCTGCCTGTCTTGACAAAAAGCACCCTCATGGAGGCTTACGACGAACTCGTGACGGACCGCGCCATCCGTCTTTCGGACGTTCGCGCCTTCGTCGATGGCAATCCAGCGGGAAAGCTGTTTCGCGGCCGCTACCAGATCTGTGCGACGTCGGGCACATCTGGGCAGCCGGGAATCTTTCTTTATGATCGAAATGAATGGCCCTGGGTGCTGGCTTCATATGCTCGGGCGAACAGATGGACAGGTCTGCCAGCCGGTCTTCTGCACCGCCTCCGCCTGGCCGTCGTTGGATCGTCGCGGCACTGGCATCAGTCAAGTGCTGTCGCGGACAGCCTGAACAGCAGCTGGATTCCGAGCCTTCGGCTGGCTGCCACCGATCCTGTCGCCGACATATGCAGGCAATTGACGAAATGGAAGCCCCAGCTCTTGATCACGTATGCGGCCATATCCGGAGTGCTGGCAGAAGAGCAGCTTGCCGGCCGTCTTGATATTGCACCCAAAGCCGTCATGTGTGTGGCCGAGACTCTGACCCGTTCCGTGCGCGCCAAGGTTCGGCTGGCCTGGGGTGCGGAGCCGTTCGAGAACTACGCGTCGACCGAAGCGGCATGCATGGCCGCCGAATGTCACGAGCATGCCGGATTGCATATTTTCGATGATTTTCTTGTGATCGAGGTCGTCGACGAGGACAATCGTCCGGTGCCACCGGGCACGATGGGCGCGAAGGTGCTGGTGAGCGTGCTTTTCTCGCGCACAATACCGCTCATCCGCTACGAGATCGACGATGCGGCCATGCTGGCTGATGGCGCCTGCACGTGCGGTCTGCCGTTCCGACGACTGACACGACTCGGCGGCAGGATTGCCGAGACCCTGCGCATAGCGCGACCAGACGGAACCTTCGCCATTCTGCATCCGGTACTTTTTGAGCAGGCGGTCGACCTCACCGGGGTTAGACGCTGGCAGGTCCTGCACCGGCGAGATGGCCTGCATGTCCGGCTCGTTGCGCCGGTATCAGAGGCCTCGCAGCGACAGCTGGAGGCGAATATGCGCGAGATGGTGAAGGCGCAAGACATCGTTCATCTTCCCGTCAGGCTCGAAATCGTCGACGACATCGAACGCACATCGTCCGGGAAGATGATTCTGGTGCAGGACACGACGTCCAAGCCCACACCGGAAGATGTGTAGCAGTCATATCGGGCGCACTTGAACAGTCACCTCGTGGAGCCTATCGACCCAGGTCAGATGCGCTTCTCTTGTGTCAAGCCGCGTATCGCCGCTTGAGTGACAGCGGCGGCCCGTTGGTAGATGGCCCGCCTCCAGAAACGGTCGTCGGGGGAAAAAACTTCGACCAAGCGCTCGCGATAATGCCGGGCTCCAGGATCATCGCAGTGGTGGGCCCAGTTCTCGTTCATCAGGGCCTCGAGAACTCTGAACGCCGGATATGTCCCGAATTCGAGCACAACGGCGGCAAGATGATTGCCGCGCTTCATTGTATAGCCTAAGAGGTCGCCTGATACCGCGGTCGATACCGCGTCGCCCTCGTCCGAATATCGCACCCCATCCGCCCCGAAACATGCCGCCATGCCGATCGAACGCCAGTCGCGTTCTCTGGAAAATGACGTGGGACTCGATGGGCTGATCAGCTGACCGCTGCCGCGCCGGCCGAGCCCGGTGTGATAGTCCACAATCAGCACTCGTTCCTTGCCGGCGAGGCTCCCGACGATCTGATCCCACGTATTGCGTGACCAGGTTGGCTTGTTGCCGCCAAAGAAAAGTCCAGCCGGGTGATCGAATTGTCCCTTTGTCACCGCATGTTGCAGTTTCCTTTTGCCTCTCTTGGCCAGGTATGAAGCAAGTGCGATCTTTCGGCTCAAAGACCCCAACCCCTTTGGCGGCATAGTGAGTAGGTCGTGCAGTTCATCGTACTCGGGATTGGGTAGATCGGCCGGAAAGTTCGCGAAGTTGCGGTTTAGGTCGATATTGTCCTCGTTTACCCTGCGTTTGAATGCAAACCCGACGGGGTTCAGGGCATGGACAAGCATGATGGCGAGATCCGCGTCGGGCGGTGGGCGCAGGCCGGATTGCACCTGAGCGACCAACAGACCTGACCCGGGCAAGCCCTCTACACCGTGCGTTCCCGATACCAGGACCAGAGCATTCTTGGCATCCGGTCTGCCCAGAACCGCGACGTCAGTCGCTAGGACCTCTCCGGCAGGACCAAGCGCATTATGATGATAAGACTCAACGGTCGCTCCGGCTCTTTCGACGGTCTGGAGAAAGGCGCTGCGAGCGGCCACGTAATTGGACGGGAAGCATCGTTCGAGATCGAATTCGACCGGCGCCATGACTGACTATTCCCACTAAACCTCCGCTTTTCGGCCGAGCCAGCCGCGACCGAACGGTCTGTGCGGAATGCTAGCTTAGCGGCAGTCTTTGGGCCAGCGGGAGGGTGCCCAACCATAATAGACGGGCAGCCGGGCTGACTGCGCCGCGACACTTCCGCTGACCTCTCACATAACGGTCAAGTGTCGGTCAACAGTCAGGCCAGATCATCACTACTCCTCCTGTGGCGGCTTTCGAACGCCGGCCCGGCAGCGCGTGCGGTCAGGTCCGTGATGGGCCGGCATCCGAAACCCGTCACATCAGTCCACCTCGCAAGGCATTGACAGCCAATGTCCGCTGCATGTTCGATGCAGACGAAAAGAACGGAGGGAGACTAGGCCAACTGTAGGCATGGCCTTATGCCGGGAAGCACCTGAGCCCTAGTCTGTCTCGCTTCCTCGGGCGATCCGTTCAGGCCCAGTCGATCAGCTTCTCGAGTAATCTTGTATACTGCGGCCGCGATCTCTCTTGGCTTGCTCAACGCCGCCTGCATGATGCTGTAAGCACAGGTGCTCCCGCCGCCGGATTGACGCCAACGCGACGGGGCGCTCCCACAAAAATGGAGGGGCCTAGTGAAGGTCGCTGATCTGAAGACATTCATCGTCGGCAATCCGCCGCCCTACCATGGTGGTCGCTATTTCATTTTCCTCAAACTGCGCACCGACAGCGGTATCGAGGGGGTCGGCGAAGTTTACGCCGCGAGCTTCGGCCCGAAGACCATCGTTGCCATGATCAACGACGTGTTTGAGCACCACGTGCTCGGCAGCGACCCGTTCAAGATCGAGGTGCTGTGGCGCAACGTCTACGGACGCGGCTACTCGCAGCGCCCCGACATCTCGCTGATGGGGGTGCTGTCGGGACTTGAGATGGCGCTGTGGGACATCATCGGCAAAGCGGTCGGCAAACCCGTGTACGAACTCCTTGGCGGCAAAGTCCACGAGCGTCTGCGCAGCTACACCTACCTCTATCCCCGATCGGATGAGGGGCACGCCTATTCCGACCCGGCAGTCTATCGCGACCCGGATGTGGCGGCGGAGCGCGCCACGGAGTACATGCGCCAGGGTTTCACAGCAGTGAAGTTCGACCCGGCCGGCGCCTTTGCTACGTTCGATCCGCGTCAGCCCTCGCTCGACAAGCTCGACATGTCGGCGGAGTTTTGCAGAAAGATCCGCGCCGCGGTCGGGACGCGCTGCGATCTTCTGTTTGGCACGCACGGCCAGTTCACGACATCGGGCGCCATCCGCCTCGCGCGCCGGCTTGAGGCATACGATCCACTCTGGTTCGAGGAGCCCGTGCCGCCTGAGATGCCAGAGGAGATGGCGCGCGTCGCCCGCCAGACCACGATCCCGATCGCTACTGGCGAGCGCCTGACGACCAAGTACGAGTTCGCGCGCCTCCTGGCGCTGCAGGCGGCCTCCATCCTGCAAATGGCGCTCGGGCGTGTCGGCGGCCTCTTGGAAGCCAAGAAGATTGCCGGCATGGCTGAGGCACACTTCGCTCAGATCGCGCCCCACCTCTATTGCGGCCCGATCGAGGGCGCCGCCAACATTCAGCTCGCCGCCTGCAGCCCGAATTTTCTGATCCTCGAGAGCATCGAGACCTGGGGTGGCTTCCAAGCCGAGATCTTGATGAAGCCGATCCGGTGGGAGCAGGGGTACGTCATCCCGCCGACCGAGCCCGGCCTCGGCGTGGAGCTGAACGAGGCGGTCGCGGCAGCACATCCCTATACTGGCCGGGATCTCCATCTGGTGCCGGTATATCGGCCTCTCAATCATCCCGAGTAGCTGGAAAATGCGAGCCGCCTGCGGTACCAGAAAAGAACTGGGCAGCCCTCGTGGTCTGGAAATCGCGGCCGCCGCAGGTCAAACTTGGTCGTAGGGTGTCACGAGGTGTGTCGGCCATGCGCTACGGTTTCGTCGGTCTCGGCAATCTCGGCGCAAAGCTTGCCGGCAGCCTGGTGAAAGAAGGGTTCGACCTCTCGATCACCGATATCAATCCAGAGCTCGGCGCCGAGCTCGTGCGGCGCGGCGCGACATGGGCCAAGGATGCGCAGGCGGTCGCCGAACAGGTCGATGCGGTTATCACGTGCCTCCCCTCCCCGATCGTGTCGATGAAAGTGCTCTCGGGCGAGCGCGGCGTTCTCAAGGGCCTCAGGAAGGGCGCCACCTGGATCGAGATGAGCACCAACGGCGAGGCCGACCTCAAACGCCTTGCGGCGGTGGCCCATGAGAATGGCGTCGAGGTGCTCGAATGCCCGGTTACGGGTGGGGTACACCTCGCGGCGACCGGCGACATTACAGTGATCGTTGGTGGCGAAGCCGCGGTGTTCGAGAGGCACCGGCCCGCACTCGAAGCAATGGGCGGCAAGATCTTCCACGTCGGACCGCTCGGCAAGGCGGCAGTGATCAAGGTGATTACCAATATGCTCGCCTTCATCCATCTGTGCGCAACCGGCGAGGCCTTGATGCTTGCCAAGCGCGGCGGCATCGATCTCGCTCAGGCCTACCACGTCATCAAGGCGAGCTCCGGCACGAGCTTCGTACATGAGACCGAGGGCCAGGTGATCCTCAATGGCAGCTACAATATCAACTTCACGATGGATCTAGCCTGTAAGGACCTCGGCTTCGCGCTCGACTACGGCCGAGCGTTTGGCGTGCCGCTCGATCTCGCCGCGCTGACCCAGCAGACGTTCATTCGCGCGTGTGCCATGTACGGCGGCAATGCCTGGTCGTCGCAGGTCGTCAAGCTGCTCGAGGATGCGGTCGGTACGGACCTGCGCGCGCCCGGCTTTCCCGCAGAGCTTTGATCGTCACCGAGGCCGACATGAAATCTCATGCGCGCGTTGTCATCGTCAGTGGCGGCATCATGGGCGTCGGGTTGCTCTATCACCTCGCCCGGGAAGGCTGGATTGACAGTGACTGCGCGGGGAACGAGCCGGTCTTTGCGGCCGACCGGTTGGTCGGTAACACGACCAGCGGCGCTTTCGGTCACGCGGTCGGCAAGTCGCTCGCGTTCGCCTATGTCCCCCTGAATTGTCGGCTCCCGGTAACGCGTTCGACATCCCGATGCTCGGCAGGCGGCGGCGCGCCGTTGTGTGAGCGGGCTGCGCCTGGGACCCGGCCAACCAGCGCCTGAAGGCATGAGCGAACGCAGGTGACAGGGAGAACGAGATGCGCAAGCAAGCCGCAGAGACAACCCATCCAGTCAACGGCGCGGTTGCGGCCGCGCTCAAGTCACAGCCGCGTGCGCATTCCCTGCACCAGGTTCTCTACAATTCCGAGGCGGCCTACCAGCATGACATCGAGCGCATCTTCATGCGCCACTGGTGCCTGGCCGGCCACGCCTCGCTCGCGCCGCGCCCTGGAGACTATTTTCTTTATGAAATCGCCGGCGAGAGTGTGATCATTGTGCGCGGACAGGACGGCGCGCTGCGGGCGTTCGCCAACGTATGCCGGCATCGTGGTTCGCACGTCTGCACGAAGCCGCAAGGGCACGCGAAGGTGCTCGTGTGCCCCTATCATGCTTGGGCCTACAACCTCGATGGGTCGTTGCGGTCGGCGCGCCACATGCCGCGCGAGTTCGACAAGAGCCGGTATGGCTTGAAGCTCATCCATGTGGAAGTCATCGAAGGGCTGGTGTTCGTATCACTGGCCGAGAAGCCGCTGTCCCTCTCTGTCGCCCGCAAGGCGATCGCAGGTGCCTATGGGCCCTATGGCTGGGGCCGTGCCAAAGTTGCCCATCGCGTGACGTATGCCATCGATGCCAACTGGAAGCTCGCGGTCGAGAACTATCTCGAGTGCTATCACTGCACACCCGCGCATCCGGAGTATTCGAAGCTGCACGCCCTCGAAAAGCCATTGGATCAGATCGCCGAGCTGACCGCAGAGTTGGAGGCGCGCACGTGCGCGCTCAAGGTCAAGGTGCCTTCGGCAGACCACCGCGTCGGTTCCGTTACTGGTGACGCCTCAGTATTCACTTTTCGCTATCCGCTCTACAGCGGAGTGAAGACGGGCGCACGTGAGGGCAAGCCCGTGGCGCCGCTGATGGGCGAGTTTCGCGACTACGACGGCGGCGTCACCTCGACCCATTTCGCGCCCTCGAGCTTCTTCATTGCCTATCCCGACCACGGTGTCCTATATCGGTTCATTCCCCGGTCACCATCGACCTCGGCCATGGAGTTGACGTGGCTAGTCAAAGGAGAGGCCAAGGAGGGCGTCGACTATGATCTTGAGCAGCTCACTTGGTTGTGGCGCGTGACGACCGAGGCCGACAAGCGGATCACCGAGGACAATCAGAAGGGCGTTAATTCTCGCTTCTATCAACCGGGGCCTTACGCCCCGGTCGAGCCCAATGCTATCCGCTGGATTGAATGGTACCTCGGCGAGATCGCCTGAGCCGTCGGAGGGGGACCGCCTCCGGTCGGGATCAAGCCCAACTCCGTCAACCCGACTTTTTCAGCGCTTTTGTTCCCCAACCTGTCCACAGGCGGGGAGGGCGCGATTTGGCGGCCGGAGTGGCTCGGCGCAACGAGGACGGTTCTTCGCGAAGCAGAAGGATCGCCCTGATTGCCTGGCCGCCATGTCACCGACTGCCAGACGAGGTTGTTCATGAAGTCCCGTCAGACCAACACCCCGACCATCGCCGCAGCGAAGGCCGGGTTCTCCGCAAACCACGGCCGTTCCTGAGATCACGATCGAGATGCCGTCGCTCAGCACTTATGCCGAGTTGGCTTGCGTGCATCCCGTGACCAGCGCTGGCGACACCGCCTTCACCGCGGAGGTCGCAGCATGAGCCGATCACCCGCGATCGACGCCGCGCGCGTCGAGCTGATGCTCGCGGAGCTGCGCCTGTCGGCGATGAAGGCAACGTGGTCCGAGATCGCCGCGCAATCCGACAAGGAAGGTTGGCCGGCCGCCCGCTTCCTCGCTGCGCTCGCCGAGCACGAGATGGCCGATCGCAGTCGCCGGCGCATCGCCCGCCATATGCACGAGGCCGAGCTACCTGAGGGCAAGTCCGTCGATGCCTTCGAGTTCGAACTGATGCCGATGGTGTCGAAGGCGCAGGTGAAGGCACTGATCGCCGGCGACAGCTGGCTGAAGGCCGGCGCCAATCCTCTTCTGTTCGGCGGGCAGGGCGTCGGCAAGAGCCATCTGGCGGCGGCGATCGACCGCCTCGTGCATCACGCCACCATCTTCGAAATGAACGTCGAGAGCTATCGCGCAAGAAAAGCGCGCGAGCGAGAACGCGCCGCAGCCAAGTCGTCCCCGAGCGACAATCAAGATGGGGCGTGATTGTCGCCGCCGGCGATAATCAACAGGCCAAGCCGGCGACAATCAAAGCGCCACATCAGCGACAATCAAAACGGCTTGCGGCCGAAACGAATCGGGAAGATCATTCTTCTCGCTACCGGTCTCCGCCATCCATTCCGATCGCCGCCGCCGTCTCATCCAGATTGACGGTGCGCCGGAAAAACCGGCGAAGAGCAGGCGGTGCAAGTCCGCCACGATGAAGGAGTAGCGATCTGCATCGCCCCCGAGCCGTGCGTTGGCATCCGCGAGGATGGCGGCGAAGCGTCGGCAGGGGTATGCGCCGGCCAGCCATCGAGCCGCGAAAACTGGATTCTCCGGGTGCCGACGCGCTCGTCAACGCGGAAGGCAACACGGGCAGGGGCGCAATCGCGAGCACCTGCTCGACCCTCCACCATATCAATCCGGCGATGCTGCGGACCGCTTTTCATGCCATCCGGCGTGATGCGGCCCCTGGCGTCGACGGCGAGACGTGGGCGCACTACGAGAAAGATCTCGATTGCAGGATCGAGGTTCTGCACTCGAACATCCACATGCTCCATCGGCATATGCTCATGGTCGTGCTCATGCGTCTCCGTCAGGTGCAGCCAGACCCCTATGCCCATCAGGCAACCTGCGATCAGAAGTTGAACGGTGAGCGGCTCGCGCAGGAAGACGATTGCCGCGACGGCACCGAGGAACGGCGCAGAGGAGAAGTAGGCACCTGTTCTCGCTGTTCCGAGATCACGCAACGCCAGGACGAACAGCGCCAGGCTGACGCCGTAACCGAGGAAGCCGACGGCGAGCTTGCGCGGATCAAGGCCAAAGCGGACCTCGGTCCCCTTCTTTCAATCGTGCCACACGGGCATGGTCGGCGGCTACGTGATCTAAAGCCACGTTTCCGCTGACGACATCGCGCGATTGCTCAAGGAGAAGCCGAACGCCATCGGTCTCTCGGTATCGGGCATGCCACTAGGCTCACCGGGTATGGAGGCTGGCGAACGTCAAGAGCCCTACGATGTGTTGCTCGTGATGCGGGAGGGAACGACGGCGACGTTCTCCAAGCGCGGAGCACCGTGACGGCCGCATTCCGGATGGCCTTGATCTATGCGGTCGCCGAATTCGCGGGATGCTTCGCGTACTGTGCGTGGGCGCGGCCCGGTTACCCATGGCCGTGGCGAAACCCGGGTGGAGCGTCCCTGGGTTTGTTCGCCTACACGAGACCGCGCGGAACCTATCTAACAAGATTGCGCGCGGGGCTTTCACGGCAGGGCTTTTCGCGATGCGCTTGGAGGTCATTGGGGCGCTGTCGGTCAGACCGACCGACTGACTACATGCGGGGGCGCCATGAAGCCACAGCGGAATTGGATGGAAAACACACCGCTGCTGATAATCATTCTGGCCATGTGTGCTCTTGGTGCGCTCGCTTGGCGCAACTACACACAGATCGCCACCATAACCACTACCGAAGGCCGCAACGAAACCAACGTAGGCGGCCAATACAGCTACGCCGCAAACTTGTATTGCGATCCCAAGCTTCTCGTTCCGGAATTGCACTCCAGTTCCATAACCAATGGCACCCTGACCCAGTCACCCAATCAGGACCGCAGATGTCGTCATCTTGGATGGAGGGGGCGCTGACGAGCTTGGTACAAAAAATGTTCGTGCGCGCCGACAGCAAGATCAATCTTGCACGCTCGCAGATCGGCATGGTGGTGCGCGCGGGGGCGGCAAAGCCCGACATCGGCAGTGTCGAGCTGCTCAGGAGTACGCTACTTGCCGCGACGTCTGTCGCGTACTCCGACAGCGGCAGCGGCACCTATCTGACAACCACGTTGTTCCCGGAACTCGGCATTGCAGATCAGCTCGCGGGAAAAAGCCGAAAGGTGCCGGGACCGCCGTCGGGCGAGCCGGTGGCCGCGGTCGTTGCACGTGGCGAGGCCGAGATCGGCTTCCAGCAGGTGAGCGAGCCAATTCACGTGCCCGGGATCACATTCGTCGGCACACTTCCGGCTGACGTCCAGCCACAGATCTTATTCGCGGGTGCGGTGACAAGCACGGCGCGCCAGCCCGAGGCAGCCAGCGCGCTGATCCGCTTTCTGGCATCGGCTGACGCGGCAGCAACCATTTTGAAGGCCGGTCTCAAGCCGATCCCGGAACGATAGTCGGTGCAATCGGCCGCGATAATTGCCCACGGTCGGACATGAAATCGGCTGACGGCAATGACATTCCAGATGTTAGTTTCGCTCGCCATTCGATGATCCCTAGAGCATCAAGAACCAGAAGCAGGAGAGTTCCATGCGCTATGCCGGCATTCTCGGCTGTATGATCTTGGCGATTTTGGCAGGGCTGGCTGGGCCCGTGATGCCAAGTGCGAAGGCCCAGCAGATTGCGACGCCGCAGCCAGCCGTCGGCAGCGATAATATCGGCGGCGTGGTCTCCGGTCCGAACGGACCGGAGGCCGGCGTCTGGGTGATCGCCGAGACCACAGAGCTGCCGACCAAATTTGCCAAGATCGTCGTCACCGACGACCAGGGCCGCTATCTGATCCCGGAACCACCGGCTGCGACTTACGCCGTCTGGGTGCGTGGCTATGGCCTCGTCGATTCCGCCAAGCTATCGGCCACGCCGGGTCAAACGCTGAACCTCACCGCCGTGCCGGCGCCGGACGAGGCCGCGGCTGCCCGCTACTACCCGGCGATCTACTGGTACACGATGATGCAGATCCCGCCAGCCAGCGACTTCGGCGGGCACACCGAAATCCCCAAGGAGATCACCCGGAACGACTGGCTGAGGCAGATGAACAATGTCGACTGCATCGGCTGCCACCAGTTAGGGCAGGCAGCAACTCGCACCATTCCGCCGACGCTCGGCACCTTCAAGACCGGCGAAGAAGCCTGGATGCGGCGCCTGCAATCAGGCCAGTCAGGCGAGTTGATGACCAACCGCATCGCTGGGCAATTCGGCGGCGTGCCTTACAAGTACTTCGGCAATTGGACCGATCGCATTGCCAAGGGCGAATTGCCGAAGAACAGGCCGCAGCGGCCGCAAGGGCTGGAGCGCAATATCGTCGTCACCTCCTGGGAATGGTCGACGCCCGACAAATACCTGCACGACTTGATCGCTTCCGACCGTCGCAATCCGACCGTCAACGCCTATGGCCCGCTATTCGGTTCCCCAGAATACTCGACCGACAACATGCCGATCCTCGATCCGAAGGCGAACCGCGTGACGTTCTTCAAGATGCCGGTCCGCGATGAAAACATGCCGGTGTCGCTCGGGCCGGGGCACGCCGGCGCCTTGAAGCCGGCGGCGCCGTCACCCTATTGGGGCGAGGGCATCCTGTGGGACACGCGTGCCAACAATCACAACTCAATGTTCGACGGCCGAGGCCGCGTCTGGCTCGCTGCTTCGGTGCGTGGCTTGGACAATCCGTCGTTCTGCAAGACGGGCTCGGACCATCCCTCGGCCAAAGTGTTGCCACTCACTCGTTCCTCGCGACAAGTCGCGATGCTCGATCCCAAGACGATGAAGTACACGTTCGTCGACACGTGCTTCGGCACGCATCACCTCCAGTTCGGCTACGACGCGGACAACACGCTATGGCTGAGCGGCACCGGTCAAGTCGCTGGCTGGATAAACACCCGCGTGCTCGAGGAAACCGGGGATGCCGCCAAGGCACAGGGCTGGTCGCCGTTCATTCTCGACACCAATGGCAACGGCAAGCGCGACGACTACGTCGAGCCGAACGCGCCGGTCGACCCGGCCAAGGACAAGCGCATCGTGCCGGGCTCCGGCCCCTACGCGGTCATGCCGCATCCGACCGATGGCTCGATCTGGTACACGGTCGGCACTTTCGGCGGCGAGGCGGGGTTTCTCCGCTACGACCCGTCCACCGGCTTGTCGGAAGTCTATCACGTGCCGAGCCCTGCTTTCGGCATCCGTGGCGGCGACATCGACAAGAATGGTGTGCTGTGGGGCTCGCTGTCGAGCGGTCACCTCGGCAGTTTCGACCGCAGAAAATGCAAGGGCTCGCTGGCTGGGCCGAAAGCCACCGGCGACCATTGCCCGGAAGGCTGGAGCTTCTACAAATATCCCGGCCCCGGCTTTGAAGGCGTCGAGAACAGCAGTGCGGAGGCCAGCTATTACACCTGGGTCGACCAGCACAACACGCTCGGCCTCGGCGAGAACGTCCCGATGTCAACCGCCAACCTCAACGACGGCTTCGTCGCACTCAAGGACGGCCAAATGATCATGCTGCGAATTCCCTATCCACTCGGCTTCTATGCAAAGGGCTTCGATGGCCGCATCGACAATCCCGACGCGGGATGGAAAGGGCGCGGACTGTGGAGCACGAGCGGCGACCGGACGCCGTGGCTGATGGAAGGCGGCAAGGGTAGCCGCCCCCGCGCCGTCCATATCCAGCTGCGTCCTGATCCACTGGCGAAGTAGCGGCTGCCACGTTGTCAAGCGGCTCGATCTGTCGAAGCAAACGGAAGCCGAGGAAGCACCGCTTCTGACCGGCGGGCATCCCCGGCCGTCATACATGCCGGGGATTTGTGATTGCGAGTACAAGTGCCAAATTCGTGCCGGCAAATCATTCGCGGCTGGATACGCGGTTCAATATCTTCAAGGGCTATCGATTGATTGACTTCGAGTCGAGCCAATCGCGGACGAGATAGTAGCGCGTCACGGCGGGCACGATCCATGATCGTGCTGCCGCCATCGGTACTTTCGGGAAGATATCGGTGTCGAAAGCGCAGGGCCGGTTCTGGCGGCCGAGTATCTTCAGCGCCGACTGAGCCCCGAGATAGCTCATCATCGCGACGCCGCTGCCGTTGCAGCCGACGGCGTAATGCACGCCGTCATGTGTGCCCATATGTGGAATGTGATCGTAGGTCATGCCGACGTTGCCGCGCCAGCAATGCGAGACGCGGACTTCGGCGAGTTCCGGCCAGACCTTGCACATCTGACGATGCAGGCCCGGCGCCGCCTCGCGCTCGCCGATGTCGCGACCGCTCACCCTGCCGCCGAAGACCACACGCGTGCCGTCCGGCGACAGGCGGAAATAGGACAGGCTGCGCTTCGTGTCGGAGAACATGCGTGCCCTGGGACTGATGCGGCGCGTGATCTCGGGGGCAAGCGGCTCGGTCGCGATGATGTAGCTCGCGGCTCCGATCACCCGCGGCTTCAAGAACGGCTCGGCATCGCCGCTGTAACCGTTGGTCGCGACAAGTACGTTCCGCGCGCTTATTCTGCCGCGCGCGGTCTCGACGGTGAAACCGGAACCGTCACGAACGATGCGTTCCACCGGCGTCTCGGCGACCAGCTCGGCGCCCTTGCTTCGCGCATGTCCGCGCAATGCCTTGTGATACTTCGCCGGATGCAGTCCGCCGTAGTTGGTGATGAGCAGGCCGCCAAAGTAGTGATCGCCGCCGATTTCCTCGTCCAGTCGGGAACGCGGCACAAGGCTGACGGTACCTGGCGCGTAGGCCTCGAGCAGCTTGGCCCAGGCTGTCAGCCGTTGGAAATGTGCCGGTGTCGAGGCAGTGATCAGCCGCCCGCAGCGCTGGTAGTCGGCATCGAGTTTGTGGACGCCGATCAGGCGCTCGATGTGATCGAGCGACGCTTTTGCATCCTCCAGGATGCGGCTCTGACGCTCGGCCGGGTGTGAAGCGAGCGCTCCCGAGACGACGAATTTCTGTCCGCCCGTCACCATGCCGCCGCTACGGGTGCTGGCGCCGGCGCCGAGCGCGGCCGCCTCCACGACCACGACATGGCGGCCAGCGTCGGCGAGTTCCGCGGCCGCAGATAGGCCGCAATAGCCGCTGCCGACCACCACGACGTCGGCGCTTGCCGACAATGCTGCCGCAGATGCTGCCTCAGGCGGCGCCGTCTCCCACCAGTAGGGCGTGCTCTTGAAGTCCGCTGCATGACAGGTCGCGGCGGGCATCGGCGTCTCCATCGGCTCAGGCGTGTAACGATACCGGGTTTTCTGTGCTGGATCACGGTCGAGGAGCCGCTATACTCGACACAATGGACAATCCAAACAAGCCTGGAGGAACGCGCGATGAACGTGACCGTGTTGCGGCGCCGGATATGCGGCGGGTTGATATTCGGGGCATCGTTGCTGCCGATTGCGACAGCGACGATTGCGCAAGAGCCGCCGAAGCCGCCGCAGATCGTGTTCAACGATTCAGGCGGCGAAATGCAGAAGGCGATGCGCGAGGCATTCTACAGCGAGTTCGAGAAGCGCCACGGCATCCGGGTGGTAACGACGAGCCCCGTCGATGTCGGCAAGCTCAAGGCCATGGTACAGAGCGGTAACGTCGAGTGGACCGTTACCGAAATCGGTCCAGAGGAAGCCATGCTCGCCGAGAAGGAGGGCCTGCTCGAGCCGCTCGACCTCAAGATCATCGACTTGTCCGACTATCCGAAGCACCTGCATGATCGCAAGTACATCATGCCGAAGGGCGTCTACTCGACGGTGATGGGCTATCGCACCGACGCCTTCCCGGCCGGCAAGGGGCCGGTGACGTGGGCCGACTTCTGGGACGTCAAGAAGTTCCCCGGCCCGCGTACGCTGCGCGACAGCCCGATCGACAATCTCGAGTTCGCGCTTTTGGCCGACGGTGTCGCGCCGGACAAGATCTATCCGATCGACGTCGACCGCGCCTTCAAGAAGCTCGATGAGATCAAGCCGCACATCAACGTGTGGTGGAAGACCGGGGCGCAATCTGCGCAACTCCTGGTCGACAAGGAGGCGGTCATGGGCAGCGCCTGGAACGGGCGCTACTACGTCGCCTCGAAGAACGGCGCGCCGCTGCACATCGAGTGGAACCAGGGCATGATCAAGGAGTCTGCCTTCGTCATCCCGAAAGGCGCCAAGGATGCCTACTGGGGGCAGAAGATGCTGGCGCTGATCACGGACGCCAAGCAGCAGGGCATCTACGCCAATATCATCACGTATCCGGGCCTCAACCTCAAGTCCATGGAGCACGTGAAGCCGGAGCTCCAGACGTTCATGCCGACGCATCCGACCAACCTGCCAAAGCAGGTTTGGACGGATGCCAAGTGGTGGCTCGACAACGGCAAAGCGATGGAAGAGCGCTGGAGCAAGTGGATCCTCGCCAAGTGAAAGACGCGGCTTTGGACGCTGCGGCAGTGATGCGACCTGCGCTGCTCTCGCTGACGCGCGTGGTCAAACGCTACGGCGACGTGCTGGCCGTCGACGGTGTCGATCTTGCCGTGCCGGACGGCGAGATCCTGACGATCCTCGGGCCGAGCGGTTCCGGCAAGACGACGCTGCTCAAGATGGTGGCCGGCTTCGAGTTGCCCGATCAGGGAGGCGTCGAGCTTGCCGGCCGCGACATCACCTATTCGACGCCGGCCTCACGCGGCATCGGCATGGTGTTCCAGAGCTATGCGCTCTTTCCGCATATGCGGGTCGCTGAAAACGTGGCCTTTCCACTCGAAATGCGGCAAGTGGCGCGTTCTGACATCAGGGCGCGGGTCACCAAGGCCCTCGCCCTTGTCGGTCTCACCGGCTACGAGACGCGCTATCCCCGGCAGCTATCGGGCGGCCAGCAGCAGCGCGTCGCGCTGGCGCGCGCGGTGGTGTTCGAGCCGCGGCTGCTGCTGCTCGACGAGCCGTTCGGCGCGCTCGACCGGAAATTGCGCGAGCAGATGCAGCTCGAGGTCAAGCGCCTGCAGCGGCAACTCGGCATCACCGCGCTGTTCGTCACCCACGACCAGGAGGAGGCCCTGGTCCTCTCCGACCGGATCGCGGTGATGAGCAAGGGCAGAATCGAGCAGGTCGGCACGCCGTTCGAGATCTATGCGCGGCCCGCCAACCGCTTCGTCGCCGACTTCATCGGCGAGTTGAACCTCTATCGTGGTGAGGTGAAGAGCGTGGCGGCAGGCGTGCTCACAGCCGCCGTCGAGGGCGGATTGACGATGACCGCGCGCGGGAGCACCGGGCGAGCTGTCGGGTCGACAGTCGGGCTCGTCGTGCGACCGGAGGCGCCGCATCAGCTTGCCGACGGCGAAGCGGCGGAGAACGTCGCGACAGGCGTCGTCGGCGAGGTCGTCTATCTGGGTGATGCGATCAAGTATGCCGTGAAGCTCGATGGCGGCGGCGAGATGTCGGTGCGGTGGCCCTATCGGCCGAGCGCGAGTGCACTCAATCCCGGAGATCGCCTGCGAGTCGGATGGTCCGGCGATCTCGTGCATCTCGTCGATTGGGATTGACGATGGCCATGGCAACGGCTGCGAGCGAATTCGGGACGAGGTACCACGCGCGCGGGATTGCAGTGCTGCGCGGTGAGCAGGGGCCGGTGCTCGTCGGTCTCCTGCCGATGCTTTTTCTCGGCCTGCTGTTCCTGCTGCCGGTGGCGCGGCTGCTTCTGCTCAGCGTCGAGGGCGGCACGCTCGCCCACTTCCAGAAGGCGGCGACCGGCGAGCTCTATGTCACCGTATTCCTCGAGACGTTCCGGATCGCGACGATCGTAACCGGCGTTGCACTGCTGCTCGCCTATCCGGTGGCCTACGTGCTGGCGACGGCCTCGCCGCGCTGGCTGCTGGTCGGGCTCGTGTTCCTGATGCTGCCGTTCTGGACGAGCGTGCTGGTGCGCACCTATGCCTGGATGATCCTGCTCGGACGCAATGGCGTGCTGAACCAGGCACTGCTCGGTCTCGGCGTCACCGACAAGCCGATCGCGCTGATCTACAACACCACCGGCGTCATCATCGGCATGGTGCACGTGCTGCTGCCCTATATGGTGTTTCCGATCTACAGCGCGATGCTGCGTGTCGACCACGACCTGCTGCTGGCTGCCGAAGGGCTAGGCGCGTCGGGGTGGAACGTGTTTCGCCGCGTATTCCTGCCGTTGACGCTGCCCGGCGTGATGGCCGGCACGGCGCTGGTCTTCATCTTGTCGCTTGGATTCTACATTACGCCCGCCCTGCTCGGCGGCGGCAAGGTGATCATGATCGCCGTGCTGATCGAGCAGCAGGTGCGCCAGTTCCTCGAATGGGGCTTTGCCTCGGCGCTGTCGATCCTGCTGCTGACGGCGGCGGTGCTCGCCTATCTGGGGCTCAACCGGCTCGGCCGCGGGAGCACGGCATGAGCGCGACCGACACAGCCTTCGGCAAACCGCGTCTGAGCCGCAGATTGATGCTGGCACTGCGCGTACTCACCGGTCTCGTCTTCGCCTTCCTGATGCTGCCGTTGCTGATCGTGTTTCCGATCTCGTTCTCCTCCTCGGCCTATCTGCAGTTTCCCCCGCCGGGGTTCTCGCTGCGATGGTACCGGGCCTATCTCGACGATCCGATCTGGATCGACGCGACGCTGCGGAGCATCAAGATCGGCGTGGCGAGCACTTCTCTCGCCGTTGTGCTCGGCACACTGCTCGCGTTCTCGATCGTGCGGGGGCGCTATCGTGGACGCGAAGCGCTCAATCAAATCTCGGCGCTGCCGATCATCGTGCCGTCGATCGTCTACTCCATCGCGGTCTACGGGATGTTCGCGAAGCTCAAGCTGATCGGGCTGTGGCAAGGAATTGCCCTCGCCCACACCGTCCATGCCCTGCCGTACGTTACGATCATCGTGGCAGCGGGATTGCGCACCTTCGATGTCGCACAGGAGCAGGCGGCGATGGGGCTCGGCGCCAGCCGCCTGCAGGCGGTGCGGCGGGTGACGCTGCCGCAGATCCGCCCGTCGCTGATCTCGGCCGCATTCCTTGCCTTCATCGCATCCTTCGACGAACTCGTGATCGCGATGTTCCTAGGCGGCTCGAACATGACGCTGCCGAAGAAGATGTTCGACAACATCTTGATGGAGATCGACCCGACGATCGCCGCCGTTTCAGTACTCAAGATCACGCTGGTGACGCTGCTGCTGGCGCTCGCTGCCCGCTTCGGCGCCGGCGTGCGGCCGGCGGTTTGACACCGGGCCGACGGGCACTTGCCGCCTAGCGCCAGATCTTGTCGACGCGGTCCCAGCTGCCGATCCGAGGATCGGGCTTCAACGCCTTGAGTACATCCTTCTTGATCTTCTGCGAGGGCGTTCGCGGCAGGTCGGCGACGTACTCGAGATAACGCGGCACCTTGAAGGCCGCGAGCGACTTGGCGGCCTCGCCAAGAATCAGCTCCGGCGTGATCGTGTCGGGCGTGTAGCCGGGCTTGAGCACGATGTAGGCCTTGACTTCCTCGCCGCGCTCGGGATCGCGTACCGGAACCGCCGCTGCATCCTCGATGCCGGCGATGGCGACGAGCGCTGCCTCGACCTCGCGCGCGGCGATGTTTTCGCCCGAGCGCCGGATCATGTCCTTGAGCCGCCCGACGATGGTGAAGTAACCGCGGCGATCCTGAACAAAGAGATCGCCGGTGCGGAACCACTCGCCGAAGAAGGCGGCCCTATTGGCCTCGGGCTTCTTGTAGTAGCCCTTGAAGATGCCGGGGCCGCGGATTACCAGTTCGCCGATAGCGCCCTGCTTCACGTCGCGGCCCCGCTCGTCGACGACGCGGCATTCGCGGAAGGCGGAGGGAACGCCACACACGCCCGAGCCGACCATGTGCGTTGCCTCGAAGGGCACCGACAGCGCCGAGCCGACCTCGGTCATGCCGAAGCCTTCGCGCGCGACGACGTTGAAGCGGCGCTCGAGATCGGCATGGATCGCCTTGGTGTGGCCGTAGGTGGCGATGCGGCGCAGCGCGCTTCTTCCGTCGTCGGGGCGCGGCGGCTGGCGGTAGACGAGCTCGGGAAAGATGCAGAAATGGATCTGATGGCGGTGGATCCAGTCCATGAAGCGGCTGATGCTCGGTTGGGCGGCGACGAAGGTGGTGCCACCCTGCTCCATGGCCATCAGCGTCAGCCACTGCGGGTCCATGTAGAAGAACGGCTGTGCGATCAAGATGTTCTTGAGTTCGAGACCGTCGCGGTGCGCCGCCACCCGGCCCATCGTCAGCCAGTAGAGCTGCGGCTGCATGCAGCCCTTGGGAAAGCCGGTGGTGCCGGAGGTGTACTGGATGTTCATCAGGTCGTCACGGTCGACCGTCCAAGGCGTCACGAAGCCCGGCGTTCCCTCCGCGATGAGCCTCTCCCAGCTGTGGTTGCCAGGAAGCGCTGCGCCGCCGAATACGACGATACGCTCGCGCAGCCAATGCCGCCGGCCGCTGCTCGAGCGCGTCGAAAGTTGCCATCAGGCTACTGTCGATAACGAGGAACTCGGCATCGCTGTCGGTCAGGACGTAACCGAGTTCGGCCGGCGTGTAGCGCACATTGACCGGCACCATCACGGCGCCGAGCCGGGCAAGCGCCAGCCACGTCACCGGGAATGCCGAGACGTTGGGGAGCATGACGGCGACGTGCGTGCCCTTGACGATGCCGATGCGATTGAGCGAACTCGCAAGGCGCGTTATGCGATCGATGATTTCGCGTCGTTTCAGTACCTCGCCGCTATCGAAGAACACCCAGGCGGTGGCTTCGGGGTCCGCCCGGCAGAAGCGCTCGACCAGCGCGCCGAGATTGGTATCGAAGGGCCTCGCCTCGATCGCCGCGCGCCGTGCCGCATGCGCTGCCCGCGCCTTGGCCTCGATATCATCCTCGCTCTGCGTTTGCGACATGGCTGCTTGATCCCGCCCTTGGCCCAATGACGGGAAAAAGCTTAAGTGGGCGCGGAAGCAGCTGGCAACCTGGCTTTCGCGCTTGCCCGCTCTGCGCTCGCATTGGATCAGGAGGCTCACGTGATCGATTTCGGCAGCACGCCGCCCGTACTCGAATTCAACCCGCCATCCAAGGAGCACCTGGCCAACTACCGCCGGGTCTACAAGTCGAGCGAGGAACGCGCCCGCGCCGAGGCCGATCCCAAGGGGGCGCTCGCGAGCTACATTGCCGCCTACGACGAGGCCGGTGTTTCAACGGTCGTCGTCAAGGCGCGCGACGTCGAGACAACGTTCGGCCTCAAGATCAAGAACGAGGACGTGGCGGCGTTCTGCAAGACGCAGGGGCCGCGTTTCGTGGGCTTTGCCGGCGTCGATCCGCACAAGGGCATGGACGCGATCCGCGAGCTCGAGCACGCCGTCAAGGTGCTCGGTTTGAAGGGCCTCAACATCCAGTGCTTCGAAAGCAAGGTCGCCATCAACGATGCCAAGCTCTATCCGCTCTACGCGAAATGCATCGAGCTCGACATTCCCGTGAACATTCACGTCGGCATCAATTTTTCGACCGCGACATCGATGGAGTATGGCCGTCCGGCGCTGCTCGATGAGGTGATGATGCATTTCCCGGATCTCAGGGTTATCGCGTCTCCGCCTGGCTGGCCGTGGGTGACGGAGCTGATCGGCGTCGCCTGGCGGCATGCCAACGTCCACATCGGCCTCGTGGCCATGCGGCCCAAGTATCTCGCGGTCGCCAACTCGGGCTACGAGCCGCTGCTCCAGTACGGCAACACGGTGCTGCAGGACCGCATGATCTTCGGCACGGCCTGGCCGATGCAACCGATCCGCCAGGCGATCGCCGACGTCGAGGCATTGCCGCTGAAAGACGCCACCAAGCGCAAGTGGCTTAACGACAACGCGGCACGGCTGCTCCGCCTGACCTGACGCGACCGCCAACCATCGGGCAAGCCGACCAGGGGAGGGATATCTCGATGCGCCGGAAAATCGTAATCATCGGCGGCGGTGTGATCGGCAGCAGCATCGCCTGGCACCTCGCCCGCCTCGGCACGGACGATGTCACCCTGCTCGAGCGTGACCGCCTGGGCTCCGGCACGACCTGGCATTCGGCCGGCAACATTACCTGGAAGCCCGCTCCTGATCGCGACGCTGCGATCATGTACGCCTTCGAAACCATCGACGCGGTCGAGGCGGCAAGCGGCCGGCAGACAGGTTGGCTCAAGACCGGCCGGATGTTTCTCTCGGACGGCGCCGAGACCACGAAGGGCCTCCAGGTCATGGACGAAGCAGCCAAGGCGCGCGGTATTACTGCGCGGTGGGTCGGTCCAGACGAGGCGCGCAAGCTCAACCCGCATATCGACCCGTCTGCCGTCGATGCCATCTGGCTCAACCCGCTGAGCGGCCGGGTGAACCCGTCCGACCTGACCGATGCCTATGCCACGGCCGCCCGGCGGGCAGGCGCCCGGATCGTGGAGCACCACGACGTGCGCTCGCTAAAGGTCGCCGGCGGCGCAGTAACCGGAGTGGATACCGGTCAAGGCACCATCGCGGCCGACGTCGTGATCGTGGCGGCAGGCTTGTGGTCGCGGGCAATTATCGCATCCGTCGGCATCGACATTGCGCAGTGGCCGGTCGAGCACTTCTACCTGATTGCCGATGTCGCGCCGCGCCTGTCGCGCGAAACACCCTCGTTCGTCGCGCCTGGACATCTGATCTACGGCCGCGAGGAGGTGGGCGGGCTACTCGTCGGATTCTTCGACGAGAATGCGCGCACGATCGATCCCGCCAACCTGCCCGAGCCTTTCACCTTCACGCTGCTCGAGCCCGACTACGACAAGATCGCGCCCTACTTCGAGAGTGCCGTCCGCATCTTTCCGGCGTTGGCCGAGGCGCCGGTGCGGCGCTTCATCAATGGGCCCGAAACCTTCACCCCCGATGGGCTGCCGCTGATCGGTCCGCTCGCCGGCGTCGAGGGGCTGATCGTAGCGACGGCAATGAACTCCGCCGGTGTCACCTGGTCGGCCATGACCGGCGACATTGTTGCTCGAATGGTTGCCGGCCAGCCGCAGCGCTTCGGACTGGCCCAATTCGCTCCCGACCGCTTCGGTGCCCGCGCCGGCGACATCGAGTGGCTCAAGCAACAGGTCTCTGGCGTAGTCAGCAGCGGCTATCGCAGCCACAACAGATGACAGTCTCAGAATGCGAGCCAAAGACCGCAAGGATGGGCGGTGGCGCGAGTGGCGCGGACAAACCGGGGTCCGGGATTGATCTGTCTTCGGCAACTGCGCCACCGGCATGAGTCATATTCTAATGGTGGTTGGAATTGCTGCTCGCCAGGCCGCCGGCAAGGGTCTCCGGCCTCGCGGGCTCAGCTTTTCTTCCACAGGTCCCGGAAGCGCGGGATCTGGTCGGGGATCCACTTGAAGCCCTGCACGGTGTCGCGCAGCGCCGCGAACTCCACGGAATAGAAAAGTGAGAACATCGGAATGTCCTTGGCGATGATCTCCTGCGCTTCGTCGTAGATCTTCTTGCGCGCCGCCTGGTCGTATGTGTTGCGGCCATCCTCCAGGAGCTTGTCGACGCGATCGTTCTTGTAGCCGGTCGTGTTGGCAAAGCCCGTCGAGTGGAAAAGGATATAGAGCAGCCCGTCGGGATCGGGTCGCTGTGTCCAACGGTTCGGCGACATGTTGGTCGAGCGCTTGACGAGCCGGTCGTACCACTCGCTTTGGGCGACGGGGTCGAGCTTCAGCTTGATGCCGACGGCTGCCAACTGCTCCTGCACCAGCTGGTTGATCTGCTGGAAGACGCCCACCTGCGGCGTCGACAGCGTGAACTCGAAGCCGTTCGGGTGGCCGGCCTCCGCCAGCAGGGCCCGGGCCTTGGCCGGATCGAACGGATAGGTCTTGGCATTGGCGTTGTACCACCACAGGCCCTCGGGCGTCGGCCCGTCGATCAGCGTGCCTCGGCCGTCCATCACGATGTCGTTGATGCGCTTCCTGTCGATACCGTGCGCGAACGCCTGGCGCAGCTTGGCGTTGTCGAATGGCGGCTCGTACATGTGCCATTGCATCGAGTACCAGCGCCCGACTGTAATCGGATCGAGCTTGATGCCAGCGCGCCCGGCGAGCGGCTTGATCTCCTGCGGCGACATATCACCGACGAAATCGAGCTCGCCCGTGATCAGGCGCTGCACGCCGACCACCGAGCCCGAGATATCGCGGAAGGCAATACGGTCGAGGTAGGGCTTGCCTGCCTCCCAGTAGTTGGCATTGCGCTCGACGATGATGTGGCTGCCCTTCACCCACTCCTTGAACACGAACGGCCCGGTGCCGACCGGATTATTGCCGAGGTCCTTGCCGAATTTCTTGGCCGCCGTCGGCGAGATCATGAATCCCGGACGTTCCCCGAGCAGGCTCAGGAGGCCCGGCGAGCGCTGCTTCAGATTGAAGGCAACGGTCGCGGCATCGATCACCTCGACGGAGGCGATGATGGGATCGAGCTGCTGGCGCTGCGGCGAGGCTACTTGCCTGTCGAGCCGATGGTCGATGTTCCACTTCACCGCCTCGGCGTTGAAGTCGGTGCCGTCGTGGAACTTCACGCCGGTGCGCAGCTTGAAGACGATGCGCTGGCCATCGCCTTCGATCTTCCAACTCTCTGCCAGCTCCGGCTTGATCGAGAAATCGGTGCCGTAGCTCACCAGCGTATTGTAGACGACGTAGAGCACCTGCCGCTCGGTGAATTGAACGGAGTAGGTCGGATCGAAGGTCTTGCTGTCGGAGGCAAAGCCGATCGAAAGCACACCGCCGCGCTGCGGCTCGCCTTGCGCCAGAGCTCTCTCCGCCGTGCCGGCAATTCCTGCCAGCGTCAGCGCCGATGCGAGCGCCATCAGTGCCTGCCGCCTCGTTCCTCCAGGTTGTGTTGTCGTCATATGCGTCCTCCCGGTCTGGTTGTCGTTACGTCGTCGATGGCATTACCGCGGCCGCCCGGTGGCCGCCGGCGGCCACAGGCGAAAGGATGTCGTCCCGAATGCAGGCGGTCGAATGATCGCTGCCGACGGCGCGCAGCGGCGGCGGCTCGGCGGCACAGGCAGGCAGGGCATAGCGACACCGCGTGCGGAACACGCAGCCGCTCGGCGGATTGGTCGGGCTCGGCACGTCGCCGGTCAGAACGATGCGCTCGCGCCGCTTGGCCCCGAGTTCCGGAACAGCCGAAAGCAGCGCCTGGGTGTAGGGGTGGCGCGGCGCGGCGATCAGCTCGGCCGTCGGGCCGATCTCCATGATGCGGCCGAGATAGACGATCGCGATCCGGTCCGCGAGATGATCCATCACCGCGATGTCGTGCGAGATGAACAGCATCGCAATATTGAGCCGCTCCTTGAGATCCTCGAGCAAGTTGATGATCTGCGCCTGGATCGAGACGTCGAGGGCGGAGACCGGCTCGTCGGCGATCAGCAGCTCGGGGCCAACCGACAACGCCCGCGCGATGCCGACGCGCTGGCGCTGGCCACCCGAAAGCTCCCGCGGCCGCCGGTCGGCGTATTCGGCCCCGAGCGCCACCATATCGAGCAGCTCGGCGATACGATCGCGGCGCGCACGGGCGCTGCCGACCAGCCCCTGGACATCGAGCGGCTCGGCAACGATCTCGCCGATGGTCATCTGCGGATCGAGCGAGCCGTAGGGATCCTGGAAGACCATCTGCGCCTTGGCCCGCAGCAGACGCAACTCGCGGCGGTCGAGGTGCGCGATGTCCTCGCCGCGAAGCAGGATCTCGCCAGCTGTCGGCTCGATGAGGCGGAGCACGCAGCGCCCGATGGTCGATTTGCCGGAGCCCGACTCGCCGGCGATGCCGAGCACCTCGCCGGGCCGCAGCATGAACGAGACCCCATCGACCGCGCGGACATGGCCCGTCACGCGCGGGATGATGCCCGACCTGATATCGTACCATTTGCGCAGGCCGCGCACCTCGAGCAGGGGAACGTCCGTGCTCATGGAAAGGCCTCGGCGCCGATCTCCCGCCAGCGATGACAGCGCGCCTCGTGCCCGCTTGCCACCGCCTCGAGCACGGGGTGGCTCGCATCGCACAATCCGCCCCTGTGATGCCCACAGCGTGGATGGAACGCGCAGCCCTGCGGCACGGTGCCGACGGTCGGCGCGCCGCCGGGGATCGCCGCGAGCTTGCCGCGCAGGCCGCGATCGCGCCCGAGCCGCGGCACCGAGCGCAGCAAGGCGCTTGTGTAGGGCATGCGCGCCTTGCCGAGCAGGGAGGAGACCGGCAGCGTCTCCACCACCTCGCCCGCGTACATCACCACGGCGCGCTGCGCGATCTCGGCGACCACGCCCAGGTTGTGCGTGATGAAGATGATCGACATGCCTGTCCGCTTCTGGATGCTCTGCAGCAGCTCGAGGATCTGAGCCTGGATGGTGACGTCGAGCGCCGTTGTCGGCTCGTCGGCGATGAGCAAGCTCGGATTGCCGGAGAGCGCGATCGCGATCATCACGCGCTGGCGCATACCGCCGGAGAGCTGATGGGGATAGCTCTCGAGGAACTGGTCGGGATTGGAGATACCGAGCTCGGCCAGAAGATCGCGCGCCTTGCTGCGCGCCGCGTTCGCCTCGAGCCGGGCATGCTGGCCGAGCGCCTCGGTGATCTGGGCACCGATCGTGTAGACCGGATTGAGCGACGACATCGGCTCCTGGAAGATCATCGCCACGTCGTTGCCACGCACGGTGCGAAGGGCGCGGTCGTCGAGCGCCAGAATATCGCTCACCTCGCCATTCTTGCGCCGCAAGCGGATCGAGCCCGACAGACGCGTTCCGCGCTCACGGTCGACGAGGCCCATGATGGCGAGGCCGGTCGTCGACTTGCCGCAGCCCGAACTCGCCGACGATCGCCAGCGTCTCGCCGCGCCCAACCGTGAACGAGACGCCGCTGACGGCGCGCACCTCGCGGCGCTGCGCGGTAAATCCGACGTGCAATCTGTCGACCGCAAGGATCGCATCGGCCGGCACCTCTGGCGCGCTCGTCATTCGACCGAGCTCCCGATCAGATAGAACCCGAGCACCGTGGCGGCGATGGCCGATCCCGGCGCCAGGCTCATGGCGGGATTGAATGCGAGGTAGTCGAAGCCCGAACGCACCATGCTGCCCCAATCGGGTGTCGGCGGCGGAATGCCAAGGCCAAGGAAGCTCAGGCTCGCGGACGTGATGATCGCGAACGACACGGTGATCGCGAATTGCGCGGCGACGACCCGGGCGATGTTCGGCCACACGTGCCGGCGCAGGATCCAGAAAGTGGAGCCGCCGGCGGCGACGGCCGCCTCGACGTAGGCGTGCTCGCGCACGGCCAACGTCTGGCCCCGGACGAGCCGTGCCACCACCGGCCACATCACGAAGCCGAGCACGACCACGAGATTGGGCAACGAGGGGCCGACCATCACCGTGATGATGAGGGCGAGTACGAGGCCCGGCAAGGCAATGAAAAGATCGATGACCTGCACGGCGATGAGATCGGTCCTGCCGCCGAGATAGCCGGCGATCAGCCCGACAGGCGCACCGATCAGGACCGCCAGCAGCGCAGCACCTGCCCCGATGATCAGCGAGGCTCGCGCACCGTGGATCACGCGGCTCAGGATATCGCGGCCGAGCTCGTCGGTGCCGAGCAGGTGCTGGCGCGACGGACCCTGCAGGAAGTAGACGCTCGATTTCGTCGGGTCGAATGGGGCGATAGCCGGCGCCAGCACCGCCGCCGTGCACGCGAGCAGGACGAGGGCCGCTCCGATGATCGCGTTCGACGACAGTCGCATCGGCGTCTCTACTCGAGCCTGATCTGCGGATTGACGATCGTATAGAGGATATCGGCGACGAGGTTCATCGCGACGACGGCAACGACCACGACCATGCCGACCGCCAGCATGACAGGGAAATCGCGCCCGGCAATGGCCGATACGAACAGCCGCCCGATGCCGGGCATGGAAAAGACCGTCTCGGTTACGACGGCGCCGCCGGTCAGGTGGCCCATCGAGAGGCCGGCAAAGGTGATAACCGGCAGAATCGCGTTTGGCAGAGCATGCTTGAAGGCGACGCTCGCCGGAGAGAGCCCCTTGGCGCGCGCCGTGCGGATATAGAGGCGTCGATAAACGTCGGAAAACTCGACACGATAGACGAGGCTGAAGGCGCCGAAGTAGTAGGCCGAGAGCGTCAGCACCGGCATGATGATGTGGCGCAGGTGGGCGACGATGCCTTCGGACCACGGCACCCAGCCCGTCGTCGGCAGCCAGCCAAGATGCACCGAGAACAGCAGGATCAGGCAGATCCCGAGGATGAAATTGGGCGTCGTGATGCCGACCAGATTGGCGAACACGACGAGGCGGCGCAGTGCTGGCGGCGCGTTGGGCAGGCTGTTGAGCGCGGTCGCGGCCAGCACCGCGAGGAAGATCGCCCATAGGGCGAGCTCGACGGTGACCGGCAATGCCCCCGCGATGGCAGCCCCGACGGGATCCTGCGACGTGTAGGAGCGGCCGAAATCGCCTGTCATCGCCCTTGTGAGCCAGTCGAAATACTGCACATAGGCCGGCCGGTCGAAGCCATAGCGTGCATTGAGCTCGGCGATCGCCTTCGGGCTCGCGTCCTCGCCGAGCATCATCGAGGCCGGCGTGCCGAGGATCTTGGTGATCGAGAAGAACAGCAGCGCGGTCAACGCCAGCAGCGTCGGGATGGCAAGCAGCAGGCGCCGCGCGATGTGGGTGAGCACCGGACCAGACACCTAGTTTTGGACGACAGGGCAGTCTCGACTATCGCACGCGACGATAATCGGCGCACCCCGTCGGCAGCCTCGCTCGTTGCCGTTTCTGTCTGAATGTCTTATGGTATACTATATTGTCGCACCCGGCCGCCTGTAAAGGTCTCCAGGCCTCGAGCCAGTTGCAAATGGGAGAGCGCGATGCGGTTCGGCTATTTCGACAACATCCAGGATCCAACCCAGCAGCGCGACTACAGCGATCTCGTCAACGAGATGCGCGAGCGCCTCGCAGCGTGCGAGCAGGCGGGCATGGACATCTATTGGGTGCCCGAGCACCACTTCAGCATCTGGGGCCGCGAGTTGCTCGCCAACCCGCTGCTGATGGCAGCCGACCTCGCCGCGCGAACGACCAGGATCCGCATCGGCCTTGGCGCAGCAATCATCACGTTCTGGCATCCGCTGCGGCTCGCGGAGGACATCGCGCTGCTCGATCACTTGACGGGCGGTCGCCTCGAGGTCGGCGTCGGGCGCGGCAACTACGGCCTCGAGGCGTCGAACCTCAATCCCCAAGCGGACCCCAACAAGCCCGAGATGAACCTCAAGGTCTTCCTCGAAAGCCTCGGCGTCATTCGCGCGGCGCTGTCCGAGGACCGCTTCTCCTACAAGGGCGACCTCTACCAGTTCCCGGCGCCGGGCTTCAAAGCCGACCGCGCCCACACCGTCAACGATCCCCGCTACGTCGATCCCAACACCGGCGAGCTCATCAAGCTCACCACCTACCCGCGGCCGAAGCAGAAGCCGATGCCGCCGATGTGGCAGATGGTGTCGGAGGCGCACGATGCCATTCGCGGCGCGGCGGCCCTCGACATGGGCGTCGTCATGTGGCGCCCTTCGATCCCTGAGCTCAAGCACCGCCTCAGGATCTACAAGGAGACGCACGACGCAGCCTTCGGCCGCGACATTGCCATTGGCGCCAAGACCGCCGTGGTGCGCGATACCTTCATCGCCGACAGCGAGGCCGAGGCCCGTCGCATCGCCGAGGAGGCATGCATCGGCTCGCTCAACTTCGCCAACTGGCGCGGCCCGCGCATCTATCTCGATCCCGACGAGAAGTTGTCGGCGGAGCAGGACGCCGCGCTCAAGAAGCAACTGACCTACGATTTCGTTCGTCCCCGCGCGCTGTTCTTCGGCTCGCCCGATCAGGTCGCAGCCCAGATCATCGAGCTCGCAGAGGAAACGTCGATCGACCACCTGATGTTCAAGTGCGGCTGGCCGGGCCTCGCCCACGAGCACACGATGCGCTGTCTCGACCGGCTGTCGAAGGAGGTATTGCCGATCGTGCGCGCGAAGCTCGGCTTGAACAAGGTGCCGCGCGCGAGACCGGTCGGAGCCGCGGCCGAATGACCGTGCCGAAAGCAGCCGCGACCCACACCGCGGTGTCCGCCTCGCCGGCGATGGGGCTCGAGTTGCGCCAGACAATGCGCCGCTACGTGAGCGGGATTACCGTCGTCACCGCGATCGGCGCCGACCGCAACATCATCGGCCTGACGGCGAGCTCGTTCACGTCCGTCTCGCTCGAGCCACCGATGGTCCTCGTCTGCATCAGCCAATCGGCCCGATCGTGCCGGGCCTTCATCGAGGCTGGCCGCATCGCGATCCACATGCTTGCCGACGACCAGGACGAGATTGCACGGGCCTTCGCGCGCCGCGGCGGCGACCGCGGACAGATCTGCTCCTGGCGGGCCAACGGTCGCGGCTTTGCCATTCTCGATCGCTACTTCGCCGTGCTCGAGTGCCGGATCGTCGACATTCACGCCGCCGGCGGTCATGCCATCATGGTTGCCTCGGTCGAGGCGCTCGATGGACCGAGCGCGGACAAGTCGCCGCTCGTGTTCCACGACGGCCGCATGTTCGGTCTTGGAGCGCCGGGCTCGTGAGGTGTGCACCGATCCGTACGGGCTATGCCTTGTCAAGCCGGCCCGCTGTCCTGCTCGACCAGGACCTTGATGGCGAAGGCGGCCGACCGCTCGACGAAGGCCCGGCACTTGCGCGCGATGGCCGCGCCGTTGCGCAGTCGCGCATCCTCCGCGATCGCCTGCATCAGGCCCAGGGTCTCGCGCGCCCGCTTGGTGTCGGCGCGGGCAGTGGTGATGGCGCGCAGGTAGCTGATGCGCGCACGCAGCGTCAGAACGATGCGCCGCGCGACCTCGTTGCCGCTGCCGTCGATCAGCGTGTCGAAGAAGGCATCGAGCGCGCGCACGTAGCCGCCGATGTCGGATGCTCCGATGGCGGTATCGAGTGCGCGGAGCGCGTTCGAAAGTGCCGCAAGGTGCGCGTCCGTCGCGCGGATGGCGAACAGACGCGCCATCTCCGGCTCGATCGCAGCGCGCACCTCGTAGATCTGTCGTGCCTCGTCGACGGTGATCGCGGCGACGTAGAGGCCGCGCCCACTGCGCCGCTCGATCAGCCCTTCGGCCTCGAGATGGCGCAGCGCCTCGCGCACCGAGCTTCGGCTGACGCCGGTCTGCTCGCAGAGTTCCCGCTCGACCAGATGATGGCCGGGCTTGAAGCGTTGCGTCATGATCGCCTCGCGCAGCTTGTCGGTCGTCAAGTCGCGCAATGTCGGCTGATCGCGTGCAACGCGCATGTCGGTCGGAGCATCGCTCGGCATGAGAGTGGCGTCCTTTCACTCCATTGGCGGAGCCCGGCTGGGGCAATCATACGGCAATCGACGGTCCAGACGGCAACCATCGCGTAATCGGGAACACCCACGATGTCCAGAAATCACGCCGGCATGCATGCCGGACAGCCCGCCATCAACCGTGTCGTCTCCGGCCGCGGGCCCCACGTCACCCTCGTCCACGGGGTCGGGGCCAACCTGCAGTCGTGGGACGAAGTGGCGAGGCGGCTCGAGCCGCGGTTCACCGTCGTCCGGCTCGACCTGCGCGGCCACGGCAGGTCGGGCCCGATCATCGGCGGTTGCACCCTCGACGACATGGCCTCGGACGTGCGCCGCGTGTGGGACGATCTCGGCATCGGCGTGAGCCACCTCGCCGGCTTCTCGCTCGGCGGCCTCATTGCGCAGTCGCTGGCACTTTCCGATGCCGGCCGCATCGACCGCCTGGCGATCCTGAGCGCCGTCGCCGGCCGCACCGACGAAGAGCGTGCGAAAGTCGTCGGCCGGCTGCAGCTTCTGCAGGAGGGTGGTATCGCTGCCGTCTCCAATGCCGCCGAGGAGCGCTGGTTCACGCCCGAGTTCCGCGCCAAGCATCCGGAACGCATCAAAGCCCGCATGGCCGAGTTGCTCGCCAACGATCCCGTCTCCTATGCCGCCGCCTACACCGTGTTCGCGACCAGCGATCTCGGCCACCGGCTGGCCGAGATCCGCCATCCGACGCTGGTCGCCACCGGCGAGAACGACGTCGGCTCCAACACGCGGATGGCGCGCATGATGCACGAGCGCATCGCCGGGTCGCGCCTCGTCATCCTGCCGAAGCTGCGCCATTCCGTGCTGGTCGAGGCACCCGACACGATCGCCGACCTGCTCATCGAGCATTTCGCCGGGTGAGGGGCGGCGGCTTGCGCAGACGCCAAACCACCCAAGCGTGAGCGGCGGGCGCGTGCTGCGAACCCGCACATGGTCAGCCTGCCCCCGGATCGCGCCGCTGGTAAAATATGACGGGAGCGATTCTGCGAGGGGCCACAACCGGAAGAAATCCGCTCGGCCCGCCTCCCCCTCGACGGGGGAGGGGAAGGGGAGCAAGTGGCGCAAGGCGCGGCTCCGACGCCGTCGCGATACCCCCGGCAGCGGAAAGTCGAGGCAGCGGAAGAACAAAGTGGCAGAGGGCCAGAGCACAAAAGTGGTCGTCGATCGCGGTGCGGAATTAGCCCATTTGACCTGCATGCGACGTCGCAATAGATGGCCCGACAGACCACTATTTGATCCAAAGCGTTAGGGGGACCGCTTTCCGGCCGGGGCAAACCAGTGTCCCGATATAGGCGTCCGACAGATCACCACTGTGGGTGCACTCGACGCCGTCGAGCTGCAGTTTCACCTCGACGCTGGAGGACAGTCGAGATAGTCGGACCTGCATTGCACCCGTTTTCTCTTCGGGACCGTCGCTGCTACAAAATCCGACGTGTTTCATTTTCATAGCCCCAGCGAGATCAGAGGCGGCACGCGGGTCATTTCTCGAGACTACGGCGGTCAACTCCCATTCGCCGAGGTGACCGGCATATCCTACAATCTGCATGGATTGGGGGATGCGGGATGTTGCAATCGCACCCAACCCAGCGGCAATCGCGATCGCTGCGACAGTGATGATCAGAGCGAGCCCCGCAACAGCTCTTGGCTCCCGCAGGACCGCCCGATGCCAAAAACCAGCACCGGACGATCGCGCCCAAGTCTTCTCGCCCATTCGGGCCTCCTGCCTGTGCTTGCCATTCCGAGAGTGGCTGCGGCAGTTCCTCGGCACTGATTCACAATGACTTCTTGGCCATGAATGCGCGCGCCTCGGCAATTTCGGGTCTGGTGGCATCGGCATCGGCCGTCTGTTCAACGACTTTTGCCCAATATTGCCGGGCCCTGGCGGTGTCACCCGACGTCTCGGCGGCCCTGGCCGCGCCGACGTATGCTCCCAGTCTGTTCGGCTCCTTCGTCAGCGTCGCTTCGAAGGCGACCAGCGCCTCTTTGGCCGATCCGCGCTCAAGCAACATGACGCCATAGAGTTCGCGTGCCGGTCTGGGCACGCCCGGCGTCACCGGATGTTTCTCGGTCTTGTCCTCCGCATCGGCGGCTGCGCTCATGGCCTTCAGCGCTTCATCGTGCCGACCTTCGGCATAAAGCACCCAGGCGGATGTGACATCGTGCTGAATGCCTACCTGCTCCGACCAGTAGGCGTCCTTCGCTTCGCGCAGCTTGTCCCGCAGCTCGGCGAGCTTGGCGATATCCACCTTGGCCGCTTGCACATCGCCCAATCTTGCAGCGCCCAGTGCGCGGGCGAAATGCGTCATCGCTTCTGGATAGGCGAGCGAGGTGGGGCGAACCTGCAAGTTCGCGGCGGATTTCCAATCGCCAAGCTCGACAATATAACGCGCCGGGCTCACGGCGAGCGCATAGTGTCCGGCGAAGCGCTTGTGGTCCGAAATCTTTTCCATCGTGTCGATGATTTCGCGTGCCTGTCGGTCCTGGCCGAGCTGCAGGTAGGCGTAGACGGCATAGTCCAATCCGTGCAGCTGATCGTCCGATTCCTTGCTATCCTTGGCGGCGTTTGCCGAGGCGAGATTGGATGCGATCGACTCCTTCCAGTACCCGACGCGCGTGAAGATGTGCGAGGGCATATGCAGCGCGTGCGGCGCATCGGGCGCTATCTTGGCGTAGCGACGGGCGGCATCAATCCCTTTGTCCGCGATCGCTGGATAGTCATAGAGATGGATCAGGTAGTGCGACACGCCGGGATGCTGTGGCTGGCGTGTGTGGATCTTTTCAAGGATCGCCGCGCCCTTGAGCTGATTGGCGTAGGTTTTGTCGGCGGGCGACGCGCTGGTATTCAGCGCCAGCGCGTAATGAATTTGCGCCTCGTCGTCATCGGGATACCGTTGTGCCAGTTGCTCCATGGACCTGAGATAATTCTGCAAGCGTGTGCGATGGTCGACCTTGGCATAGTCGGTGTACATGGCGCGCATTGTCTCGAGATAATCGCGTTCGCGCTGCGTCTTCACCGCCATGGCTTTGGCCTTGTCCAAGGCGGCAAGACCCAGGGGTAAGTTCTCCGCTGGCGGCGGCGCGTGCGGGTTATAAAGCAGGCTGAGCGCGATGCCCCAATTGACAATGGCGCAGTCCGGGTCGGATTTCAGCGCCTCTTCGAATGCCCTTTGGGAGGCGCGGTACCAGAACGAGTGCTGGTACAGCATGGCCCTGTCGAATTGGGCCTGCGCCGCCGGCGTGCACGACGTCGAGAAATGAACTTTTCCGAGGCGCTGATCTGCCGACTGTGTCAATGCCGGCCGAGTAGCCGCGATTCCGGCCGCAGCCACCATGGCTACCGCCACCAATGATGTTGTCTTGGTCATCGATGACCTCCTGTTGGCTAGGAGTGTGTATCCCGATGGATGATATGTTCGGGGTTACCGCCGAATTCGTAATAGTCAAAGTCAACGTGACTAAAATCAATCTCTTTTGGTAATCTTGCGCCGGTTCGCTGATGTCTGCAAGGGGTCACTCGCGACGCGAACTCCCGATCTCGACCGAGCCCCAATTGCGACCGCTTATCCTCAGACAGCGGTCCTTGACAACGACGCATCGCAGCAACCGGCAGCGCCTCACGCATCTTGTTTTGGCGCCGACGCTCCCGCCCCTTAAACCCCATGCCCCGCATGCGGGCGGGGCACATAGGCCTGCTCGATCGCCGGCGATCTCCGCCGCATCGAGCTTGATCTCGAGTGCCCTGCACGGCGGCATCGACGTGAGCGACCGACGTCGGCCCGAAGATCGGCGCGGTCATGCCGGGGCGCGAGAGCGTCCAGGCGAGCGCGATCTGGCCGGGCTCGGCGCCGCGCGCGGTGGCGATCGCTGCGACCGCCTCTGCCACGGCATCGTCGGCCGGCCGGCCATAGAGCTTCAGGGCGTAGTCGTCGGTGCGCCAACGCGCCGTCGTCGTTGCGCCCGCCCGGCGGGCCGGCCCGCATAGATAACCACGAGCCATCGGGCTGTAAGGGATGAGGCCGATGTCTTCGGCACGGGCCAGCGGCATCAGATCTCGCTCGTCCTCGCGCCAGATCGGGTTGTAGTGATTCTGGATCGCGACGAAGCGGGCGAGGCCGCGGTGCTTCTGGTGGAAGTAGGCGGTCGCGAATTGCCATGCCGGCATGTCGGTGATGCCGAGATAGAGCATGCGGCCGCTGCGCACGAGGGCATCGAACGCCTCCACCATCTCCTCGAGATTGGTCGCGGAGTCCCAGATGTGGGTCTGGTAGAGATCGATATAGTCCGTACCGAGACGCTTCAGCGACTGGTCGACAGCCTCGAACAGATGCTTGCGCGAGAAGCCTCGTGCGTTCGGCCCCTTGCCCATCGGATTGCCGACCTTGGTCGCGAGCACGAAGTCCTCGCGCCTGCCCATCTCCTTCATCAGCCGGCCGACGACGACCTCGCTCTCGCCGCCCGAGTAGAAATCGCAGGTATCGATGAAATTGATGCCGTGATCGAGCGCGCGCTTCATCACCGGCCGGCTCGCCACCTCGTCGAGCACCCATTCGCGCCATTTCGGGCTGCCGATGCCCATTGCGCCGAGACCGATGCGCGATACTTTGAGATTGCTCGAGCCCAGATCGCACGTACTGCATGGCGGCTTGCCTCTTGCCGGTGAACTTCGGGCGGCAAGCGTCGAGGACCGATCCGCGACGCTTGCCACGTCAGAGAGCTTGCCGCATAGTTATTATCGTACAGTCAGACGGTATACCAACGTTATCGTCGAGAGGGTGCCCTTGAAGTTCTCAATTTCGATCAGCCTCGAGCGCTTCGATCCGAGCCTGGACATGCGCGTCGTTGTTGCCCGCGCGCTCGAATTGGTCAGAATCGCGGAGGAGGGCGGCTTCGAGATCGCCTGGTCGCCGGAGCATCACACGATCGAGTTCACGATCGCACCGAACCCATTCTCGATCCTGACGCATTGGGCCGCGCACACGAAGAAGATCCGCCTCGGAACGGCGATCGTCACCGCGCCTTACTGGCATCCCATCCGGCTCGCCGGCGAAGCGGGCCTCCTCGACGTCGTCAGCGATGGCCGCCTGGAGTTAGGCATCGGTCGCGGCGCCTATCAATACGAGTTCGATCGCATGGCCGGCGGCATGCCGCAGGAACGCGGTGTCGCCTACATGAAGGAGATGCTGCCAGCGGTGAAAGGGCTCTGGCGCGGCGACTACGAGCACAAGGGCGAGTACTGGTCGTTCCCGCTCGCGACCTCGGTGCCGCGGCCGCTGCAGAAGCCGCATCCGCCGATCTGGGTCGCCGCGCGCGATCCAGGCACGTTCGACTGGGCGATCAAAAGCGGCGCGCATATCCAGAGCACACCGCTGTCGCGCCCGACGGCAGAGGTGAAGGTGCTCGCCGACCGCTTCGAGGAGACGCTGCGCAACAATCCGGGCGTGAAGCGTCCGCGCTTCATGATGTTGCGGCGGACCTGCGTCTACGATCATCCCGACGGCTGGCAGGTGCCGGTCAAGAGCTCGATCGACTACGGCCGCTATTTCGAGAACCTGTTCAAAAACATCGGCGTCGTGCGCGAGGGCTTCCCCGAGCCCGTGAATTTCGAGAAGATCGCCAACCGCACGGAGTATGAGCCGCAGAACATCCGCGACTACATGATCTTTGGAACGCCGGACGAAGTCGTCGAGAAGCTGCGCTACTACGAGCAATGCGGCGTCGAAAACTTCTGCTACGGTGCCTCATTCGGCCTGCCGTTCGATGTGCAGAAGCGCTCGCTCGAACTCTTCATTCGCGACGTGATGCCTAAGTTCAGATAGCCGAGCCGCGACCGATTGAGGGTCGCCAATACCTAGCAAGCAGCAGCGGAGGGAACCCATGACCGACACCGGCCACAAGCGAAGACTGCCGCCGACCGCGATCGACCGGCGACGCCTTCTGATCGCAACGAGCGGGGCTGCCGCAGCATCGGCGTTTCCACTCGAGGTGTTTGCCCAGCAGGGCAAGTATGCCGGGCAGAAGGTCGTGTTCGCGAGTTGGGGCGGTGTCTATCAGGACGCCTCGAAGAAAGGCTATTGCGATACCTTCGCGCAGAAGACCGGCGCCACCGTCATCCAGGACGGCCCGGTCGATTACGCCAAGCTGCGCACCATGATAGCCGCCGGCGCACCCACCTGGGACGTGGTCGATGTCACCATCGATTTTCTGTACAACGCCGCCAAAGACGGCCTGTTCGAGAAGATCGACACGACGATCGTCGACACCCGGAAGCTGCCGGCGAAATTCGTCCACGAGTACGGCATCGCCAATATCGTGTGGTCATACAATATTGCCTACAGCACCAAGGCGTTCCCCGGCGGCAACCACCCGAAGACCTGGGCCGAGTTCTTCGACCTGCAGAAATTCCCTGGCCGGCGCGCGCTGCGCGACCGCGTCAATCCGATGCTCGAGATCGGCCTCCTCGCCGACGGCGTGCCGTTCGACAAGCTCTATCCGCTCGACGTCGACCGCGCCTTCAAGAAGCTCGACACCGTCAAGAAGGGCGCAGTGTGGTGGACCACCAACTCGCAGTCGCAGCAGCTGATGGTCGATGGCGAATGCAGCCTCGGCATCCTCAACAACGGCCGCATCTACGACAGCGCCAAGAAGGGCGCGCCGATCGGCATCGAGTGGGGTCAGAACCTGCAGTCGGTCGATTACCTGGTGGTGCCGAAGGGCTCGAAGAACAAGGACGCGGCAATGGCCCTCATCGCCGAGATGATGCTGGCCGAAAGCCAGGCGACGGTGTCGAACATCATGCCGCTCGCTCCGACCAACCCCGACGCCTTCAAGCTCATCAACAAGGACGTCGCGCCGTGGCTCTCGACCGAGCCCGCCAACCTCGCCAAGGGCTTCCCCGTCAACGAGGAGTATTGGCGCGACCACCAGAAGACGTTGTCCGAGAAGTGGGCGGCGTGGAAGCTCGCGTGACGACCGGCTGAAACTGGGGAGAGAGGCGGGGCCTTTGCGTGCCCCGCGGCAGCTGGGATCGGGTGGGATGACCGAAGGAACGGACAGGCGCGGCTGGCTCGTCGTACCGGCCGCGGTCGTTCTGATGATCCTGTTCGCCTACCCGGTCTCTTCGCTGCTCGTGCGCAGCGTCACCGAGCCGGCGCTTGGCTTGCAGAATTTCCGCAAACTCATCGAGGCGCCGGTCTATCTCAAGGCGCTCTGGAACACCGTCGTCATCTCCGGCACGGTGACGGCACTTTGCCTGATGCTCGGCTATCCGATGGCCTACACGATCGCCAACGCGGGCGAGCGCACGCGCAGGCTGCTGATCTTTGCCGTGCTGGTGCCGTTCTGGGCGAGCATTCTGGTGCGAACCTTCGCCTGGATGGTGCTGCTGCAGCGGCGGGGCCTGATCAACAAGGTATTGCTCGACCTCGGTGTGATCGCCGAGCCGTTGACGCTGATCTACAACCGTACCGGCGTGCTGATCGGTATGGTGCACATTCTGTTGCCCTTCATGATCCTGCCGCTCTACTCCGTGCTCGCGCGCATCGACCCGAGCTACGTGAAGGCGGCGTCGAGCCTCGGCGCCTCGCCGTTTTGGAGCTTTCTCAGGGTCTATCTGCCGCTCAGCCTGCCCGGCGTCGTCTCCGGCACCGTGCTCGTTTTCGTCCTGGGGCTCGGCTACTACATCACGCCGGCGCTGCTTGGCAGCCCGGGCGATCTGATGATCGCGCAATTGATCGAGATGCAGGTGGCAGACTTCGGCGACTGGGGCCTTGCCGGAGCGCTCGCGGTCGTGCTGTTCGCCGGCACCGCCATCACCTTCGGTTTCATCCGCCAGTCACTCGCAGGGGCGCGGACATGATCGCGCTGCCACAGCTGCGCGCCGATCGGGTGTGGTCCGCGCTGAGCGGCGTCGTGTGCGCGGCAATCGTCATATTCCTGATCGCGCCGATGGTGATCGTCGTGATAATCTCGTTCAGCTCGGCTCCCTTCCTGATGTTTCCGCCGCCGGGCTTCTCGCTGCAGTGGTACGAGAAGGTGTTCAGCCTGCCGGTCTGGGTCGACGGCCTCACTACCAGCCTCAAGGTGATGATCCCGAGCAGCCTGCTCGCAACCGTGCTCGGTACGGCCGCCGCCATCGGCCTCGCCCGCGGCCGCTTTCCGGGACGGGAGTTGCTCACCATCTTCATCATGGCGCCATTGGTGGTGCCGGTGATCATCACCGCAGCCGCGATCCTGGCGACGTTCAGAGGCTGGGGCCTGCTCGGCACCTACACCGGGCTCATCCTGGCGCACACCATGCTCGCCGTGCCCTATGTCCTCTTCACCGTGCTTGCAGCCCTCCAACTCGTCGATGACCAGCTCGAGAGCGCGGCACTGACGCTCGGTGCCACCCGGCTGAAAGCGTTCTGGCGCATCACGCTGCCCTTGGTCATGCCGGCGGTGCTGTCGGGCATGCTGTTCGCGATGGTGGTCTCCTTCGACGAGCTGATCGTGTCGATCTTCATCAGCGCGCCGGCCGTGCGCCCCGTCACGGTGCAGATGTGGTCGGACGTGCGCGGCGACATCGACCCGACGATCGCGGCGATCGGCACGCTGATCCTCGGCTTCTCCATTGCCGTCCTGCTGCTGGAAAGCGTGCTCCGGCGCCAGCGCGTCTCCGGCCCAGCCCTGCATCCGCAATGAGGCCTGCGATATGAGCGCCCCACTTCTCGAGCTCAGGAACGTGCGCAAGGTCTATGGCGGCGTCACCGCCGTGGACGGCGTATCCCTGAGCCTGGCGCGCGGCGAGTTCATGAGCCTGCTCGGTCCCTCCGGCTCCGGCAAGACGACGACGCTGCAGATGATCGCCGGCCTCGTCACCGCAACCGGCGGCGAGATCCTGCTCGAGGGGCGCGCGATCAATCCGCTGCCGCCGTACAAGCGCAACATCGGCATGGTGTTCCAGAATTACGCGCTGTTTCCCCATCTGACGGTCGCCCGCAACATCGCCTTCCCACTCGAGATGCGCAGCATGGCGAACGTCGAGATCGCCCGGCGCGTCGCGGACGTGCTGCGCCTCGTCGACCTGCCGGACCACGGCGAGCGCTATCCGCGCCAGCTCTCAGGCGGCCAGCAGCAACGCGTCGCGCTCGCGCGCGCGATGGTGTTCGAGCCCAATCTGCTGCTGATGGACGAGCCGCTCGGGGCCCTCGACAAGAAGCTGCGCGAGCAGATGCAGCTCGAGATCAAGCACTTGCACGAGCGCTTGGGCGTCACGATCATCTACGTGACGCACGACCAGGACGAGGCGCTGATCATGAGCGACCGCATCGCTGTCTTCAATTGCGGACGGATCGAGCAGGTGGGCGTGCCCTCGGAGCTTTACGAGCGCCCGCGCACGCGGTTCGTCGCCGAGTTCATCGGCGAGTCCAACGTCATCGCCGCAACCGTGGTCGCGAGATCGGGCGCGCACTGGATGCTGAAAGCCGGACCGGCGAGCCTGGCGGCATCGGCTGTCGAGCCGCAGCAGACTGGTGCCCAGGTGCTCGTCTCGGTACGGCCGGAGCGCGTGCGGCTGTCGCGATCAGACGCGACCGCGACCGCCGGCGACAACGCGCTCGCGGGGACTGTCGGCGAGGTGATCTACATGGGCCGCCTTCGCAAATACGTGGTCAAAGTCGCCGATGCGGCCACCGAGCTCTCTGCGCTCGCGCAGGTGCGAGGCGGTGACGAGCCGGTGTTTGCCGTGGGCGACCTCGTCAACATCAGCTGGACCGCCACTGATGCGACGATCGTGGCCGAGCGCAACGGCTGAGGTGGAGACGACGATGCCCTATGCCGCCAATGGCGAGGTGAAGCTCCACTACGAGATCGCGGGCGACGGTCCGCCACTGCTGCTCATTCATGGTGTCGGTGCACGGCTCGAGAACTGGCAGGGCGTCGCCGAGCGGCTCTCCGACCGATTTCGCGTCATCCGCCTCGATCTGCGCGGGCATGGTGCATCCTCGAGGGTGCACGGCGATTACTCTCTGGCCATGCTTAAATCTGACGTGCTCGCGCTGCTCGATCATCTGGGCATTGCCCGCTGCCTAGTCGCCGGCCATTCGCTCGGCGGCCTCATCGCGCAGGAACTTGCCCTGCGAAATCCCGAGCGGGTCTCGGCATTGGCGCTGCTGTCGACCGCCTGCGGCCGAAGCCCCGAGGAGAAGGCGAAGGTGCTCGCCCGCGTCGATCTCATTGCCGGCGGGATATCGGGCGATCATTTCCGCAACTCGGTCGCGCGCTGGTTCACCGACGAGTTCCGCGCCGCCAATCCCGATCTCATCGCGCAGTATGCAGCGCGCAATGCCGAGAACGATCCCGCCTGCTACGCGTCTGCCTATCGGGTCCTTGCCACCAGCGACCTCGCCGACGAGATCGCGGCCATCCACGCGCCGACGCTGATTGTCACCGGCGAACACGATCTCGGCTCCAACCAGGACATGGCGCGGCTGATGCACGCGCGGATCGCCGGCTCCGAGCTGCATATCCTGCCGCGGCTGCGCCACTCGATCCTGATCGAGGCGCCGGAAACCGTCGCACAGCTTCTGGCGCGGTTCTTCGCGACACACGGCAACGACTGAAACCAAGCCTTGCTTCAAGGCGGGAGGATGAGCACATGCGCAAGACCAAGAAGATCATCGGCGGGCCCTACATCAGTCGTGGCCGCACGCTGTCGTTATCGAAGGCCGTTCGTGCCGGCGATTTCGTCTATCTCACGGGCGTGCTGCCGCGCCTCGGCGACCAGCCAATGACGGGCGGTACCATCGAGGAGCAGACGCGCAACGTCTGCGAGCAGATCAAGGCGACCCTCGCGGAGGCCGGCTGCGAGCTTGCCGATGTGGTCAAAGCCATGGTCTGGCTGCGCGAGCGCGAGGACTTCCCCGGCTTCAATGCGGCCTTCGGCGAGTATTTCCCGATCGAGCCGCCGGCACGCTCGGCCGTGCTCAATCAGCTCCTGCTCGACGTGCGCGTCGAGGTCGAAGTCATCGCATACCGCCCGCAGTGAATGGCTTCGGGTTGCCGCCGCTGAGCTTGCCCTTGCTCCACGGCAGGCGGCGAGCCGGCTTCTCGGTTAGGGGTATTCGCTCTTCTTTGATGGTCTGTCTGCTTGGTTGAGAGACAGAGCGGCAAGCGCTGAGTGGCGCCCAAGCGATCGACGTTGCGTCAGGTTTCCGACCGCATTCTTCCGACGGATGGTTAGCGGCCGGCAGCATCGGCCCCAAAGGGACATTTGGGGCGGGGCCGACCTCGCCCCCGGCACAGCTATCGCGATGCTCGCCCCCACAGGCGCCACCAAGACAAGGGGGCAACCAGCAGCGCGACGACCAGCAGACCTGCGCCGACGCCCCAGCGGGCGCGCTCGCGCGCCCGCCCACGCACCTCTGCCATCACGAACTGCTCGCCCTTGCGCATCTCCCCGTAGGATTTCAGGAATGAGGACATGCGCGCCACGCTGACGTCGTCGAGAGGCTCGCCCTCGGTGCGTCTTCTTCTCTCCATCTCGTTGAGCTGCTCCGCCTGTCTTCGGTAGCGTTCTGCGTGTTCACTGGCATCGGCGAAGGTCGTCGCCTCGGTGCGGGTGAAGTACAGCGTTCGCAACACGGGAACCGCGTATTCAACCATGTCGATGAGCGGCTGGTCCGCGCGCGGCGCAGCAGCAAATTGCAGTGCGGAAACCACCAGGATCGTCGCGATAGTCCAGCGGGCGGATGCGATCGCAACCCGGCGTGCCCTTTGGTGATCGCCGCACAGAAATGGGTAGAGCAGCCCCGCCACGACCAGTGCGCCGCCGAAGACGCAGACGATGGCCGCGCCGGTCGGCAGATCGAATGCAAAAGAGACCGCAAGGCCGGCCGCACTGGCGAACGTGCCAACGCTCCAGCCGATCGCGAGCTGGGCCGGCAGCGACGATGCGAACATGACGCCGATGGCGGCGGGGACGATCAGGAATGAAAAGACCAGCAGGACGCCGGCAATCGCGACGGAACTGGTCACGACCACGCCAAACGTCGCATAGAAGACGAAGTCCCAGGCGAGCGACCCCGCTCCGCTCAACCAGCGACGCATCAGCCAGTGCAGCACTGCGACCGCGGCATAGAGCGGCACGATGACGCCGACCTCGTTCAGTCCGCTGGTGAGAATATTTCCGGTCAGGACCTGTTTGAGATGCTCGGCGCCCTGCGGCGCCCGATCGATGAGCAGGATGGCCGCCGCCGCCGCCACGACATAGATCACCCCGATCAGCGCTTCTTGCGGCACGCGTGTCGCCCAAGACCGCGTGAAGGCCAACAGAATGGCGGCAAACAATGTGAACACGAGCGAATAGCCAAATGTCGCCGGGCTCTGTGCGGGGTGGCCGAGCATGAATGCCACCGTCGCGCCGAGCGCCGCAATCTGCGCCAGCGCCAGATCGACAAAAATGACTTTGCGGGCGAGAACCTGGATGCCGAAGTAGGCGTGAATGCCGACGAGGCAGACCGCCACCAGAAATGCCGGCCACAGGAACGCAAGTGGCTCAATCATCGTGTGCCCGCTGCTGCTGTCAGCGCCGCGATGTTGCTGTCGAACAACGAAATGTAGTCGCCCGCCTGTGGCAGCGCACCAACAGATGCGGCCAGCGTCACAACCGATGCCCCGGCCTTGCTCGCAACGAAGGCGACATCCCGCTCCGGCTCGTGCGGTTCGCGCACGACGATCCGGACACCGCGAGACCGCATGGTCTGGACAATTCCAGCCAGGTGCGAGGGGCTCGGCGGCACACCGGGTTTGATCTCGATGAAGCCAACAAAATCCAACCGGAAGCGACGCGCGAAATAGGGCCAGCTATTGTGGTAGGCGACGATGGGCATGGCTTTGAGCGGCGCCAATCTTGCCTGCCACTCCTCGAGCTTGGCTCGCAGGCGAGCCAGAAATGTCAGCCGATTGGCCTCGTAGATCGCCGTATTGGCCGGATCGATCCGCGCCAGCGCCTCGAGGATCGTGCCGGTGATGATCTCGGCATTGTGGGGATCGAGCCAGTAATGCGGGTTGCCGTTGCCATGGGCATGACCGTCGCCGGGGCCGACGCTCATGCCGCGAAGCTCCAGCACGGCGATTGCGAACGAGGCATCGACGTAGCCCGGCCCGCCGCGGCTGATCTCGGGCTTGCCCACCTGGGCAAGCAGCCGATCGATCCACAGATCGTAGTCGAGCCCGACGCGCACGAGCATGCGTGCAGACTTCAGGCGCAAGACGTCCTGCGGCTTCGGTTGATAGTCCTCGGCGTCCATACTCCCCGGGGCGAGGCTGATCGCCTCGACCCGATCGCCGCCGACGGCCTCGGCAAGACTGCGCAAGTTGGTCGTGGTGGTGACAATGCGGATGCGCTCCTGCGCAATCCCCGGCGAGGCCATGGCGAACCAGACAGCGATGAGAGCGAAGCGCAACGCCATCGACTCGAAATGGCGAGCGCCCGCTGCGAACCGTCGTTCCATGCTCCCCGTCAGCGCTTGCCGGCGTTCGCAACCCAAATGCTCTTAGGCACCAGGCAATGCACGTTCTTCTCGGTATCGGAGATGGCCCCGACCCGACAATCCATCGCCACGCTGGCAAGGCCATAGGCATCGAGCCGAGCAATCTTCTTCTGCGCCTCGAGCCACTTGATCATGCCCATCGATGCGTCGTTCATCGCCTTGTTCAGGTCGGCGTCCTTGGCGTGCGACACGTAGTACTTCGCCGTCTCGTCGGTCGGCCGCTCCATGTCCTCCTTGGCGCGGACATTCTTGGGATTGAGGCAGTGGATACCCTTCTTGACGTTGACGACCTGCGAGACCCGGCAATCGGAAACGCCCGTCATCAGTTTCTCTGCCTGGTCGGCGGCGACGCCGCGCTGCTCGGAGAGGAACTTGACGGTCTGGGCCTTGGCCTGCACCCAGGCCTTGTTCAGATCCTGGTCGAAGCCCATCGTGATCCAGGACTTCGTCGTCTCGATGCGCGGGAAGTCGAGCGGCTTGCCCTTGATGAGCTCCACCGTGATATTGAATTCCTTGTAAGCAGTTTCGAGGGCGGTGAGATTAACCTCGCCATTGCCTTGCCCGGCATGGGAGTCGCCGGTCCACAACAGCGCCCCCGGCACATGTACGGGAACATAGAGCTTGGTGCCGGCGACGAGATCGCGGATATCCATATTGCCGGCAAATTCGCCGGGCGGCACGCTCGAGTAGCGGCCCGGCTCCTTGCGTGCGACACCGATAGTGCCTGGGAAGGGCCGCACGGGGAGCACGACGCCGGGCAGAAACTCGGTCGTCATCTTGTCGAGATCGAGGTAGAGGTATTTGACCTGTCCGTCCGAATAGACGCTCGGGAACTGGCCGAACATGCCCGGAACGTTGAAATTCGTCGCATAGGCGCGCGGCACGATCTTGTTGAGCGTCACCTTGAGGACGTCGCCAGGCTGCGCCTCCTCGATATAGATGGGTCCCGTCAATGTATGCGGCCCGCGACCGGGGAAATCGGTTCGCGTCTTCTTGATCTGCTCGATGGTCGTGCCCGGAACGACCTGGTTGTGGCTGTGCATCATCGTTTCCAGCACGATGGTGTCACCGGAATTGACCCGCAGTACCGGTGGTTGGGCATTGTCGAACCAGCCCCATTGGGTGGTCTCGAGCGTCGCCGGCAGCAGATGCATCCGCTTGCCGCTCGGCAAATTCACCACGCGCAGCTTCGGGTCGGCGGGCCCGGTGCCGGGATAGCCGGGCGTGGTGATCGTCGCCGTCGGCGAAAATTGCGATGCGGCCTGAGCAGGTGCGGAGGTGGAGGGGGGCGATGCGGACGGCGGCGTCTGCGCCAGCGCCGCGGTGGCGATGATCATCGCGAAGCCTGCCCCGAGTGCGACGCGAGGCAGCAGTCGTGTTCGAGCCATCTTTTTTCCCCTGATCAGTCGACGGTTCGTAGTTGACTATGGCTCAAGCTACGCTAATTGCGCTCGCCTGGGCAATCTATTGCTGCGGAGATTTAGGGAGCGCAGTTCGTTCGAGGTCGGTTGCAATCAACTCCAAGCTGCAATTTGGTTCGAGAGTCGTGTTGTCGAGAAGGATGAAGCGAGCTGGCATTCCGCCGCGCTTTCTGTTGCGACAGCCGGAGCGAACGCACGATGCGGCGAGCCTGCGCGCAGCACATGGCGCGTGCTGTTAAGAATTTGCCGGTTGTTCTTCGGTATGGGACCACTGCAGTGCATAGTCAGAAGAGGCTCGATGACACTCCACTCGAAGTCGGTGAGATTGTATCGCATGATACAAGCTCCGATGTTCTTGAGCGTGAATGACTGTTCAAGTCGCGTGTCTAAAGAAATCGAGGACAAGGCCGAGCATGCGGTCTTTTGCGCAGCCGACCAAACTTCTGACCAGGAGCCCCACATGAAAATCAAGCGGATCGAGCACATCGCCATCGCGGTGAACAGCATCAAGGCAATGAGAGATATCTTCGAGAATAAGCTTGGCATCACGATGGAATACGAGGAGCATCTCCCCGAGCACCGAACCAGTCTCGCCATGTTTCCCATTGGCGAAACTTATCTGGAGCTGCTGCAATCTGATGATCCCAGCACCGGCACCAGCCGTTGGATCGCTGAGCACGGCGAGGGCCTGTTTCACATTTGCCTGGAAGTCGAGGACCTCGATGGCGCCATCGCCGAACTGCGCGGCAAAGGTGTCCGATTTCAAACGGACAAGCCGATGATTGGCCACGGCAACTGTCGCATCATATTCCTCGACCCGAAATCGACCGGCAACCTCGTCGTCGAATTGGCCGAGATGCCGAAAGATGGCGGCGGCGCTGCCAAGCATGCGGCGGCGTGATGGCATCGGCGCGATTAATGTCTTGATGTGTCTCGAGGCAGCCGCAAGCGACCAGCACAAGCATAGTGACGACAGCCCGGCAAGACGTGCCCAATTTTCTTGCCGAATAGATCGCGCGCTATGGCGCGACCAGGCAGGGCCGCACCCGGGCTTTTGTCGCCCGCCCGGGATCGGGCTCGACATTGAAATAGGCCATCGCGTTTTGCTGGTCGAACGGGTGGTTGCCTGAGCGTCCTGAGTTCGATCCGTACTAGATGAAACGACGTTGACAAGCGCGTGTCGGGGTCCGCACAGTGAGGCCTAAGGGAACGATAACAAGATGCCCGCACTCTGGAGGAAGCCCGTGAAACTTTGCAAACTGGCAGCGATTGCCGGTGTCGTGCTTGCGACATCACTTGCCGACCCTACGCCGGTCCTGGCTCAGGCGAAGGAAATCAAGATTGGCGTCATCTACGATCAGACCGGCGCGTTTGCAGCTGGCGGATCGAAGGCGGCTGCAATCGGAACGCAGATCGCAGTCGACTTGATCAATGAGAAGGGTGGTGTCGAGGGCTACAAGATCGTTACGCTCAATGCCGACGCGCAGTCGAAGACGGACGTCGCGATCAACGAGGCTGAGCGACTTCTCAATGACGCCAAGGTCGATCTGCTGATGGGCGTATTCTCGTCGGCGCACTGCGTACCCATGGCGGCAAAAGTCGACGCGGCGAAGAAGTTCATGTGGGCGAACGTGTGCGTCGCTTCGGCCGTGTTCAAGGACAAGAATCTGCAATACGTGTTCCGGCCGCAGGTGCACTCGGACCAGTTCGGCGAGGCGTCATGCGCGTTCATTGCCGAGAACGCGAAGGAAAAGCTCAAGAAGGAAGTCAAGGACGTGAAGGTCGCGATCATCCATGAGGATGGTCCGTACGGTGCCGGCGTTGCGATGGGCAACGAGGCCAAGTGCAAAGAGCTCGGTATGCAGATTGCTCACAAGGAGGGGTATGCAGCCACCTCGACCGACCTCTCGGCGCTGGTGACGAAGCTGCGCCGTGCGCAACCCGATGTGATCTTGCACACCGGCTATAATCCGGACATCACGCTGTTCCTGCGACAATCCAAGGAAGCCGGCCTCAAGTGGGCGGCACTGATCGGCCACGGCGCCGGATACGGCCAGATCGACAAGCTGATCGAGACCTTCAAGGAAGACGTCAATTACGTCTACAACGTCGATCCGGTCGCTGCCCAGTTGCTCGATCCCAAGTCGTTGAAGCCCGGCCTTGGCGAGCTTACCGCCGAAATGGTAAAGCGCTACAAGGCCGCATCTGGCGCCAGCGAAGTTCCACCGCATGTGTCGATGGGCTTCAATCAGGCATGGATCTTCTTTTCCGACGTTCTGCCGCGCGCCATCAAGACCCACGGCGGGATCAATCCGGAAGCGCTGCGAAAAGCAGCTCTTGAGACTGACATTCCGGTCGGCGGCACGATCCAGGGCTATGGCGTCAAGTTCTTCCCGACCGGCCACAAGATGGCCGGCCAGAACGAGCGCTCGTCGCCGGTCGTGATGCAGTACGTCAAGGGCGAGACGAAGATCGCCTGGCCGAAGGAGCTGCGCACGATCGATCCGATATTGCCGCTGCCGGCGGGCCACGCCTTCGCGCGCTGACGGCGTAATCACGGGGGACCCATTGGTCCCCCGAACTTTCTGAATAGTGGAATCGCGACCGCATGGCGCTGCTGACCGTTTCCGGATTGACCAAGAAGTTCGGCGGCTTCACCGCCGTCAGCAATGTTTCGTTCGAGGTGCTGGAGGGCGAGATCCTTGGTCTCATTGGCCCGAATGGTTCGGGCAAGAGCACGACATTCAATTGCGTTGCCGGCATGTATGCGCCGACATCGGGGTCGATCCGATTTCAGGATGAGGAGATCGGCGGGCTCACTGCCAACAAAGTCTGCCACAAGGGGCTTGGGCGCACGTATCAGATCCCGCGACCGTTTCGCAATTTGACGCTGCTTGAGAACGTGGCGCTGTCGGCTTGGTTCGGCCAGCAGGGCAAGACCTCGCGCGCGGACTGCTGGCGCCAGGCCGAGCAGGCGCTGGCGCTCGTCGGGCTGCCGACGGACGCGGCATCGACCACGGATGGCCTTGGCGCCAGCGCGCTCAAGCAGTTGGAGCTCGCCCGCGCGCTCGCGACGCAGCCGAAGTTGTTGCTCGCGGACGAGAGCCTGAATGGCCTGGATCACACCGAGATGGATCAGGCGGCCGACATGCTGCAGCGCATCCGCAATGAAATGAAGATTACGATCGTCTGGGTCGAGCACATCATGGGTGTCCTGATGCGGGTCGTCGATCGCGTCGTGGTGCTTGATCACGGCGAGAAGATCTTTGACGGTGCGCCCAAGGCGGCGCAGGCCGATCGGCGCGTCATCGAGGTCTACCTCGGCGCGGATGCAATGGAGTAGGGGCGCGACCCATGCTGCAGCTCGAGGCCATCGACGCGGGCTATGGTGCCTTCCAGGCGCTGTTTGGCGTGTCGATGCGCGTCGAGGCCGGCGAGGCCGTCGCCGTCATCGGCGCGAACGGGGCCGGCAAGACGACGCTGCTGCGCGTGATCTCGGGCCTGCTGCCGGCGAGCACTGGTCAGATGACGATGGAGGGGTTGGACCTGCGCTCGACGCCGCCGCACAAGATCATCGAAGCGGGCATTGCGCATGTGCCTGAGGGCCGGCGGCTCTTTCCGCGCCTCACGGTCGAGGACAATCTGCGCATGGGCGCATTCATCCCGCAGGCTCGGGAAAAATTTCCCGAACGCCTCGACTACGTCTTTTCGCTGTTCCCGCGTCTCAAGGAGCGGCGGCTGCAGTTGGCCGGCACGATGTCGGGCGGCGAGCAGCAGATGTGCGCCATTGGGCGCGCGTTGATGAGCGGGCCGAAATTGATCCTGCTGGATGAGCCGTCGATGGGGCTCGCACCCGTGATCGTGTCGCAGGTGTTCGATCTCGTCCGGCGTATCCGGTCGGAAGGCTACACGGTCTTGATCGTCGAACAGAACGTCGCTCAGGTGTTGAAAGTCGTGGATCGCGCCTACCTCCTCGAGGTCGGCAGGATCCACGCCAGCGGGCGGGCGGCGGAACTGGCGGCCAGCGACGAGATCCGCAAGGCCTATATGGGGATTTGAGCGGCGCCTCTCCCGCGGCGGGAGCAGGACGGGGGACGACGATGGACTGCCAACTCGATGTGTTCTTTCTGGAGGCGCTGCTCAACGGCATTTTGCTTGCCGGCCTCCTGGCCTTGTTAGCACTCGGCCTCAATCTCGTGTTCGGCGTCATCGACGTCGTGTGGATCTGCTACGCCGAACTGGTGATGATCGGCATGTACGGAATCCATTATGCGTATAAAGGTGGTTTGCCGTTTGTCCTGGCCGCCATCTTCGGCATCCTGCTGGTCGCGCTCGCAGGTGCGCTGTTGCACTACCTCGTCATTCGACCCGTCCTCGATACCGCGCCGATCAATCAGCTCCTCGTCACCGGCGGGGTCCTGTTCCTGCTCCAGGCCGTCGCCACCATGGCCTTTGGTGTCGAATTCAAGAATGTCGGCATCAGCCTCGGGTCTTACAGCATCCTGGACATGAGTTTTTCAAAGTCGCGTATCCTCGGTTTCGTGGTCGCGCTGATCGGCATGCTGGCGCTGTGGCTGTTTCTGACGCGCACCTATATTGGTACCGCGATCCGCGCCATTGCACAGGACCGCCAGATCATGCCGCTGATGGGCGTCGACAGCAAAAAGATTTACGTCGTGACATCTGCGGTGGGTGGCGGGCTCGCGGGTCTCGCGGCGGCTCTCATGGTGCTCAACTACGACATCTATCCGCAGATCGGGCTGCAGTTCGGCCCATTGATCTTCATGATCTGCGTGCTGGGCGGCCTCGGCAACATGATCGGCGGCTTTGTCGCGGCCTTCATCATCAGCCAGTTCATCGCTGTCGGCTCGAGCTGCTTTCACACCGAATGGGGCTACGCCGTCGCGTTCCTGTTCTTCATGGTCGCGATCTTCTTCAAGCCGCAAGGCCTGTTCGGGAGCAAGTCATGAACGGCTTGCGGCTCTCGCCCGCGGCGATCCTGGGGTTGTTGGCAGTGGCGGCACTGCCGCTGTTGGTGCGGGTCTTCTTCGGCGGGTCGGAGAAGTACTATCTGCATCTGATGATTCAGATCTTGCTCTGGTCATTCATCTACACCGGCTGGTCGTTGATGGGCCGCTTCGGGCTGACTTCGCTCGGGCATGGCGCGTTCACCGGCATTGGTGCCTATGTCACGGTGTTGCTGTGGAACTATGCCGGCATCTCGCCTTGGCTCGGCATTCCTGTTGCGATCCTGATGGCGACGATCGTCGGCGTGCTGGTCGGCTACCCGTGCTTTCGATTGCGGATCACCGGACACTATTTCGGTCTGCTGACCTTGGCACTGACGGAGTTCGTCCGCCTTTGCATCGTCGGGCTGCGTGACTACACCGGTGGCTCTCTCGGCACGCAACCGAAGCGCTACGGCGACGGCGTCTCGCTCTACGCGATGCAGTTCGAGCCGGACCGAGTGCTCTCCTACTACGTCGTCTTCGCACTCTGGCTGTTCGGCCTCTACGTCTGGCGCCGCGTCGATCGAAGCATGGACCGCTACGCCCTCGATGCCGCGAGCCAGGACGAGGACGCCGCCGCGTCGGTGGGCATCGACGTGACGAAAGAGAAGCTCAAGATCACGGCGCTGTCGTCAGCCATGTGCGCGCTCGGCGGCGCGGTTTTCGGGCAGTATCAGATGTACATCGGGCCCGACACGATCGCTGGCCTCGGCACGTCGCTCAACATGGTGTTCGCGGTGGTCTCGGGCGGCATGTGGGTGATGCTCGGGCCGACGGTCGGCGCGGTGTTCACGCAGGTGCTGTCGGAAGGATTGCGCGTCGCGATCCAGAGCTCGGCGGGCCTCAAGTACGTGCTCGGCTCAGCGGCCCTTGCCCTCGACAGCGCGATCTACGGCCTGCTGCTCATCCTTTTCATCATCTACATGCCGAAAGGCATCCTTGGGACCCTGATGGAACGGCGCGACAAACGCTGATCGGGGTGGTGCCGGCATCGTCGATCGTTGGCGGCGGCGCGAGCCATGCGGTGGACACGAGAACCGCTGTCAGGCGCGGCGCTACCGCGGCTGCAGCATGGACAGTCCCTGGTCGTCGAACACGTGGCACTTTTCGGGCGGGCATTTCAAGGGCACCGTCTCGCCGCGTTTGGTCTGCGCCTGGCCGACGATCTGCACCACCAGCGCCTGGCCACTGCCGAGTGTGCCATAGAGAACCGTGTTGCCGCCGAGTTGCTCGGCTAGATTGACGACCAGCGGCATGCCACCTTCGCCAATCGTAATGTGCTCCGGCCGGATGCCGAGCACAACGTTCCGGGCCGGTTGAGCCGTCACGCTCGATGCCGGCAAGGACATGCTGCCTCCACCTGGGATGTTGAGTTGCAGGCTGCCGCTGCTGCCGACCTGCACACTTGCCGGCATGAAGTTCATCTTCGGGCTGCCTATGAAGCCGGCCACGAACTGATTGGCGGGGCGATTGTAGAGCTCGAGCGGCGAGCCTGCCTGCTCGATGCGCCCTGCCCGAAGCACGACGATGCGATCCGCCATCGTCATCGCCTCGACCTGGTCGTGCGTCACGTAGATCATGGTCGCGCCGAGGTCGTCGTGGAGCTTCGACAGTTCGACCCGCATCTGCACGCGCAGTTCGGCGTCGAGGTTGGATAGTGGCTCGTCGAACAGGAACAACTTGGGCTCGCGCACGATCGCCCGGCCGATCGCGACCCGCTGGCGCTGGCCGCCCGACAGCGCCTTCGGCTTGCGCTGCAGATAATCCTCGATCTGCAGCTTGCGCGCAGCCCGCATCACGCGCTCGTCGATCGCCGCTTTCTTGAGACCTGCCGTTTCCAGGCCGAAGCTCAGGTTCTTGTAAACCGTCATGTGCGGATAAAGCGCGTAGGACTGGAATACCATCGCGATCTCGCGCTTGGCGGGCGGCACCTCGTTCATGCGCAGGCCATCGATGCGCAGTTCGCCGCCGCTGATTTCTTCCAGGCCGGCGATCATGCGCAGCAGAGTGGATTTCCCGCAGCCTGACGGTCCCACAAAGACGACGAATTCGCCATGGCCGATATCGAGATCGACGCCGTGGATGATCCGGGTCGCCCCATAGTTCTTGACGAGGCCGCGCAGTTGAAGTTCAGCCATTGCTGCTTGTTCCTGAAGCCCAACGCCGACCGGCGGGCATCCAGTTGCCATATCTTGGATGATCGACTGCAATCGGCAGGTTCACCGCCGTGCCGGTTTCGGCGGAGTGGTAGATTGCCGTAATCAGCTCGAGCGAGGCGCGGGCATCGGCGAGGGTGACGGGTAGAGGCTGGCCGGTCTTGATGCTGCTGTGGATGCGCGCGAACTGCCCGGTGAACAATTCAAGGCTCGGTCGGAACCCGGCGAATGCATTTCGTATTTCCGTTTCGGTCTCCTGCGTCTTGCCTTTGAAGTGCCACGGGTCATCTCCGATCCGGTAGGGATGAGTGCTGCGGCTCTCGACCGTCAAATTCGAGAACATGAACCGGATGCGGGAGAGCTCTTCGGCCGCGCCGAGGGTAACGGCGAGCGTCGCCAACGAACCGTTCACCATTTCGATCGAGACCGCGGCGCAGTCCTCGACTTCGATCGGGTTCACGCGCGTTGCGAGCCGTGCGTAGACGTTCTTGATCGGGCCGTTCACGTAACACAGGATATCGTGCGCGTGGATCGCTTGACTGAGACAACAGCCGCCAAGCTCGGTCGCCCATTTGCCGCGCCAGGGCACGGCGTAGTAGTCGGCATCGCGCCGCCAGGAGGTCTCGATCGTCGCCAGGTACGGCGTTCCGCAGATACCCTTCTCCTGCAGCAGTTTCAGCTTCTGAAGACCGTTGCCGAACCGGTACTGGAAGATCGGTGACAGCGTGCCTTTGGCTGTTGCTGCCGCCCTCTCGATCGCGTCGCAGTCGGCCAGCGATCCGGTGATGGGCTTTTCGCAAATGACGTGGAAGCCCGCCGCCAGTGCCTCTACGATCAGGTCGCGATGGGTATTGGGAGGTGTGCAGATGTCGATCAAATCGAGACCGGGCATGGCGAGCAGGTCGGCAAAGCTCGTAACCGCCTTCGCGCCCTGGTGCGCCGCAGCCGCGACCTTGGCCTTGTCGCCATCGAGATCGCAGACTGCCTGCACCGTGTAGAGGTCTGGCAACTCGACATAAGCCTCCAGGTGTTTGGCGCCGATGCCCAATCCGATCACCGCAACGGACAGCATTTCACTCATGCGCGGCCTCCGACGCGGATCGCCATCGCCTCGGCCTTGAGTGCGAGTTCGGTGGCGAGGAAGCAGTGCGATTGCGGCATGGCGGTCTCCGTTCGGTCAAGGATATCGGCCATCAGGCGCGGACCGTACGGTAGTGCCTCGGTGCTGCAGTCGATGTGCTGCATGCCTTTGCTGTCGACGAGGAACAAATGATCGCCGCCCGGCCGGCCGGCGATATCGATGTACTTGCGCACTTCGATGTAGCCGTCGGTGCCAAGGATCGTCAGCCGTCCGTCGCCCCAAACGCCCAGGCCCTTCGGCGTAAACCAGTCGACCCGAATGTAGCCGGTGCCGCCATTGCCGCGCAGCAGCACCTCGCCGAAGTCTTCCAGTTCGGGCTTTGCCGGATTGGCGTGGTTGGCGATATGGGCGGCGACCACCTGCGCCTGCGTCGAGCCGGTGAAATGCAGGAATTGGTCGCACTGGTGGGCCGCGATATCGCACAGGATCCCGCCGTAGCGGGCGCGCTGGTAGAACCAGTCGGGTCGCGGATTGTTGTTCAGCGCATGCGGCCCGAGGCCGACGGTCTGCACCACCCGGCCGATGGCGCCGGCGGCCACGAGCTGGCTCGCCTTCTCGGTTGCCCGGTTCTCGAAACGCTCCGAATAGCACACCGAAAAGATGCGCTTGGTCTCTGCCTGCACACGCCGGACCTCGGCCAGCTGGTCGAGCGTGATCATGCCAGGCTTGTCGACCATCACGTCCTTGCCGTGCCGCATGATTTCGATTGCCGTCGCTGCCCTGATGTCCGGCGTGATCGCACTGACCACGAGTTTGATCGATGCGTCGTCGAGGATCGCACGCCTGTCGGCAACCCGTCGGGCCTGCGGAAACGTCTTCATATATGCGGCCGCCAGATCGTCCTCGACGGCTTGCACGGCCACCAGTTCCGCACCAGCATCGAGCATGGTTTTGGTCTGGCTATAGACGTGGTTGTGGTTGAGCCCGATGGCCGCGAACTTCAGGCTGCGCTTTGTGGTCGTCGTCATCGCTTCATCCCCGACATGGCCACGCCCTCAATGATGAGGCGCTGGAAAAACAGGAACACCAGAAAGATCGGCAGGATCGCAAGCACCGACATGGCGAACAGCTGACCCCAGGCCGAGGTCCCCGTCGCGTCGACGAACGAGCGCAGCGCCAGGGGCACGGTGTAGTTGGCACTGTCGTTCAGATAGATCAGCGGCCCGAAGAAGTCGTTCCATGTCCACAGGAACGAGAAGATGCCAGCCGTCGCCATCACCGGCAGCGACAACGGCATGATGATCTTGCGGTAGATGCGCCAGGGGGTGCAGCCATCCATTTGCGCGGCTTCATCGAGCTCGCGCGGGATGCCGCGAAAGAACTGCACCATCAAGAAGATGAAGAACGCATCCGCTGCGAGGTACTTCGGCACGACGAGCGGCAGGATGGTGTCGATCCAACCCAGCTGCAGGAACAGCACGTACTGCGGGATCAGCGTCACGTGATAGGGCAGCATCAAGGTCGCCAACATCAATGCAAACAGCGGTTGCTTCCAGCGGAACTCGAGCCGCGCGAAAGCATAGGCCGTCAGGGAACACGAGACGAGATTGCCGATGACGACGAGAACCGCGATCACCAACGAGTTCCAATAGAAGGTCGTAAAGCTCGTCTGCAGCGCGGTCCAGCCCTCGCGAAAATTCCTGGGATCGAGCGTATGAGGGACAATCGAGAGGTCGGTGAATATCGCAGACTCGGGCTTGAACGCCGACGCCACCATCCACAGCAGCGGATAGAGCATTACGAACGACGACGCGATCAGCAACCCGTGGCGCAGGCACGGCGCGAGGATCGCGCGGCGCGTCGCGCCCCTGAGGACGGGTGTCGAACGCTCACGCATCGTATTCATAATGCACCCAGTATTTCGAGGTCAGGAAGCTCAGCGCGGTGAAGGCGCCGATGATGATCAGCAGCACCCAGGCCAGCGCCGCCGCATAGCCCATGCGAAAATAGGCAAATGCCTCCTGGTAGAGGAACAGCGTGTAGAACAGCGTGCTGTCGACCGGTCCGCCGGTACCACCCGAAATGATGAAGGCCGGTGTGAACGCCTTGAAACCCTCGATCACCTGCAGCACCATGTTGAAGAACATGACCGGCGCCAGCAGCGGCAGCGTGATGCGTCTGAACTGTCGGAACTTCGAGGCACCATCCATTGCGGCTGCCTCGTACAGATCTTGCGGGATCTGGCCGCAAGCCGGCGAGAAAAATGATCATCGGCGAACCGAACTGCCAGATCGCCAGGATCACCAGCGTGTAGACCGCCGTGTTCGGATTCGAGATCCAGCTCGGCCCCTGGATCCCGAACAGCCAGAGCAGAACCTGGTTGACGGTGCCGTTGCCCTCGAACAACTGGCGCCATAACACCGCGATCGCAACCGATCCGCCGAGCAGTGACGGGATATAGAACAGCGCCCGATAGATGCCGCCGCCGCGGACTGCCTTGTCGAGCAAGGTTGCGATCAGCAACGCGAACGCGAGCTTCAACGGCACCTCGAACAGCAGATAGGTGAAGGTGACTTTCAGCGCCTGGTAGAAGCGGTAGTCGCCGGTGAACATCCGCACGTAGTTGTCGGCACCGATCCATGCCGGGGGGGTGAGCAGGTCGAATTTCGTGAACGACAGGTAGAGCGAGGCGAGCACCGGCCCGAGCGTGAACACCACGAAGCCGAGCAGCCAGGGCGCCAAGGAACAGATAGGCCGTCGGATCGCGCCCGGCGAACCCGAGCAGACGCCGGCGGACGGCATGTCGCCCCTCAGCCACGACAGGCGTCATGCCCGCGCCAGAATGCTCTCGGCCTCGGTGACGAACTGCGCCGCGCCGTCCTTTGTCGTGGCGCGCCCGAAGGCGACGCTGTCGGCGACGCGCATCAGCAGCTTCTCGATCTCGCCAGCGCCTTTCGGCGGCGGCGGTGGCAACGCCACCGCGACTTTCGTCACGGCGGCCACGTAGTCAACCTGCATCCGGCCGAGATCGTCGAGGTCCGGTGTCAGCAAGCCTTGCGCGATCGATGACGGTGGCACGCCGCGCTCGATGCCGAGCGCCTTTACGCCATCTGTCTCGTTGACGAGGAAGTTGATCAACTTGGCCGCTTCCTCCGGCGCCTTGCTCTTGGCCGACACGCTCATCATCATCGCCGGCTTGATATAGTGGCCGGACGGCGAACCCTTGACGTTAGGGAACACGCTGATTGCGAGCTTCGACTTGGCGATGCCCTGGAAGGCCACGACCTGGTTCGAGTTGGCAAAGCTCATCGCCGCCGTGCCGCGACTGATCTCATACTGGTCGATGGCGCCGGTATTGGTTGCCCCGATCTCGGCCGGCGCCACGGCGCCCGACTTGCGCAACTTGTCCCACAGGTCGAACCATGCCGTAACGTCATCGCGCGTGAATGCGGCCTTGCCCTCGGGCGTGTAGAGCACCTTGCCGCGCTGGTTGAGGTAGTGCTCGAAACCCTGCTCCCAGCGGCTGTTGTCGCCCGAGCCCCAGTACTTGCCGGGATTGATCTTGGAAATTTCTCCGGCAATGCGGGCGAAATCATCCCACGTCCAGTTGCGGTCGAGCGCCTTCACGCCGACCTTCTCGAACATCGCCGTGTCGTACACCATCGCCTTGGAATTGGTGCCGAGCGTCACTCCATAGAGCTTGCCATCGACCTTGCCGCAGTCGCGGGCAGCATCGGCGAATGTCGAGAGGTCGAGCGGTTTTGGCGTAAATTTGTCAAGGGCCAGCAGCGTTTCACGGCGCGCGTACTCGAAGATGTAGCGATAATCCATCTGGATCAGGTCGGGGGCGTTGCCGCCCGCGGTCTGCGTGCCGAGTTTGGTCCAGTAATCACCCCAGCCTAGCGCCTCGGCCGAAATGTCGGTGCCGGACTTCGCCTTGTAGGCGTCGAGCGCGGCTTTGGTGCGCTTGTCACGGTCCGGGTTGCCCCACCAGAAGGCGCGCAGCCGCGTGCCGGCTTGGGCATGAACAGTGCTAGCGTGCGAGACAAGCGCCGAACCAGCCAGCGCCGTGGCGCCATGAACGAATTGCCGGCGCGTTGTGTCTGCCATGGGTCTTCCCCCGATACGCTTCGTGTTTTGCGGTGTCGCTGCCATTGCTCGTGCGACGCCAGCGTAACCGAAGATGCCCTGCATCGTCTACGCACCGCGAATCGGTGCCCCAGAGATGCCACTGCTGCCGTCGCAGGCTTCGTTTCGGCATGCTCAGCATTGTTACGCTGCTTCGAAGTGAGATCGAGTGGTTCAGTTACCGGACCCAGTCGGTGTTGTCGGGCTCGCTTCCCCACGCGGCTGCCGTAGCAATTCGATGGCCAAATGAGCCAGAAGAGCCAGGAAGACCAATGAGCCGCCAAGAAGCGTTCGAGTGCTTGGGATCTCACCGTGCACGAGCCAAACCCATACCGGCCCAAGGACCGGCTCGATCGTACCGACCAGGGCTGCCAGTGCAGCTGGAATGAGGCGAGCACCAGTCACGAACAACGACAAACCGAGCCCGAGATTGAGCGCGCCAAAGACGAAGAGGAGCGCGAAGTCGACAGGATCGACCAACTTGGGGGAGGTGATCAACGCAGAGGCACAAGAAGCAATCGTCATTGCCAGAAAGACGGCCGGCGTCATCCTGACATGAGCGTGGCGGCGCGTGATCACGGTGGCGGTCGCAAACGCAACCGAAATGAACAGCGCCAGCCCGTCACCCAAGGGCGAAATATTGTCCGAAACCGAGCCCGATACCATGATTGCGACGCCGACAATCACGGCGGCGATGGCGCCCCATGTGCTGGCCGATATCTTGTCGCCGAATAGCGTCCATGTCAGCAGCGCGGCGATCAGTGGCCCACCCGCTTGCATCAGTAGAATATTGGCAACGGTTGTGTGCGCCAGAGCGACGATGAATGCAGTCGAAGCGGAGGCAAAGCAAAACGCCACGCCGATACCGGCACGGCCCATTCCGGTTAGAAGCGCAAGTGTGCCTCTTGGACCATCGCGCACGAGCATGAACACCAGAAGGAATGCTGCGGCGAAGGCCGATCGCCAGAAGACAATGGTCCAGCTGTCTTCGACGTGAAGAAACCGGGCGATCGCGCCACCGAAGCTCCAGACAATCGCGGATGTGGCGACAAGGAGGATGCCGTGCCGCAATTCGCCATGGGACTTGCGCGCAGGTTCGGCCATACCTCGGATGGTACCCATTCTCGACGACATCGGTGGGCTGGGAGACATCTATAGAGTGATGGCTTGGAATTCTGCGGGTTGCTGCGAATGCGACCTACCCCAGGAGCGAGCAGACCGCCAGTGGTTTCCGCTGCCGGTGTCTTGTCCTGACCGGCGATGATGCCGAGGTCTACGGCGACGGCACCCAGGCGCCGGTCGACAGGAGTTGCCGACGGCAGGCCGCTTCGACCGGCAAAGCGATGCCCGCGCTGGAGCGGCCATGCACACGTGCCTTGGCTCGATTGCTCACCGACACCTGCTGATTGTGGACCAATAGCTGCCGGCATGGCATCGTGGCGAGGCAGCAATGCTTCAGACATCCGGTCAGGAAGCGAACTCGAACTTGGAGCCGGCATGCTAGGTCCGCGTGTGGCAATTGTCGGCGTCTGGCTCGAGAGCAATCGGCAGGCGCCGGTCGCCCAAGAGGACGATTTCAGGAGTTACTATTACCTGGAGGGGGCGGCAATTCTCGACGCGGCGCGAGCGCCAAATCCATTGATCATGGGCGAGGCGGCGGCGTTCGTGAAGACGATGGATGCCACCGGCCCATGGTCACCTTTGCCGATCCTGCTCGCAGGCTGCCATCCGCACGGCCCTGTCGACGGGCCGCTTATGGGGCGCTTCCTCGAGGCTATTCGGGCGGGCTTGACGGCTGCTGGACCTCTCGATGCCGTCTATATCGCCAATCACGGCGCCATGCTTGCGACCAACGATGAAGACCCTGACGGCAGCATCGTCGCGCTCGTGCGCGAGCTTGCCGGACCTGGCACACGGATCATTGTCACGCTGGATCTTCACGGCAATATCTCCGAGCGCATGGTCGCCGAATTGCGACCTCATCGTCGGATACCGCACGAACCCGCATGTGGACATGACCGAGAGGGGCGAGGAGGCGGCTCTCGCCTTGCGTCTAATTCTGGCCGGCCAGGCCGATCCAAGGTCCGCGTTCATCCGGCTGCCGATCACGCCGGCGCCGATCGCCTTGCTGACTGCCGACGGTCCATACGGCGACCTGATCGACTACGGCACCCGCCGGCGTGCGGAACTCGCTGGCGATATTCTCAACGTCTCCATCTTCGGTGGCTTCGTGTTCTCCGACACCGCCAAGAACGGCATTGCCGTCGTCGTGACCGCCCGCCGCGACCAGACCCGGGCTCGCGTGCTTGCCCGCGAAATCGCCGATCGCTGCTGGGCCGACAGAACGCGCTTTGTCAAAGCGCTTACGCCGCTGAGCAACGTCGTCGAGATGACGCGAACGAGCAACCGGCGACCCATGATCGTCGCGGAGTGCGCCGACAACCCGGGCGGCGGCGGCACCGGGCGTTGCACCGAACTGCTGGCGGCCCTCGTCAAGGCAAATGCCCGCAATCTTTTCTACGGCAGCTTCTTTGATCCGCCGCTTGCGGCGCAGGCGCACGAACTGGGGGTCGGCGCGCGCTTTCGTGCCGAGTTCAATCGACATCCGGGCCTGCCCTGTGACCAGCCGTTCGCCGCGGAGGCCGAGGTCGTCGGCCTGCATCACGGCACAATCGTCGGGCGCCTCGGCTACGCGCAGGGCCGCACGCTGGTACTGGGCCCTTCGGCGGCGCTGCGCATCGGCGGTGCGGACGGCATCACGGTCGTCGTGATTTCCGACCGGATCCAGACCGCCGACCCGATGTTCTTCGAGATGTTCAGCCTAGATATTGCCAAGGCATCGACCGTCGTCGTCAAGTCGCGTGGACATTTCCGCTCTGGGTTCCTGCCATGGTTTGCGCCCGATCAGGTGATCGAGGTCGATACTGAAGGCTTGACCTCGCCGGCGTCTGGATCGGCGCCAGTGGCGTGGCTTGCCGCGACCCGTCTACCCCCTCGACGAGCACACGACCTGGAGCCCGCCGGCATGGTGAACCATATTCCACCCGATCTTTCGGCGAGCAGGATCATCAATGCTGCCGGCACGCTGACGCGCTTGTCCGGTGCCCGCGTCAGCGAGGCCGTGGCCGCCGCCATGTCGCAAGCCGCTCGAGGCTCCTTCGACATGTGGGCATTGCAGGCGGCCGCCTCTGCCCGCATCGCGGCAGTGACAGGGGCCGAAGCTGGCCTGATCACGACGGGAGCCGCTGCCGGACTGACGCTGGCCGCCGCCGCCGCCATTGCCGGAACCGACGTCGCCAGGATGCAGGTGCTGCCGTTCACTGCCGACATCCCCAATGAGATCCTGGTGCCGCGTACGCACCGCAACGGCTACGATCGCGCATTGATGGTAGCCGGCGCCAGATTGGTCGACATCGGCACTGCCGATCGGCAAACCGATGCGGGCGTGCGTGGCCTCGAAGACTGGGAAATCGAAACGGCCATCGGTCCGAAGACGGTGGCACTTCTCGGCAATGCCTCGAGCGCGACGGAGCAGGACCTGCCGCTCCTCGCTGAAGTCGCGGCCCGCCGTGGCATACCGCTAATTGTCGATGCCGCCGCGCAATTACCACCGGTTTCAAATTTGCGGGCGCCGCTGGCTGCAGGTGCAAGTCTCGTCGTCTATTCAGGCGGCAAGGCGATCGGCGGGCCGCAGGCGTCGGGAATCCTGGCCGGGCGGCGCGATCTCGTCGCGTCCGCGGCGCTGCAAATGCTCGACATGGACGTGCGGCCGGCGGCCTTCGTCGCGCCCGCTGCGTTCTTCGGCAATAGCCCGCCGCCGTCCCTGCCGCGGCACGGAATAGGACGGGGGTTCAAGGCCTCGAAAGAGGCGATAGTCGGCCTGATGGTCGCACTCGCAGAATTTGTCGAGCGTGACCATGGCGCGTGGCACGCAGCCACCCACGCCAGGCTGCGGCGTCTGCAGGAGCGGGTCGAGGGAACGCCCGGTCTTGCCGCCGAGATCATCGCCGGACGACGCGATGGCGCCTTGCCGCGGCTCGCGATCAACATCCACCCGGCCAAGCGCGCCGAGGAAATATGCCGACGTCTCATGCATAGAAGCCCCTCGGTCCGCGTCGGCGAGGGACAGATCGAGAAGGGCATTCTCGTCGTCGATCTGATGGCAACCGAGGAAGGCGACGACGAACAACTGGCGCTTGCGTTGCGCGAAGCACTCGGCTCAATCAACTCCACTGGCTGACGGGCCCGTGCCCCGTTGTCGACGGAGCTTTCGGCACTGGCTCTGGACGCATGGCCGAACGTGCGATCAAGGCGCATCGGCAATACCGGGAGTCGAGCCATCGTTCAGCGATAACGATTGATGATCGCTTGAGCGGTATTGGTCAGAATGTCGACCTTCGCGTCGTCTGGGATGTCGGCTCGCCGGACCGTATTCCGGACGGCGTCCGGTGCGAAGATCGGATAGTCGGTTCCGAGCATGATGCGGTCGGCACCGATCACCTTGACGGCGATTTCCAGTGCGCGCGGCCCGAGCGACGCGCAGTCATAGACCATCCGGCGCATGTGCTCGACGGTAATGGTCGCAGGCAGCTCTCGCGTTGCCGCGATCGCATCCATGCGCTCGAGAATAAAGGGCAGCGTGCCGCCGAGATTGACAACCTGAAATGTGACGTTTGGATAGGCATCGAGGAAGCCGGCGGCGATGATCGTCAATGCCATGTGCGACAGCGACGCCTGCAGGTTCAGCGCCGAGGCGCGCAGGATCGAGTTGTCCGAGTAAGGTGCAGGCGGCAGCTCGCCGGACATAAGGCCGGGGTGGATCATGACCAGTGCACCAGCGTCATCAGCCGCAGCCAGCACGGGGCGAAGCAACTGAGCCGCCGCGATCGACAAGAAATAGTTGCCGGGCAGAATCGCGCCGAGAAGCCTGAGGGATTGGCGTGCCCGTAGCAGTTCCTCGGCGGCGAGCGACATATCGGCCAGCGGGAGTCCGGCCAATCCGACGAACCTGCCGCCGCTACCGAGGCAGACCTGCGGCGAGATGGTCGTTGTAGTCGCGCACGATCGCGAGCGATTCGGCGATCGGCATCACGTCGACGCCGAGCGCGCCCGGGAAGGTCAGCAGCTGCGTGTCGATCGCGGTAGCGTCCATGAAGGCAAGGCGCGCGGCAAGATCGGTGTATCCGGCCGACATCACCGTCGACGCCGTCATGGCATTGAGGATCCGCTGGCCCTTCTCGTTGGTGGTCACCGTCGGTCGCGCGGAGCGACACTCGAGTCCTTCGACGAGGCCGCCGTAGTAGTGGGAGTGCATGTCAATGGTCATGGCGGCCCTGCGATTGATCCGTTGTCTCGGACGTCAGATATTGAGCTTCACATCGCCGACGGGCCGCGAACAGCAGATCAGCACCATGCCGTCCTCCGGCGGGTCGAGCGGTTCTTCGAAATAGACCACTTCGCCGGAAAGCAACTCGCACGCGCACGTGCCGCAGATGCCGCTGCGGCAGCTGAAGTCCGGCTTGAGCCCAACCGCCTCGGCGAGTTCGAGCAGACTCTTGTGCTTGCCGTCCCACGTCACTGATTTCTTCGAATACACGAAGGTCACGGTCGCGGCGGTGGGCGGTGTCGGCGGATCTTCGATGCTTGCTGTCAATGCCTCGAACTCCTCGTGCGCGTGCGGTGGGCCATTGGTACCGCCTGCAATTTAGCTTTTGGCCGCTGCCTTCTCTTTGTCGATCAAGGCCTGCAGATTTCGTCTGAAGCGGAGCGCGCCGGCGTCGAGGGCGAGGTCGAGGTGCGGGCTCGTCTTCGCGGCCATGCCCTTCTGTACCGCTTCGAGAATGATCCGGTCCTCCTCGAAGGCGCGGCGGGCGCCGGCCGCGACCTGCGCCGTTATCTCGGCATTGTCGGCGTCGGTATTGCGATGTTGTAGCCAGAAATACCGCGTGGTGGTGTCATCGACCGGGGTCAGGAAATGGTAGGAGACCATGCGGTAGGCATCGGCCGGAAGCTGCTTGCCCGCACCCCCCTGACCCGCCGGGGTATAGATCGACATGTTGATGCCGAGTGCGGGATAGCGCACCTCATAATGCTGCAGCCGGTCGCAATTGCCCTCGAATTTGACGAGCGGGGCATAGAACGGCGGCACCGGCCGGTCGAGCATCCAGCGCGAGACCACGACGCCGCTGTCGGTAGCCTTCACCTCGAGTGGGGTGCTTTCGGTGCCGGGCGCCGCGAACGACGTCACATGCACCCAGGCGACGTGCGAGGGATCGAGCAGGTTGTCGGTCAGGTAGAGGTAATTGCAGCCGCACACCATCGAGTCGCCGTTGGTCAGTGTCCAGCCGGGACTGCCGTGGTTGTCGATGGCGATGATCTTGGCCATGTCGGCACCGGCCGGGATCGCCCATCCAGATCCAAACCAGGCCCCATTTATCGGCGAGCGGGTAGCATTTGACCTTGGCAGTCGACGGAATCCTGGCCTGCGTCGGCGCTGCGACGCAGCTGCCGGTGCCATCGAACGTCAGCCCGTGATAACCGCAGACAATGGTGTCTCCCTCGCGGCGCCCCATGGACAACGGCAGCTTGCGGTGCGGGCAGGCATCCTCGATCGCAGCCGGTGTGCCGTCCGAACGACGGAAGGCGACGATGCGCTCGCCCAGCACGGTGAAGGGGGACAGGCTATCGCCCAATTCGTCGCGTCGGGCCAGCGCGTACCAGGTATTTCGCAAATACATCGTCGTGCCTTTCATTTCGTCAGTGCGACAGGATCTGGTTGAGGAACTGGCGTGTTCGCTCGGACGTCGGACTCGAGAAGAACGCCGCGGGCGGCGACGACTCGATGATCCGCCCGCCATCCATGAACACCATGGTGTCGGCAACCTTGCGCGCGAAACCCATCTCGTGGGTGACGCAGATCATGGTCATGCCGGATTGCGCCAGGTCGCCCATGACGTCGAGCACCTCCTTGATCATTTCCGGGTCGAGCGCGGAGGTCGGCTCGTCGAACAGCATGATCTTGGGCTCCATGCACAGCGATCGCGCGATGGCGACGCGCTGCTGCTGGCCGCCGGACAGCTGGCCGGGAAACTTGCCGGCCTGCTCGGGAATGCGGACGCGTTCGAGATAGCTCATCGCGCGCTGCTCGGCCTCGGCGCGCGGCGTCTTGCGGGCGCGGACCTGCGCCAGCACGCAATTGTCGAGCACGGTCAGATGTGGAAACAGATTGAACTGCTGGAACACCATGCCGACCTCGCGGCGCACGGCAGCGATATGGCGCGTATCGTCGTCGAGCACGGTGCCGTCGATGACGATGCGGCCCTCGTCGTGCTCTTCGAGACGATTGAGGCAGCGGATCAGCGTCGACTTGCCCGAGCCAGATGGACCGCAGACGACAACGCGCTCGCCACGGCCGACGTCGAGGTCGATGTCCTTCAACACGTGAAATTGGCCGAACCATTTGTTGACGCCGCGCATCTCGATGATGGGTTGGGTAGTGGCGCTGGCTGTCGGCTGTGGGCTCATGCATGGCTCGCTAGCGATAGGCAACTGCCGCGCGCCGCTCGAGCCACTCGAACACGCGCGACAGGCCGAAGCAGATTACGAAGTAGATTGCCGCCACGAAAATCAGCACCTCGAATACGCGTTGGGTGGACACCTGCACATCCTGGGCCATGAATGACAGTTCCTGGATCGAGACCAGCGAGACGAGCGAGCTGTCCTTGATCAATTGGATGAACTGGCCGGCCATCGGCGGCAGGACGTTTCGAGCCGCTTGCGGAAATATGACGAATCGCATGACGTCGCCCTTCGAAAGTCCGAGGCTTTCGCCAGCCTCGATCTGCTGCCTCGAAACCGACTGGATACCGGCCCTGACGATCTCGGTCACGTAGGCACCGGTGAAGAACGAAAGACACAGTAACCCGATCACGAAATTCTCGATCAGCCTCACGTCGCCGAACAGGACCGACAGCAGCCAACGCGCAGCAGGACCGGCGTCGCGGACCCGGTCGGCCAAGCCCAACGCCGGCGTGATCTGGCTGGCAATGAAATAGAAGAAGATGAAAACGAACACGACCGGCGGGATATTCCTGATCAGCATGACGTAGCTGCCGCCGATCAGACGGGGCAACAGCCGCTTCGACGTCCGCGCCAGACCCATGGCGATGCCGATGGCGCCCGACAGCAGGATGCCCCAGACTGCCAACCGCAACGTGGTGACGAGACCGGTGATGATCAGGTTGGGCTCGAGTTCGGCCGGTTGCCGGATCGGTCTTCAGCACGAAGGGCCAGATCGAACTCCAGTTCCAGCGATAGTCGAGAACGGTGTGGGTCTGCCAGACGACGAAGGTGATGAGCGCCAAAGCCATCGTCGCCAGGACGGCATCGGTCCGGGTCAGGCGCCGGCGCCGCCGCGACGGCGGTGGCCGCGACGCATCGGGTCTTGCACTGGCGGTGCTTGGGAGCATCATGCAGCTCGGGAGGGCAGAGGCATTCATAGCCCTCCCGCCTCCGCTCGATCAGTTGGCAGCAACCTTGTCAGCCCAATCGCGCGTCTTGAACCAGAAGGTATGGCGCTCCTTCAGCCAGTCCTTGTTCTTGCCGATCCAATCATTGAAATAGGCGATCGCGTCCGGATTGCCCTTGCGCAGGGCAAATCCCTCGACGCCGGTGGTCACGTAGTCGGTGGTCGGCCGGAACAGCTTTTCCGGGTTCTGCAGCGTGAAGAACGTCGGTTTCGGCTCGCTGCTCATCACGGCGTGCGCGTTGCCGTTGATCACTTCCTGGAAGGCGATGGCATCGTCGTCGAACTGCCGCAGCGTGGCCTTTGGCCAGCGCTCCTCGATCACCTTGCAGGCGGCGATGCCACGCCGGCAGGCGAACGTCACCTTGGCATCGTTATAGCCGTCGGGCCAATTCAACGCCGAGGCAAGTTGCTTGTTGGCGGCGACGCCCACGCCCGACTGCGAATAAGGCGCGGTGAAGTCCACCTGCTCCTTGCGCGGCTCGGTCACGGTCATGCCGAAGATGGCGTCGAACTTTCCGGCGATCAGAGATGGGATGATGGCATCCCAAGCCGTCGGCATCAGTTCGACCTCGACGCCCATGTCCTTGGCCAGCTTGGTCGTCACATCGATCTCGAAGCCGATCCAGTTGCCCTGCTTGTCGCGCATTGCCCATGGTACGAAGCTGCCATAGCCGACCTGCAACTTGCCGCGCTTCTTGATCGTGTCGAGCATGTTGCCCTGGGCATCGGCCGGACCAGATGCCAGCAGCATGCTCGCTGCAATCAGCAGACCGCCAAACAGGCGTGTCAGGAATTTCATCATCGTCTCCTCCATCAGGCGCGGTTGGATCTGTTGTAGTGCTGCTCCAGCCACGAAGCGACAAGCGACAGGCTGATCGTAATGCCAAGATACATGCAGGCTGCGGTGAACCAAATCTCGAATGCGAGGAACGTGTCCGAGACGACGGTGCGCGCCTGGGTCGCAAGGTCGAACACCGCGATGACGCTGACGATCGCTGAATGCTTGACGAGGTTGACCAGCACACCGGCGAGCGGCGGCAGCATGAGCGGTATCGCCTGCGGAATGACGATGTCGCGGTAGGTGTCGAAAGTCGACAGGCCGAGGCTGCGGCTTGCCTCCCACTGGCCCTTGCGCACCGAGACGATGCCGCCGCGAATGATCTCGGCAGCGAAGGCGCCCTCGTACAGAGCAAGGCAGAGAACGCCGGCCCAGAAGCGCGGAATGGAGAAGATGCGGCCAATGATGAAATAGATGATCAGGATTTGCACCAGGATCGGCGTGTTGCGGATCACTTCGATATAGATCCAGGCGATGGCCCGCCCGACGAGCGAGTCCGACAGCCGCAGGATTGCAACGCCGATCCCGATCGCGATCGTCAGGATCATGGCGATCCAGGTGATATCGAGCGTCACCAGCAGTCCCTTGGCCAACGGGCCGAGGACGAACTCGCCGTCGACAAACCGATACAAGTAGCGCGGGACCTTCGCCCACTGCCAATTGTAGCCCATGCCTTGGGCGCCACGCACGACCACCCAAGCGAGTGCGGCGGCAAGTATCGCGAACTGCAGGATTTCGATTGCAGTAGAGCGATACCACCGCACCGGGCGCCGTGGCCGCGCCTTCGTCACACCCACAGCGGTACCGCTTACTCCAATCATTGGGCCCACTTCCACCTCGCGATGAACATCAGTTAGACACGGGTTTCCACGGGAATCCAACATCGATCGGTAATCCAACCGCCGGCTATTTCGAGCGCTGGCTGGATCCCTGTTTGATGCGGCCGGCATCGGCCCCGGCCAAGACTTATGATCGTCTCACAAGCGCCTCGACGCCGAAGTGACCGCTGCGCTTACGTACAGTTGGAGCCTGGTTGGCAACCGCGCGCCGGCCGGTCCGACGCGTCCTCGTGGCATGCTGGCCAACAACGACATGGCCGACTGAGCCACCAAAACAGCGCTCGAAGTAGCTTAAGTCAAGTCGCTGGGCATAGCCGAGAGGCAGACTGGTGACCCCTGGCCTGCCCATGGGCCGCCATTGATGGAGCCGTGGCGATGAAGCTTCCCACTCTCGTTCTGCATGTGCCGCTGATGGATCAGGACCACGCACGTATCGAGGCGCTATTGGCACAAGTGCCCGCGGCACCGGAGCAGGACCTGCCACGACTACTGCGCGAAATCGAAGTCGAGACAGAGGGCCATTTCGAACGGGAGGAGGTACTGATGCGGATGGAGGACGTGCCGGTCCTTCATTGTCACATCGCACAGCACCGGATCATTCTGTCCGCCCTCGCCGAAGGGCGTAGAGCAATCGAGCTGGGCGACATGCAGGCGCTGCGACGGTTTCTGAGTGTCGAGTTGGCCGGCGCCATCCTGGCTCATATCGACAGCGTCGATCGCGTAACCGCCAGTTTTCTAAAGCGGGAGATTTCCAGAGAGGATCTCGGTCGCCTTCGTTTGCCTGACCCGACCTGAGTACGCTGGCGCGCGTGTGCCGCTGCCAGGCGGCGCCGCGACGATCGCGCCCAGCCCGAGCATGACAAGCAGGTCTCGAGCGTTCGGCAGTCGGGGGGCGATCGATCAGCATTTTCCCTTCCTCGCCCCGACAGGCTCGCCGTATTTGCTAAGGCGGGGGAGGCCTTTGGCAAGTCGCTGCTTGTCAAGTGACCGCCAAGTTGATGCAGGTCAATGTAGTCGGTGCTCCATCACCTAGCTTGCCGCTAATTGCAACCAGGTGCGGAGGCTACGCGTGTGCGTCGCCACACTTGCCGATGGTGATTTCGATCCGGAGCTGTGCCCGATGCTTGCCGGCCTCGCGCCCAGCGAGCGCGCCCGGCGGCTCTCGCAGCCGTGGATAAAGGCATGCATCGATCGACGTCACGCGCAAATGTCATCACAGCGCAGTGGCGATATCGAACCTGCCCGGCCGTGCGCCGCGCCCATTGGCAAGCTGGAGCCGCGATCATCATAGCTCGACGCTGGTGCTGGTCAGGTTGCTCACCCCTTGGGTCGGCTGTTCGAAAGTACCAGCGGCGGCTTCGGCCGTCCGGTGACCGTGAGCGGCAGCGGAATGGTGGTGAGGCAGCCGCTGGAGTTGCCTTCGAGCTGCAACACCGCCGCCACCCGATCGCGATCCGTCTCCCTCAGGATCGCCACAATCTGCTCGACCGTGAACCTGCTCTGGCGCGTCTGCCACTCCGACTGAGCGGGCAATCTCTCAAATTTTCGGTGGTCCGAAAAGTCGGGAGCAGGTCAGGATCACGATCCGGCCCCGAGACAAGATCTTGACGCAGATCAAGCTAACCGAAGTCAAGATACGATCATATCGACGCCGCTAGTGTGACCATCACATCGCCGAGATCGGAGGGACGCTATGCGGGGTGGGCGAGTGCTTATCGTCGGAGCCGGGCCGGGGGACCCCGAACTCATGACGGTCAAGGCGGTTCGCGCACTCGGGCAGGCGGATGTCGTCGTGTTCGATCGACTGGTTTCCGCCGCCATACTCGATCTCGCGCCGGCGCGAGCTCAGCGCATCGATGTCGGCAAGCGCGCCGGATCCTATCCGATGCCGCAGCCGCAGATCGACAAGCTATTGGTTCGTCTCGCCCGCGCTGGGCACACGGTCGTCCGGCTCAAGGGCGGCGATCCGTTCCTGTTCGGACGCGGCGGCGAGGAGGCACTCGAGTTGACTGCGGCCGGTGTCCCGTTCGAGGTCGTGCCGGGCATCACTTCGGCGCAGGGCTGCGCGGCAAGCCTCAAGTTGCCGCTGACGCATCGCAATCTCGCGACCGGCGTTCGCTTCATCACCGGTCACCGCAAAGCTGATCGGCCACTCGATTTCGACTGGGCGGGCCTCGCCGATCAATGCACCACCCTGGTCGTTTATATGGGGCTAGCCAACATCGGCGAGATTGCCGCGAGGCTGGTCGAGCATGGGCGTTGTTCCTGGACCCCCGTCGCAGCGATCAGCAGGGGCACACAAGGCGAGCAGCAGCACCTCGTTTCGACGCTCGGCCAGATCGCCGGCGACGTGGCTGTGGCCGCACTGCCGAGCCCGGTCTTGTTCATCATCGGCGAGGTCGTCGATCTCGCCTTGGCTCTCCAAGGGTGCGCTCATGGCGTCGGCGACGAAATCGCTGTTGCGGCACAGTAGCATCGCGGCACTGTTCGGGTGCGCCGTCTCGGCTGCCGCCGCGCCGGATGATACCCGGCGGGCAGAGCTCGCAGCACTGGTGCGGCAGGACTGCGGCTCATGCCATGGCATGACGCTGAAGGGTGGCCTCGGCAGTCCGCTGCTGCCGGCCGAAATTGCCCACCTCGAGGCAGAGGGCATCGCGCAGATCATTCTCGATGGCATTCCTGGCAAGCCGATGCCGCCGTGGCGCGGCCTCATCAGCGAGGCGGAAGCCAGATGGATCGCAGATCGCCTCAAGGAAGGATTTCCGCCATGAAACGGCGCGACGTGTTGAAGGCCGCAATTGCCGGCGGCGCAGCCGTCATGCCGGGTGTGGCGGCAGCAACCGTACCGGCGGCGATGATGGCGCGTGGCACCGGTGATCTCGGCGTCGTCATCGAACGGGCGACCGGCTCGCTGCTGATCGTCGAAACCACCGGCCGCAGCGTCTTGGCCCGCGTCGAGGGACTAGGCGACATGTCCCACGCTTCGGCGGTGTTCTCGTGCGACGAGCGGTATGCCTATGTCTTCGGCCGCGACGGCGGTTTGACCCAGGTCGACATGTTGGAGGCGCGGATCAAGAACCGCATAATCCAAGCGGGCAACGCGATCGGCGGCGCGATCTCCGACGATGGCCGGCTGATCGCGGTTTCCAACTACGAGCCCGGCGGCATCCGGGTGTTCGACGCCGTGACCCTGGCTATGGTCGCTGATATTCCGGCCGACTGCGGTCTCGCCAAGCCGTCGAAGACTGTCGGCCTTACCGACGCACCGGGACGGCAGTTCGTCTATGCGCTTTACGACGGCGGCCAGATCTGGATTGCCGATTTCTCCGGTCCCGATCTCGCCAAGCCCAAAGTGACGCGGCTCGCCGATGTCGGCCGACTGCCTTACGACGCCAACGTCACGCCGGACGGCCGTCACTACATCGCCGGCCTGTTTGGCGAGGATGGGCTTGTTCACGTCGATCTGTGGGAGCCGGAGCCGAAGGCCCGTCGTGTGCTTTCCGGCTACGGCCGCGGCGAGGCGCCGCTGCCGGTCTACAAGATGCCGCATATGGAAGGCTGGGCATTGATGGGCGACCGCTTCTTGCTGCCGGCAGTGGGCCGCCACGAGCTGCTCGCCGTCGATGCCCGCAACTTCACGGAACTCGGCCGCATCGCCACCCACGGGCAGCCGATCTTCGCGGTATCCCGGCCCGACGGTCGACATGCCTGGGTCAACTTCGCGCATCCGCTGAACGACACCGTCGAGGTGGTGGACGCCGCGTCGCTAAAGGTCGTGCACCGGTTGCAGCCGGGACCGGCGGTCTTGCACATGGAGTTCACACCGCGCGGGCACGAGGTCTGGGTGTCGGTGCGCGATGCCGACCGGGTCGACGTCTACGACACGCGCACGTTCGCCAAGCTCGCGGAGCTGCCGGCGCGCAAGCCCAGCGGCATCATGTTTACCGCGCGCGCACACCGGATCGGGCAGTAGCAACCATGCAGCCGACCGCCACGCAACGAGCTCTGATCGACGGCTGGCAACGCTCGTTGCCGCTGGTGCCGCGCCCGTTCGCAGTGATTGCAAGGGCGGTCGACACCGACGAAGACCACGTGCTCGCAGAGTTGCGGCAATTGCAGACCGCCGGCGCCCTGTCGCGGATCGGCGCGACGGTGCGGCCGAACACGGTCGGCGCCAGCGTGCTCGCGGCGATGCGCGTGGCGAATGAACGGCTCGAAGAGGTCGCCGCGACTGTCAGCGCCGATCCCAGCGTCAATCACAATTACGAGCGCGAGCACGCCTTCAATCTATGGTTCGTGGTGACCGCGGCAAGCGTGGACGCACTGCGGTCGGCGCTTGAGCGCTTGCGCACCGCCACCGGGCACGACATTCTCGAATTGCCGCTGGAGCGTGCCTACTACCTCGACCTCGGGTTTCCGCTCGACATGCCGCCAGATGCTGCCGGGTCACGCCAGGCGCTGCGCCCACTTGGCACTGACATGGTCATCGAGCGCGCCGATCGGGTCGTCCTGGGCGAGCTCGAAGATGGCCTCGAGATCCAATCACGGCCATTCCTTTCGCTGGCAAAACGCTGCGGCATGGCCGAGGACGAGGTGATCGCCCGCCTCGATCGGTTGATCCGCGCCGGCATCGTCTCGCGCTTCGGACTGATCGTGCGTCATCGCGCGCTCGGGATCACCGCCAATGCCATGGCGGTCTGGGACATGCCCGACGAGGCGGTCGATGCAATGGGTGCAAGGTTCGCGGCCGAGCCCTTCGTCACCCTGTGCTACCGCCGCCCGCGCCGTCTGCCGGCATGGCCGTTCAATCTGTTCTGCATGGTGCATGGACGCGATCGTTCGACCGTCGAGGGCCAGGTGCAATCGCTGGCTGAAATCGCAGCCGGCGAAGCCCGCCAGCACGACCTGTTGTTCAGCCGTCGCTGCTTCGTGCAGCGCGGCGCCCGGTTCAAGGCGGCATGACATGCTCGACGAAATCGACCGTTCGATCATCAATGCGCTGCAGGGCGGCTTTCCGCTGAGCGAGCGGCCGTTCGCCGAAGTGGGCGAGGCGCTTCATCTCAGCGAGGGTGAACTGATCGAGCGGATCGGCCGGTTGCGGCAATGCGGTGTCATCACCCGCTTCGGCCCGATGTTTAATGCTGACCGCATGGGCGGCGCATTCTGCCTGTGTGCCATGGCGGTGCCTGCCGATCGTTTCGAGGAAGTCGCCGACATCGTCAACGCCTATCCGGAAGTGGCGCACAACTACGAGCGGCAGCATGACCTCAACATGTGGTTCGTGCTCGCGACCAGTACGCCTGGCCGCATCGACGAGATGATCGCTGCGATCGAGTCGAGTACCGGCCTCGTCGTACATGCGTTTCCAAAGCTCGAGGAATATTTCATCGGCCTGAAGGTGACGGCATGACCGGCCGGCAACTCGATAAGATCGACAAGGCGATCGTGGTCGCGACCCAGGCCGGCCTGCCTCTGGTGCCGCGCCCCTACGAGACGATTGCAGTCCAGGTCGGCGTTGAGGCCGCCGATGTCGTTGCCCGCCTCCGGCGGATGCTCGATGATGGCATCGTCCGCCGTATCGGCATCGTGCCCAATCACTATGCGCTCGGCCTTACCCGCAACGCGATGACGGTGTGGGATGTGAGTGACCAGCAGATCAGCCGGCTTGGACGCGAGATCGGCGCGCTCGACTTTGTCACGCACTGCTATCAGCGGCCCCGGCGACTGCCATTGTGGCCGTACAATCTGTTCGCGATGGTGCATGGCAGCTCCGACGATGAGATCGAAGCCAAGATCGCACGCATCGCCGCGCTGCTGGGTGCCGCCTGCCGCGCGCGTGACGTGCTTGTGTCGACGCGCATCCTGAAGAAATCCGGCCTTCGAATCGCCGCCTGAATGAAAGCCCTGCCAGTTTCGCCTGACCCAGTTCATAAAGGAGTTGCGGGTGCCGACGCCGGTCGGCCCGCGCCGCGGTCCACCCGGACCGGCGGCCCCGGTTTTTTTCATGCGCAGTCATGAGAAAAGTCGCTACGCCTGGGCCGACGACACGATGAGTAGCACGGCCAAGGATGCGCTGGACCTCGTCGACAAGGAGACGCTGGAGATTGCCCGGACACTGACCCCGGGCAAGGTTGCGGCGCACGTCGAGTTTGACCGCCATGGCCGCCACGCGCTGGTCGGCATCTGGGAGAACGACAGTGCCTTGATCGTCTGCGACGCGGCAACGCTCATCGAGGTAATGCGGCTGCCGACGTCGAAGCCGTCGGGAACGTACAACGTCAACGACAAGATCACCTCGTCCGAGGGTACCAGCCATTGAGCCTGCGGCATTTTCTAATCGAGGCGGGCGTCGCCGTTCTCGACAAAACGTGCCAGCCGTTCGACATCGGCAATCACGACCTGCTCGCGATCGACGGTGACACCAAGGTGCCGCAGTTTGGATAGTGATCGCGATAGGCTTTCCGGTTTCATTCCGAGGCGGTTGGCGATCAGGGCTTTCTCGTATGGCAGGCCGACCACGGTCGCGCCCTGGGCGTCCGGAGATAGCCGCAGCAGGAACTGGGCGACACGCTGGGAGCCGGAAAGCAGCTTGATTTGCTCGATCTGGTCGACCAGGGCTTTGAGGTGGCCCGAGGCCGAGGCGAGCATCGGAAACGCGAGGTCTGGATTTTCCCTGATCTTCTGACGTAACGCCTTGCCGTCCACTTGCAGCAGCCGGGAAGGTGCGACGATTTCCGCGGTCACGGGATATCGACCGCCCATGAACATCGCACCTTCTGCGAACGTCTCGCCGCGCTTGAAGATGGCAACGACCGCCTCCTCGCCTTCGGCGGTCAGCCGATAGAGCTTCACCCAGCCCTCAAGCACCACGAAGAAATCGTTGGCTGGATCTCCCTGCTGGAACAGGATGGTGCCCTTACCGCAGGTCCGCGGTCCGCTCTTCTCGACCAGGGCCTGCATCACATCTGTGGGCATCGCGCCGAACAAGGGCGTCGAGCGGACCGTATTCCAGTCTAGCGGCGTCATTCGTCACTCGCTGCGCTTTTTCGATGGTCTGCGCCACCATTGCACTACAACGCACGCACCTGCGCTTGATCCGCCAGAATACGTCAACAAGGCGCGAAATGCGGACAAGTGCCGGAGGCTATCGGTTCCGCCGAAGTCCAGCAATGTTCTTGAGTTTCATCTCTGGACCTCGCAGCTGCGAGGGACTTGACCACTGGCACGCCTTCCAGAGGCCGGTCGAGATTGACAGATAGACGTATCGGGTGGCAACTCTGTCCCGCCGCGGCTGGAAGGAAATCCGGCATCAGAAGAGAAGTTCACCGCTTGTTCGCGACGCCTTGCGCCACGATCGGTTAGCGCTTGGCGACGCGATCTTCGGCCGGTATTTCTCGACGCCGAGCCGCTCGGCTCCATATGTGAAGGTCCATCGCAAGAGGCTGGCTTGATGACATACACCGCTGAAGTGGTGCGCTACGTTCGCGACAGCCGCCTCGATCGTACTCCACCAGACGTTCGCCATGAGGCCAAGCGCGCCCTGGTCAACATCGTCGGTTGCGCGCTGGGCGGTGCTGATCACCCGGCGATGGACATGACAATCGCCGCGCTTGGCCCGTTTTCCGGGCCAGCCACCGCGAGCGTGCTCGGGCGCAAGGAGCGGTTCGACCCGCTGCTGGCCTCGCTGCTGAACGGCATCAGCTCGCACGTGCACGACTATGACGACACGCTGCCGCGCAACTACATCCATGCGAGTTCACCAGTTGCTTCCGCTTTGTTCGCCTACGCCAGTGCAAATGAGGTGACGGGGGCGGACTTCCTCAACGCCTTCATACTTGGGTTCGAGGTCGTCTCCCGGATCGGCAATGCCACGTATCCCGCCCACTACGACGCCGGCTGGCACAGCACCGGCTCGATTGGCGTGTTCGGCGCGGCGGTCGCCGTGGCCAAACTGCTCGACCTCGATAACGAGCGGATGACCTACGCGATCGGGCTTGCGGCGACGCAGGCGGCGGGCATCCGCGAAATGTTCGGCTCGATGGGCAAGGCCTTCCATCCCGGCCGCTCGGCGCAGAGCGGCTACATGGCAGCGCTGCTGGCCAAGCAGGGCTTCACCTCGGGCCGCTTGCCGCTCGAAGGCCCGCGCGGGTTCGCGGCAGTGACTGCGGCCGCCTACGATCTCAAGAAGCTCACCAGCGGCCTCGGCGAGACTTTCGAATTGCGGTTCAATGCCTACAAGCCGTTTCCCTGCGGCATCGTGGTGCATCCGACGATCGACGCCTGCATGCAGTTGCGCGCCAAGCACGACCTCAGACCTGAGGAGATCGCAGCCGTCGAACTGCGGGTCGCCCCGCTGGTGCTCGACCTGTGCAACAAGCAGGCGATCAGCACCGGCCTCGAAGGCAAGTTCTCGATCTATCACGCAACCGCGATCGGACTCGGCCGCGGCAAGGGCGGGCTCGCCGAGTTCACCGATGCCGCGGTCAACGAGCCGGCGCTCAAGGGGCTGCGCGAGGCGACCACCGCCGTTGCCGATCCGAACATCAGCGAGGATGGCGTCGATGTCACCGTGCGCCTTAAGGATGGCCGCACGCTCAGCATGAAGCTCGAGCAATCGCTCGGTAACCTCGCGCGGCCGCTCAGCGACGCGCAGCTCGAAGCAAAGTTCCGAGACCAGGCGAGGGTGCTGTCGCCGGTGCAAATGGACGAGGCCATTGCTGCCTGCTGGGGGATCGAGGCGGCAGCCGATGTTGCGCCGCTGATCAGCCACTGCGTTCCGACAGCCAGATAGGCGCGTTCCCTCAGACACCGACAGCAATGATGCGGTCCGGGAGGCAAAGATGAAACTCATATCGGCGCTGATATTGGGCGCACTACTTTATGCTGGCACGACGATCGCTCGGGCAGAGGTGGACGAGCTGAAAATCCCTCTGGGCGCCGGCGGCTTCGGCTTTCTGCCGCTCCACATGATGCAGAAACACGCTCTTGTCGAGAAATACGCCGCTGAGGCCGGCATCAAGGTCACGGTCAACTGGTCGAACATCGGTGGACCAGCGGCCATGAACGATGCGCTGCTTTCAGGGGCAGCACATGTCGTAACTGCCGGGCCGCCGGCGTTCCTGATCCTTTGGGATCGCACGCGCTCTGGCGCCGCAGTGAAGGCGATCGCAGCGATCAGCTCGATCCCGATGCGGCTCAATGCCCGCGCCGACCAATTGAAGGCGCTCGATGACGTCACCGACAAGCAAAAAATCGCGGTGACAGCGATCAAGGTGTCGATCCCCTCGATCATCATGCAGATTTATGCCCGCAAGAAATTTGGCCCCGACCAGACGTTCCGGTTCGATCCGGCCACTGTGACGATGGCCCATCCCGACGCAGTCGTGGGTTTGTTGTCGGGCAGCGGTAACATCATCGCGCATTGGGCTTCGGCCCCGTTCGATCAGCGCGAGCGCAACGACCCGGCAATCAAGACCCTCATGAACTCGGACGACATCATGGGCGGCTCGACAACCTTCACGATGATGTCGACTACCACCAGGTTCCAGACTGAGAACCCGAAGCTGTGCGGTGCGCTCGTCAAGGCGCTGAAGCGGGCGCAGGAGATGATCGCCGAGGACAGGCGCTCCGCTGCCGCGCTGCTGCTCGAGTTCGATCGGTGGCAAGGGCTGGACCGTGGACGAACTGGTGGCGATCCTGAATGAGCCGACCACCAAGTACACCTTGAAGCCGGAGAACGTGATGGCCTATGCCGGCTTCATGCACGAGGTCGGCTCGCTCAAGAGCAAGCCGGCCTCGATCGCCGATCTGTTCTTCTCGACGCCGGAAGTGGCGACAGGCAACTGAGCCGACCTCGCCGGCGGTCGACGCGGTTCAGGCCTTCTCCTTGTCGAGTTCGGCGAATGCCTCGCGGGCGAGACGGAAGCTGTCGATGCCGGCCGGCACACCGCAGTACACTGCGACCTGCAGGAAGATCTCCTTGATCTCGTCCTTGGTCAGGCCGTTCTTCAGGGCGGCCTTGACGTGCAGCTTCAGCTCGTGCGGCCGGTTGAGGGCTGCGATCATCGACAGGTTGACAATACTGCGGGTACGACGGTCGACACCGGGACGGGTCCACAATGCGCCCCAGCAGTAGGCGGTCGACCATTCCGCCATGGTGCGCGTGAACTCGTCGGCGCCGGCGATGGATTTGTTGACATAGTCCTCGCCAAGGACCTCCTTGCGGACCTTGAGACCTTTCTCGAACAGGCTTTCTTCGCTCATGGCGCTCTCTTGCTCCTCGGTTGATGGCTCCAGGTGTCGGTCGCTATTCAGACCGTCCGATTGCAGGCATGGGTAATCAAGGCGCTGACGTCGGGAAGAGTATCGAGACGCCATACCGCATCGATGAGTTGACCGACGTCACGACCCGGCCCGTCGGCCAGCGCGCAAGCGCTCAGCTTGGCCTCGATATCGCGGTCGGTGAGCGGATCGGCGAGGCTGCCACGGGCGGACATGACGACTTCGCACAGCGTCGCCCCCGCACCGGTGTGGACGATAACCCGCGCAGCGCCATCCGGCAGGGCTGTATCGAGTTCGGCACGCACTTTTTCGCGCATCCCGACGACGCCGGCATCGAAGATGATCGGTTCGGCGAACTCGCGCACGCCGGCAGCGCCGAGCAGCAGTCCGCAGGCGACGCTGTGATGAATGCTGACCCGGGCATCGCGCTCATTGCGAACCGGGCGGTCGCCGCGCGCCAGCAGCAGACGCGAGCCCTGGACGGTGACCGACGTAACGTCGCCGACCTCGCCATGCAGCCGCGCGCGCAGCTTGAAGCAAGCATCGATAACGGCGTGGAAGACGATGCCGGCGGGATAGGGCTTGTAGGTGTTATTGGCGATTTGCCAGTTCTCACCGAGACCGCCGATCAGGGCCGCCATGCTCGGCTCGTCGCCCATGGCGCGGGCCCAGCCGAGTGGTCCCTCGATCGCGCGCGCGGCCGCTTCATAGCCTTGCTGCGCGAGCAAGGCTGAGAATAATCCGTTGCGTGCGGCATTGCCGACGCTGACGTTCTTGGCTGCACTCGGCAGGTTCTCGACGATGCCGGCCGACTGGCTGGCGGCGATGCCGATGGCGTTGGCGATCTTGTCCGCCGGCAGCCCGAGCAGGCGGGCGCATGCGGCCGCGGCACCGAACACGCCGCAGGTCGAGGTGATGTGCCAGCCGCGCGCGTAGTGGGCGGGAGAGACCGCGTTGCCGATGCGGCATTCGACCTCGACACCGAGAATAAAGGCGATGAGGACGTCGCGGCCGGAGTTGCCGCGAGCCTCGGCGAGCGCCAGTACCGCCGCCATGACCGGCGCGGTCGGGTGGATGATCGTGCCCGGATGGGTGTCGTCATAGTCGAGCAGATTGGCACTGATGGCATTCAGGAATGCGGCGCACATCGCGTCCAGGCGCTCGGATCTGCCGATGACCGCTGATGTACCCGCGCCGCTGAAGGGGGCGATGGCATTCAGGGCACGAGTGAGCGCCGGATCATGTGCCGAGCCAATTGCGGTAGCGAAGAAATTCAGTATCGAGCGCTTTGCTTCGTGGCTTTGATCCGCGACATCATTCCACGAAACCGACGCGACCAGACCTGCGAGTGCGCCGCTGACGCTCTGCTGTGTCTCTTGCGGCATCAAAGTCGGCTCCCTGGATTTCGACAGCGAATGCTAGGCCGACATCGGCGGCCCTGTCGATGCGAATCTCATGCTTGACAGATTGCATGACAATCTGGACATTTGTCGCAACGAGCACAGTTGCAGCCGCGGTCGTTCGCGGTGCAGCCGATGCAAGAAGGCGCTCCGCAAACGGAGCAGCATTCCGGGGGAAGGAACATGCCCGACCAGGTCATCGGTTTCATCGGCATTGGCCGCATGGGTAACCCGATGGGCGAGCGGCTGCTCGATGCCGGCTACAAGCTGTCGATCTACGATAGCCGGAGCGAGGCAACGAAGGCACTCGCGGCGCGCGGTGCCCAAGTCGCCAGATCGGCAGCCGAAGTTGCTTGCGCTGCCGAGATCGTGCTGGTCAGCCTGCCCACCCCCGACATCGTCAAGGCCGTGGCGCTTGGCGCCGATGGTGTGATCGAGGGCACCCGCGTACGCACAATGATCGATCTGTCGACGACCGGGCCGGGGGCGGCCAAGGCAATCGCCGCCGCGCTTGCCGCGCGCAACATCACCATGGTCAACTCACCGGTCAGCGGCGGCGTCACCGGCGCGGCCAAGGGCACGCTCGCGGTGCTGGTATCGTGCCCGAAAGCCACGCTGGCGACGGTAGAGCCGATCCTCAAGGTATTCGGCAAGATATTCTACGCCGGCGACAAGCCGGGTCTGGCGCAGACCGCCAAGCTCGCCAACAACCTGATGGCAGCGGCCGCCCTCGTCATCACCTCCGAAGCGGTGGCGATGGGCGTGAAGGGCGGGCTCGACGCCCGCGTGCTGATCGACATCATCAATGCCAGCAGCGGCCGCAACACCGCCTCGATGGACAAGTTTCCGCGAGCGGTGCTGCCGGGGACTTTCGATTTCGGTTTCACCACGGCGCTTTCCTACAAGGACGTCAAGTTATGCGTCGATGAGGCCGAGGCGATGGGCGTGCCGATGGTGTGCGGGGCGGCCGTCCGGCAGATGCTGGCGATCACCAATGCGCGTTTCGGCCCATCGTCGGATTTCACGTCGATCGCCAAAGTGCTCGAGGAGTGGGCCGGGGTGGAGATGCGCGGCTAGTACCCGGGATCACAAATGGCTGGTACACCTGATCGCGAAACCACGAGTCGATCCGGCAGGAGGATCGCCGAAGGCCGTAGCCGTAGCTACGGACGAGGCGTCCGACGCCCCGGGCGACCGTGGGTCGCGACCCTGCGGGCGATCGAGGATGATCGCCGGCGGCGTCGCACCGCTTGTCCGATGCATAGGCATCGGCCTGCGCGTCGCTCCTGGCCGGCGAGCATCCTCGATCGTCATGTGTGTCAGCCATTTGTGATCCCGGGTACTAGTTGCTCGAAGCATCGGGCCGTCGAGGGGACCTTGCCGTGACGCAATTCCTGGAAGCATTCCTGCAGGCCATGATTGCCGGTCTGTTGGTCGGCGCTATTTACGGCATCATGTGCGTCGGGCTGGGGCTGATCTTCGGCGTCATGCGCGTGATCAATTTCGCCCACGGCGATTTCATGATGCTGGGCATGTACGCGGCATTCTATTGCTTCACCGCGCTCGGCGTCCAAGCCACGTTCGGCAATACCTGGGGACCATTCGTCGCGATCCTGCTCGCCGGGCCGATGCTGGCGGTGTTCGGCTATGTCATCCACCGGCTGTTGATCGCGCGGGTGTCGGGCACGCGCACGGCGCAGCTCGAAGGCGAAGGCCACTATGCCCAGCTGATCTTGACGTTGGGCATCGCCCTCATCCTGCAGAACGGCGGCCTCATCGTCTTCGGATCGGTCCTGGCCTCGATCCGCACACCGCTATCGAGCTCGGCCTGGGAGCTCGGACCGTTCTTCGACATCAGCGTTTTCGTCAACAAGGCGCGCGGCATCGATGCCGTACTGTCATTCGCGACGATGGCCGGTCTGGCGCTGCTGATCAACCGCTCGAAACTCGGCAAGTCGCTGCGGGCCGCGGCCGACAATCCGACCGCTGCGACCTACATGGGCATCGATGTCGAGCGCGCGCACCGCACCGCCTTCGCATTGGGAACCGGCGTCACCGCCATCGCCGGGGGACTGCTCGCCACCAACTATCCGTTTCATCCGTATGTCGGCGTGGATTACGTCATCGTCATGTACGCCGGCGTGGTTCTGGGCGGCATGGGCAGCATCATCGGCGCCTTCTGGGGCGGCATGACGATCGGCCTGGTGCAGCAGATGTCGACCATCGTCCTGCCGACGCAACTGCAGAATGCCGCGATCTTCGTGGTGTTCCTGCTGATCGTGTTCTTCCGGCCGCAAGGGTTCTTCGGGCGCATGGTCGAAAGGACGTGATGATGCAGTGGTGGCGTTCGTCCATGCCGATTCTCGTCTTCTCGGTCCTGTTCGCGGCCGTCTCGCTGGCAATCACCAACTCGTACTACCAGTTGATGATGACGCTGGTGCTGGTTTGGGCGGTGTTCGGGCTGTCGTGGAATATTCTGAGCGGCTATACGGGGCTGATCTCCTTTGGCCATGCCGCCTTTTTCGGGCTCGGCGCTTATACGACCGCGCTTGGCCAGATCTATTTCGACTTGTCGCCATGGCTGCTCATCCCGATTGCTGCCATGCTCGGCGGCGTCGCCGGGCTGCTCGTCGGTTTCCCGACATTCCGGCTGCAGGGCCACTATTTCGCCCTGGCGATGTTGGCTTACCCGCTGGCAATTCTCTACATTTTCGAATGGCTCGGGCTGCAGGAAGTGACACTGCCAATCAAGCGGGAGAACCCGTTCGCCTATATGCAGTTTGGCGATGGTCGGATCTACACCTTGCTGGCCCTCGGCTTGATGTTTGTGACCGTGCTTTTGACGCAGGCGATCGAGCGCTCGCGATTCGGAATGGCGCTACTGGCGATCAAGCAGAACGAGGCGGCGGCGGAAGCCGCGGGGATCAATACGCTGGCGTGGAAGCTCAAGGCGATTACGCTTAGTGGCGCGATCGCGGGCGGAATTGGCGCATTCTATGCCATCGTCCTGCTCGTGGTAACGCCGCAGTCGGTATTCGGCATGCTGGTGTCGGCGCAGGCGCTGACGGTCGCCATGTTCGGCGGCGTCGGTACAGTCTGGGGACCGATCATCGGCGCGGTTATCCTGATCCCGCTTGCCGAGATTCTGCAGGCCGAGATGGGATCACGCTTTCCCGGCATCCAGGGCGTGATCTTCGGCCTTGCAATCATATCCGTGATTCTGATGGCGCCGGAGGGCCTCTACTGGAAAGTGCGCGATCTGCTGCGAAGCCGGCGCGCGGCGATCGAGCCGGATGTCGTTGCCGTCGGCGCCGCAATCGACCATTCTGCTTCGCTGCCGGCGCGGCCGCCGACGCCTCCTGGAAAGCCGGCGACAGCGTCGAAGGTCATACTGGAAGTTCGCGGCCTCTCGCGCTCATTCGGCGGATTGAAGGCGGTTGACGATGTCTCGTTCGCACTGCGCCAGAACGAAATTCTGGGCATCATCGGCCCGAATGGCGCCGGCAAGACCACCCTGTTCAACCTGTTGAACGGATTCCTGCGACCCGATGCCGGGGAGGTCGCCCTCGACGGCCGGGTGATGATCGGCCGCAAGCCCCACGAACTGTGCGAAGCCGGCATCGGCCGTACCTTCCAGATCATGCGGCCGTTCCAGCGCATGTCGATCTCAGACAATGTCGTTGTCGGCGCCTATGTTCGATCGAAAACCGATGCCGAGGCACGCCGGCTCGCCGCCGATGCCGTCGCACGGGTTGGCCTGTCGTCGATCGCGCATCGGATGGCGGCCGAGCTTACGACCAAGGAACTGCGGCTGATGGAGCTTGCCCGCGCCCTGGCGAGCCAGCCGCGCATTCTCCTGCTCGACGAGACGCTGGCCGGGCTCGGCCACGATGAAGCCGATGAGGTCGTGGCCGTAATTAGGCGGCTGGCAAGTGAGGGTGTAACTATCGCCATTATCGAGCACACCATGCAGGCGATGGTGCGCCTCGTCGATCGCTTTGTGGTGCTCGATCACGGTGCGGTGCTCGTCGAGGGCCGGCCCGAAGCCGTCACCCGCGATCCACGCGTGATCGAGGCCTACCTGGGGAAGAAGTGGGTGGCCCATGCTCAGCATTGACAATGTCAGTGCCGGCTACTCGGCGATCCCGGTGCTGAAGGGCGTCTCGATCAAGGTCGAGGCCGGGCAATTCGTCGCCATTGTCGGCCCGAATGGCGCCGGCAAGACGACGTTGTTCAAGACCATATCGGGAATCGTGCAGCCGACTGCCGGCACCATCAAGTTCGAGGGCCGTGATCTGCTGGCGGTCCCGGCCTCGCGGCGCCCGCACTTAGGCATCGCGCACGTGCCGGAGGGACGGCAGGTCTTCGCCTCGCTATCGGTCATGGAAAACCTCGAGATGGGCGCAATGACTGACGCCGGGCAACGGGGCTGGAAAGAGAACATCGAGCGCATTTTCGCATGGCTGCCGGTGCTCGCCGAACGCCGCGACCAGCTCGCCGGCACATTGTCGGGTGGCCAGCAGCAGATGCTGGCGATCGGCCGTGGCCTCGCCTCGTCACCGAAGCTGCTGATGCTCGATGAGCCGTCGATGGGTCTCGCGCCGACGGTCGCCGACTTCATTTTCGAGCGGCTGATCGAGATCCGCCGGCAGTCGAATGTGACCATTCTGCTGGTCGAGCAGCGCGTTGCCGAAGCGCTCGAGTTTGCCGATCACGGATACGTCCTGGAGGCCGGCCGCGTGGTTCTGGAAGGTAGCAACCAGAGACTACGCGCCGACGATCGCGTGCGTCAGGCCTACCTCGGAATGTGAATCGCACTGAACGAATGCAACCTAGGAGACGTCGTCATGAAGAAGTTCACTGAAGCGGCACTCACCAGACGTACATTGCTTGCCGGTGCCTCGGCCACGGCAACGCTCGCTTCGACGGGCGCTTTCGCGCAGCAGCCGGCCGAGGTCAAGATCGGCCTGCTGGTGCCGTTATCGGGCCTTTATGCGCGCCCCGGTGCCGTGATGCGGCAGGGCGCCGAGATGGCGATCGACCACATCAACGCCCAGGGCGGTGTCAAGGCGCTGGGCGGCGCCAAGCTCAAACTGGTTGTCCTCGATTGCGGCGACACCACCGAAAAGGCGAAGAATGCGGCGCAACGAATGGTGGCGCAGGAAACCGATCTCGTAGCGGCGAGCGGCTCCTACCTCAGCTCGTTCACGCTGGCGGTGACGGAAGTGACGGAGCGGGTCAATCTGCCGGTACTCACGCTGTCGTACTCGGACCTGATCACCGACCGCGGCTTCAAGTACGTATTCCAGACGTCGGCAACTGCTGCCTCCCAGGCCGAACAGGCATTGCCGCAGATCATGAAGCTGTCGGAAAGCTCCTCCGGCAAGCGGCCGAAGACGGTCGCCATCATCGGCGACAACACCGCCGCCTCGGTGGCCTCGGCCAAGCCGATGCGCGAGCGCCTGCTGGCGGCCAACGGTCTGCAGCTGGTGGTCGATGAGACCTTCACGCCGCCTTTGGCCGATGCGACGTCGTTGGTGCAGAAGATCCGATCGGCCAAGCCCGATCTGTTGTTCTTCCTGCCGACGGTGATCTCCGACGCCAAGCTGCTGCTCGAGAAGATGAATGAATTCGGCCTCGGCCAGGGCAAGATCCCGACCATCTCGTTCGGCATCGCCATCGCCGAGCCGGACATGCTGCAGACTGTGAGCGCCGAGCTGCTGCAGGGGGTGCTGACGTGTGTTGGAAGCTGGGGCGCGAAGGGTCACGAGGCCCTCATCGCCGAGCTCAAGTCGCGGTACAAGGAGCCGTGGATGACCCAGAACGCGATCTCGACCTATGGCGACATGTGGGTGATCAAGGACGCACTCGAGCAGTCCGGCAAGGCGGATCGGGTCGCGGTCGCCGATGCCCTGCGCAAGATGGACGGTGGCCCGTCCAAATATTATCCGATGGGCGAAATCAAGTTCGACGAAAAGGGCCGTCGCGTCGGTGCCGGCATGACGATCGTGCAGTGGCAGTCAGGCATACCGGTGACGGTATTCCCGCCGCAACTGGCGCTGGCCCAGCCGTTCTGGCCGAAGAGCTAGGAAACGCGCCGTCACATCCGGAAAGGCAGCAACATGACAAAATCCACCTATGACCGCGGGCTCGAAATCCGCAGAAGCGTGCTCGGCAGCGAATTCGTCGACAAGGCGCTCGCAACCGCCGACGAATTCAACCGACCGATGCAGGACCTGACGACGGAATACTGCTGGGGTGCGGTGTGGGGACGCGACGGCCTCGAGCGCAAGACGCGCAGCTTCCTCAATCTGGCGATGCTGTGTGCCCTCAACCGGCCGCACGAGCTCAAGACGCACGTGCGCGGTGCCCTGACCAACGGCGCCACCCGCGAAGAGATCCGCGAGGTGTTCATGCAGGTTGCGATCTATTGCGGCATTCCGGCCGGAGTCGACGCATTCCGCAATGCCCGCGAGGTGTTTGCCGAGTTGGACAAGGCCAAGTAGCGCGCGCGATGCGACACATCCTATCAAGGAACGGATGGTGATGCTTAAAGGGAAACTGGCTCTCGTGACCGGTGCCGGCGGCGGCCTTGGCCTTGCCTTGGCCGAAAGCCTGGCGGCGGCAGGAGCCAATGTCGTGCTGCATGATCTCATCGAGCCGCGGGAAGCGAGTGAGAGCATCCGCGCGCGCTTCGATGTCGAGGCGGTCAGCGTCGCAGCTGATCTTAGGCAGCGGTCCGCGATCGAGGCGATGATGTCGGGACTGCTGGGCCGGTTCGGTGTCATCGACATCCTCGTCAACAACGCGGTCGTGCGGCATTTCGCGCCGATCGCGCAGTTCCCGCCGGACCGTTGGGAGGAGGCGCTCGCGGTCAATCTGTCGGCGCCGTTTCATGTCATCCGGCTGGCGCTACCGGCAATGACGCAGCGCGGCTGGGGGCGCATCATCAACCTGGCATCGATCTATTCGACGCGCGCCGTCGAGAACCGTGTCGACTACGTCACGACCAAGACGGCGATCGTCGGGCTCACCCGCTCTGTCGCGGTTGAAACGGCGGGCACCGGCGTCACATGCAATGCATTGTGTCCCGGCACGGTGCCGACCCCGGCGATCACGAAGAAGATCGCAGCGATCGCCGCGGCCGAGAATATCTCGACGGACGACGCCACCCGCGCCTACCTGGCCAAACGCCAGCCGAGCCGGGAATTCATTTCCTTGCGGAGTGTCGGCGAGACCGCCGTCTTTCTGTGCAGCGAGGCGGCCGGCGGCATCACCGGCGCGATGCTGCCGATCGACGGCGGCTGGTCGGCAGTCTGATGGCGGTTGTGCAGAGTAGTAATCAGGCGCTATTTCCAGCCGATCGGAAGGCGAAACCGAAGTGGCGAACGATGAGCACTAAAACAATCAAGCAGCCGAGGCTCTGGATCGATGATGTCCCGACCGTCAGATCGATGGTCGAGCAGAAGCTTCGTGAAGCCATCATGACGGGCACGTTCAAGCCCGGGCAGCGGCTGATCGAGCGGGAGCTATGCGAGATGACGGGCGTCAGCCGGCCGTCAATTCGCGAGGCGCTGCGCCGGCTCGAGGCCGATGGTCTGGTGACCACCATCGCGCACCGTGGCCCGGTCGTCAGCACCATCAGCCACAACGAGGCAAAGCAGCTGTACGCCGCGCGCGCGGTACTGGAGGGGTTCGCTGGCCGTGAATGCGCCCGTCTGTGTGATCCCGTGATCGTCCGCCGGATCGGCGACGCCCTCGCCAGGCTGAAAACCGCAGCAGCCGCCGGCGACATGGCCGCATGTCTCGAGGCGAAGACGGAGTTCTATGCGGCGATGATCACCGGCTGCGACAATGCCTTCGTCGAACGAATGCTGAGGCCGCTGCATGATCGCATCACGCTGCTGCGCATCACCTCGATGTCCCACCCCAAGCGGATCAACAAGAGCCTTCGCGAGGTCACGGCAATCTGGCGCGCCATTCAAAGCGGCGACCCCGAATTGGCCGAGCGGCGCTGCGTCGATCACGTCAATGCCGCGGCTGAGGTGGCATTGCGCATGATCGGGCAGTCGTCGCCGGCTGCAACTGCGCGACCGGTCCGGGCATGATCGAATTACAGGAACGCTGGCATGCGTCCATAGTGCCGCAGCATTGGACGAGTTTATTGGGGTAGTCTGCTGCGAGGCTTGAAACCTGAAACCAGAAACAGGAGGAAACACGATGATCCCGATCCCACCCGCCGCGCCGCGGCCGGTTTCACGCAGAAGATTCGGCAGCATGGCCGCGACCGGGGCCGCCGCGCTTGCGGCCACTCCCGCGTTTGCGCAGCAGACCAGCGAGGTCGTCAATTGGCGGTTGACGTCGAGCTTTCCCAAGAGCCTCGACACGTTGTTCGGCGCTGCCGCGACGATCGCCAAGGTCGTTGGCGAGATGACGGATGGCAAGTTCACACTGCAAACATTTGCCGCCGGCGAAATCGTGCCCGGCCTGCAGGTCCTCGATGCGGTATCGAACGGCACGGTGGAATGCGGCCAGACCTACACCGGCTACTACATCGGCAAGAACCCAGCGTTCATCTTCGACGGCTCGGTTCCTTTCGGCCTGACGCCGCGGCAGCATAATGCCTGGCTGATATTCGGCGATGGCCGCAAGCTGATGGACGAGGTGTACGACGGATTCAATGTCGTCGGACTGCCATGCGGCCAGACCGGCGGCCAGATGTTCGGCTGGTTCCGCAAGGAACTGAAGACCCCGGCGGATTTCCAGGGCCTGAAGATGCGCACCGCCGGTTTCGGCGGCAAGGTCATGGCCAAGCTCGGTGCTGTACCCCAGCAGATCGCCGGCGGCGACATCTATCCGGCGCTCGAGAAGGGCACCATCGACGCCTGCGAATGGGTCGGCCCCTACGACGACGAGAAGCTCGGTTTCCAGAAGGTCGCCAAGTATTACTACACGCCCGGCGTGATGGAACTCGAAGCGATCAACCAATTGTTCATCCACAAGGCGGCGTGGGCGTCGTTGCCACCGCGCTACCAGCAGATCCTGCGGTATGCGTGCTGGTATGCGCTGACCGAGATGATCGCATCCTATGATGCCAAGAACGCGAAAGCGATTGTCCGGCTGGTCGCCGCCGGCACGCAGCTGTCATATCTGCCGCCGGAAATCCTGAAGGCACTGCGTGGTGCTCTCGAGCAGGTGCTCGACGAGGAGGCCGCCAAGAGCGAGCAATTCAAGAAGATCCTCGACAACTGGCGGCAATTCCGGGCCGAGCAGCATCGTTGGTTCGCAATTGCCGACACGCGCGCCGAGCTGGCCGTGTATACGCCGTAGCCAATATGCATTGCCCGGAAGCTAGCTTCCGGGCAATGCATCGTCGGATTGGAAGCAGGCAATCGACGTGCGTTCGTCGAGGATACGCGGCGCCGGCATCGCTTGATCACAGGTCCCGGGCAGGCGCACCGGGCAGCGCGGAAAGAACGGGCAACCGGGCGCCCGCATGACATCGGCAGCGATGCCTTCGCCAGCAAGCGCCGCTTCTGATGCGGTACGTTCCAGCCACCCGGGCTTGAGTTCCGGCACCGAATTGAACAGCAGCCGGGTGTAGGGATGGTGCCGCGCCGATTGCTCTTGTTCGGCCGGCATGGCCGCGACCTTGCGGCCGGCGTAGAGCACGAGGACGTCGTCGCAGACGGCGCGAACGATTTTCAGATCGTGACTGATGAACATGTAGCTGAGCCCGAGCTCGCGGCGCAGTTCGACAATCAAGTCGAGAATGGCGGCGGCGACGACGGTGTCGAGCGCCGAGGTGACCTCGTCGCACAGCAACAGGTCGGGCTTGGCGGCGAGTGCGCGGGCGAGATTGACGCGCTGCTTCTGGCCGCCGGACAGGTCAGCGGGGCGGCGCTGCAGGACCGATGGCGGCAAACGCGTGAGGTCGAGCAGCTCGCGCACACGGACGTCGCGCTCCACGCCCTTCATGCCGAAATAGAACGTCAGCGGCCGGCCGATGATCTCGGCCACGCTCACCATCGGGTTCAGCGCGGTGTCGGCCATCTGGAACACGATCTGCACGCGCCGCAGCTGCTCGCGCGAGCGGCTGGCGATCGTCGGCGGCAGCAATTCGTCGTCAAAGCGCACCGAGCCGCGGGACAGCGGCGTCAGCCCGGCGATGACACGCGCCAGCGTGCTCTTGCCGCTCCCCAACTCGCCGATGACGCCAAGCGCCTGACCGCGCGCGATCGATAGGCTGATATCACGCAGTACCGGCATCCGCGGGTCGCCTTTGGCATCATCACCGCCATAGCCGGCGACCACGCCCGACACCGACAGCAAAGGTGCGGTGTTGGTGGTATCGGGCGACGCCAGATCCCGTCGTGCCGGCTCGGCGGCGGCGAGCAGGCTCCGGGTGTAGTCGTTCACCGGATGGTCGATGAGGGCGCCGGTGTCGCCGCTCTCGCGCACCGATCCATCGCGCAGCACCACGATGCGGTCAGCGATCTGGGCGATGACTGCGAGATCGTGGGTGACGTAGATGCCGGTGGTATTGCGATCGCGGATCGCCGATTTGAACGCCTTCAGCACCTCGATCTGCGTGGTCACATCGAGTGCAGTGGTCGGCTCGTCGAAGATGACGACTTCAGGATCGGTGATCAGCGCCATGGCCGCCATCAGCCGCTGCAGCTGGCCGCCGGACACCTGATGCGGGTACCGGTTGCCGATCGTGTCGGGCTCGGGGATCGCCAGTGTCCGAAAAAGCCCGCGCGCCTTGGCCTCGGCCCCGGCCTGCGTTGCGGTACCATGGATCAGCGCGCTCTCGATCACTTGCGACATGATCGAACGTGATGGATTGAACGAAGCCGCTGCACTCTGGGCGATGTAGGCGACGCGGCGACCGCGCAGGGCGGCAAGTCCCTTGCGGTCGAGCGCGGTGACCAGCGTATCGCCGACCCGCACGGTGCCCTCGGCGATGCGGCAGCCGAAGCGCGTGTAGCCCAGCACCGACAATGCGATCGTCGTCTTGCCGGAGCCCGACTCGCCGATCAGGCCGACCACCTCGCCCTTTTCGACGCTGAAGCTGATGTCCTTGACGATCTCGGTCTCGCTGCCGTCGTCGGCGCGGGCGACGACACGCAGATTGCGGATGTCGACCAGCGGCGCCATCTCAATGGCTCCCGATCGAGGAACGGCGCCGGCCGAACAGGATGTCGATGCTCAAATTGACCGCGATCGTAAGGCTTGCGATCGCCAGCGCCGGCATGATCACGGCCGGCGCGCCATAAGGCAGACCGGCGAGGTTCTCACGCACCAGCGAGCCCCAGTCGGCCTGTGGTGGTTGCACGCCGAGTCCGAGGAAACTCAGGCTGCTCAGCAGCAGCACGACATAGACGAAGCGCAGGCCGAAGTCGGCCAGCACCGGCCCGATCATGTTCGGCAGGATCTCGCGCAGCATGATGTGGAACGTGCCTTCGCCGCGGGCGCGGGCGACGGTGACGAAGTCGAGGGCGGCGACGTTGACCGCGACCGAGCGCACCATGCGATAGCAGCCCGGCAGGTAGATGATGCCGAGCGTCAGGATCAGCACGGGCAGCGACGAGCCGAATGCGGCGACGACGACGAGCCCGAACATCTTGCTCGGGATCGAGATCAGCGCGTCGAGGAACCGGCTCAAGGCGGTGTCGAAAAAGCCGCCGATCGCGGACGCGCCGAGCCCCAGCAGCGCCCCGCAAGTCACCGAAATGCTGGTTGCCGCCAACGCGATGCCGACCGTGTAGCGCGTGCCGGCGAGGATGCGCGAGAGGATGTCGCGGCCGAAATAGTCGGTGCCGAAGATGTTGCTGCGGCTCATACCCTCGAAGATATCGGCGTCGAGAATTTCGCCGACGTCGTAGGGCGCGATCATCGGACCGATGAATGCCATCACCACCCAGAACAGCACGATCGCCGGCGCAATCATGCGCAGCGTGAGGCGGGGCTGGCGCCGGTTCGCTGGCTGGGTCGTGTCCTCGATCATCGCGGCGGGCTCACTTCACTGATGCCTAAGGCGCGGATTGGCGAGGATCGCGGCGACATCGGCTAACGTCACCAGCAGCAGATAGGCGGCACAGAAGATCATGGCGCAGGCCTGTACCAGCGGCAGGTCGCGCGTCGCCACGCCGTCGACCATCAGTTTGGCGACGCCTGGGTAGTTGAAGATCGTCTCGACGATGATCACGCCGCCGAGCAGGAACGACAGCGAAAAGGCGATCGCATTGGCGATCGGGCCGATGGCGTTCGGCAGCGCGTGCGTCATGACGATCCGCCACTGGCTCGCCCCCTTCAGCACCGCCATCTCGACGTAGGACGACGACAGCGCGTCGACCAGCGCAGCCCGCGTCATCCGCGCCATCTGGGCAATGATCACGAACGTCAACGTGATCACCGGTAGCGCGAAATTGCGCACGATGTCCCACGTCGATTTCAGGTTCGCGGCCTGCGACAGCGCCGGAAACCAGCGCAGCTTGACCGCGAACACCAGCACCGCCAGCGAGGCGACCAGGAACTCCGGCACCGACACGACGAGAATGGTGCCGGCACCGACGAAGCGATCGTAGAGCGAGCCGCGGAATACCGCTGTGGTGATGCCGAGGAACAGCGCCACCGGTACCGCCACCGCCGCCGTGATGCCGGCCAGAAGCAGTGAATTGCCGAGCCTACTGCCGATCAGTTGCGTCACGGCTAAGCCGTTGACTAGCGACTTGCCGGCATCGCCGCGCATCAGGCCGCCGAGCCAGTTGAGATAGCGCTGCAGCGGCGGTAGGTCGAGACCCATTGCCTTGCGCAGGCCGGCGACAGCTTCCGGGGTCGCAGCCTGGCCGAGCAGCGTCTGCGCCACGTCGCCGGGCAGCAGATTGGTGATCACGAACACGGTGGTCGCGACGAACAGGATGGTCGCGACCGAGGTCGAAAGTCGCGTCAGCAGCAGCCAGCCGATCGTCGCATTCACAGCCGGCCCCCTGAGGCAATAAGCCGTCGCCACCATTCGGCAACGACGGCATTTCACGTCAAATCCGCTCAGCCGTCCAGCCAGATATGCTCGCCGAACGAGTAGCCCATCATGCCGCCGAGACCGCTGGCCTTGAGGCCCTTCACCTTGGAAGCGTGCGCATCGAGGTTGTTGATGAACACCGGAATGCCGATGCCCGAAGTCTCGTGGATCATCATCTGCATATCGCGGTACATCTGGCGGCGCTTGGCCTCATCCGTCTCGCCGCGGGCAGCGACCAGATGCTGGTCGAACTTCTCGTTCTTCCAGGCGGAACTCGTTCCAAGGCGCGTCCGACTTGAAGAACAGGCTGAACAGGATATCGGCGGTTGGCCGCGGGTTGATGTTGCCGAAGCCGACCGGCACCTTCATCCAGTAATTCGACCAGTAGCCGTCGGCCGGCACCTGCTTCAGATCGACATTGAGGCCGATCTTCTGCGCCGCCTGCTGCAGCACGAGGCCCATTTCGACCGAGCCCGAGGCTGCGGGCGACGCCACGATCGATAGCGGATTGGCGAGCACGCCGGCCTTGCCGAGATGGAACTTGGCCTTATCGGGGTCGAACGGCCGCTGCGGAATATCGGCGGCGTGGTACCGGTTGAGCGGCGGCACCGGCTGGTCGTTGGCGACATCGGCGTAGCCCTGGAAAACCGATCGCTTTATCAACTCGCGATTGAACAGATACTTCATGCCGAGGATGAAGTCGGCGTTCTTGCCCGGATCGTTGTCCATCCGCATGACGAGATCGGTATAGTTGCCGGCCTTGGTCTCGAAGATCTCGAGACCCTTGGCGGCCAGGATCTGCTTGGCCGCATTGGGATTGATCGAGCCGATGAAGTCGACGTCACCCGAGATCAGTGCGTTGACGCGCGCCGTTGCATCGGGGATGCCGAAAAACTCGATCTCGTCGATGTAGGGGCCGGCGCCCTGCTTCCAGTAGTTCGGGTTTCTGACCGAAATCGAGCGTATGCCGGGCGCGAATTCCTTGCACAGGTAGGGGCCGGTGCCGATCGCCTTGGCGAAGTCGGTGGTGCCGGCCTTGATGATGAGGAAATGGTAGGTGCCGAGCACCACGGGGAAGTCGGCGTTCGGGCTCGACAGCGTCACCTGCACTTCGAGCGGGCCGGTGGCCTTGATCTCCTTCATCTGGTCGGCGAGCGCCTTGGCCTTGGAGCCGGTCTCGGGCTTCGCATGCCGCGACAGCGAATAGACGACGTCCTCGGCATTCAGCTCTTTCCCGTCGTGGAACTGCACCCCCTTGCGCAGCTTGATCGTCCACACGGTTGCCTTGTCGTGAGTGATCTCCTCGGCGAGCGCCAGCTTTGGCGATAGGTCGGGCGCGAGTTCCGTCAGGCCATTGTAGAACATCGTACAGCGCACGTAGTCGGTGGAGAGCGACTGCTTTGCCGGATCGAGCGTATCGGCGGTCGAACTGGAGAAGCCCGCGACCTTGATCCGGCCGCCCTTTTTCGCCGTCTGAGCCCAGGCACTCGAAGCCTGGCCGATGAGGGTGCCGCCAAAGCCCGCTGCGATACCCAGTCCACCGAGCAGGCCCATCATTTCGCGTCGGCTCGCCCCGCCCCGCATTGCCGTCATGAGGCGCTCGCGTTCGGAATATGAAAGGGCGTCGAGGGAGCTTGGTACCTGGAATTTCATCGTACTTTCTCCATTTTGCTGGCCTGATGATCTGCTCGAATTCAAAGTGTGCCTCAGTGTAGACGGTCCATGACGCGGTAATAGGCGCCGACCGCCGGCAGGAACCACGGTGTGCCGAAGTGCCCCGGAATCGCGGGCCATTCGATGTCGCGCCAGGGATCGCCAACATCCTCGCCGGCGATGCGGCGGGCCATGATGTTGCCCATCAACGTCGACATCTGCACGCCGTGACCGCTGAAGCCCATGGCGTAGTGCATGCCGTTGTGCGTGCCCGACCGCGGCAGCCGGTCCTTCGACATGTCGACGAGGCCGCCCCAGCAGTAGTCGATGCGGGTCTGGGCGAGCTGCGGGAAGATCTCGCGCATAGTTGCGTTCGAGGATGCGACCGCTCTTGACGTCAGACGTCGGGCTCGACATCGCAAACCGCGCGCGACCGCCGAAGACAAGGCGGTTGTCGGCGGTCATGCGGAAGTAGTGGCCGATGTTCTGGCTCGTCGTGCAGTTGCGGCGTCCCGGCATGATCGACTTCGCGGTCGCGGACCCGAGCGGTTCGGTGACGATGATGAAGCTGCCGACGGGAATGATGCGGCGGCGGATCCAGCCGAATGGTCCGCGGCGCGAGGTGCCGCAGGCGAGGATCACGTTTTCGGCTTCGATCATGCCGCGGGCGGTGGTGACCCGGAAGCCTCCCGGCGTCTGGCGGGTGATATCGAGAACAGCGGCATTCTCGAAAATTCTCGCGCCCTTGGCGCTGGCCGCCTCGGCGAGGCCGATGCCGAAGCGGCCGACGTGCAGGTTGGCGCTGCGGCGCTGCACGACGCCGCCGAAATAGCGCGCGGTGCCGATCTCGCTGCCGAGCGCGTCACGCGTCAGCAGCGCCGTGTCGGCATCGACTTCCTTCGCCAGGATCTCCTGGTTGCGCTTGAGCTTGTCGAAGTGCTCGGGCTTGGCTGCGAGCTTCAATTTGCCCGAGCGGACGAAGTCACAGTCGATTTTCTCGTCGCGGGCAAACGCCTCGACGAGATCGACGCCGGCGTCGAAGGCGCGGTACATCTCGCGCGCGCGCTCGACGCCGAAGCGGTCGCGCACGCCGGCGAAGTCGTGGGATAGGCCATTGTTGCAGTGGCCGCCGTTGCGCCCCGAAGCTTCGCCCATGACGCGGCCGGCTTCCAGAATAACCGCGTCGATGCCTGCGCGGGCAAGCGTCAGCGCCGCCGACAATCCAGCGAGGCCGCCCCCGACAATGGCGACGTCGGTCCGGCCCCGCACCGCCGTCGAAATGCCGTTCGCGAACGGCGGGGCGCTATCGAGCCAGAACGAGACCAGTTTCATCAGCTCCCCTCTCGCCCTGCCGGCCCGGCCGTCACCTACAACCCCACCAGCGCCGGCAGCCCGCCGATATCCTTGATCTCGACGGCGCCATAGTAGGGCGTCGATGGCTCGTGGCCGCGCAGCACGTGGACGCTGCCGCCGACCCGCATGTCGTGTGCCGTCATCAGATCGTAGCGCATGCTGGAGGATACGTGCAGCACGTCCGCCGGCCTGCAGCCGAGCTGGTCGAACATGAACTCGAACGCCTGCATGCGCGGCTTGTAGGCATTCGCCATCTGTGCGGTGAAGACGGCATGGAACGGCGCGCCGAGCTTGTCGACGTTGCTCTGGATCTGGTCGTTCGACGCGTTCGACAGGATGACGAGCGGGATCTTCTTGGCGATGCGGGCGAGCGGGGCAGCCACGTCCGCATGCGGTCCCCAGGTTGGGATCGCATTATAATACGTTTCGCCCTCGGCTTCGCTCGCCTTGATGCCCCACAGCCTTGCGGTGCGCATCAAGGCGTTGACGATCACGTCACGATAGGGCTTCCAGGGGCCCAGCACCTCGTCCAGGCGATAGCTCGAGAAATCGCGGATGAAGGCATCCATCTTGTCGGCCGCAATCCGGTCGGCGAACATCACCCGCGTCATGTCGCTCATCTGGAACCGGGTGAGGGTGCCGTAACAGTCGAAGGTGATGTACTCGGGCTGGAACATGGTCATGGATCGCTTCCCGTTGGCTTGCGATTGCCGGCCTCGGCAAGGCACAGATCGTGTCGGACGGCGAGCATTGAGCCACGAACGCCGGAACTTGTCCCTGGATCATGAAGCTCGACTTCGGAATATTATGCCGTTGTTGCGGCTTCCTGCGGCAGGCTTTTCTGGCCAGAGTCTGCATGAAAGCGTGGCGGATCGCTTGCTGACAGGCCCCGACCGCTACCTCCGGCGCGCAATCGTGGCCAAGTCATGGCTCTGGTCGAGACGGCCGGCGATCGATATCATGCGGCAGATTGTGCCGCTGGCAGCTGGGGTCTGGACCAGGGCGGCGGCGTCGGAACAGGGAATGCCAATGTCGTCGCCCTCGAAGCTCGATCGCATCGACCTCAAGATTCTGGGCGAGCTGCAGAAGAAGGGGCGCATAACCAACGTCGACCTGGCTGATGCGGTCGGCTTGTCGCCGAGCCCATGCCTCACCCGCGTCAAGCGGCTGGAATCAGCCGGCTACATCACCGGCTATGGTGCGCAACTGGAATTGAAGAAGCTTGGCGATGTGCTGACGGTGTTCACCCAGGTGACGCTTTGCGACCACCGCTCGGACGACTTCGCCCGTTTCGAAGCCGCCGTTCGTGGCATCAGTGAGATCATCGAGTGCCATCTGGTCAGCGGCGGCCACGACTATCTGCTGAAATTCATCACCAACGGCGTCAACCACTACCAGAGCGTCATCGAGACGATGCTCGACCGCAATATCGGCATCGAGAAGTACTTCAGCTACATCGTGATCAAAACGCCGTTCGTTAAGACGCATTACCCGATCGAACGCTTGTTCGGCCATGATGTGTGATCGCGCCCGGCCTGCCGCATGACCCGCGGCTGGCGAGGTCGATGCGGCAGAGCTTTTCGCATGCATCCGGCGGCTTGGAACCGTCCTGCGATTGCGGATGCTAATCTCGGCATTGACTATCACGGAGCGAGGCCATGACGACACCGAAGCCCATGTCAGCCTTTAAGATTATGACGTTCGACGTCGTCGGCACACTCATCGACTTCGAGCGCGGCATGCTCGACTACCTGCGCCGGTCGGGTGCAGCGTCGCAGGCGATCAGCGACGCCACCATCCTCGATGTCTATCGCGAGGCCCGCGGCGCGGCAAAGACCGAGCTCTTTCCGGACGACCTCGAGCGCTGCTACGGCGAGCTGGTGCGCCGTGCCGGGCTGAAGGATGGCATGGCGCTGGCCCGCGGCTTGCGCGATTCGGCCGAGTTCTGGCCGGCATTCCCGGATTCGGTCGAAGCGCTGAAACGCTTGTCGGCGCGCTATCGCCTGGTCGCCATGACCAATGCGCAACGCTGGGCGCTCGATCATTTCGCCCGCACCCTCGGCAGTCCGTTCTGGGACAGCATCAGCGTCGACGAGGCCCTGGTCGAGAAGCCGGACCCGGTCTACTTCGGCTTCGCCCGCGGCCGGATCAGCCGTTCGGGCTTCGTGCAGTCCGATATTCTGCACGTTGCCCAGAGCCAGTATCATGACATCGGGGTTGCCAAGCGGCTCGGCTACACCACATGCTGGATCGAGCGGCGCAAGGGCATGGGCGCCGGCGGCACCATAAAGGCGGCCGAGATCACAACCCCCGACTATCATTTCGCGACTTTGGCCGAGCTCGCCGTCGCGGCAGTCTGAGTGCTGAGCGGTATGCATCGGTGTGCATTGCAACATGGTCCGGCTTCGCGGCTGAGCGCGGGCTGCCGCGACGGCATGTCTTATCAGCCGCAATACTATCGACAGGCGAGCGGTGAGGACCGGCGCCGACCGGCGCGCCGGTCAGTCATGTTTACCGGTCGAGTACGAACGCAGCTGGCGCTGCTGGCACCAATCGTGCATTTCGCGTCCAGGTGAGAAAAGTTCCGGCTACCAGTCTGAAAAGCACCAATCCGGCTGGCTCGGACCAACCGAGCGCAATTCGGAAATGCGCAAACGCCGCTCATTGGCAAAGCGCATTTGCGCCGCAATCTGGCAGCAGTCGGCGTTGGTTCAAGCGGGTCACGATGGTCTCACAGCGCGCAGCGCATTGAATTGCGATCCGCCGGTCACAGTCGATTGTTCAACCAGACCTAACGTCCAATTCTCTATCAGACCTCAGTTCGATCGAAGCGGTACGATGGTCCGGTGGAATAGTCTTAGATCGATCAGCATCGTGATTCGACTAAAGCCTTTGGTCTAGGGGGATCGGTCGAAGCCGAGTGCATTAGAAAAGCGTGCCTTTCCGCCCCTAAACCCTGTCTATCGCCCAATTCCAGCGTCCTGTCCTGTTTTGTAGCGTCCGAGGTAGTCATCATGTCAGTAACTTTCAATATTACCGACCTCGAATTCATCCTGCAGCAGATTTTGATGGCGGAGGCGGGTCAGCCGCCGGTCAGTCCGCATCTGGCATTCGGCCTGCGCGAGGTGGCGGGAACCGACAACAACTCGGTGCCGGGACAGGAAACGTTCGGTTCAGCCGACCAGGTGTTCCCGCGCGTCGGCGCGCCGGTGTTCCAGACCGTCACGGTCAATATCGACGGCACGATCTTCGATCCGAACCCGGGCACTGCCGGCGACGTCATGACGACGACGTACGCCAGCACGGTGCCCGGCCCCGTCTTCGGCGTCAACGTGGTCGACTCGGCTCCGCGCACGATCAGCAACCTGATCCCGACCAGACCGCCAACAATCCAGCGGCGCTGGCAAGCGCACGGATCGGTCATCAATCGCATTCCTGTCGTCAATCCGGCTATCTGCAGTGCAGGCCATTCCCGAATCCCGACGTTCTTATCGACACTCCTCGCAATCCGGCCTTCGATCCGGCCCTGCCGAAGATCTCACAATCCGCAATTCCTGCCAAACAACGTTGCGACTCCGCCAGATGTCGACGCTTCCGGCAACCTGTTCATCCCCAACGTCACGCCGGACGCCGGCCTGTCGGCGCCGTACAACTCCTGGTTCACCTTCTTCGGCCAGTTCTTCGACCACGGCCTCGATCTCGTCACCAAGGGTGGCAGCGGTGTGGTCTTCATCCCACTGCAGCCGGACGATCCGCTAATTCTGGTCGGCCCTGACGGCATCGCCAATACCGGCGACGAGGTGACCAATCCTGGCCAGCAGTTCATGGTGCTGACGCGGGCCACCAACCTTGCGGGCGCCGACGGCCTGATCGGTACCGCCGACGATATCCACGAGGCCACCAACACGACGACGCCGTTCGTCGACCAGAACCAGACCTATTCGTCGCACCCCTCGCATCAGGTGTTCCTGCGCGACTACATTGTCGGCGCCGACGGCGCTGCTGCATTCGACCGGCCGGCTGCTGACCGGCGCCGATGGCCACTCCATGGCCACCTGGGCCGACGTCAAGGCCAACGCGCTGAAGCTCGGCATCCAGCTGAGCGACGAGGACGTCAACAACGTGCCGCTGCTGGCCACCGATGCCTATGGCAACTTCATCCCCGGCGTCACCGGCTTCGCGCAGATTGTCGTGAAGGGCGCCGACGGCACGACCGCACTGGTCGACGAGTCACTGGTCGTCGGGAACGCTCGGGCAGTCCCGATCACCACTGCGCTGGCGGAACCGTCGGTACCGGCCACGCCTTCCTGAATGATATCGCGCACGGCGCCGCGCCGAGCAATCCCGACGCGCCTGGCCGACGCATCTCGTAGCCGACGCCGATGACGTTGCTGGCGGCACCCCCGCCGGCCGCGGGCTTCTACGACAACGAGCTGCTCGACGCGCACTACATCGCCGGCGACGGCCGCGCCAACGAGAACATCGCGCTGACCGCGATCCACGACATCTTCCACGCCGAGCACAATCGCCAGATCGACGTGGTCAAGGCCCAGATCCAGGCCGAGCTCGACGCCGGCAACACCTCGTTTGCCTTGAACTGGGTGCTGCCGGGCGTACGGTCCTGACGCCCGGCACCGCCATCGCGGACGAACAATGGAACGGCGAGCGGCTGTTCCAGGTCGCCAAGTTCGGCACCGAGACGCAGTACCAGCACCTCGTGTTCGAGGAGTTCGCGCGCAAGGTGTCGCCGAATATCCATCTGTTCGGCAACAACGACATCCATCTCGACCCGGCGATCACCGCCGAATTTGCGCACGCCGTCTATCGCTTCGGTCACTCGATGCTGGACGAGACCGTCAACCGGTACATGATCCAGCCGGAGTTCCTGGCCGACGGAGTTACTCCCAATCCGCTCGCCGGCACGCCCGTCATGGATGCCAACGGCCAGCCGATCCTGAACGAGATCGGCCTGATCGACGCCTTCCTCAATCCGCTCGAGTTCGCATCGCGCGGCGCCGACGCCGCCGGCGAGATCGTGCTCGGCTCGGTCAACCAGGTCGGCAACGAGCTCGACGAGTTCGTCACCGGCGCGCTCAGGAACAACCTGCTTGGCCTGCCGCTCGACCTCGCCGCGCTCAACATCGCGCGCGGCCGCGACACCGGCGTGGCGCCGCTCAACCTGCTGCGCAACCAGATCTTCACCGAGCTCAACACCGGCGGCACCCAGGACACGACGCTGAAGCCCTATGCCAGCTGGGACGAGTTCGGCCAGTTCCTCAAGCATCCGGCCTCGCTGGTCAATTTCGTGGCGGCCTACGGCACCCACGCCAGCATCATCGGCGCCACGACGCTCGAAGCAAAGCGCGCGGCGGCGCTCGCTCTGGTCCGAGGACGCGAGCCTAGCCAACGCGATGGCGCGGGAGCTTGATTCCACACGTGCCGGTGCAGGACGCCTACGACTTCATGCACAGCCTGGGGGCCTACGCCAACGCACTTCCTGGAGCAGGTGCCGACGTACTCTAAATACAACGGATGATACGTTTACGGCATCCAGCCCCTCGCAATGCCGGCGCAATGGAGCACCGGCTCGGTCACCGGTCTCGACAACGTCGATCTGTGGATCGGCGGCCTAGCCGAGAAGCAGAACCTGTTCGGCGGCCTCTTGGGGTCGACCTTCAACTTCATCTTCGAGAACCAGATGGAGGCGATCCAGGACGGCGACCGCCTGTACTATCTGCCACGTATTGAAGGCCTGCATTTCGGCACCGAGATCGAGAACAATACGTTCGCCGAGCTGATCATGGCCAACACTGGCACGCATCATCTCAGTGCCAACATCTTCTTGACGCCGGAGTACGTGGTCGAGGCCGGCGCCATCAATGCCCTCGATCCCTCGACATGGCTGCACAACGCCGTCACCGGCGCGCCACTGGTCGAGGTGCTGACCAACGAATACGTCGACGCGCTGTTCAATGATGGCCAGCACCACGCCTTCGACACCCAGGTCCATTTCCTCGGCGACGACAATTTCTTCGGCAATACCATGGTGCTCGGCGGCACCGAGGGAGCCGACGTGCTGATCGCCGGCCAGGCCGATGACGACACCGTTTACGGCGACGGCGGCGACGACTGGATCGACGGCGGCAACGGCAACGACGTGCTGTTCGGCGGCGCCGGCAACGACATCATCCGCGACAGCGCCGGCGACGACATCATCCATGCCGGCACCGGTAACGACAACGTCGACGGCGGCCTCGGCGACGACATCATCTTCGGCAACGACGGTGACGACCTGCTGCACGGCGGCAACTCGATCCTCGGCGACGAGATCCAGGGCGGCGTCGGCAACGACATCATCTTCGGCGACGAGGGCGACGACGCGCTGATCGGCAACGAGGGTGACGACTGGATCGAAGGCGGCACCGGCGGTGATGGCCTCGTCGGTGACGGTGGCGCGCCGACCGGCCAGGTGCCGCTCTATGCCGGCAACGACGTGCTCGATGGCGGCGACCAGGGCGACAAGATGCAGGGCTTCTCGGGCGACGACATCATGCTCGGGAAGGGCGGCTTCGACAAGTTCGTCGGCCTGCTCGGCTTCGACTGGGCCTCGTTCGAAGGTGAGACGCACGGCGTCAGCGTCGACATGACCCGGCGCGAATTCATCCCGGCGCAGACGGCGCCGGCGGGCGACGCCGTGCGCGACTTCTTCGTCGAGACCGAAGCGGTGAGCGGCACCGCGTTCGATGACGTGCTCGGCGGCACCAACAACGCCCGCGTCGATACCTTCAACGAGCTGATCAACGTCAATCTGATCACCGGCCTCGCGAACTACTTCCCCGCCGGTCCCGGTGGCGTTCTCCGACGGCAACATCATGCTCGGCGGCGACGGCAGCGACATGATCGAAGGCCGCGCCGGCAACGACATCATCGACGGCGATGCCTATCTCCACGTCGAGCTCACCCGCGATGCCAACGGCCAGATCTTCGCCGGCAGCCAGATCATCCGCGAGATCCTGTACGACCTGACGCCGGGCGACATCGACACCGCCGTGTTCGCGGGCGTCGCCGCCAACTATACCGTCACGACGGTTGGCGGCGTCACCACCGTCGTCGACAACGTCGGCACCGACGGCACCGACACGCTGTACAACATCGAGCGGCTGCAATTCGCCGATGTGACGACTGGCGGCACCAACGCCGCTCCGACCGGGCACGGTGGTGGTCAATGGCACCGCCCAGGTCGGCCTAGTGCTGACTGCTGATCCTGCCGCGATCGGGTCCGCGATCGCGGATGCCGACGGCATCGCCAGCCCGTTCAGCTTCCAGTGGCAATACCAGGTCGTGGCGCCCGGCGGCGGGTCGCAGTGGGTCAACATCGCCGGCGCAACGGGCGCGACGTTCGCGCCGACCGATTTCTACGTCGGCAACCCGCTGCGCGTGCAGGCGAGCTTCATCGACGGCCAGGGTTTCAAGGAGACGGTGTCCTCGGCGCCGACCGCGCTGCTGGTCACGGACCCCGCCGTCAACCACGCGCCCACCGTGGTGACGCAAGTCGCCGAACCGGGACTGTTCGATACCACGGCGCGGCAGGACCAGCCGTTCACGCTGTTCCTGCCGTTGGTCACCACCTTTACCGATGATCAGACGCCGGCCGCCAACCTGATCTACACGGCGACGTTGGCGGATGGGTCAGCGCTTCGCGACGGCTGGGCCTCGCCTTCACCCCCGACTGCAGCCGGCGTCGTCACCGGCGCCACCATCACCGGCACGCCGCCGGCCGGCTTCTTCGGCACCATCGACATCCGCGTCAGCGCGACCGATGCGGGCGACCCCGGCACCGGCGCCAATCCCCTCACCGTCACCGACACCTTCACCATCAATGTGCTGCCGACCGACGGCATTTCGACCGGCGCGCACTGCCTTGGGCGCCGTTGCCGAGCCGGAGCACATCGGCGTTCAGTTCAACCGCAGCGACCTCGAGTTCATCCTGCAGCAGATCCAGATGGCGGAGGCGGGTCAGCCGCCGGTCAGCCCGCATCTGGCGTTCGGCCTGCGCGAGGTCGCCGGCACCAACAACAACACCGTTCCCGGCAACAGCCTGTTCGGCTCCTCGGACCAGGCCTTCCTGCGCCAGACCGATCCGCTGTTCCAGAGCGACGCCGATGGCGACCTGCAGCCATTGGGCCCTCCCGGTGGCCCAGTCATACACCAACAAGCAATCACGCGGTGTTCGGCACGTTCCGACGCCGATCCGCGCATTATCAGCAATTTGATCGTCGACCAGACGGCGAACAACCCGGCGGCGGTGCAGACCTCGGCCGACGTTCTGGCCGGGATGGGGGCCGGCTACCTGGCGGCGAACAATTCGAACACGCCGGCTGACGTCGCGGCGGATGGCAGCTTGTTCATTCCGAACGTGACGCCGGACGCCGGCCTGTCGGCGCCGTTCAACACCTGGATGACGTTCTTCGGCCAGTTCTTCGACCACGGCCTCGATCTCGTCACCAAGGGCGGCAGCGGCACGGTGTTCATTCCGCTGGCGGCGGACGACCCGCTGCGGACGCTCGGCCCTGACGGCGATTGCCGGCAACGGCTGACGAAGTTCCCGCCAATGCTCGCCTTCATGGTGCTGACGCGAGCCACCAGTCAGGCCGGCGCGGATCACCTGCTGGGCACGGCGGACGACATTGTCAACAGCGGCACCAACACCATCACGCCGTTCGTCGACCAGAGCCAGACCTATTCGTCGCATCCCTCGCACCAGGTGTTCCTGCGCGAGTACATCGCCGGCGCCGACGGCCACCTGCATTCGACCGGCAAGATGCTCAACAGCACTGCCGCGCGATGGCTCCGAGCACATGGCGACCTGGGCCGACGTCAAGGCCAACGCGCTGAAGCTCGGCATCCTGCTGACCGACAAGGATGTCGGCAACGTGCCGCTGCTGGCCACCGATGCCTACGGCAACTTCATCGCCGGCGACCACGGCTTCGCGCAGGTCGTGGTGCTGCTTGGCGGCGGCGTGACCACGCTGGTCGAGGGCGTAGCCGGCGGCCTCGACATCCACAATGCTGCTGTGCTAGGCGGCGGCACGGCGATGGGCACTGGCGTGGCGTTCATCAACGACACCGCGCACAATGCCGTGCCGGTATTCGACGCCCTCGGCAATCTCGCGCCAGACACCGACGATGTGGCCGGCGTGTGCGTCGCCGCAGGCCGGCACCTACGACAACGAGCTGCTCGACGCGCACTACATCGCCGGCGACGGCCGGGTCAACGAGAACATCGGCCTGACCGCGGTCCACGACATCTTCCATTCCGAGCACAACCGCCTGGTCGAGCAGACCAAGGCCCTGGTGCAGGCTCAGCTCGACGCCGGCGACACCTCGTTCGCCCTCAACTGGGTACTGCCGGGGACGGTACTGACGCCAGGCACCGCCATCGCGGACGATGAATGGAACGGCGAGCGGCTGTTCCAGGTCGCCAAGTTCGGCACCGAGACGCAGTACCAGCATCTCGTGTTCGAGGAGTTCGCGCGCAAGATCTCGCCGAACATCCATCTGTTCGGCAACAACGACATCCATCTCGATCCCGGCATCATGGCCGAGTTCGCGCACGTGGTCTATCGCTTCGGCCACTCGATGCTCGACGAGACGGTCAATCGGCTCGACGCCGCCGGCAATCCGATCGTCGACGCCGACCGTCACGCCGGCCACAGATGAGCCTGATCGAGGCCTTCACCAACCCGCTCGCCTACCTCAATCAGGGCGCGGACGCCGCGGGCCAGCTGGTGCGTGGCGCGACCAGCCAGATCGGCAACGAGATCGACGAGTTCGTCACCGGCGCGCTGAGAAACAACCTGCTCGGCCTGCCGCTCGACCTCGCCGCGCTCAACATCGCGCGTGGCCGCGACACCGGCGTGGCGCCGCTCAACCTGGTGCGCAACCAGATCTTCACCGAGCTCAACACCGGCGGCACCCAGGACACGACGCTGAAGCCCTATGCCAGCTGGGACGAGTTCGGCCAGTTCCTCAAGCATCCGGCCTCGCTGATCAACTTCGTCGCGGCCTACGGCACCCATGCCAACATCACCGGCGCAACGACGCTCGCAGCAAAGCGCGCAGCGGCTCTGGACTCTGGTCGCGAATGCCGTTATTGGCAGCGCCAGCTTCGACCAGGACGCTTACGACTTCATGCACAGCCTGGGTGCCTACGCCAACGCCGTCCATGGTGCAGGCGCAGACGGCCTCATGAACACGGCCGATGATACATTCAGTAGCGCTGGCGTCGATAACCCTCTCGCCGTTCACGCTGGCTGGAGCACTGGCTCGGTCACCGGCGTCGACAACATCGATCTGTGGATCGGCGGCTTGGCCGAAAAGCAGAACCTGTTCGGCGGCCTGCTGGGTTCGACCTTCAACTTCATCTTCGAGAAGCAGATGGAGGCGCTGCAGGACGCCGACCGCCTGTACTATCTGCCGCGCATCGAAGGCCTGCACTTCGGCACCGAGATCGAGGCCAACTCGTTCGCCGAAATGATCATGCACAATACCGGCACGCATCATCTCAGTGCCAGCATCTTCCTGACGCCGGAATATGTGGTCGAGGCGTCAGACTATTTTGTCAAGAATGTTGACGGCAGCTTCGCTCTCGACGCCGCCGGCAATCGGATCGCGACCGACGCATCGACCTGGCTGCGTAATCCGGAGACCGGCGCCTTGCTGGTCGAGGTCACGTCGGACAATACCGTGCACTTCATCGGCGACGACAACTTCTTCGGCAACACCATGGTGCTCGGCGGCACCGAGGGCGACGACCGCCTGCTTGCCGGCCAGGCCGACGACGACACCGTCTATGGCGACGGCGGCGACGACTGGATCGACGGCGGCAACGGCAACGACTTCCTCTATGGCGGCGCCGGCGACGACATCATCCGCGACAGCGCCGGCGACGACGTCATCCACGGCGATACCGGCAACGACGACATCGACGGCGGCCTCGGCGACGACATCATCTTCGGCGGCGACGGCAACGACCTGCTGCACGGCGGCAACTCGATCCTCGGCGACGAGATCCAGGGCGGCGCTCGGCAACGACATCATCTTCGGCGACGAGGGCGACGATGCGCTGATCGGCAACGAGGGTGACGACTGGATCGAAGGCGGCACCGGCGGCGACGGCCTCGTCGGCGACGGTGGCGCGCCGACCGGCCAGGTGCCGCTCTATGCCGGCAACGACGTGCTCGATGGCGGCGACCAGGGCGACAAGATGCAGGGCTTCTCGGGCGACGACATCATGCTCGGGAAGGGTGGCTTCGACAAGTTCGTCGGCCTGCTCGGCTTCGACTGGGCCTCGTTCGAGGGTGAGACGCACGGCGTCAGCGTCGACATGACCCGGCGCGAATTCATCCCGGCGCAGACGGCGCCGGCGGGCGACGCCGTGCGCGACTTCTTCGTCGAGACCGAAGCGGTCAGCGGCACCACGTTCGATGACGTGCTCGGCGGCACCGAAACCAACGCCTCGCGTCGATACCTTCAACGAGCTGGTCAACGTCAACCTGATCACCGGCCTCGATCGCTACTTCCCCGGCGCCAGCACCGGCACGCCGGTGGCGTTCTCCGACGGCAACATCATGCTCGGCGGCGGCGGCAGCGACATGATCGAGGGCCGCGCCGGCAACGACATCATCGACGGCGATGCCCGCCTGCACGTCGCGTTGACCACCGATGCCAACGGCAACATCTTCGCCGGCAGCCAGATCATCCGCGAGATCCTCACCGACCAGGCCGTGGGCGCCGACGTTTAGTGCGCCGCCATTCCTCGACTTCGACAGTCCTCGACGCTGCCGGCGATCATCGACACGGCGGTGTTCACATCCGACGTCTCGACGGCCTACCAGATCGGTTTCGCCACGGCGGTATTCGCCGACGCTCGGCAATATTACGTTAGTTCGGATACGGACGGCCAGCGTTCCGCTGCTCGGATCCGTCTCAGCCGATCTGACCGCACAGACGTGTCAACGGCGTGCTGGCATCGACGGCACCGATACCCTCTACAATATCGAGCGGCTGCAGTTCAGCCGACGTCACTATCGATAATTCCTTCGCTGCGCTCGTCGACTTCGTTGCTGGGGGCACCTTGGACATCACCGCCAACGGCGTGGTGCTGGCCGCGGGCACGGCCCCGGCAGTGGGCGATGTGCTGTCGATCGACGTCGATCTCGTGTCGCCGGGACCCGACGGCGTCCCGGGAACCGACGACGACATCCCGGGTGTCTTCAGCAGGGTCTTCGACATTCAAGGTGTGCTCGTCGGCGGGGCGGTCGATCCGAGGACGGTCGGCGGACAGCCGATCCCGCTCGAAGATCTCAGCTTCCAATGGCAGATGCAGGTTATCTGCGCCCGGCGGCGGGACGCAGTGGCTCGACATCGCAGGCGCCACCGGTACGACGTTCGCGCCGACCGATTTCCACGTCGGCAATCCGCTGCGAGTGCAGGCGAGCTTCACCGACGGTCTCGGCGTCAAGGAGACGGTATTCTCGGCACCGACCGCGATCCTGGTCACCAACCCGGCGGTCAACCACGCCCCGACCGTGGTGACGCAGGTCGCCGAGCCCGGCCTGTTCGATACCTCGGCCCGCGAGGACCAGCCGATCACGCTGTTCCTGCCGCTCACCACCACTTTTACCGATGATACGACGGCGGCGGCCAACCTGATCTATACGGCGACGCTGGCGGACGGGTCGCCGCTCGCGGCCATGGGCCTCGCCTTCGCCACCACGCCCGACGGGGCTGGCGGCGTCTCGGGTGGTGTCATCACCGGCACAGCGCCTGCGGCTTCACCGGCACCATCGACATCCGCGTCAAGGCAACCGATGCGGCCGGTCTCAGCGTCACCGACACCTTCACCATCAATGTCTTGCCGCACGTCAATCATGCGCCGGTCATCACCTCGAACGGCGCCGGCCCGACGGCGGCGATCTCGGTCGCGGAAAACACCACCGCGGTCACAACCGTGGCAGCGGCGGACCCGAATGTCGGGGATCTGCTGGCGTTCAGCATCGTCGGCGGCGCGGATGCGGCGAAGTTCGCGATCGACCCCACCACCGGCGCGCTGTCGTTCAAAACCGCACCGAGTTTCGAGGCGCCGACAGACGTGGGCACCAACAACGTCTACGAACTTGATCGTCCAGGCCTCCGACGGCACACTGGTCGACACTCAGGCCCTCGCGGTCACCGTGACCAACGTCAACGAAGCGCCGGTCATCATCACCCCTGCAGCCGTCTCGACCCCCGAGAACTCGACCGCCGTCATGACCGTGAACGCGAAAGACCCGGACGCCGGGGCGGTGCTGACCTACAGCATCGGGGCCAATGCCTTAGTTGGCGGTGCGGATGTGATAAGTTCACGATCAACCCAGCGACCGGCGTGCTCTCGTTCAAGACGGCGCCGGATTTCGAGGCACCCGGATCGGCGGCCGGCAGCAATGTCTATGACGTGATCGTCCAAGCCTCGGACGGCAGCTTGATCGACACGCAGGCGATCGCGGTTACGGTCAACAACGTCGCTGGCGTCACCATCACCGGCACCAACGGCCCCAATATCGTCAACGCCTCGACGACGGTTGCTGGTCAACCTCTGCCGACCAACGAAGAAGATACAATCAATGGTAACGGCGGCGCTGATAACCTCAGCGGTCTCGGCGGTAACGACGTCATCAACGGCGGCGCCGGCAACGACATCATCAACGGCGGCGCCGGCAACGACATCATCACCGGCGGCACCGGCAGCGACATATTGCTTGGCGACGTCGGGCTCGACACCTTCAACTATAACTTCGGCAACGGCACCGACGTGGTCGATGGCGGGTCGGAGTTCGACACCCTGAACATCTTCGGCACGGGCGCCGGTCAGACGTTGAACGTGCTTTACAATGGAGCAGCGCTGACCAACTTCGAGGGTGGCACGGTGGTCAACGTCGAAGCGGTCAGGGCTGATCTGTTGGGTGGCACCGACACATTGACCTATGCCGGCACGACGGCAGACGTCGCGGTCAACCTGGCGCTCGGCACCGGCATCCGGCTTCACCAGCATCGCCGGCATCGAGAACGTCACCGGCGGGTCGGGCAACGACACGCTGACCGGCGATGGGCTCGTCAATACCCTGAGCGGTGGCGCCGGCAACGACACGCTCGACGGCGGCGCCAACAACGATACCCTCATCGGTGGCGCCGGAAACGATACGTACTTTGCCAACAATGGCGATGCCATCATCGAGGCAGGTGGCGGCGGCAACGACGCGGTGTTCACAGCCAGCAACACATTCACGCTTGCCGCGAATGTCGAGACCCTGACGTTCACCGGGCTGATCGGTAACTTTGTCGGCACCGGCAATGGATCGAACAACGCCATCACCGGCGGCTCGGGCAACGACACGCTCAATGGCAACAACGGTAACGACATCCTGACTGGTGGTGCCGGCAACGATGTCATGAACGGCGGCGGCAACAACGACACCTTCGTGTTTGCTGCCGGCTTCGGCAACGACACCATCATCGGTTTCGACGCCAATCCAAATGGCGGTCAGGATCTTCTCGACGTCAGGGCGCTTGGCATCACCGCGGCCGATTTCCTTGCCGGCGGCCGCGTCGCAATACTCGACACCGGCCCGGACTTCCAGGTGACGATCGACGGCAACCTCAACCAAACCATCCTCCTCCAAGGTGTCAACGGTAACGGTGCCAACGTCATTACCATCCAGGACTTCATACTCGCTTGAAATTCATACAGGCAACGGAGAAACTACCCATGACTTCCCAATCGGCGGCATCGCATTCGGAAACAAGTCCCAGCCTGAACGGCGGCAATGGGCGGGCGGGTCGAGCCGCCGGTTCTGCTGTCGAAACAAGGGTGGCAAACGGCGCCGATCGCGGCGCGCGGTTCGCACAAACCTTCGCCCAGGCGGTCGGTGTGCTGATGCGGGCGCCCGGCTACCGGCAAATGCCGGTGGCCAACCTCGAACCGCTGCTGCTGCCGCCGCTGCTGCTCGGCAACTGCCGCATCGGTTATGGCAAGCCGGAAAAGGGCGGCGTCACCACAGCGATGACATTGGTGTTGTGGGCCCGCGTCTCACCGGCGGTCGACCAGCGCTTGTCATCCAATCTCGATCGACCAATCACGTTGCAGGCGGCCGAATGGTCGTCGGGTGACATCATTTGGCTGACGACACTCGCGGGCGATCCACGCGCCCTGCCTGAGTTTCTCAAGCAGCTGGCGGAGAAGGAATTCAATGGGCAGCGGGTGAAGATGCGCGCCCGCGGACCGGACGGCAAGACGGTGATCAAGACTCTGAACCAACAGGCATGAGCGGGAAAGTTAGTCAGGAGGCAGACAATGTACATCTCAAACAAGGCATCGCGGATCCGGCAGAAAGAAGCGCAGAATGCGCGCAACAATCGCGCCGAGATCGTCAAGGCCCTGTCGCAGGGGCAGATTACCAAGCGTGAACTTTTCAAGTGGGGCCTCTATACGAGTGCCGGTCTGCTTGCGGCCAAGAACGGCCTCAGCCCGTTCGCACGCAGTGCCTATGCTGCAGTGCCGACCGGTACGCCGCGAAGCCCGCTGTACAACGCCCCGAAGTTCGACCAGCCGATGCCGCGGCTCGACGTGCAGAAGCCCATTCCTCTGACCCGCGTGGGCGACAACGCTGTTTTTCCGGCGGGCATGGGCCAGCGCGACGCGAAGAGGCTGTCCTGGCATACTGAGTTCAGCGATCCAAATTTCCCGGATAAGACCGGTGTCACCAATCCGTTGACCAACAGGGGGCCGATCGAAGGCCGCCCGCCGGGAGAGGTGTTCGCACACCAGCGCTGGGATGAGTATTTTCCCGAAAGTCGGCTACGTGATGTCGCTCGGCGGCTGTGATCCGGCCAGCACCTATTTCCATCACAATATGCCGGGCCAGAACGCCAACCGGGTGTGGGCGTTCGGCTCGGGCATCAAGGACGCACAGGGCAAGGTGGCGCCAGGCAGTCTGCCGCCGCCGCTGTTCAAGATCCGCTACGGCGAACCGGTGCTGACCCGCATCTACAATAACCTGCCGACCGACCGCGCCGACAATGGCGGCTTCGGCCGCAACGAGCACCAGCTGCATTTCCACAACGCGCACAACGGTGCCGAGAGCGACGGCGCCGCCAACGTGCATCACTTCCCCGGTACGTTCTACGACTACCGCTGGAGCACCACGCTGGCGCGGCGCGACACGATCAATACGGCTGGGACGGAAAACCGCGCCTCGGGCCCCGACGGCAATGGCGGCGTGATCAACGTGAAAGGCGACTTCCGCGAGTTGCAGGGCAGCATGTGGGCCCACGACCACCGCTTCTTCTTCACCGCCGAGAATGTCTACAAAGGCATGCTCAGCGTGGTCAACTACTACAGCGGGCCCGACCGCGGCAACGAGGTCATCCCAGGCGGGACCTACACCAGCTCGACTGGCCCAAAACCAATCAATCTGCGGCTGCCGAGCGGCAACCAGCTCGACTGGGGCAACGTCGACTTCGACGTCAACCTGGTCATCTCCGATTGCGCCACCGATCCCGACGGGCAGATGTTCTTCGACATCTTCAACACCGACGGTTTCCTCGGCGACATCCCGCTGGTCAACTTCAGCTATGCGCCCTACTTCAATGTGCTGCCGCGCAAGTATCGCTTCCGCATCCTCCCGGCCTCGATGTCGCGGTTCTGGAAGTTTGGTCTGTTCAGATCGAACGGTACGCCGATGGCGATCAAGCAGATCGCCAACGACGGCAACCTGCTGGTCAACCCGGTGCTGGTGACCGCGCTCGACATCCAGGGCATCGCCGAGCGATTCGACATCGTCGTCGATTTCTCGAGTGTGCCGGTCGGCCAGAAGATCAGGTTGGCCAACATGCTGCAGATGCGCGACGACGGCCGCGGGCCGCAAGCGGTGCTGAGCTACGCCAATGCGCTGGCGTACAATGCGACCGACCCGGTGGTGGGAGACATTATGGAGTTCCGGGTCGTCAGCTCGGTGCCGAGCGTCGATAACCCGCCCATCCCGGGCGTGCCAGGCTCGGGCTGGACGCATACCATAGCGAATGCCTGTGGGGTGAACGACAAGAGCCAGGTTCCGCTCATCCTCACCGAGCAGATCCCGATCGTTCCGCCGGTGCGCACGCGGGTCGTCGAATTCGGCCGTTCCGGTGGCGGCGATTCACGCGGCGCGGACGGCAAGTGCGTGCCCGACTGCCCGGAGACCGCGAGCTTCCCCTGGACCATCAAGATCAATGGCCAGGCCGCGCACTCGATGAATGCCAACCGCGTCTCGCTCGTTACAAAACCGGGCGAGGTCGAGCATTGGACCTACGTCAACGGCGGCGGCGGCTGGGATCACCCGATCCATCTGCACTTCGAGGAAGGCGTCACGATGAATCGCGGCACCGCACCGATCCCGGCAACCGAGAAAAACGTCAGGAAGGACGTGTGGCGGTTGGGGAGTGGAGGGCGGGTGCAGTTCCAGGTCCAGTTCGGCGAGTTCGGCGGCTCCTACGTCAACCACTGCCACAACACGGTGCACGAGGACTTCGCCATGTTGATGCGCATCCAGCTGCTGAACGGGATCTCCGATGCGGCGCTGGCCTCCGTGACGGATACCCCCAATCCGACGCCGGACGGCGTGGTGTTCACGACGCCTGAAATCCTGCCGGAAGGCAATCCATTCGGGCCGCAAGGCTAGTCGGCGACGATCAGACACTCCCTGGGGGAGTTCTTCCCCCAGGGTCCCGCCAATTCATTCGCTTGCGATCTATTTCACGGCGCTCGCGATTGCATTCAGGCGCAGGACATACTCGGCGACTATTCGACGGAGACGATTGATGCGCAGAGCAATTCTCATTGGCCTTGCGGTTTTGGCGGCGCATCTCTTGGCGATAGGCTCGAGCCAGGCACAACGGCGGGCCTGGGGCGAGGGCTATTTCCCCAATCTGCCGGTCGTCAATCAGCACGGCGAAACGCTGCGCTTCTACGATGATGTGATCAAGGGGCGGATCGTCGTCATCAGCTTCATCTACACCAGCTGCACCGATATCTGCCCGCTGACGACGGCCCGGCTGGCGCAAATCGCCGAGGAATTCGGCGACCGGCTCGGCCGCGACATATTCTTCATTTCGCTCACCGTCGACCCGAAAAACGATACGCCCGAGAAGCTCAAGGCCTATGCCGATTCGTTCCATTCCGGTCCGGGCTGGATTTTCCTGACCGGATCACTGCAGGATATGAAGGCCATCAACGCCAAGTTCGGCGAAAAGATGCGCAGCCTCAATGAGCACCGCAACGAGATCGTGCTCGGCAACGACGCAACCGGCGAGTGGGCGCGCAACTCACTGTTCGGCGATATGAAGCGCGTCACCATGGACATTCGCTCCATGGATCCGAGCTGGCGTAACGAGGTGCGCACGGTGGCCGCCGCTGCCGACACCGACACTCCGCACCTGCTGAACGGGCAGCCGGGGCAGGTCTTGTTCAAAAAGCTTTGCTCGAGCTGCCACATGTTCAAGGTCGGCAATCGTGTTGGCCCCGACCTCTACGGCGTGACCAGCCGCCGTTCGCACGAGTGGCTCATGCGCTTCATCACGAGGCCCGAACAGGTGCGCTCGCAGAAGGATCCGACCGCACTGGCGCTTGCCGGAAAATTTCCAGGCGTGCGGATGCCCAATCTCGGTCTCACCGAGAATGACGCCGTCGATCTCATTTCCTACCTCGACTCGCAATCGAAATGGCTCGATGCGCAGCAGCGCGAAGCAGCCAAGAGCATGCCCTCGGCACACAACCACGACCATACTACGCACAAGCACTGAATATGCCTCGGCTTGATTGAGCCGATCCGAGAGATGGCGCCGCGGCGGCGGAATCCGTCGGCGCGACAACAGCTGCCGTTACGCCATCATCGCCTTCACCGCATTCACGATCTTGTCGGTGGTCACCCGCACTTGCGTTTCGAGCGGCGGCGCGAACGGGATCGGCAGGCGCGGCGCGCCGAGGCGGCGGGCCACCTTGATATTGGCGGTGCCCAGCCGCTCGACCATGCGGGCGACGATCTCGGCCCCGAAACCGCCGACTTCCACTGCCTCGTGCGTCACCAGCAGTCGGCCGGTGCGCTTCACCGAGGCTGCGATCGCGTCCTCGTCCCACGGCCACAGCGTGCGCAGGTCGTAAGCATCGACGGCGATGCCGTCCTTGGCTAGCGCAGCGACGGCTTCCACCGCCTTCGGCACCAGCGCCGACCAGGTGACCAGCGTCACCGCATCGCCCTTCGACAAGTGCCGCGCCTTGCCGAACGGGATCGGCTCGATATTTTCTGCGACCTTGCCGGTCACTTGCCACAGGTCTTTCGGGTCGAAGATCAGCACCGGATCATCGGAGCGGATCGCCGACACCAGCAAGCCGGCCTCGTCTTCGGCAGAGGACGGCGCAACGACGATCACGCCCGGCAGATGCGTGAACCAGGCTTCCAGCATCTGGCTGTGCTGGGCAGCCGAGTTGCGCCACATGCCGTGCGGCATGCGCACCACCACGGCAGGCTTGGCCTGGCCACCGAACATGTAGCGCACCTTGGCGATCTGGTTGACCAGCTCGTCCATCGCACACATCACGAAGTCGAAAATGCGCATCTCGATAATCGGTCGCGTCCCGACGAGCGCGGCACCGAGGCCAGCGCCCATGATCGTCGACTCCGAGATCGGAGTGGAGACGACGCGCTCCGGTCCGAACTCCTCCAGGAACCCCTTGTACTGGCCCCACAGGCCGCCGCGCGCGACGTCCTCGCCGAGCACCCAGACGGACGGGTCGCGCCGCATCTCCTGCTGGACGGCGAGGCGGCCGGCCTCGATCAGAGTTACTTCGACCATGCCACGGCTCCCACGTCCTGGACGTCTGCAAAAGCCGTTTCCGGCTGCGGCCAGGGAGCGGCTTTGGCGGCGGCGCGGGCATCCTCCATCTCGGATTGCGCTTGGGTCGCGATCACCGCAAAGTCGGGCGCTTCGACGCCGCGGTCGCCAAGCAGCTTTTCCAGCCGGGCGATCGGGCAGCGCGCCTTGCCGGCCTCGACCTCTTTCGGGTCGCGCCAGGCGGCGGCATCGGTTGAAGTATGGCCGGTCCAGCGGTAGGTCACGGCGTGCAGGATCTGCGGACCGCCGCCACCGCGGATCTTGGCCGTGAGCCTCGTCGTCGCGTCGTCGAGCGCAACGACATCATTGCCGTCGAGGCTCGTGCCAGGGACGCCGAGCGATTCGGCGCGGGCGATGACACCCGGTCCGGCGGTGACGCTGGCGGTCGCGGTGAAGGCCGCGACGCCGTTGTCTTCGCACACGAACAGGACCGGCAGTTTGTAGAGTGCCGCCCAGTTGAGCCCTTCGAGGAAGGGACCGCGATTGATCGCGCCGTCGCCGAACATGCAGACCGCAATGGCATCGGACTTCAGCAACTTGAGGCCCTGCGCCGCGCCGACTGCGATCGGTATGCCGCCCGACACCACACCGTTGGCACCGAGCATGCCGACCGAGAAATCGGCGATGTGCATCGAGCCGCCCTTGCCGCCGCAATAGCCGCCCGCGCGGCCGTAGAGCTCGAGCATCATGCGGGCGGGCACCGCGCCCTTGGCGATGGCATGGCCGTGGCCGCGATGGTTGGAGGTCAGCCGGTCGTCGCGGCGCAGGCTGGCGCACACACCTGCGGCGACGCCTTCCTGGCCGAGCGAGACATGAAGTGGCCCGGGGATCTCGCCGGCCTTGTGGGCTGAGAGGGCGGTCTCTTCGAAGGCGCGGATTCGCACCATGGTCCGATACAGATCCATGAGGCGCTTGAGATTGTCGCCCGCCCCGGACGGCTTTGGCTTGTTGGCCATGCGCGCGCGTCACTCCCGTTGCCGATGTTTTCAGCCGCGCCGGCGGCCGCAGAAAAAATTCCGCTCGACCATCGTGGAGCAAGGGCTAAAAATCAAGCCATGCATCAGCGTCCGGGCATTCGCGCCGGCGCGCGAGCGGAGAGCCGTGCCTTTGTCCGTAGATCATCTCGTCCTCGACAGCGTCACCCATCTGCAGCCCGAGCACCGCGGGCGTGCGGTGCTGTGCGCCTCGCATGGCGGGCGTTATGCCGGCTGGTATGCTGCCGACAAGGGCGTTGGGGCGGTGATCCTCAACGATGCCGGTATCGGTCGCGAGGCGGCGGGCATCAGCGGCCTTGCGTTTCTGGCGGACCTGCGCATACCAGCCGCCTGCGTTTCGCATCGCTCTGCCCGCATCGGCGACGGCCGGCACATGTGCGCGCACGGCGTGCTGTCATTCGTAAACCATCCGGGCCGCGCGCTTGGTCTCGAGGTCGGCATAACGGCGGCGGCGGCAATGGCGCGATTGGAGGCAGCCTCGCTCAAAGCCGCCGCCAAGCCGCCGCCCGAGCACGAGGCGCGTCGTGAGGTGCCGGCATTGGGCCGCGACGGCATCCGCGTCATCGTGATGGATTCGAACGCGCTGGTGACGCCCGAAGATGCCGGCCACATCATCGTCACCGCCTCGCACGGCGGGCTGCTCGGCGGACGACCGGAGACAGCAGTCAAATATCCCGTGTTCGCCGCCGTCTACAACGACGCCGACCGGGGCATCGACGATGCCGGCATCTCGCGGCTGCCGGCGCTCGACGCGCGCGGCATCGCCGGCGCCTGCGTCTCGGCGTTCTCGGCGCGCATCGGCGACGGGCAATCGACGCTTGACGACGGCTTCATTTCGGCTCTCAACGACACCGCCAGCCACTGCGGTGGCAGCATCGGCCAGAGCTGCAGGCAGTTCGTAGCGTCGATGGCGGCGGCGCGCGCCACCTCCTTGGCGACCGATTAGGTTCTGCTAATGAATTCCGCCGCGTCTTTGTCGACGCAGCCGCAACCTTCGAGGACCAACAGCCCCATGAGCGACGACAAGAAACAGCGCCTGCGCACGCGCCTCGTCCATGCCGGACGCGGACATCTCGGGGCTGAGCTTTCGCCGGTGAATCCACCGATCACGCGCACCTCGACCGTGCTCTACCGCGACATGGGTGTGCGAACCAAACTGATGGAGCGCAAGGCCAAGGGCGAGCGGGTGTGGAACTACGGCACCGCCGGCAGCCAAGTGTCGTTCGCACTCGAGGACGCGATCACCGAGATCGAGGGCGGCAAGCGCACCAGCCTGTTCTCGACCGGCCTTGCCGCCTGCGCCCATCCGCTGCTGGCGATCCTGAAGCCCGGCGATCACGTATTGTTCGCCGAGACGATATATGCGCCGGCCCGCGCGATTGCGATTGAATACCTCGCCCCGCGCGGCATCGCCTGCGAATTCTACACCGGTGGCCACGACGAGGTCGAAAAGCGCATCCGGCCCGAGACCCGCATGGTCTACCTCGACAACCCAGGTTCGATCGTGTTTGACATTCAGGACGTGCCGGCGCTGGCCAAGGTTTGCAAGGGCCGCGGCAATGACATCCTGATTGCGGTCGACAACACCTGGGGGGCACCTGGTCTCTACCGGCCATTGACGCTCGGCGCCGACATTTCGATCATTGCCGTCACTAAGTACATCGCTGGCCACTCCGACCTGTTGATGGGCTCGGTCACCGGCAACGAGCGTTGTGCCGACCTGTTGTACAAGACCGCCGGCCTGCTCGGACAGAACGTCGCGCCGGACGATGCCTATACCGCGCTGCGTGGTCTGCGTACCGCACACGCGCGGCTGAGCCTGCACCAGGCGAACGTCCTGGCGGTCATCAAGTGGCTGCAGCAGCAACCCGAGGTCGAGCGCATCCTCTATCCGGCGCTCGAGACCGATCCGAACTACGCGTTGTGGAAGCGCGATTTCAATGGCGCCAACAGCCTGTTCTCGGTGGCGTTCAAGCCGCAGGTGTCGGCTGCCGACGCCAACCGGTTCATCGACAGCCTGAAGATGTTCGGTATCGGCGCTTCCTGGGGCGGCTATGAGTGCCTGGCGCTGACCTATCCGCCGGATCGGCTCAAGGGCTGGAACGGCGGCGCACTGGTCCGCATGCATGTGGGCCTCGAAGACCCAGCCGACGTGATCGCGGACCTGCAGTTGGGGTTCGATGCGGTGCGGGGAAAGTGAGGGGCGTCACCGTGTCGATGCAACCCGCGGCTGGCCATGTCGGCGTGCCGCGGTCATCGCGGCGCGCCGGTGAGCCCGTGGGGTTCGCCGGCTTGCGGCCGGGCGGTCGCATCTCGCCTCTTCGATCGTGATCGCGCCGGTGTCGGCGGCACTCGAATTGCTGTAGCCTGTGATCATGAGCTGGCACGGTTCGGACGGCGGCAAGCGCCGCAGCTATCACCACGGCAACTTGCGCGAGGCGTTGATCGATGCTGCGCTGCGCCTGATCCGCGAAAAGGGCGCCTCCGGCTTCACGTTCGCCGAGGCCGCCCGCGCCGCCGGCGTCAGCCCCGCCGCACCCTACCGCCACTTCCGCGACCGCGACGCGCTGATGGCCGACGTCGCCAAGCGCGGCTTCGACGCCTTCACCGCGGCGCTGAACAAGGCCTGGGACGGCGGCCGCCCGACGCCCGCAGCGGCGCTGCACCGGCTCGGGGTCGCCTATCTCGCCTTCGCTCGCAGTGAGCCCGCGACCTATGTCGCAATGTTCGAGTCAGGCCTTTGCCTCGCCGACTATCCCGACCTTGCGACCGCGAGCGATGAAGCCTTCGCCGTGCTGCGCCATGCTTGCGACGATGGTGATCGCCACCATGCCGCCCGCGCAACGGCCGCCGGCACTGATGATGGCGCTGCACATCTGGTCGCTGAGCCACGGCGTTGCGAGCCTGTTCGGTCGTGGCGATAAAGCGCGCCGGCCGCTGTCGGTTGACCCGGAAGAGCTGCTCGAGGCGGCCGTGCTGATCTATCTCGATGGGCTCAAGGCACCCCGGAACTGACCTTCCGTTGCCCCTTTCACCGGCCGGGGTGGGCTCCCATATTATTTTGCGAACTCGCCTCTTGACGAGCGGCAGCGGTTCGCACATTTATGTAAATGTGAATAACATTCACATCGAATGGAGTTCCTGATGTCTGACATGGTGGCGAAGTTGGACGACATCGGCCGTCCTGCCTGGATCGTGCTGATGGTTGCCGGCTTCATTCTGTTCTGGCCCGTCGGGCTCGGACTGTTGGCTTATCTGCTATGGAGCGGAAGAATGGGCTGCGGACACAATATGGGCTGGAACGAGCGTTGGGAGCGCAAGATGGCGCGCTTCCAGGACAAGATGTGTGGAGGGCAGCGCGGCGAAGATGGTCGGCGCGCTTATGCCGCAGGCTTTGCGCCGACCGGCAACCGCGCCTTCGACGAGTATCGCGATGCGACCCTGCAGCGTCTCGAGCAGGAGTTCGGCGAGTTCAAGGCTTTCCTCGATCGGCTGCGCGAGGCCAAGGACAAGGCCGAATTCGAACAATTCATGGCCGAGCGCCGCCGTGGGCCACAGCCGCCAAGTGGCGCACCCGAATATCCATTCGGCGGGACCGATCCGGCGCCGAAGGTTTGAGCAGGTAGAGATTCATCATACGACTGTCGACAAGAGACGAACCGCCGTGGCTCGCGCCGCGGCGGTTTTGTAAGTTATGCAACAGCAATACCCTGTGCGCCTACGAGCCTGCTCGCGTGACCGGAATTGCGCCGGCTTCAAAACCCGAAGCTGCGCCCGAGACAGCCGAACAGGCCGCATTCGTTGTCGACGCGGTTGTTATTGCCGGCGCCCTTGTTCTCCCAGAAGTCGACGCTCTCGACGCGCAGGGTTTCGGCGCAGCTGCGGCCACAGGCAATCCAGGTACCGCCCGGCAGCATGACCTCGCGATTTCCCGCCCGCGCGACCCGGACCGGCCCGGATACGATACCGTGGCCGAAGCGGCTTTCGGCGGTCACATAACCCCGGTCGGCGCGGCCGTAGCCGCGAGATTGCGCGCCAACCTCGGTGACGAGCGCGCCGCCGACGACGGCGGCCAACACTGCGATTTTCATTGTCTGCCGCATGAGGCAAATCTCCAGCCAGAATTGCGGCCGTCAGCGGAACGCGCGCCGACAGCCTCGGTGATAAGCTGTTAAATTAGCATGAATGTGTGGACGACAGTGGGGCAGCGGCCGCCTTTTGCCGCGGGCTGTGGCTCAGCTGCTGCGGCGGGACGGCCGCTGCCGGCGGCCAATCCAGCACTTCCGGCCGCGCCAATAAGCCGCTACACGAGGGCTCGTTTTGGTTCTTCACCATCGGAAGCAGCATACCATGTCAGCCGCAGTTCCAAGCAGCAGCGCATACGGCGAGGCGATCGTCGCGGCGGCTGGCGCCTCGAAAGCTTGGCCCTTCGAGGAGGCGCGCCGGCTGTTGCAGCGGCTCGAGCGCATGAAGACGACCGATAAGACCGTGATCTTCGAGACCGGCTATGGCCCATCCGGCCTGCCGCACATCGGCACCTTCGGCGAAGTGGCGCGCACCAGCATGGTCCGGCATGCCTTCGAGGTGCTGACCGCCGGCCGGCTCGAGACCCGTCTCATCTGCTTTTCGGACGACATGGACGGCCTGCGCAAGGTGCCGGACAACGTGCCGAACAAGGCGATGCTGACCGCGCACCTCGACAAGCCGCTGTCGGCCGTGCCCGACCCATTCTCGAACGAATACCCGAGCTTTGCCGCCCATAACAACGCACGCCTGCGCGCGTTTCTGGATCGCTTCGGCTTCGACTATGAGTTCTTTTCGGCGACCGAATGCTACAAGTCGGGCCAATTCGACGCGACGCTGCTCAAGATGCTCGCCGTCTACGACGACGTGATGGCGATCATCCTGCCGACGCTCGGCCCGGAGCGGCAGGCGACCTATTCGCCGTTCCTGCCCGTGTGTCCGCGCACCGGCCGCGTGCTGCAGGTGCCGATGGTGGCTCGCGACGTCGCCGCCGGCACCATCACCTACCTCGATCCCGAAACCAAGGAGCGGATGACGACGCCGGTCACCGGTGGGCGCGTCAAGTGCCAGTGGAAGGCCGACTGGGCGATGCGCTGGGTCGCACTCGGCGTCGACTACGAGATGGCCGGCAAGGACCTGATCGACAGCGTCACGCTGTCGTCGCGGATTGCCAAGGCGCTTGGTGCGACGCCGCCCGAGGGCTTCAACTACGAGCTGTTCCTCGACGAGAACGGCCAGAAGATCTCGAAGAGCAAGGGCAATGGCCTCACCATCGACGAGTGGCTGACCTACGCGCCGCCCGAAAGCCTGTCGCTCTACATGTTCGGCAAGCCGAGGTCGGCGAAGAAGCTGCACTTCGATGTCATCCCGCGTGCCGTCGACGACTATCTGACGTTCCTGTCGAAGTACCCGGCGGAGGCACCGGCCGCACGCATCGACAACCCGGTATGGCACATCCATGGCGGCCATCCGCCCGCGGCCGAACTGCCGGTCACATTCGCGCTGCTGCTGAACCTCGTCGCCGCCACCAATGCGGCCGACAAGGACCAGCTGTGGGGCTTCATCCGGCGCTTGGCGCCCGATGCGACGCCAGAGGGCCATCCGCTGCTCGACCATCTGGTCGGTTATGCCATCGCCTACTACCGCGATTTCGAGCGCCCGAAGAAGGTGTTCAGGCTTGCGACCGAGCAGGAGCGCGCGGCACTTTCGGCGCTCGATAAGGCGCTCGCCAACGCGCCGGCCGCGGCCACCGCCGAAGAGCTGCAGCACCTGGTGTTCGAGGCCGGCAAGGCGAACGGCTATACCAAGGAGAACCTGCGCGCCTGGTTCCAGGCGATCTACGAGGTGCTGCTGGGGTCGTCCCAAGGTCCGCGCTTCGGCTCGTTCATCAAGCTTTACGGCATCGCCGAGACCCGCGCCCTGATCGCCAGGGGTTTGAAGGGCGAGCTCGCCGCGACCTGAGCCGCAGCATCGACCAGTTGGCATGATCACCGGACGGCAGCTGTGCCGTCGAAGCCGCAGGTTGGGCAATAAACTTGGCTTGGTCGTCTGTCGGATGGTCCGGTCATACTTATGGCAAGAAAGCGACCTCCAATATGCCGTTCAAACACGATCATAACGAAAACAATGGCAAATCCGGAGGAAGCGATGAGGCAACTCGTGCAGCTGACAGCGATCGCGAGCGTGGCGCTTGTGACATTTGGCGTGGCCAACGCGCAAAACGTCAATGAAGAGCCTCTTGAACAGAAATGGGCGCCCACCGAATGGGGACCGGAAGATAAGATTGGCGCGCCAAACCGGACAACGCCGCAGATCGTCCTGAAGGCAGTTGGGCTGGTCAAGCAGGGCAAGACCGCGACACTCGGCAAGATCTATGCATCCGACGCACCGGCATTTGGCACGCGAAGCTGGAAGTTGTTCATTCCAGGTTTGCCGACCGGTGGCCCGTTCGGAGGGCAGAAAATGGTGTATAATGACGAGTACGTCACAGCCGAACTTGGGCAGATCGGCACGCAGTTCGACGGACCCGGCCACATCGGAGTCATCACATCGAAGGGCATGTACTACTACAATGGCCGCTTCCTGCAAGGCAAAGACATCAGTTCAAATGGCTTGGGTCCCCTAGGTGTCGAACATGTCGCGCAGAAGGGCTTCGTCTGCCGGGGCGTTTTGCTCGACGCGGTTGCCTTGCGCGGTGGCCAGCTGCCCGTGCCGAAGGAGAACAATGCCTCGGACCCGGGCATCGTGACCGCCAAGGACGTCGATGAAATGGTCAAGCGCCAAGGCATCGCGCCAATCGGCGAAGGTGATTGCGTCTTCCTCCACACCGGTCACGGCAATATCTGGCATCCGAAGGACTGGGACACTTTCGACGCAGCCGAGAAGGTCAAGCGCGTCGCTCAGTTCAACGCCGGCGAGCCGGGCTTTGGAATCTCTGCCTGCGAATATCTGGCCGAGCGCAAGATCATCCTCACCGGTTCCGACACCTGGGCGACGGAAGCCGTCGGCAAGGGGGCCGGCGGCGAAAACCCACAGCCATTTGAATGCCACATCAAGTTGCAGACCAAGCGCGGCATTTGGAACCTGGAAAACCTCGACCTGAATCAGCTCGCCGCCGACAAGGCCTACGAGTTTCTGTTCGTGTGGTCGCCACTCAAGATGAAGGGGGCCACGGGCTCTCCAGGTAATCCGGTGGCGCTGTACTGAACTTTGCAGTCCCGAGGGCGACCATCTCCCCCGCCCTCGGGACGTGCGCTTCGGCAAGGCTTTGCAACACCTGTTTGGGCTACGGCTCGCGTAGCCCTTCGCCTTGACCGGCGACCGTCGGCCTCTCGTATAGCTCGGCGGCGGGCTTGATCAAATCGGCCGCCCTGCTGGCGCCCCGCGCCCGCGCCAGGTCGTCGTTGAGTCTCAGCGCCGTCTCCGGCGCACCGAGGCGGGCGCGATAGATCTGCGTATTCGCCAGCACCTTCTGCACGTACTCGCGGGTCTCCTCGAACGGGATGCGGTAGATCCAGTCGACCGCGTCGATCTTGGCATCACGCGGGTCGCCGAATTCGCGCATCCACTCGCGGGCCCGGCCCGGCCCGGCGTTATAGCCGGCGGTGCCGAGCACGTAGGAGCCCTGGAATTCGCCCATGCGGTCGGCGATGTAGGCGGACGCGATCATCGTGTTGTAGGCCTTGTCGGTCAGTAGCCGCGGCAGGTCGCACTTGATCTTGTAGTCGCGGCAGACGTGCTTGGCGGTGATCGGCATCACCTGCAGAATGCCGCGCGCGCCGGCACCGGACACTGTCAATGTGTTGAACTCGCTCTCCTGGCGGGCGATGCCGAGCAGCAGGGCGGTTTCGGGCGGTTGACGCAGCGCGCCATAGGCCGGCATCGGATGCACCGGATAGGCATAGGGGACGAGGTTGAAACCGCGCGCGATCGCAGCCTTGCCGATCCGGACCGCCGCCTGCGTATCACCGAAGGCTTCGGCTAGATGCGCCACCATTGCGACCTCGGCCTCGCTCTTGAGATGGCGGGCGAGATGATTGAGGAACGCGCGGGTGATGCTGATATCCAGGCCCGATTTGCGGGCGAAGACGGCGGCGCGCACGGCATCCGATGCGTTGAAGGCTGCGATCTGCTCAGGCGTCGGTTTGGCGATCGCCGGGATCTCCAGGCGCTTCGAGTTGTCGAGCCGCTGCAGCGACAGCTGGCCGTGGAAGGTGTCGACGTAGCGGGCGCCGCCCTTGTAGTGCTCGGCTGCTCGCTTGCTGTCGCCGAGCGCCTCGGCGGTGCGGCCAAGCCAGTAGTCGGCCTTGGCCATGCTGAGCGGACCATCGGCGATCTTGCGCATGAAGCGGAAATGTATGTCGGCGACGGCCGGCTCGTTGAGCAGCCGCAGCGCGATCCAGCCGGCGAAGTTGGCCTGCTCCTTGGCCGGGTTGATCGACAGCTGGCCGGCGTCCTTGACGAGCTCATAGGCAACGCGCGGCTTGCCGGCCTTCAACGCCTGGTAGGCGTTGGCGCGGCGCTCCTCCCACCAGTCGTCGGGTACGACGATGAGGTTGGGATCGGTCGGCACCTTGCGCAGCAGCGCCCAGGCGGCCTCGCTTTGGCCCTGCCGCCGCAATACCTGGATTTGGTGATAGGCGAGACCCCAGTCGGTCGGCGTGCCGGCCTCCGGTGCGGGCAGTGCGTCGATCATCTGCTTGGCGAGCGGCACGCGCAGGAACACCGCGAGCCGGGCTTGCGCCCGCTTCTGCTCGGCGGCGTCGAGGCGGGGGATCAGGCGGCGCACGATCGCCGCGCGGACGCTGCGTTCGCTTTCCCATCTCAGATCGGCCATCAGCAGCCGATCGAGACGCCGCTTATGATCGGCCGCGGTCAGATGCTTGCTGAAGCGCTCAAAAAAACCGGTCTCGAGCGTCGCCGCGATGTCGAGCGTGCGCCAGGCCTTCTGCGCCAGTGCCGCGGCGGTTTTCTCGTCGCCTTCCGCCAGATGCGCCGAGGCGAGCGCGGCAAAGCCGGCCGCGGTCTTCGGCTCGCCCGACTTGTAGAGTTCCTTGATCGTCGTCGGCGAGCCGCCGCGCGTGAACAGCGCTTCGTCCAGTCGCTGATTGAGCAGCGTGCGGTCGGGCCAGGCCGGATTGGCATCGAGGAAGGCGCGATATTCGGCGGCTTCACCCAGACCGACACGCAGCCGCACCCAGTCGACGAGCTTGCGGCCGTTGGCATCGGCAATCTGGTCGCGCAGGGCGCGGCCTTTGGCTGCGTCATTGGCAGTGAATGCGTTTGTCGCGTCACGAATGAGCGTGGCGTCGGCGACCGAGGGCGCAAGGTCGCGCACGGTCGCGATCGCCTTGTCGAAGGCGGCGATTCGCGCGCTTTCCGCTGCCGCGACCGCGGGCAAGGTGATCGGCGCGGGCTGCGAGGCGAGCGCCGGGCCGGGCTTGGTGGCAGGGGCTGCCGCAAGCGGCGCTGTCGTCGGCACCGCTTTGGCGGCCGCCGGCGACTGGCCAAGGACAGGTCGCGCCGTAGCGCCCAGCAGCATCGCGCCACACAGCACGACTGCGGCAAGCTCCAGCTTCGTTCGATCCATCGCCAGCGCCGTCTCCAGAATTCTCGTTCGACTTTGTCGCCAATCGCGCACCTTGTCCATTCCACAGGATTTCGCGGCCATTCCGTGGCAGCCGCGATAAAACCCCCAGTTCCCTGCCTGCAACGAGCGAGTTGCGCTTGCGGCAGCGTCGGCAAAGGCTTAACTTCGCGAGCCTCGAGGTGGTGAGCCGCGGCCGGTTGGGCGCGCGTGCCGAGCTACCGCAACGGCTCGAATCGAGCCGAACGCATCAGGACGGACACGCCCATGTTCAAGGGATCATTCACCGCACTCGTTACGCCGTTCAAGAACGGCAAGGTCGACGAGACGACGTTCGAGCGCTTTGTCGAGTGGCAGATCGCGCAGGGCTCGAATGGCCTGGTGCCGGTCGGCACGACCGGCGAGACTCCGACGCTGTCCCACGAGGAGCACAAGCGGGTCATCGAGATCTGCATCGCAGTGGCCAGGAAGCGGGTGCCGGTGATCGCCGGCGCCGGCTCGAACTCGACCGCCGAGGCGATCGAGCTCACCGAGTTCGCCAAGAAGGCGGGCGCCGATGCCACCCTGCATTCGACCGGCTACTACAACAAGCCGACGCAGGAGGGGCTATACCTCCATTTCAAGGCGATCAACGACGCGGTCGATCTGCCGATCATCGTCTACAACGTGCCGGTGCGGACGATCGTCGATATCATGCCGGCAACGCTGGCACGGATGGCCGCGCTGAAGAACGTGGTCGGCATCAAGGACGCGACTGCCAATATGGCGCGCATGTCGCAGCATCGCCGGCTGATTTCGAAGCCATTCTCATATCTTTCCGGCGAGGATGCGACGGCGCTGGGGTTCAATGCGCACGGCGGCGTCGGCTGCATCTCGGTCACCGCCAATGTTGCGCCGGCACTGTGCGCCCAGTTCCAGGCGGCGTGTCGCAAGGGCGACTATGCCAAGGCACTGAAGCTGCACGATCAGCTGATGCCGCTGCACGACGCGTTGTTCGTCGAGACCAACCCGGCACCGGTGAAGTACGCCACCTCACGGCTCGGCTTCGGTACGGCCGAATGCCGCCTGCCGCTGGCGCCGATCACCGAGGCGACCCGCAAGACGGTCGAAGCGGCGATGGTCAGCGCCGGAGCGCTGCACGTGAAGGCGGCGGAATAGGCGGCCAACTACGACGGTAAAGGATGGGTCAGGCTATGGCCGCCAAGAAGGTCGACGGCCACAAGACCGTTGCCGAGAACCGCAGGGCGCGGTTCGAATACTTCATCACCGACACCTGGGAGGCCGGCATCATGCTGACCGGCACCGAGGTCAAGTCGCTGCGCAAGGGCCATTCCACGATCGCCGAGAGCTACGCTTCGGTCGAGCCGGAGGGCCTGATGCTGCTCAACGCCTACATCCCCGAATACCAACTCGCCGGGCCGTTCTATCAGCACGCACCGCGCCGGCCGCGCAAGCTGTTGATGCACAAGCGCGAGATCCACAAGCTCAAGATCGCCACCGAGCGTCAGGGCATGACCATCGTGCCGCTGGAACTCTATTTCGACGAGAAGGGCCGCGCCAAGCTCAAACTCGGCTTGGCGCAGGGCAAGAAGCTGCACGACAAGCGCGAAACCGAAAAGAAGCGCGACTGGAACCGCGAGAAGGCACGAATCATGCGTGACAAGGGGTGAGGCGGTTGGGACCCGGGCGGGGATGCACGTCCTGGGGGTGCGCCATTCGGGTGGTCGCCGAGGCGGAGAGTAACAGACCGCCGATGTTCGATCGCGAGCTGCTGTTGCGCATCGAGCTGGCCGGCGTCGCCGCCTGGCCGGCGCTCGAGACCGCCGCGTTCGATGGCTGGCTATGGCGTTTCTCCGATGGCGGATCGCAGCGCGCCAATTCGGTATCGACGCTCGATTATCGGGGTAGCGACGTCGAGGCTTCGATCGACGAGGCTGAGCGGCGCTATGCTTTGCGGGGTGCGCCGCCGATGTTCCAGGTTTCGGACATATCGATGCCTGGCGATCTCGACGGCAGGCTCGCGCGCCGCGGCTACCGCGTCAACGATCCGTGCTCGACGCTGGTCAAGCCGTGCGAGCCGCAGCCGGCCGATGCCGGCGTGGTCTATCTCGACCGCGCCTCAGCCGCTTGGTTCGACTGCTATTCGAGCGTGATCACGCCCGTCGCGCAAACGCACCGCGCCGCGAATCCTCGAACGTGTTCCGCAGGCCGGCGTATTTTGCGGCCTCGTGCAGGACGGCCGCATAATCGCGACCGCGCTCGGCGTGCCACGTGACGGCGTCATCATTGCCGAGTGCGTCGCGACGCTCAGCCAGGCGCGCGGGCAGGGCGCGGCGAGCCGAGTGATGCGCGGGCTCGAAGGTTGGGGCGCAGTACGCGGCTGCCGGCATGTCGCGCTGCAGGCGGTTGTGAGCAATGTTGCTGCACAAGCGCTGTACAAGAGCCTCGGTTATCGCGAGCATGGGCGCTATCATCTGCGGGTGAAGGATTGACTGAGCAGTTTCGACTCCCACCGTCTTGCCGCTTGCTCGAAATTGGCGGATTACGCTTACGCTAATCCGCCCTACGATGAACGCCCCGGCCGTTGCCTCGTGCTATAATTGGAGATTGCCAATGATCAAGGTAGCAATCGTGACCGCTGCCGGGCGCGGCATTGGCGCCGGTATTGCCCGCAAACTTGCCGCCGACGGCTACAAGCTCGGCCTCCTGTCGCCGGGCGAAGGCATCGTCAAGCTCGCGGGCGAGCTCGGCGGCATCGCGGTGCGCGGCAGCGTCACCGAGCCAGCCGACCTGAAGCGCCTCGTTGACGAGACGACGCAGAAATTCGGCCGCCTCGACGCGGCAGTGATCAATGCCGGTCACCCGCCGAAGGGCCAGCTGCTGTCGCTGACCGATGCCGATTGGCACGCCGGCCTCGACATGGCGGTGCTGTCGGTGGTCCGCATTACACGGCTAATCACGCCGATCATGCAGGCGCAGAAGGCAGGCGCGATCGTGGCGCTGTCGTCATATGCTGCGTTCGAGCCGGAAGCCGACTTCCCGATGACGACGCTGCGTGCGGCGCTGGGCGCTTTCGTCAAGCTCTACGCCGATACCTATGCCGGCGACGGCATCCGCATGAACGCGGTGCTCCCCGGCTTCATCGACAGCCTGCCCGAAAAGGCCGATCGCCGCGCGCGCATTCCGGCTGGCCGCTACGGCACCACGGCCGAGGTCGCCAATGTCGTCGCATTCCTGCTGTCCGACGCGGCGAGCTACGTCATCGGTCAGAACATCCGCGTCGACGGTGGCATCACGAAGGGCCTGTGAACGGCGGCGGCGACTTCAGATCGCGCGCAATGGCATGGAACACGTCGTGGAACATCTGCGGCGTGAGGCGGCCGGTATTCGTATTGTAGCGGGAGCAATGATAGCTGTCGTGCAGCACCAGTTGCCGCCCCCCACGCTTTCGAGGACGTGTCGGGCACCATGGGCAAAGGCGAAGTCGCGTTGGCGGCGACCCAGTGCCGCCAGTATCAATTCGTGCGCGATGCGGCCGAGCGCCAGCATGACCTTGAGTTCGGCGAGTTGAGCGATGCGGGCGGCGAGGAAACGGCGGCATGTCTTGATCTCGGCGGCGGTAGGCTTGTTTTCCGGCGGCACGCAGCGAACGGCATTGGTGATCATGACGCGCTCGAGGCTCAGCCCGTCGTCAGGCCGGGCGTCGAACTTGCCGGTGGCGAGGCCGAATTGGATGAGGGTGCCATACAGTAACTCGCCGGCATAGTCGCCGGTGAATGGGCGGCCGGTCCTGTTGGCGCCCTTGAGGCCAGGGGCGAGCCCGACAATGAGTAGACTGGCATGTTCGGTGCCGAAAGATCGCACCGGCCCATTGTGCCAGCCCGGTTCGCGTTCGCGATGAACGTCGAGAAACGCGGCGAGGCGCGGGCACAGCGCACAAGAGTGCGGCGCCTCGGCTCGGCATTCGATCAGGTCAGACTTGCCGCCCACGAGAGCCGCCGGCCGCTGTGTCCTCGAAATCAACCGCGTGACGGCGGCGACGGCAGATGGTCGTCGAGATCGACCGGCTCGGCTGGAGCACGCGAAGCGGTCTCGCGACGACCAGTGTAGACCCGTTCCACGGCTCGCTCCGGACGATCGCTGCGCGGCGCAGTTGCGGCTGCCGGTCGCGAGGCGGGATCCCTGCAAATCATCGGCTCGAGGTCGGCGAGATCGATGAACTGGTCGGCCTGCCGGCGTAAGTCGTCAGCGACCATTGGCGGCTGCGTCTGCAGTGTCGAGACGACGCTGACGCGCTTGCCCTTTTGCTGGAGGGCGGCGACCAGCGGCCTGAAATCGCCATCGCCCGAGAACAGCACGATGTGGTCTAAGTTGTCGGCGAGACGCATGGCGTCGACTGCCAATTCGATATCCATGTTGCCCTTGATCTTTCGCCGCCCCATAGAGTCCGTAAACTCCTTGGTCGGCTTGGTCACCATGGTGTATCCATTATAGTCGAGCCAATCGACCAGCGGGCGAATGGAAGAATATTCCTGATCTTCGACCAGCGCGGTATAGTAGAGCGCGCGCACCAAGTGGCCCTTTTGGCGAAAGAGCATCAGCAGGCGCTTGTAGTCGATGTCGAATTGCAGGGCTTTCGCCGTCGCGTAAAGGTTAGCCCCGTCAATGAACAGCGCCGTGCGCTCATTCTGATAGAAATGCATGATCAAGACCTCTTCTAACGACTAGAGTTCGCGCCAATAATTGCAGCGAAACGTTTCAAGTGCAGCGCCAACGTTCACAACCTGATCGGGTCACAAAGCTACGCACATCGGACAGCCTGTGAACAACATCGACCGTATCCCGAGCACGACTACACTTAAGCATGACTGAGATGCATGACAAGCAGCCCGAGGCATTTCCGGATACTAATTTCGCTTGGCAGCAATGCGAATGGTGCCTGGGGAGATCCCGCCGCAACACTAACCCATGCGATTCGGGAACTCCAGCAGGGACTTGGTGGAATCTTAACTCTGTCTAAACGATATGTTACCGAGCCCGTTGGCGGGACCAAGCAAGGACGATTCGTGAACATGGTTCTTGCCATGCAGGTTCGTACGCCGCCGGCAACACTACTTAGGTTTTTCAAGGCGATGGAGCGCCGCGCCGGGCGCAGTCCGGCTGTCGGTCGCCGCTGGGGGCCGCGCACCCTCGATATCGATATAATCGACTATGCGGGCCGGGTTAATGGCTGGCTCCCGCCTCGTCTCGGGCGATTTCCCGAGCCGGCGCCAAGCCGAATTATCTTGCCGCACCGCCACGCTCATCTGCGTGCCTTCGTGCTGGTGCCGCTCCTGGATGTCGCTCCACACTGGTGGCATCCGGCACTGCGCCAGCCGGGACGCAGATTGCTTCATGCTTTGGCAAAGCGGGAAATAGCCTCGGTGCTTGAAATAGAGCCAACTTCGTGCGAATGATAACCATCACCGACGCACACCGAGCCTTCGTATGAAGGCTACGGGCGCGCGGTTTCGTCCGTTTTGAGCCGAACATCAGGAGTGGCACCATGGCGCGCGTTACCGTCGAAGATTGTGTCGACAAGGTCCCCAACCGCTTCGAGCTGGTTCTGCTGGCCGCCCACCGCGCCCGCGCCATCACCAATGGCAGTCCGATCACGATCGAGCAGGAAAACGACAAGAATCCGGTGATCGCGCTGCGCGAGATCGCGGATAAGACGATTCCGCCGGCCGACCTGCTCGAGGGTCTGATCCACTCGATCCAGAAGAACGTCGAGGTCGATGAACCGGAAGCTGAAGCCGCACCGGTGCTGACCCACGATCGTCGCGGCCCGATGCTCGGGCGCGACGACCAGTCCTCCGATACCTCGGTCGATGTGATGACCGAAGAGCAGTTGCTTCGTGGCATGGAAAGCCAGACCCCGACCGAGCCCTCGGCGGCGATCGGTGGCAATGGCAGCGGTCGCGGCGGTCTTTGATTGTTGGTTCGACGGGTTGTTGACGGCCGCGGCCCGGTTGCCGACGGCTTCGAAAGATCAGACTGATTCGCAACCCCGGCCGGGCCACTCGCCGGGGCTTGTTTTTTGCTTGCTGGCGTCGCCGCAGGTGCTGCTAGAGTGGCATCATGACGAACCTGCAACGAAGGTGATGCCCAAGTCATGATGCGCCAGTACGAGCTCGTCGAGCGCGTGCTCACGTACGATCCCAAGGCGAACGAGGCGCTGCTCAATCGCGCATACGTGTACGCCATGAAGGCGCACAGCAATCAGAAGCGGGCCTCGGGCGACCCTTATTTCTCGCACCCGCTCGAAGTCGCGGCGATCCTGACGGAATTGAAGCTCGACGACGCCACAATTGCGACCGCCCTGCTGCATGATGTCATTGAGGACACCGACGCAACGCGCGCCGAGATCGACCATCTGTTCGGCTCGGAAATCGGCGTGCTTGTCGAGGGCTTGACCAAGATCAAGCGGCTCGATCTGGTGTCGAAAAAGGCCGAGCAGGCGGAGAACTTCCGCAAGCTGCTGGTCGCGATCTCGACCGACATCCGTGTATTGCTGGTCAAGCTCGCCGATCGCCTGCACAACATGCGCACGCTCGAGCACAACCAGCCGGAAAGTCGTCAGCGCAACTCGGAAGAGACCCTCGACATCTATGCGCCATTGGCTGGCCGCATGGGCATGCAGGCTGTGCGCGAGGAATTGGAGGACCTCTCCTTCCGCTGGCTCCACCCGGACGCGCATAAAGCGGTGACCGAGCGGCTGCATGCGCTCAGGGCCAAGAACAAGGGGCTGGTCGAGGAGATCGGCAAGGCGCTGCGTGACAAGCTTGCCGCCGGCAAAATCGGGGCCGAGGTGCAGGGCCGCGAGAAGAAGCCTTATGCGATCTGGCGCAAGATGCAGAACAAGCAGATTTCGCTGGAGCAGCTGTCCGACATCTACGCCTTCCGCGTCGTCGTCGACGACGTCGACGACTGCTACCGGGTGCTCGGCCTCGCCCACACCACTTGGAGCACGGTGCCGGGCCGCTTCAAGGACTACATCTCGACGCCGAAGCTCAACGGCTATCGTTCGATCCACACCACCATCGTCGGGCCCGGCCATCAACGGGTCGAACTGCAGATCCGTACGCGCGCCATGCACCAGGTCGCCGAGCATGGCGTCGCGGCGCATGCGATCTACAAGGATCTCGGTGCCAAGGAGGGTGTGCCGGGGGCGTTGAAGCCGCTCGCCAACGGCGCGGCGGCGAGCGTCTACGACAAGGAAAGCGGCCCCTACATGTGGCTGCGCCGACTGGTCGAGACGCTGCTCGAAGGCTCGAACCCGGAGGAGTTCCTGGAGCACACCAAGCTCGAGCTGTTTCAAGACCAGGTCTTCTGCTTCACGCCGAAAGGAAGGTTGATCGCCCTGCCGCGCGGCGCGACGCCGATCGACTTCGCGTACGCGGTGCACACCGACATCGGCAATTCTACCGTCGGTGCCATGATCAACGGCCGGCAGCTGCCATTGTCGACGGTGTTGCGCAACGGCGACGAGGTGCACATCCTGACCGCCCGCAGTCAAACGCCGCCGACCGCCTGGGAGCGACTGGTGGTGACCGGACGCGCGCGCGCCGCAATCCGCCGGGCCGGTCGTGACGCCCGCCGCAAGCAGTATTCCGAACTTGGTCGCCGACTGCTCGTGGCCCGCTTCGAGAAAGCCGGCATCACCTATGGTGACGACAAGATCAAACGGTCGCTGTCGAAACTCAATCAGCGCGCGGTCGAGGACGTGCTCGCCGGCGTCGGCCGCAACGAGCTGGCGACCGCTGATGTGCTGCGGGCGGTGGCGCCGGAGGCGGTCGATGGCCCGGCCGCCGCGCCGTCACGGCCGAAGGTGCGGCACGACCATAGCCGGGGCCAGGAGGGCTGGTTCAATCTCGCCAAGGTCATGGGCCTCAAGTTCCGGATGCCGACCGGCAGCGCCGAGCCGGCAGCAGAGGCGCCGCCGGCCAGCGGCGCCGTGCCGATCCGGGGCATCAAGAACGATATCCCGGTCAAGTTCGAGGAGGGCGGGGCGGTGCCGGGCGACCGCATCGTCGGCGTGTTGATGCCGGGTGAAGGCATCCGCATCTTCCAGATCCACTCGCCGAAGCTCGCCGAGTTCGAGCACGAGCGCTGGATCGACGTGACCTGGGACATCAATCCCGAGGCGCCGGAACGGTTCAAGGCGAAGATCGTGGTCGCAGTGCTGAATGAGCCAGGGACGCTTGCCCAAATCGCGCAGGTGATCGGCGAGGCGGACGGCAATATCGACAACCTGCACATGCGCCGGCATTCATCCGACTTTACCAGCATGGTGATCGTGGTCGAGGTCTGGGATCTCGAGCACTTGAACCGTATCCTGGCCGGAATCCGAGCCAAACCTGTGGTGAGCAAGGTGGAGCGGATGTTCGAATAGGGGCGGGATAACCGTGTTGCGATTGACCCTCGCGCGGGTCGATCGGATTCTGGTATATCGAGTGCGGCTTTCGCTCGATACGGACCTCCACCATGCCTCTTCCCCTCGACCCGCCCCTGCAGCGCCTCGGCGTCAACATCGATCACGTCGCGACCATCCGGAATGCGCGCGGCGGCCGGCATCCCGATCCGCTCAGGGCGGCGCATGCCGCAATCGAGGCCGGTGCCGACGGCATCACCGCGCACCTGCGCGAGGATCGCCGGCACATCTCGGATGGCGACATCGCCCGCCTCAAGGCGGAGTTGACCCGTCCGCTCAACCTCGAGATGGCGGCAACGAGCGAGATGCTGTCGATCGCGTTGCGCCACGTGCCCAACGCTTGCTGCCTGGTGCCGGAGAAGCGCGAGGAGCGCACCACGGAAGGCGGGCTCGACATCGTCGGTGGCCACAATCATCTGCTGCCGTTCGTGCAGAAGCTGAAGGCGGCCGGCATCCGCGTGTCGCTGTTCATCGAGGCGGCGCCGGACCAGATCGAGGCTTCGGCCAAGATTGGCGCCGACATCGTCGAACTGCACACCGGCGCTTATTGCGAGCGGGCGCTCGAGGACGACGCGACAGGAGTTGCCGCCGAGCTCGCCAAGCTCTCCAAGGGTGCGACGCTCGCCGCCGCCGCCGGCCTCGAGGTGCATGCCGGCCACGGCCTGACTTTCAATACCGTGGCGCCGGTCGCGCGGCTGCCGGAGGTGGTCGAGCTCAACATCGGCCACTTCCTGATCGGCGAAGCGATCTTCGGCGGCCTGCATGCCGCGGTCAAACGCATGCGCCTGTTGATGGAGGAAGCACGCATGCAGGCCAGCGGCCGCCGGTCGGCCTGATCAAGGTAGCGAAGATGATCCTCGGAATCGGCAACGACATCACCGATATCCGGCGCATCGAGCAGACGATCGCCCGCTTCGGCGATCGCTTTCTTGATCGCATCTTCACCGCGGCCGAACGCGCGAAGTCCGATCGGCGGCTGTCGCCGGCGGCCTCCTACGCCAAGCGGTTCGCCGCCAAGGAGGCGTGTTCCAAGGCACTCGGCACCGGGCTGCGGCGTGGCGTCTACTGGCGCGACATGGGGGTCGTCAATCTGGCAACGGGACGCCCGACTCTGCGGCTGACCGGCGGCGCCGCCGAGCAACTCGCACGATTGGTTCCGCCCGGTCACGAAGCTCGCATCGACCTCACCTTGACCGACGACCACCCCTGGGCCGAGGCCATCGTCATCATTTCGGCGATCCCGACCAAGTTCGATCCGCGGTGAAACTCTGCGACAATTTCCGACTGTGACGCGGTTGCAACGGTAGCTGGATTCTCTGACACCTGCGCTGTGTTGTCCCTTCAGTGCGAACGATCGACTCTTGTACCGTTTCGACAAGGTGCAACCGATGCTGGGGATCATTCGCCATGGCTCGCCTCGCCAAACTGCTGATTGCGACACTGGTGCTTGTCACGACCGCGACCGTCGCCGATGCGGCGCTGAGGAAGCGGGCCGGTTCGGTGGCGCCGTCGCAGGAGGAAACCGGGCTCGTTGGCCTGCACGAGCTGCGCCGGGAAGGTGGCAAGGTGTGCATGAGCGAGCATACGCACAGCGGCTCGAGCACCGGTCAGCCGACCAAGAAGGCGGCCGAGGTGATGGCGATGCGCAACTGGGCCGAGTTCACCGGCTGGGAATACGGCGGTGCCTGGGGCAACCCCGCGCTCGCCGGTGGCAGGCGGATGTCCTGCAACGGCACGCAAGGGAAGTACAACTGCGACTTCGAAGCGCGTCCCTGCCGACGCTGAGGACATCGATCAGCGTCTGCCAAGGAGGCCGCCGAAGATCGCCCGCACGATGCTCCAGCCCCTGGCGCCGCTCTTGGCCTGTGCCTGCTGCGTGAGTGTGCCGGCCGTCCGGTGCACCGGAACTGGCAGATCGTGGCGTAGCTCATATCGCAAGTCGATCCGACCACGGCGCGCCCGTCGCCCGGCAGCGCCAAGCGCTCCGGGGTATGCGGCTATTTTCGATCCGGGCGGATACCCGGGACAGCGGGACGGCGACGCGCCGCCAGTTAAGAATGGGGATGGGCTCGTCGCCTCGCCGGGATTTCGAGCCCCGACGCCCGGCCGCTTGTCTCGGTTCCCCGAACTTGGTAAGCCGCGTCCCGCTGCGATGACACGTTGTCTGCGACACGTCCCGCCCATCCGAAGCGGAACAGATCAGGGTACGTAATCCCTGAACGCAGCCTGACACTGCGGAGCGTGTACCCTCAGTCGCCCCCGTACGATGCGCCTGACGAGCAGGGCAGTTCGCCGGCCAGGAGCGGCGCGCACAGCGATGTGCCCCATCGCTCAAGCGTCGCGACGCCGCCGGCGAGCTGCCCTGCTCGCCCGTAGGGTCGCGGCCCACGGTCGCCCGGTGCGTCGCAAACCTCGCCCGTAGCTTCGGCTACGCTCTTCGGCGCGCTCCTGCCGGTCCGCCTCGCGGTTCCGCGATCGGGCGCTTCGTACGGGGGCGACTGAGGGTACTCGGCCCAGCCGCATCATCGCTCGTCCCAGCCGAGTGGGCCCGGCTGGGCACGTGGGGTCTCCTTGCGGAGTTCCCCCGTGTTCGACACCACGTAGCCGCCAGCACACGTCTACGCTCCCGGGCAGTGGTGTCAGACAAGGAGCAGTATCGCACGGAGCGGCAAAGCGTGGATAAGTCTCGCTCATCCCCTCTCCCTGTGCGCCTTGCGCGGGGAGAGGCCCGGCGCGCAGGCGCCAAAGCAAAATGCGTGAGGGGCGGCACCGCCGGGGAACGGTGCCTGGCTTCAGCCTGGCACCGCCCGAGCCATGGTGCCAGGCTGAAGCCAGGCACCAACAACTGAGCAAGTGGCCGCCCCTCACCCTCGGCCGGCAACAAGGCCGGCCTCTGCCCTCTCCCCCGAAGCGGCGGGGGAGAGGGCAAGTGCGGCGGCGCCAACCTCGATCTCCGTCACCGCCGCCGCGCGTGCATCCGCACGACGCCGGGATGACAGCGGTAATGGCGGCTCAGAACCACTTCGGCTGCCACCAGTGCAGGGCGGCCTGCACGTAGCTCGGTGCGATCAGGTAGGCAACGCCGACGACCAGCGCGGCGGCGACCAACAGCGCCACCGCCGAAGCGCCGAGCGGCAGCTGATAGCTCATGCCGGTGCCGGGAATCCCAAGCGTGATCGTGCGCTTGCCGCTGGTGCCGACGTTGACCGTCGCGCCATGGCCGCCGAGGCTGGTGCTGACGCCCGACTTCGACAGGTTGACCTTCACGCCGGGAATGACGCTGATGATCTTGCGGAATCTGAAGCCCATGTGCTGCTCCTGGCGTACTTCTCGCCGATTGGTTGCGACGCCTGTCGCGAACTCGGGGGAAAACTCGACGCCCAACTCATGTCAGAGATTTAGCACTGCCGGAAGCCGTTTCAATCGCATCGAGAATAGTTTCCGTGGCAATACGACACGGCAGAAAGGCCATATCGCCAGGCGAGATCAATCGCCCGCCACCCGCCCGGCGCCTTCGAACCAGGCTGCGAGACGCTGCCGCGCGGCATTTCCCGCCGCTAGATCCCAGGCGTTGACGAGGGCGACGCGGAAGCCGCCGGGCGGCATCGAATGGGCGTCCGCCGCGCGCTCTTCGTGGAATGTGATCTGCAGGCTCGATACGCCCGGCATTGCGGCGACCTCGGCCACCAGCGGCGCCGGCGGGTGCCGGTGGCGCCCGCCGTGGGCCACGAACAGCGCCAGTGAATAGCCGTCGCGACGCTCGCGATCATCGAACAGCCAGTCCTTGTCGCGGTAGAGCGCGACCAGCGCCTCGACCCATCCCGGCCCATAAAGGTCGGGCCACTGATCGGCGAAGCGCAGGTGCGCATCGATGATGGTGTCGCCAATCGTCTCGAGATTGACGATGCCGGTATAGCCGGCGAGCTTCGAGGCGATCCAGGCCGACAGCTTCGCGTCGAGTTCGGGCATCGCCTCGGCGTGCACGGTCCAGTAGTCGAACATGCCGTCGCCAGTCGGCAGTCCGGTGGCGTGACGCGTCCAAGCGACCCGGCCGTCGATCACGGCGGCATCGGTCGACACGTGCGCACCGTGGAGCAGCGGCATCCACAGGTGGCCGGGCGTGCAGTGCCGCTGATAGTCGGCGGCACTAGCGATAATGCGGCTGCCGGCGCCCATGCCGCCGAAGTTGAAGATCGGCTTCGAGAACACCGGAAACCGCCGCGGCATCAGTCCGTGCGGACCGGCGTCGAGCCCTTGACTGAGCGCCAGCTGCAGCTTGTCGAACACCCAGCGATGCGTAGGATTCCAGGCCCACGCTTCTGGATCGTCGGCCGGAATGAACACGTCGTCGGGGCACTCGACGTGCTCGAAATACTGATGGCGCCAGGGTGCGGGCTCGACGATCGGCATGGCGCCAGGACTAGACGATGATTGCGATGATCGCTTTCACGATTGTGTCAGTGGATTTGCGGCGAAAGCCGATCGGCGGTCAACCGGCTGCGCCAAGGACGCTCGGGAACGAGCGGGAGCGGTCGATCGTCGGTTCGGCGCCGGCACGCCGCCATGTCGGCTTGCGGCGGACAGCTGTTGCTCCAAGCAGCGTCTTGTGCCATGAAGCCAAGCCATAAGTCATTGATATGCCGCTGTAGCTCAGTTGGTTAGAGCACCAGATTGTGGATCTGGGGGTCCCCCGTTCGAGCCGGGGCAGCGGTACCATTTATCTCGCAATAAATTCAGAGACTTGTCAGGAGAACAAATGTTCTCATCGGTCTCATTCTGACTCTCGCATCCGGGGTTCATTCTGACTCTCGTTCCGGACGTGTTCTAATTCCAGCACCCACGCCCTTCGTTTCCGAGCAGCGGCAAGGCGCTGGGCCTCGGTCTTCTTGACATAGCCGCGAGCGGCGTCTGGCGTGCGGTGCCCCGACAAGCTCATGACCCCTTGCTCGGTCAGTTCCGCATCACCAAGTTCTGTCATCCCGCCGTGCCGATATGCGGTCATGGTTATGTGTTCAGCAAGGCCCGCCCGGCGTCTCGCCTCGCGAACAATGCGCTTGGCATACGAGAATGAGTAGGGTCGTGGCTTCATCGAGCAACGAGCGCAGTTCGGTAGTCCGCCAACCTGACAAGTTGTCAGCATGACAAATCCAATGAATTCGTCCTCCGGCGCCGAAACAGCCGCCGACGACAAGACGAAATGTCAGGTCGCTCGGTTCACAGCGGTTCCTTGGAATGCCGAGCTCCATCATAACAAATTGAAATCATTATAATAATAGCGCGATCCAGTTCCTGGCACGACCCTTGCGAGGCGTTAACCAACGCGAGCATGGGATGCAGAGGAGCGAGGCTATTGCAGACGTTGAGGGGAAGTGTTGGGACTCTTGCACGAGTGTGCGGCGCTGTCGCACTGGCGGTCACGCGCATGATGGCGGAGGGGCCGGTCGCCTCGGCGCAAGTCGAGCCGTTCGTTGCGGGAGTAGTACCTGACCGCCGACCCGACTCGGCGCCACGCATTACGACAATCGACCGGCCCGTTGATTGGCAGGTGAGGGCGCATGCCGGCATCGCGACACCACCGCCACCGCTGTCTTTCCTGAAGGACCAAGGCGGTTGGTACACGCCCTTCACGCTGCCGGGAATGCCCGGCCCTTACGACATTCGCGGCCAGCATGCTCGTGGGGAACCGGCAGGCCCCTCGCCTGCCGAAGGTTCCCCCGCCGCATCAAAAATACCCTGAACCGAATGCCGGGAAGCCACGGTCATCAGCACACGCATCGCGTTTGGCTTTGCCGATCGGCAACACGGTCAATGTCAGCAAGGAGAGCTTCAATGCCTAAACTTCATCAGACGGCTTTCGCGGCGGTGGCGGTTGCGCTGCTGTCGACCACCGGCGCGGTCGCTCAGGGGGTCCCACAGCCTGGTCCCGATTTCGAGTGTGTCCGTTGGGTTCACGGTCAGCTGGGTATGGGCGGCATGGGCGGAATGGGCGGCATGTCGGGGATGGCGGGGGCTGGCTACGTCTGCGCCGAGTGAAAGAAAAAGTAGTCGCGATTCGGCGGGTCAGCCGAAACGGTTGGCCCGCCGGCACGACACCACGGTCCCTTCACGATGCAAGCAATCGGGAGGCCGCCGTCGGCCAACGATCTGCGCGCGCGGCAGTCTAGGGTGTGCACGCCCGGAGTTCGAGTGTCGTTCGCCCAAGGCGATCTTTTCGCTGGGCCTCGCAATTCCCGGGGGCAAGGGCGCGCTGCAGACAGAGCTGCGCTTCGACCACGAGCCGACACTGGAAGAGATCAAGCGCACCTATCTCGCCCGCCTCGTCGTCACACACCGCGGCCATCGTGCCCGCATCGCCGAGATCCTTGGCATCAGCGAGCGCAACACCTATCGGCTGCTGAAGAAGTTCGGCCTCGACGAAGTGGAGCGGTGATCCACTCTGGCATCAACGTGCAGGGTGCATCACGCAGAGCACCAACATCCAGTCCAGCAGACCTACCGCAGCATCAGTGTGGAGACTCTGTGGGGCGAGGTTCAACTTGAACCGCGGCGACGGTGTTGGGCACCTGCAACCAAATGCAGGGAGCCGTATGGCGCGTCGACTGCCCGCTTGATGATCTTGTATCGGGTCTTTTCATGAATGCGGCTGCAACCAAGTTTTGGCTGCGGCTTGTGGTGTTCCGGCGCTCCAAGCGCCACCGGCTGTTAAATCAGTAACTGCAGGTCGGCCACATGCGGGCGGATTGATGCCGCCGTCTGATGTCAAACGCGATACCCCCGAGACCGGACGTGTTTGACGGCGCTTTCCACGTCGCCGACTTCGAGGCGCCCGAGGTCGGCTTGTGGGATCGACCGCCGAGCGGGCCGCGACGCTGTTGCCAACGGTCGCGGTGATCCGATAGGCTCCTTCAACCGCCCGGCGAGGCGAGCCAACAACGGTCGTCCCAAGACACGGATGATCCGACGTCGCGTGCTTTTCGTGGTCGAGCCGCAGTTCAAAATTTGCTGTACCGCAAACGGCGGCGACGGCCGAGTGCACCGCAACGACCTCGATTACGCGGTTGCTACGCCAAGGCCTCCAACTTGTCGAATGAGCCGGTCCAGCCCATTGTCATGCTGCCACGCTGCTTGACGAACTCTGCAATGTCGGCCGCAGAGGCATCCTGAGGTTCCCAGCGCAAACACACGCGGGTTCGATCTGGCGCTTCTGAAACCAACTCCACCGTCGTGAGCATGGTTCGCGGCCAGTGTGCGAGGCCAAGCAAACCGAAGAGTTTTTCGCCGCGCGCCCGAGGCTGCCGAACGGCGAAAATGAACGCGGCGACGCGAACGGAGTTTCCATTCGCATTGCGCACCCGGATGGATGAAACGGGGGTAGGCTGTGGGGCGGTCGGCAGCGAGGTTGGTCCTGCCTTGGTGTGAGCGAGCCCGTAACTGAGTTTGACCGGAGGCCCTTCGAGCACCCGTTATTGTCGCCAAGGCGCGCGCCCACCATTGGTGGTCGGCGCGTGTCCCCGAGCACGGTGGATAGAGTTCAAGAAGCAAGGGCTTCACGCCGATCGCACTTCGAGGAGGTGCGCGAATGCAGACGTTACACAGACGGTGCGCGGGTCTCGACGTGCACAAGAAGGAAGTGGTGGCCTGCCTCAGGCTCGCCGCCCGCAACAAGGTGAGCCGTGAGGTGCGCCGGTTCCTGACGACGACACGGGGGCTGATCGAGCTGGCGGAGTGGCTGGAAGCGGCCCAATGCACGCATGTCGCGATGGAAGCGACGGGCGTCTACTGGAAGCCGGTCTGGCACATCCTGGAGGGGCGCTTCACGTTGATCCTGGCCAACGCGGCCCACATCAAGGGCGTTCCGGGCCGCAAGAGCGACGTGAACGATGCGACCTGGATCGCCGACCTGCTGGCACATGGGCTGATCCGGGCGAGTTTCGTGCCGCCTGCCCCGATCCAGGAGTTGCGCGACTTGACGCGGACGAGGAAGCAACTCGGCCGCGAGATCGTGCAGCACACGCAACGCATCCAGGCCGTTCTGGAGGAGGCCAACGTCAAGCTGTCGTCGGCGATCACGGACATCCTGGGTTTGAGCGGCCGGCGCATCCTGAAGGCCATGATCGCAGGCGAGACCGACCCGGATAAACTGTCGACGCTCGGCAGTCCGCGGCTCGCGGCATCACGCAACGACCTCGCGGACGCGCTGCTTGGCCGTATCCGGCAGCATCATCGGTTCCTGATCGATCAGCACCTGAAAACCATCGAGCAGCTGGAGGCGACGATTGCAGCCTTCGACGCGCGGATCGAGGCCGCGCTCGCGCCCTTTCGCGACGCCGTTGACCGATTGACGGAGGTTCCGGGCTTGAGCAAAACCTCGGCCCAGATCCTGATCGCAGAGATCGGCACCGACATGAAGCAGTTCCCGACTGCGGGGCATCTGCTGTCCTGGGCCGGCCTCGTGCCGCGTTTGGACGAGAGCGCTGGCAAGCGCCGCTCCACGCGGGTGAAGAAGGGCGCACCTTGGTTGAAGCCGGTGCTCGTCCAATGTGCCTGGGCGGCAGCCCGCAAGAAGAACAGCTACTTCCAAGCACAGTTCCTGCGGCTCAAGGCCCGCTGCGGCCCGAAGAAGGCGGCAGTCGCCGTCGCAGCCTCGATCCTGACCACCGCCTACCACATGCTCGCCGACGGCACTTGCTACCAGGATCTCGGCCCCAACCACTTCGCCCGCCGCGATCCCGCTCGCGAAGCTGCTAAACTCGCCAAACGCATGCGCAGCCTCGGATTCGAAGTCGACTTCAGGGCAGCCGCATGACACCACTGGAGCAAGTTCAGTTTCTGGATAGCCGGTCACGAACTGGCCCAGTCATCGAGTATGGGTGTGACACCGACTGCCCGCCTCCATCAGAGAGGTGCTGTTGCTCGTTTGCCATTCGAGCAGCAGCAGCTCTTATACTGTCGAGAACTCGCCGACCCACAGCAGCCTGAATAAGCGCTGTGATCCAACAAACAAACCTGCGGCATGGCGAGCTGCTTGGCCGTTGCGCGACTTGCGTCAGAGCGGCGTCGGGCTCGGTCGGGGCGGGGCAGCCAAACCATCAATCGTTTGCGCCCGGCGTCTTGTTTGGTTTCACCGTTGGCACGTTCTTGCGCTTGATCTCCGCCTTCCCATAGGAGGGCGGCGCGCCCGACGCTGCCGGTCCGACACACCGGCATTTCGGGGCGGCTGTTGGTGGCCGGTCTTTTCTTTGCGGTTCGCATTCCTGGTGTTGAGGCGGCGGACATGGATCTTTTGCGGCGGCGGGTGACACCTGCAGCCCAAACAACAGGGGAGCCAAAACCAGAGATCTGAGCAGTGCACGCATTGCAGTCTTCCCTTCGTCGACATGTCGCCAACAGGAGAGCATTCTGAATGCCGGATCTGAGTTCGCGTTGATCCGGATCATTTTTGGCGAAAGAGGCATTCGCCGCGGTACGACGGCCAGCACTGCAAAAAAGTTGCGTGAACTCGACCTTGACTGACGAGACATGGACATCATTCGCTTGGCTTGTTGCGTGCCGCGGCGATCCTCTCTCTTAGCCCAGCGGTTCCGATTGCCCCCGGAATGATGGCGTTGCCGATCACATAGCTTGGGGTGCCATTGATGCCTAAGGCGCGCGCCAGCCTTGCGCTTTCCTCCAGCGTCTCACGGATCTCATCGCTCGACAGATCACGTTCGATCCGCTCCATATCGAGACCAATATTCTTTGCGATGGCCAATGCAGCGACTCTGTCCACTGGCCCTGCAGCACTCAACAGCCGTCGATGGAATTCGAAGTATTTCTGTCCGATCGGTTCCTGCATGCGAACCGCGATCGAAACCCGCGCCGCCTCGAGCGATCCGGTGCCAAGAACCGGCAATTCCTTGAGCACGATGCGCAGATCGGCGTCGTCCTTCAACAACGCGAGCGTGTCGACTAGCGCGCGCCTGCAGTAGCCGCAGTTGTAATCCAAGAACTCGATCATTGTCACCGCGCCGCGCGGATTACCCAACACGCCCTGGTGCGTTGAATCAAATAGCAGCTTGGCATTGCTGCGAATTGCCGCCGTCAAGTCCGGCTTTTGCGAATTGGTTGAAGTCGCCGTGGCCGGCGTGCGCCGTTTGATCAGTTCCGCAAGCGCATCGCGCAGTAGCTCGGGATTCTTCGACTAGATAGTCTCTGACGATGCGCTCGACTGCTTCGGGATGGGCGGCAAAATAGTCCCGCACGATCGCCTCGACGTCCGCGCGTTGCAGCTCGGCGCTCGCAGGCATGGCGAAGAGCATCGCGGAGACGGCGATCGATGCCCGGACAGTGCGGTTACGTCGGTTCATGATGCAAGCTCCATGAGACTGGTCAACGCTCGCCCTCTGACATTGTCTTCTCAGGCATAGCGGTTGCCCGAAGATCCCTGGCTACCACCGCGCGGTAGCGCGCCGGGCATGCCAACATCGGGCTACTTGGGTTGCGGGATGCAGGCGGTGCCCTTGGCGTTCGACTTCGTGTGGGGCGGACAGGAAATACGCGCCATCGGCGGCTCCGGCTGCGGATTGAGCCAGCTGTCGGTCGGGCGCTTGATTTTTGGATTGACGACGACGCCAGTGCCTTTTCGCTCAGGGTTGGGTTTGGCGATGCACGCTGTCCGCGCCTCGTTCGCCACGCGGCCACCACTGCAGCGGATGCACTTCGCCGCATCTCTGGGACTGTTGATAAAGGCCGGGCCGAGCGCTGAGCAGTCCTTGGGCGGCTCGGCGCTGGCGGGCGCGGCGAAGAGGATCGCAAAGAAGGCGATTGATGCCAGGTAAACGTGGCTGTGCCTGATCATGATGCTAGCTCCGTAAGACTGGTCGACGCTTGGCTTCTAATGTTGTCTTCCTAGGCATCGCGGCTATTGGGGCGTCGGCGACGGCACTCTGCCGCCGGGAGATCCCTGGCCGCTGCCCTGCGGTACGGGGACGGGCGCGCGAACCTTGGGTTGGCTGACCTGCGGGACGCAGGCGGTGCCCTTGGCGTTCGGCTTCATGCCGTACGGACAGGAAATGCGGGCCGGCGTGCGCTTTGGTTGCGGAGTGAGCAAGGTATCACCGGGAGACTTGATTCTAGGGCCGACGATGACGCCAGTGCCCTTTCGCGCCGGACCAGGTTTGGCGACGCACGCCGTCCGCGTCTCGTTCGCCACGCGGCCGTCGCTGCAGCGGATGCACTGCGCTGCATTCCTGGGATTGTTGATGAAGGCCGGGCCGAGCGCGGAGCAGTTCTTGGGCGATACCGCGCCTCTTTCTGCCTTGGTGCTTAGGGGCGGCGCCTGCTCTTCGGCAGGACCTTTCACCACGCCCGGCTGTAGCGGCAGGGGAGACAGACACTTTCCGCCGCCGAGACACTGACATTTGGTCCCGGTCGGGTCGAGTTCGGTGCCAGCCGGACACTTGCAGGCGAAGGTCGCCTGATCGAGATGCGCGCCCTCGGGACAACCGGTACAGGTGCACGATCCCGGTGCCCAACAATGCTTGAGCGCGAAGGCAGGGCACTCGCAGGTGTCGCCAACCTGTTTAGTGTCGGGCGGACATCCGCAATAGCCCGGCCCCTTGACGACCTTTTTATCAATCTCGGTCGCGCCCGGAACGGGAGTGATCTTTTCAGGATAGTAGATCTGCCCGGCCGGACAGAACTTGCAGGCATGCTTGTTGTCCGGATCGATATAGCCGGTGTTTCCACAATCCAATGGAGTGCACTGAATCGAACCCGCGTTCGAAGCGGTGTAATCGGGACAGGCTTCGCACTTGCCGAAGCTGCTATCGGGATTATCGTAGACGGCGCGGTAATTTTCCGGACAGGCATTACACGTCACCGGCGCCATAATCGTCGGTCCGGGAGTTTGCGCGGGCTGTAGTACCCGCCCCGGCAAGCATTTGGGTTCGCAATGGCCAAGGCCGCCTTGCATTGCCGGATTACTGTAGACAACGTTTGCGCCCCCGTCGCATTGCCTGCACTCCAAGTTTTTATGGGCGAGGCTTTCCTTATAGAAGGCGTATTCTCCCTTGCTCGCATCGCAGGCGGGGACGCACTTCGTGTGCGAAGGATCAGCTTTCATCCCCGCTACACCGCAGTCGTGGCAACCGAGAGCATCGTCGGAATAGAGCTGATCATCGCGGCATGGAGTGCATACTTCATTCTTCCTCTCCTGCCCCGTCGGACAGGCGCAATACCCGTTAAATTCCCGATACGGCCAGTCGCAGGTACAATTCTCCAATATCTTGCCGCCAGCAGTTTCTTTATAGACGGGCTGATAGCCATCGCTGCAACCGCAGCTCCCATCATCTCGAACGACACCAACACCCTTAAAATGCCAGTTTCCCTGCAAATCGGTATAGAACTTATTGAACCCCGTGGGGCACGGCACGCATTGGTCGTGGAGGTTGCTGCTGCCATAAAACGTCCCCCCGCCGCATTGTTGTCCGGCGTCACAAAGAATGCCTCTGCAGTTTCGGTCGCCCTGCCAATCGCTGCATGTGCTAGCGCACGCGTCGGAGTCATGCCAATGCGCGTAGCAGAACCAGTAGCGCGCCTCTGCATTCGCCGGGTCAAAGCCCGGAGCTTGCTCACAGCTGTCTTCAGGACAAATGATACCGAACGTGAAGCCGCAAACGACATAACCGAGCGCCTTCAGCATGTCCTTTCCGATATCTTCAAAAAACTGCCCGCATCCCGCAGCGTTTTTCATGTATTCGTCGGCAATTTTCGCCGCCGCTCCGGGAGCGCCAAGAATCGTGCAGCCGCAATGCAGATATTGCATAAGAGGTTGAAGGATTGGAATGGCGTCAATGACGTCTGAAAGGGAGGCAGCGCTATTTATGACCTTCGTCAGCAACTGCTTTTGGTCATCGTCCAACTGGTTGCTCAAGATCGCGAGTAGCGCCTCCGCCAGGGCCTTGGCGATAATGCCGTCGATTGCGGCATTGCATTGGTCCGTGACGGGGGGAATGTCGCCGTGAGCCGCCAGTGCCACCAACGTTGCCATCACCGCAGCCGCCACCGGATCGCTGGTGATCAAACTCGCGCACGCGGCGACTTCAGCGCCCAGCTGGCCAAGTTCCAAACCTTGGGTTACCGGCACTGCGGCTTCGACGCAGTCGAGCAGGTTCGCTCGGGCCGGCGCGGCCGGCGCAAAGGCCAGCATCAGCGCCAGCAATCCGCCCCCGAGATACCGCAAAAGACGGAAGCGCCGCCGCCGCACAGCGACCGCGGCTTTCCGCGCACCGCCGGTTCCGGCGGGATCAAGATCAGGGTGCGCGACGTCCTGCGAACAGGCGCGCGCCGAAAGCATGGGAACGGGTCCCTCGGCTGTCATTGTGGGCACTCGCCAATACGCCGCCCTTCGACGGTCAGCGTCGAACTCATCGTTTTTCCTGGGAGCTTGACCGACGACTTCAGTTCGGACGTGTAGTGTTGCGGGCTGTCGACGACGTGGCGGCCCGCCTGCTCCGCCGGGAACAATCCGGGGCACTCCATCCGCCAAGTTATTTCCTTGTCGGTCTGGTGCTGATCGATAATTTTGCAGGTTCTGCCGCGGAGCCTGAATTCACCTGCGAGAAAGGCTCGGCTGCTAATAGTTTTCGCCTGTTCCGACGTAATGCACTTGTTTCTCGTCGGGCGTTGGGTAACGGCGCCGTCGCGCTCCTGTTTGGTCGAAATCTCCCACAACCCCGGCTGCAACTCGACAGCTTTGGCCGGCACCGCCGTCAGGCCCAGGGAGGTTGCGCCTGCGCAAATGAGCAACAGCCTGGGCAACATGAGCCACTCCTTGCATCCATGAGGCCGACATGCATGCTCAGTAAGCTGTCATCGCTACATCGGATTGTAGTTGGTGCAGTGCATAGGGGCGCAGCGAACAGTCACCTTGCGCATGAGTTGGCACTGGCCATTCAAAACTGTTCTTACGTAACCGGCTTTTGCGATTTCTTTCATTGCGCTGGATCAATCAGGGGGCTGATTGGCCTAACCGGCATTTGCCAGAACGATCCTGCATCGCCCCATGCGGGCAATGCGGAATCGGCATCACACCGAAAACTGGCAACAGGCCGGAGGCTGGATCACCGGCTGCGAGTGGCTACCCGCTGTTGATCGACATCAAAGGCGACGCGCGGCGCCGGACCTATTGTTGCCTTCGGTGCCGACGTGGTGGGTTTAGCAGCAGCGAATGTTGTGCGCGAAAGAGGTGCGATGATACGCTTCCTGATCATTCCCGCAGTGCTCGCCGCGTTCACGCTGGCGCGACCGACGTTGTCGGCGGCCGCTCCTCCGTGCCCGGCTGGCATGGTGTGGGCGTGCTCCCAAAAGCCGGCCCCGCCCTACCTGCCGCTCTGCGCGTGTGTGTACAAGAAGTCACATGGAACGTCCCCGCCTGACGCACCGGGGGGGCCGAAGCAGAAAAAGAAGAACGTGCCAACGGTGAAACCGAACAAGACGCCGGGTTCAAACGATTGATCGCTTGGCTTCGTCGAACAACCCGGACGCGGGATACTCGCCGAGTTCCTGCTCGGTTTCCTCGTCGTTTGGATTGACTGCAATGCGGCCCAGGGCATCGGTCTTGCGATCGATCTCGAGATGCCGGATAAGAAAGAGCAATTGTTGATCGAGAAGAGCAAGACCACACCAGCAGTATCAACGGACGGAAGGCGGCGAATCCCGATCTCGTGATCCTGGTGAGCGGCCAAGTGACCATCGAGGGCCTCTCGCAGCGCGGCCAGCCTAACCTGACGGTGCTGTTGACCCTCGGACACGAGCGGCAACTTGTTAGCATGCAAGTGTCTGTGTGGCGCAGCCACAACCCCATGCAAGACTCTGAGTTCGGTTTGCCAGCCGCCGGCAAGTCACAGAAGGAGATCAGCCGATGACCACCATCCTCTGGATCATTCTCGGTGTGCTCGTACTCGCCGCGCTGTGGCTGATCGCCGCCTATAATGGTCTTGTCACGCTGCGCCAGCGCTGCAAGCAGGCGTTCTCCGACATCGACGTGCAGTTGAAGCAGCGACACGACCTGGTGCCGAATCTGGTCGAGACGGTGAAGGGCTATGCCAAACACGAGCGCGACACGCTGGAGAACGTGATCAAATGGCGCAACGCCGCCGCCTCGGCCTCCGGTCCCGCCGCGCAGGCGGCCGCGGAGGGTCAGCTCACCGCCGGCATTCGCCAACTCATCGCACTTGCCGAAGCCTATCCGGATCTCAAGGCCAACACCAATTTTCAGCAGCTGCAAACGGAACTTGCCGACCTGGAGAACAAGATCGCGGCGTCGCGCCGGTTCTTCAACAACGCCGCCTCGGAATACAATGCCTCGCGCGAGAGCTTCCCGAACGTGGTGTTCGCTACAACTATGGGATTCCTTCCGCAAGAATTCTTCAATCTCGACGAGGCCGAGAAGGCAGCCGTCAAGACCGCGCCGAAAGTCCAGTTTTGAACGGTCGGCTGGCGCCCACCTGTCGACCGGCTCGGGTCAGGAGATCGCGACGGCGGCGGCGCCAGGATCGCCACCAGTGGTGCCTTGCCCTCGCGGCTCCGAATAGCCGGGCTCCCGGCGGAGGATTGCCAAGCCATGTTCCAAGCCTATGGCCTCTACGGCCACATCCAGGCAAACCGGGTGCGCTCGGTCATCCTGCTGCTCGGGTTCGTCGTGCTTCTGCAGATGCTGCAATTCTCCCTCTATCTGCTGGGTACGGCGTTGTTCGAGTTCGGCTTATCGTTCGAGCGGATCGCCGGCGATGCATTCGAGCAATTCAAGCGCACGTGGCCGTTCGCAACGCTGATCGCCATCGCCTGGTTCGTCATCGCGTACGCAAGCCACCACGCGCTCATCCGCCTGGCCACCGGCGCCAAGCCGGTTGAGCGCAGGAACGCTCCGGATCTCTACAACGCACTCGAGAATCTCTGCATCTCGCGCGGCATTCCCATGCCGCGACTGGAAATCATCGAGAGCCCGGCGCTCAACGCCTATTCTGCAGGCTTGCGCGAGGGCAACTATGTCGTCGCCGTGACACGGGGACTGATCCAGACACTGAGCGCGGCCGAGCTCGAAGCTGTGTTGGCGCATGAGCTCACCCATATCCGCAATCGCGACACGCAGATGATGGTTGTTGCGGTGATATTTGCCGGCGTCTTCGCTTTCTTCGGCGATATGCTGTTCCGGGCGTGGGATTTCCCTTACGGCGTCTATCCAAGGAGCCGCCACACCACGCGCCCCGGCGACGCCGGCGGCTGGAGCACAGGCACGTCGTCCGGTGGCGACGACAAGCACGACCGCGGCGGTGCGGCCGGCGCACTGATCGCCATAGCCATCGCGATTGCGATCATCCTGCTGACCTGGGGTGTCTCCACCGTCATCCGATTCGCGCTGTCGCGCTCGCGCGAGTATCTGGCAGATGCCGGCGCGGTGGAGCTGACAAAGAATCCCGACGCGGTGATCCACGCGTTGCAGAAAATCTCCGCCAATCCGCGCGTCGAGGTGATCTCGCGCATGGAGGCGTTCTTCATCGAGACACCGATCGCCGAGCGCGTGGCCGGCATGCTCTCCACGCATCCGCGGATCGCAGACCGGATCGAGGCAATCCAGCGCTTCGCCGGTGGCAGCACGGCCGACGCGGCCATGTGAGCTGCGGCCCGAAATCAGACGCGACCCTGGCGGTCGAAAACGTCGACTACAGTTGGCCCCGATTATGTTGCAGAATTACACGCCGATGGCAGATATTGTGGCGCGTTGACGGCAGCAAGTGTGCCCTCTTCGACGTTCAGCCGCAGTGCAGCATCACGGACGGTCTAGGGCCTATTGCGTCTGCCTTGCCGGATCGTCGCGCGAACAGTCGGTAACGGAGGCGCTCCGGGAGTTGACTGAACGGTGCTCATGCCTCCCCTTGACCCACAGCCGCTATTGATGTCGTCTGAGTTCATGAAGCTGGTCTATGTCCGGTTACGGCGGGAGCGTCAGGAGGTCGTTAGGGCAAGGCAAGTCAATAGGGCTAGGGAGAAACACCAACAACGAAAAACCCGGCCGAAAGGTCGGGCGGGCGCGCTGGCACGGGGCCTGTCCACGCTGCTACTTGAGTGTGCGCACAACCGGCTCGTCGCGGCCAAACTTGAAGCTCAGGCGGGCCATGATGACGTCGGCATCGGCGTTCACGCTGTGGTTACGGGGCGGCACGGCCCCGCCAAAGTTGTTGAAACCGGCGTGCGTCCTGTTCTCCAGATCGATATGCAAGTACTCGGCCCCGAGTATCAAATTGCTGGTCAGTGCATATTCGACGCCCAATCCCAGGACCCATCCCCCGTGGCGCTGCTTGTCTGAAACGACACGATGGCAACTACTGCGCGGCTCGAAGCCGTTGTGGCTGTTTGACGGACCGATCCAGCCGGGCCGTCAGCTTGGCCAGATCGTCTGCCCCGAGCGTCTCGCGCTTGAGTAACTCCTTTGCGCAGGTTGTCAGGATTGTCTTGTTGCGCTCCAGGATTCCTCGCGCCTCGGCAAAGGCAGCCTCGACTAGGTCCTTGATGGCATGATCGATCGCGGCGGCGGTACCATCAGCGTATGTGCGCGGGCGAAACATTGGCGTCGCTCCAGCCAGGAAGGTTGCGGTCTCGGGCTCGTAGGTCACCTGGCCGAGCTCTGCCGTCATGCCGAACCGGACGACCATGTTGCGCGCGATCTCGGTGGCTCGTGCCAGATCGTCCGCTGCGCCGGTCGACACCTCGTCATAGATCAGGCTTTCCGCGGCGCGGCCGCCGAGCAGCACCGCCATGCGATTGGCCAACTCGGTGCGGCTCATCAGGAATCGATCTTCCGTTGGTCGCTGCAGCGTGTAGCCGAGCGCGCTCACACCGCGCGGAATAATAGAGACCTTCTGGATCGGGTCTGTTCCCGGCAGCGCCATTGCAACCAGCGCATGGCCCACCTCATGATGGGCAACAATGTCCCGCTCGCGCGAGCTGAGGATGCGGCTCTTCTTCTCGAGACCGGCAACCAACCGCTCGATGGCTTGCGTAAAGTCCTCGAGCGTCGTGGACTCTGCGCCGCGGCGTGTGGCGACGAGCGCGGCTTCATTGACGAGATTGGCGAGATCGGCGCCGGTGAACCCGGGTGTGAGTGCCGCCACGGCATCGACATCGAGATCGTTCGACGCCCGGATCTTCTTCAGGTGCACGCGAAGAATGTCGAAGCGTCCCTTGCGATCCGGCCGATCGACCAGGACCTGGCGATCGAAGCGCCCAGCCCGCATCAACGCCGGGTCGAGAATCTCGGGGCGGTTTGTTGCAGCGAGCACGATGATCCCGACGGTTGGATCGAAGCCATCCATCTCGGCGAGGAGCTGATTGAGCGTCTGCTCCTTCTCCTCGTGCCCCGTACCGGGATAATCGATGCCGCGCGCGCGACCGAGCGCGTCGAGCTCGTCAATGAACACGATTGCCGGCGCCTGCGCCCGCGCTTGCTCGAAAAGATCGCGCACGCGCGCCGCTCCGACGCCGACAAACATCTCGACGAACTCGGAGCCGGTAATGGAGAAAAACGGTACGCCCGCTTCGCCGGCGACCGCGCGCGCCAGCAGGGTCTTGCCGGTGCCGGGAGGACCAAGCAGGAGGACGCCCTTGGGGATATGCGCGCCAAGCCGGCCATAGGACTTCGGGTCCTTGAGAAAGCCGACGACCTCGGCCAGCTCCTGCTTGGCCTCATCGACGCCTGCGACGTCGGTGAAATTCACCTTGATATCGCGCTCGGCGTAGATTTTCGCCCGGCTGCGCCCAATCCCCATCAGCCCGCCGTGCCCCGCCGCCATCGGTCGGATGAGGAACATCCACATCAAGACGAACCCGGCCGTAGGCAGCAGCCAGGACAGGAAGTTCTCGAAGAGTCCCGGCTCAGGTTCGCCCGAGAACGGGATATTGCGCTTGCCGAGCTCTTCTGCGATCTGCGGCTCAACGCGCACTGTGGAGAAATGTGGAACCTTCCCACCTTCCAGTGGTGTCGCGTACGTCCCGACAATTCTACTGCGACCGATTTGGATCTGTTTGACCTCGCCTTTCTCGACAAGGCTTCGGAACTCGCTGTAGGGGATCGTCTTGATATGCGACTGTCCGACCCAGACATCGCGGATGACGACAACGGCAAATATTGCTGCAAGAAAGTACAGCAGATCTATTTTGAATTCCCGCTTGATCGGCGGTTTGTGTTCGTCAGCCATCGGTTGTCCCCGTTGCAGAGGAAGTACCCAACTGTTTGCTCCATCGCGGAAAGAATGCGGGGACGGAGCGCGCGTACTGCCTGTAGGCCTCGCCAAATTCGGCGATGGCGTCCTGCTCCTCCGAGCGCGCGAGCCGGACGTACATCCAGACCAGAACCGGGAACATCGCAAGTGTGAGCAGCGTTGGCCACTGCAACAGGAAGCCGAGCATCACCAGAATGAAGCCGACATATTGAGGATGGCGGACGTAGGAGTAGGGACCAGTTGTCGCCAAAGACGCGGTTGCGCTGCGCCTCATAGAGCACACGCCAGGACGCCGAGATCACGAGGAAGCCGGCGATGATCAGCACATTGCTCAGAATGTGGAACGGACCGAAGTGCGGATTGGCCTTCCAGCCGAACATCATCTCGAGCAGATGACCCGCGTCGTGCGAGAGCCAATCGACATTGGGGTACCGAGTTTGCAGCCAGCCCGACAGGAAATAGAACGTCAGTGGAAAGCCGTACATCTCGGCGAACAGGGCGACGAGAAATGCGCTGAACGCACCGAACGAGCGCCAGTCGCGCGGCGTCTGCGGCTTGAAGAACGTGAAGGCAAAGAAGATGAAGATCACGGAGTTGATCAGCACCAGGCCCCACAGGCCGTAGGCGGACGAGCTATCGTTCATGGCTTGCCTCCATCGCGTTCGCTGCCAGGGCGATCGGCACTCGGGCCCCGCCCATGATCGTGGTGACCTCCATGACCGTGCCCACCGTGCATGAAGATGTGCATCAGTGGGCAAGCGAGGATGAATAGATATGGGATGGAGCCGAGAATGTGTGCCCGGTGCTCCTCCCACATTAGCACGAGCGCAATGGCCGAAAAGCCTAAGAAGACCAGGAAAGCCCGCGAGGTCCAGAAGCTGCCGGGCGGGGCGTCGCCGCGATCGTGATGTGAATGGTCGTGTGTCATGGCTCTGCATCCTCCTTATTCGACGATCAACCGGCCTCGAAACATCCCCATCGGGCAGGCAAAGGCGTACTCACCCGGCTCCTTGGGCAGCAGCTCGACAGCGACCGTCTGGCCGGTCGGCAAGTCGGCGCTCTTGTTGAAGTCGGCAAAGACCACCTTGTCCGAGCACGACGCCGTCTCCTCGCGCCGGAAGTTGAGACGAAGGGGTTTGCCCCCGCGCACGACGATGGTGTCGGGCGTGTAGCCCCCCTTTACCAGGACCATGGCCTCCTGATAGCCGCCGCTCACCTCGGACGCTCGCACGCCTGTTGAGCGCTTCATCCAGAAGAACCAGACGATGAACGCCATGAGTGCGAGGCCAGAGACGAGGACGAACCAGCGATCCGATGTCATGACGCTTTCCTCCTTGGCTCGAAGTAGCGCAGCCGGTTGGCATTGCTGACGACGGTGACGGAGCTGAAGGCCATTGCGGCCGCGGCGATCAGTGGTGATAGCAGCACCCCGAGGAAGGGATAGAGAACGCCCATGGCGACGGGAATTCCGAGCACGTTGTAGCCGAAGGCGCCCACCAGGTTCTGGCGCACATTGCGCATCGTCGCCCGGCTGATTTCGATCGCGGTCGCCACGCCCATCAGGCTGCCCTTGATCAGCGTCACGTCGCTCGCCTCGATGGCGACGTCGGTGCCGGTGCCGATGGCAAATCCGACATCGGCCTGAGCCAAGGCCGGCGCATCGTTGATGCCGTCGCCGACCATGCCGACGCGCTTGCCCTCGAGCTGGAGCTTCTGGACCTCGTGTGCCTTGTCGTCCGGCAGCACCTCGGCAAGGACGCGCTCGATGCCGACCTGGCGCGCAATCGCCTTGGCGGTGCGCTCGTTGTCGCCGGTCAGCATCACCACCTCGAGGCCGAGCTGCTTCAAGATCTCGATTGCGGCCTTCGAGTCTGGCCTTAACGGTATCGGCGACGGCGACGAGGCCGAGCGCCTTGCCGTCGGCAGCGACGTACATCGGCGTCTTGCCCTCGCTCTGCCAGCCGTTCCCAGTCGCCGATCAGGACGTTCGATCGCGATGCCGCGATCGCGCATGAGCTTGGCATTGCCGAGGAGCACGTCGCGGTCGTCGACCCGCCCGCCGACGCCGTGGCCGGGGATGGCGGCAAAGTCCTTCGCGTCGACGATCACGATCTTGCGTGCCTCGGCGCCCTTGACGATGGCTTCGCCGAGCGGATGCTCGGAGCCGCGCTCGAGGGAAGCCGCCAAACAGAGCACGGTCGCCTCGTCGCTTCCGTTTGCTACGACGTCGGTCAGCGATGGCTCACCGCGGGTGATGGTTCCCGTCTTGTCGAGAATGACGCAGTCGAGCTTCTCGGCGCTCTGCAGCGCATCTCCGGAGCGGATCAGGATGCCGTTCTCGGCGCCCTTGCCGATGCCAACGGTGAGCGAGGTGGGCGTCGCAAGGCCCAACGCGCACGGGCAGGCGATGATCAGTGTCGTCACCAGCACGATGGTCGCGAAGATCAGACGCGGCTCGGGGCCGAACAGATACCAGACGACGAACGCGGCAATGGCCAGGATCATCACGGCAGGCACGAAGTAGCCCGACACCGTGTCGACCACGCGCTGGATCGGCGCCTTCGAGCCCTGCGCGTCCTTGACCATGCGAATGATATTGGCGAGCGCCGTGTCCTTGCCGACCTTGGTCGCGCGGAATTTGAAGCTGCCGGTCTTGTTGAGCGTGCCGCCAATGACCTCGTCGCCGGTCCTTTCTCGATGGGGATCGACTCGCCCGTGATCATCGATTCATCGACTGCGCTCGAGCCGTCTGCGATCTCGCCGTCGACGGCGATCTTGTCGCCGGGCTTTACGACGAGAATGTCGCCGACCAGCACTTCTTCGACGGGCAGGTCGATCTCCTTGCCGTCACGCAGCACGCTCGCCGTCTTGGCCTGCAGTCCGATCAGCTTCTTGATGGCTTCGGAGGTGCGCCCCTTGGCCTTGATTTCGAGCGCCAAGCCGAGGACGACGAGCGCGATCACTACCGTCGTGACATCCCAGAACACCTCGGCAAGCTCCATGCGCGGGAATAGCCCCGGAGCGGCCACCGCCACGACCGAGTAGAGATAGGCGGCGGTGATCCCGATGGCGATCAGGGTGTGCATGTTGGCCGCGCGGTGCTTCAGCGCGTCCCACATTCCGGTGAAGAACTGCGAGCCGGACCAGACGAGCACCGGCAGGCTCAGGACTCCCAGAAGCGCCCAGACGACGCGGCGCGTGGCGCTGCCCATCGGCATCCAGTCGCGAAGCCCCGGAACGAGATCGGGATAGCTCAGCAGCATAACCGGCACCGAGACAGCGGCGGCGAACCAGAACTTGCGCATGAGCAGGTCGTACTCCGCCTGCCGTGCAGCCTCTTCGGGGTCGAGCGCTTCCGCATCGGTCGCGATCTTCGTGGCTCTGCGCTCTTCGGCGACCCGGTAGCCGATGGACTCGATAGCGGCACGGATCGCGGCGAAATCGGTTCGCTCCGGCTGATACTCGATGTCGACAGCGTTGGTGAGCGCGCTCGCCCGTGCTTCGATTACGCCGGGCGTCGATCGCAGAGCCAACTCGATCCGGATGACACAGGACGAGCAGTGCATGTTCTTGATGGGCACCCGCATTGAGGCCGTGCCAGCGCCATAGCCTGCAGCGCGGATCGCCTTGACGAGGTCGAGAACTTTGACGCGCGCGGGGTCGTAGGTGATATGCGCCGACCGGTTTGCCAGGTTGACACGGGCGACGGAGACGCCATCGATCTTGCGCAGTGCGTCTTCGACCTTCGCGGGACAATGGGGGCAGGTCATGTCGCCGACGCGCAGCTCGACATTCGCGGGCTCGACGACGCCTTGAGCACGGCTCCGCGTCGGATCTGCGCCTAAGCTTGGTCTTGGGGTGTCGTTCATTTGGACTTCCTGACCGTAACGCCTGAACCAAGTGAGCTGGTCGCTGCCTGTTGGTCTTGATTGCTCGCTTCACCGGGGAATGCGAAAGGGTACGCCCCGTAGATGAGCGAGAACGTGCGCTCCTGAGCAGCATCGCGCAGCCTCCGTCCCGTCTCCCAGAACGCGGAGATTTCGCTGATGAGCTTTCGTTCCAGGGCCATTAGCGGATGATCATCGGGAACAGCGCGACGGTTCTTCGAAACGGCGTCCGCCAACACTGAGAATGCCCCCATCCAGGGCGAGACGCTTTCCGAGAACACGTAGCGGCTGATGCGCATCGGGTGCAGCCAGCACAGAGACGGCTGAGCCATGGGGTCGCAATTGCGCGCACCCAAGGGCTGACGAACGATCGGTAGAGGGCCTCGTTGAACTCCGAGACCTGCCGAACCCTCTCGAACCCGGCTCGGGAATAGTCGAAACGAAGGTCCTCGACCTTCCTCGGCTCGAACCGCACGGAATACTGGTGGCGCGCACAGTCCGGATCGCCGGTCGGATTGTCGATCTTCATCTCGTAGAGGCCGGGATGGAGCGCCTCGATCTCGGCGAGGTTCTCGAGAATTGCGCGGTGCTCCAACCTCGCGACCGCGGCCGAGACGAAGATGCCGAGATGACCGACGTGCGGATTGGTGAGGTAGACGATGCGCTGACCCGCCGCCTTCAGCGCTTCGGTGCTCTTGTACACTGCCGGAATCCAGCCGAGCGCCTGGTGCGGCGGCGTGATGTTGTCGCCGTATGACGCGAAGATGACGAGCGGATTGCGGATGCGTGTGAGATCGGCTATGCAATGCTCGTCGATCCGGACTTGCCCTCTTCGAGCTTGTTGCCGATGAACAGGTCCTCGACGATCGATACGATCTCCTCGCCGCTCAGACGGTAGAAGCCGTTCCACCAGCGTTCGAAGTCGAGGAAGCGCTCCTGCTCGGTGTCGATCTTGGTGAAGAGGTTGGCGTACTTGTCCCAGATCGCATTGCCAGGCTTGAGGTTCTCGAAGTTCTGGGCGAGCCAGGCGCCGTCGAAGCGATCCTGATTGAGATCGGCGAGGAAATGCGCGAGCCAGACGCCGCCGACAAACCCGCCGAGCGTGCGCATGGGGTTCACGCCGGGCTCGCCGGCCCAGTACGACAACGGCGAGCCGTTCAAGACCACCGGCCCGACAAGCCCCTCGCAGTGCGCGGACAGGAGCGTCGCTGCCCAGCCCGCCTGGCAGTTGCCGTAGAGCACGGGTCGTTTGCCGCCGTGCAGATCGGCCACATGCTCGACGAAGCGGCGCAGCGCCGCGAGCACGTCGCCGAGGGTTTGGCCTGGGCATGGCTCGGCGAAAAACATGACAAAGTAGACCGGATGGCCGACATGAAGCGCCATGCCAACCTCGGACTCGCGCTTGAATCCGCCGATGCCGGGGCCGTGCCCCGCGCGCGGGTCGAGGACGATGACCGGGGACTTTTCAGGGTCGACGCATTCGTCCCAGCAGTGTCGCCGAGCTCCGTGATGCGCAGAAGCGCATAGTTGGCGGGCCGCTCGAACTGGCGCGCATCGAGGACCATCTCGGACTTGAAGTTGAGGAGTGCCGGCAGCCCGGCTCGCTCGTGCTCGAGCATGGTGTTGGCGCGCTTTCGAAGTGTGTCGAAGAACAGGATCGAGCGCTCGAGGACGTCGCGCTGATAGGCAAGAACGTCGAGCGCGCTCACAACTGGGCTGTTGCGCTGTGGCAGGGCCCTAGGAGATTTGGGGTCGATCGCAGTCTTGCCACTGGGCCGCCGGTGAGCCTCATGGGGAGTTGTGGCGGCTGGCAGTTGAGCCGAAATGGCTGCCTCCCGCGTGGTCAACAGCGCTTTCGACGACCTTCTTCGCTTATCTTTCGCCATCGAATTTTCCCCTTACCCGAGCCGTGCCGCGAAAAAATTGTACAGTGAGCCGAATACGAGCGCCGTCCACCAGCCGTAAGCCTGGGTCCACACGAGACCGATCACGACGCCGCGCACCGTCAGCCATTCGAACCCCGGGAAGAACTGCAGCCACGGCCGATGCATGCCCGCGTCGGCCACGACCAGGCCGAGCAGGAGACAGCCCAGGAAGCTGATGGCGAAGAAACTGCCGAGGCTGAGCCCAAGCGCCGCGATCGGTATGTGCGATATGCGGCCTGCAGCAGTCGTTGTCTCTTGACCACTCGACATGACACACTCCTTGCTGTTCTAGGTGACGTCGGCGCCGACCCGTCTTTGGTCGGCGCCTTTGGCGGATGTCACATCATGCAGCTCATGCCGCTCAGGATCTGATCCGCCTTGGCCTGCTGCTCGGCGCTCAGCGCGCCGTAGAGCGCGGCCAAAGCCGGCTTCGCGTCCTTCAGTGACGTCAGATGACCGTCCATCGTGGCAATGTGTGCGTCGAGCCGTTCGACGGGGTTTTTGCCTCCATCATTTTCATCATGGCCTGGCGCATTGCCCGCATGCCTTGCAGATTCTTTTTAAGCGCCGCAGCGTAAGTGTCCCAGACCGCCTTCTGGGCATCGGTGATCGCAAGTTCGGCCTTAAGAAATGCGACGCGGCCTTCGGCAAAGGTCGCGCTATCGCCGCCCATCATCGGACAGTTGCGGCCCATCATGTCCATCATGCCGCCCTGGCCCATCATGTCGCCCATCATGCCGCGGCCCGGCATCTGCTGATTTCCCATTCCAGAACCAGGCTGCATCTTCTTCGGCTGCGTC
>CAVUIJ010000023.1:0-30474 GCA_963741505.1 uncultured Alphaproteobacteria bacterium | reverse complement strand
CTGCGGCGCATCCCTCGAACTGCTTCACGCGAGCATCCATGCCCCCGCCCTCGAGATCGAGCGCGCCCTCGCGCACGAGCGCATGGACGGTGAGACGGTTGCCCCTGACGCCCGTGGTAATCGTGCCGGGTGTCAGCGTGATCGAGTTGGCGTAGGTCGCGATGCCGACGGATGTCCGCTGGCTCGCTTTAACGACCGTCATGGTCGGTGAGATCGGCAGCTTGGGATGCACGATAATCTTGGTGACCGCCCATGCCGATTTGACTATCTCCCAGACCAGCCATGGGAAGTATGTCAGTGCTGGCATGAACAGCTGCGCCGGATGACCCTCGACATCGACCACCTTCATGCGGGCCCCGACCAGCACGCACAGCACCGAGCACACCGCACCAACCCCGATCAGCAACGGCGTGTAGTGGCCGGACAGAGCAAGCCAGAACGCGAACAGCAGGATGCCTAGACTAATGTAGCGCATGGGCCCTCCCCCATATGCCAGAGGCCACGTCACCGACGTGGCCTCCGGGACGTACCCTCCCTAGACCTGGGCGCGGGAGCCTATGCTCCGTCTCAGCAGAAGTTCGCTCCCCATCGCAATCTCTAGGCTAGGACTGAGCTGCGGGCAACTGATCCATCGGACGGAAAGGCGTAGAGGCGGCAACAACTGGGCCGGTGAGATGCCACAGGTACAGGATCGCCTCCAACCCCTTGCTCTTGATGAGCGACAGCAGCTTAAGCGTCGCGCCACGCGGGCGCTTTGCACCGCGTTTGAGTTGGCTGATGTAGTTCGTCGTCACGTTGAGGCAGCGCGCGAATACGGTTTGGCTGACCCCTTCACGCTCGCGCAACGCCAGGATGCGGTCGTCGGCTACTACACGATCGCGGCGAGCAGCATACCGCTGACGGACATCGCGCCAGAGATGACCAAGAAGCTGCCCCGCTATCCGCTCGTTCCGGCGGTACGGGTCGGCCGCTTGGCCGTCGCTGAAGGCCAACAGGGCAAAGGCCTTAGCGCCGGATTGCTCGTAGATGCAATCGGCCGTGCGCTTCGTTCCGACGTTGCCGCCTTTGCGATCGTCGTCGACGCCAAGGACGATCGGGCAGTTGCGTTCTACCAACACCACGGCTACATCGCCTTTACCAGTGCGCCAATGACGCTCTTCCTGCCGCTCGCTCAGGCTGGCCGGGCGATGGGCCTCACCCAGCCATGACGGCCTGCGGCCGGTCGCTGGTGCCGACCTCATCCGTTGCCAGGACGATAGTGCCGAAGCTGGCTCTGCCATCGGCAGCAACTCTCTCCCGACCGGCACACGCATGCTCGCTATCATGCAGATATCCTGCTTCGGCGCGCTGACCCGGCGATACCAGTTCCGGGCAACAGAGCCCGTCCCGAAGTCGTTCTGGTTTGGGAGTTTGTCGAAAAACACTATGCAAGACCGTGTGGGAGTTGGTGAGGGTTGGGAGCGCTAAGTGCTTGAATCATCAGGGTCGGTATGGTCCCCTCGGCTCCACCAAAAATCGCAACTAAGCCATTGAAATTAAATAATTATTTAGACTCACTCCCAAACCTAGGAACCACACCCTTGGGATTTCAGTGCTGCTCGGCGCAAGGCGCGATATCCGGCGCCCCCGCCGACGCCGTGGTTCAAGTGCTTCGGCGTGATCAATTGAGTCCAACAAGTTGCTCGGCAAGCGCAGCCAACCCAACCGCTTCGATGCCATGCGGCAGGGGCACACGCTCTTCGCCTGCGTAGACGACGAGCCTGCGCTCCGGTTGCAGGTCGTCGCACGCAATGTGGAAGCCGCGCTCAACCTTGGGCGACAGGCTACGCTTGATCTCGATGGCCCAAAGCCGATCGCCCGGCAGCTCCAGAAGAAGATCAATCTCGGCGCCGGCTGAGGTGCGGTAGTAGAAGGCTTGTGTCCATTCCGGGGCACAATCGATCAGCGTCTCGATGACGAAGCCTTCCCAGCTCGGGCCGACGATCGGATGATCGCGAAGAGCATCGAGCGTCGGCACGGCGAGAAGTGCGTGCAGTACGCCACTGTCGCGCACGTAGGTCTTCGGCGACTTCACCAGTCGCTTGCCGAGATTCCGATGGAACGGTTGCAGACGCCGCACCAGCAGCAGATCGACCAAGAGATCGATGTAGCGCGTCACAGTCGGCGAACTGATGCTGAGCCCTGTGGCGAGCCGCGACGCGTTGAGTGGCGTACCTTGCGCATGCGCCAGCATGGTCCACAACCGGCGCAACGTCTCCGCTGGAATGCGCGGCTCGAGCAGCGGGATGTCGCGCGTCAGATAAGTCCGCAGGAAGTCGCGTCGCCAATCGAGGCTTCGGGCATCGCCACGCGCAAGGAAACTTTGTGGAAAGCCGCCGCGCAGCCAGAGAGCATCCTGCTTGTCTCGACCGGCCTCGGTCACATCGAGGGGGCACAATTCCCGATAGGCAATCCGACCGGCAAGGCTCTCGGACGATTGGCGCAAAAGGTCGATCGATGCCGATCCGAGGAGAAGAAAGCGGCCGGTCTTGCGGCCTTTGCGGCGGCCTTTATCGATCAACCCGCGCAAGACACTGAAGAGATCCGGGGCATTCTGAATCTCGTCGAGGATCACGAGCTTGTCCTCGTGGGCTTGGAGGTATAGGGCCGGATCGGCGAGCTTGTCGCGATCAGCCGGGTCCTCCAGGTCGAGATAGATCGACGGGACGGCATCTGCTATCGCCAAGGCCAGTGTCGTCTTTCCAACCTGCCTGGGACCGAGCAAAGTCACGGCGGCCTGAGCTTCGAGGTCCGCACGGATTCGGGCTTGGAGACGTCGCTTTAGCATCCTTGCATATTTAACGTCATAATTTAAAATTGCAAGGATTAGGGCGGAACCCAAGGCCGAGGTCTGATCCGAAAAGGCGACGCAGTGAATGATGCGCGGCGAGATGAGGAATTGGAAATCCTCCGCCGGCAACTTGCCGAGCTGGACATGGAGCGCGCTCGCATCGAGGCGCGAATTGCTGAACTCAATCAGACCCCGGCAGCGGCTAGTGACCTATTAGCAGGCCAATCCTTAGCGATAGCCGCGCCGAAACCTGCAGTGACAAATGGCTCTCCGGCCGCGGACAAGGTCGCGCTCTTTCGCCGCCTCTTCGGTGGTCGCACGGATGTCTTCCCGGCGCGATGGGACAACCCGAAGACCGGGCGATCGGGATACGCGCCGGCATGCGCCAACGAATGGGTGCGCGGCGTGTGCGGCAAGCCGCAGGTCAAGTGCGGCGACTGCCCAAACAAGGCGTTCATCCCGCTGACGGGCGAGGTCATCGAATGCCATCTTCGCGGCGAGGATCGCGTTCGCCCCAATGGCCGCGGCAAGGATTTCGTGGCCGGAGTCTATCCGCTGCTCTTCGACGACACGTGCAGTTTCCTGGCCGTCGACTTCGACGATGAAAATTGGTCGACCGACGCTTTGGCGTTTATCGCAAGCTGCCGCGATTGCGATGTGCCGGTCGCGCTTGAGCGGTCGCGTTCCGGTAACGGAGGCCACGTCTGGCTGTTCTTCTCCGAGCCCGTCGCGGCAGCGGACGCACGTCGTCTTGGGACGCTGTTGCTGACGCGTACAATGAACCGGCGACCGGAGATCGGTTTCAAATCCTACGATCGACTGTTTCCGAGCCAGGACACAATGCCGAGCGGCGGCTTCGGCAATCTGATCGCGCTACCACTTGCAACGTCATGCGCGGGAGAATGGGAACAGCGTCTTCGTCGACGATGATCTGCGGCCCCACGAAGACCAGTGGGCGTTCCTCTCGAGCCAGCGCCGGATGTCTTCCAATGAGGTCTCGGCCGTGATCGCGAAAGCCGAGGCAGAGATGCCGGGCGGCGCCACTGGCGTCAGACTACCCGTCGACGACGAGAATGCGGACGAGCCCTGGAAGATGACACCGTCGCGGCGCCGCCAGGCGCCGCCCTCCAGAGAACCATTGCCGGAACAGGTCGACGTCGTGCTTGCGATCAGGTCTATGTCGACCGAACCGACCTACCTTCGTCGATGGTGGCCCAACTCGTTCGTATCGCGGCATTCCAGAACCCCGAGTTCTATCGCGCCCAAGCCATGCGGCTGTCGACGTTCGACAAGCCGCGCATCATCTCTTGTGCCGAACTTCATCCGCGCCACGTCGGACTGCCGCGTGGCTGCCTCGATGAAGCTGTCGAGCTGCTCAAGTTGAACGGAGCGGCGGCGCATTTCAAAGACGAACGCAATGCTGGTCGACCGCTCGATCTCAAATTTCTCGGAACCCTGCATGATGTGCAGGCCGCCGCCGTCGCCGCGATCGAACCCCACGACTATGGTGTGCTGGCCGCCACGACGGCGTTCGGCAAGACCGTGGTTGGCGCGAGGATGATCGCGGCGCGCGGTGTCAACACGCTCGTTCTCGTCCATCGCCGCCAGCTCGTCGACCAATGGCGCGAGCGCTTGCAGTCGTTCCTATCGGTGCAGGAGGGCGACATCGGCACGATCGGCGGCGGCAAGCGCAAGCCGACTGGTCGGATCGACATCGCGCTGATCCAGAGCCTCGTACGCAATGGCGAGGTCAGCGACCTGGTCGCCGACTACGGCCACCTGATTGTCGACGAGTGCCATCATCTCTCGGCCGTCAGCTTCGAGCTGGTCGCGCGACGCACCAAGGCGCGCTACGTGCTCGGATTGTCGGCCACGGTTGCCCGCAAGGATGGCCATCACCCGATCATCTTCATGCAGTGTGGACCGGTGCGCTACCGGGTGGACGCAAAGACGCAGGCCGCGACCCGATCATTCAGCCACAAGGTTCGGTTGCGGGAGACTGGATTTCAGCACCGCTCGGATCCGGAGGCACAAGGGCAGACGCAGATGACGGCGCTTTATGCGGCGCTGACGCAGGACGAGAAGCGCAATGATCTGATCTTCGACGACGTGATGCTCAGCCTGCAGGCCGGGCGCCGACCGGTGATCCTGACCGAGCGGCGTGACCATCTTGAGTATTTCCGGACGCGACTGGAAAAATTCACGCGAAATCTGGTCGTTCTCTACGGCGGCATGAACGCGACCGAGCGACGCACGGCCGCGGAAGGTCTGAAACGACCTGACACCGAGGAGCGCCTCGTGCTGGCGACCGGCCGCTACCTCGGCGAAGGCTTCGACGACGCTTCACTCGATACGCTGTTCCTGACCATGCCGATCTCGTGGAAGGGCACGCTCGCCCAGTACGTCGGCCGCCTGCATCGCGAGCATCACGCCAAGCGCGAGGTCATCGTCTACGACTACGTCGATTCAGGCGTTCCGATGCTGGCGCGCATGGCTTTGAAACGGCAGTCGGGCTATCGCAGCCTCGGGTATGAACTGGGTAGATAATCCGCTCGGAGACGTGGCCGCCGTCCAGCTGGGGATACTGCATTTTTGCACGTGGGCCTGCGCCCCTCGAATCATCGAAACTGATAATGGACACCCCACGGTTCTCAATGATCGACGACTGCCGGGTGCAGGTTGCAGGGGACCGCTCATGACCGACCGCACTGCCCTCACCCGCCTTGCCAAGGCTGTGGTGGCCGACATGGCTTCTGAGCGACTGAGCGCGGTTGTACAGCGATCCATGCGCGCCCTCGACGAAGAGCCCAGGCACGTGTTCGACCTTGTCGATTTGCTGGCGAAGGAGGGCAAGAAGAAGCGCCCCAGCGACAAGCTGATCAGCGGCTACGCGTTCCTGCTCGCACACGGCCTTGAGATGCTTCGCTATGCGATCGATCGCGAGGACTCCGCAGACGATTGCTCTGGTCGATCGGCTACGCCAGCATCTCGTCGAGACCGGCGAGACGGGGCGCATTACCCCGCCAGTGCTATTGCTGGTGCTGCACCAGTTCGCGACGGCCAAGCTCGAAATGGGTGACGACCTGCGAGATCTGATGCAGAGGCTGATGGAGAATGACGGCGACGCTCGTGCCGCAGTTGAGCGCGGCGAGGTTGCGGATCACTTCACGCGGATGTCTGAGCAATTCGACGGCGATCCATTCGCGATCCACGCCTATCTGGACGAAACCGTGCAGTCCATGCCCGAGGATGGCCGTGCCGGGTTGGTTATGGCGACCTTTGCCGAAAAGGAACCGGCTATTCGCGAGGCTTCCTTGGGCTTCCTGCTCGATGCATCGGCAAAGGTGCGCAGCAAGCTCGGGGAACTGCTTGAAATTGCTGCACCGCATGATCTTGTCACTCCGACTATGCTGAGACGCATGATCGCGATGCGCAACTGGCTGCCTGCCTCAGATCGGAACTGTCTCGACCAGGCGATCAAGGCCGCGCGCAAAAAGTCCGTCGAATGTGCTCCCTGGCCGCGAGCGGAAGTGCGGCAGGTTCTGTCCTCCGGCATCGACGGCTCGGGTGCATTCACATTTCTGGTGATCGGTCTCGAAGCCGGTAAGCCCCTGGTCGCCGGTTTGTTGGTCAAACAGGGCTTCGGCGTGCGTGATGCCTGGGTGCGCCGCAATACGACCATCGCGGAGCTGCGTGAGATTGTTGGGCAGGTCGCGAGTGAGATAGGTCTCACAGACACGAGCTTGGAGTACGTGCGGACCGTCTGCGGTCAGGCTTTGGCGATCAACCTCGAAGCCGGCCACCCGCCGCCGTTCACCCTCCTCGACTGCGCCGAGGCGATCGGACTTGCAGATCTCAATCCGGAGCCGCTGCCTGTAGACAAACTCATTGCGGATCTTATCGCCGAGGTGGATACGGGACGATTGTCCGTGGCGGCGGTGAGCAAGACCCTGCGCCAGAGCGCCGACTGGCTGGAGGATCACCCAACGCTGGAGACATGGTTCGAGGACAACGTCGCCAAGTTCGTCGGTACCAAGCGAGCCCCGCGCGCCAAGCAGATCGCCGTTATTTTGGCAGGACCGCTGCAGGCGCGCCGGCGTCGTTGGGCGGAGCTTGCAGCGTGGACCGCCCTGTCTTTGAAGCATCGGCGCCACCCCGCCGACTGGCAAGGCTTCGCCATCCTGGCGCGGGAGTTGCTCGGAGCTCGACCCTTGGACGAGATCGGGCTGATGCGGGCCATCGCCGATACCACGCTCGCCGTCATGGAAATGAAAGGCCTGCTCGGCGAACGCCACGCGGCGTGAACGTCGGTCTGGGCTTCCGGCTCGTGCATGGATGGATCAAGGTTTGGGAATCTGCCAGGAAACGCTGTGCAAGACTGTGTGGGATTTGCAAAGGTTTGGGAGTGCTAAGTCTCTGATTTTTCAGGCTCAGTATCGTCCCCTGGGCGCGTCCCAAGAGGTGGTGTCGGAGGCGGGGCGGCGGCGTGGATCCTCCGTGCGCTTTGCGGTTGGCCGTCAGCGCCGTGTGACCTCGCGAACGCTGAATTCGCACGTTCCTCGCACGAGGCGCCCAGAACTCGATAAATCCTCGACCAGATTGGAGGCTCCTCCGGCGGGGCCACTACGTTACCCAATCCGATAAGCGGGGAGAGGTTAGGTCCGCTGCCCGTCTTGCTAAGTGTGCGGGCGCGCCCAGACAAGTATGCTCAGCGTAAACGACCGCGCGCGGGACGGCGCATGCGTGAACCGCAGAGCGCTTGCCTGAACCGCTCCGCTGCGTGAACCCAGCGTGAACGGCAGATCATCGATCTCGAGAAATTCGTACTAAGTGCTTGATTTTATTGGTGGAGCCGAGGGGAATCGAACCCCTGACCTCTGCAGTGCGATTGCAGCGCTCTCCCATCTGAGCTACGGCCCCTTAACCGGGAGGCTGCCTTGTAGGGGCCGCCGCCATGGCTTGTCAAGCAAACCGCGGCCTGATCGACGGCCGGCCGCGCCGCCTGCCGGCACATGCCCAATCGAAGGGGCGGCGCCCAGCCGCATTCGCCATCGGCGCCCGCGTTTCGCGCCTTGCACCTGACCCGCCCGCCGTCTATTCCTCGCCCCCGAACCATTGCCGCAGCTTTGCGCCGGAACCGCCATCCATGATCGAACTCCTCGGCTTCATCAGCTACCTCATCACGCTCTATACATATGTGGTGATCGCGGCCGTCATCCTGAGCTGGCTGATCGGTTTCAACGTCATCAACTTCCACAACCCGTTCGTGCGCTCGCTGTGGCAGGCGGTGAACGCCGTCACCGAACCGCTGCTGAAGCCGATCCGTCGCATCCTGCCGGACATGGGCGGGCTCGATCTGTCGCCGATCGTGTTGCTGCTCGCCTGCTATTTCGTGCAGACGGTGATCTTCCCCAACATCGCCAAGCTCTTCCATTGAGCGCACCTGCCTCGCCCTGGCGGATCACCAAGGACGGCGTTTCGATCCGCTTGCGGCTGACGCCACGGTCGTCGCGCGAGGCGGTAGAGGGTGTCGAGGAGACCGCCGACGGCCCCGCCTTCAAGGCGCGGGTGCGAGCGGTGCCCGAGGATGGCGCCGCCAATGCCGCGCTGGAAAAGCTGGTGGCGGCTTGGCTCGGCGTGACGAAATCGAACGTCAGATTGTCGGCTGGCGGCAAATCGCGGGTGAAGATACTCGACGTCAGCGGTGACCCGGGGCAACTTGACGCCCTATTGCAGCGGATGCTCGAAGCCGGCTGCCGGCAAGTCATGATTTGAAACGCGCAGCGGCCGACCTTCGCCAAGGGGGAACGACGATGGCACAGCTGATCGACGGCAAGGCGATTGCCGAGAAGGTTCGCGGCGACATGGCAGCCGAGGTGGCCGCCTTCAAGAGCCGCCATGGCGTCGTGCCGGGCCTTGCCGTGGTCATCGTCGGCGAAGATCCGGCGAGCCAGGTCTACGTGCGCAACAAGGGCCGCCAGACCACCGAGGCCGGCATGCGCTCGATCGAGCACAAGCTGCCGGCGACAACGACCGAGCTGCAGCTCCTGGAACTGGTCGGCGATCTCAACCGCGACGACGGCATCCACGGCATCCTGGTGCAACTGCCGCTGCCCCGGCACATCGACAGCGCGAAGGTGATCGAAGCGATCGATCCGGCCAAGGACGTCGATGGCTTCCACCCGGTCAACGTCGGCCGGCTGTCGACCGGGGTGCGTTCGCTCATTCCGTGCACGCCGGCCGGCTGCATCATCCTGGCGAAGTCAGTGCAGCCGAAGCTCGAAGGCCTCGATGCGATCGTGATCGGCCGCTCTAACATTGTCGGCAAGCCACTGGCGCAGCTGCTGCTGGCCGAGGGCTGCACGGTGACGATCGCGCATTCGAAGACGCGCGATCTGGCAGGCCACGTGCGCCGTGCCGATCTCGTCATGGCAGCGGTCGGCCGGCCCGAGTTCGTGCGCGGCGACTGGATCAAACCGGGTGCGATCGTCATCGACGTCGGCATCAATCGCGTCGCCGGCGCGGACGGCAAGAGCCGCCTCGTCGGCGACGTCGCGTTCGAGGAAGCATCCACGGTTGCCGCCGCCATCACCCCGGTCCCCGGCGGCGTCGGCCCGATGACCATCGCCTGTCTGCTGAAGAACACGCTCGAAGCCGCACGCATCCAGGTCGATGTCGGCGAGCTGGAGAGCTGAGGGCGGCGGGCGCAGGTTTCGGCTCCCGTCCGCACGCCGACGCGCGAAGAGCGGCAGGTGTGGGGGGGCCGACCGACCGACCGTGACGCGCCTTCGCCGTAGGTTGGTGTCGAGCGAATGCGAGACCCAACAGCAAGGGAGCGCGCGCAGCGCTCATGAAATACTGTCCCGCCAATCCGGATAGCGCAGCCGCAATATTGTGCTTTGCACGTCTTTCTGTCGGGTCGCGGCTCAGGCCTTGACCCGACCTACGGCTGTTCGCGTGACTTCAGGACCGGCCCAACCCCCGCCCCCACTCGCCGCGTCGGCGACAGCGATGACCGCACGAAACTGACCGGCGGCAGGCTTTCGGAACTGTCGGCGAAGGCCACTGCCGCGAGCTGCCTGCGCGCAGGCGCCGCGCCACTTGCCGTTTCCCATCCGCGGGGTGGCAGGCATAAGCCGCCTGCGCTACGATGCCTTGATCTGGAGGGCAGGCCGGAGTAGCACGATGCGTCGCTGGTTGATCTTGTTGGTCGCTCTTTGCCAACTCGGATGGGGCGGAGCGGTCGCGCTGGCCGAGACCCGCGTCGCGCTCGTCGTCGGCAACAGCGCCTACCAGAGCACCACGCCGCTGTCGAACCCGCTGAACGACGCCCGCGACATGGCGGCGGCGCTGAAAGCATCGGGCTTCGATGTCGTCGAAGCGCTCGACGCCGACAAGCGCAAGCTCGACGGCGCCCTGCGCGCCTTCACCGACAAGCTCGCCAAGGCCGACGTGGCATTGTTCTTCTACGCCGGCCACGGACTGCAGGTCGGCCTGCAGAACTATCTGGTGCCGATCGACGCCAAGCTCGATCGCGAGCGCGACCTCGAGTTCGAGGCGGTGAAACTCGATTTCGTGCTGCGCCAGATGGAGATCGACCGCGAGGGCAAGACGACCATCGTCATCCTCGACGCCTGCCGCGACAATCCGCTGTCGCGCAATCTCGCACGCACCATGGGCACGCGCTCGACGGCGATCGGTCGCGGTCTTGCCGCCGCATCGACCGGGCTCGGCACCTTCATCGCCTACTCGACGCAGCCGGGCAACGTCGCGCTCGACGGCGATGGCCGCAACTCGCCGTTCACCACCGCGCTGGTCAGGCACATGGGCGTTGCCGGGCGCAATCTGCCGGCGACGATGATCGAGGTGCGCAAGGACGTGGTGGCGGCGACCGCCGGCAAACAGGTGCCGTGGGATCACTCCGCGCTGACCGGGGATTTCTATTTCGTGCCGGGCGCCGCGGCACCGTCGCCGGGCTCGATCGCGCCAGCCCCGGCCGGAACCAGCATCGACGTCGCCGCGCTGCAGGAGCGCCTGAGGAAGCTGGAAGATGACGCGGCAAAGCGGACCACGGCGGCGATACCGGTGCCACCGCGACCCGGCGCAGTGCCGCCGCCGGTAACCGCAAAGCCCGACACCGCAGCGGAGGCGCAGAACTATCAGCTGCAAGACAACATCCGGATCGACGGCCTGAAGCTCAGCGAAAAGCGCGAACCAAGCCCGGCCGCGTGCCTGACCTCGTGCGAGCAGGACTCGAGTTGCGTCGCCTTCCAGCACGGCCGGCGCTCACCGGTGATGGGGCAGTGCCAGTTGTTCGGCCGCGTCGACGCGCGCCACGAGGACCCGAACTGGCGTTCAGGCGTGCGCACCGGCAGCTCGCTGCCTTCCGATCAATCCGCGGCGGCGCCTGTACCCAAGCCGTCGCCGAACCCGATCCGGGCGCCGCTCAGCCGCAAGGAGAAGGGGTTCGACATTTACGACGGGATTTCCGTCATCGGCGGGCAGATCAAGATGAGCGCCACCGACTCGAGCGCCGGTTGCCAGGTCGTCTGTCGCAACACGCCCGGCTGCTATGCGGCAACCTACAACGACTTCTTCCGCGGCAAGAATGTCGCCTGCGTCGTATACCGCGAGGTCACCGACGTCATGAAGACCCCCTCCTCGACGCTGATGGTAAGGAGCGACTGATTCCGCCCGACAACGCGGCGGCTTCAACTGCCGTCCCTATCCCGTATAGCCCTCGATCACCACGACATCGGCGACCGCGTACTTGTCGCGCAGTTTCGCCGCCGCCTTGTACTCGGGGCTCTCGTAGCAGGCCATCGCGGTGGCGTAGCTGTCGAATTCGAGCACGACGTGGCGCTTGCCGGTCATGGCGGTGCCGGCGACCACCTTGTGCTCGCCGCCGCGGACCAGGAACTTCGGCTTGTATTTGGCGAATGCGATCGCGTTGGCGGCGACATATTCCTTGTACCCCTCGGGGTTTTTCACATCGACGTGCGCGATCCAGTAGCCCTTGGCCATGTCGGTATCCTCAGCATTTCGGGGGTTGGTTGGCGGCGGTGTTCCGTGAAATCGTGAGATCGGCACGTCGCCAAATCGTGCTTGCACGACCTGCCGAATTGGCGACTTCACGATTTCACGACGATGTACCCCCGCGCAAGCGCCGCCGCACCGCGTTCCCGACAGGGCTGACGTGCGCCATCGTCATCCGACCGCGATCGGCAGTTGGCGTTTGCCTTCAACTATGGTCTGATGTCTCCTGGATTTCCCGACAGCCAATCGAAGAGGCATGCCATGCGCTATGAAGCGCCCGAAACGCTTGACGCGGCGGTCGCGTTGCTGACGGCGGAGGCGGGCGAGGCCCGTCTGCTTGCCGGCGGTACCGATCTACTGGTGCAGATGAAGACCGACATGGTCGATCCCAAGCTGGTGGTCGACATCAAGCGCATCGCCGAGATGCGCAAGATCACCAAGACCGCGAATGGCTTCGTCATCGGCGCCGCCGTCACCGGCGCGGAACTCAAGGAGCACGCCGAGCTCAAGAAGCATTGGCCGGGCGTGGTCGAGGCGGCGAACCTGATCGGCTCGACCCAGATCCAGGGCCGCGCCACGCTCGGCGGCAACCTGTGCAATGCCTCGCCGGCCGCCGACAGCGTGCCGGCGCTGATCGCGGCCGGTGCCAAGGTCTCGATCCATGGCCCCAAGGGCCGCCGCGAGATGGCGGTCGAGGACGTCATGCTGGCGCCGCGCAAGACCGCGCTCGCCAAAGGCGAGGTCGTGGTGTCGTTCCAGCTGCCGCTGCGGACCAAGGGCATGGGCGACGCCTACCTGCGCTTCATCCCGCGCACCGAGATGGACATCGCCGTGGTCGGCGCGGCGTTGCCCTGACCCTTGACGGCAGCGGCAAGTGCACCGCCGCCCGTGTCGGCCTGGGCGCCGTCGCCGCCCGTCCGCTCTACGTCAAGGCCGCCGGTGACGCCCTGGTCGGCAGCACGGTCGACGACGCCGCCCTCGACAAGATGGTCGCAGCCGTCCGCGCCGCCTGCAAGCCGATCGACGACAAGCGCGGCACCATCGAATTCCGCATCAAGGTTGCTGGCGTCCTGGCGCGCCGCACTGCTCTGATCGCGCTCGAACGCGCAAGGACCTGAATGATGTCGAAACACCACATTTCATTCACCCTCAACGGCGACCCGACCGAATTGCTGTGCGACACGCAGACGACGCTGCTCGACGTGCTGCGCGACGAGCTCGACCTGACCGGCACCAAGGAAGGCTGCTCGACCGGCGACTGCGGCGCCTGCTCGGTGACCGTCGACGGCCGCCTCGTCTGCTCGTGCCTGATGCTCGGCGTCGAAGCCGAGGGCAAGTCGATCGGCACCATCGAAGGCATGGCCATGGGCGACAAGCTGCATCCGCTGCAGCAGAAGTTCCTGGAGCACGCACGCCTTGCAGTGCGGCATCTGCACGCCGGGCTTCCTGGTCGCCTCCAAGGCGCTGCTCGAGAAGAACCCGAACCCGACCGAGACCGAGGTGCGCTACTGGCTCGCCGGCAACCTGTGCCGCTGCACCGGCTACGACAAGATCGTCCGCGCCGTGATGGACGCCGCCGCCGAGATGCGAGGAGCTTGAGATCATGCAAGAGACCGTCAAGAAGCTCACGCCGGAACATGAGTACAAGATCATCGGCACGCGGCCGATCCGTCCCGACGGCGTCGACAAGGTAACGGGCCGCGCCCGGTTCGGCGCCGACTACAGCCATCGCCGGCCAGCTCGTCGGCCGGGTGCTGCGCAGCCCGCATCCGCACGCCAGCATCAAGTCGATCGACATGTCGGCGGCGGCCGCCGCTGCCCGGCGTCAAGGCGATCGTCACCCGCGACGACTTCAAGGACCAGCCCTCCGAGTTCATCCCGGCCGGCGAGATGCTGATCAACTACCGCGACGTGGTGCGCAACGTGATGGCGCGCGAGAAGGCGCTGTACGAGGGCCACGCGGTCGCCGCCGTCGCCGCCACTCAGCGCGGCGATCGCCAAGGCAGGCGCTGCAAGCTGATCAAGGTCGACTACGAGATGCTTGCCGCACGTCATCGACGTCGAGGAGGCGATGAAGCCCGGCGCGCCGATCCTGCATCGAGGACATGATCACCGCCGGCGTCGAGCCGGCGCCGAAGACCGACATCCAACATCGCCAAGCGCGTCGAGTTCGCGCTCGGCGACGTCGCGAACGGGCTTCGCGGCAGGCCGACGTGATCATCGAGCGCGAGTTCAAGACCGAGCCGGTGCACCAGGGCTACATCGAGCCGCACGCCTGCCTCGCCAGCGTCTCCGAGGACGGCCAGGCCGATGTCTGGGTCTCGACGCAGGGCCACTGGATCGTGCGCGCGCACTGCGCCCGCCTGCTCGGCATGGGACATCTCGCAAGATCCGCGTCACCGCCGCCGAGATCGGCGGCGGCTTCGGCGGCAAGACCGTCGTCTACCTCGAGCCGCTGGCGCTCGCGCTTGAGCGCCAAGGCGCGCAAGCCGGTGAAGATGGTGATGACGCGCGAGGAAGTGTTCCGCGCCTCCGGCCCGACCTCGGGCGCCAAGATGCGGATCAAGATCGGCGCCACCAAGGACGGCCGCATCGTCGCGGCGGAAGGCGAGCTCAAGTACCAGGCCGGCGCCTTCCAGGGCTCGCCGGTGCAGCCCGGCTGCATGTGCGCGTTCGCGCCCTACGACCTCGAGAACGTCAAGGTGGTCGGCTACGACGTCGTGGTCAACCGGCCGAAGGTCGCTGCCTACCGCGCGCCCGGCGGCCCGATCTCCGAGCTACGCGGTCGAGAGCGTGGTCGACGAGCTCGCCCGCAAGCTCAAGCTCGACCCGATCGAGTTCCGCCTGAAGAACGCGGCCAAGGAAGGCACCAAGGCCGCCTACGGGCCGAAGTTCGGCCCCGTCGGCCTGGTCGAGACGCTGGAGGCGGCCCGCGCCCACCCCCACTGGAAGCGCGCCGCTGAAAGCCAACCAGGGCCGCGGCGTCGCCTCCGGCTTCTGGTTCAACATCGGCGGCGAGACCACCGTCTCGCTCGCCCTCAACGAGGACGGCACGCTGGTCGCTGATGGCCGGCACGCCCGACATCGGCGGCCTGCGCGCCTCGCTGTGCATGATGGCGGCCGAGGAGCTCGGCGTCGGCATGGACAAGATCCGCGTGACCATCGGCGACACGCAGTCGCTCGGCTACAACTTCCTCACCGGCGGCAGCCGCTCGACCTTCTCGAGCGGCATGGCGGTGGTCGAAGCCGCGCGCTCGATCGTCAAGCAGGCTTGCGAGCCGCGCCGCCAAGCTGTGGGAGCTGCCAGAGGACGCGGTCGAATATGTCGACGGCGCGGTGCGACCGGCCGGCGCCAATGCCGGCAAGCACCCGCCGATGACGCTTGAAGCAGATCGCCGCCATGGCCGGCAAGACCGGCGGCCCGATCGTCGGCTACGTCGTCGATCAACGCCCACGGCGCGGCGCCGAGCTTCGCCACGCACCTCTGCGATCGTCGAGGTCGATCCGGAGACCGGCAAGGCGACGATCCTGCGCTACACCGCGATCCAGGACGCCGGCCGCGCCATCCACCCGGCCTACGTCGAGGGCCAGTTCCAGGGCGGCGCGGTGCAGGGCATCGGCTGGGCGCTGAACGAGGAGTACATCTACGGCGCCGACGGCAAGATGCAGAACGCCGGCTTCCTCGACTATCGCATCCCGGTTGCCTCCGACCTGCCGATGATCGACACCGTGATCGTCGAGGTGCCGAACCCGCGCCACCCCTACGGCGTGCGCGGCGTTGGCGAGACGCCGATCGTGCCGCCGATGGCCGCGATCGCCGAACGCCATGACCGATGCCACCGGCCTGCGCTTCACGTCGCTGCCGATGTCGCCGCCGAAGGTGCTGGCGGCGATCGACGCGGCGAGGGCGGCCGGCGACAAGAACCTCAAGCTGAAAGTGGCGTGAGGCATTCGCCATGGCGCAGGTCACCCTGATCGGCAACCTGCGCCAGTTCACCGGCGGCGAGACCGAAATGACGGTCGAGGCCGCCACCGTGCGACAGCTGTTCACCAAGCTTGCCGCCCGTTATCCCGAACTCGCTCCGCATCTCCAACAGGGTCTCGCCGTCGCCATCGACGGCCAGATCTACCAGGACGCCCTGTTCCAGGAGATCCGCCCCGATTCGGAAGTCCACATCCTGCCCCAGATCGCGGGTGGGTAGTGGTGAGTGGTGAGTGTCGTGCTGTTGTAGGTTGGGTCAAGCCGCTTGCGCGACCCAACACGGCTGGCACCGCTCGTAAACGTTGGGTCGCGCTGCGCTTGACCCAACCTACGGTTCATCGCCCCTCGCCGACCTCATTCTCGATTGAGCGCCAATACTTGTAGGTTGGGTTAGCGCGCCCCTTCGCGCGTAACCCAACATTCCACGGGTGGTCGAAGTTGTTGCGCTATGGATGCAAGAGGGCATCCTCACCCAACCTACACGAATTTTCCCGCGCGCCTTCAACCGTGTAGCACCTTCGCCGCCCGCGCGAGCTTCTCGATGACGCCCTTCAGCAACGCCTGCTGCGCCTTGTCCTTGAGGTGCCCGTTGGCCTCGAATGCATCCGATGCTTTGGCGATGGCGATCTGATCGGGCAGTACCAGCGCGCCGAGCCCCAACTCCAGCACCTGCCGCGTCGTGATCAGCGAGCGCATGCCGCCGAATGCACCGGGCGAGGCGGCGCCCAGCGCGAACACGCGCGTCTTGTAGACCAACTCTTCGCCGTCGATCTTGATGCGGCTGATCCAGTCGAGCGTATTCTTCAGCAATGGCGTGATCGAAGCATTGTACTCTGGGGAGACAATGAACACGCCAGCATGGATCGACATCAGCGCGTGCAGCTTCAGCGCATTGTCGGGCACGCCGGACTTGGCTTCGAGATCACCGTCATAGAGCGCCATCGGATAGTCGCCGAGGTCCGCGAATGTCGCCTGCAGGCCATTGGCAACGGCGATGTCGGCGCCCAGGCGGGCGAGCTTCTTGTTGAACGAGTCCTCGCGCGCGGAGCCGGCGACGAACAGCAGCTTGATCGAGTGAGGCATGGAGATACTCGCTTACCGCGTTGGCGACAGTATGCCGATTTCGATATCATCATTCGCTGGGCACCGGGGACTGAACCGAAATCGGTATACTGTCCCACCCTTGCTCACGCGCCGGGGCCGGAGAAGAATTCCTTCATCTTCGAGAAGAAGCCGGCGCTTTCGGGCGAGGTGTCCTTGTGGCTTTCCTTCTCGAACTCTTCGAGCAGTTCGCGCTGCCGCCTGGTCAGGTTCTTCGGCGTCTCGACATCGACCTGGATGTACATGTCGCCCTGCGCCTTGGAGCGCAGCACCGGCATGCCCTTGCCCTTGAGGCGGAACTGCTTGCCGGTCTCGGTGCCTTCCGGCACCTTGACCCGCGTCATCGATCCCTCGACCGTCGGCACGTCGATCTGACCGCCCAGCGCCGCCGTGATCATCGAGATCGGCACCTTGCAGAAGATGTCGGCGCCGTCGCGCTGGAACAGCTCGTGCGGCTTGACCGACAGGAAGATGTAGAGATCGCCCGCCGGGCCGCCGCGCAGGCCGGCCTCGCCCTCGCCAGCAAGGCGAATGCGGGTGCCGTCCTCGACACCGGCCGGGATATTGACCGACAGCGTGCGTTCCTTGACGACGCGACCGGCACCGCCGCACGGCGTGCACGGATCAGAGATGATCTCGCCACGGCCCTGGCAAGTCGGGCAGGTTCGCTCGATGGTGAAGAAGCCTTGCGCCGCCCGCACCTTGCCGTGACCACCGCAGGTCGAGCACGAGGTCGGCTTCGAGCCGGGCTTGGCGCCGGTACCGTGGCAGGTCTCGCACGCGACGCTGGTCGGCACGCGAATCTGCGCATTCTTGCCCGTATAGGCGTCGGACAGCGTCACTTCCATGTTGTAGCGAAGGTCGGAGCCGCGCTCGCGGCCCGAGCGCTGACGCCCGCCGCCAGGACCGCGCCGGCCACCCATGAACTCGCCGAACAGGTCGTCGAAGATGTCCGACATCGAAGACGCGAAGTCGGGGCCGAAACCGCCGGGGCCACCGGGGCCGCCGCGGCCGTTTTCGAAGGCGGCATGACCGAACTGGTCATAGGCAGCGCGCTTCTGCGGGTCCTTCAGCGCCTCGTAGGCTTCGCCCAGTTCCTTGAACTTCTGCTCTGCGACCTTGTCGCCAGCGTTCTTGTCGGGGTGGAAATCCTTGGCGAGGCGCCGGAATGCGGACTTCAATTCGGCTTCACTGGCGCCGCGCTGTACACCGAGGACTTCGTAGTAATCGCGTTTCGCCATGGAACGGACGTCCAGTTGGTCAATTTGTCGTTGGACGAGCGCTGCAATACGTCGAACTGCCCGTCAGCAGAACACATCGGACCCCCGCTACGTGGCTGCGAGCGACGGTTCGCGTCGATCGGAGCACAATTAGCGAGGGTCCGCTAGAGCTTTGCCTTCAATCAGGCTCGAACCGCGTCGACCCCGCCGAATGAAATCAGGCCGACTTCTTCTTGTCGTCCTTGACCTCTTCGAAGTCGGCGTCGACGACGTTGTCGCCGCCCGCGCCTTTGCCCCCGGTCTTGGCACCGCCGGCACCAGCGTCACCCTCTGCCGGTGGCGGCATGTTGGCATAGATCGCCTCGCCGATCTTCATGGCGGCGGCGGCGAGCGTACCGGTCGCGGCCTTCATCTTCTCGACATCTTCGGAACCGGACAACTCCTTGGCGGCGGCGATCGCGGCCTCGACCTCGGCCTTGATGGCTGCGACCTTGTCGTTGCCGGCGTTGTCCTTGAGCGATTTCTCGGTCGAATGGACGAGCGCCTCGAGGCTGTTGCGCGCCTCGACGATTTCACGGCTCTTCTTGTCCTCCTCGGCGTGCGCCTCGGCTTCCTTGACCATCCGCTGGATGTCGGCATCGGTCAGGCCGCCGGCGGCCTGAATGCGGATCGACTGCTCCTTGTTGGTTGCCTTGTCCTTAGCCGAGACGTTGACGATACCGTTGGCGTCGATGTCGAAGGTAACCTCGACCTGCGGCACGCCACGCGGCGCCGGCGGAATGCCGACGAGATCGAACGTGCCCAGATGCTTGTTGTGCTGCGCCATCTCGCGCTCGCCTTGGTAGACCTTGATCGTCACCGCGGTCTGGCCGTCATCGGCGGTCGAGAACACCTGGCTCTTCTTGGTCGGGATCGTGGTGTTGCGATCGATCAGCCGGGTGAACACGCCACCCAGCGTCTCGATGCCGAGTGACAGCGGCGTCACGTCGAGCAGCAGGACGTCCTTGACCTCGCCCTTCAGCACGCCACCCTGGATGGCGGCGCCGATGGCGACGACCTCGTCGGGGTTGACGCCCTTGTGCGGCTCCTTGCCGAAAAGTTCCTTCACCACCTGCTGGACCTTGGGCATGCGCGTCATGCCGCCGACGAGAACGACCTCGTCGATCTCGGCCGCCTGCATGCCGGCGTCCTTTAGCGCCGCCTTGCACGGGCCGATGGTCTTGTCGATCAGATCCGAGACGAGGCTTTCGAGCTTGGCGCGGGTCAGCTTCATCGTCAGATGCAGCGGCGACTGCGTCTGCGGGTTCATCGAGATGAACGGCAGGTTGATCTCGGTCTGGGCCGACGACGACAGCTCGATCTTCGCCTTCTCGGCGGCTTCCTTCAGCCGCTGCAGGGCGAGCTTGTCGTTGCGCAGATCAATCTGGTTCTCCTTCTTGAACTCGTCGGCGAGGTAGCTGACGAGCCGCATGTCGAAGTCCTCGCCGCCGAGGAAGGTGTCGCCGTTGGTCGACTTCACTTCGAACACGCCGTCGCCGATCTCGAGCACGGAAATATCGAACGTACCGCCGCCGAGGTCATAGACGGCGATGGTCTTCGACTCTTTCTTCTTGTCGAGCCCGTAGGCGAGCGCGGCAGCCGTCGGCTCGTTGATGATGCGCAACACCTCGAGGCCAGCGATCTTGCCGGCGTCCTTGGTTGCCTGACGCTGGGCATCGTTGAAATAGGCGGGAACCGTGATCACCGCCTGGCTGACGGAATGCCCGAGATAGGCCTCCGCCGTCTCCTTCATCTTCTGCAGGATGAAGGCCGAGATCTGCTGCGGCGAATACAGCTTGTCCTTGACCGAGACCCAGGCATCGCCATTCGAGCCTTCGACGATCTTGTAGGGAACGAGCTTCTTGTCCTTCTCGACCAGCGGATCGCCATGGCGCCGGCCGATCAGACGCTTGATCGCGTAGAATGTGTTGGTTGGGTTGGTGACACCCTGGCGCTTCGCCGGCAAGCCAACGAGCTTCTCGCCATCATCGGTGAAGGCGACGATCGACGGCGTGGTATTCATGCCCTCGGCGTTGACGATCACTTTCGGCACGCCGCCTTCCATCACGGCGACACAGGAGTTGGTGGTGCCGAGATCGATTCCAATGACTTTCGACATAGCAGTGCATTCCTTCTCATTTGGCGGCGGACCGCCCGGGCCCGAGTTGCTTCGGCACCCGAGGCTCGCCGGCAAGTTTGATCTTGCCGGACGTTCCGATCCCCTGGAGCTTAGTCTGTTGTGGTCGGTATATAGGCGGCGGATTCCGGCGCTGCAACGGCGGTAGGACATTCTGGTGTGATGAATCTTCGCCTTTGCCCGCCCATATTCGGATTGTCGGCCATGCCGGCTGCCATCGCCACTTCCGCTCGTACGGTAAACAGCCCGAATGACCGCCTTCCCCGACGGCTTCCGCCATCTGCCCGGCCGCCTCGACGCCAGCCAGCAGGAAACACTGCTCGCCGCCGTGCGTGATGTGATTGCAACAGCCCCGCTTTTTGTGCCGACCATGCCCCGCACCGGCAAGCCATTCGGCGTCCGGATGACGAATTGCGGCCCGCTCGGCTGGGTCTCGGACAAGGCCGGCGGCTACCGTTATCAGTCAACCCATCCGACAACCGGCAACCGCTGGCCGGCGATGCCGCCGATGCTGCTCGGTCTGTGGGCTGAGCTGTCCGGCTACCCGGCCCCGCCCGAGGCTTGCCTGATCAACTACTACGCGGCGGGTGCCAAGATGGGCAGCCACGTCGATGCCGACGAGCAGGATTTCTCAGCTCCCGTGCTATCGGTATCGCTCGGCGATGCGGCGATCTTCCATGTCGGCGGCCTGAAGCGGAACGATGCGAAACAGCGCATCCGTCTGTCGTCCGGCGACGTCGTGGTGCTGGGCGGCGGCGCGCGAAAGGCCTACCACGGCATCGATCGCGTGTTCGCTGGAACCTCGGCATTGCTGCCCGAGGGCGGCCGCATCAACCTGACGCTCAGAAGGGTGACGATTCCTTCGAAATAGTGTGTGACGTTCGCGTATTACACATCCGAGTAACGCCCATGACCATCTCAGTCCGGCTCGATGACAAGACCAAGCAAGCACTCAAAGTGCGGGCGAGAAAGGCTGGCGTTCCGATGTCCGAATTGGTGCGCATGGCTGTAGTCGACAAACTCAACAAGAACGAGCAGATGCCACCGCGCAAGACGCCCTACGAGCTTTGGCAGGAGATTTTTACTGGCAATGACAGCGGCGGAGTCGACGACAGCGAGCGGGTCAAGGAATTGGTCACCAAGGCGATCAACGAAAAGCACGCGCGGCGCGATTCTAAGTGATGAATACGATCGTCGTGGACGCCGGCCCGCTCTTTGCGGCGTTCAGCCGAAAGGATCGGCATTATCCGGCTGCCCTTCGGTTCATTCGGATGACCGGTGTACGCCTGCTCACCAACATCCCGGTTATCACCGAGGTTGCGCACATGCTCGGCAAAGCCCCCACGACCCGCCTCGAATTTTTGAAATGGTCGGACGGTGCGCTCGATATCGACGAAGCAACCGCGACCGATCTACCGCGAATCGTCGCACTGCTCGAGAAGTATCAGGATGTGCGCCCGGATTTCACGGATGCGTCGCTCATAGCGCTCTGCGAACGCATCGGTACCCACCGTATCGCCACCGTGGATCGCGATTTTCAAGCCTACCGCACACGTTCAAAAAAGCCGTTCGATAACGTGTTCTACGAAGATTGATGGCGCCCTGTCGTCAAGTTGGCTCGGCCGGCTTGTCAGCCCCATTGGCGGGGGCCGCAGCCCCGCCCGGCTCGGCCGTCGACGCCTCTTCCGGCTTCACCTCGACCGGCTTCATCGGCTTGAAGCCACCCTTGGAGACCACCACCATCGCCGGCCGCAGGATGCGATCCTCGATCACGTAGCCGGGCTGGAACACCTGCAGCACAGTGCCGGCCGGAACCTCCTTGTCGTCCTGCTCCATCACCGCCTGGTGGAAATTCGGGTCGAACGCCTGGCCCTTGGGATCGAGACGCTTGACGCCATGACGCTCGAGCACGCCCAGGAACTCGCGTTCGGTGAGCGTGACGCCCTCGATCAAGCTCTTCAAGGCCGGATCGGCATCGGCGGCACCCGCCGGCACCGCCGAGATCGCGCGCTGGAAGTTGTCGCCGACGTTGATGATGTCGCCTGCGAACTTGGTGATCGCATACTTGATGGTGTCGGCCTTGTCGCGCTCGGTGCGCTTGCGGATGTTGTCCATCTCGGCATGCGCCCGCAGCAGGCGGTCGGTCAGGTCTTTGACCTGCGCCTCGAGTTTGGCGATTTCCAACTCGGCGGCGATCGAGGGATCGACGTAGGATTTCGCCTGCGGCGTGGCACCGTCAGCCGCTGCCGGCTCCACCGCAGGTGGCGTCGATTGAGCTTCGGCGGCAGGAGGCGTGGCTTTCGGCTCTTCGGCTTTTGGCTCTGAGGTCATGGATCCTCGAAATTTCGGACGGGTTTGTGCGACATCACGAGTCGCGTGCCTCTTCACCTGCCGATATCAGTCGCCGCCGCCAAAAAATCAAGTGAGCAAACGTCCCACCAGCTTGGCGGTATAGTCGACCATCGGAATGATCCGGGCATAGTTGAGCCGGGTCGGGCCGATTACGCCCAGGACCCCAACAACCTTGCGCTTTTCGTCGTGGAATGGCGAGACGACCAGCGAGGAGCCCGATAGCGAGAACAGGTTGTTCTCAGAACCAATAAAAATGCGGACGCCCTCAGCCTTCTCGGCCAATCCCAGCAGCTGCACCAGATCGCTCTTGGCTTCGAGATCGTCGAACAACTGGCGGATGCGCGCCATGTCCTCGATGGCATTGACATCCTTCAACAGGTTCGACTGGCCGCGCACGATCAGGCTCTTGCGGTCGTTGAGCGCACCCGACCATTCGGCGAGGCCGGCCCGCACCACCTTCTGCGTCAAGGCATCGAGTTCAGCCCTGGCCGAAGTCAGGTCGGCCTCGATGCGCCCGCGCGCCTCCGGAATGGTATAGCCGCGGATGTGCGCGTTCATGTAGTTGCCGGCTTCCACCAGCGCCGACGGCGGCAGACCCGGTGGCACCGCTATGACCCGGTTCTCGACGTTTTGATCCTCATCCACCAGAACCACCAGGGCGCGGCCTGGCTCCAGGGCCAAGAACTCGATGTGCTTCAGCCGGCTGATCTGCTTTTCGGCCAGCACCACACCGGCGCAATGCGACAGGCCCGAGATCATCTCGGTCGCCTCGGTGAGCGCCTGGTCGATCGAGCGCTCGCGCTTGATCTTGATCTGGGCTTCGAGCTGGTGGCGCTCGTCGGTGGTGAGGTCGCCAAGCTCCAGCAGGCCGTCGACGAACAGCCTGAGGCCGAGCTGCGTCGGCAACCGTCCGGCCGAGGTGTGGGGAGCGTAGATCAACCCCAGGTGCTCGAGGTCCGACATGACGTTGCGGATCGAGGCCGGCGACAGCGCCATCGGCAGCGCGCGCGACAGGTTGCGCGAGCCGACCGGCTCTCCCGTTTCCAGGTAAGTCTCGACGATCGAACGAAAAATCGCCCGCGTGCGATCGTTCAGTGAAGGTGGCTCTCGGTTCGGGTCTGCCATGGTTCAAGGTTAGATAACACGACGCCGATCCGTCAAATATGTCGTACGGACGAGTTTTGCCATGCATTTCCAGTTGATGCGCCGGGGTCGCACGCCTAGGGTGCGCGCCGACCATGCCGCCGATACCGCGGCACCCCCAGCCTTTCAACTGTTCGGATAGCCACCCGATGCGTCCATCGAAACGCAAGCCCGACGAACTTCGCCGCGTATCCTTCGAGCGCGCCGTTTCCATGCACGCCGAAGGCTCGTGCCTGATCAAGTTCGGCCACACCCACGTGCTGTGCACCGCGAGCTTGGAAGAGCGCCTGCCGCCGTGGCTCAAAGGCCGCGGCAAAGGTTGGATCACCGCCGAATACGGCATGCTGCCGCGCGCCACCACCGAGCGCACCCGGCGCGAAGCCTCCGCCGGCAAGCAGTCGGGCCGTACCCAGGAGATCCAGCGCCTGATCGGCCGCTCCCTTCGCGCCGTCGTCGACCTCGAAAAGCTTGGCGAGAAGCAGATCTCGATCGACTGCGACGTGATCCAGGCCGACGGCGGCACGCGCACCGCCGCCATCACCGGCGCGTGGATCGCGCTGCACGACTGCCTCGCCTGGATGCAGGCGCGCGAGATGATCAAGGCCGGGTGCTTGCGCGACAACATCGCCGCGGTTTCGGCGGGTCTCTACGCCGGCCAGCCGGTGCTCGACCTCGACTATGCCGAAGACAGCGATGCCGATGCCGATGCCAACTTCGTCATGACCGGCAAGGGCGGCATCGTCGAAGTGCAGGGCACGGCGGAGAAGGAGCCGTTCACCCAGGCGCAGTTCGACGAGCTGATGGTGCTTGCGCGCAAGGGCATCAACGAGCTCGTATCGCTGCAGAAACTGACGGTCGCCTGATGAGATTGGAACCTGGCACGAGGCTGGTAGTCGCGACCCACAATCCCGGCAAGGTCGCTGAGATCGAAGATCTCGTGCGTCCGTTCGGCCTCGATGTGGTATCGGCCGGCTCCCTCGGCCTGCCCGAGCCCAAGGAGACCGAGAAGACCTTCGCCGGCAATGCCCGCCTCAAGGCCATGGCCGCCGCCAGTGCTGCCAACCTGCCGGCGCTGTCGGACGATAGTGGCCTCGAGGTCGAGTGCCTCGACGGTGACCCCGGCATCTATTCGGCGCGTTGGGCCGGGCCGAACAAGGACTTCAAAATTGCGATGAGGAAGGTGGCGGACAAGATCACCGCCCGCAACGGCTGGAAGGGCCGGGGGCCGCGCGCCAACTTCACCTGCGCGCTGTGTCTGGCGACGCCAGGGGGACGTACTGAGATCTTCGAGGGCCAGGTCTTCGGCCATCTCGTCTGGCCAGCGCGCGGAAAAAAAGGGTTCGGCTACGATCCGATGTTTCTGCCCGACGGCGCCGACTTGACCTTCGGCGAAATGGACCCAGATGCCAAGCATGCCATCAGCCACCGCGCCATCGCTTTCGCCAAGTTCGTCGATGCCTGCTTGCGCTAGCCGAGGGCGCGACGACGTCGGCTTCGGCGTCTATATCCATTGGCCGTTCTGCGCCTCGAAGTGCCCGTACTGCGATTTCAACAGCCACGTGCGCACCGGCGGCGTCGACCAGGACCGCAATCTGGCGGCCTACCGCCGCGAGATCCGGACCGCCCGCGACCGCATCGGCCCGCGGCTGGTCACCAGCATCTTTTTCGGCGGCGGCACACCTTCGCTGATGGCGCCCGCGACTGTTGCCGGCATTCTCGACGAGATCGGCCGCAACTGGCACGTCGACGGTCGAGCCGAGATCACCCTCGAAGCCAATCCGTCGAGCGTCGAGGCCGGCCGCTTCCGCGACTACCGGGCGGCCGGCATCAATCGCGTCTCACTCGGCGTGCAGGCGCTCAACGATCCCGATCTGAAGGCGCTCGGCCGGCTGCATTCGGTGGCCGAGGCCCGGACCGCGATCGAGGTCGCACGGTCGACGTTCGAGCGCTTTACATTCGATCTGATCTACGCGCGGCCGCGCCAGGGCGTCGGCGCCTGGTGCGCCGAGCTGCGCGAGGCGATCGCGCTGGCCGGCGATCACCTGTCGCTCTACCAGCTCACCATCGAGCCGGACACGCCCTTCGCCGCGCTTGCACAAGGCCGGCAAGCTTGCAACGCCGGCGCCCGAGCTTGCCGACGAGCTGTTCGCCGCCACCCAGGCGATGACGACGGAAGCCGGCCTTCACGGCTATGAGATTTCCAACCACGCCCGTCCCGGGCAGGAAAGCCGGCACAACCTGCTGTACTGGCGCTATGGCGAATACGCCGGCATCGGCGCCGGCGCGCACGGCCGGCTGCTCGTCGATGGCGAGCGCCGCGCCACTGTGGCCGAGCGCAGTCCTGAGAAATGGCTGCAGCTGGTCGAGATGCAAGACCACGGCCTGACCGAGGACACGGCATTGAGCCAAGACGAGCAGGCCGACGAGATGCTGCTGATGGGGCTCAGGCTGACCGAAGGCCTCGATCTTTCCCGCCTCGCCCTGATCGGCGGCGTCAGGCCAGGCCGCGATGCGCTCGCCCGCCTGATCGACCTCGAGATGATCGAGGTGATGCCCGAAGCCGACCGCATCCGCGCCACCTCCCGCGGCCGCTTCGTGCTCAACAAGCTGGTCGAGGAATTGTCCGCGAGCTTCGAGCCGGTGGCGGGGTGACGCCCGCAGGGCGCGGCATTTTCTCTGGCTTGACCAACTCTATTGCTGCGTTCCTGGCCGAGCCGGCCGATGGCCACACTGCGAACATGACTGGACATTCCGCGCGAGAGCCGGGATCGCTTCGGCAGCGGTGTGCCGCACCAATCGAATTCCAACCTCGAGGACGCGATCCGGGTCTCGCGTCTGCCGACACTCGCCCTGGAACGCAAGTGGATGAGGAGAGCCGCCATGAGCATCGCCAGCAAGGAAGCACCCAGGACCGCCTGTTCGTCGCCCTCGACGTCAAGACCGTCGACGACGCGCGGCGGCTGGTCGAGGCCCTTGGCGATACCGTCACGCACTACAAGGTCGGCCTGGAGCTGGTGTTCGGCGGTGGCCTGGAGTTCGCCCAGAGCCTCAAGGCCGCCGGCCGCCAGGTGTTCCTCGACATGAAGCTGCTCGACATCGGCAACACCGTGGAGAAAGCCACCGCCAACGTCGCCCGCCTCGGCCTCGACTACCTCACCATCCACGGCCACGACCGCAAGACGCTCGACGCCGCGGTGCGCGGGCGCGGCACCTCGAAACTGAAACTGCTGGCCGTCACGGTGCTGACCAGCCTCGACCAGTCAGACCTCGCCGAGCAGGGTGTCGCCAGCATGTCGCCGGCCGATCTTGTGGTGCACCGGGCGAAAATGGCACGGGCCGCCGGCTTCGACGGCTGCATCGCCTCGGGCCAAGAGGCCGCAATGGTGCGATCGGCTGTCGGCGGCGATTTCCTCATCGTCACCCCCGGCATCCGGCCGGCGGGCGCGCAATTGGGTGATCAGGCCCGCGCCGTTACGCCATTGATCGCGATCCGCGCAGGTGCGACACATCTGGTTGTCGGCCGGCCGATCACCGCGGCCGGCGACCCGAAAACGGCTGCGGCCGCGATCGTCGGTGAAATCAGCGCCGCGCTCAGCGGCTAGTAAATTCGAGGAGTTACAAATGCCCAAGGGCTACGTCATCGCCAGAGCCGCCGTCACCAACGCCAGCCAATGGGCGATCTATGCCGCCGCGGCCGGCGAGGCGATCAAGAAATACGGCGGCAAGCCGCTGGTTCGTGGCGGCCAGATGACGGTCGCCGAGGGCGAGGGCCGTGCCCGCAACGTCGTCATCGAGTTCGACAGCTATGACGCCGCCAAGGCCTACGCGTTTTCCCCCGAGTATGCCGCCGCCCGCAAGCTGCGCGAAGGCGCCGGCATGCTGGATATCGTTGTGGTCGAAGGCGCGTGAGTTCGGGTCGGGGGCAGTATACCGAATTCCTTGGCAGACCCTTGCGGCGAGTTGGCGGCGGCGAGGAAATCGGTAAACTGTCCCCATTGAGGTAAGATGGCCCACTTCCCGGCATCCGACGGTCGCGCGCCCTGGGCCGCGACCGTTTTGACGTTGTTCCCGGACATGTTTCCGGGCGCGCTTGGGATGTCGCTCGCGGGGCAGGCCCTCAGTTCCGGCATCTGGTCGCTCGATACGGTTCAGATCCGCGATTTCGGCGTCGGCAGACATGCGAGCGTCGATGATAGTCCGGCCGGTGGCGGCGCCGGCATGGTGCTGCGCGCCGATGTCGTGGCAGCAGCCATCGACCATGCGCGTGCGGGGCGGCCTGAGCGGCCGTCGATCTATCTGTCGCCGCGCGGCGAACCGCTGACGCAATCGCTGGTGCGCGAATTGGCGAGCGGCCCCGGCGTTCTCCTGCTCGCCGGCCGCTTCGAAGGCGTCGACGAGCGGGTGATCGAGGGCCGGGCGTTACGCGAAGTGTCGATCGGCGACTATGTGCTGTCGGGCGGCGAGATCGCGGCCCAGGTGCTGATCGACGCCTGCGTGCGGCTGTTGCCGGGGGTGCTTGGCGGCGCCGCTTCCACCGCTGATGAAAGCTTCGAGAACGGCCTGCTCGAATACCCGCAGTATACCAAGCCGCGCCAGTGGGAGGGCCGGTCGATCCCGGCGATCCTGCTCTCCGGCGACCACCAGAAAATCGCCGCCTGGCGCCGCGCCGAAGCCGAGCGGATCACGCGCGAGCGCCGGCCGGATTTGATGGCGGCCAAAGGCGGCAAGCGGAAAGAGTAGCCGCATCGCGGTGTGGCACGGGGCAGAGACGGGGCCAGGGCACAAGACCGGACGCGCAATGATCGCCGAGCTTGTGCGAAACCTCACTGCCCGGTCATCAAAAAGATTGCTACTACTGAAAACAAAGGATCGCTCCCGAGCGTCGTCGCGATGATCTGATCGTTGTGGTGATCGAATGAGACAGCTGAAGCTCATCATATTCTTGGCTTTCATTGTGCCGACTATATCGGCTGTCAGTGCACAGCAAAGAACCACCATGCCGCACATCGGCATACTCAACTATGCCACCGATGACGACATCCGCGTGCGCCAGTTTGTGGACGCTCTTCGAGCGCTTGGTTATGTCGACCGCCGATCCGTTGCCATTACGCTTCGCTCAGCCAACGGCACACTGGACCGGTTGCCTGATCTGGCTGCAGAGCTGGTGGCCGCCAGGGTGGATGCGATCATCGCGCTCGGCCCCGCCACCTGGGCCGCAAAGCGCGCGACGACAAGCATCCCGATCATTGTCGCCTTTAGTGGCGATCCTGTGGGTGACGGCGTCGTTGCGAGCCTCGCCCGGCCGGGAGGCAACATCACCGGCTTCTCTTATATGTCGGCAGAACTAGCGGGTAAACGCCTGGAACTGCTAAGCGAAGCCTTCGCTGCAAACAAACGGATCGGCGCGCTTTATAACCCGCGCGAGCCTGCTACTCGGCGAGAGTTGGCAGCGACCGAGGTCGCCGCCCGCACACTCGGAATTGTACTCGTGCCGATCGCTGCTCAATCGGTCGACGAACTGGACCAGGCCTTCGAAAAAGCACTGGTCGAACGAGTTGATGGGCTTTTGGTATTCACGCACGGCTTCGCAGTCCTCAATCGTGCCCGAATTATCGAGCTGGCGGCGCGGCACCGCCTGCCTACCCTTTACGGCTGGCGCGACTTCGTCGATGAGGGCGGCCTGATGTCCTATGGTCCCGACATCGAAGTCTTGGTTCGGCGCGCAGCGAGTTACGTCCATAGTATAATCAATGGTGCAGCCCCCAGTGACCTTCCGGTCGAGCAGCCGACCCACCTGCAATTGGTGGTCAATCTCAAGACCGCCAAGGAACTCGGGATCACACTGCCGCCAGCGATTTTGCTTCGGGCGGATGCGGTGCTGGATTGATCCGCCGACACCAAGGCAAGTTGTTCTGCGGTCGTGAGGCGAGTATCTGGAGACCTTCGACTTTGGACCTACGGGGACAGTTACCGATTTCGATCAGGACGTTGTAATCCTTGATATTTTTACTGATCGGTAACTGTCCCCGCCTTCCCGCCCGCCTTCACCGCCCCACAACTCGTCACCCCCGCGTCGCGCGAATGCTCGCGGAGCGTGACGGCGGGGGCCCACCCAGGCGGATGGTGGTCACGGTGTCGATCGCCACTGTGCCCGACTTCCCCTCTCCCCCGCAGCTTCGGGGGAGAGGGCAGAGGCCGGCCTTCTTGCCGGCCGAGGGTGAGGGGCGGCCGCTTGCTCGGCGCATTGTTTGTCGCCCGGCTTCAGCCTGGCACCATGGCTCGGCGTGCCAGGCTGAGCCAGGCACCGTTCCCCGGCGGTGCGCCCCTCACCTGACCCTCTCCCCGTAGCGCCAACGGCGCTACGGGGAGAGGGGATAAGCAAGCGGATTTGGCACCGCCCCCGATCTGCGCATTAATCATGGTCCTGAATTTATTGCGTGCGATACTTATCCACGCTTTGCGCGCCCATGCGATACTCACCCTCGACTTCTGCGCACGAGGGGACGCCGACCGGTGGCGACCGCAGGCGGCGCGGAGGTTACAGGTCGGCAGGTACAGTCGGGGACGCGCCCCGGGCTGCCGAGGCTCGCCACACCAGCGTCGTGGAACCCGGCGTCCGTATGTAACTCGGAGG
>CAVUIJ010000022.1:0-12664 GCA_963741505.1 uncultured Alphaproteobacteria bacterium | reverse complement strand
TGCAGGATTCGAACCTTCGACCCGCTGATTAAGAGGACGCAATACTGATTTAAACTAGAGCAATATCAATGAGTTAGTCGGGCGCCGGTTGCAAGAATTGCCCCACTTTGCACCACGGTGCAGCACTCACTCCCGCAAGACTCCCGCAAGGATTTGCATGCTTCGATCGTGGATCGATCAACCGTGCGGGCGCTCCATCCGCCAGCATGATCGTCAGCGGAGTTCAATCAGTCAAATTGCTATCTGCTTGCCGTGACTTGGCGGCGGCGTCCTGCGCGCCGCGGCGTGAACTTGTGAGGTCTTCCCTTTGGTTATTGGATCACATATATTCTAGTCGAACTGACTAGAAAGGACGCCCGCTATGCCTGCTCCCTCCACCCCCAAGACGTCCCGCCGCCCGCCAGGTCCTGGCCGTTGGCGGTTGCAGGACGCCAAGGCTCAGTTCAGCGAGCTTGTCCGCCGCGCCCGCGAAAAAGGGCCGCAACGCGTCACCGTGCATGGCAAGGACGCCGTCGTTGTTGTCGACGCGGACGAATGGGACCGCTTGAAGAAGCCGGTCTCCGGGCGGGATCTCGTGGAAGCGCTGGCAAACTCGCCGCTTCGGGATGTGCCAATCGAGCGGTTGTCAGTGAAATCGCCGGTTCGGGATGTGAAGCTTTGAGGGGCTGGTTGATCGACACCAATGTCGTGTCGGAGCTTCGACGGGCGCGGCCAGCCCAGAAGGTACGGGCGTTCATCGCCGGCCAGCCAGGCGATGTGCTCTATACAAGCGACGTGACCTTTGCCGAGGTGCGCTTCGGCATCGAGCAGATCGGCGATCCGGCGCGCCGGGCCGACCTGATGCACTGGCTTGATCGCACACTGCGTCCGTTGTTTGCGGGGCGTGTGCTGCCGGTAACCGAAGATGTGCTGCTGCGGTGGCGTCTGATGTTGGAAACCGGCCGAAAGACGGGCCACACGTTTTCCGAGCCCGATCTTCTCATCGCCGCACTGGCCGCTCTGGCGGACCTCATCGTGGTCAGCCGGGACACGAGCGAGTTCATTGCGGCCGGCGTGCCTGTATTCGATCCTTGGGACTGGATGCTCCATGCCGGGGGCCGAGATCGGCACGTCACCGACGCGGACATGGCGGATGTCTTGGTAAGAGTAAACGAGCTGATCGCGAATTGATCAATGCGCACCCCATAGTTTGCCGAGACCCGATTGTTGACTGTGCTGCCGCTTCGATAACCGTTGGAGACAGAATTGATTGGGGTGAACGGGCTGATCCATGCCGACAGCGATCCGGGCGGCTGCCTCTCGGCTCATGCCGCCGCGCACGGCGGCCAATGCGAGAAGGCGACGCGCTTGGTTCGCGTTCCGGCTCTTGGCTGCAAGTTGCCGCAACTCATCCGCACTGTAGTCGGCGCGAAGCTCGACCGCTGCTGGCATCCCCGCCCCCGAATCAGTTGCCCGATGAGCGGACGGAATCACAACCCGATTCGCGAGGGAATCCCCCGCCACATGAGTCAGCCTCAGTGAAGGTTGGTATAAGTCACGCCCGCGAGCTGGCTCTGAGTGTCGGTCCGTAAGTTTCGCCTGCGGTGACGGATAATGGTCTCGGTCGGGGTCGTACTTCGTTCGCATGTGCGCATTGGATCACGCTGTGCCGTTCGCGGGGCAACGATTTTGACTGGAGATCCCACCGCAGCGGACAGGATCGAATGTGGGATCGGTGTCGCCCGTGCCAGTTCGACATAAGGGCTGCTTCGTGCAGGCTTCTCCGATGCCGGCCTACCATGCGTGAGAACAGCTCACTCTTGCCGGCCTCCAAGAAGCCTGCACTCTTGTTGACCATTAGCCATCGACTACCCTTCGACTCTGGACCATTGTCGATCGACTGACCGTGTACTCAGTTGCCGATTGACAACAATCTGGTTGCCTCCGCAGCCTATGCAGCGGAGGGAAATCAAGGTGGAATCCTGGAGCCGCGCGGATGACGTCGTTCCACGAGCGACGGCTGCTTGGCTGCAACTACTTCGACTTTTCCAGCTTCGTTACAGTGAACTGGCCGTTCACTTTGTCGACGTTGAACTGGACCTTGTCGCCCGCCTTGACGGTTTTGAGCATGGCAGGGTCGGCCGCCTTGAACACCATCGTCATGGTATCCATGTCGAACTTTTTGATTGGCTCATGCTTGATGGTGAGTTTGCCCTGGGCTTCGTCGATCTTGGTCACCTCGCCCTTGACCATGGCATCCTGCGCTATGGCCTGCACCGCACCGAACGACAACGCGGCGAGGGCAGACATCACAATCACTGATTTACGCATCGTATTTGCTCCTGTTCGACGATTTCGGCGTTCACGCTTCCCCGGCGCGAATTCGAGCTACTGCTGCATTGAGCTGGTGTTGACAGCCTTGCCTTGAATCGCGGCCTGAGGTTTGGGCTTGGCCGGGGCTGCGGTCGGCTTGGCCGTCGCCGCAACAGCGGCAGGAGCTTTCGGTTTGGCTTTGCTCGCGACTGCGGGCGGTGCCGTGGGCTTAGCCACCACCTCGACGACGCCCCTCATGCCAGCGTCGTAGTGGCCGGGAATAAGGCAGGCGTATTCGAAGGTACCGGGCTTGGAGAACTTCCAGACGATCTCGGCCTGCTTCTTGGACACGATCCGTTTGCCGTTGGGGTCGTCGTGTTCCATCTCTGGGTTCTTCAGCATTTCGATGGCGTGCTTCTTGTTTGCCTCGAAAGTCTCGAGCATGAACTCGTGGTCGAGCTCACCGGCATTCTTGATGACGAACTTAATCTGCTCGCCTTGTTGGACGACGATCTTCGCTGGTTCGAATGCCATCACGCCATCGCCCTCCTTCGCGGTCATCTCGATGATCCGGAAAGGCTTGTTTGGGTCGCCAGGCGTTCCGGCATTGAAGATCGCGTGCGTGTGCCCCTTCGGACCCGCGCCCGCTATGGCCTGATTTGCGGCTGTCGCGGCGATGACCGCCAGCATGGCCGCGCCACAGCCGATAACTCTCATATTCATCCCAAGTCTCCGTTTCTTTGTTGATGATTCGAAGTCTCTGCCGCCCCGGCGATACCTGATCTAAGAGCACGGCTCTTCCAAGGCTCACGAACGCGGAATTTGGTAACAGTCTGCAACTGGCGCCGAGTGTTCTCATCAGCGTTCCATCACAAATTACAAAGCCGTCTGAATTCGACTTGAACGAGCAAGCCCCCCGATTGCTTCAGTGATTACCATGCCCACCCTTTGCGCCGGGCTTGACCACACGCACTTCGATCTCGCCCTTAGTGCTGGTCGGCTGCAAGCCACCGACCCTCTGCGCCTGTGCCCCCGTCTTTGATGGCGCCGTGCCATCTCGCAGTTGGGCACCTTTCTTCGGGGCTGTTGGTGCCTGCGGGGGATCGGCGAGGGCATCTTTCGGCCCTTTGTACTCGAACGCGACGGTACCTTCCGGATGCTTGTACCAACCGGGGTCCTTGTAATCGCCGGCCGGCAATCCCTGACGCACCTTCACGACCGAGAACATGCCGCCCATCTCGATCGGTCCGAACTGGCCGAAGCCGGTCATCATCGGCAACGTGTTGTCCGGGATTGCCATCTCCATCTCGCCCATGTCAGCCATGCCGGCCTGCCCCATCGCCATGTAGCCTTTCACGACCTTATCGATTTTCTTTTTCACTTCTTTGGTGTCGACGCCGATGTAGGTCTTCACGTCATGGCCCATGGCGTTCATGGTGTGGTGCGACTTGTGGCAGTGGAACGCCCAATCACCTTCGTTTTCGGCCTTGAACTCGATGGCGCGCATCTGGCCGACGGCGCAGTCGACCGTCACCTCGGGCCAGCGTGACTGCGGGCGCGTCCAGCCGCCGTCCGTGCCGGTCACCTCGAAGTCGTAGCCGTGCAGGTGGATCGGGTGGTTCGTCATCGTCAGGTTGCCGAACCGGATGCGCACCTGGTCGTTCTTCGCGACCACCAGGTGATCGATTCCGGGGAACGCGCGGCTGTTCCAGGTCCACAGATTGAACTCGAGCATCGTGTTGACCTTCGGCACATAGGAGCCGGGATCGATGTCGTAGGCGTTGAGCAGGAAGACGAAGTCGCGGTCGACGCGCATGAACTTCGGGTCCTTCGGATGCACGACGAAGAAGCCCATCAAGCCCATCGCCATCTGCACCATCTCGTCGGCATGAGGGTGGTACATGAAGGTGCCGGATTTCCTGATTTGCCACTCGTAGACCATCGTCTTGCCGGGCTTGATCTGCGGCTGCGTCAGGCCGCCGACACCATCCATGCCGTTCGGAATGATCTGGCCATGCCAATGAATTGTCGTGTGCTCGGGCAGCTTGTTTGTGACAAAGATGCGCACCTTGTCGCCCTCGACCACCTCGATCGTCGGGCCGGGCGACTGGCCGTTGTAGCCCCACAAGTGCGCCTTCATGCCCGGCGCGATCTCGCGGACCACCGGCTCGGCGACGAGGTGGAACTCCTTCCACTCGCCGTTCATGCGCCAGGGCAGCGTCCACCCATTCAGCGTGACTACGGGGTTGTAGTCAACGCCTGTCGTTGGCACCAGCGGCGGCTGCATCAGCGGCGAAGTTTGCGTCGGTGCCTCGGGAACGTTGGCGAACGCGGCCCGTCCCGACACCTGCGTGACACCCATCAGCGCGATGCCAGAGGTAGCCATAAAATTGCGACGGCTGATCGTCATGCGCCAACTCCTTGTTCAATGCCCGGCCGCTTCACCACTGGCCGTAACCACCGTGCTGCCACCTCCGCCCGTCGTCGCGCCACCGCCGACGAGCGCCACGTGCAAATCGACTTTGGCGAGCCAGTAGTCGCGCTGCGCGTCGATCGCCTGGGCGTTCGCGATGATCCGAGCCTTGGTATCGGTCAGCAGCGAGAAGAGGTCCTTCAGCATGCCGTTGTAGTTCAGCAGCATCTCGTCGTTGATGATCTGCCTGAGCGGCAGGATTTCCTTTTGATAGTGCATGGCGATGTCGTAGGCGCCGCGATAGCCGGTGTAGGCCTCGCGCGCTTCCGAGCGCACGTTGACAGCCTTTTCGATCAGGCGGTGGACGGAAGCCATGTAGGTTTCCTCGGCGAGCCGCGTGCGAGCTTCGCCGAAATCATAGATGGGGATCTTGAATTCCAGTTCCACCCCGCGCCACCGCGTCTTCTCCCGCTCACGTTCTTGTTCGGAATTCAAGACAGGCGGCGGCCCTGGATCGAGCGAATAAACCGTCCTCTCGACCGGCTTCCACTCTGTCCTGCTGATCCCACGCACCTCCAGCACGTCGATGTAGCGGGTCGCCTTCGTCAGCCCGAGCTGCTTCGCCAGGATCTCGAGGTCCTGACGCGCGATCTCGAGGTCGACGCGGCGCTTTACGGCTTCGGTCTCGACGTCCTTGATGGTCTGCGGAGACTTCGGCAGCGGCTTCAAGGCCGCCGGCAATTTGAGCGCGGTTTCGCTGCCCCAAAGCCCGAGCGCCCGGATCAGTTTCTCGCGCTCCATGCGGCTCTTGAGGCGCGCCATCGCCAGTTGGCCGTTGACCTCGGCGGTAAATGCGTGCTCGCGCGCCTGATCGAGCTTCGCCAGTGCACCGGTCTCGCCAAGCTTTTTGGCCAGGTCCGACAAAGCCTCCGCGGTGGTTCGTGCCTCTTCGAGGAAGGTCACAGATCGATTTGCGGCAACCGACCGGTAGTAGGCTCGCCTCGCCTCGGCAGCGGTCTTGAGTGTCGCCTCGACCGCCCGCACCTTCGCCTGCTGGAATTTGGCCTCCGCGATGTCCCTTCGCCGCGGCAGCGTCAACAGTCCAAGCACGTTCTGCAGGATCTGTCGCTCGATCTCGAGCTCGCCGGTCGCGACGAGGCGCGCGAGCGAGATCGTCGGCGACGGCGGCAAACTGGCCTCAACCATCTCGGCTTCTGAGATGCCGAGTTCGCTATAGGCAGCCTGCAGGCCACGGTTGTTTAGCAGCGCGATCTGCACCGCCGTTTCGACGGCGAGCTGATTTTTCAACAGCACTCGGACACGCGCCTTGGTCGCCGCCGCTTCGGCCTCGGTGCGGATCTTCACAACGTCCTTGTTCAACTCGCCGCCGGCCTCGGATTTGACGAAATTCATGCCACCGTCGGCGGAAAAGTTGGCGCAGCCGCTGAGCGTCAGCGTCGCCGTGATCGCGGCCAGAGCCCGAAGGCGCCCCCTGCCCGGAGCAATTCTGGTCATGTATTTGTATGTTGGCATGCGAGAGCCCTAATCCATCCTCAAGGGTCGACCGTTCACGTGCTCCATCCACCAACGGCTATTGTTCGGGAGCTGCGTCATCGCCCTTCCTCCCAGGGGGCACCGGCGGCGCTCCCGGCAGGCTGCCGCGCGGCGCGACGCGACTGTTGACGTCACCCCAAGCCATCGGCTCGATCGGGCGGTAGCTCCGAGTGCCTTTGGTGATCGACTCGTACCTGAGCGGCTTCACCGTCACCGGATCGTCCGGCATGAGGCCCGAATGCGGCCACCCGGGCTCGCGTTCGCGGTTGCCCCAACCGGCCAGGAGAAGCGGGACAACGAGTGCAAAGAGTAGCCTGCTGAGCATGGCGGTCACCCGAGTTGAGCGCGACGAGGGCTGGATTGCAGACATCAGATGCTCGAGCCCTCGCCGCGGCGGACCGAATGGACCGTGCCGCGTATTTCAAGGTCGAATAGCGAGGGGAGCGCGCGTGCGAACTCGCATGGGCGACAGCAAGTCGCCGCCGCGCAGTTGATGGATCTCAGGCTTTGGGAGGTCGCTTCAAGAGCGATCGAGGCGCGGCGTAGCTCGCACGAATGTCCGCCGGGGGCACGCCAACATGTCTGACAAGCTCGGCGCGTAGCGTCCATGCCTCACTGGGGGCATTCCCTGGCGCAGGGCCGCCGGATGAACTGCAGGGCGCAGCGCCCTGACAGCAGCAAGCTGAAATGGAATGAGGCAGATCCCGGCGGGTCGAGCCAGACGAAACCGACGCCGCCTCGATCATGGAATCATCGCCGGCGCCGTCTTTCAGAACGGCGTCCGCGCTGCTCACCGCCTCAGCAGCAGCAAGCTGGTGCAGCACCGGGGCTCGATGCCCATGCTGCGAGTGAGCATGCGCTGCCGTTGGAATCACCGTGAAGGTGATTACCAGCAGCAACAGCAATTGCATCCAACGACGCATCGGCCCGATTCGCATCCACAAGTTTGCCCGAGACTGTTATCGCGCTTCTCCACTTGGCACAACCGATAGGTGCTGCCGCGCCGATTACGGCCCTTCAAAGATCGGTGATTGTGATGTTGTGAGCACAGCTGCGGACGGTGTTATCGGCGAGCACAGTTGCAATACATCTAGAACACGATGCCGATGGGTCCTTGGAATGGCGGACGTCGTCGCCGACTCATTGACGTGCACCAAGGCTGGGCTGCTCGACGGCTGCGACGGTCCGCGGCAACAGAGGTCTGCATTCGCTTTTTCGCCGGCAGGCAGGCAGGCGCGGCAATAGAAAGCGCGCCACGAAGATGCCGAGCAGCTGTTCTGCGCGCTGGATTGCGCGCAGGTCGAGCGCCAGGAGGCTAAAATGGCGAGCATGGCTTCAATATTCTTCCCATCAAGCGAATGTGAACCTACTCGATCGAGCTGAGAAGGCTTGTTTGACTGGGATCAAGGCTGCCGCTCGTCTTTTTATCCTTAGTACCATTCTCACGGTTGGTGCTGCGCGCGAGGCGCGCGCAACGCGCGAGATTGAGGATTTGCCGACGTGGGCACTCACTTCAAAGGGTTCGGCATGCGATTTCTGCTCGCAGCGGTGCTCTGGTCGCTGATGGTGCCCACTGCGTTTGCACATCTGGGACATGGTCATCGCAGTGACGGCGCCAAAGTGATCGCTGTCGACGCGGTTGTGACTGCGGTCCATCGAGCGGTCACCCAGGAAGCGCAGGCGATGGCAGCGCCAGCCATTTCGTTGGATTGCGGCCCGTGTGGCGGGCACTGCGGCTGTTGTGCGGCTGCCGGCTGCGGGCCGGGAAGCAGCTGCAGCTCGGTCTCGTGTGCGTTCTGCGGCGCCGCCGCACTGCTGTTGCCAGTCGTCGGCCTCGCTCCCACTGGAAACAGCGCTACGGCGTGCGACCCCAACCGCTTGCTGTCAGGCGAGGAACGCGGTCCGAGCGACAGGCCCCCGCGTAGCTGATCGCCCGCCCGAAGCGACTTGCCGGTGCTCGCTCGAAGCGAACTCGGGCAGTCGTTCCGCCTGACGTTCCCAATCTCGCAACGAGCACGACCATACCGGGCGGCCGCGCCGTGCGAGCGCGCAGACCATAGAACGGCGGCAAGATCCGGTGGCTTCTCAACGCCATCCAGCACGACCAAATCGCAAACAGCATCAAATCCACATTGACGGAGAAAACCGATGATCACGACGCAAATCAAGTATCTGTCGGCCGCGGCAACCCTCGCCGGCTTGCTGATTGGCGCACAAACCGCCGCCCGCGCTCAAACGACAGCCGATCCCCATCATCCCCAGGGAGCACCCGGCGCCCAGGCCCAGGCGACGCAGCCGAAGAAAATGCAGCCTGGTTCTGGAATGGGAAATCAGCAGATGCCGGGCCGCGGCATGATGGGCGACATGATGGTCCAGGGCGGCATGATGGACATGATGGGCCGCAACTGTCCGATGATGGGCGGCGATAGCGCGACCTTCGCCGAAGGCCGCGTCGCATTTCTCAAGGCCGAACTTGCGATCACCGATGCCCAGAAGGCGGTCTGGGACACTTACGCTGCGGCGCTGAAAAAGAACCTGCAAGGCATGCCGGCAATGCGCCAGGCTATGATGAAAATGATGGAGGCAAAGACCCCCGTCGAACGGCTCGACGCACACATTGCGGCGATGGACGGTCATCTGACGTCACTGAAGGACGCGAAGCCGGCTTTGGCCGCGCTCTACGGCGCGCTGAGCGCCGAGCAGCAGGCCAAGGCGGATCAGATCCTGAGCGGCATGAGCTGCATGATGTGACATCCGCCAAAGGCGCCGACCAAAGACGGGTCGGCGCCGACGTCACCTAGAACAGCAAGGAGTGTGTCATGTCGAGTGGTCAAGAGACAACGACTGCTACAGGCCGCATATCGCACATACCGATCGCGGCGCTTGGGCTCAGCCTCGGCAGTTTCTTCGCCATCAGCTTCCTGGGCTGTCTCCTGCTCGGCCTGGTCGTGGCCGACGCGGGCATGCATCGGCCGTGGCTGCAGTTCTTCCCGGGGTTCGAATGGCTGACGGTGCGCGGCGTCGTGATCGGTCTCGTGTGGACCCAGGCTTACGGCTGGTGGACGGCGCTCGTATTCGGCTCGCTGTTCAACCTTTTCGCGTCGCGGCTCGGGTGAGGGGAAAATTCGATGGCGAAAGATGAGCGAAGAGGGTCGTCCAAAGCGCTGTCGGCCGCGCGCGAGCCGACCATCTCAGCTCAGCTTCCGACTGCCACGGCTGCGCATGATGCTCGACAGCGGCCCAGTAGCAAGACGACTGTTGATCCTGCATCCGCGCGGGCCCTGCCAAAGCGCAACAGCCCAAGATGTGAGCGCACTGGACGTACTTGCCTACCAGCGCGACGTGTTGGAGCGCACGATCCTGTTCTTCGACACACTTCGCAGGCGTGCCAACGCCATGCTCGAGCACGAACGGGCCGGGTTGCCGGCACTCCTCAACTTCAAGTCCGAGATGGTGCTCGATGCCCGCCAATTCGAGCAGCCGGCCAACTATGCGCTTCTGCGCATTACGGACCTCGGCGACACGTGCTGGCAGGATTGCGTCGATCCTGAAAAATCCCCGGTGATCGTGCTCGACCCGCGCGCGGGGCACGGCCCAGGCATCGGCGGCTTCAAGCGCGAGTCCGAGGTTGGCATTGCGCTTCATGTCGGCCACCCGGTCTACTTCGTCGTGTTTTTCGCCGAGCCATGTCCAGGGCAAACCCTCGGCGACGTGCTGGCGGCACTCAGTCGTTTCGTCGAGCATGTTGCCGAGCTGCACGACGGAATACGACCCGTGCTTTACGGCAACTGCCAGGCGGGCTGGGCTGCGACGCTAATCTCCGCGCACTGCGAGGGGCGTGTCGGTCCGGTGGTCTTGAACGGCTCGCCGCTGTCGTACTGGGCCGGCGAGCCCGGCGTGAATCCCATGCGCACGCTCGGCGGGTTTGTCGGCGGCGTATGGCTCGCTCATTTCCTCGCCGATCTCAATCAGGATCGCTTCGACGGCGCCTGGCTCGTGGAGAACTTCGAGACGCTCAAGCCCGGCTATGCGCTCTGGGACAAATACGCGAACCTCTTTACAAAGATCGGCACCGAGCAAGAGCGCTTCCTCGATTTCGAACGTTGGTGGAACGGCTTCTACCGTCTGAGCGGCGAGGAGATCGTATCGATCGTCGAGGACCTCTTCATCGGCAACAAGCTCGAAGAGGGCAAGGTCCGGATCGACGAGCATTGCGTAGCCGACCTCACACGCATCCGCAATCCGCTCGTCGTCTTCGCATCCTACGGCGACAACATTACGCCGCCGCACCAGGCGCTCGGCTGGATTCCGGCAGTGTACAAGAGCACCGAAGCGCTGAAGGCCGCGGGCCAGCGCATCGTTTACCTCACCAATCCGCACGTCGGTCATCTCGGCATCTTCGTCTCGGCCGCTGTCGCACGATTGGAGCATCGCGCGATTCTCGAGAATCTCGCTGAGATCGAGGCTCTCCATCCCGGCCTCTATGAGATGAAGATCGACAATCCGACCGGCGATCCGGACTGTGCGCGCCACCAGTATTCCGTGCGGTTCGAGCCGAGGAAGGTCGAGGACTTTCGTTTCGACTATTCCCGAGCGAGGTTCGAGAGGGTTCGGCAGGTCTCGGAGTTCAACGAGGCCCTCTACCGATCCTTCGTAAGCCCTTGGGTGCGCGCAATTGCAAACCCATGGCTCAGCCAGTCTCTGTACTGGCTGCACCCGATGCGCGTCAGCCGCTACGTGTTCTCGGAAAGCGTCTCGCCCTGGATGGCGGCATTCTCCGTGTTGGCGGACGCCGTTTCGAAGAACCGTCGCGCTGTTCCCGATGATCATCCGCTAATGGCCCTGGAACGAAAGCTCATCGGCGAAATCTCCGCGTTCTGGGAGACGGGACGGAGGCTGCGCGATGCTGCTCAGGAGCGCACGTTCTCGCTCATCTACGGGGCGTACCCTTTCGCATTCCCCGGTGAAGCGAGCAATCAAGACCAACAGGCAGCGACCAGCTCACTTGGTTCAGGCGTTACGGTCAGGAAGTCCAAATGAACGACACCCCAAGACCAAGCTTAGGCGCAGATCCGACGCGGAGCCGTGCTCAAGGCGTCGTCGAGCCCGCGAATGTCGAGCTGCGCGTCGGCGACATGACCTGCCCCCATTGTCCCGCGAAGATCGAAGACGCACTGCGCAAGATCGATGGCGTCTCCGTCGCCCGTGTCAACCTGGCAAACCGGTCGGCGCATATCACCTACGACCCCGCGCGCGTCAAAGTTCTCGACCTCGTCAAGGCGATCCGCGCTGCAGGCTATGGCGCTGGCACGGCCTCAATGCGGGTGCCCATCAAGAACATGCACTGCTCGTCCTGTGTCATCCGGATCGAGTTGGCTCTGCGATCGACGCCCGGCGTAATCGAAGCACGGGCGAGCGCGCTCACCAACGCTGTCGACATCGAGTATCAGCCGGAGCGAACCGATTTCGCCGCGATCCGTGCCGCTATCGAGTTCATCGGCTACCGGGTCGCCGAAGAGCGCAGAGCCACGAAGATCGCGACCGATGCGGAAGCGCTCGACCCAGAAGAGGCTGCACGGCAGGCGGAGTACGACCTGCTTATGCGCAAGTTCCGGTTCGCGGCCGCTGTCTCGGTGCCGGTTATGCTGCTGAGCTATCCCGACCTCGTTCCAGGGCTGCGCGACTGGATGCCGATGGGCAGCGCCGCGCGCCGGGTCATCTGGGCGCTTCTGGGAGTCCTGAGCCTACCGGTCCTCGTCTGGTCCGGCTCGCAGTTCTTTACCGGAATGTGGGATGCGCTGAAGCACCGCGCGGCCAACATGCACACCCTGATCGCCATCGGGATCACCGCCGCCTATCTCTACTCGGTCGTGGCGGTGGCCGCTCCGGGGCTATTCCCGCGCATGGAGCTTGCCGAGGTGTTCTGGGATGTCACGACCGTAGTGATCGCGCTCGTCGTCCTCGGCTTGGCGCTCGAAATCAAGGCCAAGGGGCGCACCTCCGAAGCCATCAAGAAGCTGATCGGACTGCAGGCCAAGACGGCGAGAGTGCTGCGTGACGGCAAGGAAATCGACCTGCCCGTCGAAGAAGTGCTGGTCGGCGACATTCTCGTCGTAAAGCCCGGCGACAAGATCGCCGTTGACGGCGAGATCGCAGACGGCTCGAGCGCAGTCGATGAATTGATGATCACGGGCGAGTTGATCCCCATCGAGAAGAGGACCGGCGACGAGGTCATTGGCGGCACGCTCAACAAGACCGGCAGCTTCAAATTCCGCGCGACCAAGGTCGGCAAGGACACGGCGCTCGCCAATATCATTCGCATGGTCAAGGATGCGCAGGGCTCGAAGGCTCCGATCCAGCGCGTGGTCGACACGGTGTCGGGATACTTCGTGCCTGCCGTGATGA
>CAVUIJ010000021.1:0-553075 GCA_963741505.1 uncultured Alphaproteobacteria bacterium | reverse complement strand
CAGGGGTACGTTTTCGTCGCTGTTAATAAATCGATGGGTTAGATGACACTGCGAGTCCCTCTTGCCACCAGGACTTTGTCCTAGAGCGTCCAACGAAGATCCATAACCGGCAGTAGATACTAGGTTTTTACCGATCTTCTCGCCACATCCGCACTCATCCAAATCCTTCACATCCTGGCAAATTGAGGGTATGTTTATGGATATGCTTGGTGCCCCCAGGGGGTCGTACCTACGCCACTTGGACAGTTCGCCATTGGAACCCACATCACGCTGAAAAGACCTTCCCCCTTGCGGCTTTCCGCCCCTTGTGGCAGGTGCTTGCCGACTTGCTGCCGTAGCTCAGTGGTAGAGCACTCCCTTGGTAAGGGAGAGGCCAAGAGTTCAATCCTCTTCGGCAGCACCAGTTTTCCTAGGCCCTGCAGCCGATGTTACAACGAGGCGCCGCGCATGTCGTCGTCGCGGCGGGCTGCGACGGGAGACGGTCGATGACATTGCGGGCCCATGCCGCTGTGCTGGCCGCCGCCGCGCTGCTGGCGATGCCGGCTGCGGCGCAATCACCGGATTCCAGCCTGCGCGGCCACGGCGGCCCGGTGCGCGCGATCGCCGTGCTGCCGGACGCGCGAATGGCGTCGGCCGGCTTCGACAGCGCCATCATCGTCTGGGATGTGAGCGCCGGCCATGCCCTGCGGGTGCTGCGGTTTCACGACACCACGGTCAATGCCCTGGCGCTGCGGGCCGACGGCTGCCTGCTGTCGGCCGGCGAGGACACGCGCATCGCGGTGTGGTGCGGATCTGCTGCGGCGCCGGCGCAGGTGCTGTCTGGACATGCCGGGCCGGTGTCGGCGCTGGCTCTGGCGCCGGACGGGCAGACGGTGGCGAGCGCCAGCTGGGATCGAACGGTGCGGGTATGGGACGCGAGCGGCCGGGCCCGGCTCGCCGCCGAGCATTCCGCCCCGGTTACCGCCGTCGTTTTCGCAGCCGACGGCGGCAGCGTTCTGAGCACCGGCTACGACGGCAGTCTGCGCCTGACACCCGTCGGCGCCGGCGGCAGCGCCCGGACGGCGAAGATTTCCGCGGCCGTCAACGGCGCGGCAGGCGCGTCCGATGGCCACTTCCTGCTCGTATGCGCCGACGGCGCCCTGCGTGAGATCGACGGCGATCTGCAGCCGGTTCGCGAGATTTCGCTGCCCGACGGCCCCTTGACCACGGTCGCGGTCTCACCCGACGGCCAGACGATTGCGGTTGGCGGCATGCGCACGCCGGTGACGTTGCTCGACCGCGCAACCGGGGCAGTGCGATCGCGTATCCTGGGGCCGGGCCTGCCGCTGTGGGCGCTGGCGTTTTCGGCCGACGGACGCGAGCTCTATAGCGGCGGCGGCGACCGCGCGGTGCGCCGCTTCGATGTCGCGACTGGCCAGCCGATCGGGTCCTCGATCGGGCCCGCCGGCGAGACCAAGATCACCGAGGCGAGTGACCGCGGCGCGATCGTATTCCGCGCCTGTCGCGCCTGTCACGGCCTCTCCGCCGCCGACAGCCATCTCGCCGGCCCGACGCTGCATCAGATCATGGGACGGCGGATCGCGAGCGCGCCCGGCTACGTCTACTCCGCGCCGTTCAAGGCACTCGACATCGTGTGGACGCCGGAGACGATCGCCAAGCTATTCGAAGTCGGCCCTGCAATCTACACACCCGGCACCAAGATGCCGGAGCAGCGCATCACCGACCCGGCCGACCGCCGGGCGCTGGTCGAGTGGCTGGCGCGCGTGACGAGGCCATAATCAGACCTCGCCCTTGTCGATCTTGGCCTGCATCGCGGCTTGGCGCTCGGCGATCGCGCGTTCGGCGAGGTAATCCTCGGTGGTCTTGGCGCGCGGGCGCGGCGTCGCGGCGTAGGGGTCGAAGCCCGTATTGGTCATGGCTTCGACCCGGCAGTCGTCGCATTTCTGGATCAGCTCGAGCCGCGACTTGTGCTCGCCCGAGAACATCCAATGGCTGTCCTTGAGTTTCGCCGTGACGCGCTCGATCGTCGACTTCACGCCGAACGGCTTGCCGCAGGTGATGCAGTGGAACGGCTCCTCCTCTTTCAACGTCGCGCGGCCGGCGTCGTAGGCGGCGAAGTCGATGCGCGGACTGAGCTCGATCACCTTCTCGGGGCAGGTCGCGGCGCACAGGCCGCATTGCACGCACAGGCTCTCGTCGAACGACAGCAGCGGCCGGTCGCTAGCATCGCCGAGGGCGCTGGTCGGGCATGCCGAAACGCACGACAGGCAGAGCGTGCAGCCGGCGGCATTGATCGCGAGCCCGCCGAACGCCGCGCCCGGCGGCAGCTCGATGCGGGCCTGCGGGGCGGGCGCCGTGCGATGCAGTTCGCGCAGCGCGAGCTTCATCACATCGCGCTTGCCGCCGAGGGCCAGGAAGGTGGCGGGGGCACGGGGCGGAACGGACGCAAGCGGCTGGCGCAGTGCGGCCGTCATGGCATCGGGATCATCTGACTGGATCAGCCCGATCGCGTCATCGCCGAATCCCAAGCCGGCGAGAATCCGGCGCGCAGTATCGATGGTGCGGTCGAGACCGGCGATATCGTGGCGCGGCTTGGCGCGGGTGAGCAGCCGCACGGCGCGGAAGCCGTAGGCGATAGCGGCCGCGATCGTCTCGAGGCCGACCTGCGTCACCTCATTGACCTCGAACGGAATAGCCTGCGCCGGCAGGCCGTCGCCGAACCGCGCGGCCGCGTCGATCAGGGCCGCGCCGTGCGCCCGGTCGTGCAGCAGCAGGATGCCGTCGCGGCCACCGGCATCGCCATAGGCCTGGGCGCCGGCGCGGATCTGCTGCAGCAGTATGTCGGCGGCGGGCAGGGCATAGGCCGCGGCCCCCGTCGGGCAGGCTGCGGCGCACTGGCCGCAGCCGCCGCAGATGTGCGGATCGATGGCGACGGTGTCGCCAGCCGGCGTGATCGCGCCGGCCGGGCACAGGTCGAGGCAGCGGGTGCAGCCGACCTTGCGCGAGCGCGAATGGGCGCACAGGTCGGCATGGAAATCGATATAGCGCGGCTTGTCGAAGGTGCCGACGAGATCGGCCGCCTTGAACAGCAGCTTCTGTACCGCGACGGCATCGACAGGGTCGGCACGCAGGTAACCCTCGCGCAGGTCATGGGCGGTGACCAGCGGCTTGCGTGCCGGTGAGGTCGATCAGGATGTCGGCGTTCGACACCGCGCCGTCGCGGCCTTGTCCGAATGCGAGTGTCCGCCGCGATGACGGCGCCGGCGCGGCGAAGCCGTCGATGGTGATCTCGAAGGCGCCGAGGTGGCCTTTGACGGTTCTGATGCGACCACGGCGGATCGGGAATTCGTTTGTCGCGGGCGGCACTGTGTCGTCCGCATCCGACAGCAGCACGGTGATGTCGAGGCGATCTTTGAGTGCCGTCGCCGCATCGAGCGCGACCTGGCCGCGGCCATAGACCAGCGCCACGCCTTCGCTCACGAAGGTGATCGCGGTGGCCGGTGCCGGTGCAATCGCGGCCATCGCCAGCAGCGCCGCCATCTTCGGCGCGGCGCGATCCGCTTCGGTCGACCAGCCGGCGGTCTCGCGGACGTTGGCGAAGGTCAGTGCGGCGGCGAGCTTTTCGTCCTCGGCGACGTCCTCGAACAGCGCTCGTTGCGCGGTGCAGGCAACCGTCACCCGGCCGTTCGCGGCGGCCTTGCGGAACAGATCGAGCTCGGCGCCGCACAGGTGTTTCGCCGGCACGATGCGGGCGCCCTTGCACCCCTTTGCCACCGCTTCGAGCCCGAGCGGCATGGTCGCCTCGCAGGAGCACAGCAGGATGGTGCGGCTGGCTTTGGTCGGATTGTCGGCTTCGGTCATGCGGCTTTCGATCTCGGTGCGGTTGCCGGTCTGGCCAACCCCTTATACACAAGTGACATATGACTACGAACGCCGAGCATCAGTCGTTGGATCTGCCGCCGGGCTTCCGCGCCATCGGCCTGCGCGAGCTTGGCGATGCGTTCGGCCGCGCCCAGGCGATCGCAGCCGAGGCTGGCGCCGGCACGCTGGTATGGGTGCGCCGGTTCGACAGCATCGAGGCGGCGGTGGTGCTCGAGCCCGAGCAGCCACTGATGAAGGCCCGCTGCGCCCTCTACGCCGGCATGAACGCGGCGGCGGACGCGCTCGCCGCCCACTGTCCGCCGGCAAAGCCGCTGGAGTTCGCCTGGCCCGATACCATCCTGCTCGACGGCGGCATCGTCGGCGGCTGCCGGCTGGCGGCGGCGCCGGGTTCGCTCGATGATGAAATCCCCGACTGGCTGGTGCTCGGCCTGCAGCTGCGCAGCGTCGTCCAGGTGACCGTCGATCATACGTTCGAAAAAGGCACCAGCCTTGCCACCGAAGGCTTCGAGATGCTCGACGGCGGCCGGCATCATCGAGAGCTTCGCGCGTCACCTGATGGCCGCCTTCGACGGCTGGCGGGCGAATGGCTTCGGCACCGTCGCCGAGCGCTACCTGGCGCGCCTGCAGCCGGCCAAGGGCGCCCGCCGCGGCCTCGACGTCAACGGCGACCTGCTGGAGCGGCGCCTGCCCGCTCTCAAGGATGTCGAACGCCTGCCCTTGACGCCGGCGCTGGCTCGGCCCCAATGGCTCGATCCGGCCACCGGCGAACCCTGGAACTGAGACCGCCTTGACCCATAAGCTCTTGCGTACCATTCGGCTCGACGCCTCGGACACCTTCGTGTTCGAGCGCGCGGCGGCGCCCGGCGAATGGGCGGTGCCCGGCAGCTTCATGTTCTGGGACGAGGATGCTGCGAGCACTGGATGGGCGGCGCAAGCAGGCCTTCCGCGCCGGCTTCCTCGGGCTCGACCATCGTTCGGCTGGTCGACCCTCGCCGTGGTGGTCGAGGCGACGCGCGGCGGAGCGCGAGGCGGCGGTCGCATGCGCTGGCCCGGCACCTCCTTGCCGCGCACGGCGCGCCTGATCGTCGACGCCGCCCGCGCCGGCCGCCGAAGAGGAACTCGCTTTCGCCGAAGGCCTCGCGCGCCATCCCGCGCAGACGCTGATCGCGCTCAACCGGACGGTGACCGCCGACGGCGAGATCTCCGAGCAGTTCCGCACATTCCATGCCGCCGACGCCAGGCAGGCGACTGCCATGCCGTGCAGCGCCGGCGCCTTCGCCGTGGTCGAGGACGAGACGGTGGAGGCGGCCGACGACGCCCTCGATCTCGCCTCGCTCATCAAGGCGCAAGACGCCGCCGGGCCATGACGAACGCATCGCCAGCGCCGGACTTCTGGGCATCGAGTGGACACCATCTGCTCGACCGCGATGCTGCCGGTCACTTGGTCATCACCGACGAGTTCTTGAAGCTCTACCTCGCCCGCTCCGAGGTGATACCGCCGGACGACGCCTGCATCGTTGAGCGCGCGCTCTACCAGAAGCTTGCGCGGGCGCCGCGTGCATCGGTGGCGACGGCCGAAATCCGCGATATCGCCGACCGCGACGCGCGGGAAAATTGGCAGCATCTGATCGCCTTCCGCGATGGCCTGCTGGCCGCGCCCACGCTCGAAGCGGCCTATATCAACCTCGTTCGTGCCGCCAATGTCACGACACCGCCGCTGTTCCTCAACCAGCTGGTGCACGTCATCGCCCGCAACATGCTCGACGGCGAACGCGATCCCTACGTCCTGCGCGCCGCCGAGCTGCTGTTTCGGCCGCAGCGGCTCACCGTCAAGGACGGCGTGATGCTGCTCGCCGACGAGGAGCTGGTCGACGGCAGCAACGTCGTCGATCATGCTTCGCCGCTGGTGGCGATTTTCGGCGACGCCAAGGCGCGCAACATCGACGTGATGACGGCGGACAACGCCGAGGGCTATTTCGACCGCAGCGACGGCTTCGACATGGCGTTGGACTTCCGCCACGGCCGGCCGGCCCGGATCGCGTTCGCCCGACGTGCTGGCGCGCTGGGTCAGGCACTTACTCGGGCGCGACGTCAAGGTCGAGGCCGTGGACCAGGTCGAGCAGGCAAAATGGTCCTGGTTCGTCGGCCTCGACGGCGAGGGCAACCCGCATCGGCAACGCCCTGTGGCGGGGCGAGGAGCCGGCCGACGCCGGCCGTGATCGCATCGTCGCGCTGTTCCGCCTGACATTCGACAGCGCCGGGGATATGCTGGCCCGTGTCGCCGGCGAGCCGGTCTATCTGATCCTCGCCATGACCACGAACCGTATCGTCCGGTTGAAGCCGCAGAACCTCGTCACCGGCCTGCCGCTGCGGGAGATGAATGCATGATCGAGGAAGAACTCATCGTCGGGGTGGTGGTCGAGCGGCGGCGTCTTACCGGCGAGTGGGGCGGCATCGCCTGGCGCCCGATCACGATTTTCAGCGATGCGCCCGACGTCGCGCCGTGGACGCCGCTGGGCGGCGGCGGCGGGGGCATCGCGCGCTACTACGCCGGCGCCATACCGGTCCGGCTCTACTCGACCGACACCGCCAACTATCGCGACAACCTGTCGAGCGGCGCACCGAAGTTGTGGGTGGTGATGCGGCCGGAGGGCGCCGAGCCGCCGGTCGAGATCTTGCTGGTCACCGCCGATCCGGCGGAAGGCGAGGCCAATACCGAGGCCGGCAACAACGTCGTCGAGACCATCGACATGCCGCGCGAGGTCGCCGGTGCGATTGCTGCCTTCATCGAAGCGCATCACGTCGAGCGGCCGATCATCAAGCGCCGCCGCGACGGCCAGTCGCCCGACGTGCGCTGGCGCGACGGCGAGCGCCGCCCGCCGGCCGACCGCGACAAGGGTTGAAGACCAAGAACATGAGCAACGATCGCAACGATGAACCATTCCTGACCCGCTGGTCGCGCCAGAAGCGGGACGCGGCGGCGCCGGCGGTCGATACGGGCACGGCCGATGTGGCGGCCGATGCGCCGGAGGTCGACCTGTCGAAGCTGCCGAACATCGACGATCTGACGGCCAACAGCGACATCACCGGCTTTCTGCGCAAGGGCGTGCCGGAGGCGCTGCAGCGGCTGGCGCTGCGGCGGATGTGGTCGCTCGACCCGGCCATCCGAGATTTTGTCGAGATCGCCGAAAACCAATGGGACTTCAACGCGCCGGGCGGCATCCCCGGCCTGTACCAGGATCTCCTGGAAGGCACAGATGTCAGCGTCTGGTTGGCGCAGGCTGCGCCGAGTGCCGCGGCAACTTCATCGGTCGCCGCTCAAGAAAAAATCAATAGCGATGGGGTAAACAATATTGCGTCGCAGCATATTCAGAAAACGGCGGACTTGAAGGGCTCGGATGGCCCTGACCTCGCCGGCGATCCTGCCACGCATGAATCGCACGCCGATTTCACGGCTGGGGTGGTGACGCAAGCGCCTGCAAATATTGAAGATAAGGCGCCATGCCAGGAGCTGGCCGCGGCCGCGGTGCCGGCGACACGCCGCCGCCATGGCGGTGCGTTGCCGCGGTAGCGCTGCGAGCTTAGACCTTGTTGCACCCGCTAAGTCCCTGCAATTATTTGCATAATTTTCCGTGCCTGATCGCGACCTGTTGATCACATAGGCACTTCCTATGACCCGCTCCGTCTGCTACCCACTATCATCCGTTTGAGTGATGTCGCCGCAAGATAAGAGCGACTGAAACGACAACAAAAGCACTTTGTAGGGTGGGATGCGAGACAACGGTCTACAGCGCGCGATCGACGCAGCCGGGAGCATTGGCGCCTTGGCACGGCTGCTTGGCATCGCGCAGCCGTCGGTTTCACAGTGGACCCGGGTACCTGCCGATCGCGTCGCGGCAGTGGAGCTGGCGACGAAAATCCCGCGCGCCGAGCTGCGGCCCGATCTTTTCAGCGACAGTGTTGGATCGCCGGCACCGCTCGACGATGTCGATGTCGCCCGCGCCCGTACCTACACGCTGCTGGCCAACCTGCTGGCGCAGCCGCCGAGCCAGACGCTCCTTGACCGGGTCGCAAGGATCACCGGTGACGCCACGCCGCTGGGCCTCGCCTGGATCGCGCTCGCCGACGCTGCCCGCAACACCACCGAGGCCACGGCCGGCGAGGAATTCTTCAAAGTCTTCGTCGGCGTCGGGCGCGGCGAGGTGTTGCCCTACGCTTCGTTCTATCTCGCGGGCTTCCTGCATGAGCGGCCGTTGGCTGCGGTGCGGTCCGATTTCTTGCGCCTCGGCATCGAACGACGCGCCGGCGTGCATGAGCCGGAAGACGGCATTGCTACGCTTTGCGATGCCATGGCCGGCCTGATCGACGGGCGTTATGCAGCCGATGCGGCGGCCCAGGACGCCTTCTTCGAGGCACACTTGAGGCCATGGGCTGCCCGCTTGTTCGCCGACATCCTGGTTGCCCCGTCCGCCAAGTTCTATCGCGCGGTTGCCGATGTCGGCCGTCACTGGATCGACCTCGAAACGCGCGCGTTCGCCATCGCTGCCTGATCACCGGAGAAAGTTCCATGTCGAACAAAATGACGAACAGCAAATTCGACCGGCGCGGGTTCCTCAAGGGCATCGGCACGGGTGTGGCCGGCGCTGCGACGGTCGCGGCCGGTGTCGTCGCGACCACGCCGGCCGAGGCGGTCGAGTCGGCCGCCGACAAGAAGAAGGTGCGCTATCGCGAATCCGACCACGTCAAGAAGTACTACGCGACCAACCGCTACTGAGCCCGCGCCGCCCGACAAGCCCGACTCCAAGATGGGGAACTGCCCATGCTGACCAAGCGCCTCGATGCCAAGACCCGCAAGTCGCGACTTGCGCCGGCCGCCGGCCATGCCGCCGCGCCACTCGATCGCCGCGCCTTCCTGCGTAATGCCGGTGTAACCGCCACCGGCCTTGCCGCCGTCGGCACGCTCGGCGCCGCCACCGTGCAGAAGGCGCACGCCATTGCGGCGATTGACCATTCGAAGCCGGCTGACATCAAGAAGAACATCTGCACCCACTGCTCGGTCGGCTGCACGGTGACGGCGGAAGTGCAGAACGGTGTGTGGGTCGGCCAGGAGCCAGCGTGGGATAGCCCGATCAACCGTGGCACGCATTGCGCCAAGGGCGCCGCCATCCGCGAGATCGTGTTCGGCGACCGGCGTCTGAAATACCCGATGAAGCTGGTCGACGGCCAGTACCAGAAGATCGCCTGGGCACAGGCGCTCGACGAGATCTCGAAGAAAATGCTCGAGATCCGCGAGAAGTCGGGGCCGGAGTCGGTGTGGTGGCTGGGCTCGGCCAAGTTCACCAACGAGGCAGCCTATCTCTATCGCAAGATGGCGGCGTTCTGGGGCACCAACTCGGTCGACCATCAGGCCCGCATCTGCCACTCGACCACGGTCGCCGGTGTCGCCAATACCTGGGGTTACGGCGCGCAAACCAACTCCTACAACGACATCCGCAACTCCAAGACCATGATCATCATGGGCGGCAACCCGGCGGAAGCCCACCCGGTGTCGCTGCAGCATGTGCTGTCCGGCAAGGAGATCAACCGCGCCAACCTGATCGTCATCGACCCGCGCATGACCCGCACCGCGGCGCATGCGACCGAATACGTCCGCATCCGCTCCGGCACCGACATTCCGGTGATCTGGGGGCTGCTGTGGCATATCTTCGAGAACGGCTGGGAGGACAAGGAGTTCATCGCCCAACGCGTCAACGGCATGGATGATGTCCGCGCCGAGGTGAAGAAGTGGGACCCGAAGACCGTCGAGGATGTGACCGGTGTTCCCGGCGAGCAGTTGAAGCGCGTCGCCGAGCTGTTCGCCAAGCAGAAGCCGTCGACGTTGATCTGGTGCATGGGCGCGACCCAGCACACCGTCGGCACCGCCAACGTGCGAGCCTATTGCACGCTGCTGCTGGCCACCGGCAACGTCGGCGCGCCGGGCACCGGCGCCAACATCTTCCGCGGCCACACCAACGTCCAGGGCGCGACCGACCTCGGCCTCGACGTCATCACCCTGCCGCTCTACTACGGCCTCGACGATGGCGCCTGGCGGCATTGGGCACGGGTCTGGGAGGTCGATTTCGAGTGGCTCGACAGCCGCTTCGACAAGAAGGATGGCCCGAACAACACCAAGATCAACTACCGCAACCTGCCCGGCATCCCCTCGACCCGCTGGTTCGACGCCGTCACCGTGCCGAAGGACCAGGTCGACCAGCGCGACACCTTGAAGGCAGCGATCATCTTCGGCCACGGCGGCAACACCGTGCCGCGCATGCCTGAGATGGTGAAGGGCCTCGCCGCACTCGACCTATTGGTCGTCGCCGATCCGCATCCGACCAACTTCGTGTCGCTCGGCGGTCGCAAACAGGGCACCTACCTGCTGCCGATCGCCACCAGCCTCGAGTGCGACGGCAGCCGCACGGCGTCCAACCGCTCGCTGCAGTGGGGCGAGAAGATCGTCGAGCCGATCTTCGAAGTCAGCCACCGACTACTGGGCGATCTACGAGCTCGCCAAGCGGCTTGGCTACGCCGACCGGATGTTCAAGAACATCAAGCTGGTGAAGGGCAAGTTCGGCGACGAGCCGGAGGCCGAATCGATTCTGCGCGAGATCAACCGCGGCGGTTTCTCGACCGGCTATTGCGGCCAATCGCCGGAGCGCCTCAAGGCGCACATGAAGAACCAGGACAAGTTCGACATCGTCACCTTGAAGGCCAGGGCCGACGCGCCGGCCGAGATCGCCGGCGACCACTACGGCCTGCCTTGGCCGTGCTGGGGCACGCCCGAGCACCGGCATCCCGGCACGCCGCTGCTCTACAACACCAATCTCGCAGTCAAGGATGGCGGCGGCACTTTCCGCGCCCGCTTCGGCACCGAACGCGTCATCAAAGTCAAGGAGAAGGATGCCAGCGGCGTCGAGGTCGAGCGCGAGATCAAGCAGAACCTGCTCGCCGAAGGCTCATACTCTCTGGGCTCTGAGATCAAGGATGGCTATCCGGAGTTCACGCTGGGTGTATTGAAGAAGCTCGGCTGGGACAAGGATCTGACCGAAGCCGAGTTGGCAACGATCACCAAGATCAATGCCGCCAACCCCGACACGGTATCCTGGGCGATCGACCTGTCGGGCGGCATCCAGCGCGTCGCCATCGCGCACGGCTGCGCGCCCTACGGCAATGCCAAGGCCCGTGCCAACGCCTGGAACCTGCCGGATCCGGTGCCGGTGCATCGCGAGCCGATCTACAGCCCCCGCGTCGATCTCGTCGCCAAGTATCCGACCCGGCCCGACTTCAAGTCGTTCCGCGTCACCAATGCCGGCTTCACGGTGCAGAAGGCGGCGGTCGACAAGGGCGTGGCGAAGGAGTTCCCGATCATCCTGTCCTCGGGCCGCCTGGTCGAATTCGAGGGCGGCGGCGAGGAAACCCGTTCCAACAAGTGGCTGGCCGAGTTGCAGCAGGACATGTTCGTCGAGATCAACCCGGCGGACGCGGCGCAACGCAACATCGTCGAAGGCCAGTGGGTCTGGGTGCATGGCCCGGAGTCGCAGTCGAAGGTTCGGGTCAAGGCGCTGGTGACCGAGCGCGTCGGCAAGGGTGTCGCCTGGATGCCGTTCCACTTCGGCGGCTGGTACCAGGGCGAGGATCAACGCAAGAATTATCCCGCCGGCACCGATCCGATCGTGCTCGGCGAGAGCGTCAATATCGTCACCACCTACGGCTTCGATCCGGTCACGGCGATGCACGAAGGCAAGGTGACGCTCTGCCAGATCCGCGCGGCTTAAGGAGCAACAACAATGGCACGCATGAAATTCCTGTGCGACGCGGATCGCTGCATCGAGTGCAACGCCTGCGTTACCGCCTGCAAGAACGAGAACGACGTGCCGTGGGGCATCAACCGCCGCCGCGTCGTCACGATCAACGACGGCAAGCCGGGTGAGCGCTCGGTGTCGATGGCCTGCATGCACTGCACCGACGCGCCGTGCGCCGCGGTCTGCCCGGTCGATTGTTTCTACACCACCGAGGACGCGGTCGTGCTGCACTCGAAGGAGCTGTGCATCGGCTGCGGCTACTGCTTCTATGCCTGCCCGTTCGGCGCGCCGCAGTATCCCAAGACTGCGAACTTCGGCTCCCGCGGCAAGATGGACAAGTGCACCTTCTGCGCCGGCGGCCCCGAAGCCGACAATACCAAGGAAGAGTACGCCGCCTACGGCTCGAACCGGCTCGCCGAAGGCAAGCTGCCGCTGTGCGCCGAGATGTGCTCGACCAAATCGCTGCTCGCCGGCGACGGCCAGATCATCGCCCAGATCTACAAGGAGCGCGTCACCAAGCGCGGCTACGGCTCCGGCGCCTGGGGCTGGAAGACGGCATATAAGGAAGAGATCGCGACTTGATGGGTGGTCGCATCCGGCCCCGCAGCCGCGGAGCCGGCCGGATGCGACGGCCAAGTAGGTTGGGTTAGGCGCCCCCTTGTGCCGTAACCCAACATCCACGCGTGGTGCTTGAAGTTGTTGGGTTACGACCGGCGAGGGGGCCGGTCTAGCCCAACCTATCGGGAAGGAATGAAATGACCCTTTTCGCCTCGCTCAAGAGACTGCTTCCGCTGCTGGCCGCAATAGCGCTGCTTGCCGCTCCAGCCACCGCCCAGCAGCCGTCGTCGGTCAACCCGACCGCAAGCTCGGTCAAGGAGAAGCAGCTGCTCGACGCCTTGAAGCCCGGCAGCACCGACGCGCTCTCGGGACGGATCTCGATCCAGGATCAGGGCGCCGGCAATCTGATCCAGCCGGCCGGCATGGAGTTCCGCGCCTTCCACCAGGTCACGCTGCCGATGATCGGCAAGTACGCCATTCTCGGCATGCTGGCGGTGCTGGCGCTGTTCTACCTGCTGCGCGGGCGCATAAGGATCGAAGGCGGACTTTCCGACCGTACCATCGTGCGCTTCGGCGGCTTCGACCGCTTCGCGCACTGGACGACGGCGACGTCGTTCCTGGCGCTGGCCTTGAGCGGCCTCAACCTGGTGTTCGGCAAGTCGCTGCTGCTGCCGGTGATCGGCGCCGAAGCCTTCGCCAGTGTCACGCAGCTGGGCAAGTTCGTGCACAACTATGTCAGCTTCGCATTTGCCCTCGGCATCACCCTGATGTTCCTGACCTGGGTCAAGGACAACTTTCCCTCCAGCCTCGATATCCGCTGGGCGCTGCAGGGCGGCGGCCTGATCGGCTCCAAGCACCCGCCGGCCGATCGCTTCAACGGCGGCCAGAAGCTGATCTTCTGGGCGACCGTGCTCGGCGGCATCGCGCTGTCGGTGTCGGGCTACATCATGATGTTCCGGCCGATCGAGGTAGGGGTGTCAGGCTTCCAGCTCGCCACAATCGTGCACAGTGTCACCGGCCTCATCCTGTTCGCGGTCATCGTTGCGCACATCTATATCGGCACGCTCGGCATGGAGGGTGCGTTCGATGCGATGGGCCGGGGCGAGGTCGACCTCAACTGGGCCAAGGAACACCACGGCCTGTGGGTCGACAAGGTCGCGTTGAAGCGGCCGCAGGACATCTCGGGCGGGCGCGCGACTGTGCCGGCAGAATGAGGAGAGACCGATGAAAGCCTTTCTCGCCGCCGTTGTCGTCGTCGTCGGCATCAGTATCGGTGCCTCGATCCTGCTCGAGACCTATCAGAGCACGGCCGATCGCGCCTTCACCAGCAGCGGTGCGCGCATCGATCCCGATCCGCGTCTGACCGGTGCCCCCAAGGGCTGACCGCGTCCGGATCGTGCTAGAATATTGGGGACTGGGCGGACGCTGCCCGGTCCTTTTCTTGTTGCAGTGAGGTATCGGGTGGCCGTTTCGCGCGAAGAGATCGACAAGGCGTTGTCGTCAATAGCGGCGCCGTCCGGCGCGCCATTGCCGCCGGCAGAAATTGTGGTGACCGGCGATCGTGTCGCGGTGTCGATCCCGATCGATGCGCAAGACGCGGCGCGCTGGGAGGCGGTACGTGCACGCGCGGAAACGGCGATCGCGGCGCTGCCTGGCGTGGCGCGCGCGCTGGTGTCGCTGACCGCCGAGCGCGCAGACCCATTGCCGAGGCCGGCGCCGCGACCGAAGCCGGCCGAACTCAGTCCGCCGCCGCGCTTTCCCAACCTGCGCCAAGTGAAGCGCGTCATCGCCGTCGCCTCCGGCAAGGGCGGCGTCGGCAAGTCGACCACCGCCTGCAATCTCGCCCTCAGCTTGCGGGCGCTCGGCGCCAGCGTCGGCATTCTCGATGCCGACATCTATGGTCCGTCGATGCCGAAGCTGCTCAACCTCAAGGGCCGGCCGAACATCGTCGAAGGCCGCACCATGGCGCCGCTCGAGGCCTATGGCTGCAAGGTGATGTCGATCGGCTTCGTGGTCGACGCCGACAAGGCGCTGGTGTGGCGCGGGCCGATGGTGGCCTCGGCCATCACCCAGATGCTGCGCGACATCGCCTGGGGTGCGCTCGATGTGCTCGTCGTCGACATGCCGCCCGGCACCGGTGACGCGCAGTTGACGTTGGCGCAGTCGGCGCCGCTGGCCGGTGCGATCATCGTCTCGACGCCGCAGGACCTGGCGCTGATCGATGCGCGGCGCGGCGTCGAGATGTTCCGTTCGGTCGGCGTGCCGATCCTCGGGCTCGTCGAGAACATGAGCTATTTCGTGTGCGACGAATGCGGCAAGCGGCATCACATATTCGCGCACGGTGGCGCGCGGCAGGAGGCGGCCAAGCTCGGCGTGCCGTTCCTTGGCGAGATCCCGCTCGATCCAGCGATCCGCGAGCGCGCCGACACCGGCCTGCCGATCGTCGTCACCGAGCCCGACGGCCCGCAGGCGCAAGCCTACCGCGCGATCGCCGAAGCGGTGATGCGGTCGTTGACGGCGGGCTGAAGCACTGGCCGAGGACTTGCCGGGTTCGCGCCTTGTGCGCGAACGGTCCGGCCCTTGACATGCCATGCAACTCTGCAAAGCTGCTATCTGCACTCAACAACGTGCACGACAAGAAGTCGGGGAGGAATTGCCATGAAGGATCGTCGCGGCGCAGGTGCGTGGTGCCCTACACGCCGGCGCTTGGTAATGGCTGCGCCGGCATTGTTGACGCTTGGAACCATTCGTGCACGCGCGCAAGGCTCCGAAACGGTGCGCATCGCGTTGCCGACCAAGACCTACTACCCGACGATCATCGCCGAGACGGCCTTGCGCCATAAGTTCTTCGAGAAGGAAGGCCTGAAGGCCGAGAACACGGTCTATCGCGGCGGCGCCGAAGCCTTTGAGGCGGTTGCCGCCGGCGCGGCTGATTTCACCTTGGGCTCCGCCGCCATCATCGCGGCCGGCCGAAAAAAAGGCGTCGCCACCAAGGGCGTTGGCGGCGCCGCGCTCGGCTACTACGGCTGGTACCTGATGGTGAAGGCCAATTCCAAGATCACCAAGGCCAGCGAGCTCGACGGCCGGAAGGTCGGCATCACTTCCGCCGGGTCGGGCTCGGACCTGCTCGCCCAGTGGGCGATGCAGTCGAACAAGATCAACTTCACGCGCGTGCCGCTCGGCGGCGGCGGCCTGGTGCCGAACATGCTTTCGGGTAATGTCGACGCCGTCGTGCTCTATTCGCCGCTCACCTTCAAGGTGATGCAGGACAAGACGGCGCGCAGTCTGCTCGATTTCGGCGCCGACGTGCCGGCGCACCTGACCGGCATCTGGCTCGCCTCCGACAAGATGATCGCCGAGAAGCCGCAAGTGGTGCAGAAGACCATGAACGCGCTGTTCGGTGCGCAAACGTTCCTCAAGGCGAACCGCACCGAAGCCGCCAAGCTGATCGCCGAGATCAACGAGATCCCGCTCCCCATTGCGGAAGCCGAGTTCGACGGCAACATCGGCAAGTTGTCGACCACCGGCGAAATGACGATGGATTGGATCCAGCGCGGCCTCGACATGGCCAAGCTGATCGGCATGACCGATCTGGCCGAGGCCAAGGACATCTATGTTGCCGACTTCAAGATCACGCCGACGAAGCTTTGAGAGAGCCGTGCGGCCCGTGAGCACGACATGAAGCCATCGAGTGTCATCGCGCTGCGCTGCCTGCTGCTCGCGATCATTCTGGCGGCATGGGAGGCGCTGCCGCGGCATGGTGTCGTCAATGCCATGCTGCTGCCGCCATTGAGCGACGTCGTGTCGACGCTTGCCACCATCCTCCAGCGCGCCAACGTGCAGGAGGCCTTGGTGGTGACCGCAGCCGAGGTCATCACGGCGTTCCTGATCGCCGTGCCGCTGGGCGCGGCTATCGGCGTGCTGGCGGCGGAGAACGCCTACTTCGGGGCGATCTTCAAGCCGATCCTATTCTACGTATTCAGCATCCCGAAATCGATCTTCCTGCCGATGTTCATTCTCGTGATGGGTATCGGCTTCCAGCAGAAGGTGGCCTATGCTGCCTTCTCGACCATATTCATCGTGATCATGAGTGCGACGGCGGCTGTCGAGTCGGTAAGAGAGGACCATGTCCTGGTGGCGCGCTCGTACGGCGCCACGCGCGGCCAGATCCTGTGGCGCATCTATGTGCCGAGCATGCTGCCGATCCTGCTCGAGGCGCTGCGCATCGCCATGATCTTCAACTTCACCGGCGTGATGATCGCCGAAATGTATGCGTCGCGCACCGGCATCGGCCACTTGATCGCCAACTGGGGCGAGAACTTCATGATGCGGGAAATGTTCGCCGGCGTGATCCTGCTGGCGGCTGCCGCCATCTTCTTCAATGAGACGATCCGTTGGCTGGAGGCACGATGCAGCGCATGGCGCAGTTGAGTGCGGATCGGCAAGGCGGCCCGGCGGCGGCGATCGTCGTCGAGGGTCTGAGCCACGTCTATCATGGCCGTGACGGCGAGGTGCCGGCGCTGCAGGACATCGCCATGCACGTCGGCGCGGGCCGGTTCACGGTCATCGTCGGCCCGAGCGGCTGCGGCAAGACCTCGCTGCTGATGATGATGGCCGGGCTCAGGCGCTCAAGTTCCGGCACCATCCTGTGTGCCGGCCGGCCGATCCTCGATCCCGATCCAAATCGCGTCGGCGTCGTGTTCCAGGAGGCCAGTTTGTTCCCCTGGCTCACGGCGCTCGACAACATCGAATTTCCGCTAGCGCTCAAGAAGGCGCCGCGCGAGGAACGCCGCCGCCGCGCCGAGGACATGCTGAACCTGGTCGGCCTCAAGGGCTTCGGCGGGCGCTATCCGAGCGAGTTGTCGGGCGGCATGAAGCAGCGCGTGTCGATCGCGCGCGGCCTCGTCCAGGACCCGCCCGTCCTGCTGATGGACGAGCCGTTTGCCGCGCTCGACGAGCAGACCCGCATGACCATGGGCCACGAGCTGCTGCGCATCTGGTCGCAGACCGCCAAGACCGTGGTGTTCATCACCCACAGCCTGACCGAAGCGGTCTATCTCGCCGACGAGGTCCTGGTGATGTCGGCGCGCCCCGGTCGCATCATCGACCGCATCGAGATCACCCTGCCGCGGCCGCGCACCTACGAGATGATGGCAACGGATGTGTTCGGCAAACTGCGCGAGCGGATCTGGCAGCAGATCAGGCAGGGGTAGTCGTGGGGCGGGGGCGGCCAGTTTGCCAAACCTTGCGCATATGTCTGCTTACCCACGGATCGCGGGTGGAACAAGCGGGTGTATTTCGGCGCGGCGGCCAAGTGCATCAGTCTCAGGCAGCGCCATCCCGGCCGGGTCGGGGCGCTTCATCGCTTGCATCGCCGGCGAACATGCACGCGCAAGGAAAAAGGGGCGGTGCCCCGCCCCTTCAAGGCCGGCGGTAGGATTGTTCGACTACATGTCCATGGCTTGGGCGATTTCGATCGTGCCGCCTGCCTTCAGCAGAGGGCAGCCCTTCGCTTTCTTGTGTGCGTCCTGCAGGCTCGATGCCTCGATCAGGCTGTAGCCGCTGGCAGGATTGGCGCCGCCGCCTTCGGCCAGCGATCCGTCCGGTTTGACTGTACTCGACTTCCCGACCGGGTTGCCGCCGTCGATGACCGCGGCGCCCAAAGAGCCGAACCAGGCGCCCCAAGCATCCATCACCTTCTTGGCCTCTGCCGGGCTCGGAGGTTTGCCGCCGCCGTGGTAGACAAACAGATACTTTGCCATTGCCGTCACTCCATTCTGTTGACTAATCTTGCAGGCCTGCGGGATTGGTCATTATCACCATGAACTGCTCCAGCAAATGGTGGACTTACTGCCTTTGCCGGCTGGTTCGATGTGAAGACTTCACAAATGCTTACGACCGACACGCGCGACCATCGGGCATTGCATCAGGTCCTGTCGATGCTCGCCAAGACCGGCGTTATTCCGCACGCCACGCCTTCGCTCGACGCAACCAGGCAAGCGACGGGCATCGCGCTCCGTGAGGCTGTGCTTGCGGAAGTTCCTGCATTCTCGAATTCCGGCAACCCCGAAATTCTGCCAAGCCTCAATGTCCATATCGCAGAGCATATTCAGGAGATCCGCAGGCTGTTGAGCGGCGGCGAAGTTGGCGATTTCGAATTTGTCAGGACACACGCCCACCGCCGCGCTAAGCAGCGATTTCCCCTTGATGCGACGTTGCACGCCTATCGATGTGGCCACCGAATCCTGTCTCGCTGGCTTCGTGATGCCGCCATTGCGACGGGGCCCGGAAGTATCGAACGGGCGGTGGCTGCAGTGGCCGATTTTGCAATCGAATACACAAATACGATCAGCACGATCGTCACTTCAGAGTATGTTTTCCATACGCGCGTACTTGCCGAGGCCGAAAGCGACCGCCGCACCGAGTTGCTGGGTATCCTCCTGAGCGGCTACGACGAGGCCGATGGGAGGGTTACGCGGCTGCTAAAGCGCGCCGGCTATTTGGAGCAGCGACAAACCTATTGCGTCGCAGTGGCGCAATCGACCAATCCATCCGAGATGGAGCTGCCGGAACGGGCGCAGCGCATCGCAAATGCCATGACAATGGCCGTGTCGGCCACGCCAATTCGAATACTTGCCGGCATCCGCAACAATGTCGTGACCGCGGTGTTGTCGGAATCTCGGCGGCAGTCGGGTTGGACGGCCACTCAAACGAAGCTCGCCGAACGTCTTCGTTCACTCCTGCTCACTCTCGGCCCGGCCGTACTTGTCGGCACGAGCACTGATCAGCCGTCGACTTCCTTTCTTCCGCGAGCCCTGCACGAAGCCACGATTGCACTGGACTTCGCGAACGTCACCAGACGGGTGGTACAGTTCTCTGATCTGCCAATCAGAAGTCTCATATTGCATCGCGGTGGCGACTATGTCCGGTCCGCTGCTCCAAATTGGGTCGCCGCGCTCATCGATGCGGACGAGAAGGCCAAAGGCTCGCTCATTCGGACATTGCGAGTGCTCGCCGACGCGGATTTGAATGTACAGAAGGCGGGGCGGCAGCTCGGTGTGCATCCGAACACGATCTATTCCCGGCTGGTTCGCATCACAGAGCTCACCGGGCTCGACGGCCAACGTCATCATGAGTTGGTCGAGTTGCTACTCGCAGCCGATTGCTGGCGAGCTTCCTAGTACCCGAAATCACACATGGATAGTACACCTGATCGCGGAACCGCGAGGCGATCCGCCAGGAGCGCGCGCTAGCGCGTAGCCTAAGCTACGCGCAAGGCGCGCGTCATGCTGGAAGCATGCGGTCCGCATGACGCGGGCGCCCGTGGGCCGCGACCTAAGCGGGCGATCGCGGATGCTCGCCGGCGGCGTCGCGCCGCTTGTCCGATGGGGCAACATCGGCCGGCGCGGCGCTCCTGGCCGGCGAACATCCTCGATCGTCATGTGTGCTATCCAAGTGTGATTCCGGGTACTAGTACCGGGTACTCGAGAGCACGGCCGATCACGACGATTCCCGAGCCACACGCGACCCACTGGACAACCACCCGCAACTTCGCCAGCATCGGCCACTGGCTGATCCCGGCCGCCCTGCTGACATGACATCCCGGCAAGACATGCGCCTGCCCACTCCCGCCACCGTGCGAAAACTGCTCCTTCTGGCGCTGCTCGTCGCCTGGGAGATCGTTCCGCGGCTGGAGCTGATCCCGGAGCTCTTTCTTCCCGCGATGAGCAAGACGCTTCGCGTGCTGTGGAGCGACCGCTGGATCTACGGCGAGGCACTGCTCACCACGCTCTACGAGGTCGCTTGCGCCATGCTGCTGGCCTGCGGCGCCGGCATCCTCGTCGGCGCCGTCGTCGGCGGCTTGGCTCGGCTCCGCCAGGTGCTGCTGCCGGTGTTTTCCAGCCTCTATGCCATCCCGATCGTCATCCTCTATCCGGTGTTCACGGCCTGGTTCGGCATCGGCTCGGAATCGAAGATCGCGTTCGCCGGCATCTATGGCTTCTTTCCCGTCATGCTGTCGACGGCAGCCGGCATCCGCACCATCGATCCGCAGTATCTGCTGGCCGCGCGCAGCATGGGGGCGACGGTGCCGCAACAGATCACGCGCGTGATCATCCCGGCGTCGATCCCGACCATACTTGCCGGCCTCAGGCTCGGCGGCGCGCTGACCATCATCGGCGTCGTCGTGTCGGAGATGCTGATCTCGGCCGCCGGCATCGGCTATATCGTCACCCGCAATCGCACCATCCTCGACAGCCCGCGCGTGTTCGGCGGCATCGTGGTGGTGCTGTTGCTGTCCATCTTGTTCGATCGCTTCGCGCGTGCCATCGAGCGGCGCACGCTGGTGTGGCAGACGGCGGGACGGGCGGAGCTGTCAGCCGGACGCTTGCCGCCGGTCAGCAGTGCGGCGCCGGTGGCTGCCTGAATGACAATACCGGGATATCGTGGCGATGGGGACTATCCCGGTCCCGCCCGACAGAGGAAAGCTGCCATGGCACCCACGCACCTGTTGCCCACCACCGTCGTCGGTAGCTATCCGCAACCCGACTGGCTGGTCGACCGCGCGATGCTGTCGAAAGTTGTGCCGCGCATTCGAATGACCGAGATGTGGCGCATCCCCGAGCCCTTCCTCGAACAGGCGCAGGACGACGCCACCATCATCGCCATCCGCGACATGGAGCGGGCCGGCATCGACATTATCACCGACGGCGAGATGCGCCGCGAGAGCTATTCCAACCGCTTCGCCACCGCGCTCGAAGGCATCGAGATCGATCCGCCGGGTTTCGTCCAGGCGCGTTCGGGGCGCACGCCCGTGCCGCGCGTGGTAGCCAAGATCCGCCGCACCCGGCCGGTCGAGGTCGGCGACATGCAGTTCCTGCGGCGCAATACCGAACATACCGCCAAGATCACGCTGCCCGGTCCGTTCACGATGGGACAGCAGGCGCAGGACGAGTACTACAAGGACGACGAGGCCCTGGCGATGGCGATGGCGGAAGCGGTCAACGCCGAGGCGCTCGATCTCGTCAAGGCCGGCGCCGATGTCATCCAGCTCGACGAACCCTGGGTGCGCAACAACCCGGCGTCGGCCAAACGCTATGCCGTCAAGGCGATCAACCGGGCGCTGGCCGGCATCACGGTGCCGACCGTGGTGCACATCTGCTTCGGCTACGCCGCGGTCGTTCCGGGCGACACCAAGCCGGCCGGATACGCCTTCCTCGCGGAACTGGCCGACAGCGTGGCCGAGACGATCTCGATCGAAGCCGCGCAACCCAAGCTCGACCTCGCCATTCTCAAGGATCTGGCGCCGAAGAAGGTCATGCTCGGCGTGCTCGATCTCGGCGACCTTAATATCGAAACGCCTGAGACCGTGGCCGCGCGCATCCGCGCCGGCTTGCAACACATGCCGGCCGATCGTTTGGTCCCGGCGCCCGACTGCGGCATGAAGTACCTGCCGCGCGCCGTCGCCTTCGGCAAACTCAAGGCGTTGAGCGCCGGCGCCGCAATCGTGCGCAAGGAGCTCGGCTGAAGGTGGGGACTGCCATGGCTCGAAGCGACATCCTGCATCGTGATTTCAAGGCCATGCCCTACTGGTGGGAGGACTATCGTCCGGTCGCGGGCGCGCTGGTCGAGGTGCCGAAGACAGCCCGTGTCGCGATCATCGGTGGCGGCTACGCCGGGCTTGCATGTGCGATCGAGCTGGCCGATGCCGGCATCGACGCCTGCGTGCTCGAGGCGGCCGAACTCGGTGCCGGCGCCAGCACGCGCAGCGGCGGCGCTGTCAGCGGCGGCGTCAACATCGGCAAGAGCTTTACCGGCAAGACCGCGACCCGCGACCCGCAAGTCGCCAAGGTCATCCTGGCCTCGGCGGCGGATGCCTTCAGCCTGATCGAAACCATCATCGATCGCGAGAACATCGATTGCAGCTGGGAGAAGAAGGGGCGCTTCGTCGGCGCCTGGACGCCATCCGACTACAAGGCCCAGGAGAAGCGCGTCGCCGAGCTGAACGAGGCCGCCAACTCCGGCTGCATCATGGTGCCGCGCGAGCGCCAGCGCGAGGAGATGGCCTCCGACTACTACTACGGCGGCATGGTCGTCGAGCGCTCCGGCAAGCTGCATCCGGCGCTCTACTACAAGGGTCTGCTCGATGCGGCGCGCCGCCGCAAGATCGCCATCTGCGCGCTGGCGCCGGCGGAGAAGATCACCCGCACTCGGTACCGGCTGGCAGATCCGTACGGCGCGCGGCGAGATCGCGGCCGGCGACATCGTCATCGCCACCAACGGCTACACCGGCGACGTCACGCCGGCGATCAAGAAGCGCCTGATCCCGATCGCCAGCCACATCATCGCCACCGAGGAACTGCCGGCGGATCTGGCGCGCTCGCTGATCCCGAAGGGGCGCACGCTCTCCGATACCAAGCGGGTGCTGTGCTACTACCGCATGTCGCCCGATGGCAGACGCATGATCTTCGGCGGTCGCGCCCGTTTTACGCCGGTGACGCCGGAGATCAGCGCGCCGATCCTCTATCGCTTCATGACCGAGCGGTTTCCGCAGCTGAAAGGCACCCGCATCACGCACGCCTGGACCGGCAATGTCGCCTTCACCTGGGATGCGCTGCCGCATACCGGCAAGCTCGACGGCATGCATTACGCACTCGGCTGCAACGGCAGCGGTGTCGCCATGATGACCTATCTCGGTCACCAGACAGCGCGGCGGATCATCGGCGGCGCGAACGCCACCTGCGGCTTCGAGCTCGCCGAGTTTCCGGATTTTCCGCTCTACCGCGGCAATCCGAATTGGGCGCTGCCGGCGGTTGGCGCCTACTACCGGTTCCGCGATCAGCTCAGCCGGACCATGGCCACCTACGCTTGACGGGATCGGCGATTGCGGCGGGCGCCAGTTGCAATGAGCATTTCGACCTGATCAATTAATAGGCGGCCCTTGCGGGCACGCCTAAAGTTTAGGCGGACGGAATTGCACGGCTGCACAGGCGAGCTCCGGCTCGCATCATTATTATAATGTAACATCAATGTGTTAATTGAGAAGTCGGCCTGCCAAGAGGGGCTGGCACGGCTCTTGCCATTGGTTAACCATCGGGTAACCAAAGGAGAGCCGAAATGCAGTTGAACAGACGTGCAATGCTGGGATTTGTGGCGGGGGCCGCGGCACTGGCAATCAATGGGCCGGCGTCGGCACAAGATACCATCAAAGTCGGCGTCCTTCACTCGCTCTCCGGCACCATGGCGATCAGCGAGACGACGCTGAAGGATACCATGCTGTATCTCATCGAGGAGCAGAACAAGAAGGGCGGCCTGCTCGGCAAGAAGCTCGAAGCCGTCGTCGTCGATCCCGCTTCCAACTGGCCGCTGTTCGCCGAAAAGGCGCGCGAGCTGATTTCCAAGGACAAGGTCTCGGCGGTGTTTGGCTGCTGGACTTCGGTGTCGCGCAAGTCGGTGCTGCCGGTGTTCAAGGAGCTCAACAACATCCTGTTCTATCCCGTGCAATACGAGGGTGAAGAGTCCGAGCGCAACGTGTTCTACACCGGCGCCGCTCCGAACCAACAGGCGATCCCGGCCGTCGACTATCTGATGTCGAAGGACGGCGGCGACGTGAAGCGCTGGGTGCTGGCCGGCACCGACTACGTTTATCCGCGCACCACCAACAAGATCCTCGAGGCGTACTTGATATCGAAGGGCGTCGCCAAAGATGACATCATGATCAACTACACGCCGTTCGGTCATTCCGACTGGCAGACGATCGTGTCCGACATCAAGAAGTTCGGCACCGCCGGCAAGAAGACTGCCGTCGTTTCGACCATCAACGGCGACGCCAACGTGCCGTTCTACAAGGAACTCGCCAATGCCGGCGTGAAGGCGACCGACATCCCGGTAGTCGCCTTCTCGGTCGGTGAGGAAGAACTCGCCGGCATCGACACCAAGAACCTCGTCGGCCATCTGACCGCCTGGAACTACTTCCAGAGCGTGAAGTCGCCCGCCAACGAGAAGTTCATCGCCGACTGGAAGGCCTTCACCAAGAACCCGAAGCGCGTCACCAATGATCCGATGGAAGCGCACGTGATCGGCTTCAACATGTGGGTGAAGGCGGTCGAGAAGGTGAAGTCGACCGATCCGGACAAGGTGATCGACGCGCTGCCCGGCATCGAAGCGCCGAACCTGACCGGCGGCATGTCGAAGATGTTAGCCAACCATCACATCACCAAGCCGGTGCTGATCGGCGAGATCAAGGCCGACGGCCAGATGGAAACCGTCTGGAAGACCAAGGATCTCGTCCCGGGCGATGCCTGGTCGAAGAGCCTCGACGGCTCGAAGGACCTGATCGGCGACTGGGTCGACAAGAAGTGCGGCAACTTCAATACCAAGACCAACAAGTGCGGGTAGCGGATATCCCCTCTCCCCGTAGCGCACTTCGCGCGTACGGGGAGAGGGTTAGGGTGAGGGGCGGCAACGTGCGCCGAACCCTCAACGTCCTCTCCGCATCACCTGCTCAGAAAGGCTATCGAGCAAGCAGCCGCCCCTCACCCTCGGCCGGGCAAGATGGCCCGGCCTCTGCCCTCTCTCACGTAAGGGGACGGGGAGAGGGGAAGTGCAAACAAAGCCACTCTGCAGCATCGGCGAGGACACAGGCACCATGACCATCGGGCGGCATGCTCTTGCGGTGTGCCGCCCGATCCGCGAATGACAGCAATCGCAAACGGTAAGACGAGAACTATGCGCCAACTCGCGACACTCCTTTGGCTGCTCGCCACGCTCGGCCTGGTCGCGTCGGCGTCTGCCGCCAAGCTCGATGAAGCCCTCGCGCCGCTATTGGCCGACAGCTACGCCGACACGGTCGCGGCCATAACAGCGATCGCCGGCAGCGGCGATGAAAAAGCCGGGCCGATCCTCGAGGCACTCGCCGCGGGCAAGCTGCAGTTCTCAGCCGCCGACAAGATCCTCGTCATGCCCGCAGCCGGCGGCAAGCTCGTCAATGCCGCGACCGGCGCTGCCGTCGCGACGCCTCCCGCCGACCTTTCCGACGTGCGCCTCAACAACCGGGTACGCGGCGCGGTGCAGGCAGCCCTCGGCGCACTCACCCTGTTGTCGCCCGACCCGCTGAAGCGTCTGGAGGCTGCACAGTCGATCTTCAAGTCCCGCGACGACGCCAAGCTCGCCCAGCTCGAAGAAGCATTGACCAGGGAAAGTGACACCCGCGTCAAGTCTGCGCTCGAAGGCGCTCGCGCCGTCATCTTGATGGCCAAGACCGATGCGCCTGAGGATTCGCGGCTGGCCGCCGTCCTCACCCTCAAGGCGCGTGGCGACCAGGAAGCGATTGCGGCCCTGCGCAACGTCCCGGCCGACGCACCTGCCACCCTGAAGGATGCCGCCAATCGCGCCGTTGCCGACATCGAGAACGGCCTCGTCGTGTGGCGCGCGGCGCAGAACGTCTGGTATGGCCTGTCGCTCGGCTCGGTGCTGCTGTTGGCCGCCATCGGACTTGCCATCACCTTCGGCGTCATGGGCGTGATCAACATGGCGCACGGCGAAATGGTGATGATCGGCGCCTACACCACCTTCGTGGTGCAGGAGGTCATCCGCACCTCGGCGCCGGGCCTATTCGACTACTCGCTGATCTTCGCAATCCCGCTGGCCTTCATCGTCGCCGGCGGCATCGGCATCGCCATCGAGCGCGGCGTGATCCGCTTCCTCTACGGCCGGCCGCTCGAAACGCTGCTCGCCACCTGGGGCATCAGTTTGATCCTGCAGCAGGCGGTGCGCACCTGGTTCGGGCCGACCAACCGCGAAGTCGGCGCGCCGAACTTCATGTCGGGCGCGTTCAAGCTCGGCGAGATGGTCATCACCTGGAACCGGTTGTGGATCATCGTCTTCGCCGCCATGATTTTTGTCGGGCTGCTGCTTGCCCTGAAGTACACAGCCCTTGGCCTGCACATGCGTGCCGTTACCCAGAACCGGCGGATGGCAAGCTCTATGGGCATCGCGACCGCGCGCGTCGATGCGTTAACTTTCGGCCTGGGCTCCGGCATCGCGGGGCTCGCCGGCGTGGCGTTGGCCCAGATCGACAACGTGTCGCCCAATCTCGGCCAGAGCTACATCATCGACAGCTTCCTGGTGGTGGTGTTCGGCGGTGTCGGCAATCTGTGGGGCACATTGGTCGGCGCGATGTCGCTGGGGCTCGCCAACAAGCTGCTCGAGCCCTATGCCGGCGCCGTGCTCGGCAAGATCATCCTGCTTGTCGCCGTCATCGTCTTCATTCAGAAGCGGCCGCGAGGGCTCTTCGCGCTCAAGGGCCGGGCGGTGGAGGCATGATCATCCGCTCAACTCTGTTGGACGACCGGCGCGGTGCGATCTTCCTTGGGGCTCTGGCGATTGCCGCGATCGTCGTGCCGGTTTGCCACTTGCTGTTTCCGCCGTCGTCTGTGCTGCATATATCGACGTCGAGCGTGGCGCTGTGGGGCAAGTACCTGTGCTTCGCGATCGTCGCCCTGTCGCTCGACCTGATCTGGGGTTACGCCGGAATTCTAAGTCTCGGCCATGGCGCCTTCTTCGCGCTCGGCGGCTATGCCATGGGCATGTACTTGATGCGCCAGATCGGCAGCCGCGGCGTCTATGCCAATCCGTTGCTGCCCGACTTCATGGTGTTCCTCAACTGGAAGGAACTGCCCTGGTACTGGTGGGGCTTCGACATGTTCCCGTTTGCGTCTGCGATGGTGCTCTTGGCACCTGGCATCCTCGCATTCGTGTTCGGCTGGTTCGCGTTCCGCAGCCGCGTCACCGGCGTCTACCTGTCGATCATCACCCAGATGCTGACCTACGCGCTGTGGCTTTCGTTCTTCCGCAACGACATGGGCTTCGGCGGCAACAACGGCCTCACCGACTTCAAGGACATCCTCGGCTACAACGTGCAGGCGCCCGGCACGCGCGCGACGCTGTTCTCGCTGTCGGCGGTCGCGCTGATGGCCGCCTACGTGATCGCGCGTTACGTGGTGGCCTCGAAGCTCGGCAAGGTGTTGGTTGCGATCCGCGACGCGGAAAGCCGCACCCGCTTCCTTGGCTACCGGGTCGACGCCTACAAGACCTTCCTGTTCACGCTGTCGGCCTGCATGGCGGGCGTCGCCGGCGCACTCTACGTGCCGCAGGTCGGCATCATCAATCCGAGCGAGTTCCATCCGGCCAACTCGATCGAGATCGTGATCTGGGTGGCGGTCGGCGGCCGCGGCACGCTGGTCGGCGCCGCCTTGGGTGCGATCCTGGTCAACTTCGCCAAGACGACGTTCACCAGCGGTGTTCTTGCGCCTTACTGGCTGTTCGCGCTGGGGGGGCTGTTCGTGGCTGTGACCATCTACCTGCCGAAGGGTGTCGTCGGCACGTTTTTTGATGCCGCTGCCGACACGCGTTCCGCGCGCCGGCCGGCAGCGGCGGACTTAACCAGCGCTTCCTGCCGGCTCCGCGAAGCGGAGTCGGAAGCGCCAACAAAATGAGCGACATCACCCACTCCCTCCTCTATCTCTCGGGCGTCGGGGTCTCCTTCGACGGCTTCCGCGCGCTGAACAACCTTTCGCTCGACGTCCGCCACGGCGAGATGCGGGCGATCATCGGTCCGAACGGCGCCGGCAAGACGACGATGATGGACGTGATCACCGGCAAGACCAAACCGGACGACGGCGAAGTGCTGTTCGACCGCACCAACGACCTTACCCGCCTCGATGAAGCCGCGATCGCCAACCTCGGCATCGGCCGCAAGTTCCAGAAACCGACCGTGTTCGAGATGCACACGGTCGAGGACAACCTGCTGCTGGCGCTCGCCGGCAATCGCCGCGTGACGCATAACCTGTTCTGGAAGCGCAGTGCGCCCGATGCCGAGAGGATCGACCGGATCCTCGGCACCATCCGGCTCGGATCCCATCGGAATCGGCAGGCAGGCGCCCTTTCCCATGGCCAGAAGCAGTGGCTCGAGATCGGCATGCTGATTGCGCAGGATCCGAAGCTATTGCTGGTGGACGAGCCGGTCGCCGGCATGACCGACAGCGAGACCGAGACCACCGCCGACCTGCTGCGCGAAATCGCCAAGGATCATTCCGTCATCGTCGTCGAGCACGATATGGAGTTCGTGCGGCGGCTTGGGGTCCGCGTCACCGTGCTGCACGAGGGCAGCGTGCTGGCCGAAGGCTCCCTCGACCAGGTCTCGGCGAATGAACGCGTGATCGAGGTTTATCTGGGACGATGAGCAGAAGTCAGAAATCAGAAATCAGAAATCAGAAGGTTCACATCTCCATTTTCTGATTTCTGATTTCTGACTTCTGATTTCCCCACGAAAGGCGCCCATGCTCAAAGTAGATGCGATCGATCTTCACTACGGCGCGGCGCAGGCGTTGCGCGGCGTTTCGCTCGAGGTTCGCGCCGGCGAAGTGACCGCCGTGCTCGGCCGCAACGGCGTCGGCAAGACCAGCCTGTTGCGCGCCGTCGCCGGCCACCAGCCGATCAGCGCCGGCTCGATCGTCTGGCAAGGTGAGCAACTCGCTCGCCTGGCACCTTTTGAGCGGGCCCGCCGCGGCATCGCCGTCGTACCGCAGGGGCGCGAGATCTTTCCTCTCCTGACGGTCGAGGAGAACCTGCGCACCGGCTTTGCCTGCCTCAAGGCGCGCGACCGGCAGATCGACGACGAGATCTATGATCTGTTCCCGGTGCTCAAGACCATGCTGCATCGCCGTGGCGGCGACCTGTCCGGCGGCCAGCAGCAGCAGCTTGCGATCGCGCGCGCGCTGGTCATCAAGCCGAGGTTGCTGGTGCTCGACGAGCCGACGGAGGGCATCCAGCCGTCGATCATCAAGGACATCGGCCGCGCCATCGATTATCTTCGCAAAAAGGGCGAGATGGCCATTCTCCTGGTCGAGCAGTACTTCGAGTTCGCCCGCGACCTCGCCGACCGCTACGCAGTGATGGAGCGCGGGCAGGTGGTGCTGGCCGGCAGCCGCGCGGACATGATCGAGGCCGATGTCCGCCGGCGTCTGTCGGTTTGATCGGGCGGCTCTACCGGATTGATGCTTGTCAGAGCTATCGCGCGATTGCCGGCGCAGGCTAATGGGGAATCACACTTGGATAGTACACCTGATCGCGGAACCGCGAGGCGATCCGCCAGGAGCGCGCCGCTTGTCCGATGGGGCAACATCGGCCGGCGCGGTGCTCCTTGCCGACGAGCATCCTCGATCGTCATGTATGCTATCTATGTGTGATTCCGGATACTAGGCTGTTGGCGCACAGGTTGACGGCAACCTTTCCAACTGCAGGAGACGACGATGACCAAACGCAGATACCTTGCTTTCCTCGGGTCGCATCGCTCCTGGGAAGATTGGCTCGGTATCGCGCTGGGGCTCGTTATCATTTTCGCGCCGTGGATCGTCAACGAAACCTCCAATCAGGCAGCGGTGATCAATGCAGCCGTCGCCGGCACGGTGGTTCTGCTGCTCGCCGAACTGGACTTGGTACAGTTCCGCCGGTGGACCGAGATAGGCCAGCTGCTGTGCGGCGCCTGGGTTGCGGCGTCGCCTTTCATTTTTGCCTACAGCGGGGTCGGTGCGCTTCGCGTGTGGCACGTCGTGGCCGGCCTACTCGTGTTGTCGCTGGGCGCACTCGAGCTCTGGCAGCAGGGCAACAATAGAAATTGATCAACCGAGCTTGCCGCTGTAGCGAACCGCCTCGGCTTCGCCCTTGCCCTTGGCGGACGACTTGACGCCGCGGCCAGCCTCGACTTCGCCAAGCAGGACTGGCGTCTCGCCGACTGTCTGCAGCGCGGTGATGACTTCGGCGGCGCGCGCCTCGTCGGCGATTACCACCATGCCGATGCCGCAGTTGAAGGTGCGCAGCATCTCCTCCGCGTCGAGCCGCCCCGCCTTGGCGAGCCAGCCGAACACCGGCGGCACGGCGATTTTCGACAAGTCGATGTGGGCGGCGAGGCCATCGGGCATCACACGCGGAATGTTTTCCGACAATCCGCCGCCGGTGATGTGGCTGAGGCCCTTGACCGCGCCGGCAGCACCGCTGCCGCCGGTGGCGCGGATGGCGTCCAGCACCGGCTTCACGTAGATCCGGGTCGGCGTCAGGAGTGCCTGGCCGACGGTCGCAGCCTTGTCCCACGGCGCAGCATCGCCCCAGCTGAGCTTTTCTCCGGCGACCAGGCGGCGCACCAGCGAATAGCCGTTCGAATGCACGCCCGCCGACGGCAGACCGATCAGAACGTCGCCGATGGCGATGTCGGCGCGCGGCAGGATCTGGTCGCGCTCGACGGCGCCGACGCAGAAGCCGGCGAGGTCGTAGTCCTTCGGCTGGTACATTCCCGGCATCTCGGCGGTCTCGCCGCCGATCAGCGCGCAGCCGGCCTCGCGGCAGCCGGCGGCGATGCCGGCGATGACGTCGCGGGCGGATTTCACCTCGAGTTTGCCGGTGGCGAAATAGTCGAGGAAGAACAGCGGCTCGGCGCCCTGCACCACGAGATCGTTGACGCACATGGCGACGAGGTCGATGCCGATGGTGTCGTGCACGCCGCTCTCGATCGCGATCAACAGCTTGGTGCCGACGCCGTCGTTGGCGGCGACCAGAATCGGGTCCTTGAAGCCGGCGCGCTTCAGATCGAACAGGCCGCCGAAACCGCCGAGATCGGCGTCGGCGCCGGGGCGCCGGGTGGCCTTGACCAGCGGCTTGATCGTCTCGACGAGAGCATTACCGGCATCGATATCGACCCCGGAATCGCGGTAGGTGATCGGCGCGTTCGGGCGGTCTGGCGGGAGCGGCGGCTTGCCGGGCATGACAGCTGTTCCAATTCTCAAGTACGGTGGCGGCGGGCGCGTGCCGCGTTGATCCGGATTTTCGCCCGATTGGCGGCGGAAATCCTCACCCGTGGTAGCATGCGAGGCGTGGTAGCAGAGCTTGTGACCGTGCCGCAATCGACGGCATGGCAATGAACGGGGGACGAACAGTGGGTCGCTGTCGATTCGAGACCGCTATCAAGGGGTTGGTGCTGGTCTTCGTCGGGCTCGGGCTGGTGACGGGCGACGCCGGCGCCGCGCCTGCCACCGACCTCGTGTTCACGATCGGCAATTATCCGGTCGATGCCACCGCCGCCGACGCCGTTGCGGCCAAGGAGCAGGCGTTGGCCGATGGGCAAAAGGCGGCATTCCGCTCGCTGCTGAAGCGGCTGGTACCGGTCACCGCCTACAAACGCATCGACAGGCTCAAGTTCGTGCGGACCGGCGACTTCATCGATGGCGTGTCGGTGCGTTCGGAGCGCAATTCCTCGACCCAGTACCTCGCCAACCTCGATTTCGCCTTCCAACCCAAGGCGGTACGTGATCTGCTCAGACGCGAGGGCATTCCGTTCGTCGATCTGCCGGCGCCGCCGATCAAGCTGGTGCCGGTCTATCAGGCCGCCGCCGCCGGCCAAGGCCAGGCGCCTGCAGCCCTGACCCAGGCGGCCGGCCAGAAGGCATGGAGTGACGCCTGGAAGGGGCTCGACCTCGAGCATGCGCTGAGCCCGGCCAAGCTCGAGGCGCTGAAAGCCGGGATCCACCCCGATACGCTGCAGATGATGACCAGGGACGGCGACGGCGGCGCCATGCGCATCGTCACCGGCGAATATGGCGCCGAGCTGGTCATGATCGCGCTGGCCGAGCCCGATCTGAGCTCGCGCAAGCTCAACGTCACGCTGATGGGGCGCGACGCGGTCGGTCAGTTCGCGCTGAAGCGGTCCTACAAGTTCCAGCCGGATGATTTCGGCTACACGGCGGAACTCGCGGCACTGGTGGCGCTGGGCACGCTGGAAGGCCGCTGGAAGGCGCTGAAGGCGCGGCCGGCGGTCGGCGGCGGCATGGCCGGCTCACAACCGATGCAGCCGGTACAACTCACGGTCGAGTTCCGCTCGCTGCAGGAATGGCAGGAATTGCGCCGCCAGATCGAGGAAACGCCGGGCGTCGACGACCTGCAGATCGCCGGCCAGTCGGGCCGTGCCGCCGATATTGCGGTGCGCTTCCCCGGCGGCGGCAGCCAGCTCGCGAATTCGCTGGTATCGCAAGGCCTGGATGTGCGGGAAATCGGCGGCGCGTGGGTAGTACGGAGCGGGGGTTAGTTGCCCTCGCCGCCGCCGTCGCCGCACAGACAGTGCCGAACAGCGGCAGCCGGGCCTGCGCAAGGCGGCGGCCGTCAGACGTCCAGACCTGAGCGGGCGCTATGCTGCACTGCAATATTTGCATGCAGCGAACAAGCCACTGATGCGATCAGAAGTTGAGCATCAGGCCCATGGCCTTGCCACCGCAGCCTTGCTCTCGAATTCGGAAATGCTCTTTTCCTTCTTCATTGTCAGGCCGATGTCGTCGAGGCCTTCGAGCAGGCAGTGCTTGCGGTGCGGGTCGATGTCGAACTTGATCACGCCGCCGTCGGGACCGCGGATTTCCTGGGCTTCGAGGTCGACGCTCAGCGTCGCATTCGAACCGCGGTTGGCATCGTCCATCAGCTTTTCCAGCTGCTCCGGCGTCACCTTGATCGGCAGGATGCCGTTCTTGAAGCTGTTGTTGTAGAAAATATCGGCGAAGCCGGTCGAGATCACACAGCGAATGCCGAAGTCGAGCAGCGCCCAGGGCGCGTGCTCGCGGCTCGAGCCGCAGCCGAAGTTATCGCCGGCGACCAGGATCTGGGCCTTGCGATAGGCCGGCTTATTGAGCACGAAGTCGGGCTTCTCGTTGCCGGCCTCATCGTAGCGGATCTCGGCGAACAGCGCCTTGCCGAGGCCGGTGCGTTTGATCGTCTTCAGGTAGTTCTTGGGAATGATCTTGTCGGTGTCGATATTGATCATCGGCAGCGGCGCTGCGACGCTGGTCAGCTTGTTGAATTTCTGCATGGGGTCCTCGGGCGGCGGGGAATTCCTTGCCTGATTTCTTGCCGCCGCGCCACCGCCGGGTCAAGAGCGCTCAGTGAACCGTCGAGTCGGCGTAGCACTTGCGCATGTAGTCGCAGCGATGCGAGCCGGAGAAATGCATGCTGTCACCCTTGGCCGGCGAGATGAACTTGCACACTTCCTCGAGGCCGTCGGTGGTCAGCCAGCCTTCGCGGCGGCCGCGCTGGACGGCGAAGCAGTCGGCGGTCTCCTCGTCCGGCCCGCGGAACTGGTGGCCGCACTCATGGCTGAAGATCCACATCTTCACCGGCACCGAGATCTTTGACATCAACCGGGGGTTGAGGATCAGGAAGCCTGGATAGGCGGCGCCGAAATCGTCGAGCTGGCTGTCGAGCACGGTCGGCCGTTGGCCGCAGCTCAGGCGCCGCTTGTTGTCGAGGGTCAGTTGCCCGGCTGCCACCAGCTTGGCATCGCCGCCGACATGGGCGATGTATTCCTCAGGCGTCGGCGGCCCTTCCGCCTGCACCTTGCCGACGGCCAGCAGCGCCACTGCGAGGCAGCCCGAGATGACGGCGCCCAGCAGTCCGAATGTCACTCGAAGGACGGGCCGTCGAGGCCACAGTTTCAATCGCATGATCGCTAATCACCGCATAGGGTCGACCGTGTCGCCGACCATCGCTTGAACCCTCTTGGAAAGCAAGCACCGCTGCGCCGCAGTCGCCAGGCAAAATGGCTCTGAACGATGTCCCGCGTTCAGCCGGCCACGGATGCCTCGATGTCCTCCATATCGGCATCGGAAAAGCCGAAATGATGGCCGATTTCATGCACCAGCACATGGGTGATGATCTCGCCCAGCGTCTCGTCGCCGTCGGCCCAGTAATCGAGAATCGCGCGCCGGTAAAGGAATACCATGTCGGGCTCGCGTGGAATGTCGGAAACGCTCTTCTTGTCGAGGCTGACGCCCTGGTAGAGACCCATGAGGTCGAGCGGGTTGTCGATGTCGAGCTCGTCCAGTACCTCGTCGAGGGCGAAGTCCTCGACCCGGATGATGAGGTCGCCGCACATCTTCCTGAACTCGCCGGGCAGGCGATCCCAGGCCGAGGCCGCAATCTGCTCGAAATCGGCCAGGGCCGGCGAAGCCTTGTCCTGCCACTTGTTGCGTTCGACCATGTTTCTTGCGCTCGCACGATGCCGTCGTTGGTAGACGCTGCAGCACACATAGTCCCGCTCGCCGCCGGACGCCAGAGCCAGCTCGGGTGCCTCACTCGGCCTCGATGACGCAGATTACCTGACGAACGCCGACGACGGCCCGCAAGCCGTGCTCGACCAGTTCCGCCGCGCGCCGCGGTACTCCGGCCAGGCGCAGGTCGACGGAGAGCTCGGAGCCGTCGCCGGCCTCGCGGCTGGCAAGGATGCGCGACGGCACGTGGCCGAGCTTGGCGACCGGCTCGATCAAGCGGGGCAGGAGCCCTGGATCGGCGGCGCCCGTCACGTAGAACAGGGCGCGGACGGTGGCCGGCAGATTGGTTGGATGTGACGCCGCGACTGCGACGCTGGCGCGCACGGCGCCCGATTGCGATGACATGTGGGATAGCTCGCTCGAGATTGCGCTGAAGAATAGACAAGCCTTGCAACCCGGTGCCCTCAGGCAGCCGGGGGGCTAATTCGCGCGATCTCGTGGCCGAACGATAATGACATGGCAGACACTCTAGCCCGGCAGTGGTTGCAGTTCAACTAACGGCCGCAAACCCGGCCCCAGCCGGTGCCGTCGGGCGGTTAGGCATTCCTTTGCATTTTTGTCTGAAAATGCGCCGAGCAATAACACGCGCTTCATATCCGCCAGAACCGACGCCTGCGCCGGCGTTGCCGTTGAACGAGGTTGCCATGAGCCAAGCTGCCGCCAAAGCCGTCGATCCCGCCGTGCAAGCGGAAGGCGGCGTCGATCAGGCGCCACCTCCAGTGGGCGATGCCGGCAAGGTCGAGGTTCTGACCGTACAGCGCAGCCACGGCGATCTGCCGCTGCCGCTGCTGATGCGCCAGGTCGCGGCCGACTATGGCAAGTCGTTCAACCAGCTGCTGACCGAATTCGTCAAGCTCGGCTATGGCCCCGGCAAGCTGTCGGTCGAGGAGTATTTCGATCTGCGCCTGTTCGATGACAAAGCCCTCGCCGGCGCCGACAAGCGCGAATTCATCGGCATGTCGGTGATGCGCTCGGTGTGGGATCAGATCAACTACGACCGCAACTGGTTCGGCCTGCTCAATGACAAGCTCGCGTCGACCGCCCTGCTCGGCGCCTACGGTTTTCCGGTGATCCCGGTCGAGGCCATCTTCTCTGCCGAGGTCGACCTGCCACGGCCCCAATGCCGGGTGCTGCGGACCGCCGACGACCTGCACGCATTCATGCGCGAGCCTGGCAACTATCCGATGTTCGGCAAGCCGACCGACGGCCTGCAGAGCCTGGGTTCCATGAGCTTCGACGGCTTAGACGCGGCCACCGGCATTCTGACCATGGTCGATGGCAGCAAGGTCGCGCTCGATCAGATCGTCGCCGATGTTACGACCCACTATCAGGCCGGCTACCTGCTGCAGAAACGCCTGATCCCGCACGCCGCGATCCGCACCATCTGTGGCCAGCGGCTGGCGACCGTGCGCATCGTCACCATAAATCCGAAGTCCGGGCCCGAGATCATCCGGGCAGCTTGGAAGATCCCTGCCGGCGCCAACGCCGCCGACAATTTCTGGCGGTCCGGCAACCTGCTCGGCACCGTCGACATAGAGACCGGCCGCATTGCGCGTGTGATCCGCGGCAAGGGCATCGATCAGGAGCTGGTCGAGTGCCATCCCGACAGCGGCACACGAATGGTCGACTTCGAGCTGCCGATGTGGGCCGAGGCCAAGAAGCTGGCGCTGCAGGGCATGAAAGTGTTCAAATCGATGGGCATGATCGGCTGGGATATCGCCATCACCGACCAGGGACCGGTGATCGTCGAGCCGAACGAGTCGCCCGATCACGTGCTGCCGCAGCTGGCCGATCGGCGCGGCATCATGGACGAGCGCTTCCGCGCCTTCGTCGCCGAGCGCAAGAGCGAGTTCGCCGCGGTATTGCAGCATGCCCGCAAGACGCTGCGCGAAGAAAGCCGCAAGAAGGTGCAGCGCGTCGGCGCCAGCATGGCCAAGGTCTGATCCGGGGCGGCCGGTTGAAGGCATCGCCGCTCACGCCGGTTCGTCGAGCTGGCGGGCCGAGTCGACGGTCATCAGCGGCACGCCGTCGCGGATCGGAAAGGCGAGCCGCGCCCGCTTGCTGATCAGCTCCTGGGCGGCGGCGTCATAGATCAGCGGGCTTCGGGTCACCGGGCAAATCAGGAATTCGAGCAGTCGCCGGTCGGTCCGATGCGACACGGCGGCGGCCTCGCAATCGGTGGGCAGCGAATTGTGGTCGGCGGCCATCACGGCTTGCTCCGGTGCCAGTATGCCTATTGCAGTGTCGAACCGGTGCCGCCGTCGCTCGACGCCATCTCCATTTCCGCCAGCGCCATCAGTACCTGGGCGCGGGTCCTGAGGTCAGCGGCTTCGAGCAGGGCCTGTTTCTCCTCCGGCCCATACGGACTTATGATCGACAGCGAGTTGACGAGATGCTCGCTCGGCGCATGGCCGATCGCCTTCCAGTCGGCGCTGAACTGGTGCGACTCGAGATAGCGCCGCAGCACCCGCAGCAGCTGTTCGCGGTCGACGTCGTCCTCGCCGGCGCCACGGGCGAAATCGCCGGCGAAGCTCGAATATTCAACCGTACTCGTCCGGTAGGGCTTGATGGTCGGCAGCTCGCCGACGACGTTGAACCGGCAGATGCCGGTCACGGTGATGACGACGCGCCCGTCGTCGAGTTCCTGGAACGCGGTGACACGGCCGGCGCAGCCGACCCGTCTGAGCCCCGTGTTCTTGCCGATCGGGCTTTCCTCGTCACCAGCCGTGCGCTCCGGCTGGATGATGCCGAGCAATCGCGAGCCGGCGATCACGTCCTCGATCATGGCGAGGTAGCGCGGCTCGAACAGATTGAGCGGCAAGGTCGCCCGTGGCAGCAAGATGACGCCGCGCAGCGGGAACACTGGGATCTGCGTCGGCAGATCGGCAGGGCGGCGATAGCGATCGATCGGTGCCAAGTGGCGTCTCCGGACGGCGGGCGGCGGTTTCAAGAGAACAGCAACGACGACAGCCGGCGGCGGCCGTCGAGGGTTGCGGCGTCCTTCGGTCCCCAGGCTTCGAACAGCTGCACCAGCTGCTTGCGCGCCGCCTGATCGTTCCAGTTGCGGTCAAGCTTGAAGCTTTCCAGCAGGTGGTCGACGGCCGCAGCCTTCTTGCCGCCGGCAGCGAGCGCCGTGGCGAGGTCGATACGGGCCTGGTGGTCGGCCGGATTGGCGGCGACCTTGGCTTCGAGCTGGGCGGTGTCGCCGGCTTCCGCGGCCTTGTGGGCGAGATTGATCGCGGCCTGCACCGCGGCAACCGCGGGATTTTTCCGCTTGTCGGGCGGCACCAGTCCGAGCGTCTGCTCGGCGCGGGCGACGTCGCCGGTCTTGAGGTAGCAGCGGGCGAGGCCGGCGAGCGCGCCTGGCTCCTCGCGGCTTTCCTCCAGGATCGATGCGTAGATTTCGGCCGCGCCCTGCATGTCGCCGGCGGCATAGGCCTCCTCGCCGGCTGCGAGGGCTGCTGCAAGGTCGCTGGCGGCGTCTTCGCCCAGCAGGCGATCGATGAAGGTCTTGATTGCGCTCTCCGGTTGCACGCCCATGAACCCATCGATCGGCCGGCCGTCGCGGAAGGCCATCACCGTGGGCAGCTTCTGGACGCCGAGCTGGCCCGGAATCGAGGGATGCTGGTCGATGTTCATCTTGACCAGCCGGACCTTGCCGCCATAGCTGCGGACGACCTTCTCGATCACCGGTGTCAACTGCTTGCAGGGCCCGCACCAGTCGGCCCAGAAATCGACCAGCACCGGTGCCTTGCGCGAAGCTTCGACGACGTCCTTGACGAATGTGGCGGTGGTGGTGTCCTTGATGACTTCGCCCGGCAGGCCGTTGCCCGCGGCGGCGGCGGGAGCATTTCCAATTACCATAGTCAACTCCTCGAAGCGCGAATTGCGCGCGGCATGAGCCTGGATTCTGCCCTTGCCGGGCGCGATTTCAATGCCCGAACGGCTGAGCGTTCGGATTTCGGGGATGAGTTTAGCCGACAAATCGGCTGAGTGCGACAGTCAAGACGTGCAATTCCAGCTTCGCCAGCCTCTTCGTCATGGCGCAGCCGTCGGCAGCCTGACGATGCGCGGCGCGTGCCCGGTTGCGCGCATGAACTTCATGCAGATCGTCACGGCCGATGTTGGTGGTCGCGGTATTGACCAGCGGATGGCAATTGACGGTCTCAAAGCCCATCAGCGTCTCGTCGATGATGACACTGACCTGGTGTTTGCTGTCGTTGAGCACCGCAAACGCCGTGACCGAGCCCGGCGTGATGCCCAGCACCTCGAGCAGCAGTTCCGGCTTGCCGAAACTGAGCCGCGCACAATCAAGGGCCTTGTGCAGCGATTTCATATCGATGCTGGCGCGTGCCTCGGCGACGACCAGGAACAGCCGGCCCTTGGCGTCTTTCAGGAACAGGTTCTTGGTGTGGCCGCCCGGCATTTCGCGGTCGAGTTTCTCGCTCTCCTCGACCGTGAATACGGCGGGGTGTTCGACGGTGCGGGTGGCGATGGCAAGGCCATCGAGGAAGGTAAACAAGTCGGCGCGGGTGGCTGGCGGTACATGTGCGGTCATTGGAGCGATGGCCGGATTCTGGTTCGAGTTGTCGAGCAAGTACAAGAGGCATGGTCGGGTAGCAACACAGATTGCAACCCGGCAGGCGCCAGCGCCGGCACAACCATGATCGCGCGGCTTGCGCAGTACCGGCCATCGGGCCATAAGGCGCCCCGTACCTGCGACCATCATCCATCGTCGGCACGCACACGATCCTGCTCGAGGAACCAATTGCCATGGCCATCACTCACCGCGTGTTCTCCGGCATGCAGCCGTCGGGCAACCTGACGCTCGGCAACTACCTTGGCGCCATGGTCAACTGGGTGCGCATGCAGGACGAATACGAGTGCATCTATTGCGTCGTCGACATGCACGCGATCACGGTTTGGCAGGACCCGGCGGCGCTGCAGGCGGCCACGCGCGAGGTCGCCGCCGCCTACATCGCCTGCGGCATCGATCCGAAGCGGAGCATCCTGTTCAACCAGAGCCAGGTTGGCGAGCATGCTCAGCTTGCCTGGGTGCTCAACTGCGTCGCTCGCCTCGGCTGGCTCGACCGCATGACCCAGTTCAAGGACAAGGCCGGCAAGGAGAAGGAGCGCGCCTCGGTCGGCCTCTACGACTATCCGGTGCTGATGGCAGCCGACATCCTGGTCTACCATGCGACGCACGTGCCGGTCGGCGAGGACCAGAAGCAGCATCTGGAGCTTGCCCGCGACATCGCCGGCAAGTTCAACAATGATTTCCGCAGCCAGATCGAGGCTGCAGGCCATGCCGGTGGCAACTTCTTTCCGCAACCCGAGCCGGTGATCACCGGGCCGGCCACGCGCGTGATGAGCCTGCGCGACGGCACCAAGAAGATGTCGAAGTCCGACCCGTCCGACATGTCGCGCATCAACCTCACCGACGATGCTGATACGATAGCGAAAAAGGTGCAGAAGGCGAAGACCGATCCGCAGCCGCTGCCGTCCGAGGAGGCCGGTCTTGAGAAACGCCCCGAGGCCGACAACCTGGTCGGCATCTATGCCGCGCTGTCCGGTGTCGATAAGGCGGCGGTGCTGGCCGAGTTCGGCGGCGGCACGTTCTCGACCTTCAAGTCGGCGCTGCGCGATCTTTGCGTGTCGAAACTCGGGCCGATCGGCGGCGAGATGCGCCGCCTCGTCGCCGACCCGGCCGAGATGGATCGCATTCTCGCCGCCGGTGCCGAACGTGCGCGCGTGATCGCCGGCCCGATCTACCGCGAGACCAAGGCCATCGTCGGCTTTATCGGGAATTGAGCAAAAGCTTCAACCGGCGAGACGGTTGATCTCGCCGGCTGGATCGCCGCCACCGCCCCGTTGCCCCGCGCCCAGCTCCCGTGCCAACCTCCGTCCATGCCGACACGCAGCAAACGACTGGTCTACGAATCCGGCCACAAACGGAAGTATCTCGTCATCGTCGACGAGAGCCCGGAGGTCGAGGCGGCCCTCTATTTCGCGGCCAGCCGAATCACCCACTCGACCGGGTCGATCGCGCTCTTGTACGTGATCGAACCGCAGGACTACCAGCACTGGGTCGGCGTCAAGCAGGTACAGCTCGAGGAGGAGACCAACAAGGCCAAGGCGCTGTTCCGCCTGTTTCGACGCAAGCTGACACTGGCCGGATTCGAGGATCTGGTCAGTGACGAGGTCATTCTCGAGGGCAAGCCCGCCGAAGAGATCGTCAAGCTGATCGAGCAGGACCAGGACATCGGTATTCTGGTACTCGGCGCGTCGGCTGATTCGAAGGGGCCCGGGCCGCTGGTATCCTCGCTCGCAGCAGGCAAGACCGCCGGTACGTTCCCGATTCCGATCACAATCGTGCCCGGCGACCTAACTCTCGACGAGGTGAGGGCCTTGGCGTGAATAGTAGAGTTGCACGATCGGCTTTTGACCTGGAGCAGCGGGTCGCTTAGAAGCATTCCAGAAATGTGCCGATCCGCCGCTCACCGGCGGCCGTCGATCGAGCTACAAGGAGTGCGCGCCTATGTTCATTCAGACCGAGCTGACGCCCAATCCGGCGACATTGAAGTTCATTCCCGGCAAGCCCGTGCTTGATGATGGCACCGCAGACTTTCGCAGCAAGTCGGACGCGACCCATTCGCCGCTCGCCAGCCGCCTGTTCGAGATCGAGGGCGTCGACGGTGTGTTCCTCGGTTCGGATTTCATCTCCGTGACCAAGGGCGATGCCGAGTGGCAGCACATCCGGCCGGCGATCCTCGGCGCCATCATGGAGCACTACCTGTCGGGCGCAGCCGTCGTCGACGGCGCCAACGCCGATGGCGCCGCCGGCACCAACTTCGACCCCAAGGACGCCGAGACGGTCGCCACCATCAAGGAGCTGCTCGAGACCCGGGTGCGGCCGCAGGTGGCGCAGGACGGCGGCGACATCACCTTCAACGGCTTCCGTGACGGCGTGGTTTTCCTGCACATGCGTGGCGCCTGCGCCGGCTGCCCAAGTTCGACCGCGACGCTGCGGCACGGTATCGAGAACCTGCTCAAGCACTTCTGCCCCGACGTGATGGAAGTACAGGCGGTCTAACGGCGCCTGGCTTCAGCCTGGCAGCATCTCAGCTATCGCGAAGCGCGCTCGCGTGCGCCGGCCTTGAAAGTCGAGCCGAGCCGGGCGGCGGCGTCGCGCATGCGCGGGATGAACTTCAGCGCCTGTTCGAGCGGCACGCGGGCTTCCGGTGCCGAGATTGCGATGCAGCCGACGACCTGTCCGTCGTCGGCCGTGACCGGCACCGCGACACACACCACGCCGTCGATGAATTCCTGGTCATCGATGCCGATGCGGCTCACCGCGATCCGATCGAGTGCCTCTGACAGTCGCTGCGGATCGGTGAGCGTGCGCCCGGTATAGCGCGCGAGCGGCATCGCCGCGATCGTCTGATGGCGCTCGCGCGCCGGCAACTGTGACAGCAGCAGCTTACCGATCGCGGTGCAGTGTGCCGGCACCCGGCTGCCGGCTTCGAGACGCAGGCCGAGCGGCCATTTCGCCTCGACCCGGTCGAGATAGAGCACTTCGGAGCCGACGAGGATGCCGAAGTTGCAGGTCTCGCCCACCTGCTCCGATATCGACCGCAGGATCGTGTGTCGCAGCGTGCGCGGCGCGGCCGCGCCCAAGGTATCGAGCGACAGCTTGATCAGGCGTGGGCCTTCGATGAATCCGCGTTTCAATGTGTCGCGCTCGATGAAGCCCATCTCGGCAAGCACGGTCGTGATGCGGTGGGCGGTCGGCTTGGTCAGCCCCGAGGCGCGCACGATCTCGGTCATCGACATCGGCTGGCGGCCGGCGGCGATGATCTCGAGGATCGAGAACGCCTTGCCCATGGCGCCGAGCTGGGTGAGATCGCGCGCCGCCGCTGCAGCCGCTCGCTCGCGGCGCACCGTCGGCACGGCGCTGCCGGCAACTCGAACCTTCGGTGAAGCTTGCGTGCGAGTGCTCATGGGCGCGTACCGTTGGATGCAGTGCTTTGATTATGCGCTGCAAGCGCGGCGGCGGGCAATCGGCTTGTGCGGCCGACTTTTGGCCTAAGCGGCCCGCCGACGCTACAGCGGGACACGGATGATGGCCCTCAAGCCGCCGATCGAGCTCTGTCCGAGTGCGATATCACCGCCGTGGCTGCGGGCGATGTCGCGGGCAATGGCGAGGCCGAGGCCGGAGTTCCCATCGGCCTGGTTGCGGGCGTGGTCGAGGCGGTAGAATGGCTTGAAGACGTTGTCGCGCTCGGTCGCCGGAATGCCCGGACCGTCGTCGTCGACCTCGATGCGCAGCCAGTTGCGCTCGGTGGCGGCGCGCATGACGATGTGGTTGCCGAAGCGGGCGGCATTGCTGACGAGGTTGGTGATGGCGCGCTTGAACGCCTGCCGCTTCAGCGGCAGCACGAGATCGCTGCGCCGCCGCCGCAGCTTGAGATCGATCGGCTTGCCGTAGACCTGGGCCTCGTCGGTCACCTCTTCCAGCAGCTCGCGCAGGTTGGTCGGCTTGGCCTCCTCGCCGCCGTCGCCGCGGGTGAAGGCGAGGTAGTCCTCCAGCATGTGCTGCATCTCGTTGACGTCGGCCTTCAGCGCGTTGATCTCGGGCCGGTTGCCGAGCAGCGCCAGCTGCAGCTTGAAGCGCGTCAGGATGGTGCGCAGGTCGTGACTGACGCCGGCCAGCATGGTGGTGCGCTGGTCGACGTGGGTCTTGATGCGCTCGCGCATTTCGAGGAACGCCTGCGCCGCCTGCCGCACTTCGCGCGCGCCGCGCGGCCGGAACTCCTCGTCGATCGGGCGGCCCTTGCCGAAGGCGTCGGCGGCCTCCGCCAGCCGCAGGATCGGTCGGATCTGGTTGCGCAGGAACAGGATCGCGAGCGTCAGCAGGATCACCGAAGATCCGACCATGTACGCCATGAAGATATCGGAGTTCGACGCATAGGTCTGGCTGCGGGTGGCAACAAACCGCAGCGTCGCGGTCTTCAGCTTGACCTTGATCTCGACCAATCGCGAATTGCCCACTGTATCAATCCAGAACGGCTGCTTGATCTGCTTGCGCAGCTCCGCGGTCAGCGTCCGGTCGAGCAGGGCGAAGAACGGTCGAGGTTGTGCCGGCGGCAGGTCGGTGGGCGGCAATACCTGCATCGACAGGTTGAGCCGGTCGCGCGCCATCTCGATCAGGCGGCCGTACTCGTCGTTGCGGGAATAGTCCTCGTAGACATCGATCAGCGCCGCGATATCGCGAACAGTCGCTTCCGACAGGCGCCGCGTCACCGCGTTCCAGTGCCGCTCCATGAACACGAACGCGACGACGCCTTCCAGCAGCACGATCGGGGCGATGATGATGATTAGGGCGCGGGCGTAGAGGCCCTTCGGAATAAGCTCGGTGATGACCGCGAACGCATGCAGGCGCAGGCGTTCGAGCATGTCGCGCAGCCCAGCCCAGCGGGACTGGCCGGAGGTCTCGGTTAGCGGATCGCGGGCTGCGACCATCGGCGGTACTCGGTTCCTTGCTGTGGCGTCGGCTGACAGATCCAAGCAGTTCAGTCGGTGTAGAGGATATAGCCCTTGCCGCGGACGGTCTGCAGATAGACCGGGTTCGAGGGATCGGTTTCGATCTTGCGCCGCAGGCGATTGATCTGCACGTCGATGGCGCGCTCGCTGCCGGTGCTTTCGTCGGCGGCAAGCTCGTGACGAGCGACCGGCATTCCGGCGCGCTGGGCGAACATGCGCAACAGGTCGCGCTCGCGCTCAGTGAGCTTGATCGTCTCCTCGCCACGCTTCAATTCGCCGCGGGCGATGTGGAAGCGGAAATCGCCCATCGCGGCCTCGTCGGCGGCTGGTTGCGCCGCTCTCCCCCGGCGCAGGATGTTCTTGACCCTGAGCAGCAACTCGCGCGGCTCGAACGGTTTCGGCAGGTAGTCGTCGACGCCGGCTTCGAGCCCCTCGATGCGATGCTCAGCATCGGCGAGCGCGGTCAACATGCAGATTGGTACGTGCGACATCTTCTTGAGGTCGCGAGCCAGCGAGATGCCGTTCTCGCCCGGCATCATCACGTCGAGGATGACGAGATCGAATGTGAGGCCGCGCATCGCCGCTCGCGCCGAGTTGGCGTCGTTGGCCGGCGTCACCCGGAAGCCGCTCTCCATCAGGAAGCGCGACAGCAGGTCGCGAATGCGGTGGTCGTCGTCGACCACCAGCACATGCGGCGCGTTGTCGGGCAGCGGGTCCTGTCGCGGCCGTTCCGGAGCGAGTGCCATGGTCGTCACCTCCCAAGTAAACGTCGCGACCTGGTGCGCATGCACGCGCTCAGGACTTGCGTACCGGTGCCAGGGTTAGGCCCGCCTCAGCCAGCGAGCGCTCGAGCCCGGCGCGATCTTTCGGCGCCGTCAGCGCCAGCAGGAAGCGCAGCGCCGCCGGTTGCGCCGCCGGTTCGATCTCGGCCAACGCGGCGGCGATGCGGCGGGTCTGCAGTGTGCGCAACTGCTCGGCGAGCTTGCGGCCTTGCGCCGTCGGGTAGAGCCGGCGCTCGCGCCGGTCGGCCTCGCCCGCCTCCTGCGCGATGAAGCCGCGATCAACGAGCTGTTTCAAGACCCGCGCCAGGCTCTGCTTGGTGATCTTCAGGATGTCGAGCAGATCGGCAACCCGCAATCCCGGCCGCCACATCACGAAATGCAGCACGCGATGATGGGCCCGGCCGAAGCCGAAAGCCTTCAGCACGGCATCCGACTCGCCGGTGAAGTCCCGGTAGGCGAAGAATATCAGCTCGACGACCGATGTCAGCCGCTCGAGCCCGGTGTCGGGGCCGGCCGGCGTTGCTGCTGCCGAGCGCTGGGTGCGACCCTGGGCTGTACTTATGTCAGTCATGTTGACTAATTAGGAGGCGGTTGTTACCCGTGGCAAGTCCTTAATTGCGATAGAAATTGACAGTGCCGAGGGTTGATCACCCGATTCAGGTGGACTGTCGCGGAGGTCCCCAATGGCAGAGCTGATCCCCTTCGACGATCGTGACGGCTTCATCTGGATGAACGGCAAGATCATCCCCTGGCGCGACGCCAAGCTGCACGTACTTACCCATGGCCTGCACTATGGCTCATGCGTGTTCGAGGGCGAGCGAGCCTATGGCGGCAAGATCTTCAAGTCGACCGGGCATTCCGAGCGCTTCAAGAGATCAGCAAATTTGTTGGATTTCGAGATCCCCTACACCGTGGCCGAGATCGACGCCGCCAAGGCCGAAGTCTTGAAGCTCAACGGCGGCGGCGACCAGTATATCCGTCCGGTCGCCTGGCGCGGCAGCGAGATGATGGCGGTGTCGGCTCAAGCCAACAAGATCCACACCGCGATCGCGACCTGGGTATGGCCGTCGATGTTCGACCCGGCGACCAAGATGCGCGGCATCCGCCTCGACATCGCCGAGTACCGCCGGCCCGATCCGGCCTGCGCGCCGACCGCCTCGAAGGCGGCCGGGCTCTACATGATCTGCACGATCTCGAAGATGCGGGCCGAGAACAAGGGCTACGCCGACGCCATGATGCTCGACTGGCAGGGTCGCGTCGCCGAGTGCACCGGCGCCAACATCTTCTTCATCAAGGATGGCGCACTACACACGCCGATCGCCGACTGCTTCCTCGACGGCATTACCCGGCAGACAGTGATCGAAATCGGCAAGAAGCAGGGCATGCAGGTGGTCGAGCGCCGTATCATGCCGGAAGAACTGCCGGGCTTCACCGAGTGCTTCATCGTCGGCACCGCCGCGGAAGTAACGCCGGTGGCGCAGATCGGGCCGCACAACTACCAGCCCGGCCGCCATTCCGAAGCTTTGATGCTCGCCTACAGCGCGGCGGTGAGCGCCGGCTGAAGCGAGGCAGGAACCGCGCCGGCCTCTTAACCCGGTGCCGTGCTAACGGCCCCTGCCGCCACGCCCACTGAAGGCCCATCGCGCCCAGTCGGGATAGTTACCGTAAGCCTTGGCGGGATCGGCGGCGCTGGCTCGAACGTCGCTTGCCGATTGCTCTTTTTGCGGTTTCGCGGTCTTGCGTTTCGCCTCTTGCGCGGTGGCGATGGTCGTCGATGCGATGATGGCGATGGCCGTCAAGCTGAAGAATTTGCGCACGGCTGCTACTCCTGTCGGTAGGCACGAATTGCCCACAGCTGACAGTATGGTGCATCACCTGCAGTCGCGGCAGGGGTGCTCGCCTGCTTGTGAGAAGTAGTGAGAGCGCCGGATTTTGCCGTGATCGATTGTGGAGGTGCCATGCCGCACGGGTGCTTTGCGGTGCCGCTGGCTCGTCCTACAGTCGCCGTCGAACCTTAGATCAGGACTTCGCGCCCATGGATCGACCCGTTGAAATCGGCCACACGACCTGCCCGCACGATTGCCCGTCGACGTGCGCGCTCGATGTGGAATTGTTGGCCGACGGCCGCATCGGCCGGGTGCGTGGCTCGAAGGACCACAGCTACACTGACGGCGTGATCTGCGCCAAGGTCGCCCGCTACGCCGAGCGGGTGCATCATCCCGACCGGCTGATGCATCCCTTGCGCCGCAAGGGACCCAAGGGCTCGAAGGAGTTCGAGCGCATCTCGTGGGACGCAGCCCTCGACATCACCGCCGAGGCGATGCTCGCGGCCGAGCGCAGGTACGGTCCCGAAGCGGTGTGGCCGTATTACTTCGCCGGCACCATGGGCCTCGTCATGCGCGATGGCATCAACCGGCTGCGGCACGCCAAGAAGTACAGCCAGATGTTTTCCTCGATTTGCACCACGCTCGCTTGGAGCGGCTACATCGCCGGCACCGGCCGCCTCGCCGGCCCCGATCCGCGCGAGATGGCGAAGATCGGACATGGTGGTGATCTGGGGCACCAACCCGGTCAACACCCAGGTCAACGTCATGACCCACGCGGTGAAGGCCCGCCGCGAGCGCGGCGCCAAGATCGTCGCCATCGACATCTACCGCAACGGCACCATGGAGCAGGCCGACATTGCCCTGTGCCTGCGCCCTGGCACTGATGGCGCGCTCGCCTGCGCGGTGATGCACATCCTGTTTCGCGATGGCCACGCCAACTGGCCGTACATGGAGAAGTACACCGACTGTCCGCGCGAGCTCGAAGCACATCTGCAATCGAAGACACCGGAGTGGGCGTCGGCGATCACCGGTTTGACGGTCGCGGAGATCGAAAATTTCGCCCGCCTGGTCGGCACCACGCCGAAAACCTATTTCCGGCTCGGCTATGGCTTCTCGCGCCAGCGCAACGGCGCGTCCAACATGCACGCGGCGACCTGCATCGCCTCGGTCACCGGCTGCTGGCTCAACGAGGGCGGCGGCGCCTTCCACAACAACGGCGCGATCTACAACTGGGACAAGTCGCTGATCGAAGGCCACGACATGCGTGACGACAGCGTGCGCATGCTCGACATGAGCCGTATCGGGCCGATCCTCACCGGCGACAAATATGACCTCAAGGATGGCCCGCCGGTGACAGCGCTGTTCGTCCAGAACATGAACCCGGTGCAGGTCGCGCCCGAGCAGCGCAAAGTCAAGGCCGGCTTCATGCGCGACGACCTGTTCGTGTGTACGCATGAGCAGTTCATGACCGCAACGGCCGAAATGTCGGACGTCGTGCTGCCGGCCACCATGTTCCTCGAGCACGATGACGTCTACCAGGGTGGCGGCCAGCAGCACATCATGTTGGGTCCGAAACTGCTCGCGGTGCCAGGCGAATGCCGCTCCAACCATGACGTGATTGCCGCCCTGGCAAAGCGCGTCGGTGCGCATCATCGCGGTTTCGAAATGACGCCGCGGCGGCTGATCGACGAGACGCTGCAGGCGTCCGGCTGGGGCTCGTACGAAAACCTGGCCGAACACAAGTGGATCGACTGCCAGCCCGATTTCGAGACCTCGCATTACATCAACGGTTTTGGCTACCCGGACGGCCGCTTCCGCTTCAAGCCCGACTGGCCCGAGGTTCCCGCCGGCCGCAAGCACGACTGGGGCATCGCCCACCTGGTGCCGCGCCTGCCTGACCACTGGGACGTCAACGAGAAGGCGGACGTGGCGCATCCGTTCAAGCTCGCCACCTCGCCGGCGCGAAACTACTTGAATTCATCATTCAACGAGATGCCGACCAGCCGTGAGCGCGAGGGGCGGCCGCGCGCCAAGATCAATCCGGCGGACATGAAGAAGCTCGGCCTCGTCGATGGCCAGAAGATCCGCATGGGCAACGAGCGCGGCGAGATCAGCCTGCATGCCGAGGCGTTCGACGGCGTGCTGCCGGGCGTCGTGATCGTCGAGGCCATTCCGCCAAACAGCCAGTTCGAGGGCGGCGAGGGCATAAACACGCTGACCAGCGCGCATCAGGCTGCGCCCTTCGGCGGCGCGGCGTTTCACGACAATCACTGCTGGATCAAGTCCGCCTGATACTACCAGGGCCCAGAAATCGCTGATTTTGTTGAACTGATCGGACTTAGGTCCGGGGCAGATTTTGACATAGATCAACTGCGGCCCCGGGGCGCGTACTTATACTTTATCCGCGTTTATGCCAGTTCATTCAGCTTGAGGGGCGGATCCGGCAATGACGATAAATCAAAAGAGCGCGGCCGCCGCAGGCATGTGCCGCATCACCGACATGATGGCGAGAATCGCGGTCGATCTCAATGAAGTCCTGCGCCCCGTTAATGCATCAGCCGTCGTAACCGCCGCCATTCAATGCCGGGAGTGCGCCAGCGTCGAGCAATGCGACGCTTGGCTCGCGACGCACGGCGAGGGCGACGGGCACGAGGTGCCGGATTTCTGCATTAACGCGGAATTTCTGCAGGCGTTTCCACCCACAGCTGACTGACCGGCGGCGTTAGGTGGCCGGCGGCTCGCCTTCGAGCAGCACGCAGTGGCGCGGCTCGGCGGTGAGCCAGGCGGGTTCGCCGTCGGCGATCAGCTCGGCTCCGAGCCGGCGTACGACCACGATCCGGCCGCCCCAATCGACGTTGAGCTGGGCGAAGTCGCCGAGGAATACCGCCCGCCTGACCGTCACCGGCCAGACATTGATGTCGCCCGGCGGCCGCTCGCTCGACAGCTTGAAGTGCACTGTGCGCACCGACACGGTCGGCAGGTCGCTCACCGGTCGGCCATGCGCGTCGGCATGTACCACGTGGCCGCTTGTGGTCTCAATCGCGATCAGGCCGTCGCGGGCAAGTCCTGGCCGCGATCTTCCCTGCACCAGATTGGCCGAGCCGACGAAATCAGCGACGAAGGCGTTACGCGGATGATTGTAGATCTCGGCCGGAGTGCCGATCTGCTCGATTAGGCCGTCGCGCATGACGACGATGCGGTCCGACATCGCCAGCGCCTCTTCCAGATCGTGCGTGACGTAGACCGAGGTGACGCCGAGGCGGTGCTGCAGCTCGCGCAACTCGATGCGCATGTCGGCACGAAGTTTGGCATCGAGGTTCGACAACGGCTCATCGAACAGCAATACCTCGGGTTGGAAGACGAAGGCGCGGGCGAGCGCCACCCGCTGCTGCTGGCCGCCCGACAAGGCGGAGGCACGGCGGTCGGCATAGGCGCTCATCTGCACCATGTCGAGGGCCTTCGCGACCTTGTCGGCGATCTCGGCGGAGGGCGTGTTGCGGACCTTGAGGCCATAGGCGACGTTGTCGAACACCGTCATGTGCGGCCAGATCGCATAGGACTGGAACACCATCGACAGGCCGCGCTTCTCGGCCGGGATGTTGATGCGCTTGGCGTCGGAGTAGACCGGCTTGCCGCCGATGCGGATTTCGCCGCCGGTCGGCGTTTCGAGACCGGCGATGGCGCGCAGCATGGTGGTCTTGCCGCAGCCCGAGGGGCCGAGCAGAGTGAGCTGCTTACCCGGCTCGATGGCGAAGCTGACGCCACGCACGACGGTGACGTTGGCCGTAGCGGACGACGACATCTTCGACCTCGATGTGGGTGGCTGGTGTTTTCGTCATGTCCCTCATTCCGTGCCGAACCGCACCGCGCGCCGGGTGATGGCGAGCAGGATCGCCAGCGCCACGGCGACCACCAGCGTCTGGATCAGCGCCATCGCCGCGGTGAGTTCCGTGCTGGTCGCGAACCACGATTCGACGATCGTGGGGGTGAGCACCTTCGAGTGCGGCCCCATCAGCAGGATCGAGGCGCCAAGCTCGCGCACGCTCGCCACGAACAGCAGCAGCCAGGTCGCGATCAATCCTGGCCACAGCAGTGGCATGGTGATCGTGCGCAGGCGGTAGCCCCACGAGGCGCCGCACATCTGGGCGCATTCCTCCAGGCTCTTGTCGACCTGCAGCATGACGCCGGAGATGGTGCGCAGTCCGAGCGGCAGGAACACCGTCAGGTAGGCGATCAGCAGCAGCCACAGCGTGCCGTAGATCGGGATCGGCATGACGATCCAGGCCCACATCATGCCGAACGCGAACACGAGGCGCGGCACCGATTGCGGGAACATCGCGATATACTCGATCAGGCCGCGGCCGGGCAGGCGCGAGCGATAGATCAGCCAGGACAGCAGGCCGGTGAACAGCACGCCGAGCGTCGCCGTGGCGAAGCCGAGGAGCAGGCTGTTCGACAGCGCCGATTGCACCGCGTTCATCGACAGCGCCTGCCGGTAGTTGTCGAGTGTCCAGTTGGACGGCGCCGGGAACGCCACCGCCAGCTTCTGCAGCGAGGCGTAGACCAACGTCAGGATCGGCACGAACACCGAAATAGCCAAGTAGAACAGGCAGACCGCCATCAGCCCCCACTTGAGGCCGCGCACGTCCATCACCCGCGGCCGGAACGCCTTGCCGGTGATGGTGACGTAGCTGCCCCGCGTGACGATGCGCCGATAGCCCCACAGCATCACGAACATGACGACGAACAACGACACGCCCATGGCGGCGGCGACGCCGAGCTTGGGCGGATACTGCTGTACGAACTGGTAGATGGCGGTGGTCACCACGTAGAACCGGTTCGGCAGGCCAAGCACCAGCGCCGCCGAGAACGAGCCGAGCATCTCGGCGAACACGTATATTGCCGCGCCGAGCACCCCCGGCAGCACCAGCGGCAGGGTGATGCTTCAGCATCGTGCGCCAGCGGCCGGCGCCCAGCACCTGGGAAGCTTCCTCGAGCGACGGGTCCATCGACTTCATCACTGCCGCCGATCATCACGAACGCGACCGAGCCCTCGAACAGCGCCATCACGAAGGCGATGCCGTAGGCGTTGTTGATGTCGATGACATGGCCCTCCCCGCCGAGCGCGCGCCACACCTGATTGACAAAGCCGCTTTCCGGCGAGCCGAGCAGGCTCCAGGCGAGCGCGCCGAGCAGGGGCGTCACGTAGTAGGGCACCGCCATCAGCTGCTCGAGAGTGGCACGGCCCGGCACGTTGGTGCGGCTCAAGATCCAGGCCATGACGAAGCCGAACACCAGCGCCATGATGGTCGATGCGGTCGACACCACGACGGTGTTGACGATGATCTGCGGGTAGTCGAGCAGGCCGCCGAAGTTCGACGAGCCGTAGGCGGTCGGCGGCCGGGCGTCGGGGTCGCCGACGTTCAATGCCGCCTGCAGCAGGAAGAAGATCGGATAGAGGACGAGGATCGCCACCACAACGGCGACGAACAGGCCGGCCAGTCGCTGCCCGGTAAAGCCGGCCTTGAACCTCAGTATGCTTGACATTCACATTTGTCCCTGCGGCTTGGACGGTCCGGTGCCTGGCTTCAGCCTGGCACCGTCGGTGCCCTGGTGCCAGGCTGAAGCCAGGCACCAACGACCACGGGAGGGATCGCAAGAACGACGCCCGGCCCTACAGCCCGAGCATGCCGTTCCATTCCTTGGTGAACTGGTCGCGCATCCGGGCGAAGTCGTCCCAGTCCTGCGGGAACAGCAGCTTGAAGTCGGACAGCTTCTTGCCCGTCGGCATCGGCGGCGGGTCGTTGCGCACCGAGCCGTAGATCAGGTTGCGGTGGTCCTGGGCGTAGCCCTGGCCGCGCTTGGAGCTGATCCAATCGATGTAGAGGCGGGCGGCATTGGGATGCGGCGCCTTGTCGACCACGCCGGCGACCAGCGGCGTCGCCGGCAGACCGTCCGGCGGGAAGATCATCTCGATCGGCGCCTTCTTGTCCTTGTAGAGGACGTAGCCGGCATACTCGGCCAGCGCGCAGATCTTGTCGTCGCCCTTGGACAGACGGTCGTAGAGCTGCACGCGGCTGTCGAAGCCCTTGGGCAGCTGCTTGGCGAACTCCTTCCACATCTCGAAGCCGTAGATCTTGCCGAGCACATACCACTGCGCGAACTGCATGCCCGACGACGAGATCTTGCAGCTGATCGCGCCCTTCCACTTCGGGTCGTTGATGTCCTTCCAGGTCTTCGGGACATCGGCGCCGGTGACCTTGTCGGTATTGTAGGCGATGCCGGCGAAGGTGACGCCGGTCCACACGAACTGGCCGGCCGGCTCGCTGCGGTATTCTCGTTTGTAGGCGTCGAGTTCGGGGCCGACGTAGGTGTCCCAGCCGTTCTTCTTCTGGAAGTCGACGGCGGGTGCGATATCGGACAGCTGCATCACGTCGCACAGGTAGCGCCCGGCCGAGCGCTCCGACAGGATCTTGGTGTAGAGCGCGCCGGTCTGAGCCCGCACGTAGCTGGTCTTGATCTTCGGGAAGTCCTTGTGGAAGCCGTCCATGAAGGCGGCGGTGCCCTGCTCGTTCTCGTGGCAGTAGAACACGAGTTCGCCCTCGGCTTCGGCTTTCGCGACGTCGGCGTAGGTGGTGAAATCCAGCACCTTGGTCGCGACTTTACCCGCGGTCTGGCTGATCGCCGGCGATGTGATCAGGCCGGCCGAGCCGGCGGCGATGGCTGCGCCGCCCTTGATCAGGCTGCGCCGCGATAGACGGTTCTTGATTGTGTCGGCCATGTTAACTCCCCAGGGATGGCCGGAGGCTGAAGCTCCGATCGGCATCGAGCCTCGCAGTCATGCCAGGGTTGAGTCAATCCAGCGATGCGCATGCAGCCCGTGCAGGCAATGCCGACGCTCAGAGTTATTGGCTACACGTCGCCGTCCTGCTTCATCCAGCGCACCGAAGTACGGAAGGCTTCGAGCGTCTTGCGCCACTTCATCCGGCCCGTGCATCGCCGAGACCACGCCGCCGGGCGCGCCCATGATGTCGACGCCGTTGGCGATCATCGAGATCCGCATGCGGTAGGCGAGGTCGGGGTTGCGGGCGCCTTTGAGCCCCTTGAAGCCGAGCTTGCCGGCGTCGAACGTCGCCGGGTCGATGGCGAGCTTGTTCGGGTTCTGGAAGATGTGGAAGGTCGAGGCGTCGCCGTAGATACCCCAGGCGATGCCCTCCTCGACCAGGATCTTTCGCATGCCGTCGCGGATGGCAGCGGCGGCCCGCTCGGCGCGCTCGCACATATCCTCCTTCTCGATGATGCCGAGGGTGGTGACGGCGGCGGCGGCGCAGATCGGATTGGAGTTGAAGGTGCCCTGGTGGCCGACCTTCTCGCGCTTGGCCGTCTTCATGATGCCGGCGTCGAGCTGGTCCATGATGTCGGCGCGGCCGGCGACGGCGCCGCCGGGCATGCCGCCGGCGACGATCTTGGCCAGGACGCACATGTCGGGCTTGATGCCGAAGCGGCCTTGCGCGCCGCCCTTCGACCAGCGGAAGCCGGTGATCACCTCGTCGAAGATCAGCGTCACGCCGTGGCGCTGGGTGATCTCGCGCAGCGACGTCAGGAAGCCCGCAGGCAGCGGCACCTGTCCCCAGGTCGCGCCCGAAGGCTCGAATATGACGGCGGCCACGTCGTCGCGGGACTTGAGTACTTCCTCGACGCGCGCCGGATCGTCGGCCGGCAGCATGATCGTCTGCTCGACCAGCGCCGGGATGATGCCGACCGGAACGCCGCCGTCGAAGTGGGACATGGCGCCGGCCGTCACTGCGTCGTGCCAGCCGTGGAAGTGGCCGACGAAGCGGATCACCTTCGGCTTGCCGGCATGGGCACGCGCCAGCCGCAGCGCCAGGTGCGAGGCTTCGGTGCCTGACGCCGTGAAACGGACGCGCTCGGCGCAGGGAATGAGACGGTTGACGAGTTCGGCCCACTCGACCTCGAGCTCGTGCGAGGCGCCGAAGTGGGTGCCGATCTTGACCTGTCGCTCGATCGCCGCGACCACCGCCGGGTGGCCGTGGCCGAGCAGCAGGGCGCCGTGGCCGCCGAAGTAATCGACATATTGGTTGCCATCGACGTCCCATTTACGTGGACCGTCGGCGCGGGCGGCGTAGATCGGATAGGGCAGCAGGGTGCGGCTGTCGTGCGTCAGGCCGGCCGGGATGACCTTGCGCGCGCGCTCGTACAGCGCCGCCGATTTCCGGGTGCGGGCGCGGAACTCGGCCTCGACCTTGGAGTTGGTACGCTCTGCGACGGCCGCGATTGCCATGGGTGCCTCCTGCGATGATGGCCGACAGTACCGGAGCGCCTCAGCTTTGCCTATCGCGACAGCCGGGGCGGGCCATGCAGATCTGCCCGACGCCAACGGCACAGCTTTGTGCTACCGCCGGGCGCAATGGTTTGCTAGCGTGCGCCCCGCAGACCGCCCGCAAGAGGCCGGGGTAGCAGGCGCGCGCGTTGCGACACGTGCGTATCAGGGGTAGGAAAACGAGGAACAGCATGCTCAGGAAATTCAGCATTATGGCGGGCGCGTTGGTGCTTGCCGCAGCCGCCGCGGCCACGGCCTCCGCGCAAGGCACCGTCAAAATCGGCGCGATCTATCCGCTGAGCGGCAATGCGGCGAGCGCCGGCGCCTCGGCCAAGGCCGCACTCGAGGTCGCCGCCGACATCATCAACAATGCGCACCCCGAGCTCGGCGAGCTGACGCTGGCCAAGGACGCCGGCCTGCCGAACCTCAAGGGCGCCAAGGTCGAGATCGTGTTCGCCGACAACCAGGGCACGCCGGCTGCCGGCCAGAACCAGGCGCTGCGGCTCATTACCGAAGAGAAGGTGCACGCGCTGCTCGGCGCCTACCAGTCGGGCATCACGCTGACCGCCAGCGCCATCTCGGAGAAATACGGCATCCCGTTCCTGTCGGGTGAATCGGTGGCGGCCAACCTCACCGAGCGCGGCTTCAAGTGGTTCTTCCGCACGACCCCGATCGCATCGGACATCGCCAAGATCTACATGGACTTCCTCAAGGAGATGAAGGCCAAGGGCACCAAGGTCGACAGCATTGCGATCGTCAACGAGAACACCGAGTACGGCACCTCGATCGCCAAGGTGATCCGTGACGCGGCCAAGGAGAACGGCCTCAACGTCGGCCTCGAGATCCCCTACAGCGCCAATACCACCGACGTGCAGGCGCAAGTGCTGCAGCTCAAGGACAAGAGCCCCGACTGCATCATCTTCGTCAGCTACACCTCGGACGCCATCCTCTACATGAAGACGATGCAGGCGCTCGGCTACAAGCCGCCGATCCTGATCGGCGACAACTCCGGCTTCTCCGACGCCGCGTTCCTGAAGACGGTCGGCCCGATCGCACAAGGGGCGATCAACCGCTCGGCCTGGGATATCGGCAAGCCGGGCAGCGTCACCTATCTCGTCAACGAGATGTTCAAGAAGAAGACCGGCAACGACCTCGACGATACCGCCGGGCGCGCCATGCAAGGCTTCCTCGTGCTGCTGGAAGCGATCAACCGTGCCGGCTCGACCGATCCGGCCAAGATCCAGGAGGCGCTCAAAGCCACCGACCTCAAGCCCAACCAATTGATGATGGGCTTCCGCGGCGTCAAGTTCGACGACAAGGGCAACAACGCGCTGGCGGCGGCGCTGCTGATCCAGGTCCAGGGCGACAAGTATGTCGCCGTGTGGCCGGGCGCGCAGGCGACATCGCCGCTGCAGCTGCCGTACAAGGGCTGGTGATTTCGATGGCTGGAGTACAGGTGCCTGTCTTGCGCGGGCCATCCCCTCTCCCGTCCAGCCCGTGGCCGGAACGGGGAGAGGGTTAGGGTGAGGGGCGGCCGCTTGCTCTGAACCGGTAATTTGAACCTGCCGCCAGCTGAAAAATTAGCATCGAACAAGCACCGCCCCTCACCCTCGGCCGTGAAGTGGGCCCAGCCTCGCCCTCTCCCAGAGGCGGGGGAGAGGGAATCAGCAGCATGCATTTTCCTCCACCCTCCGGCTCCGCCGAGTTTGAACCACACACGCCCATGTCCCTCTCCCTTGTCCAAGTCCTCGTCGGCGGCCTTCTGCTCGGCGCCGTCTATGCCCTGTTCGCGTCGGGCCTGACGCTGATCTGGGGCATGATGAACGTCGTCAACTTCGCCCACGGCGACTTCGTCATGGTCGCGATGTACGTGGCGTTCGTGGTGTGGAAGTTGCTCGGGATCGGCCCGGCGGCCTCGATCCCGATCGCAGCATTGGTGCTCGCCACCCTCGGCATCATCGCCTATTTCGGCCTCGTCAGGCACGTCATGCGCGGCCCGATGCTGGCGCAGATCCTCGGCACCTTCGGCCTTGCCCTGCTGCTGCGCTATTCGATCTTCTGGGGCTTCGGCGCCGACTTCCTGTCGCTGCCGGAGAACCTGGTCGGCGGCACGTTCGACATCGCCGGCATCCGCATCCAGGCGTCGCGGCTGCTCGCGGGCACGCTCGCCGTGCTGCTGACGCTCGGTCTTCATCTGCTGCTGACGCGGACGAGCCTCGGCAGCCGCATGCTGGCGGTGTCGGAGGACGCGATGGCGGCGCAACTGATGGGCATCCGCCCTGAGCGCATGCAGGCGATCGCCTGGGGCCTCGCCGCCGGCTTGACCGGGGTCGCCGGCGCGCTGATCGCCACCTTCTTCTACATCTCGCCGACCGTCGGCGAGACGCTCGCCATCGTCGCCTTCGTCACCGTTTCGCTCGGTGGTTTCGGCTCGTATTCCCGGCGCGCTGATCGCCGGCATCCTGATCGGCGTGATCGAATTGATGTCAGGCTACCTGATCGGCGCTGTCTACAAGGATATCGTCGTCTATATCCTGTTCATTGCCGTGCTCTGGTTCAGGCCGCAAGGCCTGATGGGGAAAACCTGATGAAGCGCCTCGTCTGGCCCGGCGTCGCGCTGGCGATCGCCCTGTTCTATCCGCTGGTTTTCACCACACCGTTCCAGCAGCGCCTGGGCGCGCTGGTGCTGCTCTACGCCATCGCCGCTTCGGCTTGGAACATCGTCGGCGGCTATGCCGGCCAGGTGTCGGTCGGCCACGTCGTGTTCTTCGGCTGCGGCGCCTATGCGAGCCTCGCCACCTTCACGCACCTCGGCTGGCCGCCGGTCGCCGGCGTGCCGATCGGCATTCTGGCCAGCGTCGCCATCGCCTCGATCATCGGCGTGCCGACGCTCAGGCTGTCCGGCCACTACTTCAGCATGGCAACGATCGCGGTCGCCGAGCTTGCCCGCCTGGTGGTGACCAACATGGAATTCCTTGGCGCGGCGGTCGGCCTCAGCGGTCCGGTGGTGCCGCGCTCGGTATTCGACCTGTCGTTCACGTCGGCACTGCCCTACTACTACCTGTTCCTGGCGGTTCTCGCCGGCGTGCTGTGGCTCACGCACTGGATGGCTGAGAGCCGCATCGGCTTCTACCTGCGCGCCATCAAGGACAACGAGCGCGCCGCCCGCTCGCTCGGTGTCGAGGCCGGTCGCTACAAGCTCTACGCCTACATGATGAGCGCCGGGCTGACGAGCATCGCCGGCGCGCTGTACGCGACCATGTTCGGCTTCGTCGATCCGGAAAGCGGGCTCGGCATCCTGACCTCGGTCAAGATCCTGATCATGGCGGCGTTGGGCGGTGCCGGCCTGCTGTTCGGGCCGCTGGTCGGTGCCGCCATCCTGGTGCCGCTGGAGGAGATCTCGAACAACCTGCTCGGCGGTAAGGGCGCCGGCATTACCTTCGTCGTCTACGGGGCGATCATCATGATCATCGCCCGCTTCTATCCCGGCGGCGTGTTGAAACTGATCCTCGATCGCGCCACAGCCTCGCGCAGGTCGGCGGCTGCTGCAAAGAAGGTGGCCGATGCTGCTTGAAGCGCACGAAGTGACGAAGGCATTCGGTGCCTTCAAGGCGGTCGACGGTGCGTCGGTCGGCATCAGCCGGGGCGAGATTTTGGGCCTGATCGGACCCAACGGCGCCGGCAAGTCGACCTTCTTCAATTGTCTGACCGGCGATCTCGAACCGACAATGGGAACGGTCAGGCTCGAAGGCCACGACGTGACGAGGCTGACGCCGGAAGCCCGCGCCCGCCTCGGCCTCGCCCGTACCTTCCAGGTGCCGCTGACCTTCGAACACATGACGGTGCTCGAGAATGTGATGATCGGCGCCTTCCTGCGCACTCCCCATGCTGGCGAGGCCCGCGCCAAGGCGGCCGAGGTCGTCGCCCGCGTCGGCCTCGCCGACGTTGCCGATGCGACGGCCAACAGCCTCGGCACGCCCGGCCGCAAGCGGCTTGAGATTGCGCGCGCGCTGGCCACTGAGCCGAAGATCCTGCTGCTCGACGAAGCCATGGCCGGGCTCACCGCCGCCGAGGTGCGTCGCGCCATCGATCTCGTCCGCGACATCCACCGCTCCGGCGTCACGCTCGTCATCGTCGAGCACATCATGGAGGTGATCATCTCGCTCGCCGAGCGCGTCATCGTGTTCCACCAGGGCCGCGAGATCGCCCGTGGCACCCCGGCCGAGGTCACCCGCCATCCAGCCGTCATCGAGGCTTACCTCGGAAAACGCGCCGCTGCCGACGCCGCCAAGGGTTTCGCCGGAGGCCGGTCATGAACTCGCCCCTGCTCACCGTCGAGCACCTCGAAGTGAAATACGGCGACCTGATCGGCGTCGCCGACGTATCGCTGCAGGTCGCCAAGGGCGGCGTAGTCGCGCTGCTCGGCTCCAACGGCGCTGGCAAGACGACGACGCTCAACGCCATCGTCGGCCTCATTCCAAGCTCGGCCGGTAAGATCACATTCGCGGCCGATGACATCACCGGCCGGCCGGCCTACGCCATCGTCCGCAAGGGCCTGGCGCTATCGCCGGAAGGCTGGCGGCTGTTCGTGCAGCAGAGCGTCGAGAACAACCTGACGCTCGGCGCCACCACCGTTGCCGGCGAGGCGCGCAAGCGCGAGCTGCTCGACAAGGTCTACGCCGTCTTCCCGAAACTTGCCGAGCGGCGGCGGCAGCGCGCCGGCACCATGTCCGGCGGCGAGCGGCAAATGCTGGCCGTCGGTCGCGCGCTGATGAGCGATCCGCAACTGCTGATGCTCGACGAGCCGAGCCTCGGCCTGGCGCCGGCGATCGTCGAGGGCATGTATGAGACGCTGAAGCAGCTGCACGCTACCGGCCTCACCATTCTGCTCGCCGAACAGTCGGTGGAGCTGGCGCTCGAGGTATCGGACCATGCCTACGTGCTGCAGGTCGGCCGCAACGCCATGTCCGGCCCATCGCGCGAACTTGCCAATGATCCCAATGTGCAGAAAGTCTACCTCGGGCTGTGACCTGGCCGGGTGCGGTCCCAGGCGTCGTCGGTCCGCTTCGACAGCTGGTGCTTCATGATGCGCTGGCTCGGCGTGCGCTCGAACTCGGCAATGACGGCGATGTAGCGCGGTCGCTGATAGGGCGCGAGTTGCGGTTCGAGCCAGCGCGACAGTTCGCCGGGATCGATCGCGGCGCCGGCCTTCGGCTTGACGAACAGCTTGATGTCCTGCTCGCCGATCTCGGCTGCGACCGGGATCATGGCGCAGTCCTCGACCGCCGGGTGCTTCGAAGCAACGCTCTCGACCTCGAACGCCGAGACGTTCTCGCCGCGCACACGGGCGCTGTCCGACATGCGGCCGTGGAAGTACATGTTGCCGCTCGCGTCCCACGAGCCCAGATCGCCGGTGTGGAAGGCGCCGCCGCGCAGCGCCTTGGCGGTGGCTTCCGGATTGTCGAGATAGCCGCGCGTCAACGCGCCCGGCACAGTGGTGGTGACGACGATTTCGCCTTGTTCGCCCGCGTCGACGACCGTGCCATCGGCGCGGCGGATGGTGACGTCGAACCACGGCACCGGCTTGCCGACCGAGCCGAGGGTGTCGTCGAGATTGGCGGTGGTGATGCTCGAGCATTCGGTCATGCCGTAGCATTCGCGGATCGGGATGCCGAAGCGTTCTTCGAACGGCCGCCACACTTCGCGCGGGCAGCCGCCGCCCCAGGCGACACGGACGCCGTGGCTGCGATCGAGCGGGCCTGGCGGCTGCTTCAGCAGGATCTGCAGGATGCCGCCGAGGAAGTGGATGTGGCTGGCGCCGGTCGCCTTGACCTGGGCCCAGAACTGGCTGGCGCTGAAGCGCTCGACGAGGGCGAGTTCGACCTCGCGGATGAGGGGCAGGATGATCATTTGCGCGCCGCCGATGTGGAACAGCGGTTCCCACATGAACATGACGTCGCCGGACTTTGCATCCGAGATCAGCGCCACCGCCTCGCCCGACAATCGCAACATGCGGTGCGAGACGATGACGCCCTTGGGCCGGCCGGTGGTGCCGGATGTGTACATGATGGCGTAGGGCCGGTCCGGATCGGCATCGGCGACCGAAAGCGGCAGCGCGGGTCGGCTCCTGCATCGCAGCATCGGCCTCGGTCGTCGAGGCAGTCGCTGTCGCGCCGGCGCTCGCCACGGTGGCCATGACATCGTCGTCGGCGACGATCAGCTTCGGCTTGGCATGACCAAGGATGTAGCCGAGATTTTCGCCCCGTGCGGCGACGTTGATCGGCACCCACACGGCGTCGGCCCTGGCGATGGCGAACAGCAGTGCCAGCGAGGCCGGGCTGTTGCGCATCATCAGCGCGACATGGGCGCCAGGCATTACGCCTTTCGAGGCGAGCCATTCGGCCAGCGCCGACGACATCCGGTCGAGGTCGCCGAATGAGATCGTGCGGTGTGGAAATCTCGCGAAGACGCGATCGGGCTTTGCCGCTGCGGCCGACAGGAACAGCGACAGAAAGCCGTCGTGGCGCGCGCTCATATGAGCCTCAGAACCGGTCGACGCGATAGGGGGCGGGATCGGTGAAAGTCGCGGCGCCGGTGACGATCTCGCTGACGAGCTTGCCGGTGCTGGCCGCCGTGATCAGCCCGATGTGGCCATGCCCGAACGCGAAGGTGACGTTGCGAACCTTCGGGCTGCGACCGATCACCGGCACCGAGTTCGGGCAGGCACGGCCGATGCCCCATCCACTTGCGTGATCTCGCCGCCGCCGAGGCCCGGCAACATCTTGCGACCATGCGCCAACAGAATGTCGGCGCGGCCGTAGTCGGGCGCGGCGTCGAGGCCGGCGATCTCGACCGTACCGGCGAACCGCACGCCCTGCTCCATCGGCGTGGCGATGAACTTCTTCTCGGTCCACTGCACGTTGCGGCGAGGTGCGGCGGCGGGATCGGCGACCATGGCGTGATAGCCGCGCTGGCTTTCCAGCGGCACGCGATGGCCGACCTGTGCGGCGAGCTGCCTTCGACCAGGCGCCGGCGGCGATCACCAGCTCCTGCACCGGCAGCCGGCCTTTGCTGGTCTCGATCGCGCGCGCGCCGTCCGGCCCGACATCGATCGCGTCGACCCGCGCTTCCACGATCTCGGCGCCGTTGCGCACCAGCTCCTGCGCGAGCGCGGTCGTGAGCCCCAGCGGGTTGGCGCAGTGGCCGTGCTCGGGAAAGTAGACCGCGTGCTTGAAGATCGGCGCCAGGTCGGGTTCCATCTGGCGGATCTCGTCCGCCCCCAGGACATCGAGCTTGACGCCGTTCGACCGGCGCAGCTCGCGCCCGCGCGCGTCGCCGGCGAAGGCGTCGTCGGTGGAGTAAAGGTGGAGCTGGCCGACGCGGCGGATCAGGTGCTCGGCGCCGGCCGATTTGGCCAGCGGCACGCAGGTTGTCGAACAGCGACATGGTGAGCGCCTTCAGCGCCATGCCGCTCCTTTCGAACTGCGCCGGGCGGCCGGCGAGGACGAAGCGCGTCAACCATGGCAACGCCCGCGGCAGATAGCCCGGCCGCACCACCAGGGGGCCTTCCGGATCGGTCAGCCACTTCGGCACCTGCTTCAGGATGCCGGGATAGGACAGCGGCACGAACGCGCCGGACGACAGTCCGCCGGCGTTGCCGAACGACGTGCCCATGCCCGGCGCCACGGCGTCGACGAGGCGGACCTTGCAGCCGGCCCGCTGCAGGTAGCTCGCCGCGCATACGCCGACGATGCCGGCGCCGATCACCGTGACCTCGCGCTGCGACATCGGATCAGCTCTTCGCGGCGGCGGCGCGCGCGGCCCGGCGCTTGGCGCGCTCGGCGAAGAAGGCGCGCATCGCCGTCTGCGGCTCGCCCGAGGCGAAGGCCTCGGATTGATAGGCGCCGCCGTTCTTGAAGGCCTCGTCGAAGGCTTCCTGCGTCACTTGTCTCAGCCGCTGCTTGTTGAGGCGCATGGCGATCGACGGCTTGTCGGCCAGCATGCGCGCGACCTCACGCGTCTTCGGCATCACCTCGGCCGAACTCGCCACCAGATGCTGGATCAGGCCGATCGCATGCGACTCGGCTGCCTCCATCATGCGGCCGCTCAATGTGAGCTCGGTGGTGCGGGCGAGGCCGATGCGCGGCAGCATCAGCATCGGGCCGGTGACGCTCGGGATGCCGGCGTTGATCTCCGGCTGCCCGAGCAGCGAGCCCGCGTGGCCGATGCGCACGTCGCACAGCAGCACCGCCTGATAGGCCGAGCCGGCGGCGACGCCGTTCAGCGCCGCCAGCATCGGCTTGTCGAGATCGCGGATCGAATTGTAGAAGTCGCGCCAGCCCTGGAACCAGGCGGCACCCTGGCTGCCGGACTGGAACTTCTCGGTCTCGTCGAGATCCTGACCGGCCGAGAAGGCGCGCTCGCCGGCGCCGGTCATGATGATGGCGCGCACCGCCGGATCCTTGTTCCAGACGCGCAAGGTGTCGGCGATCTCGCCGCGCATCGGCGTATCCCAGGCGTTGAGCTTCCATGGCTTGTTGAGCGTCAGCGTGGCGAGGCCGTCTGAGATTTCAGTGATGATGGCACTCGTCATTGTTGCGCGCTCCAAGAAACGGTCTGGGTTGGTCGGCAGCGTGTCGTGGCCCAGCCAGGGCTGTCAATCGGCGATGCCGCATAGCTCTCAGTCCTGCGCAAATATTTCCGGTCGCAGGCTGCGATGGAACCAATGGACGAGGCTCACGACATCGAAGATCGGCAGGCCGAGGGCGCGCCGCAAGTCGGCCGAGTAGGGCGTCAGGTTGGTGCACTCGAGGACGAGGGCGCCGATCGAGGAATCGGCCTTGCAGGCCGCGGTCGCGACGTCGAGGACCTCGCGCCGCAGCGTTTCGAAGGTGACCGAGGTATCGCCGGCGCGGATCGAGCGCTGAAACTGCGAAGCCGGCGGCATGCCGATTACCGGCGTCGCTGGCATCGACGCCGACGCTTTCGAGATGTTTCGACGTCAGCCCCTCGGCCGAGAACGTCATGACCGCCGGGCGTTTGCCCTTGGGCAGGATACGTTCGACCATCGGCACCTGCAGCAGTGCGCTGGTCGCCACCGGCACCGCGCAATGCTCGGCCAGTTCGCGCTGGTAGAGCGCGAGGAAACCGCAAGTCGTGGTGATGCCGTCGCAACCGGCCGCGACGAGTTCGTCGGCGGCGTCGAGAAACGGCTGCAGGAAGTCGGTGGACGTGAGGCTCGTGATCCGGTCCGGACTTGCCCCCTTGACGATCTTGTACTGCACCGGAAATGGCCAGGTTCGCGCATTGCCGATGTCGCCGTTGAAGCGCTCGAAATAGGTCTCGAGCATCAAGATGCCGATCGGCACGCCATAATAGGTCCGCTTGCGCTCAGGCATTGGCAATTCCTTTCGAGCCGGCAACGGCGGCGATCAGGGCCGGCTCGAACTCCCGCGCCAGCCGCTCATCGTCGATCACGGGCTTCTCGAACCGTGCGATCGAGAAGGCGTCGATCGCAATCTGCGAACGGCCGTGGACGATGAGATCGGCCACCACCCGCCCGACGCCGGGCGCCAGCTGAAAGCCGTGACCGGAGAAGCCGAAAGCGTGGAACACGCCCGGTGTGGTGCGGCTCGGACCGATCACCGGCAGCATGTCGGTCAGATAGCCTTCGACGCCGGACCAGGCGCGGCGCGCCTCGACATTGCGAAGTGACGGAATGACGTCTGCGAGCCGGCCGAGATCGCGGATGACGCGCTCGGGCGAGATCGGCGCCGCACCCTGGTCGAGGTCGGCGGGCTGGCGCGGAAAGGAACTGGTGACGACCTCGCCGCTCGCCAGCTGGCGGAAGATGATCGAGCCGTCGACCGCCAGCATCGAGGCGATGCCGAGCGGCGCCACCGGTGCGGTGGCGATGAGCGGCGGCCCGGCTGAGAACATCGGTACCGGCTCGCCAAGTGCTGCAGCGAAGTCGTTCGACCAGGCGCCGGCGGCATTTACCACCTGACGGCAGGCGATGTCGCCCATTGCGTCGGTCGTCACGCTGAAGCCGTCGCGCACCGGCGCGATGCGCAGGGCGCGCGTCGCCTCGACGATGTCGACGCCGCGGCGCGCTGCGGCACGAGCGACGGCGGGGCAGGCGCGGGCCGGATCGGCGACGCCATCGCGCGGCGACCAGGTGGCAGCCGTCACCAGTGCCGAAAGATTTGGCCAGCGCCGGCGAACTGCATCGCTGCCGAGCACGGTGACATCGATGCCGGCCGATTGCGCCTCGCGCGCATACTGTTCGAGCCTGGCGTGGTGCTCGGGCTCGAACGCCAGATAGGCATGGCCGGTCGGTTCGTAGCCGCAGGGCTCGCCGGCCACGGTCTCGAACTGCTCCCACAGTGCGTGCGCCGCGAGCGACAGCGGGAATTCCTCCGGTTTGCGGCCCTGCAAGCGAAGATTGCCGAAGTTGGTGCCGCTCGCCTCGCGGCCGACAGAGCCTTTTTCGAGCATGATGACGGAGCGGCCGGCCTCGGCCAGAAACAGCGCCGTGAAGCAGCCCATCAGGCCGCCGCCGATGATGCAGACGTCGGCTCGTCGGGTGGCCATGGCGGTGGTGTCCTGTCGGCGGTGGTGGCAGAAATTGTGCACCGGTCGCGCGCGTTGTGTAAACTGTCCATTGCTGGCTTCAGTGAGGCATCCCATGAGCGAAACCGCCGACATCCTGATCGTAGGCACCGGCAACTTCGCCGCCCGGATCCTGTTCGATCTCGTGGCGACCGCCGATGCGCCCACCCGCATCGCCATCGCCGGCCGCAACGCTCAGCGCCTCGCATGGCTGGCAACGGCGGCCCGTGCCCGGGCCCACATGTTCCGCCGGCCGGTTACGGTGGCAAGCCGCGTCGTGGCGCCGACCGAGCCTGACGCGGTGACCGATCTGCTGTCGCGAATGCGCCCCTCGGTGGTGCTGCAGGCGGCATCGCTGCAACCAGGCTCGGTGATCTCGGCGCAAGGCAATGCCTGGTCGAAGCTCGTTGCCGCCGGTGGCTTGAGCGCCTCGGCGGTGTTCCAGACGGTGCTGTCGGCGCGGGTGGCGCGGGGTTGCGTCGAAGCCTTGCCGGGCGTGCATTTCGTCAATGCCTGCTTTCCCGACGTGGCCAACAGCCTGATCGCCGCCATGGGACTGCCGGTCACCTGCGGCATCGGCAATATCCAGATCCTGGCCCACGCGTTCGGTGGGGCTCTGGCGCATTCACGCAGCGACGACCTGAAAGTCCTGGCACACTACCAAAATCTCGCCGCCTGGCGGCAGCTGCCGGCAGAACGAAAAGGCGCCAACGCGCGGGTTTGGCTCGACGGCGCCGAGTTGACGGATGTCTTCGAGCGGTTCGGCAGCGTGCAGCTGACGCCGGAGCCGGTCATCGACATCTCAGGCGCGGCGGCGGCGCCCTTGTTGCTGGCCCTGGCGCACCGGCGCGAGTGGCATGGCCATGCGCCCGGCCCCGACGGTTTGCCCGGCGGCTATCCGGTTCGCACCAAGGGCGGCAGGCTCCTCCTCGATCTGCCGGCCGAGCTGACACGCGACGCCGCCGTCGGCTGGAACCTCGCGCACGAGGAGGCCAACGGGCTCATCGTCGACCGTCATGGCCAGGCCCATTACACGGGCCGCCTGCACGACGAGCTGGCAGCCGTCAGTCCCGACCTCGCGAAGGGCTTCCACGTGCGCGATCTCGATGCCGTTTTCGCTGCAATGCAACAACTGCGTGACAAGCTGCTTTCCCGCGCCGCCTGAAGCGCAACCCGTGGACAGACGCACAAAAGACCCGCAACATCGGCAACGCGCGAGGCGGGCCGTGGCTGCTGCCCCGCGCCGAACCGATGAACGCGAGGGAGTGGTTGGCATGAACAGACGGACTTTGCTGGCGGCGGTCGCCGCTTCGACGGCGCTGGTCGCGCTTGGGGCCAATCCGGCCTCGGCCCAGGACCCAATCGTGCTGGGCGTGATCGCGCCGCTGTCACCGCCGGGCGAGACGGCGCTCGGCCAGCTCGTCAAGCGCGGTGCCGAGCTCGGCGCCGAGTATCTCAACGAAAAGGGCGGCATCCTCGGCCGCAAGGTCACGCTGTCGATCCAGGACAGCGCCGGCAAGAACGAGCAGGGCGTCGCCGCCTATCGCAAACTCGTGACACAAGAGAAGGCGGTCGCCGTGTTCGGCTTCGTGCACTCGGGCGTCAACATCGCCGTCAACGAGGTGGCCAAGGAGATGGGCGTGCCGACCATGGGCACCCAGACCGGCGCCGGTGACGTGACGGCCAAGAAGTACCCGATCGCCTTCCGCACCCATGCCGTCGACCCGCCGCGCGCCGGCACCTGGCTCGGCTGGATCAAGAAGAACAACTGGAAGCGTATCTCGATCCTGGCCGAGACCACCGACTACGGCATCGGCCTCGCCAAGGAGACCGAGCGGCAGAACAAGGACAACAATCTCGGCCTCGAGATCCAGACCATCATGTTCGACCGCACGACGACCGATCTGCTGCCGCAGCTGCTGCAGGTCAAGGCATTCAAGCCCGATGCGATCGTCAACGTCGGTGTCGGCCAGCCGCTGGAGCTGATGATCACCCAGGCCAACACCGTCGGCCTGCTGCCGGACGTGAAGATGGTGACGTCCTACGACGCGCCGTCGCGGCCGCAGTTCTGGCAGATCCACGGCGACAAGTGGAAGGGCGTGAGCTTCATCGCCTTCTACTCGCCGAAGTCGGAGCTGTCGGAGCTCGGCAAGTGGTTCGCCAAGAAGTACCAGGAAAAGTTCAACGAACCGCCGGTCTATGGCGCCCTCAATGCGTTCGGCAACGCGGTCGTTTTCGCCCAGGCGATGGAGAAGGCGAAGTCGACCGAGCCCGCGGCCATGATCAAGGCGCTGGAAGAGGGCTCGTTCACCGGCTGGTCGGCGGTGCCGGTTACCTTCCCGAAGGCTGATGGCGTGCTTTGGCACAACTGGTCGCCGCCGCTGATGGTGCTGACCTACACCGCCAAGGACCAGTCCGTCGGCGACGCCGAGGTCGCCTACGTGCTCGGCAAGTGACGGCGCACGGTGGCAGGAACGTAGGTTGGGTTAGCGCGGCCAATTCCGCGCGTAACCCAACTTTCCACGGGTGGTCGAAGTTGTTGGGTTACGGCCGCAAGGAGGCGGCCTAACCCAACCTACGACCAAACTGCATCTGCAATTGAGCGCGCCCGCACCGGCCCAACCCGATGGCGTATGGTGCCTGGCTTTAGCCTGGCACCCGACCCGCGACGGTGCCAGGCCAAAGCCAGGCACCGAAGCCTGAACACCCCTGCCCACTGGTCCGACCAAAGATGATGTTCTCCACCGAGCTCTTGATCCAAACCGTGATCTCCGGCCTGATGGTGGGCGTGCTCTACGCCCTGATGGCGCTCGGCATCACCTTCATCTACTCGATCGTGAAGACCATCAACTGGGCGATGGGCGAGTTCTACATGATCGGCAGCTACATCCAGTTCGTCGCCGTGCATTTCCTGCTCGGGCCGAGCTACTGGTGGCTGGCGGTGATCATCTCCACCGCCGGTACGTTCCTGGTCGGCTACCTGCTCGAGCCCATTCTCATCAAGCCGATGTATGACCGGCCGATGCAGCGGCGTGACGACTACGCCACCGTGGTGACGATCGCGCTGCTGCTGCTGTTGCGCAGCCTCGCCGTGGCTCTGGGCGGGCCGAACCAGTATCGCCCGGAAACCAACCTGCCGATCATCTGGCTGGGCCCATTGCCGCAGGAAGGCGCCCGGGTCGCGGCCTCGCTGTGCGCGGTGATCGCGCTCGGCCTGTTCTGGCTGGTGATCAAGAAGACTTGGGTTGGCCTGGCGCTGCGCGCGACGGCGCAGAACCGGGTGGCGGCGCAAACGTCAGGGGTCGACGTGTTCCGGCTCGATGCCACCGCATTCGCCATCGGCGTGGCGATGGCGGGCCTTGCCGGCGCGCTGCTGGCGCCGCTGTTCATGGTATTCCCGACCAACGGCGCAGTGACGACGGTGAAGGGCTTCGAGATCATCGTGATCGGCGGCCTTGGCTCGATACCCGGCGCACTGATCGGCGGCCTGCTGCTCGGGCTTGTCGAAAGCCTCGGCACCTCGTTCATCTCCTCGCCCTATCAGAATGCCTACGGCTTCCTGCTGGTCATTCTGGTGCTGCTGGTCAAGCCCAACGGCCTGTTCGGCGAGAAGGGGCGCGAGGCATGACGGCGACAACCGATCGCGGCGCGGTGCTGGTCGCTGAGGGCCTCGTCAAGCGCTACGGCGGCCTCGTCGCCAACAACAACGTCGGCATGCGGCTTGGCCGCGGCGAAGTGCGCGGTCTGATCGGCCCGAACGGCGCCGGCAAGACCACCTTCGTCAATCTCATAACCGGGGTGGAGACGCCCGATGCCGGCACGGTGCGTCTTGGCGATCGCGACATCACCGGACAGGAGCCGCATCGTATCGCCGCGGCCGGCCTCGTCCGCTCGTTCCAGATGGCGCGCGTGTTCGCTAATTTGACCGCCACCGAGAACCTGATGATTCCCTATTTCGCCAGCGGCGCGCGAGACGGCACCGCCGCCGGCCTCGCCCGCGCGCGCGAGTTGTTGCGGTTGTCGACGCTGGAGCCGCTCGCCGACACGCCGGCAAGCTCGCTGTCGGGCGGCCAGCGCATGCTGCTGCAGGCCTGCGCCGGCTTCATGATCCCGCAGCTCAGCGTCTATGTGCTCGACGAGCCGTTCGCCGGCATCAACCCGGTGGTGAAGGACACCCTGATCGAGCTCATCATGTACGAGAACCGGACGCGCAACATCACCTTCCTGATCGTCAGCCACGAGATGGAGATCATCCGCCGCATGTGCCCGGTCGTCACCGTGATGATCGCCGGCCAGGTCGCGGCCGAAGGCAGCCTCGACGAGATCGCCGCCCGCGAGGATGTGATCACCGCCTACCTGGGGCGGACCGCGGCATGAGCGGCGCGGCGATCCTCGACCACCGATGGCATCCATGCCGGCTACGTGCCGGGCGTCGACATCCTGCGCGGCCTGTCGATCACGGCGCGGGCGAACGAGATCACGCTCGTCATCGGTCCCAACGGCGCCGGCAAGTCGACGCTGCTGCGGGCGATCTTCGGCTTCCTTAAGCCGCATACCGGCCGCGTCGCCTTCGAAGGCCGCGATGTCACCGGCGCCAAGCCGAGCGCGCTGAAGGCGGCCGGCATCAGCTACGTGACGCAGGACATCAACAGCTTCCCGCATCTGACCGTGGAGGAGAACCTGGGCATGGGCGCCTGGGTGTTCCGCCGCGACAAGGCGCGTATGCAGCGTCAGCTCGAGCACGTCTATGCGACGTTTCCGGCACTGACAGCCAAGCGCCATGACAAGGCCGGCTCGCTCTCGGGCGGACAGGGCCGCATGCTGTCGGTCGCGCGCGAACTGATGACCGATCCGCGCCTGCTGCTGATCGACGAGCCGACGGTCGGCCTCGCGCCCAATCTGGTCGCCCAGGTCTACGAGATCCTTGCGACCGCACGGCAGGCGACCGGCGCCGCGATCCTGCTCGTCGAGCAGAACGTCGAGCAGGCGCTGCCGCTGGCCGATCATCTCTATCTGCTCAACCTTGGTCAGGTGAAGGCCGAGGGACCGGGGCACGAATTCGACAACGCGCGCGTGCGCAAGCTGGTGCAGGAATGTCTATTGGGCTGACCAGCCAACTGGGGCGCGTTCGTCGATTGGCGGCGGGTGGCGCTGGTGACCGTGCTGGCGGCACTGCCGGTGGCGGCACTGCCGTTCGTCGCCAGCGAGTACATCGTCCACGTCATGGCGATCGGCGCCTACTACGTCATCATGGCGGCGAGCTGGAACCTGCTGGCTGGCTTCACCGGTCAGTTCTCGCTCGCCCATCACGCGTTTGCCGCCTGCGGCGGGTATACGTCGGGACTGCTGGTCTATCACCTGAAGGTGCCGCTGTGGGTCTCGGTGCCGGCCGGCATCGCGGCGGCCGCGCTCGCCGGGTTCGTCATCGGCATCCTGGTGCTCAGGATGCGGGCGATCTACCTGTCGATCGCCACCTGGGCCTTTGCCGAGACGTTCCGCATCCTGCTGACCGCGGCCTACGATTTCACCCGCGGCGATCTGGGGCTCAGCGTGCCCTCGCTCTATGGCCACGTCCGGCCGATCGTCTACTACTACACCTTTGCGATCATCGCCGGGGCGTGCCTGCTCATCATGCACGTCATCCTGAAATCGCCGATCGGCTACTTCATGCGCGCGGTCAAGGACGATCAGATGCGGGCAGCCTCGCTCGGCGTCGACACCACCCGGGTCAAACTGTTCGCGTTCGTGGTGTCGAGCGCGATGGCCGGCCTCGCCGGCGTGCTCAACGCCCACTATGTGCTGACGCTCACACCTTCCATCGTCGACTTCAGCGAGATGGCGAAGATCATCGTCATGGTGGTGATCGGCGGCATGGGCTCCTTCATTGGGCCGCTGCTTTCGACCCCGCCGATCCATTTCCTCACCGCCTATCTGACCGATTGGGGCGAATGGAGCATGGTGATCTTCGCCGGCATCGTCATCGTCATGATGCGCATCTATCCGGCGGGCCTCGGCGGCCTGATCGAGGCGGCGCGCCGGCGTCGCATCGCGGCGCCCGGCTGAAATCCGGCCCCGCTTCGCATTAACAACGCCACCGGAAATTCCGCACCCGAAACTTATCCACGCTTCGCGGACCCAAGCGATATTGGTGGTGTTGCGCTGCGCGAGGGCGCGCTCTGATCCCTCCTCCTTCGAGTTCTCACCCTCTCCCCCGCCGCTTCGGGGGAGAGGGCAGAGGCCGGCGGTCTTGCCGGCCGAGGGTGAGGGGCAGCCGCTTGCTCGAACACAGGTCTCGAAGGTGCCAGCCTGAAGCCAGGCATCGTTCCCCGTGTTGCTGCCCCTCACCCTAACCCTCTCCCCCTACGCGCAAAGGCGCTAGGGGGAGAGGGAATTGGCGCATTAACGACGCCTCCGGAAATTCCGCACCCGAAAGTTATCCACGGTCGCGCAGCGCCATGCGATACTGCTGATGTTCCGGTCCACGAGGGCGCGCTTCGAAGGCGTTCAGGTGTGGCAGTCGGGATGAACGTTTCCGTGTGCAAACAATCCCGTACGAACGGGGACGAACCGGAGGGTACCGCGTGCCCCATGTGTGAGGCCTCGGGGAGGCCTGGGGTTCCAACGCTAGCCTCGAAAGGCTCCGTCTAAACGCGGAAGTGCCCAGCGAAAATGCGTCCAAGTGGGGTGGCTCTGGGCCACTTGAAGAAAAGAAACGCGGAAGACCGCCGTGGACCACGGCCGCCCCGCTCCCCCTCGGAAAACGAGGGGAAAATAGAAAAAGTAAAGTTCGCTGAGGACGTAATGCGCGGCAAAAGTTGTATGACCACCTAGCTGACCGGCGTTGCGAGACCTTTCGTGCACTGGCGGATCACCGGCGAAGCGCGTACAGGAATGCCAACAACGGCTTCAAAGCCCGCTGTCGCCCGCGCACACTTGAGCCCGGCGGCGCGCGGCATCGCACCCCTGGATCAGCTCTGCCATGACGTTCCCTGCGACCCATCCTGCGCTTGCGCGCGCTCTTGCCGCACGCGACTATTCGGTACCGACCGCGGTGCAAGTGGCGGTGCTGGCGGCAGAGGCCGCGACCCGAGATCTGCTGGTCTCGGCCCAGACCGGCTCCGGCAAGACGGTCGCGTTCGGCCTCGCCATGGCGGCGACCCTGCTGGGCGACGCCGAGCGCTTCGAGCGCGCCGAGGCGCCGCTCGCCTTGATCATCGCGCCGACCCGCGAGCTTGCCGTGCAGGTCCAGCGCGAGCTCATCTGGCTATACGCCGAAGCCGGCGCCCGGATCGCATCCTGCGTCGGCGGCATGGACGGCCGCGAGGAAGCCCGTCAGCTGCGCGCCGGCGCCCACATCGTGGTCGGTACGCCCGGCCGCCTGCGCGATCATCTCGAGCGCCGCCGCCTCGATCTGTCGGCGCTGAAGACCATCGTGCTCGACGAGGCCGACGAAATGCTCGACCTCGGCTTCCGCGAGGATCTCGAGTTCATTCTCGACGCGACGCCGAAATCCCGCCAGACGCTGCTGTTCTCGGCCACCATGCCACGCGAGATCGAGACGCTTGCCCGCAGCTATCAACGCGACGCCATCCGCATCGAGACCGGCCGTCGCAACGAGCAGCACGCCGATATCGACTATCGCGCTTTTCGCGTCGCGGCCCACGACATCGAGAATGCCGTGGTCAATGTGCTGCGCTTCCACGAGGCGCGCGCGACGCTGGTGTTCTGCTCGACCCGGGAAGCCGTGAAGCGGCTGCACGCGCGGCTGATCGAGCGCGGTTTCTCGGCCGTCGCCCTGTCGGGTGAACTGACCCAGAACGAGCGCACGCAAGCGTTGCAGGCGCTGCGCGACGGCCGCGTCGCGCGTGCTGGTCGCAACCGACGTGGCGGCACGCGGCCTCGATTTGCCGGATCTGGCGCTGGTCATCCATGCCGATCTGCCGAACGACAGCGAGACGCTGCTGCATCGCTCTGGGCGCACCGGCCGCGCCGGCAAGAAAGGGTTGTGCACGCTGATCGTGCCGTTCAATCGGCGCCGCAAGGCCGAGACGCTACTGAACGACGCGCGGATCAGGGTCACATGGGGACCGGCACCGACCGCCGACGAAATCCGCGCGCGCGACCAGGAGCGGTTCCTGGCCGATGCGATCTTCACCGAGCCGGCAACCGAGGACGAGTTGGCGCTGGCGCATTCGCTGCAGCAGGCGCAATCGGTCGCCGCGATCGCGCTCGCGCTGGTGCGGATGCAGCGAGCGCGACTGCCGGCGCCGGAGGACCTGTCGGAGGATACCGGTCCGCCGCGCCGCGACGATCGCGCCCATACGGGCCGCGAACGGCACGAGCGACAGCCGTTCAAGCGACGCGGCGGCGAAGCCGGCGACCGCTCGTTCGACCGCGGTTCGCCGCGACCGCGACCGCAGCGCCCCGACAGCCGCGAGATGGTCTGGTTCCGCCTCAATATCGGTCGCGAGCGCAACGCCGATCCGCGCTGGCTGCTGCCGCTGATCTGCAAGGCCGGCGACGTCTCGAAGGCGGAGATCGGTGCCATCAAGATTTTCGATCGCGACACCCGCTTCGAGATCGTGGCCGAGCATGCCGATCGGTTCGCCGAAGCGGTGCGGGCCAACAAGCCGAAGGAGGGCAACATCAGCCGCGTCGACGGCGAAGCGGCGGGCGAGACCGCGACAACCGCCGGCGAGCGCCAGGCGCGTCATCACGCGCGGACGCACCGCAACGGAATCCGAAGTCGCCCGCGCACACAAGAGCGTTCGGCGCCCGCCGCGCCAGGGCGGGTTCTGTCGCGGCCGCCGCGGACGAGCGCGGCGGCAAGCGCGCGACGGCGGCCGAAGCCGGCTTCGAAATTCGCCCATAAGAAGAAGCGGCAGGCGGAGCCGTCGGGCAGCTGAGGCAGCGACACCGCGCACTTGCAGCGCGCCCGGCCAGTCGAGTCCACCATTGTCTCCGCCCGGACCCAGTCTGGGTCAATCTCGCAGATTGAGTGCGTCGGCGGCGACCCCAAATTCTTGCCGAACAACGCCGGATGTCGCTCCGGCCGGCGAATGCGAGAGGGAGACGATCGTGGGTATTGCAATCAGGAAATCGGCGGAACGCGGCCATGTCGACTTCGGCTGGCTCGACAGTCGGCACAGCTTCTCGTTCGGCAACTACTACGACCCCCGGCACATGGGCTTCGGTCCGCTCAGGGTGATCAACGACGACCATGTCGGGCCAGGTGGTGGCTTTCCGACGCATCCGCACAGCGACATGGAAATCGTGACCTACGTCATCGAGGGAGCGCTCGAGCACAAGGATAGTCTCGGTAACGGCTCGGTCATCCGCCCTGGCGACGTCCAACGGATGACGGCCGGGACCGGCATCCGTCACAGCGAGTTCAACGCCTCGAAGACCGAGCCCGTCCACCTGCTGCAAATCTGGATCGTGCCGGAGCGCAACGGATTGGCGCCGGGCTACGAAGAGAAAGCGATCCCGGCCGAGGAAAAGCGCGGCAAGTTGCGCCTGATCGCCTCGCGCAGCGGCCGCGACGGCTCGGTGATCATTCATCAGGACGCCGACATCTTCGCCGCGCTGCTGGCGCGCGGCGAGGCGGTGTCGCATCGGGTCAAGCCGGGACGTGCGGCGTGGGTTCAGGTGGCCAGAGGTGCGATCGTGCTCAATGACACGCGGCTCGAGGAGGGCGATGGTGCTTCGATCGACGACGCGACACGCCTGAACATCGTCGGCGAAGGCGACGCCGAGGTGTTGCTGTTCGACGTGGCCGCCTAGTCGACCCGCGGACTGCCGGTGTCGGTGGCAGCGGCGTGCTTGGCCTTCGGCGACGGCACTTCGACGGCACCAGCGGGCTTGTCGTCGCTGCCGGCCTGGCCGCTGCCCGACGCAATCGCGGGATCGCTGCGCAGGGCCTTGGCCAGCGCCAGGTTCGACTTGGTGCGAGCCTGCTGGCTGCCGCCGTCGGTTGCCTTCTGCAACAATCCCTCCGCCTGGGTGAGCTTCTTGTCGAGGATCATGCTCATCGCCATGTTGTTGAGCACGGTCGGATTGTTGGGCGACAATTCCAATGCCTTGGCGAAGAAGCCCTGCGCCTCGGCGTGCATGCCGAGGCTCGACGAGGCGATTCCGAGGCCGGAGAACACGCGCCAGTCCTTGGTCTTTTCCGCGGTGGCGCGCAGCAGCAGCTGGCGCGCCCTGGTGGTCTTGCCGAGTTCGAGCGCGATCAGGCCATGCTCGACCAATAGCGGCTGGAGCAGCGGGCCGCCTTCGGGCAAGGCATCGAGGACGGCCAGCGCTTCCTTGGGTTTTCCGGCCGCCTTGAGGGCGCGAGCATACTGTAGTCCGAGCTTGGGATCGGATGGCGATTGGGCTTGCGCCCGCGCCAACTCGCCGAGCGGAAGCTTGGCGGCGGGCACGGCAGCCGTTTGCGATTGGGCGGCGGGCGCGGCAATGCCGAGCCACGGCGAGGTGCTGCTGGCACAGCCCGTGAGCACCGACATTGCGGTTATCAAGGCGGCGGTGCTGAGTAGCCGCCGGGAAGCATCTGCATGGCCTGTGCGCTGCGAGTCCATCGTTCGTACCTCGTTATCCGCCTTGAACCCGTGACCGACCAGCAAACTGCGTTGTCCGGGCATTCCTTAAGCATCGCTTAACTCTCGATGAGCATCCTTGGCGGTATAGCGATTCTCGTAATCCTCGTTCCGCGCATTGGGATTATCCTCGCTATCCACAGCCACCATGCCTCGAGGCGCATCGGCGGCCGAACTGGGATCGACATGAGGGATGCCGGCGGCGTCCCGCAGGAGCAATTCGTGAGAGCCGTGCGCGCCAGCCGCGATTCCATCTTGCGGGCAAAGCTCGAGTTCGGTGTCATGCGCAGCGCCTTCGACCGGGCGCACGTCTCCTGGAGCCATGCCCCCGCCGACTTGAAGCCGGCGCTGCTGCTGCGCGGCCAGACCTTGGCGCGTGCCGAATCCTGGCTCTACGACTTTCCGGAAAAGCTCGGCGACAGCGAAAAGTCGTTCATCATGGCGAGCGTCGCCAAGAATTCGATGCGTGATGATGACCGCATCAACGTGATCGACAAGGTCGTGAAGAAGTCGAGCAGCGGCACGTTCTGGCTGGTGGTCGTCACATTCTTCCTGATCGTACGGCTGTTCATTCCGATGGTGATCGAGCAGGTGACCGGCGTTTCCGTCCGCTCACCGGCAAACCCTGCACCCGCAGTCGCAACGCGGCCTGGCAGGGTTGCGACGGCGCCGGGCAACGTGCCGCCAATGTCCGATGACGGCGAGACCGCCGATCCGGACGCCGCCGCGGCGCAATCGTCACCAGGGTCGGCGGAACCGGCCGGCAGTATCACTCCGGAAGCAGCACAGCGCCGGGCGGCGATCGAGGCGCAGCGGCTGCAGCGCCTCCATGTCGATCTCGCGCGCGGCCAGATCGAAAAAGGCCGGACGCGAACCGCACTGCTGCTGGCGCTTGAAATCGCCTACCGGGACGGTTCCGGTTTGGCTGAAACCGCCCAGACTCAGACTGCCGCCTCGCTGATCGCTGAAGGCCTGACCGAAAAGATCGCGGCTTTGCCCGTGCCGGCGGCGTCGAATGCCGGTCCGGCAACCCTGTTCTGCGACGTCGGCCGCACCATCATTGCCGCCGCGGCCGACCGCTCGTTGCGGGCGTTGCGCGCCGATGGCAGTCTGCTGCCATTGCAGTTGCAGAGCCGGCCGTTTGCGCTCAGCGGTGCCGCGGTCAGTGGCGATTGCGATCGTGTCGCGCTGGCGGGCGACGATCACACCGTCGAGATCTGGTCGCTGTCGACCGGCAAGCGGCAGCTGATCCTGTCGGGGCACGAGGGCGAGATCCGTGCTTCGGCATTCAGTCCGGACGGACTGACCATTGCCACTGTCAGCCAGGACGGCGGCGTGCGGTTGTGGGATGGCCGCAGCGGCAGGCTCAAGGACAATCTCGAGGGTCACGACTGGGAGGTCTCGGCCGTCGCTTTCAGTGCCGACGGCAATCAGCTGGCAACCGCGTCGTCGGACAAGACGGTACGCGTCTGGGACATCGGGCGCAGCCGCAAGGTTACGGTGCTGAGCGGGCATGCTGGGTCGGTGACACAGGCGACATTCAGTCCGGACGGCCGCTTCGTCCTGTCGACGGCGCTTGACGGCTTTGCCTTCATCTGGGAAGCCGCGACCGGCAAGCTGGTGCACCGGCTCAACCAGCACGGGACCGCGGTGATGTCTGCGCGCTTCAGCCCCGATGGCAGTCGGGTCATCGCCATTATGCAGGATGGTGCAGTGACGTCATGGCATGCGGCAACTGCGGTGCCGGCATTCAGGCTGGAAACCGGTACCGAGGTGATACGCGACGTCGCGTTTGCCGCCGACGGCCGTTGGCTTCTGACCTTGTCCTGGGGTGGCAATGCCGCGCTGTGGAGCGCCGACAATGGCCGGCTGCTCGCACGCATAAGCCACGCTGATGGCAAGATCGCGAGTCTCGACCTGACCGAGCGCGGGAGGCGGGCGCTGGCGGTGCTGCAGGACGGAACCGTTGCCAGCTGGCCGCTATTTGGACCGGCGAGCGAGGCGATCAAATACGCCCGGGCGATTTCGGGCGGCTGCTTGCAGCCTGCCGAACGGATCGAACTCGGGCTGGCTGCCGCGATACCAGACTGGTGCGAAGCCGTGCGACGCGACTAGTCCGCATTGCCAGGCCAAGTCGGTCGGCTGTCAACAATCTTGAGACTCAGTCCACGGACACGTGCGGCCGATCGCCTGGCGGGCCAATCGGCGGGCAATTTGTGCCCTCTCCAGTGCTCGACCGCGAATGGCGGTCTGTGGATAAGCCGTGGAGACGTGGTTGGCTTCCGCGAGCCTTGATCTTGCCCGTCGCCAAATCGAACAGACTCTCGCTAATCCAAGCCTCGGCCGAGCGTGAAAGCGTCAGGCCATGTTCGTCGTCCCTGCTGCAGATCTTTGTGCACGCGTAGATCGGCGCGCCTTGCGTACAGCGGGCGCCTGCAGATGAGGCGATGGTTGCAAGCGGGGCCGCCAATGTCGTGCAAGTCGAGCCAATTCATGTTGCCGCTCTCGCGCCTACTGGCGCTGATGGCGATCATGCTTGCCTCTGTTTATCCCAGCTGGGCACAGCGCGAGGCGCTGTCTGGTGCGGATTCGATCATGCGATTCGAAGTCGCCGAAGCATTGCCGGCGCACCGCAAGGTCGTCATCGGACTGCACAAGGCGATGATCATCGAGCTACCGGTCGATGCGAAGGATGTGATCGTCTCGCATCCTGGCACTGTCGATTCCTCGATCAATACGCCGCGGCGCATCATCTTGTTCGCCAAGGGATTGGGCAAATCCAACGCATTCTTCCTGGGCCAGAACGGACGCAAGCTGCTGGTGCTCGACATCTCGGTCCAGTATGACCTGTCGGATCTTTCGGAAATGCTGCGGACGTCGCTGCCAGGATCGAAGCTCAAGGTATCGGCGCCTGGCGACGGCATCGTCCTCAGCGGCAGGGTCGCGCGTGCCGCCGATGCAGGGCGCGCGGAAGAACTCACCAAGGAGTTCGTGAAGGGCACTCCGGTGATCAACTTGATCACGGTGGCGGAGAAGGAGCAGGTGCTGCTCAAGATCACCGTCGCCGAGATCCAGCGCGAGGCGATCCGACGTCTCGGCGTCAATCTGCCGGAGGCGATCGCGCAGTCCGGCAATCTCACCTTCACCAAGGTGATCCAGAACGGCTTCCCGATTTCATCTCTGGTGGCGACGGCGGCAGGTTTCACAGGGGCCGAAAAGGTGCCGAGCGCGGCTGCCGGTAGCGCGCTGCAGGTCACCGGCAAGTGGAACGGCAATACCGCATCGGCGCTGATCGAGTCGTTTGAACGGGTCGGCCTGTCGCGGACGCTGGCCGAACCGACGCTGACGGCAATCTCCGGCGAGACGGCAAAATTCCTGGCAGGCGGCGAGTTCCCGGTGCCGGTCGCCAATCAGAACAACACGATCAGCATCAGCTGGAAGTCGTTTGGCGTCAACGTATCCTTCACACCCTTCGTTCTTGCCGAGGGCCGGATCAACCTCAAGGTTTCGGCCGAAGTCAGCGAATTGTCGTCGCTAGGCGCAGTCGCCATCCAGGGTCTGAGCGTGCCGGCGGTGCAGGTGCGCCGGGCCGAGACGTCGGTCGAGATGCCGAGCGGATCGGCACTGGCCATGGCCGGATTGCTGTCGGACCAGACGAGGCAAGGTGTCGACGGCGTTCCCGAGTTGCGTAATCTGCCGGTACTCGGTGCCCTATTCCGCAGCAAGGACTACCGCAGCAATCAGTCCGAGCTCGTCATTCTGGTGACGCCCTATATCGTGCGTCCGAACGATCCCGACGCCTTTAGCCGATCGGACGAGGGCTTCGCGCCGGAGACCGACCTGCAGGGGTTGTTCCGGGGCACGCTGCACCGGATCTATCGTCCTTCGGGCAAGCTTGCGTCGAGCATCGGCAACGGTGACGTCGGCTTCATCATTGAATATCCAGACAACGGATTGAAATAATGATCAGCTTTGCGAGCCCGACGCCGGGCACCGGACTAGTCGCATTGCGCCATCGGCGGCGCGTGTGCGCTGCGCTGGCATTCGTTCTTGCGGGCATGGTGGCGCAAGGCTGTGACACCAGCCCGCGGATCGCCGACGACGACCATCCGATGCTGACCGATCCGCGCAAGCGGCACCCGATCGTCGTCGTGGCCGATACGCCGACACTCGATCTTGCCTTGGCAGATGATCCTTACATGGCGCGCCCGCCGGTGCACCTCCAGGCCATGCGCTTCATGACGAAGTACAAGCAGGAGGGCAAAGGGCCGATCACGGTCTGGGTCCAATCCAGCCCCGGCAATCAGCGCTTGATCGCCGCGCGGCTCAAGATGCTTCGCAGTGTGGCGCATCAAGCCGGGCTGCACCCTGAGGCCTTGCGGGTACGCGAACGGCCGCGCGCAGCGGAATATCGCGGCGCGATGACATTGTCGTACGATCGCGTGGCGGCGGTCGGGCCGGCTTGTGGTGACTGGTCGGAGAACACGGCCAACAATCCAGACAAGCTGCCCTATGCGAATTTCGGCTGCGCGTCGCAGCGCAACCTTGCGGCAATGGCTGCTCGTCCGACGGATTTCGTCTTCCCCGCACCAGAAGTAGAGCGCGGCGGCGAGAAACGGTCGAGCGCCTATAAGTCGTTCACGAATTCGTCGGCCGGGGGCGCGGCGTCGGGCGCGCCGAGCGCACCGGCGACGGCACCGCCTGCGCCGATCTCGAACTAGGCGGTGCGCCGGTTAACGGCTGATTAGCCATGCCGGTAGATTCGGTCGGCAGTGGAGCAGCTACGCTGAAGGATTGATCAACGGCCGCCTGATAGCGTGTATCGGCGGACCGATTACCCGCGATCAATGCAACGCCAGACCAGCGAGCTGCGACATGAAATCCGTCGAAGATCCTGAGACCGCTGTCGGCGATGCCGGCAGTGCATCCGCTCAGGCGGGGTCAGAGGCGATAGAAACCCGTCGCCGCGCACGCCGCAAGCAGACGCGGTGTCTGGCCTACATCGTTGCTGCGGGCAGCCGCAAGGAATTGGAGTGCGTCGTCCTCGACATGTCGTCGTCTGGCGCCAAATTGCAGCTTGCCGGCGTGGCCAGCAAACCGTTTGCGGCTCCGGTCGTATTTCCGCAGAACTTCAAGCTGATCATTCGCAACGACAGGATCGAGGTCGATTGCGTTTCGTGCTGGTCGAAAGGCGTCACCTGTGGCGTCACTTTCGCCTCGCCGTTCCGGCCGACGCGAGGATAGGCAGCGGTCGCAAGCGATCGCAGCCGAATTCGCGCGCAGCTGGAGTCGCGCAAGAAGCAGATCGCATGCGGCATGATCGCCGCGGGCCTGATAGGATAGCAATTGCTGGCGCGGCTCGGCCTGAACACTGGCCGCGCCCCGGACCGCATCCTATGCAGGCTGGAGATCATGCTGAAGACCTACGCGTTTCCGCAGTTTCCTTACGTGCGCTCGGCCGAGCAGGCAGCGGGCGAGATCAAGCGGCATCCGGTGGTCGTGGTCGGGGCCGGACCGATCGGCCTGACGATGGCGCTCGATCTGGCGTTCCATGGCCTGGCCGTGGTCGTGCTCGATGACAACAATACGGTCAGTATGGGTTCGCGCGCGGTGTGTTACGCCAAGCGCCCGCTCGAGATCTGGGACCGGCTCGGCTGCGCCGGCTCGATGGTCGAACGCGGCGTCAGCTGGAAGGTCGGCAGGGTCTTTTTTCGCGACCGGCTTTGCTACCAGTTCGATCTGCTGCCCGAGGCCGACCACAAGATGCCGGCGATGATAAACCTGCAGCAGTATCACATCGAGGAGATGCTGATCGATCGCTGTAAGGCGACCGGCCTCATCGATCTGCGCTGGAAGCACAAGGTGACGGGGTTGACCCAGGCAAGCGACCACGCGCGCCTGACGGTCGAAACGCCCGACGGCGCCTTCGACATGGAAGCGCAATGGCTGATCGCCTGCGACGGCGCCAACTCGGATATCCGCCGCATGGTTGGCGCCGGGTTCACCGGCCAGATCTTCCAGGATCGCTTCTTGATCGCCGATGTCGTCATGAAGGCCGACTTCCCGACCGAACGCTGGTTCTGGTTCGATCCGCCGTTCCACCGTGGCCAGTCGGTGCTGCTGCACAAGCAGTCCGACAACGTCTGGCGCATCGACTTTCAGCTCGGCTGGGACGCGGACCCGGATGAGGAGAAGAAGCCGGAGCGGGTGATGCCGCGTATCCGCGCCATGCTTGGTGAAAAGACCGAGTTCGAACTCGAGTGGGTGTCGATCTACCAGTTCGCCTGCCGCCGCATCGACGATTTCCGCCACGGCCGCGTGCTGTTCGCCGGCGATTCGGCGCATCAGGTGTCGCCGTTCGGCGCCCGCGGCGCCAATACCGGCGTGCAGGATGTCGACAACCTCGCCTGGAAGCTCGCGCTCGTAATGCGTGGCTGCGCGCCAGCCGCGCTGATCGACAGCTACCATGCCGAACGCGCCTTCGCAGCCGACGACAATCTCTTGCACTCGACACGCTCGACGGACTTCATCACGCCGAAGAATTCAGCTAGCCGGATCTACCGCGATGCCGTGCTGGAGTTGGCGCGCGAGCACACCTTCGCCCGGCCTCTGGTCAACAGTGGCCGGCTGTCGACCCCGACGCCGTACCTGAACTCGCCGCTCAACACGCCCGACGTCGACACGTTCGATGGCGGCGTGCCGCCGGGCACCAACGCGCCCGACGCGCCGATCACGATCGGCGGCAAGGACGGCTGGTTGCTCAACGCCATCGGCGGCGGCTTTGCCGTTTTGAGCTTCGGCGAACCGGCTGGAGGTCGCGACATTGCAAGCGGCAAGATCGCCGCCCGGATATTGGCGGTCGGCCGCGACATCACCGACACCCGGGGGCTGTTGGCCAAGCGCTATGCGGCGGCTCCCGGCACCAGCTATCTGTTGCGGCCAGATCAGCATGTCGCCGCCCGCTGGCGCACTTTCGACGAAGCCCGCATTCGCGCGGCGCTGGCGCGTGCAATCGGCGCCTGACGGGAGAGCAGGAGCATGAACCTCAACACCAAACCCAACATCCCAGATCCCGACGGTTTCTATGAGGAGCTGATCGGCAGCCAGCGCGACTTGAGCGACGAGGCGGCGGTGCGGATGAACGCGCGCCTGGTGCTGCTGCTCGCCAACCATATCGGCGATCGCGCGGTGCTGCGCGAGGCGATCGGTCTCGCGCGGCAACAGGGAGTGGCCGAGCATGGCGCCGCCGCAAAATAAATCCGAGGCGCGGGCGACCATCGGCTATGATCTGGGTAATATCCGGCGCGGCCGAATGAATTCATCCATCGGAAACACCAGGAGACAACATGAAGCTCTTTTTTTCGCCGACCTCGCCCTATGTTCGAAAAGTGATGATCTGCGCGCATGAGCTCAATCTTGCCGACAAGATCGAGAAAGTGACTGCCGCCGCCAGCCCGATCAATCGCAACAAGAACATCATCGCGCACAACCCGCTCGGCCAGGTGCCGACGCTCATCACCGACGATGGCCAGATGCTCGCGGACAGCCGCGTCATTTGCGAATATCTCGACCATCTCGGCGGCAACAAGCTGTTCCCGCGCAATTCGGCGCGCTGGCAGGCGATCGTCGATCAGGCGATGGCCGACGGCATTCTCGGTGCAGCCCTGCTCGCCCGCTACGAGACTACATTGCGCCCCGGCGACAAACTTTGGCCGGAGTGGCTGGCCGGCCAGATGGACAAGATCAAGACGACGCTGGCGTCGCTCGACGCTGCCGCGCCGAAGTTCGGCGATCGCTGCGACATCGGCACCATCAGCTACGCCAGCGCGCTGAGCTATCTCGACTTGCGCTTTGCGGCGTTCGATTGGCGCAGCGCCTATCCGGCCGCTGCGATGTGGCACAAGGCGTTCGAAACCCGACCATCGCTGGTGGCGACTAAGCTCGTCGGTTGAAATCGGTGAACGGTGCCTGGCTTCAGCCTGGCACCGGTGCCGCGAATGGTGCCAGGCTCTAGCCTGGCACCATCGTCAACCGGCCGTCACCGGCGGCGGCTCGATTCTAAACCACGCGACATAGAGCGCCGGCAGGAACACTAGTGTCAGGATTGTCGCCACCGCGAGGCCGCCCATCACGGCGTACGCCATCGGCCCCCAGAAGACGGTGGGTGCGATCGGGATCATACCGAGGATGGCCGCCGCCGCAGTGAGCAGGATCGGCCGCAACCGGTGCTCGGTCGCCGAGATCACGGCGTGCCACGGTTGCTCCCCCCTTGCGATATTCTGGTCGACCTGATCGATCAGGATCACCGAATTGCGGATCACCATGCCGGTCAGCGAGATGATGCCGAGAATGGCGACGAAGCCCATCGGTGCGCGCGAGATCAGCAGCGCTCCGGCAACGCCGATCAAAGCCAGCGGCGCGGTGAGGAATACGAGGCCAAGGCGCTGGAAGCTCATCAATTGCACCATCAAAATCGTCGCCATCAGCAGCACCATAACCGGGAACACCTCGAAGATGCTGTTCTGGGCCTTGGCGCTGTCCTCGATCGCGCCACCGGTCACCACCGCGTAGCCGGGCGGCAACTTGGCGCGGAAGGCGGCGATCGCCGGTTCAAGCTGACTGGCGATCGTCGTCGCCTCGATGCCCGGCACGACGTCGGCCTGCACCGTCACCGTCGGCAGGCGCTGGCGCCGCCAGATCAGTGGCGGCTCCTGCACATACGACAGCGTGGCGATCTGGGCGAGCGGCACCGCTGCGACCAGCTGCGGATTCCAAGCGAAGATTGCGCAGGGTTTCGAGTTTCGCCCGCTCCTCCGGCACCGCACGAGCGACGATATCGATGAGATAGGTCGCATCGCGCAGCTGGGTGATGGTCGAGCCGGACAGCACCGAGTTGATGTTGTTGGCCAGTTGCTGCGAGCTGATGCCGAGGGCGCGGGCGCGATCCTGATCGACCTCGACCTTGATCATCTTGGCCGGCTCGTTCCAATCGTAGTTGATGTTGCGTGTGTTGGCATTGCCGCCGACGACCTGGGCAAATGCCAGCGCCAGCTCGCGCGTCTTGACCGCATCGGTACCGCTGACCCGGAACTTGAGCGGCCAGCCGACCGGGGGCCCGAGTTCGAGCGGGCTCACCCGCGCCATGACATCGTCGAAGCCGGTTGCCAATGCCTTCTCGAGCCGCGCTTGCACTTGCGGGCGGTGTTTGAAGCCCTTGGTCACCACTACCGCCTGGGCAAAGAAGTCGTTGGCGAGCTGGGCGTCGAGCGGCAGGTAGAAGCGGATGGCGCCTTGGCCGACGTAGAAGCTCCAGTAGTCGATGTCGGGATCGCTCTTCAGGATCTTCTCGACGCGGTCGACGGTCGCCCGGGTGGCGTTAAGTGATGCGCTCTGCGGCAGCGTCAGGTTGACCAGCAGTTCGGGCCGGTCAGAGGCCGGGAAGAATTGCTGCTGGACGAAGCTCATGCCGACCAGCGACAGCAGGAAAAGTCCCGTCGTCGCTGCGATCACCAGGAATTTGCGGCGCAAGGCCCAATCGAGCGTGCGGTGAAACCATTGCGAGAACGACGAGCCGCCATGGCCGCCGTGCTTCGCCATGATCGCCGGCAGGATGTAGACGCCGGTCAGCGGCGTGAACAGCACGGCGACCACCCACGATGCCAGCAACGCGATCGCGACCACCACGAACATCGTGAAGCAGTACTCGCCGGCGCTGCTCTTGGCGAAGCCGACCGGCACGAAGCCTGCGACCGTGACCAGCGTGCCGGTCAGCATCGGAAACGCCGTCGAGGTGTAGGCATAGGTGGCGGCGGTGATCTTGTCCGCGCCTTCCTCGAGTTTGGTGATCATCATCTCGACGGCGATCATGGCGTCGTCGACCAGAAGCCCAAGCGCGATGATCAGGGCGCCGAGGGAAATGCGCTGCAGCGAGATGCCGAGAAGGTACATGACGACGAACGTGATCGCCAGCACCAGCGGGATGGCGACGGCGACGACGATGCCCGGCCGCCAGCCGAGTGCCACAAAGCTCACCGCCAGCACGATGAAGATCGCCTCCCACAAGGTCTTGGTGAACTCGCCCACCGCCTCGTGCACGACGTGCGGCTGGTCGGCGACGAGGTGGCTGTCGATGCCGATCGGCAGATCCGCGATTACCTGCGCCATCCGCGCCTTGACGTTGCGCCCGAGCGCCTCACCGTCACCGCTTTGCGTCATTGCGACAGCGAGGCCGATCGCGGCTTCGCCCTTGAAGCGGAACATCGGCTGCGGCGGGTCGACGTAGCCGCGCCGAACGCTGGCGATGTCGCTCAGGCGAAAGAACCGATTGCCATGTCTGAAATTCACGGCCTTGAGGCTTTCCTCCGAGACGAATTGACCCGAGACCCTGATGGTGATCCGCTCGCCGCCGGCATCGACGATGCCGCTAGGTGCGATGGCGTTCTGCGCCTGCAGGGTCTGCGCCAGAGAATTGACGTCGAGGCCGAGCGCGGCGAGCTGCTGGGTCGAGAACTCGAGATAGATCTTCTCGTCCTGGGTGCCGATCAAATCGACCTTGGCGACATCGGCAACGCGCAAGAGCTCGGCGCGGACCCGGTCGATATGGTCGCGGAGTTCGCGATGGGAGAAGCCGTCCGAGGTGAAGGCATAGATGATGGCGTATGTATCGCCGAACTCGTCGTTGAAGAACGGGCCGGCGATACCCGACGGCAGCTGTCCCTTGATGTCGCCGACCTTTTTGCGGACCTGGTACCACAGGTCGGGCACCTCGACGGCGCGGATGTTATCCTTGAGGTTGACGAACACCACTGACTTGCCGGGCTTGGTGTAGCTGCGCACGTAGTCGAGACCCGGCACCTCTTCGAGCTTCTTCTCGATCCGGTCGGTCACCTGCTGCACTGTGTCGGTCGAGGTGGCGCCCGGCCACAGCGTCTTGATCACCATGGTCTTGATGGTGAACGGCGGGTCCTCCTCGCGACCGAGCTTGTCGTAGGCATAGAGACCGGCGATCGCCGACACCAGCATCAGGTAGACGACGAAGCTTTTGTGCCTCAACGCCCACTCCGAGAGGTTGAAGCCGGTCATTGCGCGCTCTCCTCGGCGAGGCGGACCTTCTGTCCCTCGCGGAGGCGGTTGACGCCGGCGGTGACGACGATGTCGCCCTTGGCGAGACCCTCACTGATCACCACACGGTCGGTCTCGTAGCGCGCAACGGCGACCGGCTTCAGCACGACTGAGGCCGTCGCCTGCTGATAGACCCAGACTGCTGGCAGACCGGACTTATCGAACAGCGCGCTGCCGGGCAGCACGACCACCGGCGCTGTCGTCGTCTTGAGGCGGCCGACGACACTCGAGCCGAAGCGCATCTGCTCGGGCGGGTTCTTGAGCGTGACCTTGACCTGGTAGGTCCGCGTCGCCGGATCCGCAACGGGTGAAATCTCGCGGGCGACGCCTTCGGCCACGACACTCGGATTGCTCAGTAGCGTAACGATTACCTCGGGCCGATCGGACGCCGGCCGGCCGCGGAAGGCGCTCTCGGCAATGGCAAATACGGCGTCCTTGTCGTTTGGCTGTGCCAGTCGCACAATCATCTGACCGACGTTGACCACCTGCCCCGCCTCGGCCCCGACCGCGGTCACGATGCCGTCGAACTCGGCTTGGAGCTCGCAATAGGCGAGCTGGTCCCTGGCCAGCGCCAGCGCCGCCTTGGCGGAATTGAGTTTGGCCTCGCCGGAACGCAGGTTCTTCAGCGCGGCATCGTAATTGGCGCGCGTCGTCACGCCGGTTGCGAGCAGTTGCCGAAGTCGCTCCTCGGCGCCTTGCGCCTCGGTCAGCACTGCCGCGGCGGCGGCGACGTCGGCCTCGGCCGAGCGCAGCCTGTTCTGATAGTCCTGCTCGTCGAGGCGTGCGAGCAGGTCGCCCTTTCTTACTGATACGCCGACATCGACGGCGCGCGAGACGACCTTGCCGGAGATGCGGAAGCCGAGATCGCTCTCCTGCCGCGGCTTGATCTCGCCGACGGCCTGGCGATCATCATCGATTGGCTTGGGATCGACCACGACAGTGCGAACCGGGCGGATCTCGCCGGTCTTCGCAGCGTCCTGGCCGCAGGCCGCGAGCAGCCCAAGCATGAGGGCCGAGATCACCGCTGCGACTTGCCTGGCCATGCTGCTCGTCCACCCACCTGCGGTCCCAAGGCAATCGGTAGCAAGCATACGGGTGGAGCTGCGGCCTCGCAAGGTCGCTGGTGCTTACGGCGTGACCCCAATTTCGCGGGCGGCGGCGATGATGCGGGTCTTTTCCGGTGGCGCGTCGGCGAAAGCCGCGAGTGCCTTGGCGAGGGCCGCCTTGGCGGCGTCGGCCTCGCCTAATACCTTGCGCGAGCGGATCAGCTGGATCCAGCCGTCGGCGTCACGCGGCGAGGATTCGAGCCGCTGGGCGAGGCCCTCGACCATGCCGCGGATCATTGCCGTGCGGTCGGCCGGCATCAGGCTCTCGGCGGCCTTGACCGCCTCGGCGCTCGGGCCCCTTCCAGGCGCGGCCGGCGCCTCTTCGGACTGGGCGCCGCGATCCTTGAGCGCCTGCAGGATGCCGCCCGCCGGGGCCGCTGGCGTCGGCAAGGTGGCCGCCGCTGTTGGCGCCGCCGGCAGCCTTGCCGTGACATCAACGCCGAGCGCGCCGGCCAGCTCGACGATGCGGGCGCGCAGATCCGGCGCCCAGTCATCGTCAGCGGCGGCGTCGCCAAGCACCGCGATCCAGGCATCGATGGCGCCGCGCTTGTCGCCGCCCTGCTCGCGAACGAGCCCCTTGAAGAAGCGGGCGCGCGGGTCCTTGGGCTCGAGCGCCAGGGCGGCGTCGAACACCGCCACCGCCTCCGGTTTGACTTGGCCGTCGGCGGCCCGCACCAGCGCTTCGCCATAGGACGTCAGCAGCGACGCATTCTTCGGTTGCAGCTCGGTTGCCTTGCGATAGGCGTCGGCTGCCTCTGCGTAACGCTCGGTCGCGAAGTACGACCAGCCGAGCATGCGCCAGGTCTCGACGTTGCCCGGATCCTTCTTCAGCCGGTCGACCAGCCGCTGGATCATATCGTCGACCGAACCGAGCGGTGGGGCACCGGGCGCGGTCGCTTGTTGCGCGACCGGCGGCGATGCGGTGGGCGGTCCGCCGACGGCGGCACCGGGCTGCGCTGCCGCAACCGGGGTTGCGGCGTCGCCCCGGGCTGAACGGAAGCTCGGGCCCTGCAGGCGGTCGCCGAGCACCAGCGTCGTCGGCGCGCGGGCGACCGAGGGCAGATCCGGCCGGCCGGCATTGCTATAGAGAATGACGCTGCCGAGCCCGACGATGGCGGCGATGCCAACCACCGCCATATGCCGTTCGCCGAGCGACAACTGACCGTTAGCCGTCGTCTGCTCGCGCTGCGCGGCGAGCATCCGCCGCTTGATCTCGAGGCCAGCCGCGACCGCTTGATCGGCGTCGATCGCGCCTTCCGCCTTCTCGCGTTCGACTTCGGCCAATTGGTCGCGATAGACTTCGAGCTCGCTGGCGGCACCAGCGCTGCCGTCGAAGCGGCGCAGCAGCGGCGCCGCAAGCCAGGCCGCGGCGGCCAAAGTCATCGCCGTCAGGATGATCCAGAGCAACATCGTTTCAATCCCCTCGGTGATCGGGCAGGCAGGCGCGCTCGCCAGCGTTCACGTCTCGCCGCCGTCGGCGAGCAGCTTGGCCAGGCGTGCCTCGTCATCCTTGGTGAGCGGCGCGGCGGCGTCGGTCGCGGCCGGCGCGCTCTGCCCCCGCAGCGTGCGCACGAGGCCGAACGCGGCCAACGCCAGCAGCAGCGCCGGTCCGAACCACAGCAGCACGGTGTTGAGCTGCATCGGCGGCTTCAGCAGCACGAAGTTGCCGTAGCGGGCGACGATGAAGTCGATCGCCTTGGCGTTGCTGTCGCCGGCGGTCAACCGCTCGCGCACGAGAATACGTAGGTCCTTGGCCAGCGGCGCGCTCGAATCATCGATCGACTGGTTCTGGCAGACGACGCAGCGCAGCAGCTGGCTGACATCGCGGGCGCGAGCCTCGAGGGCGGGGTCCGTCAGCATCTCGTCGGGGGTGACCGCCCATGCCGCTTGCGTCGGCGCGACCGCCAGCACCAGGCACACCAACATCACTCTGATCGATGGTCTCATCGCTCGCTCCTCAGCGATGCCAGCAGCGGCTCGAACGTTTCCTGCCAGACGTCCTCGGTGATCGGGCCGGCGTGGCGATAGCGGATGCGCCCGCTGCGGTCGACTACGAACGTCTCCGGTACGCCGGTGACGCCGAGGTCGATGCCGAGCCGGCCGTTGCTGTCGTCGCCGACCTTGAGGTAGGGGCTGCGGTTGGCTTTGAGCCACTTGAGGCCGTCGCCCGGCTTGTCCTTCCAGTTGATGCCATAGAGCGGGATCTTGCCCTCGCGGGCGAGGCGCAGCAGCGTCGGATGCTCGACCCGGCAGCCTGGGCACCAGGAGGCGAAGAGATTGACCAGCGCCACCTTGCCGGCGAGGTCAGCGGTGGCGAAGCCCTCGCCGCTGGCCTCCAATGGCGGCAGGGCGAAAGCCGGCATCGGCCGGTCGATCAGCGTCGAAGGCATCTTGCGCGGGTCGTTCGTCAGCGCCAGGCCAAGACCGAGAGCAATCACGGCGAAGGCTGCGATCGGTGCAAAGCGGGTGAGGCGTTCGGTCGGCAACGGCATGGTAGCAGCCCTCCTATTCGGCCGCAGCGGGCAGGCCGGGCATTGCCGGCGGCGTCTGCCTGCGCGCGGTCTGCGGTAACCCCACCCGCAGTCGCCGATCGGCCAGCGAAACGAAGCCGCCGAGCGCCATCACCAGTGCGCCGAGCCAGATCCAAGGCACGAACGGATGATAGTAGAAGCGCACCGCGAAGGTGCCGTTGGCCTCCGGATCGCCGATCGTGATGTAGATGTTCGAGACGAGGTTGGTGCGGATGCCGGCCGAGGTCGTGAACTGCTCACGCACCGGGTAGAAGCGGCGCTCGGTGACGAGCGTAGTCAGCGGCCGGCCGCCCCGCACCGTGACGTCGAAGGTCGCCTGCTGGGCCTCGTAGTTGGGGCCCGGCAGTACCTGCAGGTTGCGGAAGCGCACGTCGTAGCCGGCGTGCTGCAGCGTCTCTCCCGGCCGCAGCGATTGCACCGTCTCGGTCGCCCAGGCCGACATACCGGTTATGCCGGCGACCGTCAGCCCCATGCCAGCGTGGGCGATGATAAGGCCGTAAAACGCCAGCGGCGTGTTGCGCGCGAGCCGGATCGAGGTCTCATAGGGCACTGTGCCCAGTCGCACCCGATGTGCCAGCGCCACCAGCGAGCCGCCGACCAGCCACACTGCGAGCGCCATGCCGACCGCCGGACCGATCATGCCAAGAAGGCCGCGGCCGAACGAGGTTGCGACGATCAGTATCAGTACTGCCGCCGCCGCCATCGCCGGATAACGCAACTGCCGGAGGGCCTGGGCGAGGTCGCTGCGCTTCCATTTCAGCATCGGCCCGACGGCCATGGCGACCAGCAGCGGGATCATCACCGGCACAAACGTCAGATTGAAGTAGGGCGGGCCGACCGAGATCTTGTCGCGGGTCGCAAGGTCGACCACCAGCGGATAGAAGGTGCCGAGGAACACCGTGCCGGTCGCCACCAGCAGCAGCATGTTGTTGAGCGTAAGCGCCCCCTCACGGCTGACCGGTGAGAATGGCGCGCCGTACTTCAAGTGCGGCATGCGGATGGTGTACAGCGTCAGCGCGCCGCCGGTGGCAATGACGAGCAGCGCCAGGATGAAGACGCCGCGCGCCGGGTCGGTGGCAAAGGCATGCACGCTGGTCAGCACGCCGGAGCGCACCAGGAAGGTGCCGACCAGGCTCAGCGAGAAGGTCAGGATGCCGAGCAGCAGCGTCCAGCTCACCAGCGCATTGCGCCGTTCGACGACGAGGGCACAGTGCAGTAGCGCGGTGCCGGCGAGCCACGGCATGAACGAGGCGTTCTCGACGGGGTCCCAGAACCACCAGCCGCCCCAGCCGAGCGTATAGTAGGCCCAGGCGCTGCCGAGCATGATGCCGATGGTCAGGAAGCACCAGGCGGCCAGCACCCAGGGCCTGACCCAGCGGGCCCACGCGGCATCGATCCGGCCCTCGATCAGGGCCGCCACCGAGAACGAGAACGCCATCGAGAAGCCGACGTAGCCGAGATACAGGAACGGCGGATGGATGGCGAGGCCGGGGTCCTGCAGGATCGGGTTGAGGCCGCTGCCGTCGAGCGGCGCCGGATCGAGCCGCTCGAACGGGTTCGAGGTGAAGACGATGAAGGCCAGGAAGCCGAGGCTGATCATGCCCTGCACGGCAAGCGCATTGGCCTTGAGTGGCACCGGCAGGTTGCGGCCGAAGGCGGCCAGAGCAGCGCCGAACAGCGCCAGGATCAGCACCCACAGCAGCATCGAGCCTTCGTGGTTCGCCCAAACGCCCGAGATCTTGTACATGAACGGCTTGGCGGTGTGCGAGTTCGCCGCCACGATGCTGACGGAAAAATCGGACGTGATGAAGGCATAGGTCAACGCCATGTAGGCCACGACGACAAAGGCGCATTGGCCGAGCGCCGCCTGCCGGGCAAACGACATCAGCACCGCGTTGCGCCGCCGCGTGCCGACCAGCGGCACCACCGACTGCAGCAGCGCGATCGCCAGCGCCAGGATGAGCGCAAAGTGTCCGATCTCTGGGGCCATACGGATTTTACCTCGGATAAGCGATGACGACGGTATATCTCAAGGCGACGGAAAGCCCGTGGCCAATTCGGCGTGCAATGCGTCATCAGATCCAAAGGCTACTAAGAGCCTAGTACCCGGAATCGCACATGGATAACACACCTGATCGCGGAACCACGAGGCGATCCGCCCTGCCCCCCAGTATGGACCTCCAAGCCATCAGATTGTGTCGGAACTTGGGAACCAGGCGGTCATCTAGCAAGGCCTACAATAGCAGTCGCCCTTCGACCACTTGGTCGAGCGGCCACAGCGGCCGGCGCAGCTTGATGTAGGGGTGCTTGGCCGGATCGGGCGGGCAGCAGCCACCGGTGTCGGCGCGCAGGATCAGCGAGGCGAGCGGCCCGAAGGCGCCGGCGAAATGCTGCGCCGATTTCAGGACCAGCGTGCGATAGGATGCCGGGTCAAGCCCAAGGTGGGTGAAAAGCTCCCGGCCCAGTGCCTGGGTCCGGCTGGAAATCAGGATCACGTCGATGCCGCCGTCGATGCGCACTGCCGCGCAATCGCCCAGCGGCACGCGGGCCGAGCCGAAGTGCTGCCAGCTGTCCCGGGCGAGCCCGATGACTTCGACCTGGGCGTCGACCGGCTGTCCGGAACCGGCCGAGGCCTTGCCGCCGAAGCGCAGCGGGATGCGGGCGCCAAGTCCCGCCATGTGGCAGAACGAGACGGCTTGGGCGTCCCACACCGGCGCTACGGCAACGTCCTTCGCGCCGCGCCGGCGCAGTTCGTGGAGTGTGAGCGTATTGTCGGATGCGGCACCGCCACCGGCGTTGTCGGCAGGCTCGGCCAGGATCGCCAGTTTGCCGTTATGGCCGAGCACCGCGGTGATGCCGTCTTCCAGCGACAGCGGCGCCGGGCACCAGGTGCCGCGCCGCTGCCACAGTTCCTGGCCGAGCTTGGTCGCCAGCGCATCGCCTTCGGCCTTGCGGTTATCGGTGTAGACGAGGACGCGGCTGCCCATGTCGGCGACGTCGGCATGCATGAAGCCGTGCGCGATCGAGATCGAGAGTATGCCGTCGCGCCCTTCCATTGCCTTGAGCCGATCGACGAACGAGCGCATCGGCTCGGTGGTCGTCGGAAAGAAATCCCACATTCGCGGGTCGTAGAGCGACACCACCGGCTTGATCTCGCCGCGGATCGTGCGCAGCACCAGCGTCACCAATTCCTCGCCGCGTTCCATGAAATCGGTATGCGGGTACTCCTTGAACAGCACCGAGACATCTGCGAGACCGACGCGCTTCTCGGTTTGGTGACTGTGCGGATCATATTCGCAGCCGATGACCGCCTGCGGGCCGACGAGGGCGCGGATGCGTTCGAGCATGTCGCCTTCGGCATCGTCATAACCGTCGGCGACGAACGCGCCATGGAAGCCCATCAGCACGCCATCGACCGGCAGCGCGGATTTCAATTGCGTCAGGATCTCGTCGCGCATGTCTTCATAGGCGGCCCTGGTCACGGTTCCCGACGGCTCGGCCCAGAACGACGAGCCCTCGATGAGCTCGAAGCCTTCGGCCTTCGCGCGCCGACGGGCAACGAGCATTGGTGCAGTGCACAGCTTCGGCTCGTCGGGGTGTTTTCCGGCGGCGGCATAGAAATCGTGCTCGAAGCTCTCCCGCGAGGTCGGGATCGGTGAAAATGTATTGGTCTCGGTGGCGAGTGAAGCAGCAAACAAGCGCATCGGGGAAGCCTCCAGTCAATTAGTTCGAAGCGGCATCGGCAATAGCTTGACGGGCGATGGCATCCCCGGTCAACATTCGTCACCAGTCCAAGCCAGAAGCATCGAACTCCAATGCAGGAACCTCGCATGTCGGCCAGATCGAGCAAGTCGCGTCTCAGCAGTGCGGCGATGGTGGCAGCCATTGCCGTGGCATCGATTTCCAGTTGGGGGACACCCACTCCCGCCGAGGCGCAGAAGACGCTGCGCGTCGTGATGCATTCGGACTTGAAGATCGTCGATCCGATCTGGACCACGGCCTACATCGTTCGCAACCATGGCTACATGATCTACGACACACTGTTTGCCGAGGACGAGAAGGGTGTCGCCAAGCCGCAGATGGTCGACAGTTATGAGGCGTCGGCCGACAAACTGACCCACACCTTCACGCTGCGCGATGGCCTCGAGTGGCACGATGGCACGCCGGTGACGGCCGAGGACTGCGTCGCCTCGCTCGGCCGCTGGAGCAAGAAGGACGCGCTCGGCCAGAAGCTCTACTCGTTCGTCGACACGGTTACCGCGAAGGATGCCAAGACCTTCGTCATGAAGCTGAAGGAGCCGACCGGCCTGGTGCTGACCGCGCTCGGCAAGCCGTCCTCGAACGTGCCTTTCATGATGCCGAAGCGCGTCGCCGACACCGACCCCAACACCCAGATCTCCGATTTCATCGGCTCGGGCCCCTTCGTCTTCAAGAAGGACGAGTGGAAGCCCGGCGACAAGACGGTCTACGTCAAGAACGCCAAATACAAGCCGCGCTCGGAGCCGGCGTCAGGCCTGGCCGGCGGCAAGGTCGTCAAGGTCGATCGCGTCGAATGGCGCGCCATCAGCGATCATCAGCAGGCGGTGAATGCGCTCCTGGCCGGCGAAATCGATTATATAGAAGCGCCGACACACGACCTGCTGCCGCTGCTGAAGAAGGATGCCAGCATCACGCTGGTCGATTGGAACCCACTCGGCAACCAGTACACGTTCCGTCCGAACTGGCTGCACAAGCCGATGGACAATCCCAAGTTCCGCGAGGCGCTCTGGTACGCTTTCAATCAGAAGGATTTCCTCGATGCGGTAATCGGCAATCCCGACTACTACAAGGAATGCAAGGCGATGTTCGTGTGCGGCACCGCACTCGCCTCGACCAAGGGCATGGAAGACAAGCTCGGCTCGAACATCGACAAGGCCAAGGCACTGATCAAGGAGGCGGGCTATGACGGCAGCCCGATCGTCCTCATGCACTCCACCGACTTGGCGGTGCTGACCAACCTCGCGCCGGTGGCGAAGTCGCTGATGGAAAAGGCCGGCATCAAGGTCGACATGCAGTCGATGGATTGGCAGACGCTGGTCGCGCGCCGGGCCAAGAAGGACCCGCCCGCGGCCGGCGGCTGGCACGCGTTCCTCACCTCCTGGGTGTCCGCCGACATCACCAATCCGGTGATGGCCGGTTATTTCAACTCGAGCTGCGACAAGGCGATGTTCGGCTGGCCCTGCGACGAGCAGATGGAGAAGCTGCGCGATCAGTTCGCCCGCGAGACCGATCCGGCGAAGCAGAAGGCGATCGCCGAGGCGGTGCAGATGCGCGCTGCCGAAATGACCTCGCATCTCCACCTCGGCCAGTGGTATCAGCCGGGCGCCGCACGCAAGAACGTGACCGGCTTTCCGACTGCGCCGGCGCCGGTGTTCTGGAATGTCGAGATCAAGTAGAGTGCGGATGGGCGGAGCCTTCGGGCGTCTGCCCGCCGTTCGCCGACGGACGGATCGGCCGATGCTGAGCTTCATCCTGCGGCGGATGCTGGCGACCATTCCAGTCGTCCTCGTCGTTGCGATCTTCGTGTTCCTGATGCTGCGGCTGACGCCGGCCGATCCGGCCGCCATCATCGCCGGCGACAACGCCAATTCCGAGCAGATCGCGGCGATCCGCACCAAGCTCGGGCTCGACCAGCCGATCTATACCCAGTTCTTCATCTGGATCGCCAAGATCGCGCAAGGCGACTTCGGCGAGAGCTTCTTTTTCAAGAAGACCGTCGCCGACCTGATCGCCGATCGCATCGAACCGACGCTGTCGCTATCGTTCTTCACCATCCTGCTGGCGGTACTGATCGCGGTGCCGCTCGGCGTGCTGGCGGCAAAGCTGCAGGGCTCCTGGATCGACCGGCTGGTGATGGGCTTCTCGGTGCTCGGCTTCTCGGTGCCGGCATTCGTCATCGGCTACGCATTGATCTATCTGTTCGCGATCGAGCTCAACTGGCTCCCCGTTCAAGGCTATCAGCGCCTCGCGCAAGGCGTCGGCGGCTGGCTGCAGCGGCTGATCCTGCCGTCGATCACGCTCGCCATCATCTACATCGCGCTGATCGCGCGTATGACGCGCACCAGCGTCATCGAGGTGCTGTCCGAGGACTACATTCGTACCGCGCGCGCCAAGGGCCAGATCGAGCGCACCGTGCTGTTCCGCCATGCCCTGCGCAACGCCGCGGTGCCGATCGTGACCGTGATCGGGCTGGGCGTCGCGCTGCTGATCGGCGGCGTGGTCGTGACCGAAAGCGTGTTCACGATACCAGGTCTCGGCCGGTTGACAGTCGATGCCGTGCTGGCACGCGACTATCCGGTGATCCAGGCGGTGATCCTGTTGTTCTCGCTGGTCTATGTGATGATCAACCTGGCCGTCGATATCGTCTACACCCTGCTCGATCCGAGGATCCGCTATTGACCGACAACGCTGCCCGTATCGCCGAAGTCGTCGAGAAGGCGCCGCGCCGTGCCCCGGTGTCGCTGCTGTCGCGGCTATTGCGAAATCCCGGCGTCGTCATCGGTGGATTCATCGTCGCCGGCATGATCCTGATCGGGCTCGCAGCACCGCTGCTCGGCACCATGAGCCCGACCGAGATCAATCCGGCCGCGCGCAACAAGGTGCCGGGCACCGAGCGTACCGTGCGCGCGAGCGACGGCACACCGACGATGATCGTTCATCGCATGGGCACCGACAGCCTTGGTCGCGACATCTACAGTCGGGTGATCTACGGCGCCCGCATCTCGATCCTGATCGGCGTGACGGTGGCGGCGATCTCGGTCGCTGATCGGGCTGCTGATCGGCCTCGTCGCCGGCTACTTCCGCGCCTTCGATGCAGTCGATCATGCGGATCATGGACGGGCTGATGGCGATCCCGGCGATCCTGCTCGCGATTGCGCTGGTTTCGCTGTTCCGTGCGGGCTTGGGCGCGGTGATCGTCGCCATCACCGTACCGGAGATCCCGCGGGTGGTCCGGCTGGTGCGATCCGTGGTGCTGTCGGTGCGCGAAGAGCCCTACGTCGAAGCGGCGATCACGGTCGGCACGCCGACCCGACCTGCTGCTGTGGCGGCACGTGCTGCCGAACACCATTCCGCCGCTGATCGTGCAGGGCACTTTCATTTGCGCTTCGGCGATCCTGGTCGAGGCGATCCTGTCGTTCCTCGGCATCGGCATCCCGCCGGAGACGCCGACCTGGGGTAACATCATGGCCGAGGGCCGCCAGTTCTTTCGCATCTATCCGCACAACATCCTGTATCCCGGCGTGTTCCTGGCATTGGCGGTGCTGGCCGTGAACATGCTGGGCGACGGCTTGCGCGATACGCTCGATCCGAAAATGCACAAACGGGTGTGACTTGAAAAGCGCCCGCCCGATTCTCGAGATCAGCGATCTCACAATTGCCATTGCCGGCGGCGGCGATCGCGACAATGCTATCGAGAACGTGTCGTTCAGCGTCAACCCTGGCGAGATCGTCTGCGTTGTCGGCGAGTCGGGCTCGGGCAAGTCGGTGACCTCACAGGCCGTGATGGCGCTGCTGCCGAAAGGCCAGCTCAGCCGCACCAGCGGCTCGATCCGGCTCGAGGGTGCTGAACTGACCACGAAGTCGGCGGCCGAGATGCGCCAGATTCGCGGCATGCGGGTCGCGATGGTGTTCCAGGAGCCGATGACGGCGCTGAACCCGGTCGAGCGCGTCGGCGACCAGATCGGCGAGGTGCTGGAGATCCACACCGACCTCGATCGCGGCGGCCGTCGCAGCCGCATTCTCGAGATCATGCGCGCCGTGCATCTGCCCGACGTCGAGCAGCTGATCGACGCCTATCCGCACCAGCTGTCGGGCGGCCAGCGCCAGCGCATCGTCATCGCCATGGCGTTGGTGCTCGACCCCGCCCTGCTGATCGCCGACGAACCGACGACTGCGCTCGACGTCACGACCCAGGCGCAGATCCTGAAGCTGATCGCGCGAGATGCAGGCAAGGCGCAACACCGGCGTGATGTTCGTCACCCATGACTTCGGCGTCGTCTCCGAGATCGCCGACCGGGTCGTCGTGATGCAGGCCGGTCGCGTCGTCGAGCAGGGCACGCGCGATGAAATCCTGAACCGCCCGCGCGAGCCCTACACCCAGATGCTGATCGCAGCGGTGCCGAGCCTGACGCCACCGGCCCGCCAGGCGGTTGCCGGCGAGGTTACGCTCGCCACCGATCGCCTCAGCAAGACCTACGGCGGGCGCCGCTGGCTGTCGTCGGTCGGCCGCGTAGTCAAGGCCGTCAGCGACGTGTCGATCGAGGTCAGGCGCGGCGAGACGCTCGGCATCGTCGGCGAGTCGGGCTCGGGCAAGTCGACGGTGGCGCGCTGTATTGCTCGCCTTGTCGATCCGACCTCGGGCGCAGTCCGAATCGGCGGTATCGACGTCGCCGCCATGCCAGAGCGCGATCTGCGGCCTCATCGCCGGCGCGTTCAGATCGTGTTCCAGGACCCCTATCGATCGCTCAATCCGCGCCGCACCGTCGGCCAGTCGATCGTCGAAGGACCGGTCAATTTCGGACTGGCGCCGGCCGAGGCCATGCAGCGGGCCCGCGACCTGATGGGGCTGGTCGGGCTGTCGCCGGATGCGCTCGACCGCTATCCGCATCAGTTTTCCGGCGGTCAGCGCCAGCGCATCGCCATTGCCCGCGCGCTCGCCATGGAGCCGGTGCTGCTGATCGGCGACGAGCCGGTTTCGGCGCTCGACGTATCGGTACAGGCGCAGGTGTTGCGACTGCTCGACGAAGTTCGCCGCAAGTTCGATCTTGCTGTGCTGTTCATCACGCACGATCTAAGGGTCGCCGCCCAGATTTGCGATCGCATCGCGGTGATGCAGAACGGCATCGTGGTCGAGACGGGGCCAACCGCCAGCATCTTCGCCGACCCGCGCCACGACTACACCAAGGGGCTGTTTGCCGCCGCCCCCGGACGCGGCTTCGCCAATCGCCCGCAGCACAATCTCGTCACAGGAGAAGGCGTGCCATGATGAAGCTTTCCGAATATGCCGCCCATGACGCGACCGGGCTTGCCGAACTCGTAAGTCGCAAGCAGGTGACGGCGAAAGAGCTGGCGCTCACGGCGGTGGCCGCGATCGCCAAGGCAAACCCGGTGGTCAACGCCGTGGTCGAGGTTTATGCCGACCGCACCGAAGGGCTCGACGAAGCCGGGCTCGGCGTTGGACCATTCCGTGGTGTGCCGATGCTGATCAAGGACGTGTTCGGCCACGAGGCCGGCCGGACAATCGAATTCGGCTCGCGGCTGTGCAAGGGCATGAAGGCAGAGGCCTCGACTGCCTATGTCGAAGGGCTCAAGGCCGCCGGGTTCAACATCATGGGTCGTACGGCGGCGCCTGAATACTCGATGTCGGCGACCACCGAGAGCGTGCTCTACGGCAACTGCTCAACGCCGTGGAAACAGGGCTATTCGGCCGGCGGCTCGTCGGGCGGCGCGCAGGCGGCGGTCACCTCCGGCATGGTGCCGATGGCGCATGGCTCGGACATCGGCGGCTCGATCCGCATCCCGGCGAGCTGGTGCGGCGGTGTCGGCCTGAAGCCGTCGCGCGGCCGGGTATCGCTGGCTCCGGTGGTCGACGAGCCGGGTTTCGGCTACTCGAAAAACCTGGTGCAGGCGAAATCGGTGCGCGACGTCGCGGCCGTTCTCGACTGGGTGTCGGCGCCGCAGCCGGGCGACCCTTTCATCATTCCGAAGCCGGCCGAGCCGTATGCAACGCTGGCCGGGCAGAAGCCGAAGCAGCTTCGTGTCGGCATCATTCTCGATGCGCTGGCCGGCGTGGAACCCGATCCTGAAGTGGCCGACGCCGTCAACGCGGTGGGCAAGCTCCTCGCCGGCATGGGACATGCCGTCGAGCGCGCCCACGTCGACATGGGCGGCATGAAAACGATGCTCGCGACCAATGACCTGTTCTTCTTCGGCTTCGATGCCCGGCTCGAGGGCTATGCCCGGCGTGCCGGCACCAAGATCGGTCCCGATACGCTCGAGCCGGTGATCCTGTCGATCTACCAGCACGCCAAGGAGATCACGGCTGCGCGGTTCATGCAGGCACTCGCCGACCTCAACGTCGCGCGCCGCCGGATGGGAGCGTTCTATTCGATGTATGACATCTGGCTGTCGCCGACCACGGCGCACGTATCGGAGCCATGGGGACGCTACAACCTGTCAAAGCCCGGAGTGGGCTGGCACAACATGGTCGAGGAGATCTTCTGCGCGCCGATCCAGTACACGATACCGCATAACATAATGGGTACGCCGGCGATGTCGTTGCCGCTCGCCATGCACTCTTCCGGCCTGCCGATCGGTGTTCAGATCGCCGGCCGGCCGGCCGACGAGCACACCGTGCTGCAGGTCGCGTCGGCCCTGGAAGCGGCATTACCGTGGTCGAGCCGCGTGCCACCGCTGCACGTTTCACTGATGTAGGCAAACCGCTTCTGCATGGCGGCTCTTCGAACGATTCCCGCAGCGGCACCAGCGGGCATCTCCGTCCCGGTGGTGCATTGGCATTATCGCACTGGACTTTGGTCCAATGATCTCCGGCACGGGTATTGCTTGGGCATGGCCAGACGCCGGCGCCGCAACTAGCATTTGCCCTCGCGATCATGGCATCGCACACGATCAGGAGCAAAATTGTCTCCGACGATTGCTGACAGCAGGGATAGCGCGATGTTCGATCGGCCCGTGTCTATGATTGGACGACCATAGTGATAGCCGTATTGAAGCGCGTTTGGTTGGGATGGAGCCTGGCTCGGCAATTTGCGACCTGTGCGAGCATCGTCCTCTTGCCGGCAATGACACTCATCGGCCTATGGGTGAGCAGCCGCATCCAGGAAAGCGTGACCCACAGTGCCGCCACGTCCGCGGCACTCTATATGGAGAACTTCGTCGAGCCGCTCGTGCAGGATCTGGCCAGCGGCACGCAAATCTCGCCGGAAAAAGTCCAGGCACTCGGCCGCTTGCTGGCCGATACCTCGCTCGGCCACAAGATACTCACCTTCAAGATCTGGGCTGGCGAAGGAACCGTGGTGGCCAGCAGTCGGGCCGAGCTGGTCGGGCAGCGTTTCGAGCCGTCGAGCGGACTGAAGAAGGCCTGGACCGGGCTCGTCGTCGCCGAATTCGACCAGCTGAAGGACGCAGAAAACGAGTTCGAGAAGAACACCGGGATTCCGCTGCTCGAACTCTACATGCCGCTTCGCGCTCGTGGCACCGACAAGATCATCGCGGTCGGCGAGTTCTACGAGAGGGCCGAGGACCTGAAGCTGGAGCTCGACTGGGCACGCTTGATGTCGTGGCTGGTGGTTGCGGCGGTCACACTGTCGATGCTGTCGGCCCTGTTCGCCATCGTCCGTCGCGGTAGCCAGACGATCGAGCATCAACGGATCAGCCTCGAGCAGCGGGTTGCGGATCTCACGCGCCTGCTCGCCGAAAACAAGGAGCTTCGCGCCCGGGCACAGCGGGCCTCGGCCCGTGCCAGCGAAAGCAACGAAGGCTACTTGCGCAGGCTGGGTGCCGATCTGCACGACGGTCCGGCCCAGCTCATCAGTCTGGCACTGCTGCGGTTGGACGATCAGACGCCATTACCCGCAGGGCAGTCCGATAGCGCCGGGTCATCGGCCGCCGCCGGCGATCGTATCTGCGTGCGTGCCGTGTTAAACGATGCCCTGAAGGAGATACGCAATATCGCCGCCGGCTTTGCCGTGCCGGAGATCGACGAATTGACCCTCGGTCAGGCGATCGGAGCGGTCGTGGAGCGGCATGAGCAATTGACCGGAACCTCTGTCAATCTGCACTGCGCGCCACTTTCCGGCCCGGTCAGCCCGGCGTTGAAACTGTGTGCCTATCGTTTCGTGCAGGAGGGGCTGGCCAATGCCTATCGCCATGCCGGTGGCCTGGGCCAGGCAGTAGACGTGTGGGCTGACGGCGATAGTATCGCACTGGTGGTCTCGGACGAGGGCGGTGGTTTCAAGCAGGTGGCAGGCGGTGCAGCATCGGGTCTGGGATTGCGGGGGTTGAACGATCGCATCGAGAGCCTCGGTGGGTCGCTGCAGATCGAATCCGGCCGCGGCCGCAAAACCACATTGACGGCCAGGCTGCCAATGTCGACAGGGGTAAGCGATGATGCGTAGGAAGACAAATATGGATGCCATTCGGATTGCGGTCGTCGACGATCACCCGTTGATGCGCCAGGGCATCGTGCAGGCGCTCAGCGGTGAACAGGATCTCGAAATCGTCGCGCAGGGGCAGTCGGCCGATGAGGCATTGCATATCGCCGAACAGTTTCTGCCCGATGTAATGCTGATCGACATCAACATGCCCGGCGGCGGTCTCGAGGCCCTGCGTCAGATCGCCGAGACCTGCCCGGCGGTCGCTACCATCGTTATCACGGTACGGGAGGACGAGGAGACGGTCAGCCGGGCATTGCGGATTGGCGCACGCGGCTATGTGCTCAAAGGCATCAGCGGCGCCGATCTGGCGCACACCATCCGCTCGATTCATCAAGGCGAAGTCTACATTACGCCGGCGCTGGCAGCGCGGCTGTTGGCAGGCGATGCAGCGCATTCGCCGTCCCATACCGCTGCTCAGAGCGAGAGTACCCGCCTTGCTGCCTTGAGCGAACGGGAAGTCCAGATCCTGCGTCTGATCGCGCAGGGCATGATCAACAAACAGATCGGTGCCGAACTCGAGTTGAGCGAGAAGACGGTGAAGCACTACGTCACCAACATCCTGCAGAAGCTGCAGGTGCGCAATCGAGTTGAGGCAGCGCTGATCGGTCAGCGGGACCTGAGGTTGCCGCGCTGATGGCCTGACCGGCGGATGGCTACCGGCGCTGGCGCCGCAGGACAGCCTCGACACGGTTGCGCACCTGCAGCTTCTGCATGATCAGCGTCATGTAGTGCTTCACCGTCTTTTCGCTGATGCTGAGGTTTCGGGCGATTTCCTTGTTGGTCAGTCCCTGCGCCACCTGGCAGAGGATCTGGTCTTCGCGCGCCGTCAATTGCTCGCCGGCCGCGGCTTCGAACGGCGGCGGCTCCACTTGCCGCAACTTGCGCAGCATGACCGCGGCCAAGGCCGGAGCCACGTACGACTGGCCGCCGTGAATGGCGCGAATGATCTGCACCAGCTCGGACCCGCTGATGCCCTTGAGGATGTAGCCGCGGGCGCCCGATGCCATTGCCGCTGCAACATCACTCTCATTTTCGGACACGGTGAGCAGCGCGATCTTGATGTCCGGGTGCGCCTCGGTGATTGATGTAGTGGCGGCAATTCCGCTACCCGGCATGTTAATGTCCAGTAGCATGACATCGGGCGACATGCTTTGCGCAATGTGTATGGCATCATCCGCGCAGGTGCCCTCTGCGACCACTTTGATGTCGCCGGCATGCGACAACGTCTGCCGCACGCCGTCCCGGAACAGCGGATGATCATCGATCAATGCGATTCGGATGAAATCGCTCATCAATCGGCTCGGGCTCCACATTCCGGGCGATTGCTGGACGAACGCCATCTCCAATCCAGCGATCGGGCCGCGCCAGACAAGTCGTAATCAACTCGGCATTGGAACAGGCAATATTTGCTCATCAGTCCCAATATTGCTGATCGGTGCAGCAAGAACACGCGAAATCTGAACCATGATTCAATAGCCGACCCCAACCTGGCGAGCAAGTACCGAGATCTAGTACCCGGAATCACACATGGATAGTACACCTGATCGCGGAACCGCGAGGCGATCCGCAAGGAGCGCGCCGAAGAGCGTAGCCCAAGCTACGCGCAAGGCGCGCGTCATGCTGGAAGCATGCGGTCCGCATGACGCGGGCGCCCGTGGGCCTCGACCCCGCAGCGGGCGATCGAAGATGCTCGCCGGCGGCGTCGCACCGCTTGCCCGATGGGGCAACATCGGCCGGCGCGGCGCTCCTGGCCGGCGATCATCCTCGATTCCGGTCATGTGTGCTATCCATGTGTGATTCCGGGTACTAGCGCCAGCTTCATCGGCAGATCCCACGGGTCGACGGCGGCGGCATCGCCGTTGCTGCATCGAGCCTACGCGGCATTTTCTGAACGACCAAGCGCCTTGTCGGCGAGGCGGCCCGTCAGCTCGGTATAATGGCTGAGCTTCGAGGTGAAGGTGCCGACGCCGGCGGTCGCCGAACGCAATTCGATGATCAGATCCGCCATCTCCGCCGCCGGCAGCCGCGCGTCGATCACATCCCAGCCGGGCCAGCCGGGGCGGGCATCGAAGCCCGCGATTTGGCCACGGCGCTGGGCAATCATGCCGTTGACACGCGCTGTCGCATCGTTCGGCACGGCGATCTCGACCGCCATGATCGGCTCCAGCAGCACCGGTTGGCATTGCGGCATGCCTTCCGACATGGCGATGCGCGCCGCCTGGCGGAACGCCATGTCGGATGAATCGACACTATGCGTGCTGCCGTCGATCAGTGTCACTTTGACGTCGACCACCGGATGGCCGAGCGGCCCCTCCTTGAAATAATCCATCACGCCGATCTCGACTGCGGAAATGTACTGCTTCGGCACCACACCGCCGACAATGCGTTCGTCGAACTCGAGGCCGGAACCACGCGGCAGCGGCTCGATTTCGACCACAACATCGCCGAACTGACCATGGCCACCGGATTGCTTCTTATGACGGCCACGGATCGTAGTCTTGCCCCGAATGGTCTCGCGATAGGGCACGCGCAACGCCTGGCGCTCGACGTTGAGGCCGTATTTCCGCGTCAGCCGTTCCAGCGTGACCCGCAAATGCATCTCGCCGTGACCGAGCAGCAATACCTGATGTGTGACAGGATCATGCTGGATGGTCAGCGATGGATCCTCCTCGGCGAGCTTGGCCAGCGCCGAAGACAGCTTCACTTCATCCTTGCGGTCCTTGAGCACAATCGCGGTGCCGCAAACGGGTTCCGACTCCGGCGCCCGTATCGCTTGGGCGACGCCGGCCTTCTCGAGGCTGACGGTGTCACCGGTCTTGACCCGCTCGAGACGGCCGAACGCTACGGTATCGCCGGCCGAAGCTGCCGGCCGTCGGCGCGTCTCCGTTCCCAGCATCGAGAACAGTCCGCCGATGCGCTCCTCGACGCCGTTGCCGCCGTATACGGTGGCGCCATCGGCGAACGTACCGGCGAGAATGCGTGCGATCGACAATTTGCCGCCGTGTGCGGTATGCGCGGTCTTGATGACACGTGCGGCGCTCTTCGGCGAGCCCAGTTTCAGGCGTGCGGTCGCAGCTTCCACGGTGGGGACTTCGTGGCGCAGTGCCTTCATCAGGCGCAGGATGCCGTTGCCGTTGTGCGCCGAGCCGATCAGCACCGGGCAGATCAGTCCCTCGCGCAATTCCTTGGCGAGGTCCTCGAATACGTGATCGCGCGGCGGTGCTTGATCCGACAGCAGCTGCTCCATCAGTTTGTCATCGTAGTCGGCGAGCTGCTCGAGCATGTGGAAGCGGGCTTCCTTCTCGCGGTCGAGGTCGGCCGGTTTCATCTCGACTGCCTCGGACGGGGCATGCGGCCGGTAGACGAAGGCGCGCTCGAGCGCGAGATCGACGAAGCCGGTGACGGCGCCCTTTTCCCAGATCGGGATCTGCCGCAGCACCAACGGCTTGGTGCTGGCAGGCTGCAGCAGTGCCAGGACGTCGCGGACACGGGTGGTGACTGTATCGATCTTGTTGAGGAACAGGAAATGGGGAATGCCGCGATCCTCGAGCTGCTTGAACAAGGTCTGCAAGGCGGGCAGCCGCTTCGGGTCGGGCTCGCACACGATGACGGCGGCGTCGCAGGCGGCCAGCGCCGCCGATGCTTCCTGCTGGAACTCGATCGAACCTGGGCAATCGATGAAAGTGAATTTGTCGCCGAGAAAATCGACATCCGCGACGTTGAGTTCGACGCTCATGCCATGTTCACGGGCTTCAGGACTGGGGTCGCCGACCGTCGATTTCTCGGTGACGCTACCCTGGCGCTTGATCGTTTCGGTCCTGGCGAGAATGGCTTCGAGCAACGTTGTCTTGCCGGCGAGGTATGGTCCGACCAGTGCGATGCACCGGGCGGAGGTAGCGCGGCCGTTATGGCCTGCGGGCGACCCCATGGTTCCTCCTTGAACCAGGCGCAGTGAATATTGTGCCGCGATCTCCGCGCCTGTCGGGAGGGCGCGACAAGAGCCATGTTCGCGCCGCTGGGCGCGAAGCGCAAGGCCCCTGTGACGGTGACAGCAGGGATATTCGATCCTGCACCATGGCCGCTGGCCGATGGCAGCCTTTGGGCGATAACGTGAGCGCCTTAACCAACGGCATTGCGAATCTCGAATATTTGCCCGGCTTGCGCCGAATTGCTCGCTAGCAATCGAGCGGTAAGTGCGCTTAACTTCGGTCAACGCGACCGAGCAAGATCAAACCCACATAGGGAAAGATTGATCAATTGGTCGCGTGTCCTGGCATCGCTCGCTCGACCTACAGGAGGAAACGCTACATGACGAAACGCAGGATCTCGCGCCGCAAGTTTCTCGCTACGACCTCTGCCCTGACCACAACACTCATCGCAGCACCGTTCGTGCGCACCGCCAACGCCGCCGGCAAGCTGGCGATCGGGCTGTGGGACCACTGGGTGCCGGGCGCCAACAACACCAGCAAGGCGCTGATCGAGGAATGGGCCGCCAAGGAGAAGGTCGAGGTCACGATCGACTACATCCCCAGCCAGGGCAACAAGAACCTGCTGACGATCGCCGCCGAGGCGCAGGCCAAGTCCGGCCACGACGTCCTCGCCATGCCGACCTGGTGGCCGCATGCGCAGGCCAACCTGCTCGAGCCGTGCGACGACATCATGTCCGAGCTGACCAAGCTCAACGGCGCGGTCAATGGCACGACGGAATATCTCGGCAAGGCGAACGGCAAATGGCTCGCCGTGCCGGCGACGATCGGCAGCCAGATCAAGGGGCCATGCTCGCGTATCGACCTCCTGAAGCAACACGCCGGCGTCGACATCCAGGCGCTCTATCCGGCCGGCTCGCCGCCCAAGGCCGACGCCTGGAACCTGGACATGTTCCTGAAGACCGCGGAAGCCTGCAAGAAGGGCGGCGTGCCGTTCGGCATTGGTCTTGGCGAGACGTCCGACTCGGTCGACACCGCCGGCGCCTTCCTGCTCGCCTTCGGTGGCGCGCTGATCGATGCGAGCGGCAAGATCACGGTCAAGAGCGACCCCGTCCGCCAGTGGCTCGACTTCTACAAGAAGCTGATGACACACCTGCCGCCGGACGTGCCGTCGTGGGATGATGGCTCCAACAACAGGTGGTTGATCGCCGGCAACGGCGCGCTGATCATGAACCCGCCGAGCGCCTGGGCGGTCGCCAAGCGCGACGCGCCCAAGGTCGCCGAGCAGTGCTGGACGCACGGCTTCCCATCGGGGCCGAAGGGCCGCTTCGCGCCGTTCCTCCCCTATTATTGGACGATCTGGAACTTCTCGAAGAACAAGTCGGCGGCGAAGAGTGTGCTCGTGCATCTGTCGCAGCCGGCGGCGGTCGAGAAGCTGGTGGCGGCGAGCGGCGGCTACGACCTGCCGGCCTTCGAAAAGCTGACCACGCTGAAGACGTGGGCCGAGGAGGGACCGCCCAAGGGCACTCTCTACCACTACCCGAACCCGCACAATCATCAGGTCCTGTCGATCGCCGCGGCACCGGCGCCGCCGAAGATCGCCCAGCAGGTCTACACCCAGGCCATCCTGACCAAGATGTGCGTGCGCCACTTCCAGGGCGAGGCCATGGAGAAGACGCTGGCCTGGGCCGAGAGCGAGTGCGAAGGCTACATGCGCGGGTAGCATCTAACCGGCGAGGGGGCGTAGGTGGGGTTAGACCGGCCCCCTTGCCGGTCGTAACCCAACAACTTCAAATACCACCCGTGGATGTTGGGTTACGGCGCAAGGGGGCGCCTAACCCAACCTACGGATCAAGGCTCGTTTCAAGGCCGGAGATCGGCCCCAGCTCGGGTGGCGAGCTACTCCGCAACGTGACCGAGTAAAGAGTTGAGTGCGATCATGGTCGAAGCAGCAATCGGTCAATCCAAGTTGCGGCCCCAGACCCGCCCGAAGCGGGGCCTGCGCCAGTTCATGCGACGCAAATCCACCATCGCATTTTTCATGGCCTTGCCTCTGATTCTCTTGATTGCCATCCTCATCATCTATCCGGCGTTCTATTCGCTGCAGCTGGCGACGCTGAACAAGTCGATGGAGCGCTTCGTCGGGCTGGGCAACTTTGAGTTCCTGTTCAAGCGCGAGACGTTCTGGAAGGTCGTCTACCAGTCCTGCCTGTTCGCCGTCACCGCCGTCATCTTCAAGGCGTTGATCGGCTTCATCGTCGCCCACTTCGTGCACAACATCCCGGCCAAGGGCCAGCGCAAGTGGCGCGGCATGCTGCTGGTGCCGTGGGTGATCCCGCCGGCAATGAGCACGCTCGCCTGGCTGTGGCTGTTCGACCCGTCCTACAGCGCCTTCAACTACGTGCTCGGCACGTTCGGCGTCGGCCGCATCCCGTGGACCGGCGAGGCCGGCTGGGCGCGGTTCTCGGTCATCCTGGTCAACATCTGGTACGGCGCGCCGTTCTTCATGATCATGTATCTGGCGGCGCTGAAATCGGTGCCTGACCAGCTCTACGAGGCGGCCGAGATCGACGGCGCCAGCTGGTGGCAGCGCATCTGGTACATAACGCTGCCGATGATGCGCAACATCATCGCCATCACCACGCTGTTCTCGCTGATCGTCACCTTCGCCAACTTCGACATCGTGCGCGTCCTGACCGCCGGCGGGCCGCTCGACAGCACGCATCTGTTCGCCACCTGGGCGTTCCGCATCGGCATCGAGGGCGGCGACATCCCGCTCGGCGCCAGCGTATCGCTGTTCATGATCCCGATCCTGGCGGTCGCGGCGGTGTTCATCCTGCGCGACATCAACAAGCGGGGCAACGAGGCGTGATGGCGACCGTAAAGATCGACAAGGGCGGGGCGACCCGCAAAGCATACGGCAGCATGAGCCGCGACCGCACCTGGGCGCTGCGCTGGTCGTATTTCTTCCTGACGCTGTTCGCGATCTTCTTCCTGCTGCCGCCGATCTACATGCTGATCACGTCGTTCAAGACCAGCGCCGAAATTTCGGCGGCAACCAACCCGTGGTGGATCTATCATCCGACGATTTCGAACTACGTCGAGCTGCTGACCTCCAATCAGTTCCTGATCTTCTTCCGCAACTCGGCCGTCGTGTCGTGCTTTGTCGTGGCGCTCACCATGCTGATCTCGGTCCCTGCCGCCTTTGCCCTCGCCCGCATGCGGTTCTGGGGCTCGACGACGCTGGCGACTGGCGTTTTCCTGACCTACCTCATTCCCGACACGCTGCTGTTCATCCCGATGTTCAAGATGTTCTCGGTGTTCAACGAGTGGACCGGGATCCAGTTGCTCAATCGCTGGTGGGTGCTGCTGGTCGTCTATCCGACGCTGACCGTGCCGTTCGCCACCTGGATCATGATCGGCTATTTCGCTTCGATCCCGAAGGAACTGGATGAAGCCGCCATCATCGACGGCGCCACCTGGTTCCAGACGCTGACCAAGATCTTCATTCCGGTGGCACTGCCGGGCCTGATCGCGGCGACGATCTTCGCCTTTACCGTGTCCTGGGCGCAGTTCCTCTACCCGCTCGCATTCACGACATCGATCGACCAGCTCGTGCTGCCGGTCGGCATCGTGACGTCGCTGATCAAGGGCGACGTGTTCAACTGGGGCCAGATCATGACCGGCGCGCTGCTAGGTGCGGCGCCGCCGCTGATCATCTATGCCTTCCTCATGGACTACTACATCGCCGGTCTGACCGCCGGCGCAACCAAGGGCTGAACGGAACTTCCATGGCAGACGTTTCAATTCGCAAGGTCGTCAAGATGTATGACGACGTCGAGGCCGTGCGCGGCATCGATCTTGAAATCGCCGACCACGAGTTCGTGGTCCTGGTCGGTCCGTCCGGCTGCGGCAAGTCGACGACACTCAGGATGATCGCCGGCCTCGAGGACATCACCGACGGCGAGATCGCGATCGACAATCACGTCGTCAACGACGTGCCGCCGAAGGACCGCGACATCGCCATGGTGTTCCAGAACTATGCACTTTACCCGCACATGACGGTTTCCGAGAACATGTCATTCGGTCTGCGCCTCAAGCGCTTCCCGAAGCCGGAAATCAAGGCGCGGGTCGACGAGGCGGCCCGCATCCTCGACATCACCGAGCTGCTCGATCGCAAGCCCAAGGCCCTGTCCGGTGGCCAGCGCCAGCGCGTCGCCATGGGTCGCGCGATCGTCCGCAACCCGAAGGTGTTTTTGTTCGACGAACCGCTGTCGAACCTCGACGCCAAGCTGCGGGTGCAGATGCGCACCGAGATCAAGAAGGTGCATCTCAAGGTCAAGACGACCACCATCTACGTCACGCACGATCAGATCGAGGCGATGACGCTGGCCGACCGGGTGGTGGTGATGAACAAGGGCCTGATCGAACAAGTCGGGCCGCCGACCGAGCTCTACAACCATCCCATGACGCGGTTCGTGGCGGGCTTCATCGGTTCGCCGGCGATGAACTTCATGCCCTGCCGGCTGGAGGAAGCGGCCGGCGCCTTGCGCCTGAAAGTCACCGACGCGATCTCATTTCCGGTGCCGGCGGCCCGCACCGCCCGCTACAGGCCACACCTCAACAGCGCCAAGCTCATACTCGGCATGCGGCCGGAGCACATTACCGAGGCGAGTGGCCATGCCGAGGCCGGCGTCGCGCCGTTCGACGCACAACTCGAGGTCACCGAGCCGATGGGCGCGGAAACCCTGGTCTACTTCAAGATCAACGGTGCCGACGTGTGCGGCAAGGTTAGCCCCAATGCAGGCGCCGCGGACGGCAAGCCATTGCGCCTCGCGGCCGATCTCAACAACATGCATCTGATCGACGACGGGTCCGGTCTGGTGCTGTAGCCGGAACGCTACTGGCGGCCGAGCCGCCACAGCGATCGGCCCTCGATCAAGTGCAATAGTCCGAGCTTGGCGCCCGCGAGAACGCTGACAATGAAGATCGGCGCGCTGATCGCCAGCGTGCTGGCGGCACTCAGGCCCTGGCCGATGGTGCAGCCCTGGGCCAGCACGCCACCCAATCCCATCAATGCGCCGCCCAGAACGTGCCGGCGCATCTCGGTGGCGTCGTCGAAGGCTTCCCAGCGGAACTCGTCACGCCACAGTGCGATGGCGATCGAGGCTGCGAGTACGCCAAACATCGCCGCAACTCCGAAGCCGACATTGCGGAACGGCTCCATCATGAACTGCAACAGTGCGCGGCCGACCGGCGCTACGAACGACAGGCTCTCCGGGCGGTCGAGCAGGAGGGCGTCCATCGCCCGCGACGTCGCGAACCAGCCGGCCGTAATCGCCAACCCCATGCCGATCGAGCCGATCAGCAGACGGGGGCGTTGCCGCAAGCGGCGGTCGGCGAATGGCAATACGAGCAAGATCGCCAGCACGATCAGAAGCATCGAGCGCGCTGGCCAGGGACCGACAAGGTGGCTCAGGGCAGCGCTGATCGAGGCATTGCCCAACCGCGACAGGTCAATGCCGTCGTACTCCAGCAGCCGGATGCGCAGCGGCGCCAGCAGCCCGGCCGTCACGGCGATGGCGAATACGCCGACCACGACTGCCGATGCCGCTGCCCGCAGATCGCCGCCGCCGGCGCGCACCACCAGGCCGAACCCGCAGGTGCCGACCAGGGTCATGCCAAGGCCGAACATGGCGCCGCCCAGCACGGTGCCGATCAGATGCATGCGCGGCGTAAGATAAAGCGCGCGAGAGATTTCGATCGTGCCGAGAGTGTTCGCGGCTTGGGTGGTGGCGATTGCCACCGCGATCGCCAGGCCCCAGGCTTTGATGCCGCGGAAGTCGCGGCCAACGAGGGCGTCCTCGATTGCGCTCATGGTGCACAGCTTGCCGAATCGCGCCGCGCCGCCGGCCAACGCGCCGGCGAGAAATCCCCCGGCAATGATCCAATCGATTTCCGGCATCACGCCCTGTCAGCACCGAGCGGGCAGCGCGATCGAGCCCAACCAGGGCTCAATCGCGGCAGAATTTCTCGTAGATCGCCTGGATGAAGCGCTTGGTCGTCTCATCGGGCAAGCTGTAGTAGATCTGCCGGCCTTCGCGCCGCGTCTCGACGAGCCCCTCGTAGCGCAACCGTGCCAACTGCTGCGAGACGGCCGCCTGGCTGAGCGCCAGCAGGCCCTCGAGCTCGGTGACCGACCGCTCACGCTCCGACAACAGGCAGAGAATTACCAGCCGGTTCTCGTGCGCGACCGCCTTGAGGAAGTCGCTGGCATCGCGGGCCCGCTGCATCAGCCGGCGCAACTTGGGCGACATTTCCGGCCCGTTGCCGAGCGCGTCTTCGAGCTCGCTGGTGATGCTCTTGGCCATTGCTGCCGTCACTTGTTGACCGGGCTTTCGGGATCGAACAGGTAGGCGGTCAGATCCTTCATGTCCTTTTCGCTCAAGAATTTGTTGTGCCCGAAACGCGGCATGTTCGAGCACGGTTGCGTAGCCTGCGCATCGTAAATTTTTGCATACGCCGCTTTGGCATCTTCGGGCGCGAATTTTCGGATCTTGCCGTATTCCTGCAGCGAGGGCCCGAGCGTGCCGTAGCTCAGCTCCTTCTTGTCCATCTGGTGGCAGGCGTAGCAGTTGCCGCCGATGGGCGTGTCCGGCTTGTCGCTGAACTGTCCGCCGGTGCCGCGCTGGGCGAGCTTTTCACCGTTCTTCCAGTCGCCGAGCATCTTACCGTCGGCGGGATAAGCGATGGCGGCCTTCTCGCGCTCCTGGATCTTGGTGAACTCGCCCGGCGGCGGGTTGTTGCGGTATTGCGAGCATATCTGCTGGGTCTCGTCGGGCGTGATGCGCGCCCTCCATTCGTCAGATGCGCCCTTGAACGTATCGGCGATGACCTTGGCCACCACGGCCGGATCGGCCTTGGGTGGTTGCTGGGCGGCGGCGCCGCCGGCGAGGCAGGTGATGCAGAGCGCGGCAGCGATTTTCAGTTTCATCTTGCGTCCCCCGGCTCAGCGTTTGATCGACGGAACGGTAAGCTCGCCGCCGTCAGCTTGTTTGTTGAGGTAGGCCTGCAGCGCGGTCAAACCATCGGCCATGTAGTCCGGCTGCGGCCAGCGCATCTGCCGGTAGCAGTCCCAAAGCCGGTGCTGCATGGTTCGAGTCTGGCTCTGCGAGACGCGATAGGTGGGCCACGAGCCCATCGTCTCCTGCGCCGTCTTGCCGGCTTTCGACAGGTTCGGCAGGCCCTGCAGGCGAATGCGCTTGCCGTCTTCGCCGTGGCAAGTGGCGCAAGAAAAATCCCACTGGCCGCCGCGCTGGTAGAACATCGCTTCGCCGATGGCGAGGGTCTCCTGCTCCTTCGGGTGGGAAAGCTGCGCCGCGATCTTCATGCCGCTCGACTTGTTGGCGATGAAGGCGACGAGGTCCTCCATGTCGGACGTCTTGCCGGGCGAGCCGAACCGGCGGGCAGCGACGTCCTTGATGTCGAGGCCTTGGATGTTCTGCATGCACCAGGCAAGCCGCTGCTCGAGGTCCATCACCTTGTCGGCGTCCTTGAAGTAGCGCGGCAACTTGGCATAGGCGCCCTCGGTCTTGCCGGCGCCCTCGCCCAGGTCGCAGCCTTCAAGGGTGACGTTCTTTGCGCCGCGCGACGTTTTCCAAAGTGCTTCACCGCGGTCGACATTGAGAAAAGCGGGATTCGACATCGGGTCGGAGATCATCGCCCGATATTTCTCGATTTCCTTTTCGGCGTCGCTGCTCTGCGCCCATGCAAAGCCGGTGGCGGCGGTGAGCCCGAACACCACTCCAGCAACCGCATCAAGTTTCCGCTTACGCAAGGCCGAACCTCCCTGTTCACATTTTTTGGCGGCAATCCTGCGCCGCATTGTTGGACTATTGTCTTGCCGGCACAGAGTACCAGATCGCACGCAAGCGTCGCAAGATCAGATTGACATATTTGATTTTGACTATGTAATGTCGGTCGCGATACGGAAGAAGATCGCAGGGCTGGTATGTCGGCCATTACAGTGCCAATTGAAACTGATCGACCATAGCTGGTCGCACCGGAGGAGACCTGGAGATGAGTGGCTCGCTCACCGCGTCGACGCGACGCGATTTCATGATGTTCGCAGCGGCCGGCGCGGCCCTGACGCTGTTGCCACTGGCCGCATCGGCGACGCCGCAGCAGGTCACCGACGAGATCAAGAAGCTCTACGCAGACAAGAAGCTTGCCGATGGCAAGATCAAGCTCGACCTGCCGTCGATCGCCGAGAACGGCCTCGTCGTGCCGCTCGCCTTCGAGGTCGAGAGCCCGATGACCGACAAGGATTTCGTCAAGGCGGTGCACCTCTATTCCGAGGGCAATCCGGTGCCGCAGGTGGCGTCGTTCTTCTTCACGCCATTGGCGCCGAAGGCCGCGGCATCGATCCGTATCCGCCTCGCCCAGAGCCAGAACATCGTGGCGGTCGCCGAGATGTCGAACGGCGACGTCTTCATCACGCGCAAGGAAGTGAAAGTGACGATCGGTGGCTGCGGCGGCTAGCGCGCTGGCCCTCCCCGTTCGCTCTCACCGAACTCTCATTCGAGGAATAATCGTCATGGCAACACCCACTCCCCGCGTCCGCATGCCGGCCACCGCCAAGGCCGGTGAGGTCATCGAGGTCAAGACGCTGATCAGCCACGAAATGGAAAGCGGCCAGCGCAAGGATGCGTCCGGCAACGTCATCCCGCGCAAGATCATCAAGCAGTTCACGGCCACGTTCAACGGTCGCGAAATCCTGCGCGCCGACTGGTACACCTCGGTTTCCGCCAATCCCTACCAGTCGTTCTTCGTCAAGGTGCCCGAGACCGGCACATTCGTGTTCTCATGGCTCGACGACGATGGATCGGTCTACAAGTCCGAACACAAAGTGACTGTTGGCTGAGCGAATGCAGATTGCCCGGAGCTATGCGCCGCCGAGCTTGCCGGCGGCGGACGATGCTTGCTGCCCGGCATTCCGATGTGACGTTATCGAACGAGGTTTCGAATGATCACCCGGCGTGAATTCATGACGGCCGCATCGGCAGCGGCGATCCTGGCGGCCGGCGGCGGCGCGCCGCTGTCGCGGCTTGCAGCGCAAGGCAAGCTCAGCCAGTCCGATCTCCTGAAATTCGAGCCGCTCGGCAATGTCACGCTGGTGCATCTGACCGATATCCACGGCCAGTTGGTGCCGCTGCATTTCCGCGAGCCGTCGATCAACATCGGCATCGGCGACAATAAGGGCCAGGTGCCGCATCTGACCGGCGACGACTTCCTCAAGGAGTTCAAGATCGCGCCGAAGTCGCCCGAGGCGTACGCCCTCGCCTACAACGACTTCGCCGAACTCGCTCGCACCTACGGCCGAATGGGCGGCCTCGACCGCATCGCCACCGTCGTCAAGGCGATCCGCGCCGAGCGCGACGGCAAGATGTTGTTGCTCGACGGCGGCGATACCTGGACCAACAGCTGGACGTCGCTCAAGACCAAGGGTCAGGACATGGTCGATGTCATGGCCACGCTGAAGCCCGACGCGATGACCGGGCATTGGGAATTCACCCTCGGCGATGCCCGTGTCAAGGAGATCGCCGACACGCTCGGATTTCCGTTCCTCGCCCAGAACATCCGCGACAGCGAGTTCGAGGATCGCGTGTTCGACGGACAGAAGATGTTCGAGCGCGGCGGCGTCAAGATCGCGGTCATCGGCCAGGCGTTTCCGTTCACGCCGATCGCCAACCCGCGTTGGATGATCCCGAAGTGGACGTTCGGCATCCGTGACGCGGAGATGCAGAAGGAGGTCGACGAGGCGCGAGCGGCCGGCGCAGAGCTCGTCGTGTGCCTGTCGCACAACGGTTTCGATGTCGACAAGAAGATGGCCGGCATCGTCAAGGGGATCGACGTCATCCTCTCCGGCCACACCCATGACGCGATTCCGGAGGCGACCAAGGTCGGCAATACCTTGATCGTGGCCACCGGCTCGCACGGCAAGTTCGTCTCCCGTCTTGATCTCGACGTGCAGGGCAAAGCGATCAAGGCGTTCCGCTATCGCCTGATTCCGGTGTTTTCGGATGCGATTGCGGCCGATGCCGAGACTGCCGCAGTCATCGCCCGGCACCGCGCACCCTATGCCAAGGACCTTTCCCGCGTGCTCGGAAAAACCGAGTCGCTGCTCTACCGGCGCGGCAACTTCAACGGTTCGCTCGACGATTTGATCTGCGAGGCGATCATCAAGCAGCGCGACGCCGAGATAGCACTTTCCCCCGGCATCCGCTGGGGCACGAGCATGCTGCCCGGCCAGGACATCACCTTCGAGGACATCACCAACGGCACGGCCATGAGCTATCCGGCCTGCTACCGGATGAAGATGAGCGGTGCACGCATCAAGGAGATCCTCGAGGACGTCGCCGACAACATCTTCAATCCCGATCCCTACTATCAGCAAGGCGGCGACATGGTCCGCACCGGTGGGCTCGGTTACACCGTCGACGTATCGAAGCCGATCGGCGAACGCATCTCCGGCATGACGCTGCTCAATGGTGCCAAGCCGATCGAGGCGGCCAGGGAATATGTCGTTGCCGGCTGGGCCAGCATCAACGAGGGCACCGAAGGCCCGCCGATCTGGGATGTGGTCGCCAAGCACATCGAAGCCGCCAAGGTCGTGCGGGTCGCGGAGAATACTTCGGTCAAGTTCGTCGGAGCATAGCGAGGTTACGGGTTTCGGAGAGCGGATGATGGCCAAACACGGAACGGACGAGCCGGCAGCGCACAGCGACCGGCGCGGCTTTTTGAAGGCGACGCTGGCGGGCGGTCTGGCGGCGGCCGGAGCAACCACGGTGCTGGCGCAGGGCAAGCCTGCAGCAGTGGCGCCGCCCGGCCCGAACCCCAAGAACCAGCCGCCGAAAGTCGCCGACTGGTCGCGCTACCTGGGAGACGGCGTCACCGACCACCCCTACGGCATGCCGATCAAGTACGAGAGCCACGTGGTGCGCAAGACGGTAGAGTGGCTGACCGCCGACCGGCAAAGCTCGATCAACTTCACGCCGTTGCACGCGCTCGACGGCATCATCACGCCGAACGGGTTGTGCTTCGAGCGCCATCACGGCGGCGCCGCCGAGGTCAATCCGGTCGACTACCGGCTGATGATCCATGGCCTCGTCGACAAGCCGCTGGTGTTCACGCTCGAGGATCTGCAGCGCTTTCCGCGGACCAATAAGATCCATTTTCTGGAGTGCGCGGCGAACTCCGGCATGGAGTGGCGTGGCGCCCAGCTCAACGGCTGCCAGTTCACGCACGGCATGATCCACAACGTCATGTACACCGGCGTGCACTTGAAGCACCTGCTCAACGAGGCCGGCCTGAAGCCGAAGGCGAAGTGGCTGCTGGTCGAGGGTGGCGATGCCGCCGGCATGAACCGCTCGCTGCCTTTGGAGAAGGCGCTCGAGGATACGATTGTCGCCTGGAAGATGAACGGCGAGGCGCTGCGCAAGGAGCAGGGCTATCCGGTGCGGCTCGTGGTCCCCGGCTGGGAAGGCAACATCTGGGTCAAGTGGCTGCGCCGCATCGAGGTCGGTGACATGCCCTGGCTCGCCCGCGAGGAGACCTCGAAATACACCGACCTCATGGCCGACGGCCGTTCGCGCAAATTCACGTTCTACATGGACGCCAAGTCGATCGTCACCGGGCCATCGCCGGAGACACCACTCAAGGTCAAGGGCCGCAACGTGATAAGCGGGCTTGCCTGGTCCGGCCGCGGCACCGTGACAAGGGTCGACGTGACGATCGACGGCGGCCGCAACTGGCAGGAAGCACGGATCGACGGCCCGGTCCTCGACAAGTCGATGGTGCGCTTCTACGTCGACTTCGACTGGGACGGCCGCGAATTGATGATCCAGTCCCGCGCACACGACCAGACCGGTTATGTGCAGCCGACCAAGGGCGAGTTGCGCAAAGTGCGCGGCGTCAACTCGATCTATCACAACAACGGCATCCAGACCTGGCTGGTGCGTTCGAACGGGGAGACCGAGAATGTCGAGATCGGCTAGGCTCGTCCTCGTCGCCTGTGCGCTCGTGCTGGCGGCGGGCGCCGTACAGGCGCAGAAGGTCGGCATCGGCCGCGAGGCGAAACCCGAGGAGATCGCCGGCTGGGCCATTGCCGTGCGGCCCGACGGCCAGGGGCTGCCGCCGGGCAAGGGCACGGTTGCCGAGGGCGAGGAAATCTTCCAGGCGCAGTGTGCCACCTGTCATGGCGAGTTCGGCGAGGGCCGCGATCGCTGGCCGGTGCTGGCCGGCGGCCATGGCAGCCTGAAGCAGGAGCGGCCGGAGAAGACCATCGGCTCGTTCTGGCCTAGTGCCTCGACCGTGTTCGACTACATCCGCCGGGCAATGCCGTTCGGCAATGCGCAGTCGCTGTCGAACGACGAGCTTTATGCCGTCACCGCCTACGTGCTGCACCTCAACGACGTGATCAAGGATACCAAGTTCGAGCTCAACCAGGGCAATCTCGCCTCGATCAAGCTGCCGAACGAGGCCGGCTTCTACGACGATGACCGGGAGACCACGGAAAAGCATTTCTGGAATACCAAGGTGTGCATGAAGGACTGCCGCCCTGCTGCGAAAGTGACCGGGCGGGCAGCCATTCTCGACGTGACGCCCGATGCCAAGAGTGGACCGAAGGTCGACTGAGATGGCACGCCGTCCTATAGTTGCGATCGCTCTGTCGCTGATCACGGTTCTCGCGACGGCGTCGGCTGCAACTGCGACCGATGTCGCGTTCGGCGAATACCTGTCCGGCGAGTGCGTCACCTGCCATCGCGCCGATGGCCAGGACAAGGGCATCCCGCCCATCATCGGCTGGCCGGCGGAGCAGTTCACCGCCGTGTTGCAATCCTACAAGGCCAAGGACCGCGCCAACCCGGTGATGCAGACCATCGCCGGCCGCTTGTCCGATCAGGACATGCAGGCGCTCGCCAGATATTTCGAAAGTTTGAAGCCGAAGTGACGCGCCGACAGGCTATGGATAGGCAATAAAGAGACCTAACGCGCAACCGGGAGAGACCCAATGCAGATCACGAGGCGCAGTTTCATCGGCAGCTCGACTGCCACGCTCGGCACGCTGGCGCTGGGCGCGCCGGCTGTTCTCGGCCAGGCCAAGTCGCGCGTCGTCGTGGTCGGCGGCGGTCCTGGCGGCGCGACCGCCGCCAAGTACATCGCCAAGGATGCCAAGGGCGCGATCGAGGTGACGCTGGTCGAGCCGTCGAAGCAGTTCGTGACCTGTTTCCATTCGAACCTCTATGTCGGTGGCTTCAAGTCGATGGAGAACATCACCCACAGCTACGACAAGCTTGCCGCCGCCCACGGCATCAAGCTCAATCATCAGGCGGCGGCTTCGATCGATCGCGACAAGAAGGAAGTCAAGCTCGCCGACGGATCGGTGCTGGGGTACGACCGTCTCGTCCTGTCGCCGGGCATCGATCTCAAGTACGACAGCGTGCCGGGCTGGGGCCAAGAACACGAGGAGGCGATGCCGCATGCCTGGAAGGCCGGCAAGCAGACTGAGCTGCTGAGAAGCCGGCTCGATGCCGTGCCGGACGGTGGCATCATCGTGATGATCGCGCCGCCCAATCCCTACCGCTGCCCGCCGGGACCCTACGAGCGGGTGTCGATGATGGCACACACCCTGAAGGCCGCCGGCAAGAAGAACGCGAAGATCGTGATCATCGATCCGAAGGAGGCGTTCTCCAAGCAGGGGTTGTTCCAGGAAGGCTGGGAGAAGCACTATCCCAAGATGGTCGAGTGGTTCAGCCCCAAGATCCACGACGGCCTGAAATCGGTCGACCCCAAGACCAATACCGTCGTCACCGGCTTCGAGACCTACAAGAATGCTGCTCTCGTCAATGTCATCCCAGCCCAGATGGCGGGCAAGATCGCGCGTGACGCGGGCCTTGCCAATGAAACCGGCTTCTGCCCGATCGATCCGGCCAACATGCGCTCGGCGAAGGACGCCAACGTCTACGTCGTCGGCGACGCCTGCATCGCCGGCGACATGCCGAAGTCGGCGTTCTCGGCCAACAGCCAGGCCAAGGTGGCGGCGATGATGGTGCGCGGCGACCTGACCGGCGCGCAAACCTTCCCGGCACGCTACACCAACACCTGCTGGTCGCTGATCGAGACCGACGACACGGTCAAGGTCGGCGGCCGCTACGAGGCCAAGGACGGCAAGATCGCGGCCGTCGAAACCTTCGTCTCGAAAACCGGCGAGGCGCCTGAATTGCGCAAGCAGACGCAGGAAGAAAATATCGGCTGGTACTCCGGTATCACGGCCGACATGTTCTCATGATTAAGTTGTCGCTGCCGACACGCGTTCCGCGCGCCGGTCGGATGCGACAGGACGGGCGTGCTGCCGGCAGCGACGGTATCCCGCGCACGGCGGCCGGCTCCCCGGAGGGGAGTCGCCGTGCGCCACAATGGAGAACTTTTCATGACCGGAATCGATCGACGTAATCTGATCGGCGGCGTGGCGCTGGGCGCTGGCGTCGTCGCGGCGGGCACGGCACTGGCGCAAAGCCAGAAGTTGGATCTCAGCGCGCTTAAGAAGGAGAGCGATCTCGCTTGCGCCTATCACTGCGATTTCGGCGATCCGAAGCGCATCATGCAGATGGCGACCAATATCGACAATCATTTGTCCGTGTATGACGCCGACCCGTTCAAGATCAAGATCGTGGTGGTGGCGCATGGCCAGGGCATCAAGCCGTTCCTGAACAACCTCGAAGGCACGCCGTGGGCCGCCGAACCGATGCCGCCGGAAGTGTTCAATCGCTTTGCCGATCTCGCCAAGGTCGGGGTCGAGGTCTATCTGTGCCAGATCACTTTTCGCAACAACAAGATCGACTTGGCAAAGGCGCGATCTGATGCGTTCATCAAGCTCGTTCCATCGGGCGTTGCCACAGTCGCGGCACTGCAGGGCAAAGGCTTCGCGTACGTCAAAGTGGGCTGAAGCGGCCTTGGCGACCGCAGTATGGTTCAAGGAGAGAAAGCAATGAACAGGATCATGCATCAGGTGCTTGGCGCGGTCTTGATGATGCTGACCGCGTTCGCCGCCCACGCCCTGGACGTGCCGAAGGAGAAGCAGACCAAGCTGGGCAAATATCTGACGCCGAAGGAGTCTTACGAAATAGTCAATGCCGAACGGGCCAAGACGCTATTCATCGATGTGCGCACGCGCGGCGAACTGCAATTCGTCGGCATGACGCACGAGATCGACGGCCAGGTGGCGTTCGTCGAGATGAACGAGTTTGGCGAGTGGGACGCGGCCAACAACCGCTTCAAGCTCGATGCCAACCCGGTGTTCAGCCAGAGCGTCGACAAGCTGCTGGCAGCAAAGGGGTTGAGCAAGTCCGATCGTGTGATTGTGATGTGTCGCTCCGGCGACCGTTCGGCGCGTGCGGTCAATCTGCTGGCCGACGCCGGCTATACCAACATATGGAACCAGATCGAAGGCTTCGAGGGCGACCTGTCGAAGGACGGCCGTCGCGACGTCAATGGCTGGAAGAATGCCGGTTTGCCGTGGACCTACAAGCTCGACAAGGCAAAGGTAAGCCTGCCGCAGAAATAGCGTGCGGCGCATGTCGGCGTTGATCCGGGTCAAGAATTCGGCGATGCCGCGCGCCTAGGTTTATGTCGGAAGGGCGATCAGTGGGCATCTCGGTTCTCCTCGATCGGTTGGGCGACAGCGCCGTGTTGGCGCTGGGCGGGCTCGCCATCGGTCTGGCGTTCGGCGCCTTGGCGCAATACAGCAAGTTCTGTCTGCGCGCCGGCGTGATCGAGTTTACGCACGGCCGGCTGGGGCCGCGCATTTCCGTATGGGTGCTGGCCTTTTCCGCGGCCGTGGCTGCCACCCAGGCGGCGATCTATTTCGGCATTCTGGATGTTACCGAGGCGCGGCAATTGTCGGCGCGCGGCAGCATCTCTGGTGCCATCATCGGTGGCTTGATGTTCGGGGTCGGCATGATCCTCGCGCGCGGCTGCGCCAGCCGGCTGCTGGTGCTGTCGGCGACGGGCAATCTGCGCGCGCTGGTGTCGGGGCTGATCCTGACCGTGGTATCGCAGGCGTCGCTGCGTGGCGTGCTGTCGCCGCTGCGGGAATGGCTCGGCGCGCTGTGGACGGTTGAAGCCGGGACTGGCCGCAATCTCCTCTCCCAGATCAATGCCGGCCCGCGCGTCGGGTTGTTGCTTGGTCTGGTGTGGCTCGCCATCGGCATATGGCTGGCGCGGCGCAGCCGGGTCGGCAATTTCGAGGCGATGGCGGCGGTTGGCGTTGGCATCACGGTCGCCGCCGGTTGGCTACTCACCTACACATTGTCGCAACTGACATTCGAAGCCGGCAAGATCACCAGTGTCAGCTTTACCGGTCCTTCGGCCGACACGCTGATGGGATTGATCAATTCTCGGTCGGTGCCGCTCGGCTTCGACATCGGCCTCGTACCCGGCGTGTTCATCGGCTCGGCGGTGGCAGCGTTGCTCGGCCGCGAATTCAAGCTGCAAGGCTTCGAGGGCGGTCAAAGCATGCTGCGTTATATCGCCGGCGCCAGTCTGATGGGTTTTGGCGGCATGCTCGCCGGCGGCTGCGCGGTCGGCGCCGGCGTCACCGGCAGCGCAATCTTTGCGGTGACAGGTTGGATCGCACTCACCGCTATGTGGTTCTCGGCGGCGATAGCAGACTATGTCCTCGACCGGCATCCAGCCCCGGCTACTGCCCCGCTCGAACAGAGACTCCCCGCCTGAACCTGTGGCCGTTACTTCGTTGCGTCGGTCGCAATCTCTCGCAGCAGCGCGGCCAACTTTGCATTGACCTCGTTGACCCGCTTCGACGGGCTGACCACCGGTAGCCGATAGCCGACATGGATCTTGCCCGGCTCGTAATTGGTCTCGTAGACGAACAGCGCTACGGGACAGTTGGCGATCGCGAACGGGCTGGCGTTGACCGCCTCGTGCGTCAGCTTCGCCGGGCAGAACTGCATGTACTGGGCATTGCGATAGGGCGACTTGCTGCCGCTGGCGGTAATGGTGCCGGTATCGGCGGCGGTGCGCTCCAGCATCTTGTTGAAATGGCCGACGTAGTCGATAACGAAACCGCGGTTGATGATGGCGTCCTTCAGGTTCTCGCTCACATCATCGAACGAGCCCGTTTTCACGTAGTCCTTGTAGCCGAGGTCGGCTGCGACGGCCGCCTGGACCGCCAGCATCACGCCCAGCACCGCTGCGAAAAGAAGACGAAACCTCGACATTTGTTTGCCTTTCGCACAGCCCATCCGTCGCCGCTACCGGCCAATGTCTGACTAGGCGCATTGGGCTCAGGCGCCTTGATTGGGATCAAAGCAGCGCACCAATGCGGTGCGACCGGCTTGTCATGGCCGGCATGATGGTCCATCCATTCGGGGCTGTCCGGGCAAGGGAGCGAGAGCGAATGCGTACGCACGCAAGAGCAGTGGTGATCGGTGGCGGCGTTGTCGGCGCGAGTGTCCTCTACCACTTGACCAAGAAAGGCTGGAAGGACGTCGTCCTGATCGAGCGGTTGGAGCTGACATCGGGCTCCACCTGGCACGCGGCCGGCGGCATGCACACCATCAACGGCGACCCCAACGTCGCCAAGCTGCAGCAGTACACCATCAACCTGTACAAGGAGATCGAGGAGATCTCCGGCCAGTCGTGCGGCCTGCACATGACGGAAGGACTGATGCTCGCCGCCACGAAAGAGCGGTGGGAGTGGCTGCAGAACATGTACTCCAAGGGCCGCTACATGGGCATGCGGATCGAACTTGTCTCGCTCGACGAGGCCGAGCGCATTCTGCCGCTGATCGACAAGAAGCAGTTCGTCGGTGCCCTCTATGACCCCGACCAGGGTCATCTTGACCCCTACGGCGTGACGCATGCCTACGCCGGCGCGGCGCGCAAGGGCGGCGCCGAGGTCGTGGTGCGCAATCGCGTGATCGATACCAGGCAGCGGACGGACGGCAGCTGGGACGTCATCACCGAGCAGGGCACGATCCACGCCGAGCACGTCGTCAATGCCGGCGGCCTGTGGGCCCGCGAATGCGGCCGCATGGTCGGGCTCGAATTGCCGATCCTGGCGATGGAGCATCAGTATTTCATCACCGAGGACATGCCCGAGGTCGAGAAGATCAATCGCGACAGCGGCAAGATGGTGGTGCACGCGGTCGACTTCGACGGCGAAATCTACATGCGCCAGGAGGGCCGGGGCATGCTGCTCGGCACCTACGAGCGCAACGGTGTGCCGTGGAGCCCGAAGGAGACGCCGTGGGATTTCGGCCCGACCCTGCTGCCCGACGCCATGGACCGCATGGCCGACAATCTGGAGGTCGGCTTCAAGCACTTCCCGGCATTCCAGAAGGCCGGCATCAAGAAGATCATCAACGGCCCCTTCACCTTCGCGCCGGATGGCAACCCGCTGGTCGGACCGATCAACGGCCTCAGGAACTACTGGGTCGCATGCGGCGTCATGGCCGGCTTCAGCCAGGGCGGTGGCGTCGGCCTCGCGCTGTCGAACTGGATGGCGGACGGCGACCCGGGCTTCGACGTATGGGCGATGGATGTTGCCCGCTATGGCGACTGGGCAGGCCGTGCCTACACCAATGTCAAGGTGCGCGAGAATTACGGCCGCCGCTTTCGCGTCCGCTTCCCGAACGAGGAGTTGCCGGCGGCGCGGCCATTGCGCACGACGCCGCTCTATCACAAATGGCTCGAACTCGGCGCCGTAATGGGCGACTACTGGACGCTGGAAATCCCGCTGTGGTTCGCGCCGAAGGGGGTGAAGGACGAGTTCTCGTTCCACCGCTCGACCGATTTCGCGCACGTCAAGGCCGAATGCCAGGCAGTGCGCACAAGCGTCGGCATTTCGGAAACGTCGAGCTTCGCCAAGTACGAGGTCACCGGTGCCAATGCCGAGGCGTGGCTGTCGCATTTGATGACCAACAAGATGCCGCGCCAGGGCCGTCTCACGCTGACGCCGATGCTCAACGAGCGCGGCAAGCTGATCGGCGACTTCACGGTCGCCAAGGCCGGACCCGAGCGGTTCTTCGTGTTCGGCACCGGCTCGGCCGAGAAATACCATATGCGTTGGTTCGAGCAGCATCTGCCGAAGGACGGCAGCGTTTCGGTCAAGGCGCTTGGCGCTTCGCTGTGCGGCCTCACCATCGCCGGACCGGCGGCGCGCGACGTACTGGCCAAGCTCACCGACGAGGATGTCTCGGCGGCTGCCTTCCGCTTCATGGACTTCCGTCCGAGGATGGAGATCGGCATGGTGCCGGCCATGGTCGGGCGGATCTCCTACACCGGCGATCTCGGCTACGAGCTGTGGATGGCGCCGGAGAATCAGGTCGCGGTGTTCAACGCGCTTTGGGCGGCGGGCGAGGAGTTCGCCATCAAGCCGTTCGGCTCCAGAGCCTTGATGTCGCTCGCGCGGGAGAAGAACTTCGGCAGCTGGTCGCGTGAGTTCCGGCCGATCTACGGGCCGTACGAGGCCGATCTCGGCCGCTTCGTCGATCTCACCAAGAATGACTTCGTCGGCCGAACAGCTGCCGCCGCCGAGAAGGCCAAGGGGCCGCAGCGCCAGCGCATCTCCTTCATCGTCGATGCCGGCGACGCCGACGCGATCGGCGACGAGGCGGTCTGGAAGGACGGCAAGGTCGTCGGCTGGATCACGTCGGGCGGCTACTGCCACCACGCCGGCTGCTCGCTTGCGATCGGCTACGTGCCGCGAGAGCATCTTGGCAAGGACGCCGGCACGGCGAAGTGGGAAATCGAGATCATTGGCGAGCGCCGGCCGGCTCGGCTGCAACTGGCGCCGCTGTTCGACGCGGAAGGAAAGCGCATGCGGTCGTGAGCAAAAAACCAGGCATGCCGGATTTGTCGAAGCTGAAGGTCGGCCAGCTCGGCTCGGCCGACCTCACCGTCGGGCCCGAGCATACCGCACCTCGCGTCGGCAGTGGCCGGGTCGCGGTGCTGGCGACGCCGGTCATGATCAACGTGATCGAGGCGGCAGCCCTGGCATGCGTCGAGGATCTGCTGCCGGCGGGGCATCAGAGCCTCGGCATCCATCTCGATGTCCGCCATTTCGCGGCGACGCCGGTCGGCATGCGCGTGCGGGCGACGGCCGAACTCGTCACCATTGAAGGACGCACGTTGACGTTCCAGGTCGAGGCCCGCGACGACAAGGAAGTGATCGGCGACGGCATGCACCAGCGCGTTGTAGTCAACGTCGCCAAGTTCGACGAGCGCGTCCAGAAGAAGTTGAAGCCAACGTGATCGACGGCAGCGACACGCCGGGCAATCCATACGGTGCCGCACGTGCGCTTGGCTGATGTCGATCAGATGCAGCCCTGGCGCCCAAGTCGCGGCTTCCGATCCCCTTGGTCCCGGTGATAGACTGATCACAAAGACAATTCGGGGAAACGGGACTATGAGGATTGTACCCTCTGGCACAGGGCTCGGTGCCAGGATCGAGGATCTAGATCTCGCGCACCAGTTGTCGGTTGGCGATTTCAAGCAGCTCCTGCGGGCACTGGGCGAGCATGGCGTCCTGTGCTTTCCGAAGCAGTCGCTCGAAACCGGCGCATTCGTGCGCTTTGGCCGGATGTTCGGCGATCTCGAGATCAACGTCGCCAACCAGTTGCACGAGCCCGGGCATCCCGAAGTTATGATCCTGTCGAACATGGTCAGGGATGGTCGGCCGCTTGGCCTGGGTGACGCCGGCCAGGGCTGGCACACCGATATGTCCTACAGCCGCGACATTGCGCTTGCGAACATTCTTCACGCATTGAAAGTCCCGGTGCGCGACGGCCGGCCGCTCGGCGACACCCAGTTCCGCAACATGCACGCGGCCTATGAAGATCTGCCCGCCGAAATCAAACGCAAGCTCGCCGGCCGTACCGCGACGCACGACTTCGCCAAGTTCTGGGACATGATGCGGGCGCGGCCCGGCTCGACGCGCGCGCCGCTCACGCCTGAGCAGCGGGCAAAGAAGCCGCCGGTATCGCAGCCGATTTTCTTGAAGCATCCGATCACCGGCCGCTATGTGCTCTATTGCAATGTCGGCTATGCCGTGGCGATCGACGGCATGGACCGGGTCGAGAGCGACGAACTCCTCGAATTCCTGTTCAGGCATCAGGAGAAGGAAGAATACTTCTATGCCCACCAGTGGTCCGAAGGCGACGTGCTGATGTGGGACAACATCGGCACGATCCACAATGCCGTGCCGGACTATCGGCCGGACGAGCCGCGCTACATCCGCCGCGTGCAGGTGATGGCCACCAAGGATTACGCCTGCCTCACCGCCTGACCCGGCAAAGACCCAACACAAGAGATCAAGCGAGGGAGACAATGCGATGGGATTTGTGAAGCGGTTCGGCTGGCTATCGATGCTCGCCGCGACGCTGCTGGCGGCGGCGATCGGCGCTGCGAACGCGCAGGTGCCTGAAATCCGCTTCGCACGGCAATTCTCGATGGGCTATCTGCAGTTCAACATCATGGAGCGTGAGCAGCTGCTCGAGAAGCACGCCAAGGCGTTGGGCATTCCCGAGATCAAGGTGACGTGGGCCACCTTCAACAGTCCGGCGGCAATGAACGACGCGCTGCTGTCGGGCTCCGTCGACATCGTGTCGGGTGGCGTGCCGGGGCTGTTGACGATCTGGGCGCGCACCAAGGACACACCCAATCCGGTCAAGGGCATTGCCACCTTCACTTCGCAGCCGGTCCTGCTCAACACATCCAAGCCCGAGATCAAGTCGATCGAGGACTTTACCGAGAAGGACAAGATCGCCGTGCCGGCCGTTAAGATCTCGATCCAGGCGATCATCCTGCAGATGGCGGCGGCGAAGAAATGGGGCCAGGCCAACTTCGCCAAGCTCGACCCGATCACGGTTGGCATGTCGCCGCCGGATTCGACCATTGCGCTGCTGTCAGGCTCCGGCGATATCACGAGCGTGTTCAGCGTGCCGCCCTTCCAGTCGCAGCAACTGGAGAAACCCGGCATTCGAACAGTGCTCAATTCATACGACGTATTCGGTGGCTCGCACACCTTCACCATGGCCTGGACCTCGAGCCAGTTCCGCGACAAAAACCCGGTGCTCTACAAGGCGCTGGTGGCAGCTTTCCAGGAGGCGACCGAAAAGCTCAACCAGGACGTGCGGCCGGCGGCGCAGTACTGGATCGACAATGTCAAATCGAAGATGTCGGTCGACAAGGTCGCCGAGATTGCGGGCGGTCGCCAAGTCAAGTGGACGATGGTGCCCGAGCAATCGATGCGATACGCCGAATTCATGCACGCGGTTGGCGGCATCAAGGTCAAGCCATCGGACTGGAAGGAAATGTTCTTCCCCGAGATCCATCACCTGCCTGGAACCTGATGGGCGCGAAACCGAGAAACGGGATGAGACATGGGCATTGACAAGGCGATAAATTTCGACGACCTGCGCCGCATGGCCAAGCGGCGCCTGCCGAAGATTGCGTTCGACTTCATCGAAGGCGGCGTCGACGGCGAAAAGGGCCTGGAGCACAACGACGAACGCATTCGAACGCCAGCGGCTGGTGCCGCGCTATCTCGTGGATGCATCGTCGGCGGACCAGTCCACGACCTTGTTCGGGCGGAAGTACGCGAGCCCGGTCGGGATCGCGCCGACCGGCGGTGCCGCGCTATTTCGCGCCGGTGCCGACTTGATGCTGGCACAGGCAGCACGGGACGCGAACATCCCGTTCATCATTTCAGGCGCCAGCACGGCGACCATCGAGGAGGTGGCGGCGGTCGCGCCGGAGCATGCCTGGTATCAGCTCTACAACGCGCGCGACCCCAAGATTGCCGACGACATGGCTATGCGCGCCGAAAAGTGCGGATTGTCCACCCTGGTGCTGACCGTCGACGTGCCGGGCCATGTCAACCGCGAACGCAACCGGCGCAATGGCTTCGCCCGGCCGTTGAAGCCGACGCTCGCCGCCAAGGCCGAGGCGCTCGCACACCCTGGCTGGCTGCTGGAATACGCGCGCGGTCCGGCGCTGACCGGCTCGAACTGGGTCAAGTACGCGCCGCCGGGTTCGTCGGCCACGCAGGTGCTCGATTTCCTGGCGACCCAGCACCCGACGCCGTTCACTTGGGACGATGTCGCGCGCATCCGCAAGATTTGGCCACGCAACCTGGTGATCAAAGGCATCATGCACCCCTCGGACGCGGTTCGGGCGGCGGCGATGGGCGTCGACGGCGTGATGGTCTCGAACCACGGCGCGCGGCAGCTCGACCGGGCGGCTTCGCCGGTCGATGTGCTGCCGGCGATCTGCGACGCTGTCGGCGACAAGATGACAGTGATGCTCGACAGCGGTATCCGCCGCGGCTCGGACGTTCTCACCACTCTGTGCCTCGGTGCCAAGTTCGTGTTCGTCGGGCGGTGGACGCTTTACGGCGTCGCGGCCGGCGGCCAGGCCGGTGCCCATCACGCCGTGCGCATGATCAGGGGGGATATCGCCACCACCATGCGCCAACTCGGCGCGCCGGACATAAAGAGCCTCGGGCCCGACTTCCTGATGTGGGATGCCGCCGAGGACCTGAAGCGCAACCGCCGACCCTGAGCCACGGGCCGGCAAGCCGAGCGGCATCTAGCACCCGGAGTGGGAAATGCGTCGCCGCATGATCGGGGCGATGCCGGCCCGCGCGGTGTCCGCCTGCAATCTGTCCAGGATGCAAAAGCTGCTGGCGTCGACGCGAGAGCGAATCCGGCGCCGAGGCACGGCTTGTCAATCGATCGGCAACGCCGGCACCAAACTCCTGGAAAATCGTGTTTCGCTTCAAGGCCCGCGTCCGCAGTCCGTTGGAGTTATGGCACGGTGATGAATTTGACGGGCATCAATTGCCGCGCCGCAGCAATGTCGATACTGCGGCCCACTTCGATGCAACTTGGATTTCTCCCATGGCAGCGCCGGATGTCGCGACGAATAGGCCACAAGATCTGAATGGTTCTGCCGAGCGCGCCACGCTGCGGCGGCCGGAGCCGAATTGGAACATGGCAAGAGATCGCAGTCTGCCGGGCGAAGCTGCGATCCAGCAGACCGGCCTGTCCCGGCCGCTCAGCCTTCCAGAACGGGATTCGTACGCTTCGACCGCGCTCGGCGACGTAATCGACCGGTCTTTGCACGCAACCGCAGCACGGTTCACGGTGGGGCTGTCGCCGGCGGCGCTGGCCGAGGCCTACATGGACTGGGCCACCCATTTGGCGTGGTCGCCGGGAAAGCGGATGCAGCTCGTCGAAAAATCGACGAAGAAGGCCGTGCGACTGCTGCATCACATGGGGCGATGCGCATTGCAGGGTAGCAGCACCGAGCCGTGCATTGTCCCACTGCCGCAGGATCGCCGCTTCGACAGTCCATCTTGGCAGCACTGGCCCTACAACATCATCTATCAGAGCTTTCTATTGCAGCAGCAGTGGTGGCACAACGCCACCACGGGTGTACGTGGCGTCACCCAGCAGCACGAGAATGTCGTCGCGTTTGCCGCCCGCCAGGTTCTCGACATGCTTTCGCCTTCGAACTTCCTGCTCACGAACCCGGAGCTCTCGCGGCGGACGATCGAGCAGGGTGGAATGAACCTTGTCCACGGCGCCCAGAACCTCGTCGAGGACTGGGAGCGCGCGGTCTCGGGCAAGCGCCCGGCCGGTGCGGAAGCGTTCGAAGTCGGCCGCAACGTTGCCGTCACCACCGGCAAGGTGATCTATCGCAATAAGCTGATCGAGTTGATCCAGTACGCACCGGCAAGCGATAAGGTGCGTCCCGAGCCGATCCTGATCGTGCCGGCCTGGATCATGAAGTACTATATTCTCGACTTGTCGCCGCACAACTCACTGGTGAAGTACCTGACCGAGCAGGGCTTCACCGTATTCATGATCTCCTGGAAGAACCCGGACGCCCAGGATCGCGACCTCGGTCTTGACGAATACCGCAAGCTCGGCGTGATGGCTGCGATCGACGCCGTCTCAGTCGTTGTGCCCAAACAGAAGGTCCACGCCGTCGGCTACTGCATCGGCGGCACGTTGCTCGCGCTCGCCGCCGCCGCGATGGCTCGCGACAACGACCAGCGCCTGCAATCGATCACATTGCTTGCGGCGCAGACCGACTTCCATGAAGCCGGTGAGCTGATGTTGTTCATCAACGACAGTCAGCTCACTTTCCTCGACGACATGATGTGGGAGCAGGGCTTCCTCGACACCAGGCAAATGGCTGGCGCCTTCCAATTGCTGCGCTCCAACGATCTCGTCTGGTCGCGCATCGTGCACGACTACCTGATGGGCGAGCGCGAGCCGATGAGCGACCTGATGGCGTGGAACTCCGATGCGACCCGCATGCCGTACCGCATGCATTCGGAGTACCTGCGCCAGCTTTTCCTCGAAAACGACCTGGCCGAGGGCCGCCACATTGTCGACGGCCGCCCGATCGCGCTGATCGACATCCGCGCGCCAATCTTCTCGGTCGGGACCACGCGGGACCACGTCGCGCCCTGGCGTTCGGTATACAAGATCCATCTTCAGACCGATACCGAGGTGACGTTCCTACTGACTACGGGCGGCCATAACGCGGGTATCGTATCCGAGCCCGGACGAGATGGCCGCAGCTATCAGGTGGGCACGAAAGCGCAAGACGAACAGTATTCCGATCCCGACGCCTGGCTGGCGGCGGCGCCGGTCAAAGACGGCTCCTGGTGGCCGGAATGGGTCAGATGGTTGGCGGCGCGATCTGGTGCTGCGGTTTCGCCACCGCCAATAGGCGCGCCAAATGCGGGGCTGGCGCCGCTGTTTGACGCACCAGGCAGCTACGTTCTGCAGGAATAGCCGACTGATCCAGACCTCACGGTGAATTTCCGGCTTCCGGATCGGCACGATCTCGGCGGCAGAGCGGCATGCCGGTCTTGCAGAAGGTGGCGACAAGAGCTCTGATGAGCCAGTAACCTGAGAGGTTTCAACACCTTATGAAGGCGATGGCTCCGCGGGTAGGATTCGAACCTACGACCAGCCGGTTAACAGCCGGCTGCTCTACCACTGAGCTACCGCGGATCACAGGTCTCAGGAGCCCGGTTGCTAGCAGAAAGGTTCGGAGCCGGCTAGTCCTTTCGCGCAGGTGCGCGGCATGTCGCGGCTAATTGCGTGGCAGCCAGCGGCCACTGCGAATCCGCGGCAAGCCGACGACGGCCCGCTGCAGCAGGTAGACCCAGGCCGTGACCTCGCCGCCCGCGGCGAGTCTGGCCTCGGCCACCACCCGATGGTACTCGCCGGGCGCCTTGGCGCCGCGGCTGACGCCCTCGTAGTCGTCGAGCCAGGGCAGAGTGGCGGCCGGATCGACCAGCGCCAGCACCTCGCCGTGCACAACTTCGGCCGCCTCGGTGCCGGCGACGAGGCCCGGATAACTGCCGAGATCGTAGAGCCGACCGGGCATGGTCGCGGCGCCGAGCAGCCGCGCCTCGCGCCGCAGCCGCAGCCGCATGTCACGACCTAGCACACTGGTGGCGTTGGACATCAGCGTGCCATAGACAAACAGGTTCGGCGACTCGCGTTCAAGCATGGGAATCATCCTAGCTGACAATCCTGGCGCGTGTGCGACTCTATCCGGGTAGGTATGGCAGGCATTCGCTGGGGACGCGGCAATGGACCGATCGGCAAACAACGAAACGTCCGCGGTTGAGCCGCCGCTGTGGCGTCGACTGGGCGGTGTCACGGCCTGGAATTGGGCGGTCGACTTCCTGCTGCCGCCGGTGTGCCTGCACTGTCATCATCCGCTCGCAGGACACGATGCGCTTTGCGCGCGCTGCTGGCGCCGCATCGCATTCATTCGGTCGCCGCTGTGCGACCGCCTCGGCATCCCGCTGCCCTTCGACAGCGGCAGCAAGACCGTCTCGGCGGCGGCGCTGGCCGACCCTCCCGACTACGACCGGGCGCGGGCGGCAGCGCATTTCGACGGCGTCGTCCGCGATCTCGTCCACGCCCTGAAATACGCCGACCGCCACGACGGCCGCCGCATGTTCGGCCGCTGGCTGTCGGCGGCTGGCGATGAATTGCTCGGCGATGCCGATCTTTTGGTACCGGTGCCGCTGCACCGCTGGCGGCTGCTGCGGCGCCGATTCAACCAGGCCGCGATTCTGGCGCAGCAATTGGCGCGACTTCGCGGTCTGGCCTGGCAGCCGCAGGCATTGCTCAGGGTCAAGGCAACACCGCAGCAGGTCGGACTGACCCGCGATCAACGGCGGCAAAACATGGCGGCCGCTTTTGTGGTGGCGCCGGCTGCCAGAGCCAGCATCGCAGGCCGCAATATCGTGTTGGTCGACGACGTCATCACCACCGGGGCCACGGTCGAAGCCTGTGCCCGGGCCTTGAAGGCGGCCGGTGCCGCTCGCGTCGACGTTGTGGCGGTGGCGATGGTAACCGGCGATCGCCACGGCTAGTGGGCAAGGAGTTTGTTCATCCTGCGTCCAAGTTGTCATCGTCGTGCCCTTCTCGCCGGGCTCCCGATCGCTTATTATTACATAGTTCACGATGCTTTCCGGACTTGGACCTCATGCTGCCCGTCACTATCTACACCACATCGCTGTGTCCCTACTGCCAGATGGCGAAGCAGCTGTTGGAGGGAAAGGGCGTGCGCTACCAGGAGGTAGATGTTACCGGCAAGTCTGAGCTACGCGACGAGATGCGGCGCAAGGCAGGCGGGCGCAATTCGGTACCGCAGATCTGGATCGGCAGGGAGCATGTTGGCGGTTGTGACGATCTCTACGCGCTCGACCGCGGGGGCAAGCTCGACGCGATGCTGGGCACTTGAGAGAAAACGTGTCCAGTACACCGCCGTCGACTGACGAGAAAGGTTCTACAATCATGGCCGCCACCAAAGCCGTTTCTGGCGCGTCGCCATCGCCGGCAAAGTTCCGCGTCGGCCTCGTGCAGATGACGAGCGGGCCCGACGTTGCCACCAATCTCGAGGCGGCGTCGCAGCTGATCCGCGAGGCCGTGGCCAAGGGTGCCGTCTATGTCCTGACCCCCGAGATCACGACACTGATGGAGAACGACCGGGCGAAGCTGTTCGTCGCCACCCGGCCGGAGGAGGGCAATCCGGCGATCGCGCACTTTCGGGCACTCGCGCGCGAGCTCAAGATCTGGCTGCACGTCGGCTCCACGGGCGTACTGAAGAGCGCCGACAAGATCGCCAACCGGGCGCTGCTGATTTCACCAGAGGGCGTCATCACCGCGCGCTACGACAAGATCCACATGTTCGATGTCGATCTGCCGAACGGCGAGAAGTACCGCGAAAGCCGCAACTTCGCGCCGGGCGATACCGCCGTGCTCGCCGACCTGCCATGGGGCCGCCTCGGCATCACGATCTGTTACGACATGCGCTTTCCCGGGCTTTATCGGGCTCTTGCGCATGCCGGCGCGACCATGATCGCGGTGCCGGCAGCGTTCACGGTGCCGACCGGCAGAGCGCACTGGCATACGCTGCTGCGGGCGCGTGCCATCGAGACGCAATGTTTCGTGTTCGCCGCCGCCCAGGCCGGCACCCATCCGAACGGGCGACAGACCTATGGCCACAGCCTCGTTATTTCGCCTTGGGGCGAGATCCTGGCCGAGGCCGACGGCGAGACGCCAATGGTGATCACCGCCGACATCGACATGGCGGCAGTGACCGAAGCGCGCGGCCGGGTGCCGTCGCTGACCCACGACCGCGTGTTCACGGTCGAGCAAGCGGGCATCCGCGAAAAGATCAAGGCTGCATCATGATCCGTTATCAACTCCAGTGCGAGGCCGAGCACGTCTTCGAGGCCTGGTTCGGCAATAGCGCGGCTTTCGACGCCCAGGCCAAGCGCGGTCTCGTCGCCTGCCCCCAGTGCGGCTCGAGCACGGTCGAGAAATGCATCATGGCGCCGAACGTCGGCACCAAGGCCAACAAGAAGGCCGATGTGGCAGCGGCCCAGAACGTGAAGGCGGCCAATCCCGATGCCGCGAAGCAGACGCCGTCCTATGCCGAGTTGCGCGCCCTGATGCGGCGCATGCGCGAGGAGGTGGAGGCCAAGGCCGAGTACGTCGGACCGAAGTTTGCCGAAGAGGCGCGCAAGATCCACTACGACGAGACGCCGGCCCGCGGCATCTACGGCGAGGCAACGGCGGATGACGCGCAGGCGCTGTACGAGGAAGGCGTGGAATTCTATCCCCTTCCCGCCCTGCCCGAGGAGCACAACTAGCAAAGCCGGTGGCCGGTAGATGGTGCCCGGCTTCAGCCCGGCACCAGGGCTCGGTCGCGGTCCAAGGCTGAATCCGGGCACCGGCTCGCGTGAGTGTCCTCACCCATCTCCACTTCATGGCAGTGGGTCGTGCTTGCTCCGACCTGCCCCTGCCGTCATCCCGGCGGCGTGCAGACGCGCGCGGGGCGCGACGGCGGTGACCGGTCCTGGGTCGAGGTCGTCGTGCCGCCGCCGCTCTTCCCCTCTCCCCCGCCGCTTCGGGGGAGAGGGCAGAGGCCGGCCTTGTTGCCGGCCGAGGGTGAGGGGCGGTCGCTTGCTCAGTTGTTGGTGCCTGGCTTCAGCCTGGCACCATGGCTCGGGCGGTGCCAGGCTGAAGCTCACGCATTTTGCTTTGGCGCCTGCGCGCCGGGCCCTCTCCCCGCGCAAGTGCAGCGCGCTAGGGGAGAGGGGACGATCGAGACTTATCCACGCTTTGCCGCCCCGTGCGATACTCCCTCTTGTCTGACACCACGGCCCGGGAGCGTAGACGTGTGCTGGCGGCTACGTGGTGTCGAACACGGGGGGACACTCCGCGAGGAGAACCCACGTGCCCAGCCGGGCCCACTCGGCTGGGACGAGCGATGATGCGGCTGGGCCGAGTACCCTCAGTCGCCCCCGTACGATGCGCCTGATCGAGCAGCCGCGAGTTCGGACCGGCCAGGAGCGGCGCCGCACAGCGATATGCCGCAGCTACGCTCGAAGCGTCGCGACGCCGCCGGCGAGCTGCCCTGCTGCGCCCCTAGGGTCGCGGCCCACGGCCGCCCTGGTCGGCGTCGCGTCGCCTCGACCGTAGCTTCGGCTACGTCTCTTCGCGCGCCGCTCCTGCCGGTCCGCCTCGCCGCTCCGCGATCGGGCGCTTCGTACGGGGGCGACTGAGGGTACACGCTCCGCAGTGTCAGGCTGCGTTCAGGGATTACGTACCCTGATCTGTTCCGCTTCGGATGGGCGGGACGTGTCGCAGACAACGTGTCATCGCAGCGGGACGCGGCAGCAAGTTTCGGGGTGACCCGAGGCAAGCGGCCGGGCGTCGGGGCTCGAAATCCCGGCGAGGCGATGAGCCCATCCCCATTCTTAACTGGCGGCTTGTCGCCGTCCCGCTGTCCCGGGTATCCGCCCGGATCGAAAAGACCCGCATACCCCGGAGCGCTGCGCGCTGCCGGGCACAAGCGGTTGCCTCGGCCGAAGTTTTGTAGGGTGCAATGGGCGTGAGCCGTATTGCACCGTGCCGCTCGGGCGGTGGGTTCAGCCGGTGCAATACGCGAAGACGCTATTGCACCCTACGGCAGCGTCCCGCTGTCCCGGCGAGAGCGCAATCGCGCAACCCCACCCTCAAGACATTGCACTACCGCTCTTGCGGCCGGCCACGCTAGTACCCGGAATCACAAATGGCTGGTACACATGACGATCGAGGATGCTCGCCGGCCAGGAGCGCCGCGCCGGCCGATGTGCCCCATCGGACAAGCGGCGCGTCATGCGGACCGCATGCCTCCAGCATGACGCGGGCGAACACCCTCGATCGCCCGCTCAGGTCGCGGCCCACGGCCGCCCGGGGCGTCGGACGCCTCGTCCGTAGCGAGAGCTACGGCCTTCGGTGCCCTCCTGCCGGGTCAACTCGTGGTTCCGCGATCAGGTGTATCAGCCATTTGTGATTCCGGGTACTAGGCTGAGCCAAGCAATCGCAATGACAGGGAAAAGCGCAAATGTCCGCCGATGCTGCGAGCCACATCCTCTACGAGATCCGCGACGGCATCGGCCTCGTCACCCTCAATCGCCCGGCACAGCGCAACGCGCTCACATTCGAGATGTACGCCAGGCTGGCCGAGATCTGCCGCACGATACCGGCCGACGGCTCGGTGCGGGCGCTGATCATCACCGGCGCCGGGCCCAAGGCGTTCGCAGCCGGCACCGACATCTCGCTGTTCCGCGACTTCAAGACGCCGGAGCAGGGGATCGCCTACGAGCAGAAGGCCGACGCCCATTTCACCGCGATCGAAGCCTGTCCGGTGCCGACGATCGCCGCCATCGCCGGCGCCTGCACCGGCGGCGGCGCTGGCATTGCGGTGTGCTGCGACATCCGCCTCGCCGCGGCCGACATGAAGTACGGCTTTCCGATCGCGCGCACGCTCGGCAACTGCCTGTCGGCGGCGACGCTGGCGCGCCTGGTCGCAGCTATCGGCGAGCCGCGCGTGGTCGAGCTGATCTTCACCTCCCGGCTGATGCCGGCCGACGAAGCGCTGCGCATCGGCCTCGTATCCGAGGTGCTGCCCGATCATGCGAGCCTGATGGCGCGCGCCCAGGCGCTGGCCGAGACCCTCAAGGGCCATGCGCCGCTGACGATGTCGGTGACGAAGGAGCTGCTGCGCCGCATGCGTCAGGCGATGGCCAAGGTCGATGACGCCGATCTCGTCGCCAAGGTCTATACCAGCGAGGATTTCCGCGAGGGGCTGACGAGCTTCCTCGCCAAGCGGCCGGCGCAATGGACCGGTCGCTAGCCGCGGCAGTAGCAATCGAAGGTGCCTGGCTTTAGCCTGGCACCGTCCGGACAATGGTGCCAGGCTAAAGCCAGGCACCATCAATACGGGGAGGACACAATGGCGACGATCGGATTCATCGGACTAGGCAACATGGGCGGGCCGATGGCCGCCAATCTGGTGAAGAAGGGCCACACGGTCAAAGGCTTCGATCTCGTTGCGGCGAACCTCGAGGCCGCCGTCAAGCGCGGTGTCGGACGAGCGAATTCGGCGGCCGACGCGGCGAGCGGCGTCGATGCTGTCGTCACTATGCTGCCCGCCGGCAAGCATGTGCTTTCGGTCTATGGCGATGTTCTGAAAGCTGCCAGGCCCGGCACGCTGTTCATCGATTCTTCCACCATCGATGTCGCCGCGGCGCGCGCCGCCCATGCCCTCGCCGCCGAGCACAAGATGCTGTCGCTCGATGCGCCGGTGTCGGGCGGCGTCGGCGGCGCCGAAGCGGCGACGCTGACTTTCATGGCCGGCGGCGCTGACGACGCTTTCGCCGGGGCGAAGCCGATCATCGAGGCGATGGCCAAGCGCGTCGTCCACTGCGGCGGCGCCGGTGCGGGACAAGCCGCCAAGATCTGCAACAACATGATCCTCGGCATCTCGATGATCGCGGTGGCGGAAGGCTTCGTGCTGGCCGAGAAGCTCGGCCTCGACAAACAGGCGCTGTTCGATGTCGCCTCGACCTCGTCGGGCCAGTGCTGGTCGCTCACATCCTATTGCCCGGTGCCCGGCCCGGTGCCGGCGTCGCCTGCCAACAATGGCTACAAGCCGGGCTTTGCCTCGGCGCTGATGCTCAAGGACCTGATGTTGTCGCAGGAGGCAGCGCTCGCCGCCGGCGCGACCACGCCGCTCGGCGCCGCCGCGACGCAGCTCTACAAGCTGCACAACGCCTGGGGCGAGGGCGGCACCGACTTTTCCGGCATCATCAATCTGATCCGCGGCAAGGAGTGAGGCGCATGCGATGGACCTATTCGTAGGTCGCGAGCGCGACCCACAATCGGGCAGAGCAGCCATGTTGGGTCGCGCAAGCGGGCGACCCAACCTACATGGGAAACCCGCCACCTCAGAAATCGCCATTCGTCTTCGATGCCTATGGCACGCTGTTCGACGTGCATTCGGCGGCAAGCCGCCACGCAGCCGCGATCGGCCCGCAGTGGGAGCGGCTGTCGCAGATCTGGCGCACCAAGCATCTGGAATACACCTGGATCCATGCCGCCACCGGCCGCCACACCAACTTCTGGACCCTGGCCGGCCGCAGCCTCGACTTTGCCGCAACGGTGACGGGCGGGCTGTCAGACGATCTCAAGGGCAAGCTGATGGCGGCCTATCGCACGCTCGGCGCCTACCCGGAAGTGGCCGGCGTGCTGTCGTCGCTCAAGGCGCGCGGCGCCACCACCTCGATCCTGACCAACGGCGATCCCGACATGATCGCCGACGCGGTCGCCGCCGCCGGTATCGCGCCGCTGCTCGACCATGTCATCACCGTGCACGAGGCCGGCATCTTCAAGCCGCATCCGAGCGTCTACCGCCTCGCCACCGATCGTCTGCACGCCGACGCGCATGAGATCTCGTTCCAGTCTTCGAACCGCTGGGACGTGGCCGGCGCCAGTGCCTTCGGTTGTCGGACGGTATGGGTCAACCGCGCGAATGCGCCCGATGAATATCCCGACATGCCTGCCGGAAAAGTCCTGACCAGCCTGTCCGCCCTGCCTGAACTCTATTCCTGAATCGAGGCTACCGATGACCACCATCGACTACTACATGACGCTGAATTCGCCCTGGACCTATCTCGGCAGCCGCCGCCTGATCGAGATCGCCAAGGAGAAGAATGCCAAGATCGACATCAAGCCGACCAAGTTCGGGCCGGTGTTCGAAGTAACCGGCGGCCTACCGCTGCCGAAGCGGGCGCCGGCGCGGCGCGCCTATCGCCTGATGGAACTCGAGCGCTGGCGCCGCTTCCGCAATCGGCCGCTGGTGCTGGAACCGAAGTTCTTCCCCGCCGACGAGAGCCGCGGCACCCGCCTGGTGCTGCGCGCAAAGCTCGCTGGTCTCGATGCGGTGCGGCTGTCGTCCGAGATCGGCTGCGCAATATGGGAACTGGAGCAGAACATCGCCGAGCCAGATGTGCTCGCGGCCGCAGCAAAGCGCGCCGGCATCGACATGGCCAAGCTCGCCGCCGGCCCCTCCGACGCCGAGCTCGACGCCATGCACGACGGCTTCACCCAGGAAGCGATCGCTCGCGGTGTATTCGGCGCGCCGACCTACGCGCTGCCTTCGGGTGAATTGTTCTGGGGCCAGGACCGCCTCGACTTCCTCGAGCGGGCGCTGGGTTGAGGCACGGTCCGATGGCCGCCTCGCAACCGACCTCGTGACCGGCTCGCTGCGCCTACAAATAGTTGCGATGGTTGGATAGGACTCTTTCAGGTTCAAGTGGAACCGAATGGGTGAGCAACTTGCTCTGTCGATGGTGCATGGCTTCAGCCTGGCACCATGGCTCGGTCGGTGCCAGGCTGAAGCCAGGCACCGTTCCCGGTGTTGCCGCCCACCGTCGGGCCGTCGTCGAGACCCGTGAGGCTTGGCCGCGACTGTCGCGGCCGTAACCCAACAATTTCGATTGCCCGTGAAATGTTGGGTTACGCGCGGAAGTAGCCGCGCTAACCCAACCTACACCTCACGCGTCGACCCACATCTCCTTGGCCTCGATGTAGATCGAGGGGTGGATCTTGTAGCCCTTGATCTTCTTGTCGGAGTAGTTGAATACCGCCCGCCAAACCGGGATCACCGCCGGGCCGTCGTCGAGCATGATCCGCTCGAGCTTCTCCATCACCACCTTGCGCTTGGCCATGTCGAGGTAGCCCTCGGCCTCGGTGATCAGCTTGTCGAACTCGGCGTTCGACCAGTTGCTCTCGTTCCACGCCGCACCGGTGCGGTAGGCGAGGCCCAGCACCATGGTGCCGAGCGGACGATGCGCCCACGTCGTGAAGCCGAACGGCACCTTCGTCCACACGTCCCAGTATTGCGCCGACGGCATCACGTTGATCTTGACGCGGATGCCGGCCTCCTTCCACTGCTCGACCATGGTCTGCACGGCGAGCAGCTCCCAGTCGGGCGCCGGCCGGGCGGCGATCTCGGTGTCGATGCCGTTCGGATAGCCGGCCTCGGCGAGCAGTGCCTTGGCCTTGGCGACGTCACGCTTGATGGCGCCGACGTTGACGTAGTCGGGGTGCGCCGGTGACACGTGGTGATGGTCGCCAGGCTTGCCGAGGCCGCGATGGGCCGCCTTGAGCACCGCCTCGTTGTCGGTGGCATAGCGCAACGCCTGCCGTACCCGCTTGTCATCGAACGGCTTGATTGGGTGCACGCGGGCGACGGCGGTGTAGGCGGTGTCGACCGAGTTCACCTGCACGTGCGGCAGCTTCTCGACCGCCGGCAGGGTGGCGATCGCGCCCTGGTAGATCATGTCGACCTGCTTCGAGGCGAGCGCGCCGACCTGCGCCGCGCTATCCTCGCCGATGTCGATGATCTCGAACCGCTCGATGTTGGCGCCGCCGCCCCAGTGGCCTTGTTTGCGGGCGACGAACGCGGCGCGCTTGCCGACCTCGAGCTCGACCATGTCGAAGGCGCCGGTGCCGTTCGAGCCGACCTTGAACTCGCCATTCTCGGCCGGGTCCATCATCAAGGCCGGATAATGGAACAGCGCTTCCGGCACGGCGAGATTGGGCGACGCGGCCGTTCAGCTTGAAGGTGAAATCGTCGACCTTCTGGATCGCGCCCGCATCCCACAGCTTGGTCGACCTCTTCTTCTTCTGGGTCTTGGCGTCGATCTCCTCGGTCTCGAACTCCTCGAGGATGAAGCCCTTGAGCAAGCCGACGGTCGATGAGCCGGTCTTGGCGTCGAGCAGCCGCTTCAGGTTCCACACCGCATCGTCGGCGGTGAACTTGCGGTCGCCCTTGCGCCAGGTCGCATCCTTGCGCAGCGAGAACGTCCAGGTCTTGAGATCAGGGCTCGCCTCCCACTTCTCGACCAAGTTGGGCCGGGTAACGTTGTCGAAGCCGGTGAAAGTCAGGTAATCGAGCACCTGGCGGGCGGCATTGGCGCCTTCGATCCAGGAGTAGGTGTGCGGGCTCTTCAGGTCCTGGACCCGCATGCCGATGCGGATGACGCCGCCCTTCTTGGGCGCGGCAGTCTGCGCCATCGCCGGCAGGGTGAGGCCGGCCATGCCGTATGCGACCGGGGCGGCGACACCGAGCAGGGTCGCAATCCGCAAGAACTCGCGGCGCTCAAGCTTGCCGTCGGCGAATTCGGCGCCAGCGCGCCCGACGATTGGATGCAGTTTGTCAGTCATTCAAACCTCCCTTGAGTCCGGCTGTTGTTGACGGCAGACCAGCCGCTCGCGGCAGCTTAGTTCTCATGAGGCTGTGCGCACAAGGGGAGGGTGATTGGCGGCCGATCGCGGGGAGGTATGGGGGATTATGCTCAGCTGCGGCGTGGTCCAAATACCTTCTCGCGCCAAATCGGTCCTTCCTCATCCTCGAAATCCCGCTGCGCCTTGGCGCGCGCCTTTTGCCCGGCGCGGCGAAGAGTGGCGGTCGCGGATTGCCGCGACGGGGCTTCGGGATGTGCGGAAGTGCCTTCCGGAATGTACCGTGGCGCCGGCAGCGGCACGACATCCTGGGGCGGCAGCGCCGGCACCGGCCGCATGGCAACCGCCGGCGGCAATGCCGCGAGTGGCTGTAGTCCCCAGGCAGGTTCTGGCGGCACGAAGGCTGGCGCAGATGCTGCGGCGAGTGACGGCGGCGGCTGTTCCGTGGGCTTCGTCTCCGGGACGATTGCTGGCGGTTGTGGCTCGGCCACTGAGGCGGTCTCGCCGCTGCTCGCCGGAGGTTGCGTGTGGAGGGGCGCCAGGATCACATCCGGCACCGGCGTGGTCAACTCCGGCGCGCCGGCCACCGTCGGCAGCTCGGGCGACGGCGACTGCGGCGAACCAATCCCGTGGTAACCGGCGCGCGGTGCATCCTGCGGCCATTCGGCCCGCGCCGGCACGCTGCCGCGCCAGCCTTGTACCTGCGGCGCCACGGCGACCCTTTGCTGCTGCGGAGCGGCCTGTTCGCGAACATCCGGATTGATGGCCAGCACCGCAAGGCACAGGCCAACCCCGGAAAGCGCCAAGGGCCATGCCGGCAGCGAATGACCCGACGGGATCCTGTCCGACCCATGATCCGACGCCACGTCCTCGGCGTCTGGCATCGGCAACTCGGCAATGGCCGCGCCGAGCTGGGCGAGCCAATCTTCCTGCGGCCGGTTCAGTTGTTCGTTCAAGGTCGTATATCCGTGCCGCCCCACCGCCGCGGTGGTGCGAGGCGTGGTATCGAGTTTTCAACTGTTTCAGGATTGGGCGACCTGGAAATGTCTTGTCTTGACGAAAAACGCTGACTGATTCGGGGGGGCGGCGTCAACGCTCGCGATCAGCACAATGACAAGTCCGGCGTTCAAGTGATGGCAGAGCTGGCGTGCCGGCGTGCCTGTTGACAGGGTTCGGCGTCGCGCATCCATATTAGCCGCTCAGCCCGCCGCTTCGCTTTAGCCAGCACAAGGAACCAAGCCATGAAAACGCATGCAAGGGCGGTTGTGATTGGTGGCGGGGTCGTCGGCGCGAGTGTGCTCTACCACCTCACCAAGGCCGGCTGGAGCGATGTCGTGCTGGTCGAGAAGCACGAGCTGACCTCGGGCTCGACCTGGCACGCGGCGGCCGGCGTCCACACCTACAACTCGGACGCCAACGTCTCGAAGCTGCAGAAGTACACCATCGATCTCTACCGCGAGATCGAGCGGATTTCCGGCCAGTCCTGCGGCATTCATCCGACCGGCAATCTCGTGCTCGCGGCCAACGAGGAGATCCTCGACAACCTGCGGCTGATGCATTCCAGAGCGAAGTACCTCGGCATGGAGACGCATCTGATCACGCCGTCGGAGGCCAAGAGGCTCAACCCGCTGATCGACGAGACCTGCTTCGTCGGCGCCCTGCATCGTGCCGACGGCGGCCACGTCGATCCCAATGGCGTCACCCACGCCTATGCCATCGCCGCCCGCATGGCCGGCGCCGAGGTCCACCGCTTCACGATGGTGCAGGACCTGAAGCAGCGCGCCGACGGCAGCTGGGACGTGATCACCGACAAAGGCACCATCCGCGCCGAGCACGTAGTCAACGCCGCCGGCCTGTGGGCGCGTGAGGTCGGGCGCATGGCCGGCATCGAGTTGCCGGTGCTGGCCATGGAGCACATGTATGTGGTCACCGAGGAAATACCGGAGGTCAAGGCGCTATCGAAGGAATTGCTGCCGACTTCCGACTACTCGGGCGAGATCTACATGCGGCAGGAGGGCAAGGGCGCCCTGCTCGGCACCTACGAGAAGGACTGCAAGATCTGGTCGCCGCACGTGGCGCCGTGGGACTTCAACATGCAGTTGCTGCCCGACGACCTGGAGCGGCTCACGCCGCACCTCGAAATCGGCTTCAAGCATTTCCCGCCGATCGGCCGCGCCGGCATCAAGCGCGTGGTCAACGGCCCGTTCACGTTCGCGCCCGACGGCAATCCACTGGTCGGGCCGGTGAAGGGCTTGCGCAATTTCTGGTCGGCGTGCGGCGTGATGGCGGGCTTCGCCCAGGGCGGCGGCGTCGGCCTAGCGCTGTCGCGGTGGATGGTCGACGGCGATCCCGGCGCCGACATCTTCGCCATGGATGTCGCCCGCTTCGGCTCGTTTGCGACTCACGACTACACGCTAATCAAGGTGCCGGAGAACTATACCCGCCGCTTCCGCATCGCCTATCCGAACGAGGAGTTGCCGGCGGCGCGGCCGCTGCGCCGCACACCGGTCTATGATCGCTTGAAGTCGGCCGGCGCGGTATTTGGCGCCAACTTCGGCTTGGAGGTGCCGCTGTGGTATGCGCCCAAGGGCACCGAGCCGGTCGAGACCCCGACCTACCGCCGCTCCAACGCCTTCCCGATCGTCAAGGCCGAATGCAAGGCGACCCGTTCCACCGTCGGCCTGATGGAGATCTCGGGCTTCGGCAAATACGAGATCGTCGGGCCCGATGCGCAGAGCCTGGCTCGACAGGATGCTCGCCAACAAGATGCCGAAGCTCGGCCGCATGGTGCTGGCGCCGATGCTGAACGAGCGCGGCACCATCATCGGCGACTTCTCGGTCGCTTGTCTCGCCCGCGACCGCTTCTTCATGGTCGGCTCGGGCGTCGCCGAGATCTACCACATGCGCTGGTTCGAGAAATATCCGCCGCCGGCCGGCACCACCATCCGGCCACTGACCGGCGCGCTGGTCGGCTTCATGATCGCCGGCCCGAGGTCGCGCGAATTGCTGCAGAAGCTCACCTTCGCCGATGTCTCTGCCGACAAGTTCAAGTTCTTCGCCGCGGCTGAGATGGTGGTCGGCCTCGCGCCCGCGACCGTATTGCGTGCATCCTATACCGGCGATCTTGGATATGAGATCTGGGTCAATCCCGACTACCAAATGACGCTCTATGATGCGTTGGTCGAGGCCGGCCGCGAGCTTGGCCTCGTCCACTTCGGCAACCGCGCGGTGATGTCGATGCGGCTGGAGAAGGGCTATGGCGCCTTCTTCCGCGAGTTCCGTCCCGACTATACGCCGATGGAAGCTGGCCTCGACCGCTTCGTCGCCTACGACAAGCCGGGCTTCATCGGCCGCGACGCCGCGCTCAAGGACCGCGACACGCCGCCAGCCAAGAAGCTCGTTACGCTGCTGGTCGACACCGATGTGGAGGTTGTTGGCTACGAGAGCGTGATGAAGGGCGAGGAAGCCGTCGGCCAGGTGACATCCGGCGGCTTCGCCCACTGGGCGGACAAGAGTATCGCCATGGCCTATGTCAGAAGCGACCTTGCCCGCGATGGCGAGACGCTGTCGATCACGATCTTCGGCCAGGATCAGACGGCAACGGTGCACGCGACGCCGCTGTTCGACGCCAATGGCGGGCGCCAGCGCGGATAAGACCAAGTTGAGTTGGGTGATTGCCGCCGGCGCCGGGCTCTCGTAAGTACCGATAAGCGAATGATTGCAACGCCCAAGGCAGGTCACGCCCATGTCCGAACTGCTGCTCGAGCTATTCTCCGAGGAAATTCCCGCCCGCATGCAGGCGCGCGCAGCCGAGGACCTGCGCCGGCTGGTGACGGAGGGACTGAAGGCGGCGGGTTTGCCGACCGGTGAGGCGCGCAGCTATGCAACTCCGCGCCGCCTGACGCTGGTGATCGAACAGGTTCCTGCCGGCTCGGCCGCGGTCAGCGAAGACAAGAAGGGCCCGCGCGTCGGCGCGCCGGAAGCCGCGATCCAAGGCTTCCTCAAGGGCGCCGGCCTGACGTCGATCGACGAGGCGACCATCGTCAAGGACGCCAAGAAGGGTGATTTCTATACCGCTGTGATCAAGAAGCCGGGCCGGCCGGCAGCCGAGATCATCGCCGGCGTGGTCGCGGACACGATCAGTCAGTTCCCATGGCCGAAGTCGATGCGCTGGGGATCGAGCTCCATAGTATGGGTCAGGCCGCTGCATTCGATCCTGTGCTTGCTCGGGGCCAAGGTCGTGCCGCTCGTTGTCGGCGGCATCGAGGCATCGGACACGACCGAGGGCCACCGCTTTCTCTCGCCCGGCCGCTTCAAGGTGAAGAACTTCGCCGACTACGAAAAGAAACTCGCCGCCGCGCATGTGCTGATCGACCCGGCTGTCCGCGCCCGCATGATCGGCGACCAGGCGCGCGCGATCGCCAAAGCAAACAAGCTCGAGCTAGTCGAGGACGATGGCCTGCTCGCCGAGAACGCCGGCCTCACCGAATGGCCGACCGTCATGATGGGCACCTTCGACGAGGCCTTCCTTGCCGTGCCGCCGGAGTGCCTCATCACCGCGATGCGGGCGCACCAGAAATGCTTCTCGCTGCGTGAACCGAAGGCCGGCAAACTCGCCCCCCGCTTCCTGGCGGTGGCAAATCTCAACCCCAGGGACAATGGCGAGGCAATCATTGACGGCAACCAGAAGGTGATGCGGGCGCGGCTCGCCGATGCCAAGTTCTTCTGGGACCAGGATCTGAAGCGCCGCCTCGAGCCGATGCACTTCGAGCTCAAGGGCATCACCTTTCACGAAAAGCTCGGCACCCAATGGGATCGCATGGAGCGCACTACCGAACTCAGCCGACAGATCGCAGGCAGCGTCGACGCCGAGCCCGAACTCGCCGGCCGTGCGGCGCAGCTGTGCAAGGCCGACCTCGTCTCGGGCATGGTCGGCGAGTTCCCCGAGCTGCAGGGCTTGATGGGCCGTTACCTCGCCGAAGCCGAGCACATGGATCCGCGCATCGCCCGCGCCATCGAGCTGCATTACAAGCCCAAGGGGCCGACCGACACGGTGCCGAAGGAAGAGGAAGGCGACGCCACCGCGATCGCGGTGGCGCTCGCCGACAAGCTCGACACGCTGGTCGGCTTTTGGGCGATCAACGAAAAGCCGACCGGCTCGGGCGATCCCTATCAGCTGCGCCGCGCCGCGCTGGGCGTGATCCGTATCGTGATCGAGAACGACCTCAGATTGCCGCTCCTGCCGGCGATCCAGAAGCACTACTCGGAGCGCTTGAGCAAGCCGACGGCGACGTTGTCGCCAACCGAAGTTCTGGTCAGAGGGGTCGATTCCCATGCCCTCGCCCTCGATCTGCTCGGCTTCTTCGCCGACCGGCTCAAAGTCTACATGCGCGACCAGGGCGCCCGGCACGACCTGATCGATGCGGTGTTCGCGCTCGGCGGCCAGGACGACCTCGCACTCGATCGTCAAGCGGGTCAACGCGCTGGGCGAATTCCTGAAGACCGACGACGGCGCCAACCTGCTGGCTGGCGTCAAGCGGGCGGCGAACATTCTCGGCATCGAGGAGAAAAAGGACAAGTCGAGCTATGCCGGCGTCTACGATTTGAAGCTGCTGACGGCGCCGGAGGAACTGAAGCTCGCAGCCGCGATCGAGGCGGTGAAACAGGATACGACCGCTGCGATCAACGTCGAGAATTTCGCCGGCGCGATGCGCGCGCTGGCCGAGTTGCGCGCGCCCGTCGACGCCTTCTTCGACAAGGTGACGGTCAATGACAAAGACCCCGACATCCGCCGCAACCGCCTCAAGATGCTGTCCGAGATCCGCGCCGCGACGCTGCAGGTGGCGGATTTTTCCAAGATCGCGGGGTAGCGGTGAGATAAGCCTCCCCAATGCCGTCATACTGGCCTTTGCCGGTTGACGACATTGAGGAGGCTAATGTCAAGCATGTCCGCAGGCAGGAACGACTTGCCCTTAGCAAGCGGAGCCCACTCAATTGGCGATCCATCGGCCGATGACATCCGCACCACACATTTTCGACACGGCCCAGCTCGCGCGCTACCGGCAGCGGGCGGCGGCGTGCGCGGCCGAGCACGACTTCCTGCTGCAGCGGGTGGCCGAAGATTTCGGCGAGCGGCTCGAAGCGGTCAAGCGGCAGTTCGGCCAGGTCCTCGATCTCGGCGCGCATCATGGCGTGATCGGTCGCGCGCTTGTCAATCGTCCTGGTGCCGCTACCACAATCAGCGCCGATGCAGCGCCCGCCATGCTCGCGCAATGCGCCGAACCGCGTGTGCTGTGCGATCTCGAAGCCTTGCCGTTCGCCGAGGCGCAGTTCGATCTCGTGGTGTCGGGCCTGGCATTGCACCTCGTCAACGACCTGCCCGGCACGCTGATCCAGATCCGCCGCATCCTTAAGCCCGACGGCCTATTCCTCGGCGCGGTGCTCGGCGGCGCGACGCTGAGCGAACTGAGACAGGCCTTCGTCGAGGCCGAAGCCGAGATCGAAGGCGGCGCCAGCCCTCGCGTCGCGCCGTTCGCCGATGTCCGTGATCTTGGCAGCCTGCTGCAGCGCGCCGGCTTTGCGCTACCGGTGGTCGATGCCGATATCGTCACCGTTGCCTACGCCACACCGCTGCACCTGATGCGGGAAATTCGCGCCATGGGGGCGGCCAATATGCTTGCCGAGCGTCGGCGGAAGCCCGCTGAAGCGCGCGACCCTGATGCGCGCCACCGAAATCTACGCTGAACGCTTTTCCCGCGCCGACGGCCGCGTCACCGCGACGTTCGAGATCATCACGCTGACCGGCTGGGCGCCGCACGAGAGCCAGCAGCAGCCGCTGCGGCCGGGCTCGGCGCAAATCGCGGCTTGCCGACGCGCTCGGCGTGCCAACGAGCGCACAGACCGGCGAGAAGCCGGGCCCAATAATGCGACGGCTCGTAGGGTGCAATAGCGAAGCGTATTCCGCCCGACAGTCGCGGGGCGAGTGGACCTTGTGTGAACTACGCCAGCAGATCCTTCAGGAACGGGATCATCGGCAGGTCGGCGGGCGGCATCGGGTAGTCGTCGAGGCGGGCGGCGCGCACCCAGGCGATCTTTTGGCCCTCGCGCGGCGCGATGTCGCCCTCCCAGGTGCTGCACAGGTAGAGCGGCATCAGCAGATGGAAGGTTTCGTAGCGGTGGCTGGCGAATGTGAACGGCGCTAGGCAGGTCAGGCAGACCTCGATGCCGAGTTCCTCCTTCAGCTCGCGAACGAGCGCTTCCTCGGGTGTCTCGCCCGCCTCGACCTTGCCACCAGGAAACTCCCACAACCCGGCCATCGATTTGTCCGCCGGCCGCTGCGCCAGCAGCACGCGGCGGTCGCGGTCGAGCAGCGCGGCGGCGGCAACGAGGACGGTCGGCAGTCGGGCAGGTGTCATGGCAACCTTGAGATGAGGGACGAACCGACCCTGGGCATTGCCAGCCCGCGCCAATGAAATCAACACCATGGCGCGATCTGCCTTGCTGGCGCCAACGAGCCGGCCCAATTAACGTCACCGTTGTCGGGCCAAATGCCGATCAAGCGTGGCGGGGCGGTTGCTGCGTCGGAGGGAAGAACAGCATTTCCCAATCGGCGTCGTTAACGGGCGATTAACTGGTTTACGCAATCTTATCCGTGGGCCTGTACGTGCCCGTGGCGGGAGTATTGTGAATGTATCGCGTCGTGCTGCCAGCTCTATTGGCGTTGCTGCTGCCCGGGTGCAGCATGGGTTCCAGTTCCCTGTCGTCGGGGTTCAACGACAATCCGGCGACACAGGCGTCGCTGAAGCGCAAGCCGTCGCAGCCGACCGCGGCTTTGGGCGGAGAGCCGGCCGCACTCAGGCCTGCCGCCGGCACGCAGGTCGCAGCTCTCGACCAGGCGCCCAAGGGCACGTTTGAGAAGGCACCTGCCGGTGCGCTAGCCGATCGCGACTATACCCAGACCAAGCTCGATGCCGAGCGGGCGCGCGACCTGATCAACGCCTATCGCAAGGAAAAGGGCCTGAAGCCCGTGAAGCTCAATCCCGAGCTGTCCAATGCGGCGAAGAACCATTCCAAGGATCTCGCCAAGTGGGATCGCATCTCGCACTACGGCTCGGACGGCTCGAACCCGTGGGATCGGGTGAAGCGCAGCGGTTTCAACGCGCGCCTTGCCGCCGAGAACGTCGGCACTGGCCAGGTCAGCATCGACGAGGTGTTCAAGGGCTGGAAGGAAAGCCCGGGGCACAACAAGAACCTGCTGCTGCCCGACGCCGAGTACATGGGCATCGCCCTGGTGCAGGAGACCAAGAGCGAGTTCAAGACGTTCTGGACCCTGGTGCTCGGCACGCCGATGTGACGCCCGTCTCCTCTGCGCCGATAGTGCTTCTCCGCCCGCCGCCCAGGCGCTAGCTTAGCCTTCAAGATTGCACCGAAGCAATCGTTGAGGGAGTGCGCACATGCAGGGCGTTAAAGGCAAGATCGCCTGGGTTACCGGCGCCGGCACCGGCATTGGCGAGGCTGCGGCGATGTCGCTCGCAGGTGCGGGGGCCGAGGTGATCCTCACCGGCCGGCGCAAGGAGCCGCTGGAAGCCGTTGCCGCCGGCATCAAGGCGAAGGGCGGCAAGGCCCATGTGCATGCCGCCGACCTCACCAAGGCAGCAGCCGTCGACAAGATCGTGGCGGCGATCAAGGCCGACTTCGGTCGCCTCGACATCTGCGTCAACAACGCTGGCGTAAACATCCCGGATCGCAACTGGCAACGGCTGACGCCTGAGGGCATCGACACGCTGATCCACGGCAATCTGTCGAGCGCATTTTATGTGGTGCGCGCCGTGCTGCCGCTGATGCGGGCCCAGCAGGATGGCCTGCTGATCCATACCGCATCGTGGGCCGGACGGTTCGTCGGGCCGGTTCCAGGACCCGGCTATATCGCCGCCAAGCACGGCGTCGTCGCCATGAGCCACTCGATCAACCTCGAGGAATGCGGCAATGGCATCCGCTCGACGGTTGTGTGCCCCGGCGAGGTGGCGACGCCGATCATGGCGCTGCGCGATCCTCCGGAGCTGCCGGAAACGATGGCGCGGATGGTGCAGCCCGAGGACATGGGCGCGATCATCCTGTTCGTCGCCGAACTGCCGAAGCACGTTTGCATGAACGAGATCGTGGTCAGCCCGACGCACAATCGCGGCTACCTGTCGCAAATGCGCGCGCGCCAGCAGCAGGCGGCGGAGACCCGGCAGAAGAAAGGGTAGCCGATCGACGACCTCGGCGGCTCGCTATTGCCTAATCTCGGTCATGAATACCTTCTGCGCCACTTGCCAGCGGCCGTCGATCTTCAGCATCGCGAGTTCGTCGGTGAAGTAGCGCGGCGGGATCGCGCAATTGAGCTTCACCTGCGCCATGGTCGGGCCGACGATGTCGATCGCCAGGATGTGGTCGTGGCGGGCGAGCCCGGATTTCTTCGGCGAGGGCCGCGAGCGTACCGCCTCGAGCCATTTGTCGCGCGGCGTGATCGTGAGCTTGCCGTCGACGAGGCCGGTCAGCGCGCTGGTTGGATGGAAGGCAGTCGCGAGCTTGTCAGTATCGCCCTCATGGAGGCCATCGAGATAGATTTTGATCACCGCCTCGATGGCGGGCAATTCAGGGTGGTGCGACATGGGGGCTGGCTCTCCTCGGTGGGTGGCAGGCGACATAATCTAGCAGGTTCGCACGGGTGGGCCAGGGCCAGTGAGACATGACGAACGCTGAGCCGGCCTGCGACACCAGTGAGCGCCGCGAATTGCGCCACATCAAGGTATCGGTGTCGTCGAAGTGAGAATTTTCACAAAGTGGGGTTTTTTGATTCCAACCGAAAGGTGCGTAGCCGTGGTTCAAAGAATACTTGCTGCCGCAGTCACGCTGGCGGTTGCCGCCACGGGCGCTTACGCGTTCGTAGCCCCGGCAGGCAAACCCAGCACACCGGGCACGATGCTGATACCCGTCGTCGAACCGGTGAAGAAACCGGTGATCGTCTCGAAGAAGCCGCCGGTCATGATCAAGAAGGCGCCGATTTTCGTGAAGAAGAAGTCGCCGATCATCGTGAAAAAATCGCCGGTGTTCACGAAGAAGTCGCCGATCATCGTGAAGAAGCCGTCGGGACCGATCGTACTGAAAAAGGTGCCGCCGCTGGTGAAGGCAAAGCCGGTGATGAAGATGCCGGCGAAGTTCGTGTTCGTGAAGCCGCACAAGAAGCACAAGTACTACGGTCGCCTGATCGGCGGCGTGGTGTTGGGCACGATCCTCGCCGCAAGCGTGTTCTATGCCTACGATTCACCGCCGGAGGAGGGCTTGTGCTGGTATTGGGTCAATTCCGACCGGGAACGCGGCTATTGGGACTACTGTGAGCCGCCGGACGAGGACGATTGAACGAGCGGTAACTGCGGCGCGGCGAGGATGATATCGGAAGGAGCGGCCGCAAGCCGCTCCTTCAATGCTTGGCGTAGCCGCGAACGGCTGGCGCCATGCGCTTCGCGGCGCCCCGATCAATGCCGGATCGGCCGGTCGGGGAAGGCCAACTGCTCGCGCGCCTTCCACTCGTCAGTTACGTAGTTGATGATGATCGACTTGCGCACGCCGTGGATCTTGCGTGCCTCGAAGCCGTGGTAGGTGATGTTCGAGGGCACGAAGATCATTGCGCCCCCCGGCTTGAACGGCGAGCGGCCGACGTGCTTCTTCTCGGCATCGTAGATGTCGGTGCCAAGGTCGGCATGCTGCGGGTCGCGCGACAGGTAGAGCAGGAATGTGAACGACTTGACGCCGAGGTCGGTGTGCGGCTCGAGCCAGAAACCGTCGGTATCCTGGGCATATTCGATGCGCAGGTAGGTGCCGTCGAGCTTCGAGCCGAAGGTCTTCTCGATCGCCCGCGTCACGGTTTCGCTCTGCAGCGCGTCGGACATGGCGCCGGCAATCTTGAATTTGGCCCGGTTGTCGACGTCGAAGTATTTCCGAGTGGCGTTGTGCACTTCGCGCCGGCCCGATACGCCACCGAGCGCAGGCGCGGCAAACGGCAGATCAATCGCCGCGTCGACCGCGGCGGGGCCCAGGCAGTTGTCGAGGAACCAGTGCCGGTAGGGCTTGTCGCTGCCACGGGCGGCGGCAAAGCTCGAAAGCAGCGTTTGCGAAACGGCGTTGGCGTCGAGCGCGGATGTGGACATGACTTGAAGCTCCTCGGGGCGCGCGCGCATCGGCGCGGATTGGTAGCGCGAAACTCGCTTCTACGCCGATGCAACTCTCCCTGCAAATGCGGGATCGATGCAGCCTCGCTCGGGTAGCATCCGGGACCAATTGCGCAAGCTGCCAATGCGTCGCGGCCATCGACAACCGACGACTTGCAATACTGCGGGGCAGCCCGGCCGCAGTTGCGGCTTGCTCCTGGCGGCCCGATCGGGAAATGTCGCCTATCGGGTTGGCCGAATCGATGCGGGTGTCCCGCGCGGGGCAGCGCCGGTTCCGCTGGCCGCGGAGGCATATGGCGCTATTTCTTGATATCCTGACCAAGGTCACGCTGCCGATCATAACGCTGGTGGCGCTTGGCTACCTGCTGCAGGGCAAGCTCAAGCTCGACATCGGCACGCTCAATCGCGTTCAGGTGTACGTGGTGATGCCGGCGTTCCTGGTGCATTTCCTGGCCACCGGCAAGCAGCCGATCGCGGTGGTCTGGCCGGTGTTCTATTTCGGCATCGTGCAGTTCCTGATCCTGATTCCGATCGGTTGGCTGGTGGTGATCCTGTTCCGCCAGCGGGCTTCACTCGGACCGATGATGGGGCTGGGCACCGCCTATGCCAATGTCGGCTTCTTCGGAATTCCCGTCACCCAGCTCGCATTCGGGGCCGACTACTTGATCTACCAATCGGTGATGACGGCGCTGATGTCGGTGCTGGTGTGCACTGTCGGTGTCTGGCTGCTGGCACCGGCCGGCCAGGGCGGCGTGCTGTCGAAGTTGAAAAGCGCCTTCGAGACGCCGCTCATCCCTTCGGTGGTGCTCGGACTGTCCCTACGCGGCTTCCAGGTCGAACTGCCGACGATGGTGGCGCAGCCGATGCAGTTCCTCGGCACTATCTTTACGCCGCTTGCGCTCTACACCCTTGGCGCCCAGGTTGCGGCGGCAAAGATCGTCAGGATCGAGTGGCTGCCGCAAATCCTGGTCCTGATCCTGAAATTCGGCGTCGCCCCGGTGTTGACCTGGTGGGTGTGCAGGTTCATGGAGTTTCCGCGCGACGTGGCGGATGTACTGGTAGTGGCGGCCGCGACCCCGGTCGGCGTGCTGATCACGATCTTTGCCGCCGAGTTTAAGAACGAATCCGACTTCATCTCGACCGCAGTGGTGATTTCGACCGCGCTGTCGCCATTGTTCGTTACCGGCTGGATCCTGGCGACGCGGATATATTGAGAAATAATGGGCGCAGTCCGTGGCCCCGTAGGGCGGAATTGGCGCGAGCCGCAATCCGCCGCCTTGCCGTTGATACCGTCTTGGCGGATTACGCTTCGCTAATCCGCCCTACGAACAAAGAGCCGCCTCAATTCTTCCGCGGCACGCCGTCCATGAACTTTTTCGACGTGTCGAGGCACAGCCTGGCCCAGGCTTCGGCGCCCATCGTCGCGGTGCGGGACAGGCTCGGGATCTCGACGCAGATCAAGATGTCGTCGGGCAGCCGCGTGAAGATCGAAGTAAGGTCGATGCCGCCCTCGCCGGCGAGCATCCGCTCGACCCGTGCCGTATGCAGCAGCCCTTCGAGCGTGGTCGGGACCTCGGCCGGGCCGTCGCAGATCTGGGCATAGTGCAGCATGTGCCGCGGCAGCGCCTCGAGGTCGGCAAGGGTCGACGCCGATCGGGCGAAGTGCAGGGCATCGACCAGCACACCGCCGTTCGGCTGGTTGGCGGCGGCAACGATGCGATGCGCGATCGACATGCTCGATGCCCTGGTCCAAGGCATGAATTCGAGATCGGCGGTGAGGCCGAAGGGGCGGGCGGCCTCGCAGAAGGCGGCATAGTTCTGGATCATGCGCAACTCGTCCGGGTCGTCGCCGGCGACGAGCACCGCCTTGGCCCCGAGCGCTCCACATACATCCAAGAATTTCGCGTACTTGGCGACGCTGAAGTCGGGATCGAGGCGGACGATGTCGACGTCATAGACGCTGATGCCGTTGTCCTTGCAGCGCCTTGTTGTTTCGCGAACGATGGCCGGCTCGTCCAGGATCGGCGGGCCGTAGCCACCTGGCGGCGCCTGCAGCCGCAGGCCGACCCAGTCGTAGCCGGTCTTGGCCGCGACCGTCACTGCCTCCGGCGGGGAGAGCTTCGGCGCGGTCAGAAAGGCCATGCAATAAGTATGCGACATTGGCTGGGGTCCTTGCGCGGCGGGCGAGCACGGCCGAGTTGATGTTTGACTGCATATATGCGCCCAGGGCCAGGTTCTGTCGATGGCGCAGCACCGACACGGCGACAGTCCTCGCCCCGGACCGGCACATATCTCACCGCCGCCGCGGGCTGTGTCGGTTGGCCCCTTGCAGCCGAGGCGATCGAGGGCATATGTCCATGTTCAGGTTGCCCCAGACCGGCGGCGGCCGTTCCGGACCCCCATACCATGCCGATTGACCAGATCCGCGAAGACTTCGAGCTGCTCGACGAGTGGGAGGACCGGTATCGCTACGTCATGGAGCTCGGCCGTGCCATGCCGCCGCTCGACGAGGCTTTGCGCACCGACGCCAACAAGGTGCGCGGCTGCGCCAGCCAGGTGTGGCTCGCCTCGCGCGTGGCACCGACCGCTGACGGGCGAGATCTGACCCTGGTGCTGGCCGGCGACAGCGATGCCCATCTGGTGCGCGGGCTGGTGGCGATCATGATCGCGCTCTACGAAGGGCTGCCGCTGGCCGAGATCGCGACGCTCGATGCCGAGGCAGCGCTTGCAACCCTCGGCCTCAAAGAGCATCTCACGCCGCAACGCTCCAACGGCCTGGCGTCGATGATCAAGCGCATCCGGGCCGACGCGAAAGCGGCGATGGGCGGTAGCACGAACTCCCGGTTACTTGCAGTATCGGGGGCATTTTGGTGCTTGGTGACCGCGCCGCCGGATGCGATACGAGCAATCGAAGCGGTGGCCGCAAGGCCGGCTGTAATAGCCGAGCGGGAGGGTTCGATCATGCGCGTACTGGTAACCGGCGGCAGCGGCTTTCTTGGCGCCTGGATCATCCGGCGGCTGAGCCGCGGCGGCCACGCTGTGCGCATTTTCGACCTGATCAGCGACCGCCGCGTCGTCACCGCGATTGCCGGCGAGGCAGCCGCGACCGCAGCCGAGTGGCTCAAAGGCGACATCGTCGGTCGCGGTGAAGTTGCCGCCGCCGCTGCCGGCTGCGATGCCATCATCCATCTTGCGGGCATCCTGACGCCGGATTGCGCCAACGACCCGATCCGGGGCGCCGAGATCAACCTGATCGGTACTCTCAACGTGTTCGAGGCGGCGCGGCAGCACCGCATCGGCCGCATCGTCTACACCAGCAGTGCCGGCGTGTTCGGTCCCGACGATGGCAAGACGCCCTTTCCGGTGACCCACTACGGCGCCTTCAAACTCGCCTGCGAGGGCAGCGCCAGGGCCTATTGGCTCGATCACAAGCTGGCCAGCGTCGGCTTGCGCCCGTACATCGTCTACGGCCCCGGCCGCGAGAGCGGATTGACCGCCGGACCGTCGCTCGCCTGCCGCGCCGCCGCCCGTGGCGAGGCCTACACCATCCCTTATCAAGGTACTGCCGGGCTCGTATTCGTCGACGATGTCGCCGCTGCCTATGAAATCGCTACGCTACGCGAGCCCGATGGCGCGCACGTCGTTAACATGGTCGGTGAGGTCGCTTCGAACGACGATGTCGTGGCCGCGATCAAGCGCGTGGTGCCGGATGCCCGCATCACCGTTTCGGGACCCGTGCCCCAGTTCGCTCCGGACGTCGCCCCGGGCGATGTCGGCCGCATCCTGCCCGGCGTGCCGGCCACGAGCCTTGCGGACGGCATTGCCCAGACCATCGACTACTATCGGGCAAATTCGAACGGGTTGTGAAGCACCTACACCGGACCAACCCGCATCGGCGACGGCAGCGCGTCCGGCAACGTGCCGACCAGCTTTGCCGCCGCCTGCATGGCGACGATGTAGCCGTAGGGACCGAGGCCGCAGATCACCGCTTTGACCGCCCCCGACAGCTTGGAGTGGCGGTGGTGCTCGTCGCGGGCGTGGATGTTCGAGATGTGCACCTCGATGGTCGGTCCCTCGAACGTCTTCAAGGCATCGAGGATTGCGATCGAGGTGAACGAGTAGCCGGCGGGATTGATGATGATCGCATCGGCGTCTGCACGCGCCTGGTGGATGAGGTCGACCAGTACGCCCTCGTGGTTCGACTGGTGGAACGACAGCGAGACGCCGAGGAAGCCGGCGAATTCGCGACAGCTGGTCTCGACCGCGGTGAGTGTCGTGGTGCCGTAGATGTGCGGTTCACGCACGCCGAGCAGATTGAGATTGGGTCCGTTAAGGATCATCAGGCGTGCCGTCATCGGCCGATCTCCGCTAGGTTGGAATCCAATGATCTGAGCGATAATGCCGCGCGCAAGGCAAGACCTTACCGGCGCCAAGGCATCAGGAATTCAATCAATGATCAGGATTGCGACAGCGCTGGCGCGCCGTACGGAGTTCGAACCCGTATTTTCATCTCGTCTGCGTCCGTGCAGGATGCCCGTAAAGTCAGCATACCTAACGCGCGGTATTGGCCATGGTGGTGCCTCGTATTCTACCCCAAGCCCTGCCGCGGAGCGGTTTTTCTGGCGGGGTCTGGAAGCGCATGCCCAGAGCAGCGAAGCCGCTGACCCGCCCCAGGGTCGTGACGGCCCCTCCTGGTCGCGACGCCGACGGCCAGGGTCTATGGCTCAACGTGGCCCCATCCGATGCTCGGTCGTGGTATTTATCTTCCGCTGGGATGGCAAGCGGCCCGGGATGGGCCTGGGGTGCCGCCACATAATTTGGTTATTCTGGCTCACTCCGGCATTGACACCTTGCGGCGGATCAAGGTGGCCGTGAGGTTGTACGCGCTAAGTATTTCAACATTGAATTCCTATCTGCTCCTCCAGTCGAAGGCGCGTCGAGAATGGCGATGACCAAGGGCGTCTCGGCTCACGTTCTGGTTGTTGACGATGAGCCTGACATTCGCTCGATCCTGTGCCGGGGTCTCAAGGCGGAAGGCTATGTGGTATCGGAGGCATGCAACAAGGCTCAGATATTGAGCCACCTTGAAACGCAACCTGTCGACCTCATAACACTCGACCTCGACCTCGGCAGTGAGCGCGGGCTGGAGCTGGCCCGTGAGATTCGCAGCCGCCGCAATGTCCCGATCGTGATGATCACAGGAAAAGGCGAGCCTTCGGATCGACTGATCGGCCTCGAGTACGGTGCGGATGACTATGTCGCCAAGCCGTTCAAAATGCGCGAAGTGATCCTTCGTATCCGCAACGTGCTGCGACGATATGAGTTGGAAGCCCGCATCGACGAATTCGAGGGCGAGCGCCAAGGCGAAGGCGAGCGGTATGCATTCGAAACTGGCACTCTCGACGTTGGTCGACGGGAACTCCGGTCGCATGACGGCAAGCATATCGACCTGACAGACGCGGAGTTCGATCTCCTGACAATCTTTCTCAGAAACGCGAGAAGGGTCTTGTCACGTGACGACATCATGGAACTGCTGAAAGGTCGACCCTGGTCGCCGTTGGATCGAACGATCGATGGGCATGTGGCGCGGCTGAGGCGAAAGATCGAGCCGGAATCGGAGGAGCCTCGGCTCGTCAAATCCGTTCGCGGCGTCGGTTACGTCTTTGCCGCCGAGGCGCGCCGCTATAGGGGCGCCGAGCCCGAAGAGTGGTAGACGGGCCATATGGTCTTACAGCGGAGGCTCTTACATGTCCTGGCCGGCAGAGGCGTCGCACCACCAGCAAGACACTTGGCCAAAAGGCCCTGTCATCGCCCAAACGAACCAGTGAATTGATTGCTGGTAGCCGAACTGCTGGCCACGCGTCGCTCAGCGAACACGCAGCACCGCAATGCTCGCAAGATGTTGATCGCAGGAAACAAGTTCTGCGGAACCAAGGCCGGCAGGGCCGCGCGAAGCGCGACCCCATCGATCTCGGCTAGCCTGGATGATGACCGGACACCGCTGCTATAGCCTCGCCCGAGATGCTTTGCGGGGCGGCGTGTGACACGTCGCCGAGGCTGAGCATTCCAACCATCCGTTTGTTCTTGTCGAGCACAGGCAGACGGCGAACCTTCTTCTGCTCCATGATACGTATTGCGTCTTCTATTTCTTCCGAGTCACGGCAATAGATAATGCCCTTTGACATCACGTCACGCGCGGTCAACGTCTTTGCGTCGGCGGGACCGGAGAACGCTCGAATCGCGATGTCACGATCCGTGACCATGCCGATAAGCCGATCCTTCTCGCCAACCGGAACGGCACCGATATCGAGTTCGCGCATCTTTTTCGAGATGTCGGCCAGCGCAGTGGTCGGTTCAACCCAAACAACCTTCTTGTGCATCGCGTCCTTGACTTTCATGGCACACTCCTGACGAGGAACGGTTGAACTTACGGCGTCGTCACAATGTCACTTGCAGATTATCGATTACCTTGCTTACACCGGGAGCCTTCCAGGCAGCCTCCTCGATACGTTCCATCTCTGCCATGGACTCGACCTGCCCCGACAGCGTCACCGTGCCGTCCGTGACCAAAACCGACACCTTGGCCGCCTCGATATCGGCGTGGCGTTGCAATGCGGCCTTGATCTTCTACTGAACAGCGGCGTTACCGGCGGCGATCTTCTGGCGATAGGTCGGGACATGACCGGTCAGCGTCAGGGCGCCGCTATTGACGACGCCGCCGATCTTGGCCTCGTCGATCTCGGCATCCCATTTGAGCTCCGCCAATACGTCGTGCCTTTATTTCGGCGTCCGTCTTCATGAACTGGAATTCCCGATTATCGGCTGTCGCCACCAGCCTCAACCTTTCTTGATCTCGATCCTGCGCTCGGCTTTGATTGCTTCGGGCTTCTTCGGCGCAACGATCTTGAGCACGCCCTTATCGAACCTGGCTTCCAGCTTGGCCTCGTCGACCGCGTCCGGCAACTGCAAAGAGCGCTCGAAGGCGCCATAGCTGCGTTCGGCCAGGTAGTAGTCCTCCTGCTTCTCCTCGCGCTCGCTCTTCTTCTCGCCCTTGATCGTCAGCATCCCATTGGCGAGCGTTACCGAGATAGCTTTCTCGTCGACGCCGGGCAGATCGACCTCGATGGTCAGCTGCTTGCCGTTGTCGCGGACATCGAGTTGGGGCACCATTACGTTATGTGTGAGTTCTCGGCTAAAGAGGCTGGGCCAGCGCGGCCAGCCGGTTTCGAAGCGGTCGAACATGCGCTCCATCTCGCCGCGCATCGCGCTAAATATATCGGCGGGTCGCTGCAGCTGCCCGCCATTACCCTTTGTCAGTTCGGTCTTTGGCATGATCGCTCTCCTTTGCTCGTCGATTGAGCCTCAAGCCTGCCACTCGCGGGGCGCTGACGGGCCCTCCGACCCTCATCCGGGATCGTAGCCACGCTTTGAACCGTCTCTCCCGGCCCTCGGCATCCTCAGGTTCACTCTTCGTGTTTGGAGCTACGAGCGCACCGCCGATACGCGCCAGTTCGGTGAATTCCTTCTGGTAATCCGCCACCGCTTTTTGCCAGAAATGGAGGTATTCCTGCGCCAATTCGTCTGGGCCGCGACAGCCGGCAAGCCGCTGCGACAATACCAAGTCTTCGTGCATCCGCCGCTTCATGAATTCGAACCACTCCTCGCCGTATGCAGCGACGGACGAACTCACGGTGCCGTTCCAGGCCTGCACGCTACTCAGCAACGGTGCCCACGGATTGGCGGCGGCTTCAGCCCAGGACTGGCTCGCACCTGAAGCACCCAGATTGCCGGTGTCAGATCTGACGGTCGATCGCATCGTGCATCACCATTTGTCATCTCGTCGCGGTCGCAAACTTCCAAGAGCAATTCCATGTTCGAAATTCTCAGTGGAGCAATCAACGGAGCAGAATGACAGAGGCGAGGAAGATGGGAGCCCGCCCGAGGGAAGCGGGCTCCCGAAGCGAGCTTGCGGCCTAAGAAGGGGGGGAGCGGCTGCAAGCTCATCTGAGAAAGGGGTGCATCGCCCATAACCTTCTCCCGCCGGCGAGAGACGATGCCAAGGTTTTCGAACTTGCTGGCCTGTGGCAGTGCATATGCCGATCGGCGCACATCCGCCGAAGCGGACCCGAAGACATGTAAGCCGTGCTGCCGGCTGACCTGAGCGCCTGTTGGCCTATAACCAAGCATCGCGATACGCGCTCCAAAGTCGGCAACCTACGCATCACGAGCGACATCGCCACCTCTGCGAGCAAGTTTGCATACTTAGTTACATGCTGAGCCAAACTCGCCTTTTCAGCTTCTGATTCATTTTGGTGCGGAGGTGGCTTATGTAAAGGGGGAGAAATGTGCAGAATTGTATGGCGTCGAACACCCCGCACGAATGGCCTGGCCACGAGTTCGCGCGGTTATGAAATGACCTGCGAATTGGAATGGCTGGTCAGCCGGTTCAAAGAAACATGCCACACCTCTCATGCGTGAGGGGCCTACGTTCAAGGCGGAATGAGTGGCCGACAGGCTGCTCCTGGCGCGCCGCTGAAGGTTACGACCGAGCGTTACCCCAGAGGATGAAATGAGTGACAAGACTGACGTCCACACCTCCACCGGGTCACCATTGTCGCAGAACAGTTCCCAGCTGCCTGGATCGCAACCTATGCTGGAATTTTCTAACGCGCGCGGGGGCATCGCCTTGGACTTCCCCATTGTTGCGCTCGGCGCTTCTGCCGGCGGAACTCGAGACACTGTCGCGGCTACTCGCCGCCATGCCGCACGACAGCGGCATGGCCTTCGTGATCATCCATCATGCCGATCCCACGCACGAAAGCCTAATGGCTGATCTGTTGGCAAAACACACCGCGATGCCGGTGGTGCTTGCCACTGATAACGCGCCGGTCGCGCCCGACCATGTCTATGTCATCCCGCCGAACTGCTATCTGGCGTTGGAAGACGACAAGTTGCGGCTTGTCGCGCCAGAGGCAAGGCACGGATTGCGCTTGCCGATTGATTTCTTCCTACGCTCTCTCGCCAGCGCCAGGCGAGAACGTGCCATAGCGATCATCCTGTCCGGGAGCGGCAGCGATGGCGCCCTTGGCGTCAGGGCGATCAAAGAGTGCGGCGGCATGGTTATCGCCCAGGACCCCGCCGAGGCCCGCCATGATGGCATGCCGCGCAGTGCGATCGCGACCAATGCCGTCGATCACATCCTGCCGATTGCCGAGATGCCGGCGCGGCTGATCGACTATGCGCGTCATTCTTACGCAAAGAATGGTGCGCCGGCGACCGTTCTGGGAGAGCGGGCGCGGTCCGGGCTGGCCGACATCATCGCGTTCTTGAGAACGCAATCGCCGATCAATTTCGAGCTGTACAAAGAGGGTACTCTGCTTCGCCGGATCGAACGCAGGATGGGCCTCAGGCACATGGAAGACACCGGGCAATATCTCTCATTTCTCAAGGGGCATCCCGCTGAGGCGAGGCAGCTTAGCAAGGACTTGTTGATTAGCGTGACTTCGTTCTTTCGTGATCCAGCAGTCTTCGAAGACCTTGCCCGGAACATCATCCCCGAATTGGTGCGACGGCATCCGGCCGATCGACCGATCCGAGCCTGGGTGGCCGGCTGTGCCACCGGCGAGGAAGCCTACTCGATCGCAATGCTGTTGATCGAAGCGGCCTCGGCGCTGCGAAAGGATGTCAAAATCCAGATCTTCGCCTCTGATATCGACGACGACGCATTGGCAACCGCGCGCGATGGGCGCTATCCCGACGCCATCGAAGCGGATGTGTCGATGACACGTCTGCAACGCTTCTTCATCAAGGAAGACCACACATACCGGGTCACTCCCGAACTCCGGGAAGTGATCATCTTCGCCAGGCAGAACCTTCTGAGCGAGCCGCCGTTCTCGAAGCTCGACCTGATAGCGTGCCGGAATGTCATGATCTACCTCAATCCTGCGGCGCAGGATCGCATCATCTCGATGTTCCATTTCGCGCTGAATGAAGGCGGAGTGCTTGTGCTCGGAACCTCGGAGACCGTCGGCGGTAAGGCCGACCAGTTTCAGCCGGTCTCCAGCAAGAACCGGATCTTCTTGCGTATCGGGCATGCGCACCATGGACACATCGGCTACCCGACCGCATCCGGCTTTGGTGTGTTCGCTCCGCATACGACGCGCAGTGCGACGAGACCTCGTCCGGTAAGCCCGAAAGACTTGAGTCAAAGGGCGCTGCTCGAGCACTACGCTCCGGCTGCAGTGCTTATCAGTGACACGCTCGAAGCGCTCTATTTCCATGGCCCCACCGACCGTTATGTGAGGGTTCCGCCAGGGGATGCGAAACATGGCCTCTTGGCTATGGCACGAGAGGGACTTGGTGGAGAGCTCGGAACGGCAATCCGAGACGCCAGGCAGCGGCGGGAAGTGGTTGTCAGGAGCGCCGTGATCCGAAGCGACGATCGCAGCCTCGGGGTGACGATTACGGTTCGCCCAATTGAAGCAGCCGGCGAACAGCTGATGTTGGTCACGTTTGCCGACCAGCAAATGGCCCAGCCGCTGAAGGAGGCCAGCGTCGGCGTCGCCGATCAATCGGCACTGCAACTGCTCGAGCGGGAGCTTCGAGCGACGAAGCAAGAGCTGCAAAACACGATTTCGGACCTGGAGCGGTTGAATGAGGACCTGAAGGCTGCCAACGAAGAAGCGATGTCGATGAACGAGGAGTTCCAGTCGACCAATGAGGAACTCGAGACATCCAAGGAGGAATTGCAGTCGCTGAATGAGGAATTGACGACGCTGAATACGCAACTGCAGCATAAGATTGAGGAGGAGCGGGCAATTTCCGACGATCTCAGCAACCTGCTGAGCAGTTCCGATATCGCCACGATCTTTCTCGACAACGACCTCAAAATCAAGCGGTTCACGCGGCCCGCAACAAAGCTGTTCAAAATGATCGCAACCGACCTTGGTCGACCATTCGGCGATCTCGTGCCTGTTGTCGATGATCCCAATCTGTTGGCAGATGCCGCAACTGTCCGTTCCAATTTGAGGCCGTTGATGCGCGAGGTGCAAGGCCCGAGCGGGAGTTGGTTTAATCGCCGTGTCCTGCCCTATCGCACTCGCGAGAACAAGGTCGAGGGGATCGTCGTCACCTTTGCGGACATCTCGGACTTGAAGGCGGCCGAGATGCGAGCCAAGGCCGCACAAACGTTTGCCGAGAATATTGTCGCTACGGTGCACGAACCACTGATTGTGCTCGACCAGAACCTTCGCGTCATATCGGCCAGCGCTTCCTTCTACAGCGCATTCGCGACAAGTCCTGAGCGCACCAATGGCTGTTATCTGTTCGATCTTGGTAATCGGCAGTGGGATATTCCGCAATTGAGGGGTCTGCTCGAGCGGGTGTTCTCCGAGAAGGAGATTATCGAGGATTTCGAGGTCACGCACGAATTCCCGCGGCTGGGGCGACGCGTCATGCTGCTCAATGCGCGGCGCATCCAGGGTTCAGATGGTGAGAATGGTTTGTGTCTACTCGCAATCGAGGACGTTACGCAGGACAAGGCGACCGAAAGGGAACTTCTGGAGCGCGAAGCGCGCCTCAGCGCAATCCTGGCTGCGGTACCCGACGCGGTTGTCACCTTCGACGAGCATGGCACTGTCGGCACCTTCAGCGCGGCCGCCGAGCATTTGTTTGGCTTCACCGCAGCCGAGGTGGTTGGCTGCAAAGTGAATATGTTGATGCCCGAGCCTCACCGTAGCGCGCATGATGGCTATCTTGCCCGTTATCCCAAAACTGGCGAAGAACGCATCGTCGGTCGCGGTCGCGAAGTGATCGGGCAAAGGAAGGACGGCACCACGATTCCGTTGCGTCTGTCTGTGGCAGAGCTGAGTTCGCCCGATCAGCGCATTTTTGTCGGCGTTCTACACGACATGACCGAGGAGAAGAGCCGGAACGAGGCGTTTCAACGGTTTCAAAAGATGGAGGCCGTCGGTGAATTAGCCGGTGGCATCGCGCACGACTTCAACAATATTCTCACCATCATTGTCGCCAACCATGAGCTGCTGTTGCCAAACTTGAAAAAGGAAAGCGAGCGGAGGCTGTTGGCGCAGGCTACGAGCGCGGCCGAGATGGGCTCGAGATTGACCAAGCGGCTGTTGAGCCTTGGACATCGAAACAAGCTTGAGCCGATCGCTCTGCGCGTGAATGATTATATCGTCGGATTGCTGGACGTGCTGCGCCGCACGATCGGCGAGTTGATCACTGTCACAGTCACGACGGCGCCCGATGTGTGGACTTGCCTGGCCGATCCCAGCGAACTCGAGAATGCGATCTTGAACCTAGCCCTCAATGCTCGGGATGCGATGCCTAATGGTGGGACGCTTGCGATCAGGACGGCGAACGAGAGGATCACCGCCAATCATCCGGCTGCCTCGGCGAAATTGGCGACCGGCGACTATGTCAAGTTGTCGATCAGCGACACAGGTATCGGCATGACTCCGCGAAGTGCTGCAACGCGCTGCGGAGCCGTTCTTCACGACCAAGCCCCCTGGCAAAGGGACGGGGCTTGGTCTTGCCAGCATCTATGGCTTTGCCAAGCAGTCGGGAGGCTTGCTGACGATTGAAAGTGAATTCGGCAAAGGCAGCACGATCAGTCTCTATCTGCCACGCTCGATCGAAACGCAGGCGCAACCCATGGCCCCTGGAGCTGCTAATGAGATTCCGCTCGGCAATGGCGAGCTGGTCCTCGTTGTCGACGACAATGAACAGGTCCGCGAGGTCACGATGAAGCGCCTCGAAACGCTGGGCTATGTCGTCGCCGGCGCCAACACGGGACCGGAGGCGATTGAGCAAATCAAATCGAATGAGGCAATCGCCTTGGTTCTGAGCGATATCGTCATGCCCGGCGGCATGTCGGGCTATGAGGTCGGCCATGCGGCCTCGAAGCTGAGGCCGGGTATTAGAGTGTTGCTGACCTCCGGGTACGACGGCAGTGCCCCGTCGGACGCAGCCGGGACATCGGAGACCTTCAATGTGCTCGAAAAGCCCTACAGCCGGGCTGCGCTGGCGAACGCCGTAGCCAAGGCCTTGGCGGGGTAGCCCGCCCTTCTCGCAAGGACGTGGTCGGCACTTGCTCGCCGATCAAGGCCGCCAGCGAAACACCATTGGTGGGCAGCATCGGGCCCTCGAGTTATCCCCGCGCCTTGCGCCTGCTTGTACTGATCATGACCAGCTCCGCCAGATTTTCTGGAGTAATGTAGCCGACGACGCGCATCTCGGCATCGATCACACCGACGATTGGCGATCCCGTCCGTCGCAGTTCGTCGAGGACCGCCTCGAGGCTGGTTCGCCGAGAGACCGTCGGCAAGTCAGTGGTCATGATCTCGACGACCGACGTTGAGCCACCTTGCTCGGCCAGAGCCTTGACCAAGGCCTGGCGGGTGACAACGCCCCTCAACTTGCCGCCCCCATCGACAACGAGCGTCTCCAGCTGTGTTGTGCGCAGCAGCAATGCCGCCGCGTCGTCCACTGTCGCGAGCGGACCGACCGGCTCAAATGACGTGATCATTGCGTCTGTTGCGAGAAGCCCCCGCGTCAAGTCGCGCACCTGCACGTAGCCGGCCTCACCTGCAGCGGCCAGGAATACGAACAGTGCGATCAGTACCAGCAAGGGATTGCCGCCCAGCAATCCGAGGAAGCCAAGGAGCACTGCAATTGCCTGTCCGATCGATGCGGCAACGCGGGTCGCCCTCGTGTAGCCGAGCCGGAGGGCTAACAGGGCTCGCAGCACGCGGCCGCCATCCATCGGGAATGCCGGAATGAGGTTGAACACGAGGAGGGCGACGTTCGCGGCGGCAATCCGGCTCACCATGCTGGATTGAGCGTCTTCCAGGCGTGCGAGTTGCTTCGGATCGAAACGAAGCCCATCGACAACGATCAGTGCGACTGCAATCGCCAGCGTGACGATGGGCCCCGCGAGCGCCACGATGATCTCCTGCAACGGCTTCTCCGGCATTCGCTCCAATGATGCGACCCCACCGATGGGCAACAGTGTGACGTCGGACGTACGGATGCCGAACCAGCGTGCCGCGAGGATGTGTCCAAATTCATGCAGGACCACGCAAACGAACAGTGCGGTAATGAACGCGACACCTGAGATTGCCGCTGCCGACCCCTTCATTCAGCCAGTGCAGTGCGGCGATCCACGCCAGCAAGAGGAAAAAGGTCGGATGGACCCGCACGTCGGTGCCGGCAATCCTGAAGAGCTTGATCGAGCCGCTGGCGAGCATGGCTAGGTCCTCTGGCTGCGTCGATGGCCGATTCCCTGATAGGCCTGGATCGGTCCGCTCGTCGTCTGCATCTGTTGGCAATGGAACGTGCGGCAGAATTCGGTGCGTAAACAGACGGCAGAACCGATCTCCCGGCCGCGCTACCGCATCTTGGATTTGATCTTGATCGTTTCGTCATCCACGACGAATGTTCCATAGCCGGGGTGGTGGATCGTCTTTGGCATGCGTTGCGCCGCAGCTTTCCAGACCTTTATGACCCCGTATCGTGACCTTGCCGCCGGTTATTGACCTGCCAATGCCCGGCGCAGTCGGCGAATGAGTTCCGCACGCGATCGGTCATCGGCCGCGCGTTCGAAGGTATCGCGCAGATCCAGAGTGAACTGAGCCAGATCGTTGTGCCAATCGGCTCGCCCAATATTCTCGGGGAGCATGCGCCGGGGAACAGGTCGCAGCCGCGGCGCTGCGCCATCACCGAGCAACTCCACTTCGTCATCCAGCACCGGCGCGATAACACGGTTTTCCGGCATGCCGTTCATGATCAATGCATCGCGCAGGCAATTGACCTCGTCGTCTTCGCCGTGAACGAGATACAGCGCTCGCCGAATAGGCTGGCGGCGATGAATCCACTCGATCAGCTCTTTGCCGTCTGCATGCCCCGAATAGAGATCCGTCTGTCGAATCGTTGCGCGGACGGCGATGTCGTCTCCCTGGATCTTCACTGCCGTCACGCCGTCGACGAGCAGGCGACCGAGTGTTCCCGGCGCTTGATAGCCGGCGAGCAGAACGGTTGCCATCTCGGACCACAGCCAGCGTTTCAAGTGGTGCCGAATGCGCCCCGCATCGCACATCCCGCTGGCCGCCAGAATGATTGCGCCGCCGGTGACGCGGTCGATGGCCTTGCTTTCATCGACCGTTTCGGTGAACCGCAGATTTGGGTTGCGCAAGAGCGAAGGCCGGGCATCCAGCTCCTCGAGCTCTTTGCTATGGCTCTGGAATACCTTCGTGATCTGGATCGCTAGCGGCGAGTCGAGAAATATCGGCACGGGTGGGATCGCGCCCGACTGCTGCAGCCTGGTCAGGTCGGCCATCAGCTCTTGCGTGCGCTCGACCGCGAACAGCGGCAGGAGCAGTATTCGACCACCACGCAGCGCCTGATTGACCTCATTGGCGAGCAGTGTGCGACGCTCGTCGGCCGAGGCCCGCGTTCGGCGCCGACCGCCATAGGTCGATTCGCAGATGATGTAGTCGAAGTTGTCCGGCGCATCGGGATCCGGCTGGAACAGCTTGTGTTCGGGGCCGACGTCGCCGGAGAATAGTAATCTGAGAAACCGCTGGTTGTGCTGGCCGGTCGCAATCTCGATCTCGATTGACGCCGATCCAAGGATGTGCCCGGCGTTCCAATAACGGGCTCGCACACCTTCCCCGACCTCGGTCCAAGCTGCATATTCGACAGTGCGGAAATTCTCCTGGCAGGCTTCGGCGTCGGCCTGTGTGTAGATGGGGTCCACGCGCGGCTTGTTCCGTCGTGCGTAGCGTCGGTTGAGGTTCTCGACGTCGATCTCCTGGATGTGACCACTGTCTGGCAGCATGAATGAAAGCAGATCGCGCGTGCCACGCGTCATGAAGACGGGGCCTTTGAAACCTGAACGCCACAGCTTCGGCAGCAGCCCGGCGTGATCGATATGAGCATGGGTCTGAAGCACGAAATCGACCCCTGACACTTCGAATGGAAAAGGCTGGTAGTTCAGTTGCTTCAACGTCTTGGGGCCCTGGAACAGCCCGCAGTCGACAAGGAACGTGCACTTTGGCGCGCGGATCAGGAAGCATGACCCGGTCACCGTGCGCGTGGCTCCGCAGAACCTCAGGTCGATCGACACGTCCACCTCGAATAATGCCAGCGCAATCTTCTCGCGGATTTCAGCCTCAAATTCAATGATCCTACCGAATTGACGCGGCTCGATTGACCTTCATCAAGGTGATGGCGGCTGGCGGGAGCATCGCGATTCTCGAGGGCGTTGTTCTGGTCACAGCTGCGCGGCCGCAAGCGGGTGTCAAGCGCGGGCAGTCGTGCTGTCCGAGCCAAGTGGCGGATCGACCGCTCAGCCCGAATTGAGACCTTATGGTTGCCTTGATGCACCGGAAAGCGGAGCGCTGCGTCCATTGCCGGACTATGCTGAAGTTCTCAGTCCGCGAGGCAGCCGCTCCCGTTCGAGCTGGCGTTGACTATTCCGACTTGCGGTCGGCCTGCGCATAAAATGCGATGCAATCGCCCTCTCGCCCACGCACCACGCGACGCCCCTCCAGCGGACCGTGTGTCTCGGTCACGACGGTGCATTGGGTCTCGGGCGCGGCATCGGTGTGGAAATAGATCACCACCCAGTCGGTGGTCTTGCCCAGATCGTGCGCTCGTTGAGTGTTGGAGTAGAGGACGGTGAAGTGCCACTCGTCCCGCCGCGAGTGCAGCACCGGTAGCCAGGCTTCATTCGATGGATTGAACCGCTTCGGTGCGATCTTGCGAAGCACGCCCGCGGAGGCCTTCTGCCGGTATTCGCGGTCGATATCGAGCAGCGTCGAAAGCGGTGGCCCGGTGACGTGCGCGGGGCTCTTGAAATGACGGTGACCGAGGCGGTCGCTCAAAGCGCCTCTGATGGCAAGCGCCCGGCGCGCGCCGACCCCCCGCACACGCTCCAGGCGACCGTCGTTCGCGGCCTGCTCCAGTTGCTCGAGCGTATCGACCTGGAGCTCGTCGTGGATACGGGTGGCGAGCTCGGGACCGATGCCGGGAATGGTTTGGAATAGCCGCCCCGGGGCCAAAGTTCCGGTCAGCCTATCGAGTTGGGTCCAGTGACCGGTTGTCACCATCTCGACGATGGCGGCGCCGATGCCGTGACCGATGCCCGGCAGTTCGACGAGACCCTTCAGCCCTTTGCCGCGCACGATCTCATCGACGGGCTCATTCAGTTCCAGCAGCGTCTGCGCCGCTCGCCGATAGGCGCCAACTCGATAGCCGTCTTCGTCCTGAGCTTCCAGAATACTGGCCATTTCGCGCAGCTTGTCGGCCATCATCACATTGCTCGGGTTCGCCATGTATCGCCTAAGCTCGATGAAGTTGCGAGACTGCCGCCTGACAGGACGGAACGACCTGGGTTTGGCACTGTTACCTGCCGGGAATGAGCACGGCAGCCCCAGTGAGGTTGCCATTGCGCAATCGCTGCAGTGCTTCATTGGCCATTTCGAGCGCGAAGGGTTCGACCGCCACATCGAGGTGAATTCGCGCTGCCAGATCCATGAACTCGATCCCGTCCCGGCGGGTCAGATTGGCCACCGATCGGACGACGCGCTCGCCCCAGAGCAGTTCATAGGGCATCGACGGAATCGGGCTCATGTGGATGCCGCCGAGGGCGAGGGTCGCACCCTTGGCGAGGTGTCTCAGCGCGATCGGTACCAGATCGCCGACCGGAGCAAAGACGATCGCTCCGTCGAGCCGGCCCGACGGCGCCTGGTCCGAGCCGCCAGCCCATTCGCAGCCGAGCGAAATCGCAAATCTCTGCGCTTCCCGATCGCCGGGCCGGGTGAATGCGAATACGCGCCGCCCCTGATGCCGCGCCACCTGGGCGGCGATATGGGCGGCGGCGCCGAACCCATAGATCCCGAGCTTTTCCGCCTGGCCGACGGCTTTGAGGGCGCGGTAGCCGATCAACCCGGCACAAAGCAATGGAGCCGCGTGAACGTCATCGTATGTCGACGGGATGCGGAAGCAGTAGCCCGCATCGGCGACGGCATGGCTCGCATAGCCGCCGTCGATCTGGTAGCCGGTGAACCTTGGCCAATCGCACAGGTTCTCGCGCCCCGACCTGCAATAATGACACGTGCCACAGGTGTGCCCGAGCCACGGTATGCCGACACGCTCGCCGATTTGGAATTCGGCCACGCCCGCACCGAGAGCGACAATCCGTCCGACAATTTCGTGGCCCGGTATGAGGGGAAGCTTCGGATGAGCAAGTTCGCCGTCGACGACGTGAAGATCGGTCCGACAAACGGCACAGGCGGCGACTTCGACGAGGACTTGGTCGCGTCCAGGTGCCGGCACCGGGCATTCGCGTCGATTCAGCGGCCGGCCGACGGCAGCCAGGACCATTGCTTTCATACGCAGACCCGCGGGCTCACAATCCACCGCTGGTTTCCTACTCGGCTTGTTGCGTTCCCAGATTGATCGACGTCAACGCGTATCAGTCAAATTCGGGGTCACCAACTCACCTATGGCGAGCTTTGTGCTGTCGCTGCTGCATTGTCACCGTAGTTGATCAGCCGGTCAGGCAAAAAACGCCGCGGTTCGCAACTTCGCCAATGCCGGGGTGTGTCGATCGGCTGATGGCGGATGCCATGTCAACGCGCCGTGGCAGACCGTTACGCCGCCCTACTTCGTCTCTTCCGGGGCGCGGTGGTAGACGTCGTCGGTGCGCACGATGTCGTCCTCGCCGAGATAGGTGCCGATCTGCACCTCGATGATCTCGAGCGGCACCTTGCCGGGGTTCTCGAGCCGGTGCCACTGCGTCGCGAAAATGTAGATGCTCTCGTTCTCGCGCAACAGCTTGTCCTGGTCGCCGACCACGACGTTGGCGGTGCCCTGAACGACCACCCAGTGCTCGGAGCGATGGTGGTGCATCTGCATGGAGAGCTTGCCGCCGGGCTTGACGTGCAAGAGCTTGACCTGGAACCGCGGGCCGATGTTGAGCGTCTCGAAGTAGCCCCAGGGGCGGTAGTTGCGCAGGTGCTGCTCCTGCTCGCGGCGGTTCGACTGGCGCAGGCGGGCGACGATCTTCGAGACGTCCTGCGCGCGCGACTTGTCGGCGACCAGCAGCGCGTCGGGAGTATTGACGATGATCAGATTGTCGACGCCGATGGTGGCGACCAGGCCGCGCTCGCTGTGGACGTAGCAATGGCGGGTGTCTTCCAGCACGGCGTCGCCCTGGACATAGTTGTCGTTCTTGTCGCGCGGCGCGATGTCCCACAGCGACGACCAGGAGCCGACGTCGCTCCAGCCGACATCGATCGGCAGCATGGCGGCGGCGGCAGTCTTCTCCATCACCGCATAGTCGATCGAAACGTTCGGCGACTGGGCGAAGGCGGATCGCTCAAGGCGCAGGAAGCCGAGGTCGTCGCTGGCCTTGGCGAGGCCGCCGCGGGCGGCTTCCAGGATCTTCGGCTCGAGGCGGGCGAGCTCTTCGAGGAAGGTGCGGGCGTGCAGCACGAAGATGCCGCTGTTCCAGAAGTAGTTGCCGGCGGCGAGATAGCCTTGCGCCGTCTTGGCATTCGGCTTCTCGAAGAACTGGTCGACCTTGAAGGCGCAGCCCTCGAAGCCGTCGAGCGGCGCACCCTGGCGGATGTAGCCATAGCCGGTGTCGGGCCCGGTCGGCTGGATGCCGAACAGCACCAGCCGGCCGGTGGCGGCGACCGTGGCGGCGCGGCGGACGGCTTCGCCGAAGCGGGCCTCGTCCTTGATGGCGTGGTCGGACGGCATCACCACCATGATGGCGCCGGGGTTGTCGCGGCTGATCGAAAGTGCGGCGACGGCGATGGCGGCGGCGGTGTTGCGCGCGACCGGCTCGAGGATGATCGAGCGCGGCTTGATGCCGGCCTGCTCCAGCTCCTCGTTGACCAGGAAGCGGTGATCGTTGTTGCACAACAGGGTCGGCGCCGCGAAGCCCTGGTCCGGCGACAGCCGCTTCAAGGTCGAGCCGAGGAAGCTCGAATTGCGGCCATTGAAGAAGCGGATGAACTGCTTCGGGTACATCGCCCGCGACAGCGGCCACAGCCGGGTGCCCGAGCCGCCGGAAAGGATCACCGGGTAGAGGCTGTCCGCCACCACCGGATTGAACGTTGTCAGCTGCATATTACACCCTCAGCCCAAGAATGGCGGCGGCCACCGGTTGCGCACGTGACATTAACAACCCTTGTCGATGAGCAGAGCCAATTCGATGCGGCTCTGCTCTAACTCCGTCGGATTGCACGGCACGAGCAAAGCGCCAATCTCGGCCTACTCCGCGGCGACGCCGAGCGGGCGCGCCCGACGTTCTGCCACTTGGGCATAGATCCATTCATAGGTCGGCACGAGGCCATCACGCAGCATCGTCTTCGGCTCCCAGCCAAGAACGCTTCGAAGTAGTGTGTTGTCGCTATTGCGGCCGCGAACGCCCTGCGGTCGCGTCGTGTCGTGTCGCTTGACGACGGTCTTGCCGGCAATCTTCGAAATGATGTCGACGAGCTGATCGACACTGACCATCTCGTCGGTGCCGAGATTGAGCGGCATATGATGGTCGCTCTGCATGATGCGATAAATGCCCTCGACACAATCGTCGATATACATGAACGAGCGCGTTTGCTTGCCGTCGCCCCAGATCTCGATTTCGCCGCCATCCGGGCACAGTGCTATCTTTCGGCTGATTGCCGCCGGCGCCTTTTCCTTGCCGCCATCGAATGTCCCGAGCGGTCCGTAGACATTGTGGAACCGCACGACCCGCGTCGCCAATCCGTAGTCTTCCGTGTGATATTGGCAGAGCTTCTCCATAAAAAGCTTCTCCAGGCCGTAACCTTCCTCGGGTTCCGCCGGCCAGGCATCGGCTTCCTTCAATGGCGTGACGTCCGGGGTCCTTTGCAACGACTGCGGATAGATGCAGGCCGTCGACGAGAACAGGAAGCGTTTGGCCGCATTCAAATGGGCGAACTTGATCATGTTGGCATTGATGAACGTATCGTTCATCGTGATCGATGCGTGCGAGCCGGTGATGTAGCCGATGCCGCCCATGTCGGCGGCGAGATGATAGATCTCGTCGACGCCGGTCGTTGCCAGCCGACAGTTCTCTGCTTCCCGCAGGTCGATCCGCAAAAACTCGTCGGCTGCGCTGGCCTCGTACTCAGGGTTCTTGATATCGGCTCCCCGCACCCAATAGCCTCTTTCGCGCAGGTACTTCACAAGATGGTGGCCAATAAAGCCACCGGCACCCGTAACCAAAGCTTTCGTCTTGCGCATCGAAGCCTCCACTTGCTGAGATGTCTCGCCAGAGTCCCACTACGCAGATTGTCGTGGCGCCGCGCGACCAGGTTCGACAAGCTGCTTGCCGTCGCCGGCTGCGGGCGCTGTTCGCGCCGACGTTGGCGCCGCGGCAAGCGATGACCGGATCAGCTGCGCCATCGCCATGAACGTGAAGGCGGGGACGATCGTGAAATAGCGCCGCCAAAGCCGGCGTGGCTCCGACAGCAGTCGGAACAGCCATTCCAGCCCGTTTCTTTGCATCCAAAGCGGTGCCTGCTTCTTTGTTCCCGCCAGGAAATCGAAAGCGGCACCAACGCCGATAAGCACAGGTGCCTTGAGGCGCCCGACGTGGGATGCCATCCAGTACTCCTGCTTCGGCGTGCTGAGCCCGACCCAGATGATGTCCGGATCGGCTTCGTTGATCGCCGCCACGATCTTGGCATCTTCCTCCTCGGTCATCGGTCGAAATGGCGGGCAGTAGGTGCCGACAACCTTGAGCTTTGGGTGCGCCGTCGCTAGAACCCTTGCCAAACGATCGGCAAGGCCCGCGCCGCCACCGTAGTAGAATTGCCGATATCCCCGGGCTTCGGATCGTCGCGTAAGCGCACGCATGAGATCGGGGCCGTACACTCGCCGCGTCTGCGTACAGCCGAGCCGATGCGCCATCCACACCAGCGGCATGCCATCGGGCGTGACGAGACCAGCGTTGTCGTGGATTTCACGCAAACGCGTGTCCGACTGGCTCGCCATCACGCCATGCACGCCAGTGACGCAGACATAGTTCGGGGTGCCCTTCTCGATCCAGCCCTCGATCGTGGCAAGAGCCGTGTCCATGTCGATCGGGCTGACCTTGACGCCAAGCACGCGCACGTCCGCGGCGCCGTCGCCGGCAGGCTCCGTCATTACGCTGCTCTCCCGGGAATGACGTGCAGTGTCCGGACTTGCGAGGACAACAGCTCATCGAAGTAGGCGATCGTCTTCGACAGTCCCTCATCGAGGTCAATGCGCGGCTGCCAATTCAGCAGCTGGGTGGCGCGGGTGATGTCGGGCCGCCGCTGCTTTGGGTCATCTTGCGGAAGGGGCCGGCGCTCGAACCTTGAGCGGGAGCCAGTGAGCCTGACGATACGTTCCGCCAATTCAATCATCGTAACTTCGACGGGATTGCCGATATTGACGGCGCCGTTCAGCTCGCCTGCGAAGTTCATCAATCGCACGAGCCCATCTATCAGATCATCGACGTAGCAGAACGCTCTCGTCTGCAAGCCGTCACCATAGATAGTGATCGGTTCATTATTGAGCGCCTGGATTATGAAATTGGAGACGACGCGACCGTCCTCCGGGTGCATATTAGGCCCATAGGTATTGAAAATTCTGGCAACTCTTATCTTCAGGTTGTGCTGGCGCTTGTAGTCGTAGAACAGCGTTTCGGCACAGCGCTTGCCTTCATCGTAGCAGGCGCGCGGTCCTGCGATATTCACCTTGCCGACGTAGTTTTCGGGCTGCGGATGCACATCGGGATCACCGTAGACCTCGCTGGTCGATGCCTGCAGGATGGGCACCTTGAGACGCTTGGCGAGACCAAGCATATTGATCGCCCCGATCACGCTGGTCTTCGTCGTCTGAACCGGGTCGTGCTGGTAGTGAACGGGCGAGGCGGGGCACGCCAAATTGTAGATCTGGTCCACTTCGACATAGAGCGGAAAAGTGACGTCGTGGCGCATCAATTCAAACGCCGGGTCATCGAATGATCGAGCCAGATTGCGGCGCGACCCGGTGAAAAAATTGTCGACGCACAAGACGTCGTTGCCCTCACCGAGTAATCTTGCGACGAGATGGGATCCGAGAAATCCAGCGCCACCGGTAACAAGCACGCGCTTACTCATGAAATTGCCTCCGTAAGTGGCAGAATGCGGCAGCCCCGATTCGAGCAGGCTTCGATGCTGCAATGTTGAGTGCAAGCATTGGGCGTCGAGGCCATGGCTGGATTGATGCTTACGCAGGAGGCGTGAACTGCCAATAGACGCAAAGGCAGCATAACCGCAGCAAATTCGGGCAATCCGGGGTACCTCGATTTTCGCGACGCGTCGCTCGCGGCGCCGAACCGCGCTGTCGCCGCGGGCTAGGGCTGGGCTCGGAGGCGGATGGCGAGAACCCCAGTCCTCGATGGAGTAATCCGAAAGGGCTAGGGCCGTTAACGCGAAATGCCTGCCGCGGGTGTGCAGAAAGCATGTTTAAATGTTGCATTGTATTCGAGCATGAGGCGGCCCCGAAATCATTCGATTGACAGCAAGGCAGGTAACCGGGGAGCGATGAATGAAGCGGCAAAGCATCATCAGGTCAATCGCGGGCGGGGCGTGCGCTGTCCTCGCATTCGCCATTATCGTGACGCCTCTCGCAGGCGCCAGTGCGCAAGCCGGCGATCGGCCGCAGGCGCGTTCAGGAAACGAATATCGACTTTCAACTGGAGACAAGATTACTGTTACCGTCTTTGGGCAAGCCGATCTCAGCGGCGACTATCTGATCGACAGCACTGGGCATATCACCATGCCGCTCACCGGTCAGATTGCGGTCGGAGATCTGACGATCAAGGAGTCGGAAGCGATAATTGCAGACCGCTTCCGCGATGGCTACATCCGGCAACCCACTATCGGCGTTCGCATCAGCGAACTGCGTCCCATCTATGTCGTTGGTGACGTCAAGGTCCCAGGGACTTACCCTTTCCGCTACGGTAGCTCGGTGTTGTCGGCGATCGCCGTCGCTGGCGGCTATGCCGTGATGGAAGCGGCTCCGGGTGCTGCCGCAGCCGAATTCTTGCTTGCCGACGAGCGCGCGCGTGTACTTGAGCAGACGCGTCTGGCACTTCTCATTCGACAGGAGCGCGTCACCGCACAATTGGACTCGAGAGATACTTTCGAGCCACCGGCTCTTGGAGTTCCACCACGCCTCGACACCATGTTGGCCGACACCATCAGCAGCGAGCGCGGCATTCTTGCGGCTCAGGTCGGGGCATTGCGAAATGAGATCAAACTGCAGATGGCGCAGAAGCCGACAATCGAGCAGGCCATCGCGGCCACAATCAACCAAGCGGATGGCGAAAGGAAACAGCTGTCGCTGGTCAAGGAGCAGGCGGCCAACTATTCCAAACTCGATCCACTCGGTCTATCGCGGCGGGTCAATGCAATCGCGATAGAAAGGGAAAAGGCAGCGCTGGAGAGTAGCATCGCCAAGCTGGGCGCCGATCTGGCCAGGCTCCAACTACTTATTGGCGAGATCGACATCAAGATCCAGGATCTGGAACACGGCTACAAGCGTCGTGCGATAGCCGAGATGCAGGACGTTCGCGCGAAGCTCGGAGAGATCGAGGCAGCACTGCCTACGGCGCGAGAACTCAGGGAATTGCGAGCACAGCAAGCAGGCGGCAGCCTCGGTGTCGATGACGAGGCAAGTTTGTCGCGCACGCTGTTCGTCATGCGTACTCGAAACAACGAAGTACAGGTACTGCATGCGAAGACAGACACGCTGCTGCAGCCTGGCGATATCGTCGAGGTCAAGCGATTGCGGCCCAGAGGCTCGCGCATCACGCGAGAACCTCAAGCGGCGCTCACCGGTGCCAACCCCTTGGCCCATGCAGGTTTCACCAATCCCACACAGCCGACCCACTAGGCGCCGCTTCCTCAAGCACGCCGAATAGAACACCGGTGCCCCGTGTTTGATGACGCCAGAACTCTTCCGGACGGCAGTCGTATCGAGGCGGACCTGCTCATCATCGGGGCTGGCGCGGCCGGAACGACGATTGCATCCGAGTTCACCGGACAAGTGAGGCGCGTGGTGGTGGTCGAAGGCGGTGGTATCGCTTACCAGTCGGCGACACAAAAGCTCTATCGAGGCACGAGTATTGGGCATCACTACGAACCCCTCGATCTGTGCCGTGTTCGCATGTTCGGCGGCAGCACGGATCCTCGCGGCTGGGGGGGCTGGTGCAAGCCGCTGGCTGGGATCGACTTCGAGGTTCGCCCATGGGTGCCGCTGAGCGGCTGGCCGCTTTCCAAGAAGGATCTCGACCCGTTCTACCAACGTGCACTCGGCACGCTTGGGCTGCCCGCGGATGTCGAAGCGATGGCTGCCGTCGACGCGCGTTCAGCGGATGTCCTGACGCTCGAGGGGCCCATGGTAATCAACGAGCCTTGCCCGCTCAGCCCCACGCCCCACCTCGGTCATGTCAGCCGCGACAGGCTTGCATCCGCCAAGAATGTGCACGTCCTACTGAACGCCACAGTGACTAGGATCGTGACCGACAGCTGTGCGCGTCAGGCGCTCGGCGTCGAAGTCGAGACGCTGTGCGGAAAAGCCCATAGGGTCACGGCACAATATATCGTGCTGGCTGCTGGTGGAGTCGAAAACGCCCGCCTCCTGTTATTGTCCGATCAGGTCCAGAAGGAGGGCTTGGGCAACGGCTCCGATTTCGTTGGTCGCTGTTTCATGGAGCACCCACAGATTCACCTGGGGGCGACTTTCCGGCGAGGACGTGGCGCCGTTGCTGCGCCGCTATGACCCCGGATATGTCGTCGGGCGGCGCGTCATCGGTGCACCTCGTGGCTCCCAACAATTGCTGCTCGGGGCCAGCATCGCCCTCAGTGAATTCGCGCAAAGATCGGAGGAACTGCTGGGAGCCAGGTCCTGGTTGATGCCGGCCCCCGACGCCGCTGAGGCCGAAGGCGGTCGTGAGATTAAGGAATTGGTGTTCTGGCTCAAGAAGAAGCGCGTTCCTTCGGACCTGGGCCGTCGCGTACGCCGGGTCGTTGGCGATCTGGGCAATGCGGCGCAGGCCGTTCATGCGCACCTCTGTGCGAAGTTCAGCCCGCCCAGCCAGTGGCAGTTCGTGACTGTGCTCGAACAGGAGCCTTATCGCGCCAGCCGGATCACACTCGACGCCAGCCGCGACCGGCTTGGCCTTCGTCGAGTGCAACTCGACTGGCGGCTCGGGCCCCTCACCCGCAAGACACTCGGCCGAGCCGTCGAGCTATTCTCGGCGGAGATGAAGTCGATCGGCCTTCGGTGCGCAATTACCGGCAGCGATGGCCGGGCCGGGCCCGATATCGACCGTCCTCGTTGGGTTTGGCACCACATGGGCACAACCCGGATGAGCACTGCTCCAAGTGAAGGCGTCGTCGACGCCGATTGCCGTGTGCACGGCCTCGACAACCTGTTCATTGCGGGCAGTTCGCTCTTCCCGACTGCGGGAAACGACATGCCAACCCTGACGGTTGTCGCACTGGCTCACCGCCTGGCGGACCACCTCAAGATGCGGATGTCGTCCGCCACTTCGGGCCAGCCGCGTCGCAGCAAGTTGTGCTCGGAATCGCCTGCGTTTCACTGATGCGCGGTCGGGGCTTACGCCTGCGACACCCTGCCTTCCGCCATCGGCATGTGCTCGTCGACAACGGCCGCGCGGCGAACGACGGCGTAATGCCATCGCGCCAAAGGGGTTACCTCGGGATTGACGATCGGTAACGCCGATAACCTTCCCCGTGAGCCACCTGCTTCGTCCAATCTTGCTTCGAATCCCATCGGGGGCGGCGGCATCCGCTCGTACGCTGATGGGTTCGTGCAAAGGCGGAGACTTTCTGGCCAGTGAACTTAGAATGAACACGATCCCATTCGAGTCGGAGCAGATGGTCGGGACTCCCTTGAGAGTCCACTACGAGGCTGTGGCGGCCAGCACGCTGCTTACCTTGTGGCGGTATCGGCTGATGATTGGTGCGCTTGCGGTCGCCGGCCTTCTCGTTGGCTTGCTGACGCTGATGGTTACGGACAGGCGCTACGCTTCAGAGGCCGTCTTTCAGCTCGATTTCACCCGTGGCGACGCCGCCAAAGCCGCCGTCGCTCCGCCAGCGGCCGTGATGGAATCCGGCGCGCTGGTGGAGGGTGAAGCGCGCATAATCAAATCGCGCGCGATTGCCCGGCAAGTCGTCATACGGCTCGGCCTCGACCAGGCCCCTGCCGGAGGTGCCGTCGGGAATGCCCTGTCCGCCATCGTCAATTTCATTCGTCGTTCCGCCAATACATCGCCGATCGACCGTGCGACGAACGAGCTGATGAAGCAGGTCACCGTCGCCAACGACATGCGATCATACCTCATCACCATCATCGCAACGGCAAACACTCCCGAGAAGGCCGCAGACATCGCAAATGCATTTGCCGCCGAGTATCTCCATAGCCGTTTGCTGCAAAAGCTTACGGAGATCGAGGCGGCCTCGATCGCGACACTGCGTGACCTCGAAAAGGTCTACGGCGAGAAACATCCAAGTGTCATCCAGGCCAAATCGAACGCACTCGCTGCAAGCGAACGGGCGCTGAGCGAACGGCAAGTCGCAGCCAACCCCACCGGCGTCCCGGTTTCACTGCCCAGTCAGCTCGTCACGGCGGCTCAACCGGTGGCGGTGCAGATTGGTCCAAGCAGCGTGCTGATTCTCGGGCTGTCGGCATTCGCGGCCTTGATCGTCGGCGCCGGTTCGGCGCTGCTTCTCGATCGGCGGGATACGGGCTTTCGAACGGCATCGCAGGTGCGGGCCCGCACCGGTCTGCCGTGCCTCGGAATGATCCCGAAGATCACGGGTTCCGATGCCGAAGAACTTGTCTTCGAGCAGATGGAAGCCTTTCGCTCGCTGAGCCTGATCATCGGCACGGCAGGGCGGGACGTGAGGGCACGAGTGCTGATGATCACATCCTCGGTACCAGGTGAAGGAGCCTCGGGATTCATCCAGGGTCTTGCTCGCGCCATGGTGGAGCAGGGCGAGCGGGTTCTTGTGATCAGCGCCGTTCCGCGAGGACAGCTCCGCGACGGCCATGCGATCGAAATTCTGCTCGGCACACCCGATGCTCAAGAGGCGTTTTTCAGCGGTCGGCATAGCGACCGGTTGTCCCTGGTGATGCGCTCTTCGGGTCTTAGCGACGGCCCCAGCATCATTTCGACCGACGCATTTCAAGGCTTCTGCAGGGCGGCACTCGACCACTATGACACCGTGCTGATCGAGGCGCCGCCGGCAATCATGCTGGCGGACGCGATCGCCATCAGCCGGATCGCCGATCGGTCGATTCATATTGCGGGCTGGGGCTCCACCCCGCGCGAGACGGTCGCAATGACAATCCAGCGTATGCAAGACGCCTCGATCCGAACCTTTGGCATCGTGCTGACGGACGTCGATCTTGCGAAGCACAGCACTTATCAACTCGGCGACCAGTGCAATGGCTTCACACAGTACAGGGAGTTCTTTCGGACCATGGCTTAACGAGCGTAGGAAGAAGGCTGTTCTGACAGATGGCAAAGCGAATCTTGATAACCGGGGGTAATGGCTATGTCGGCCGGGAATTGGCGCGGATGCTCTACGACGAGCACGAGTTGTGCGTCGCTGACATCGTGCGCTACGGGCAGGTGAGGTTCCGAGAGGACGAATTGAAGAAATTGCGGTTCGAGCGCGTCGACGTGCGCGATGCCGTCTCAATCGGCGCGCTGATAAGCGAATTCAAGCCGGACGCGATCGTCCATCTCGCTGCCATTCATTACATACCGGAATGCGAGCAAGATCCACGTCTTGCGGTGGCGACCAACGTGAACGGTACCTTGAATCTGCTGCTTGCGGCACCGGTCGCCTCGCGCTTCATATTTGCCAGCAGCGGGGCGGTCTATCGGCCGGACGACCAGCCGCACAATGAGGCGAGTGCGGCCCTCGCTCCTAGCGATATTTATGGCTTCACAAAGCTGCACGGTGAACACTTTGTGCGTTACCTGGCACAGCAGAAGCCGCTGTCGGCGGTAGTCGTGCGATTGTTCAACGTGGTGGGTCCCGGCGAGACCAATCCCCACCTATTGCCCGAAGTCGTGGCTCAGCTCAAAGCGGGGCTCAAGACAATCAGGCTCGGCAACACCTGGCCGAAGCGTGATTACATCCATGTCCTGGATGCCGCACGCGGCTTCTTGGCGACGGCTCTCAATAGCGAAATCGGCAGCGGGCAGACGGTGACGGTCAATCTCGGCACCTCGCGCTCGTATTCCGTTGCCGAGGTCGTCGCAAAGTTGCGCGCAGTATCGCAGATCGATTTCAAGTTGGAGGAAGATGTCGGTCGCTTGCGCAAGGTCGATCGACCATTCCTGGCCGCGGATATCGGCGAAATCAAACGGCGATTTGACTGGGAACCGCGACACTCGATCAACGATGCACTTGCGGACCTATGGCGGGACCCGGACATGGCCACTGCCTTGACGGCAAAGTATCAGATATGAAGGTCCTAGCCGCAATTGTTGTGCCACCGCATCTGTCGATGAGTGGCGGTGCACGTGCCGCCGAGCGGCTCAGTGCCGCGCTCGCGGGGCATTGCACGATGACGGTTGCAAGCATGATGCATGCCGATGTGTCCGGGCTCGGCAACACGGTCGGGGCGCCCCGCCGCGTCGATGTCCGTTGCTGGCTGCCACCACTCTTGCCTTGGTCACGACTGCCAAATCGCTACAGAACGTTGTTCTACCGTTCGAGCATTCCCGCGATTATATCATCGGGTGCTTTCGACCTCGTGCATATCCACAATCCGATGCCGGCGCTGGAGATGCTCCGCGTCGCCCAGGCCTGCCGTGCGAAAGGCATCCCCTACGTCGTGTCGACCCATGGCTTCAACGAAGTCTGGAACGGCGGCGCGGTCTACGGCTTCGACATCGCGCGGCAACTCGTCTGGAGCGTGCTCGTGCAGCAACCGGTGGCGCGCGTCGTGAAGCACGCTTCCGGCGTATTTGCTTTGTCGCCGGCGGACGTCCCAATTGTTCGCGGCATGGGGTTCGAAGGCACCGAGCTAATTTTCGTTCCGAATGGCGTCGATGTGCCGCCGGCCGATGAGGTCGGTCAAGACCGTGAAATCCTATTGGGACGCGGGATCTCGCCTGAAAGGCAGCCGGGTCAGATCACATGCATGTTCCTGGCCAATCACACGCCCAACAAGGGGGTGACCGTTCTGCTCGAGGCGTTTTCTTCCCTCGATCGCCCCTACCTCCTGATTGTTGGCGGTGAGAAGCGGCAAGAAGTCGACTATGAAAAATATCTCCGCCGGTGCCGTCGAGGCCAAGAGATCGTCGTCACCGGCCGCCTTACGGACGCTGAAGTAAGCCCATTGCTTCGCCGATCCGACTTGTTCGTGTTTCCGACCTTGGCCGACACCTTCCCTCTGGTCGTGCTCGAGGCGATGGCGCACGGTGTGCCGGTGCTGGCGTCAAATGTCGGCGGCATCCCGCATCAAATCGATGAGCATTGCGGCGTCTTGATCGAGCCCGGCGATCCGGACGGTCTGCGACAGGCGATCGAAAGGCTCGCCGCCGCTCCCGCACAACTTGCCGAGATGGGCCGCAGGGCGCGCGTACGCGTGGCTAGTTGCTTTTCCTGGACGCGGGCAGCCGAGCAGGCGCTTTCCGGCTATCAGCGGATCCTGACGCAAGCCCCGGTCGTCTCCCGCCCGTCGGCGTCGGCAGCGCCACGCCGGATTTGGCAGCATCGGTTCTGACTGCAATGGAGTAGGAATATGGGTGCGAACACCAAGCCAAGGCTCGCAATAATCGGTTGCGGTGCCGTGGTCGATTACCATCAAATCCCGTCGCTTCGTCGCCTCGGTTGGCTGCCCGGCGTGTTGGTCGATCCTTCTCCCGCACGCACGGAACTTGTCGCCAGGAATATGGGCAGCGCCGGCAGAGGTGTCGTCAAGGCCGCCGACTGGACGACAGTTGCCCAACAGTTCGACGCCGCGATCGTTGCGGCCCCCCATGCATTCCACGGGTCTCTGGGGATCGCGCTGGCGCGAGCCGGTAAGCATGTCTTCATGGAAAAACCGCTCGCAACGAGCACGGCGGATTGCGAGGCAATGATCGCTGCGGCGGAAGCGTCGGGAACTGCCCTGCGGGTCGGCCTGCTGCGCCGCTATCTGCACGCCGCTCGCTGGGTCAAGGCACTGCTTGATGCCGGCGTGCTCGGCGAAATCAATCGGTTCAATGCACGAGAGGGGTTCGTCTTCAACTGGGCCATCAGCTCGCCGGCTTCGATCAATCCGGCCACTGCCGGTGGTGGGGTCCTGATGGATACGGGCGCTCATACGCTCGACCTGCTGCTCTGGTGGCTCGGCGACATTGCCGGCGTTTCCTACCGCGACGACAGCGAGGGCGGCGTCGAGGCCGATTGCGTTCTCGAATGCCGGCTGAATTCGGGTGCGACGGGGCGGGTCGAACTCAGTCGGACACGAGACCTCAGGAATTCGATGCGCATCGAAGGTACGGCCGGATGGATCGAAGTCCATCTGTCCGACAATAAGATACTCGGCGGATCGGAGAATGCGCTGGCATTCGTTCATGACGGCATTGCTGCCAACAAGTTCCCGCAGCAGCGCTTCCCCGATCTGTTCGACGCCGAATTCCGTGATTTCCTGACCAGCGCCAGCGGCATCGGTTCGCCAGGGATCAGTGGTCGCGAAGCCGCACGATCGGTAGCGCTGATCGAGCGTTGCTATTTGGCGCGGGAACGGGCCGTTGTGCCCTGGGCCATGCCGGAACCTGCCGTCGCTGCCACCGACGATTTCTCCTTCCCTCGAGGCAGCACTGTCGTCATCACCGGCGCCAGCGGCTTCATCGGTGGCCGGCTCGCCGAGCGGCTGCTGCACGAAAATGGCGCCAAGGTGCGCTGCATCGTGCGCGATCTCGGCCACGCAACCCGACTGGCGCGGCTCCCAGTCGAGATCATCAAGGCCGATCTCGCGAATCCTGCCGAAATCGACAAGGCCGTCGCTGGGGCGGACTACGTCTTCCACTGTGCCTATGATGGCCGTTCGCGAGCGCAGAATATCGACGGGACGCGCAATCTGATCGAGGCGAGCATCGCGCACAAGGTCAAGCGGTTCACCTACGTCAGCACCTTCTCGGTCTACGAACCGTTCCCCGACGGTCCGCTCAGCGAGACTACGCGCGACGGCGATCGCGGCTGGGTCTATGCGCGCAACAAGCTCGACCTGGAGCAGCTCGTGATGACAGCGCACACAGAGCGAGGACTGCCGGCAACCATTGTGCAGCCGACGATTGTCTATGGGCCGTTCAGCAAGCCATGGACGAATGCGCCGGCGGAGATGCTGTTGTGGGGCAAGGTGATCCTGCCCGACAAGGGCGAAGGGCTGTGCAATGCGGTCTATATCGATGATCTGATCGATGGCTTCATTCTCGCGGCGACGCGGCCGGCCGCCGTCGGCGAGCGGTTCGTGCTGTCCGGGCCGATGCCGGTGACGTGGGGCGAGTTTTTCAGTGCGTTTGCTTCGGCGCTCGGCACCGCTCATCCAACCTATTGGCCGGCGGAGAAGATCGCTGCCTCCAACAGCGGCATAATGCACGACTTGAAGATGGTGGCCTCGAACCCGAAACAGATCATACAGATCATCGTGCGGTGGAGCCCGGCCAGGCGGGCGCTGCAAGCCGGCCTCGACGCGCTGCCGAAGCCGTTACACGACCTGGTGTCGAGACACTATTTCGGTTCCGGAGAGCGCAAGCTAGGCCAGGTATTCCTGCCCGACAAGCAAACCCTGCAGCTCTACAAGTCCAGGGCGACCGTCGACTCGCAAAAGGCGCGTAAGCTTCTCGGCTATCAGCCACGCTTCGATTTCGACGCCGGCATGATTCCGACCCGCCGATATCTCGAATGGGCCTACGCGGATGTGGCCGGAAAAGTCCGCGGCCAAGTTGCGACGTCACGCAACGTCGGCATCACACCCAAAGCGGATCTGGCAAATGCCAAATAGGGCAACGCTCCCGCGCATGTCCTGGACGATGGTCGACCAGGGGCTGGTCAGCGTCGGCAATTTCTTGCTGAACGTGCTGCTCGCCCGCAATCTGCCGCCTGAGGAATACGGCACATTCGCCCTGATCTTCGGCGCGTTTCTGGGGCTGCAGCTGTTCAACGCCTCATTGCTGTCCTATCCGCTTTCGATCGGGTTGCCAGTGGTAGCGCGGGAAGACGAGCAGCGGCTGGTAGCCACGAATTTCGTCCTCATGCTGGGCATGTGCCTGCCATTGGGTTCTGCCCTGGCTGCCGGCCTGCTGATATTCGGCCGCGCCGATCTCATCTTGCCGGCGCTGACAGCGTTCGTGTTTCTTCAAGGACAAGAGACACTGCGGCGTTGCCTCATGGCGGGATTTCGCCACAGGGCCGCGGCGCTCGGCGATGCCGTCACCTATCTTGGCCAGGCGACGATCGTATTCATCTTGGTGATGTCGGAGGGGCTAAGTGTCGCCACGAGCCTTCTGGCGATGGCGACCGCATCCTTGTCGGTGCGCTGATCCAGGCTTGGCAGCTGCGCCTTGCAATCGCCGCGGCCGGTAGATTTGCCGAAACCATCAAGTCGAATTGCGCAATCGGCGGCTATTCGCTGGCGAACAACCTTGTCTCCCTGTTGCGGCTGCAGTTGTTGCCTTGGTGCCTCGCTGCCGCGAGCGGTGCGGGCGCCGCGGCCTCGTTCCAGGCGATGATCAACGTGATCAACCTGGCCAATCCGATCATCCTTGGATTGTGCAACATCATACCGCAGGCGGCGGCCGCAGCGAAGGCGACCGGCCATGGCGAGGCGTGGCGTTCAGCGCGAACCTATGCCCTGCTCGGCGCTCCTCTGACACTTGGCTTTTATGCCTTGATCTTCGCGGTACCATACGAGTTTCTGTACGGGTTTTACGGCGCCGGATCTCCATATCTCGCGCTTGGGCCGGTAATGCGGATCATGCTTGTCGCCTGGGCTGCGAGCTACGTCACCGACATGATCTGCTCCTACCTGCACGGCATTGATCAGGCAAAGTCCGCCTTCGAGATCAACTTCCTCGGCGTCGTGGCGATCGCGGTGATGGCAGGGCCAATGACCGCATTCTGGGGGCTCAACGGTGCTGCCGTTGCCATTCTCGGCGCCAACGTGTTGCGACTGCTCCCATCATATTTCCTTCTGGCAAGGACGATTGCAAATGAAGGTCGCGCTTGAGCCTAATCCTGTCTTGAACACGCCCTCTCGCATGCGGACGGCGCCAGCACTCGACGTGCGCCATCTGCTGATCGGCCCATGCGGCACCCATTCGCTGAAGGCCAATGGCGTATATCAAGTCGCCAGGGCGCTCGCCGACGAACAGGTGGCCGCCGGGGAACGGGCACGGTTGATCCTCCTTCGCGAGGAAAACTCGATTATTCCCGACGAAACCAGCGATACGGAGCTCGAAGTGGTGCCGATTGAAGGCCCAAAGCTTCTGGGAAGACGGGTCGGTCTGTCGCGCAAAGTCCTGCAAGCGCTGATCAAGGACGCAGACCAGAATACCGTTGTTCACATTCACACCGCGCGCCAGCCGCTTCTCATCCCGTTGGCGCGTGAATTGGGTAAGCGCAAGATCCCCTACGTCATAACGGTGCACGGCCGGTATTCGCACCTGTTTGACGAGAGAGGGAAGATCAAGCGCAAGGTTCCGGCCTGGTACCTGAAGAGCGCCGAGCGGTGGGTGTTGAATCGCGCGCGTTTTGTGCAGGCGGTCTCGCCCCTGGAAAAAACGCAAATTCAAGCGATCGCGCCCGACGCGAACATCGAACTCGTTCCCAATGCCGCGTTCTCAAGCCGAATGGGAATGCCTTCGGGCGACAACATACAGCGGCTGCCGTCGAATGGACCTCCAGTGTTCGGTTTCCTCGGCCGCTACGAGATCGAGCACAAAGGGCTCGATCTGCTGCTCGAAGGTTTCGCCGGCTATCGCCGGGCCGGCGGCAAAGGCACGCTGGTAATGGTTGGCAGTGGGCCGATGCGCGAGGTTCTTGCGATGCGCGCGGTCGAACTCTCATTGCGCGAATGCTCGACCATCGAGGGGCCAAAGTTCGGCGCTGCCAAGACTGACGCGATCAAGAGCTGGGACTACTTTGTCTCACCGTCTCGATTCGACGGGCTGCCGATGGCGACGCTGGAGGCGGCACTGCTCGGGGTTCCGGTGATCGTGACGCAGGCGACGGGGCTCGGACAGACCGTCAACGATTCTCATGCCGGGATTGTCATCGAGCACCTCGATGCGGCAGCAGTGACGCGGGCGCTCCAGAAGGCCGAAGCGACGAGTGCCAAGGCCTGGACGGAGATGTCGTCAGCAGCAACCAAGATGGCCCGTACCATCGGAGATTGGACCAGCATCTCAAGGCGAATTGTCGATCTATACCGGCGAAAATGAAAGTCGGGCCTGCCATGATCAGATCTCGTGTGATGACGCTGAACGACCGGTACTTGCAGCTGCTGGCCCTGGCACTTCTAGGCTATGCGCTTGCCGGCAAGGGCTTTGCCTACGTCGGCATTCCACCGTTGTTCATCGGGGAAATCGTCTACCTGCTGGGTATCGTTGCATTCATCGCGACAGGTTGCTGGGTCGCGGTCTTGGCGAGCCTACCAGCGCTCATGCTTGCATTGCTCATGGGCCTCGTCATCATCCGGACCATTCCCTACGTCGGTACCCACGGGCTCGATGCGGCCCGCGACGCGGTCGTGGTCTTGTACGGCGGCTTTGCGTTCGTGGTGACGGCTTTGCTGCTCGAGCAGCCGGACCGCATCCGGACGATCTTGCGCTATCTCCGCTTGATGATGATCATATATGTGCCGCTCGTCCTCGCGATCTATTATCTCCCGCGGGTCGCCGGGCACCTGCTACCGCTTTGGTCACCGACCGGAGTTCCGCGCGCAGGTGAGATCGGAGTGCACCTGGGGGCTGCGGCCCTCTTGGCTCTGCTCGGCCTCGTCAAGGTCGGCCGGTTTTGGTTTGTGTCACTGCTATTGGGAATTGCAACTGTCGGAGCGCAAAGCCGCGGCGGATTGCTCGCCTGCCTGATTCCGATATTCGTCGTGGCGCTGATCGACGGCCGGGTCCGCGAGTTGGCCAGCGTGTCGGTGGTTTTGGCCGCTGTGCTGGCAATATCAGCGCTGGCGGACTTGAAGATCAATGTCGGACCCGGATTATCGCCCGAAGATCCGCGCAACATCAGCTCACAGCAGATCGTGAGAAATATTGTCAGCATAGCCGGCCAATCCGATGGAGCCCTGGATGGTACCAAGGCGTTTCGCCTTAACTGGTGGTCGGCAATCCAAGACTACACTTTCAACGGTCCATATTATTGGACCGGCAAGGGCTTCGGCGTGAACTTGGCGGAGTCTGATGGAATACGCGTGGCAGAGTCGAAGGACGCGCCGCCGCTAAGGAGTCCACACAACGCGCACATGACCATCCTCGCCAGAACAGGCATACCCGGGTTGGCCCTTTGGGTGGCGACCGGCGCTGCGTGGTTCTACACGCTGGCGCGATGTACTCTTCGTGCGCGTCGCCGGCAGGAACGAATGTGGGCGAACACTTTCTTGTTCCTCATGGGCTACGTAGCGGCAATCATTATCGACGCCACTTTCGACGTCGCACTCGAAGGCCCCATTCTCGGCATCTGGTTCTGGTGCCTGATTGGCGCTGGCATTGGTTCATCGATGATCTTCAACGCCATGTTCGAGCGAGCAGGAGCGGTGTCCGAGCACAGTCTTCGTGAGCCTCATGCGGGCGCGCGGTGGAACACTGGATAAGTCGGCGATTGGCGCCGCTGGAGCGCGATTGCGATCGGTATGGTCGAGTAGCAGGTGTAGAGCAATGAGTACCAGCAAGCTGAACGACATCCAGTGGCTTCGTGCGATAGCCGCGATCGAGGTCATAATCTGGCACTCCGACCTCATCACCAAGCATTTTTCGCCCTATATGCTGCACGCATCGAATTACAAGCAGCTCGGTGGCATCGGGGTGGAATTGTTTTTCATTATATCAGGTTACGTGATCTGCCTGCGGGCCCCGACTTACGCGACGCCTTTCAAATTCATGCAATCGCGGGTCTACAGGCTGTTTCCCCTGTACTGGTTCTTCACCAGTCTCGTGCTGCTCGCATATGTGGTGGACAGGAATTGGAATCTCCATGGTCTTCCGCCGGATGCGGCTCGTGTCCTCAAGTCGTATTTTATCCTGCCGCAATGGGACGTACCGGTATTCGGACTCGGCTGGACGCTCGAACTGGAGATGGTGTTCTATGCCATCGTCGCCGCGGTCTTTTGGGCATCGGCTGGCCTATCGGCCAGAACTAAGAGTTCAGTTGCGCTTCTGCTCGGCGCGCTGGGACTTGTCGGTTTCATTATCGGCGCAGGCCCCAGCCGGAAGGTCTGGGATTTCCATCTGCTAAGTCCCTACCTCCTGGCATTCGGCTACGGCTGGCTCGTCAGGGTCGTCGAGGAGCAGGGCGGGTGGAGGCAACGGACGGATCTCGTCGGTGCATTTGCGGCGATCTCCCTAATGGCTCTATTCGCCGCTAATGGCCTCGATCGCGACGTTACCTATCACATTGTCTTGTCGGCGGCGCTGTTCTCCCTGTTCCGTCATTTTCGCGACGTGTTCGAAGCGGCGAACAGCTTGAACCGGACGATGGCCCTGGTCGGCGACGCGTCATATAGCCTCTACCTGTCACACTGGTTCGTGTTGTCGATCAGCGGCAAATTGCTAGCTGTCGTTCAACCCACACCGAGCATGGACCTGCTCTTCAGGGTCATTGGCGGCTCCATCAGCATCGGCGTCGGTGTGCTGCTGTTCGTCATGCTGGAGCGGCCGATAGATCGGTTGCTGCGCGCGACACCGCGGAGGCGAGGGATTGTCGTGTCGAGTTGATGGCGCGGGCTGAGTGGCGCTCCAAGCTGGCCGACGCCATCCGAATTCGCGATGCGCAGAATCGGGAACGAGTTATGCGAAGGTCCGACACAAGGGTGAAAACTGCCTCGATGATGCGCTCGTGCATTTCGACTGTGATGCTCGCCTTGTGTGCGGTCACGCTGCCTTCGTCCGATGAGCGTTCCGCTGCACGTGGGTCTAGATCAGCTGTTGAGCCCGGACACATCTCGAACGCGGAATGGCCCATGCCTGGTCTTTCATGGACTTCGAGGCGCCGTCATCGAGAACATGACGATTGGACCATGCGGCAGTCACGGCATCGAGTTGCGTGACAGCGAGGACGTGGTGATCCGCAATGTTGTCATCAAGGATACCGTCGGTGTCGGGATCTACATATTTGGATCACGGTCGGTCGATGTGGTGGAGAACCGGATCGAGAACTCCGTTGCTGGCGTATTTGCTGGCCGGTCGCGCGGCATTAATGTGTCATGCAACACGATCGAGAACGTGCGGGGGCCAATTCCGGCAGGACAGTTCGTCCAATTCAATGCGGTCGAGGGGCCAGACAATACGATCAGCTGCAATCTCGGACGCAATATTCCGGGCGACGGCAGGCAACCGGAGGACGGGATCAGCCTTTATAAGTCGTTTGGCGTCACAGGATCCCCTATCCTCGTCGCTCACAATCTGCTGATCGGCGGCGGGCCCAGCAAGTCCGGCGGCGGTATAATGCTCGGTGACGATGGCGGCGCCTACCAGCTTGCTCGCCGGAACATTCTCGTCGACCCCGGTCAGCACGGAATGGGCATTGCAAGCGGCCATAACATGGCAATTCTGGAGAACGAGATCTACGGCCGCAAGCAGCCGTTCACGAACGTCGGCATCTACGTTTGGAACCAGTATCTACATGCCTGCCGCTCACACCAGGTCAGAGGAAATCACGTGAACTGGAGTTCGTCGTCCGGTCGTTCGAACGGCTGGTGGGATGGTCGCAATTGCGGGGTCGTAGAGGGCCTTGCCGACAATGATTTCAATGCCCGCATTGGCCCAGAGATCGGCTTGAAACCAGCGCTGGAATGCAGTTGCGCGAGCGCGGGTCGCAAGCGGCACCAATAGTGGACGCATCGGACGAGTTCGGAACGCTGCCGGCGGCGGCATTGGGCGCAACGGGATTACCCCGCTGTTCCAATGCATTCTTCGTCTCACGGCTCATACAATCGTTGCGCAATCCCAGGCCAATCCGGCCCGGTCGCTCGATCGGTATGACTGCGGGATACCAGTCGGCTGCCTGCACCGTCGGTGTCGGTGTCGGTAGGCAAGAACAGACACTGTGCTCTGGCTGCCGAAATGATGGAGGACGGTGATGGCGGACGTCGGTGCGACCCTCTCGCCACACGGAGAACCGAAGCCCGAGCACCTTGGCCTGAGGCAACGCTCCGGCATTGGCTCCATCGCCGGGTCGCGCCGACTGATCGTCGCCGCGGCACTGGCTTCCGGTGATTTAGTCGTCGGGCTGGTCGGCGTCGTCGTCGCTGTGAAATTGCTCGACCGTGCCGGCGCTTTCGAGGCTGAGAGCGCAATATGGGTTCCCGTATGCATTCAGCTTCTGATGCTTTTCACTTGCGGCCTCTACACTGGCTGCGGACCGAGCCCCTACGAGCGGTTCCGGATGCGCGTTCTCGCGATTGCTGGCTTTGTCGCGATCGATTTTACGCTTCATCTGCCGCTCCATCGTCCGGCACTCGTGGTCATGGTCGAAGCGTGTCAAGCAGGCGCCCTGCTGGTACTCGGGCACTACATGGAATCAGCGGTTCGCAATGCGCTCATAACTGCCGGTGTGTGGGGTGCACCCACTGCTTTGGTTGGAAAAACCGATCACAGCGGCAAGCTGGCTGCCCTTCTCAACGCCCATCCGGAGATCGGACTTCGCCCTGTCGCCTTTGCGGATCCCCACAACGAGGACATAGTCTGGCAGACCAAGCCAGTCCCCATTCCATTGCTGAGCAGTATGGCAGAGCTCGGCGCCATCCGACCGCCGATCGAGGTTGTCATCTTCAATTCCGCGGATGAACTGGCGGAATTCACGGCAGACCCGCGGACATCGATGCCAGCGTCGCGGCTTATGCTTGTCGAGGATGTGCACGAAGTCCAAAGCCTTTGGGTTCGCAGCCGCATGCTCGGTTGGGCGATCGGCCTGGAAATCAGGCGGGAGCGTTGCCAGGCCTACAATCGACTGATCAAGCGAGCGCTCGATCTTATCCTGGCGGTCCCTCTCGCCGTGCTCGCGGCGCCGGTAGTCGCGGTGCTGGCGCTTTTGGTCAAGGTGATCGATCCGGGACCTTGGCTGTTCATCCAGGAGCGCGTCGGCAGGGACGGTTCACCGGTACCTGTGTTCAAGCTTCGCACGATGTATCTCGATGCCGAACAGCGGCTGCAGGAACAGCTTGCGCGCAACCCCGCACTCCGCGAGGAGTGGCAAAAATTCTTCAAGCTGGAGCGCGATCCCCGAATTCTTCCGATCATCGGCTCACTGATGCGGCGCGCAAGCCTCGACGAGCTGCCGCAGCTGTGGAATGTCATTCGCGGCGAGATGAGTCTGGTCGGGCCACGGCCGTTTCCCAGCTACCATTTGAATAGCTTTGACGCCGAGTTTCGCAACCTCAGGGCCACTGTTCAACCTGGTATCACCGGCATGTGGCAGGTTTCGTCGCGGAGCAATGGTGATCTCGAGAAACAAAAGGCCGAAGACCTGTTTTACATTCGCAATTGGTCGGTGTGGCTCGACGTCTACATTCTGCTCGAGACACTGCCCGCCGTCCTTTGTGCCCGTGGGGCGAAGTGATCGCCGCGCCGATTGATGTGGCTGGCATCTGGCCATCGAAGGCGGCATTGGCGCACACGCTGCTCATTGCGCTCGGCTGGGCGAGCATTGCGGGACACCATTTTGCCGGGTTGTATGAGGCAATCAGTCAGCATCACGAGTGAATTCGAGCCGTTGAACAAGGATCCGCAACGCATGTGGGGTCAAAAATGGCAGGCGAAACTCCGCTACAGCTTGAACAGCTCTACCGTGTCGCTGCTGCAGTCGCCACACAATTCGATGCGGACATCTACCTCTACTCCGGCGCGATCTGCAATGTCGGATACGCTGGTATCATCGCCGCATATCTCGAGGCGGCGCACAGGCGGAATTGTCTGCTCCTGCTGACGACCGGCGGCGGCGATCTCGCGGCCGGCTATCAAATTGCCAGGTACCTGCAGCGCAAGTATTCGAGCCTCACCGTGTGCGTGCCCAATATCTGCAAGAGTTCGGGAACACTGATCGCGATCGGCGCCAACAAGATCCTGATGGATGAGTATTCCGAGCTTGGCCCGATAAGTGCGATGCCGCTGAGGCCAGGAGATACCCCTGGGGCGTCCAAGTACTCTGATTTCGACTTCCTGGTGAGCAGCACGCTGGAGCTGTTCGACAGATTGCGGTCGCGGATTCGGCGCTCGAGTAACGGTGATCTCGCGGCAGAGGCCGCCAGCGCGCTGGCCCTGAACGCAACGTGCACCCTCGCCCTGGCACTCTTTTCTCGCGTCGACATCGTAGCTGCCGGCGAATGCCTGCAGGGAATGGATATGGCAGTGGCCTATGGCGGACGGCTTGCAGAGTGCGGCGGCAACCTTCGCGCTGGCGCGGTAGACAAGCTAGTCCGTGCGTATCCCTCGCACGAATTCATCATCGACGAAACCGAGGCTCGCACCCTGTTCGTGACTGTCGAAAGAACTTCTGCATCGATCTACAAGCTGATCGAGTGCCTGGGTGAGCCTGTCTACGAACCGCAGCGTGTACCTTTGGTGCGACAGGTGTCGCGTCCGACGCCGCAGCCAGGTGCGACTCCAGAAGCAATCGATGGAGCAAGTGCTCGTGCGCAACGCGGTGCCACACGGTCCCCGTCCCCCCGATCCAGCAAGGCAAGAAGGCGCAGGGCGAATTAGCGACTGTCGAGGCTCAATTTGAGCACTCCGTCTTGCATGTTTGTCGACCAGTGTGTGTCAACAAGCGTGTCGCGTCGCCGAAGCAGGTAAATCCGAGTAGCGGTGAAGGTGCCCCGCCGAGGCGGTGCTCGCTCGTGATTTCAGCTCGTTGCGGGCCCGCCGCTAGTTGTCATATTGATTGTCGCCCAATTCGAAGCCGTTGCTGCCTGCGGTATCGATAGGGGCAGTCCAGTGGTGATTGGCGGCCCACATCGCCGCCTGGGTGCGGTTCTTGGCCTGGATCTTACGCAGAATGGCCTTCACGTGCACCTTCACTGTGGCTTCTGCGATGTGAAGCGTCCGGGCGATGCTCTTGTTCGATTCACCGTTCATGAGGCGGTTGAGTACTGCTGCCTCGCGCCCCGAAAAACTATTGCATCCCTGCATTTCCCTGCCTTGATTTCGCATTTCGTGCAACTCGATGCCCACATCATTGCCGGTCTGTTGCGCTCCGCCATCCGCCATTTCACAAGCCCTGTCGCAGAGCAGGTACGTGATTGCACTCGGAATCATCCGTTCACCGAGCGCGACAAGCTCCAGCGACTTGAGCAAGGTCGCACTGTTCATCGACCTCAGGAGATAGGCGTCGGCGCCGAGGCGCACCGCTTTCAGCACTTGATCAAGCTCAGCGTGATTGCTGATCAGCGCAATGCGCTTGGGCGCTTGAATTGCCGCGCACCATTGAAGAACCGACGCGGCGCGTTCGACGTCGCCTTCAACGCCGATCGCAAAGAGCAATTCGCGCCACTTTGTCTTCGGCAGCTCGAACGTTGACACGTCGGCTAGATCATATTGCCGTACAATCCGGAATCGCGTGCCTGACAGTATGCTTTTCAGACCCTCTCGGTACACTGTGCTGCTGTCAAACAGGTAGGTTGCTACCAAGCGTTCCATCGTCAAAACCCACTGAACGATTACTCTATATGGTGCACGAACACGAAAATTGTCTGTACCCCTATGGCCAATCCGCCCTGTGTTGCATCATCGGCCAAGAGATCGCCCAACAACAAGAGAAGTATTGTGCAGAAATGTGCGTACAGCATTGATATCAATCAACGAAGCCGCACACGGTAATGATGCCGACAAGCGTTGTCGCATGCGCCGATTGGGCTGCGGGCGCCCCCACCAATCTCCACGGAGCCGGCAAAGCTGTTTGCCGCGATCATCCTGTAGACGGAGGGCTTCGAAACCCGGTTGCCGGCAAGGACATCGGCGATGGAGAGTGCGGATACGTTCCTTGCGGGCGACCTCAATCTAGGCCTGCGCGACTTCGTTGGCGTTCACCGTTCACCTGCACATGGTGGATTGCGATGACGGGCGATGTGATGATTTCGTCCCCACCCGGGTCGGTGAGCAAGCCCGCCTGAGTTCGGGTTGGGTGCATGTTGGGTACGACACGAGCGGCCCTGGGCCCCGATGCGGTTACGCCGAAGGGCGCTCAAGCCTTCGACCCACGAATGCGACGCAGTCAAGCGAGCGTATTCGGCTCTGCTAATCCGGCCAAATGGGAAGGTCAGCTGCGGGCTACCGCCGTCCCCGAAAGTCTATTCAAGTCGCCGTCATAAGGTGGTTTTTTGGGCGGGGCCTGATTTGGCTTTGAGCCAATTCATTCAATAAGTTCAGTAATTTACTACGCAACACTGGCGCCCCGTACGGGGTTCGAACCCGTGTTCCCAACGTGAGAGGCTGGTGTCCTAGGCCACTAGACGAACGGGACAGCGTTGAGACGGCTGCTATAGGGGAGGCGGAGCCGTCGAGCAAGCGTTTTCGCACGACCGGTCGATGCTGCTGGTAGCCGAGCGCCGCGGCGCCAGCGAGCGCGCGGCGAACATCGCCAAAACGCAAGAAGGCGACCGCAAGGACCGCCTTCCCCGATAGCAGCCCTGCGGCTGCCAAACGTCTGATCCGAACTCAGTTCTGGACGTAGGTGGTCTTGCCGTCGGCGCCCTTCTTCCAGGTGTACATCACATAGTCGGGACGGGTGATGTCGCCCTTCTTGTCGAAGGCGAGGCCACCGATCACCGTCGGCCAGGTCTTGCCGTTCTTGATCGTCTCGGCGATCTTCTTGGAGTCGAGCGACTTCGCTTCCGCAGCGGCGGCTGCGACGATCTCGATCGCGGCGTAGGTGTAGAGCGTGTAGGCCTCGGGATTGAACTTCTTGGCCTCGAACGCCTTCACAACGGCAGCCGCTTCCGGACGCTTGCGCGGATCCGGCGGGAACGTCATCAGCGTGCCTTCGACGGCCGGGCCGCCGATGGTGGCGAACTCGTCCGAGGTGATGCCGTCGCCCGACATCATCGTCGCGGTCACGCCCTGGTCACGCATCTGGCGGGCAATCAGGCCGCCTATCCAGAAACTCGAAGCGAAAATGCCAACAAATCAGCAATGGCACTCCCGTTTCGATCCATCCGAGTCCGTGAGGTCGAATGGAAACTCAGTTCTGGACGTAGGTGATCTTGCCGTCGGCACCCTTCTTCCAGGTGTACATCGACATAGTCCGGACGGGTGATGTCGCCCTTCTTGTCGTAGGCGAGGTCACCGATCACCGTCGGCCAAGTCTTGCCGTTCTTGATCGTCTCGGCGATCTTCTTCGGATCGAGCGACTTGGCTTCCGCAGCGGCGGCTGCGACGATCTCGATCGCGGCGTAGGTGTAGAGCGTGTAGGCCTCGGGGTTGAACTTCTTGGCCTCGAACGCCTTCACAACGGCAGCCGCTTCCGGGCGCTTGCGCGGATCCGGCGGGAACGTCATCAGCGTGCCCTCGACGGCCGGGCCGCCGATGGAGGCGAACTCGTCCGAGGTGATGCCGTCGCCCGACATCATCGTGGCGTTGACGCCCTGGTCGCGCATCTGGCGGGCAATCAGGCCGCCTTCGGTGTGCAGGCCGCCCCAATAGACGATCTCGGCGCCGGCGGCCTTGATCTTGGAAACGAGGGCCGAGAAGTCCTTCTCGCCGGTGTTCACGCCTTCATAGAGGACTTCCTTGACGCCTTCCTTGTTGGCGGCCTTCTGGGTCTCGTCGGCGAGGCCCTTGCCGTAGGTCGTCTTGTCGTGGACGATGGCGAGCTTCTTGCCCTTCAGCGTCGTGGCGATGTACTTGCCGGCAACTTCGCCCTGCTGGTCGTCGCGGCCGCAGGTGCGGAAGATGTTCCACAGGCCGCGCTCGGTGACCTTGGGGTTGGTGGCCGAAGGCGTGATCATCAGCACGCCGTTCTCGGCGTAGACTTCCGACGCTGGGATGGTCACGCCCGAATTGAAGTGACCGATGACGATCTTGACGCCGTCGCCGACGCATCTTGTTGGCGACCGAGACGCCCTGCTTTGGATCGGACACGTCGTCGCCGACCACGATCTCGATCTTCTGGCCGTTGATGCCGCCCTTGGCATTGATGTCGGCGGCGGCCTGCTCGGCACCGTTCTTCAGCTGGGCGCCGAAGGCAGCATTCGGGCCGGTGATCGGACCGGCGACACCGATCTTGATTTGGGCATTGGCAGAGCCTGCCAATGCGAACATCGCCGCAACCGCGACGCTCGACAAGCACGAGTTTTTTCATGAAGCCACTCCCTTGGTATTGCTCGCCTGGTTCCTAGGACGAACGCCAGACGCGGGCGGGCCACCCCGCCACTGACGCTGACCATCGGTCGAAATCGTGTCGAAGTCACGTCGAAAAATGTCAGCGTGCGCCGTTGCGTGCCAAATTCTGCACCGGTGCGCGAAACGCGGTGCACTGCAATACCGGTCTAGCCGCTTCAAGCGTCGCCGTATTGGATCGCCATCTGGCGCGTCGCGCGCAGCTCTGTAGCCGAAGCGCGGCAAGGACCAGCAAAACGCCGTAGTCGACGACGAAATTGCGCGCCGAAACAAGCACTTCCTCGAACAAGGCGAAATGCAGGAACCGCACGACGAGCGCCAGCAGCACCATATAGAACGGCAACTGCCACAACGGCCGCCAGGTCTCGGCGATCGACTTGCCGGAAATGAACGCCGCCGAGCCGCCAAGGATCACGGTCAACAGCAGGAAGATCCAGAGCCCGTTCGGACCTGACGTATAAAGCCATGTAGGCATCGGGTCTGCTCCTGCTCGTCAGCTCAGTGCCGCCCGCCTTCGAGATAGGCAGCGCGGATCTCGGGCCGCGCCAGCAACTCTCTGGCCTGCGCCCGACATGGTGATGACGCCATTGACCATGACGTAGCCGCGATGGGCGAGCTTCAGTGCATGAAATGCGTTCTGCTCGACCAGGAAGATCGTCATCTTCTCGCGGCGTGTTGAGGTCGCGGATCACCTCGAAGATCTGCTTCACGATCAGCGGCGCCAGGCCGAGCGACGGCTCGTCCAGCATCAGCAAGCTTGGGCCGGCTCATCAGTGCGCGGGCGATCGCCAGCATCTGCTGCTCGCCGCCCGACAAGCGTGCCGCCGCGCTGCTGCAGGCGCTCCTTCAGCCGCGGGAACAGCGCCGTCATGCGCTCGAGATCCTCGGCGAAGTGGCGGCCGCCGTCGAGCTCGGCGCCCATCTGCAGGTTCTCGAACACGGTCATGCGCGGGAAAATGCGCCGTCCTTCCGGCGATTGCGCGATGCGCAGGTGCGCGATCTCGTGCATCGGCAGATTGGTGATGTCGCGGCCGGCATAGATGATGCGGCCCTCGCGGGCGCGCGGGCGGCCGAACACCGTCATCATCAAGGTCGATTTGCCGGCGCCGTTGGCGCCGATCAGGGTGACGATCTCGCCCTCGTGCACGTCGATATCGACGCCCTTGAGGGCCATGATGTTGCCGTAGAAGCTCTTGACGCCGCGGATCGACAGCAGAGGCTCGCTCATTTCAACACCTCGGCCTCGGCCTTTTCCACCTCGTCGTCCTCGACGCCGAGATAGGCGGCGATCACCTTCGGATCGTTGCGTACGAAGTCGGGCGTGCCATCCGATATCTTGGTGCCGTACTCCAGCACCACGACGTGGTCGGAGATCTCCATGACGACCGACATGTCGTGCTCGATCAGCAGGATCGAGGTCGAGTGTTCCTTGGCGGATCAGTGCGAAGCAGGGCGTTGAGATCGGCGCTCTCGCGCGGGTTGAGGCCGGCTGCCGGCTCGTCGAGACAGAGCAGCACCGGTTCGGTGCACATGGCGCGCGCAATCTCGAGGCGGCGCTGCGCGCCATAGGGCAGGTCTCCGGCCGGATCATCGGCACGGTCGGTGAGGCCGATGCGGCCGAGCCAGTACTTGGCGCGATCGATCGCCGCGGCTTCGGCTTCGGCGATAGTGGCTGGGTGCCGAACAGGCCGGCGATAGTCCAGCCCGAGGCATCCATCAGCGCGTTGTGCTGGGCGACGATCAGGTTCTCGAGCACCGTCATGCCGGAGAACAGCCGGATGTTCTGGAACGTGCGCGCGACCTTGGCCTTGGCGGCGATCTCGAAATCGGGCATGCGCTCGAGCAGGAACAGCGTATTGCCGTCGCCATTGCGTTGATAGCGGTGGCCGCTGGCGGTGATCGCGGCGACATCGGCGGCCGAGGCGCCGCCGGCACACAGCGCCATGCGGCCGCTGGTCGGCTTGTAGAAACCGGTGATGCAATTGAACACCGTCGTCTTGCCGGCGCCATTGGGGCCGATCAGGGCGGTGATCTCGCCGCGTCTTGCTTCGAAGCTCAGGTCGTTGACGGCGACCAGGCCGCCGAACCGCATGGTCATGCGCTCGACGACGAGCAGTGGGTTCGACGGCGCCGCGGTAGCGGCAGCGGGTCCAGCGGCAGGTGCGAGCATCAGCCGTGCCCTTCCTTCACCAGATCTGCCGGAGATGGCCTTCCTTTCCTTCAGCACGATCGACGGCTCGCGCGTCGAGATCAGGCCGCGCGGCTTCCAGATCATCAAGCATCACCATGGCCAGGCCGAACAACAGCATGCGGTACTGCGTCGGATCGAAGTCCTGGCCGAACAGCTGCTTCAGGAAATTCAACTCGCGCAGGATCTCGGTGCCGCCGACCATGGCGACGGCGGCGATCGCCACGCCGATCTGGCTGCCCATGCCGCCGAGCACGACGATCGCCAGGATCACCGCACTTTCCATGAAGGTGAAGCTCTCCGGCGAAATGAAGCCCTGGCGGGCGGCGAAGAACGAGCCGGCGATGCCACCGAAGCCGGCGCCCATGGCAAAAGCGGTGAGCTTGGTGTTGGTGGTATTGATGCCGAGCGAACGGCAGGCGATCTCGTCCTCGCGCAGCGCCTCCCAGGCGCGACCGACCGGCAAGCGCCGCATTCGGATGGTGACCCAGTTGGTCAGCAGTGCCAGGCCCAAGATCACGTAGAACAGGAAGATCGTGCGATGCAGCGGCGTGAACTCGAGCCCGAGCGTCGCCGCGAAGCCCTTGTCCGAGGCGTTGAACGGCAGGCCCAAGAACGAGGGTCGCGGAATGGTCGAAATGCCGGCGTAGCCCTTGGTCACGTCGACCCAGTTGATCAGTACGAGGCGGATGATCTCGCCAAATGCCAGCGTGACGATCGCGAGGTAGTCGCCGCGCAGCCGCAGCACCGGAAAGCCGAGCAGGATGCCCCAGAAGGCGGCGAGAATGCCGGCGAGCGGCATACAGATCCAGAATGCCCACGGCCCGAGCGCCGGCAACGTGTTCGGGATGACCTCGGTGGCGAGCAGGGCATACGAATAGGCACCGACGGCGTAGAAGGCGACGTAGCCGAGGTCGAGCAGGCCGGCGAGGCCGACGACGATGTTCAGACCCCAGCCCAGCATGATGTAGATCAGGATCTGGATGCCGAAATTGTCGATCCACTTGATCGAGCCGGCTTGACCGACGAGCGCCAGCGCCAGGAATGGATAGACCGCGAGCAGCACACCGCCGGCGCGCGCTACCGTCTTGCCCGACACGTAGTTGCCGGCCGTCGTGATGTCGGGCGCCGGCAGCCGCAGCACAGTCGCCAGCTTGTCGAACAGGAAGGCGAGGGCCGGCACGATCACGGCACCGGCGAGCGTCTTGGTCAGGAACAGCGCGACCGGCGAAGATGCCGTCACGACGCCGGCGGTGGTCAGCCCGAAGCGGTCATCGCCGACCAGGAACACGGCCGCCAGCGAGGTGATCGTGTAGAGCAGCCCGGCCAGCCAGCGGCCTTCGCCCTTGAACAGCCGCAGGAAGCTCAACGCGAAGATCGCTAGCACCGCCACCACGACATAGTTCCAGCGCGGCACCAGAATAAGCTGGTTCGACATGTTCTGGTCGGTACGCAGCGCCAGTATCGGCACCGCCAGACCGAATGTAAGAAGCGCCGCCCAAAGGCCGGAGGTAAATGTGGTGCCGAAGGTAACGGTCGCGGCGTCGTCCGCCAAACCGGCATCAGATTTTGGTTTCGGCGCCATCGTCACACCTTCTCGACTTCGGGCCGGCCGAGGATGCCCGACGGCAGGAAGATCAGCGTGATGGCCAGGATCGAGAAGGCGGCGACATCCTTGTAGTCGATCGAGAAGTAGGCCGACCACAGCGCTTCGATCAGGCCGATGATCAAACCGCCAAGCACCGCGCCCGGCAGCGAGCCGATGCCGCCCAGAACCGCGGCGGTGAACGCCTTGACGCCCGGCACGAAGCCGTCGGCGAAGTTCACGACGCCATACTGGATCATGTACATCACGCCAGCCACTGCCGCCAGCGCCGCTCCCATTACGAAGGTGATCGAGATGGTGCGATCGACGTTGATGCCGAGCAGTGCCGCCATCCGGCTGTCCTGCTCGCAGGCGCGCTGCGCGCGTCCGAGCGGCGTCCTCTGTACGAGATACCAGAACGCCGACAGCAGCACGAAGGTGACGACCATGATGACGATCTGCTTCAAGGAGATGTTGAGGCCGCTCGTGCGCTCGATCCAGCACGGCTTCGACGCCGTCGACACGCCGACGAGGCAGCCGTCGATCAGTGGCGGCAACGGCTTGTTGCGCGGGCCCTGGACGACCTGCACGAAGTTCATCAGGAAGATCGACATGCCGATCGCCGAGATCAGCGGCGCCAGTCGAAACGAGCCGCGAAGCGGGCGATAGGCGACGCGCTCGATGGCCCAGTTCCACAGCGACGTCAGCAGCATCGCCACCAGCAGCATCAGGATGATGGTGAGAACGATCGAGCCCCAGCCCAGCACCTGGCTGACCACCAGGAAGACGATCAGCGCGATGAAGGTCGACAGCATGAACACGTCGCCATGCGCGAAGTTGACCATGCCGATGATGCCGAACACCATCGTGTAGCCGATCGCGATCAGCCCATAGATCGAGCCGAGGGTGATGCCGTTCATCATCTGCTGGAGAAAATATTCCATGCGCCTGCCCACCCCCGATGCAAATCTGATTTCGCGGTCGAGGAAATCCACGCCGCGGACGGTTTGTTGACATTACGCTAGCAGACGTGCGGCGATTTGCAACTAGTACCTTGTTGCACCAGCGTTACATGTCGGGCGCCGCACGGCGGCGGCGCCACAAATGCCGTCGTCATGGGCGCGGCGTGACCGGCAAATCGGGTCATGCCCGGATAGTCCGTAGGGTTTCAGCCACAACACGAGAACAAGACCGACGAACAGCGCCAAATCGCGATACTCGATCGGGAAGAGCCCGCTCCAGACCGCCTCCACGATGCCGACCAACAAGGCTCCGACAAGCGCGCCGGAGATCGAACCGATGCCGCCGACGATCGCCGCGATCAGGGCCTTCAGGCCGACGACGAGGCCGCCCGAGTAGCCGACGCCGCCGTAATACAACGTCGTCAGCACGCCGCCGACGCCCGACAGCAGTGCGGCGAGCACCATCGTGCGCACCAGCATCGTGCGGGGATCGACGCCGAACATCGCGGCCGCGACCGGATCGTCGGCTGACGCCCGCCACAACAGGCCGAAGCGGAAGCGGCGCATTGCGATTACGAGCGCTGCCGCGGCAATCGCGGCAACGACCTGCAACCAGCAGCGCCATCGGCGTGACCGTGACCGTGAAGTCGGTCGCGGTGGCGATTCCGATCGGCCGGTTCATCAGCGGCGAGAGCCAGCGGTTGCCGGCGCCCTGGGTCAGCCGCATCGCTTCCTGCCAGAAGATCGAGACGCCGATGGTCGCGATCAAGATGTGCTGTCCCGGCGCGCCTGCGAGCGGCGCGATCACCAGGCGGCCGAGGGCGCCGCCGTGCATCGCGGCGGTGAACAGGCCGACAAGCAGTGCCATCAGCGTCGCCGTTCGCAGCCGCACCTGTCGCCGATCATCGAGAAGCCGAGGAAGGCACCGTAGCCGGCCAGCGAGGCGAGATCGCCGAAGGCCAGGTTGATGCGGCCGACGAGCCCGTAGATCAGCGAATAGGCGGTGGCGAGCAGCGCGTAGATCGCGATCGGCGGCAAACTTGCGAGCATGTCTGCAGGCCGATCGCGACCGGCCGCGGCAGGCTCAGCGCCGGCCCGAGCATGGCGATCGGCGCCGGGTCCGAGCGGGCGGCGATGCCGTTGTCGATCCAATGCCGCTGCAGGATATGCAGCCGCGCCGGGCTGAGCAGGCCGCGGTCGCTGACGATGGCGGTCAGCACCGGCATCGCCGCCCCGATTGCGGGCGCGAAGGAGCAGGTCAGCGTCCGTATGCGCCTTTCGCGGGTCTTGTGCGACCCGGTAGACCATTCGCAGCACGACGCCGTCGGTCGGACGCGCCGTCAGGTCATCGACGCGGACGATCTCGAAGCGGCTCTCGGCCGGTTCAAGGGCTGGCAGCAGCGAGCGGCACAGCCGGCGACTGGTCGCTGTCGACGAACTCGGCGCAGCCACCCAGCAGCAACGGCAGCAGTGCGAGCAGAACCAGCCGGAGGCCACGCATGCGATCAATCCGCCGCCGCTTTTCGTGCTGGCTGACCTGCCGCCGGTGGCGGTTGCCGGTCGCCCTGCCGTCGGTTACTGCAGCTCGCGCGCGCCGTCGTCCGGTCGCCGCGGCTCGGCGCCGGCAGCGCACCAACCCTTGGGAGGTCCCTTGAAGTCGACCCAACAGCTCGCATCCGCGCCCGCCTCCCTTGGCCTGATGGTCATTGTGCTGCTGCCGTTCGGCCTTGGCTACTTCCTTTCGTACCTGTTTCGCGCCGTGAACGCGGTGGTGGCGCCGGACCTCGTTGCCCAGATCGGCCTTTCGGCATCCGAGCTCGGGCTCCTGACGGCGGCCTACCTTGCCGCCTTCGCATGCTTCCAGCTGCCGCTCGGCGTGCTGCTCGACCGCTATGGCCCACGCCGCGTGCAGGCGGCGCTGCTGGTCGCGGCTGCGATCGGTGCTGGACTGTTCGCCGCCGGCACCAACGTGTGGACGCTGACGGCCGCCCGCGCGCTGATCGGCGTCGGCTTCGCCGGCGGCCTGATGAGCGGCTTCAAGGCGGTGGTGCTGTGGGTGCCGGAACCGCGCCGGGCGCTCGCCAATTCGCTGGTCATGTCGCTCGGCGCCCTCGGTCTGCTGTTTTCAACGGCGCCGATGGAGATCGCGGTACAGTGCGGCCGGCTGGCGCAGCGTTTTCGTTGGCCTGGCGGCGATCACGCTGCTGGCGGCATTGCTGATCTTGGTATTGGTGCCGGAGCGTACGCCGGTCGCCTCCGGCGATACGCTCGCGCCAGCAGGTCGTCGGCGATCGGCGAGATCCTGGGCGATCGCGCATTCTGGCGACTGGCGCCGCTGCTAGGCGCCACCGCCGGCACCCACATCGCGATCCAGACGCTGTGGGCCGGGCCCTGGTTCCACGACGTCGCCGGCCTCGACCGGATGGGTGCCGCGAACCACCTCTTCATCATGGCGGCGGCATTCTTCGTCGGCATCCTGGTCAGCGGGGCGATTACCGACTGGTTCGTGCGCCGCGGCGTCAGCGAGCTCGACGTCATGCTCGGGTTCCTGGTCGTGTTCTTGACTTCCCAGCTACTGATCATTTTGGATCCGCCGGGCCTGCGGCTGATCGCCTGGATCGCCTTCGGCATGTCGGGACAGACCGCAATCCTGGCCTATCCTTGGCTGTCGAAGCATTTCGGCGCAAAGCGATCGGGGCGGGCCAACACGGCGATGAACCTGATCATCTTCGGTGCGGCCTTCCTGGTACAGTCGGCAATCGGCGCCATCATCGACACCTTTCCGAAGCTGCCCTCCGGCGGCTTCGGAGTGGCGGCCTATCAGGCCGGTTTTGGCACGTTTTGGCTGATCGAGATCGCCGCCCTGGCGTGGTATCTTCGCCAGCGTCGCCGGTTGGTCGGCGCCGCTGGCGCGACGACCGGTTGACGTCGTGATCGCTTCCCTCCTGTCGCGCGGCATCCTAACGTGGCGGCCATGACGAACCTGTTTGAAGCCGCCGGCATGGGGGCCAAGGCGCCGCGCCCGCTCGCCGACCGCTTGCGCCCGAAACGCCTTGTCGAGGTCACCGGCCAGGACCAGCTCGTCGGTCCCGACGGCACGCTCACCCGCATGCTGGCCAGCGGCCGGCTGCAGAGCATGATCCTGTGGGGCCCGCCCGGCTCCGGCAAGACTACGGTGGCGCGGCTGCTGGCGCTGGAGACCGACCTCGAGTTCGAGCAGCTGTCCGCCATCTTTTCGGGCGTCGCCGAACTGCGCAAGGCCTTCGATCGCGCCAAGATCCGCCGTGAAACCGGCAAAGGCACGCTGCTGTTCATCGACGAGATCCACCGCTTCAACCGCGCCCAGCAGGACAGCTTCCTGCCCTACATGGAGGACGGCACGATCACGCTGGTCGGCGCCACCACCGAGAATCCGAGCTTCGAGCTGAATGCCGCCGCTGCTGTCCCGCGCCGCCGTTCTGGTGTTCAACCGGCTCGAAGAGGCGGCGCTGGAGGAACTCCTGGCGCGCGCCGAGCGCGAGGAGGGCCGCCAGCTACCGGTCGATGCCGATGCACGCGAGGCGCTAAAAGCCATGGCCGACGGCGATGGCCGCGCCGCCTTGAATCTTGCCGAGGAGGTCTTCGCCGCGGTCAGGGTGGGCGCGAAGCCGCTCGATCGCGCGGCGTTGGTGAAGCTCGTCCAGCGCCGGGCGCCGCTCTACGACAAGAGCGGCGAGGGCCACTACAATCTGATCAGCGCGCTGCACAAATCGGTGCGTGGCTCCGACCCCGATGCGGCGCTCTACTATCTGGCGCGCATGCTCGACGGCGGCGAGGACCGGTTGTTTCTCGCCCGCCGCCTGGTGCGGATGGCGGTTGAGGACGTCGGCCTCGCCGATCCGCAGGCGCTTAGCCATGCGCTCGCCGCCAAGGACGCGTTCGACTTCCTCGGCAGCCCCGAGGGTGAGCTGGCGCTGGCGCAGGCGACGATCTACCTTGCCACCGCGCCGAAATCGAATGCGGCCTATGTCGCCTACAATGCGGCGATGAAACTCGCCAAGTCGCACGGCTCGCTGGCCCCGCCGAAGATTATCCTCAACGCCCCGACCAAGCTGATGGAGGAAGAGGGCTACGGCGAAGGCTACGTCTACGACCACGATGACCCGGATGCCTTCTCCGGCCAGAACTACTTCCCCGACGGCATGAAGCGGCCGACCCTCTACGACCCGCCTGAGCGCGGCTTCGAGCGCGAGATCAGGAAGCGCCTCGATTACTGGGCGGGGCTGCGCAAGAAGAAAGGCGGATGAGTTGGAATGCCGCACATCGGTGGCTGCGAGTTGGCCGCTGTCGAGCGCACCTGGCACGTAACGGCGGCAAGAGCCGAAGCGCCGACTAATTGCCGAACAGGCCGGAGAAGATGTCGCTCAGGCTGCTGCCGTTGCTCTGGACCGAGCGTGCGCGCGCTGTCCTGCGGCCGACTTCGCGCTCGGCACGCACGGCCGGGTCGGTCTGGGCGATCAGCCGGATCGGCTTGCCTTCGAGCGCGGAGGCGATGCGGCCGTCGTGGCCGTAAATGTCGCCGAACGTCTTCAGGCGGCCGTCATCGTCGACCACTGCGGTAAAGTAGGTCACGTGTACCGGGATTTGCTTCGACAGCGTCACATCCTGTGTCGCGCCACTGGCGATTGCGTGACCGACCTGTGCCGATGACCAGCCCTTGTCCTCGGCCAGCAGCACCTCGGCAAGGCGGCGCGGATTCTGCACCCGCATGCAGCCGTGGCTGAAGGCCTTGTCGGAGCGCGAAAACAGCGACCGCTCGGGCGTGTCGTGCATGTAGACGTCGTGCTTGTTGGGGAAGCGGAATTTCACGACACCGAGCACGTTCGAGCTACTCGGCGGCTGGGTGAACTGGAAGCTGCGGATGTCGGCCGTTTCCCAGTTGACCGTCGCCGGATCGATCGGTCGGCCATTGTAGCTGACCTTGAGGTTGTGGCCGGCGCAGGATCGCCGGCTCGGCCGATTCGCCGAAGTTGAAAATGCTGCTGCTGCTGCGGCGCAGTGCCGGCGCCAGCTCGTTCACCTTTATACCGTCAGGCACGCCCCAGTTCGGATGGAAGATCACATACTTCATATCGGCCGAGAAGATCGGCGTCGGCGTCGACGGCTTGCCGACGATGATGCTCTCGGTGTGGACGACCTTGTTGTCCTTCACGACGCGCATCCGGATACTCGGGCACGTTGTCCCAGACATGGAACTCGCCGAGGCTTTCCGGCAGCCAGCGCCAGCGCTCCATGTTGACCAGGATGCGCTGGGTGTTGTCGGCGCCGTTGGCGGGCTTTGCCGCGCCATTCAGCGCCGAGCGGGTGGCATTGCCGAGGCTGCCGTCGGGCTCGATGCCTTTCGAGAGCTGGAACTGCCGCAGGGCGGCAGCGACCGGCTCGTCGAGCAACTGTGCCGGGCCATCGCCCTCGGCGATGCCAAGGCGCTGACGCAGCAGGGCGACATGGGCATGGCTCTGGCCGGGCTTGAGGCGCGGGCCGGCCGGGATCTTGATGTCGGCCCCCGGCGACTTCTGCTCGGCCGAGGCGGTTGCCGGCGCGCGGGCGGCGAGCAGCGCCTGCCGCAGCTTCTCGAACTGCGGGTGCTTTGGATGCAGACCACGCAGATAGGCGTCGGCTGCGGGCGCTGCGGCGATGGCATCGAGCACTGCGTTGGGTTCGAGCAGCGGCGGCCTTTGATCGAAGTTGCGGCCGAGCAGGCCGACGTCGATGCGGCCGCCACGGGCATGCCGGGCATATTTCAGTACCGCGGTCCCCAACTGTATCTCAGCCGCAGCGAGCATCTCCGGCGACGACAGCGATGCCCGCGCGTCGGGTACGTCGAAGCTCGCAGCGTCGAGGCCCCAGTCGGCGGCCTTTCGGATCTCGTTGATGGCGGCGATAGCGTGGGCCGTGAGCCCGGTCGGCGCCACCCAGATAGTGGCGCGGTTCGGCTCGGCATAGAAGGCCGCGAGTGCGGCGCGATCCTGGGCGTCGTTGCCCTTACGTGCTGCTTGCGAGAGTTGTTGCTGTATCCTGGCCAGCAGCGATGGTTCAGCGTTGGGTGAGGTGGCTTCGGCAGGGGTGGCGATCACCGCCGCCGCCACCGGCTCGTTGGCGAGGGCGGGCGCCACCGGCGCCACGCTGAGTGCTATGGCCGCCCCGTAAAACCAGCGTCGCATCGAACACATGTCACGTGCCTCACACTCTGCTTGCAGCGGGCCAAATCAAGTTAGGCTTCTGAACGAAGCTCAGTACCTCGGACGACGGCAGCGCGCAAACTACATACCGATTGTGATCCCCGATTGGTCATCACCTGTTCGATATCATTAGGGCGCTGTGGCGAGCATGTGACAGGTTTGGTTAACGAAAGGTAACCGGCTTGCGTCGGTCACCCCTATTCCGCGGCCTTGACGCCGATACCGACCGGGCAGGACAAGCCGGTGCCACCAAGACCGCAATAGCCGTGCGGAACCTTCGCCAGGTACTGCTGGTGATAATCCTCGGCATAATAGAACTCCGGCGCGTCGACGATCTCGGTGGTGATCGGGCCGTAGCCGTTAGCCGACAGCACCTGGCTGTAGGCGGCCTTGGCAGCTTCCGCCTCGGCTTTCTGCTGTGGGCCGTAAGTGTAGATGCCCGAGCGGTACTGGCTGCCGACATCGTTGCCCTGGCGCATGCCCTGGGTCGGATCATGGCTCTCGAAAAAGACCTTTAACAAAGCCGCATAGGAGATCTTTGCTGGGTCGAACACTACCCGTACCACCTCGTTGTGGCCGGTCTGGCCGGTGCAGGTCTCCTCGTAGGTCGGATTGGGCGTGATGCCGCCGGCATAGCCGACCGCCGTCACCCAGACGCCGTCGCCAAGCTGCCAGAACTTGCGCTCGGCGCCCCAGAAGCAGCCGAGGCCGAACATCGCAACCTCGTGGCCAGCCGGATAGGGTCCTTTGAGTGGCCGATCGCTGATGAAATGGGCCTTCGCTGTAGGGATCGGCTGCGCCCGTCCAGGCAGGGCGTTGGCGGCGGTTGGCAGGATGGTTTTCTTCTTGAAGAACATGGGTCTACCCTCGTCCGACAAAGCCACATGTTCGCGTGCCAGCCGCGGCTCGGATGAAAAATAACGCGAACAATGTCACAGTGATCCGCAACCAGCATACGTTGCCGAGATAGCGTTCGACCCGCGGCACTGGAATGGCTGGTAGTCGCAGATAACCTGTCGAAAAGCATAGTACGCGAGGATAATTTGCACTTGCGACTGAAGAAAACGTGATATCTTTCATGACAACATACTCGCCCATATAATGCCGCAATTGAGCTTGCCAGTGGGGTTGAGATCCAGGCTGTTCTGATTTCTTGTCGGCGAATTGGTCCTTGAACGGCGCCTAAGGTTGCCGCCTTTCCGAGAACCAGATTTTTCGCCTGACCAAGTCGATCAGGGAGATCAAAAAAATGGCTACAATGACCATCTATCTTCCGCTCGACGGACCAAACGATATCTTGTGGTTGGCAGGGCCGGCGACGGTTGCCGACTCCGACACGTACAGCTTCGTCAACCCATACAACGACAACACCGTTGTCGTAACCGGCAAGGACTTCGTCTTCGACGACAATAACAACCCGATCGGCGGCACCTACGACCACGATCCAAATGTATACCGATGCCAGTCTGGCGACGTTGGTCGCCACCGTTACCGGTCTCAATAACGCACTGGCCACCTTCAGCGGCAATTACATCGACGACTTGGCCGCGGCTGGTGTCATAGCCGACACGCCGGCCAGCAGTTTCGGCATCGATACGTTCGTGTTTACATCGGGCGTGGGTAACGACGCAGCGATCAGCGACGATACACTCGACTTTGCGGCATTCAACTCGAGCGCCGTCGATGCCGGGCACGAAGTGTCATTCAATGTGCTGGTCGACGTTCTCAATAGCCAAGGCCATGTGCCGGTCCACTTCGATGCCAACGCGATCACCCCGACCGACGCGTACGGCGTTAGCAACATTGCGGTTGGCGCAGGCGACGGAATATTCGAATAGGATGCCGTTGCAAAGCGCAAGCGGGCGGCACTCAATTCACGAAAATATTCACTCGGCGCCGGCGGCGGCCGATCCAGGAGCAGATGCCGCCAATGCCGGCGAACCAGACCCAGGCTGGGATCGCCAGCAGCGACTTCACGAACGGGTCCCACAGCAGCGCGCTGGTCGACTGGATCGCCTTCTGGCTGGCCGCCAGGGATGAAGGCGCCAGGCTCGCCCAGTGTCGGGCGAGCGACACGCCGAAACCTCCCGCGATCCCGCTGCGGGCGTTGGTGATATCGGCGATGAGAATGACGGCCCCGATCAGCAGGAACAGGCCGCCAAGAAAGCGCAATGCGGGCATTTGGGCGAGATCCCGTATGGAGCCACCGCCCCAGCGTTACCGGCGGACGGCGGCGGCCCGAACTTCTACTCTGCAGCCTCGCTGGTCTTGCCTCCAGCGCCCTGGGCTTCCGCTTCCTGCGCCTTCAGAGCTTCCAGTGTCGGCATTGCCACGGTCGAATAGCCGCAATCAACGAAATGGACCTCGCCGGTGACCGCGCCCGACATCGGCGACAGCAGGTAGAGGGCGGCACCGCCGACCTCGTCGAGCGTCGGGGTGCGACGCAGCGGTGCGTGATCCTTCTGGTAGTTGAAGATCACGCGGGCATCGGACACGCCGGAGCCGGCCAGCGTTCGCATCGGCCCGGCCGATAGCGCATTGACGCGCACCCCTTGCGGACCGAAATCAGTGGCGAGATAGCGCACACTCGCTTCAAGTGCCGCCTTGGCCACGCCCATGACATTGTAGGACGGCACGACTTTGGTGGCGCCGCCGAACGTCAGCGTCAGCATCGAACCGCCGGCCGGCATGATGGCGGCGGCGCGTTTGGCGATCTCGGTGAAGGAGAAGCACGAGATCACCATGGTGTTGGTGAAGTTCTCGCGGCTGGTGTCGGCGTAGCGGCCGGCGAGTTCGCGACGATCGGAAAAGGCCAACGCATGCACGACGAAATCGAGGCTGCCCCAAGTCGACACGATCTTGTCGAACACGGCATCGACGCTGGCGAGGTCACTGACGTCGCACGGCTCGATGATTTCCGAGCCAACTGATTGGGCGAGTGGGATCGCGCGGCGGCCGAAGGCGTCACCCTGGTAGGTGAAGGCGAGCTGGGCGCCATGGCCGGCCAGAATGCGCGCGATGCCCCAGGCGATCGAGCGGTCATTGGCGACGCCCATGATCAAGCCGCGCTTGCCGGCCATCAGCGGGCCGGGCTTGGCGATGTCGATCTCGCTCATAAGTACTCCTGATCTCGAACGTCGTCTGCGTGAGTGGACCTCAAACCAACCGGTCCCGTTCTTGTAAAGTCGCATTTCTTAGAGCCCGGACGGGAAGGGCACTCGGCCCGCATGATCCCGCCAGCCCTCAGATCGCATTAACCTTCGGCTCGGCGGAAGGCCAAAGTGGCATTTGTGCCGCCAAAACCGAAGCTATTCGAGATGACACAGTTAAGCGATACGTCATCACGGCGCTTGCGCACGATCGGCAAGTCGGCGAAGGCCGGATCTATTTCATCGATGTTGGCGCTTTCACAGATGAAACCATTGTTCATCATGAGCAGCGAGAATATCGTCTCCTGGACACCAATGGCGCCGAGTGAATGGCCCGTCAAGGACTTGGTGCCGGCGATGGCGGGGATGCTGTTGCCGAATACCTCGCGGATGGCGTCGATCTCGCGCGCGTCGCCGACCGGGGTCGCGGTCGCGTGCGGGTTGATGTAGTCGACCTTGCCGATGCCGCGGCCGTCGAAACCGGCCAGCGCCTGGCGCATGCAGCGCGCCGCGCCTTCGCCGGACGGGGCGACCATGTCGAAGCCGTCGGATGTTGCGCCGTAGCCGACGATCTCGCCATAGATCCTGGCGCCGCGGGCCTTGGCCCGTTCGTATTCCTCGAGCACCACCACGCCGGCACCGCCGGCGATGACGAAGCCGTCGCGGTCGCGGTCGTAGGCGCGACTGGCGCGGGCCGGCGTCGCGTTGAACTTGGAGGACATCGCGCCCATGGCGTCGAACAGGTTGGACAGCGTCCAGTCGAGTTCCTCGCAGCCGCCGGCGAACATCACGTCCTGCTTGCCCCATTGGATCGTCTCGGCGGCGTTGCCGATGCAGTGCGCCGAGGTCGCGCAGGCCGACGAAATCGAGTAGTTGACACCGTGCACCTGGAAGGCAGTGGCGAGCACGCCCGAGGGGCCCGAGCACATCGCCTTTGGTACCTCGAACGGGCCGATCTTCTTCGGCGTGCCGGCCGAGCGAGTTACGTCGGCGGCGGCGACGATGGCGACCGTCGATGGGCCGCCGGAGCCCATGATGATGCCAGTGCGCTCGTCCCGCACTTCATTCTCGGTCAGCCCTGAATCACGGATCGCCTGGTCCATGGCGATGTAGTTCCAGGCCATGCCGGCGTTCATGAAGCGCTTCGGCTTACGCGGCACCATGGCTTCCCATTCGAGCTTTGGCGCGCCGTGCACCTGGCAGCGGAAACCCAGCTCCCTGTACTTATCGGCAGCAACGATCCCGGACTTGGCTTCGCGCAGGCACGCCAGCACCTCTTGGGTGCTGTTGCCGATCGATGAAACGATCCCCATTCCGGTGACGACGACCCGTCGCATGAGTACTTCCCTCTAGTATTCCTGGCAAGGGCTTCAACTGCCGGCCTTTTCACGGGTTGGGCCGGATCAGGCGCTCGGTGCCGGCGTGTCACCGACCTCGAACAGGCCGACCCTGAGATCGGTTGCAGCATAGATCACCTGCCCGTCGGCTTTCATGACGCCATCGGCGATGCCGAGCTTCAGCTTGCGCAGGATGACGCGCTTCATGTCTATGACGTATTCGAGCTTCTTCGTGGCGGGCGTCACCATGCCGGTGAACTTGACCTCGCCGACGCCGAGCGCACGGCCGCGGCCCGGCGCACCGAGCCAGCCGAGATAGAAACCAGTGAGCTGCCACAGGGCGTCGAGGCCGAGGCACCCCGGCATCACCGGGTCACCCTTGAAGTGACAGGCGAAGAACCAGTCGGTCTGTGGGTTGCCGGCGATGTTGAACTCGGCGACGATCTGACCCTTGCCGTGCGCTCCGCCGGTCTCCGACACCTGCGAAATGCGCTCGAACATCAGCATTGGTGGCAAGGGCAGCTGGGCGTTGCCGGGTCCGAACAATTCGCCGCGTCCGCACGCCAGAATATCCGCGTACTCGTAGCTCGACCGCCGCTCCGCCATTGTCCTCGCGTCCTCCAATGCGTTGCGGCGGCGGAACGATGTTGAGACCGTTTCGCTATGCAACAAGACTGTTGGGGGTGGTAGCACACCCGCCGGGTCGTGCAAAAGCCAAACGGCAGGCGTTTCCGCCTTTCCTGTTTACCGCGGCGGCCCGCCGAACGCGTGTCGCCGCGCGCAACCGGAAGTGCCTCAGGCGGCGCCGCGACGGCTGGTCGCGGTCTCGGCGAACGACAGGCCGATGCCGAACAGGGCCCGGCGGACCTGATCGGCCTTGGCGTCCCAGGTTTCGAGCTGTAGCCGGCGCAGAATGTCGCAGCGATCACCGAGCGGCTTCGCGAGCGAACTTTGAATAGCGTTCACAAATGCCGGCACGGTGTCGGCGACGTGCACGACATCGCGCCATGGCTCGAGCGCCGGGAAGTCGGTGGTGATCACCGGTCGGCCGACCGCCAGGTATTCCTTGAGCTTGATCGGATTGCAGGCCTTGATCCACTCGCTGCGGTTCCACGGCATGATCAGCACGTCCATCGCCGCCATGTATCGCGCGATCTGGTCATAGGGCTTGCGGCCGGAGAAGTGCACGTTGGGCAAGCCGCACCAGCCATCCGGCAACGAGCAGCCGCCGACCATCACGAATTGATGTTTCGGCATGGCTCGCGCAACGCCCAGAAACAGATCGATGTCGAAGGTGTGGGCATCGATGCCGCCAATGAAGCCGATGCGCGGGCGGGCGACGTGGGCGATTTCGGACGGCGCCGGTTGGCCCGGCGCGCCGGCGGCGGCGAACTGGCCGACATCGACACCGTGATCGACGAGGACCGGTGCCCGCACGCTCATCGCTTCCGACTGCATCAGTTGCGGGCTGGCATAGATCACGAGATCGGCCTGGGCCTTGAGATGGGCGATCTGTGCACCGACAACAACCGGGTCGGCCTCGGGGAATGCCTCGAACCGGTCGGTGCGCTGCAGCACCGTTGCGGCGCATGGGTACTCGCCGGCGAGTGGCGCGCCGGCCGGACAATGCACCCACAGCACCGGATTGCGCATGCCGGCGTGCGCCGCAGCGAGCTTGATCTGGGGAGCGAGTGCCCAGCTCGACAACTTCTGGCCGGTGGCGCCCGGCACCATCACCGGCGAGAACACCCAGAACCCGTTCTCGACATTGACCAGGCCGTTGCCGAGGCTCCTGAGCTTGCGGCCTATGCGCTGCAGGAACAGTCGGTTGTCCCTGAGGCTCGGCATGCGCACGCCGAGCGAATTGACGAACAGCACTGGCCAGCGCTCGGCCAACCGCCGCATGATCTGGAAGTCGAAATGACCGCGGTTGTGATACCACCAGTCCTCGCCGCCGATGCACACAATGCCATCGAACGTGCCACTTTTCTCAAGCGCGCGTGCTGACACAGGCGGCCTCCGTGGCTGCGGGATGGTCGACGGACATGGCGGCGGTCGCAGTGCCTTCCATCTGTGCCTCGATGAAGACGCGGATGCGGGGCATCACGGCGAGCCCCGCGAGAATTGTACTGGCACACAGGACGATCGACACCGGCAGGGAAATCAGCAGGCTGCCGGTCATCGGCCACCACCATGCGCAGGCGGCCGCGACCGCACCGGCCAGCACCGGGAACAGACAGCGCAGGATTGTCGCCCGGGCGATGCCGGCAGCGCCCCTGGCGGTGCGGACCAGAATGTAGGTGATGGCGACGAATTCACCGATCACGCCGGCTGCGGCGACGCCAGCGAGGCCGAGATCGAGTTTCACCGCCGGCCATGTCAGCACCAGCGCCGACGCCCGGATGATACCAGCGACCAGCAGTGGCCTTGTCTCGCCATTGGCCATCAGCGCCATGCCGGAGATCGACTGCACCATACGCAGCGCCCACATCGCGGCGAGGCAGCCGATCACCGGGCCGAGGCCGGTGTAGTTCTGGCCGAACGCCAGCGGCATGACATCGCCGCCGGTGATAACGAAGGCGACGACATAGGCGGCGGCAGCGACGCTCGTGCCTTCGAACATCACCAGGTAGCGCTCGAAGAACGCGTCGGCGTCGTCGCGCACCGTGGACAAGCAGCGGCAGGAACAGCGCGTGCGCGATCTTGCCGGCAAGCAGGCCCGGCACCATCGCCACCATGAACGCCGCCGAGTAGCCCGCAAGCGCGTCCATGCCAAGCAGGCGGCCGACGATGACGCGGTCACCCTGGTAGACGACGACCAGCGGGAAGGCGCTGAGCCAGATCGGCCAGCCGAACGCGACCAGGCGTTTGATGAACTTCGCTTCGAAGCCGAGCGCGTAGGGTCGTTTCGCCAGCAACTGGGAGGACGCCACCGACAGGATCGCCTGCAGGATCGCGACCCAGACCACGGCGACATAGTTGCGCGTGAGATAGAGGCAGGGCACGGTTGCGATCAGCGCAATCGCCTGCGGCACCACCTCGACCAGCAAATAATTGCGGTTCTGCAGGCCGCGCTGCTGGCGACGCGAGTCGAGGTGCATCAGCGATTTGATCAGCGGCACCATTGCGGCCAGCTGGAATGCCGACTTGGCGCCGGCGATGTCAAAGAAATCGACGACCAGGCCGGCCGAGACGAACAGCAGGCCTGCGGTGAATACTCCACGTAGCAGCAGCGTCGCATGGGCTGCCGCCATCAGCCGGGGATCGTCGCCGTCGATCGCCTGCACCAGCAAGCGGTCAGCGCCGAGATCGCTCAATGTCTCGAGCATCTGCAGGGCGATGGTGATCGTCGCCGCCACGCCGAAATCGCCGCGCGACAGCCCGTAGCCGATGATGGCATTTCGCGCGAAGGAGCAAACCTGGGCAATGGCGAAGCCGGAGAACAGCATTGCTCCTTGCCGGCCGAGCTGGCGGTTGAGCCGCTTGCCGGTCGGCAGCGTGGGAGTCGCGGTCGATGTCGTGCTGGTTGGCATCAGGCGGGTCTGCGGATCCAGCCGCTGGCCGACGGCAAGCGCTTGGTAATGCGGGCGAGCGGTGGCCCGGCGACCCGGCCGATCATGCGCGACAGGCTGTCGCCGGTCAGGCTGATCAGGCTGCAGGTGGTCTGCATGAAGCGCGGGCGGAAGGCGCGGCCCCACTTGGCGCAGAAGGCCCTTTCCATGACCGCGAACGACGCGTCCTTCATGCCGCCGCTCAGGTGCTCGAGGTGGAAATCGATGACGTAGGTCGAGTAGCCCAGCACGTCGGCCACGAGGCACAGGTCGGCGCCGTAGAAATGGAAGCCGGTGAGGTCGCGCGAGAACGACAGGCGGGCGCTCTGTTTCACCACCATGAAGTTTTCGTCGAGGCTCATGACCTTGGCCGGCAGCGTGCCGACGCGGCGGTTGGCGCCGTGCGGATCGGTGATGCGGATGGCGAGGCGGCCCGGCGCGATGCCGCCGGCATTGCCGGCCACCGCCCACAGCGGATCGAGGGCTTCGAGCTCGTCCAGCCTGGCTTCGAGCTCGATGGCGGCCGTCATCGACGATACGCACGTCCTGGTGACACAATATGACGTAGTCGCCCTTGGCCTCTGCCAGCAGCCGGTCGAGGCCGCGATAGGCGCAGGTCTGTTCGGGCCCGGTGTTGTCGACGAAAAGGTACTCGCAGTCGCGGCGATCGAAACCGCCAGCCTCGAATGAGGCGAGCATCTCGTCATAGTGGGCGCGATCGTTGACCAGGGTCGCGATGGTGAAGCGTTTGGCGACCGGTGCCGCGCTGGCATGCAGGTCCTGGCGCGCATTCTCTAGGGCATCGGTCATTCTCGCAATCTCTTCCGGCGGTAAGCTCTCGGTCGATGTCGAGCCTAGGTGCTGCACGGTTAATGACCCGTTGACGCGAAGGTATGTGTCGAGGAATTCGCAATCCGCATGCCGTAGCCGCACAGCCAATCGTTGCGTTGCCGCCAGATCTGGCGCCAACTGGCGGCAGCCTCGAGGATGCCGCTGGAGGGGTGAACGGCGCCGGCGAATTCAAGCGCCAGCCAGCGGCTGAGCGGCCATGCCGCCATCAGGGCCAGGCCCAGCGGTTGCATGGCAGGGCGCCAGTGACGGCGGATCAAGGTGGTCTTGGCTGCCAGCAGCTTGATCATCTTGGCCGAGCGGATGCGATCCGAAGCACTGCCGAGGTGGATGATGGTGGCATCGGGCGTGATCATCGGCCGGGCGCCACGGTGGCGCGCCCTGAGGCACAGATCGGCTTCCTCGCCGTACATGAAGAAGGCCGGATCGAAGCCGCCGAGGTCTTCCCACAAGCTGCGGCGGATGAGCAGGAAGCAGCCTGAGACGATATCGACCGGCGCCGCCCGATCGCGCAACCAACCGCCGTAGGCTTCGCCATTGAACACCGCCGAACGGGCAAACAGGCCGGTGAGGCCCGTGGCCCGGCAGAACAGGTTCCATGGTGTCATCCGCCCCCAGCACGACGATGGATTTAGGGTGCGGTCCGCGAACAGGGTGCGGCCGCCCCAAATGCCAGCGCTCGGATTGGCGCGGGCGAAATCGACCAGCCGGTCGATGGCGTCGTCGAGGATCACCGAGTGTCGGGATTGAGCAGCAGGATGAATTCGCCCGAGGCCTGCCGCGCGGCGAGATTGTTCGCCCGGGCAAAGCCGATGTTCTCCGGCGAGGTCACCAATTCGTGAACCAGGGGATGCGCGCGCAATGCCTCGGCCGAGCCGTCGCTCGAAGCATTGTCGACGGCGATGACCTCGTAGGCTGCGCGCCTGGTCTCGGCGCCGATCGATGCCAGGCACGCCAGCGTCAGATCGCGCGTGTTGTAGCTTACGACGAGGATCGAGACGTCGATCGGCTCTGGTCGTTGCATCGGCTTCCACTCCCCGCGCGGATGCCGTGGACGCTATGCCAATGTGGCTAAGCCAGGGTTAATAACGCCGGGAAAAATGCGGACAAGCGCCGAAGCCGGGTTGCAACGACATCATGCCGCGCCGGCCGTCGGCCGGGCGGTCTTGCGGCGCGGTGGCACGCCATTGGCCCAACCATAGGCGAGCATCGTCATCAGCGCCGAGGCGGCGAAGAAATACACCCCCGGCAGCACCGTCGCTTCGGTGTAGCCGGATGAATTGACGTAGAAGATCATCAAGGCCAGGACCATGACGTCGGTCATCGAATAACGCCCGAGCCACTCCATGGTCGAAATGCTGCGGGCGCGGAACGCCGGATCGAGGTCCGGCGAGGTGACGAGCGTCAGCAGGTAGAACAGCTTCAGGAACGGAAAGAAGATCGAGAAAGCGAACAGCACGACGCACAGGAAGATCTCGTTGTTCCGGTAGAGCGCCCAGATGATGGTCGCGATCGAGTGCTCGTTGGTCCACACGTAGACGGTGGTGAAGCGGATAACGGGGAGGATGATGCCGAGGGCGAAGAACACCGTCGCCAGGATGATGAGGAAGCTCAAGCCGAAATTGCGGAACATCGAGATCGGTGCGTCGCCGGCGTCCTCGCTTTCAACCGCCAGCGCCGCCTCGCTGCCGTCCTGCCTGAGCCAGGCGTAGGACAGGATCATCAGCATCACTGCGGCGGTGAAGAAGTAGACGCCCGACAGGCTCGCCGCGTCGTAGATGCCCTGGCTCTTGATGAAAAAGATCGTCAGCGCCAGCACCAGCACATCGTGCATCGACCATTTGCCGAGCCATTCGAGCGCGCGCAGCCGCCGCCCCTGCCGCCTGATCTCGAGGTTCGGCAGCGTCGAGACCAGCAGCAGGTAGAGCAGCTTCAGCACCGGGAAGATGATCGAGAACACCAGCACCGTGATGCCAAGGAACAGCTGGCCGTCGCGGATCAGTGCCCTGACCGTCGAGATCAGCGAGTGCTCGGTCGACCAGAATACGTACTTGGTGAGCTTGATGATCGGCAGATTGACGCCGAGCGCCAGGCACACGCTCGCGCCGACGATGGCGAGGCTGAGCAGGAACCGGCGTCCGCCGAGGGTCATGTTTGCCGAGGGAGTGGGGAATGGGGAGTGGGGAGTAGGAAGTGATATCTGTTTCCCTACTCCCCACTCCCTACTCCCCACTCCCTTTTGCTTCACGCGTGATGCGTGTGGTTCGTATGCGGGATGCCCTTGTCGTGGATGAGCTGGTGCAGCTCGCCCTGCTGGAACATCTCGCGGACGATGTCGCAGCCGCCGATGAACTCGCCCTTGACGTAGAGCTGTGGGATGGTCGGCCAGTTGGTGAAGGTCTTGATGCCGTCGCGGATGCTGGCGTCGTCGAGCACGTTGACGTCCTTGAACGGCACGCCGAGGTGGTTCAGCATCTGCGTCACCTGGGCCGAGAAGCCGCACTGCGGGAACTTCGAGGTGCCCTTCATGAACAGCACCACGTCGTTCGACGCGATGGTCTTGCGGATCCAGTCGTGGACGGCCGTCTGGTCGGTCATTAGCGTGGTGTCCTTCGGGTCATTGGGTGCGGTCAGGCGCTTGCGGCCTAGATAAGCACAATTGGAAGGGGCGGCAAGATGGCAAGGGCGGAGCTGGCGCTAAAGGCTCAGCTGGTTCCTTCCCGCACTTGACCACCCGACGCAGAACAGCCTCTATTCTGCGCTGACGGCAGCAATTCAAGGAGGTCGACATGCGCACCGGCCCGAGCCTTCTCACCGTTTCGGTGCTGATTGCGGCTGCACTGCCGGCAGCTGTGCACGCCCAGTCGCCGAAGTCGGGCGGCACGCTCACATATGCAGTGACCGCCGAGGCGCCGACCACCGATTGCCACGCGACCACGACCTACGCTGCCGTGCACGTGCTGGCGCCCCATTACTCGCTGCTGCTCAAGGTCGATCCCGACAACTATCCGAGCCCCAAGCCTGACATCGCCGAAAGCTGGACCATCTCGGCCGACAAACTCACCTATACGTTCAAGATCCGCTCCAATGTGGTGTTCCATGACGGCACGCCGCTCACCTCGCGTGATGTGAAAGCCACTTTCGACCGGCTGCGCGCACCGCCCGAGAGCGTACTGTCGATCCGCAAGGAGCTGTTCAGCGACATCGCCAGTATCGACGCGCCCGATGCGACGACCGTGATCATGAAGCTCAAGGCGCCGGACGCTTCGCTGCTCGACACCCTGGCGCTGCCCTACAACTGCATCTACAGCGCCGATCGGCTGGCCCAGGATCCCAATTTTCCGGTCAAAACGGTGCTGGGAAGCGGACCGTTCGTGTTCGTCGAGCATGTCAACGGCTCGCACTGGGTGGGCCGGAAATTCGACAGATACTGGGAGAGGGGCAAGCCCTATCTCGACGGCTTCCGCGCCAACTTCATCAAGTCGAGCGCCCTGGTGACGGCATTGCAGGGTGGGCAGGTCCAGGCCGAATTCCGCTCGATCTCGCCCGGCGAACGCACCCAGCTCGTCACCGCTTTGAAGGACCGCGTCACGGTCCAGGAGACGCCGTGGGTGTGCAAGGTCGATCTGCTGTTCAACGCCGAGGCCAAGCCATTCGACAATCAGAAGGTCCGCCGGGCGCTGTCGTTGGCGATCGATCGCTGGGGTGCTTCGGACGCGCTTTCGAAGATCACCATTTTGAAGCCGGTCGGCGGTCCGCTGCTGCCGGGCTCGCCGCTCGCGCTCAGCAGCGATGAACTGGCCGCACTGCCCGGCTTCGGGCGCGATATCGAACAGGCGCGCACCGAGGCCAGACAACTCCTGGCCGAGGCCGGTGTTGGCGAACTCAAATTCAAGTTGCTCAACCGCAACGTCAATCACCCGTTCACGCCAGCCGGGGTCTACGTCATCGACCAGTGGCGGCGGATCGGCGTCACCGCCGAGCACGCCCAAGTCGACGTGGCGCAGCAGAAGTCGGCCATCGCCAAAGGCGAATACACCGTGGCCATCGACGCTTTCTGCGCTGATTCGGACGATCCCAAGCCGCTGCTGCTGCAGCACCTTTCGAAGAGCCGCTCGCCGCGCAACATGACGCGCAACGCCGCGCCCGAACTCGATGCCCTGTACGACAAGTTCAAGAGTGCGACGGACGACAAGGAGCGCGCGGCAATCGCCGGCGAAATGCAACGCCTGGTCGTCAATACCGGCTACAGCGTGCCCGTGCTCTGGTACAGCCGTCTCGTGGCGCACGTGTCCAGCATGAAGGGCTGGAAGGCGCTGCCGACCCATTTTGCCAACCAGAACCTGGCCGATATCTGGTTCAGCGAATAGGACGGTCTGCCCGCCTCAATCCTTCGGCGCGGCGGTGGTCAGTGCCAATGCGTGCAGCACACCGCCCATGCGACCGCCAAGCGCGTCGTACACCATCTGGTGCTGCTGCACCCGCGACTTGCCCTTGAATGCCGGCGTCACCACGTGCGCGGCGAAATGGTCGCCGTCGCCGGCCAGATCCTTGATGACGATCTCGGCATCGGGGAACTTGGCGCGGATCAGTTTCTCGATCTCGCTTGCGGCCATCGGCATGGGGTGGTGTCCTCGGGGATTGGATGTCGGTTCCGGCGCGACTATAGGCGAACGGCAGCGGAATTTCACCAGGGCCCGTCGCCACCGTCGCAACTGCAGTGCAATTCGGGCCGTGCCGGGGAATTGGCGGACCGGCACTTCGACTGGGCTGAGAATTTGTTAGGATGGCCTCGATCGGGGAGGATCGGCCATGAAAACGCAAGTCTGCATCATCGGTGGCGGGCCGTCGGGGCTGCTGCTGTCGCAGCTATTGCATCTCAACGGCATCGACACCGTGGTCCTGGAAAAGCACAGCCGTGAGTACGTGCTCGCCCGCATCCGCGCCGGCGTGCTCGAGCATGGCTTCGCCGCGCTGATGCGGCAAGCCCGGTGCGGCGAGCGCATGGACCGCGAAGGCGAGATCCACCACGGCTTCCACATCGCCCATGATGGCATCCTCGACCGCATCGATTTGCACAAGTATTCGGGCGGCAACTCGGTGGTGGTCTACGGCCAGACCGAGATCACCCGCGATCTCTACGAAGCCCGCGACCGCATGCAGGGCCATGTCATCCACAACGCCGAAGAAGTGACGCCGCACGATCTCAAGTCCGATGCCCCCTTTGTCACCTACCGCGACGGCGATAGGATCATCCGCTTCGATTGCGACTACGTGATCGGCGCCGACGGGTTTCATGGCGTCAGCCGCAAGTCGATCCCAAAGGATATTCTGCGCGAGTACGAGCGGGTCTATCCGTTCGGCTGGCTCGGCGTGCTGTCGCGGACGAAGCCGGTATCGCCAGAACTGATCTATGCCAAGCACGAACGCGGCTTCGCGTTGTGCTCGCTCAGATCGCAGGTACTGAGCCGCTATTATATCCAGGTGCCGCTGGCCGACACCGTCGAGGACTGGCCGGATGACGCATTCTGGGACGAGCTCAAACGGCGGCTGCCCGACGAAGTGGCCGCCCGCCTGACCACCGGGCCATCGATCGAAAAGGGCATCGCGCCGCTGCGCTCCTTCGTCGCCGAGCCGATGCGTTACGGCCGCCTGTTCCTCGCCGGCGACGCCGCCCACATCGTGCCGCCGACCGGCGCCCGCGGGCTCAACAGCGCCGCATCCGACATCTATTATCTCTACCACGCGATGGTCGCGCACTATAAGCAGGGTGACGACAGCGGCCTCGAGGGCTATTCGCAAAAAGCGCTGGCGCGGGTGTGGAAAGCGCAGCGCTTCTCGTGGTGGATGACGATGCTGCTGCACCGTTTCCCCGACCAGATCGCCTACGACACCAAGCTGCAACAAACCGACCTCGCCTATCTGCTGTCGTCGGAAGCGGCGATGCGCTCGCTGGCAGAGAACTATGTCGGGCTGCCGTTTTGATCTTTGTGACGACAGAGGGTCTGTCGCCGTCACCAGCTTCTACATGTCTAGGCAATGCATTCGACCGGACGGCCCGGCCGCGTGATGCCGCGGCGGGTTACGGCTTCGCCCCACGCCTATTGCAGCGCTTTCGTCGGAGCTGTCATGCATGCGAGACTTGCTGCGGCCGGCGGCGCTTCCTGCGATGCTGGCCGCCTGGCCCACGGCGAGCGGCGCCGTCGCGTCCAGGACATGCTAGCGGGTTTGCACGTTGCGCCGATTTCATTCCCCGGTCGCCCTTTCCAGCCTCGATGACGCGCGAACCCGCGGTTTCATCGTGCTGTTCACCTGCAATTCGATCGCCCGCTCGATCCTGATCTCGCTGGTGCCGCTGCAAGCCTACGCGCTGTTGGGCGCCGCCCAGGTCGTCAGCGTCGTCTACTTCCTGGTCGCCGTCCTCGGTCTTGCCGCCAGCCTCACCGTGCCGGCGGTACTGCATCGTGTACGCCGGCGCTGGGTGCTGACCGCCGGTGCCGCGCTGCAAATCGCGAGCGTCGCGCTGCTGGCCTCAGGTACGACTGCGACGCTGGTGGCGGGCCTTCTGCTGCAGGCGTTCGCGTCGGCGGCGCTCGATGTGGTGATCAACCTCTACCTGCTCGACCATATTCCACGTCGCGGCCTCAACACCTTCGAACCTCGCCGGCTGTTGTTCGCCGGTGGCGCCTTTGCGGCCGGACCGCTGGTCGGCGTCTATCTGCACCGCAACGTCGCCGAGCATGCGACCTACATCGTTGCCGGCATCGCGACGCTGACGATGTTGATCTTTTTCTGGCGCATGCGCCTTGCCGACAACCCGGGCCTGCAGGCCGCGGCCGGTCCGCCACCCAACCCGCTGCGCTTCGTCGCCCGCTTCTTCGCCCAACAACGGCTGGCACTGTCCTGGCTCCTGGCGCTTGGCCGCAACGGCTGGTGGGTGATGTATTTCGTCTACGCGCCGATTTACGTTGCGAACGCGGGATATTCCTCATTGATCGGCGGTGCGCTGATCTCGCTCGGGCTGTCGACGATGCTGCTGGTGCGGGTCTGGGGTCGGATCGGCCAGGCGATCGGCATGCGCAACCTGCTGACCATCGGCTATGGCCTGACCGGCGCCCTCAGTCTGTCGGCTGCTGTTGCAGCAGCACTTGGTCACGCCTGGCTGTGCATGGCCATGCTTTGCGCCGCGGCCTGGGCCGCGACCATCATCGACGGCGCCGGCAACGTGCCATTCCTGCGCGCCGTGCGCCATTTCGAGCGGGTACCGATGACGTCGGTGTTCATGACTTTTCGCCACGTCGGCTCGATCGTCATTCCGGGCATCCTGGCGGTGGTGCTGTGGTATCTGCCGCTGCCATCGGTATTCGCCGTCGGCGGCGCCATGGCGCTCATCATGGCCGGTCTATCGCGATTCCTGCCGCGCGGGTTGTGAGGCGAGGACTGGTGCCTGGCTTAAGCCTGGCACCAATGTGGCGACGGTGCCAGGCTGAAGCCAGGCACCGTGTGGGTTGTGATCCCACGGCCCGCTACTTGCCCTCGAACTTGGGCTTGCGCTTTTCCATGAACGCCTTGCGGCCTTCTGCGTAGTCGGCGCTGTCGAAGCAGGCTTTCGACATGGCAACGAGCTTGTCGAGGTCACGCTCGGCGCTGGGCCGGCCGATCTCGCGCGCCGAAGCCTTGGCGAGCGCGATTGTCATCGGCGCGTTGGCGGCGATCTGGGCGCAGGTCTCGGCGACGATGTCGTCGAGCTCGCCATCTGGCAGGACGCGATTGACGAGGCCGATGTCGTAGGCTTCCTTGGCCGTGAACTGCCGCGCCGTGTAGATCATCTCCATGGTGCGCGACAGGCCGATGATCTCGGCCGCCCGCCGGATCGGCGCATAGCCGTAGCCGAGGCCGAGCTTGGCCGCCGGGATGCCGAACTTGGCCCCCTCGTTGCAGTACCTGAGGTCGCAGCAGGCGGCGAGATTCATGCCGCCACCGATGCAATAACCGGTGATCTTGGCGATGGTCGGCTTCGGGAAGTGATACAGCGCCTCGTAGGCCTTGAGCGCTGTCGCATTATAGTGGGCGGCGGCCGCCTCGCTCGCCCGCTCGCTCTCGAACTTCGAGATGTCGGCGCCGGATACGAAGGCGCGGCCGCCGGTGCCGCTCACCACGACGGCGCGGATGTCCGGGTTCGCCCTGAAGCCGTCGAGCACGGTGAACGCCTTTTCCCACATGTCGAGCGAGACCGCATTGAGCTTGGCCGGGTTGTTGAAGATCAGATAGCCGACGTGGCCGGCATGCCGGCCGATCAGCTTTTCTTCCGATACTGTTTCGCTCATGATCTCGGTTCCTATAGATTTGGTCTGGCAAACCGCCGCCAAGCGCATGGACACGCCGGCACGGATGCCCGATGTTCTCGATCCAACGACCTAGTACCCGGAATCACACATGGATAGCACACATGACGATCGAGGATGGTCGCTGGCCAGGAGCGACGCGCAGGCCGATGCCTACGCATCGGACAAGCGGTGCGACGCCGCTGGCGATCATCCTCGATCGCCCGCAGGGTCGCGGCCCACGGCCGCCCGGGGCGTCGGATGCCTCGTCCGTAGCTAAGGCTACGGCCTTCAGCGATCCTCCTGCCGGATCGACTCGTGCTCCGCGATCAGGTGTACTATCCATGTGTGATTCCGGGTACTAGGGCTGCCGAGGATACACGAGATGCCAGCGAAAGCACCATCCACAGCGCTCTCCCGTTTCACTGTGCTCGATCTGACCAGGGCGCGGTCCGGGCCAACCGCGGTGCGCCAGCTCGCCGACTGGGGCGCCAACGTCATCAAGATCGAGTTGCCCGATGGCGCCGACGGCGGCGACGGCCTCGGCGGCGACCGCGGCGGGCCGGATTTCCAGAACCTGCACCGCAACAAGCGCGGCATCACTCTCGACTTGAAGTCGCCGGCCGGCATGGGCGTGTTCCGCCGCCTCGCCGACAAGGCCGACGTGATCGTCGAGAATTTTCGGCCTGACGTTAAGACCCGGCTCGGCATCGACTACGACACCTTGTCGAAGACCAATCCGAAACTGGTCTATGCCAGCATCTCAGGCTTCGGCCAGACCGGCCCATATGCCAAGCGGCCCGGTTTCGATCAGATCGCCCAGGGCATGGGCGGCTTGATGTCGATCACCGGCCTGCCAGGACAGGGGCCGGTCAGGGTCGGCATTCCGATCGCCGATCTCACCTCCGGCCTGTTCCTCGCCAACGGCATATTGACCGCCCTGCTCGAGCGCGAGATCAGCGGCCGCGGCCAGTGGGTTTCGACCTCGCTGCTGCAGGCGCAGATCTTCATGCTCGACTTCCAGGCGTCGCGCTGGATCAACGCCGGCGAGGTGCCGGGCCAGGCCGGCAACAATCATCCGACCAGCATCCCGACCGGGGTGTTCAAGACCCGCGACGGCCACATCAACATCGCCGCCTCCGGGCAGACGATCTATACCCGGCTGTGCGAGGCGATCGGTGCGCCGGAATTGATCACCGATCCCGATTTCGCCAAGGGCGCCAGCCGGCTCAAGAACCGCGACAAGCTCAATGTCGAGATCGAAAAGCGGATGATGAAGCGCACCAGCACCGAATGGGTCGAGATCCTGAACCAGGCCGGCGTGCCGTCGGGGCCGATCTATTCGATCGACCAGGTGTTTGCCGACGAGCAGGTCAAGCACTCAAGGATCGTCGAAACGCTGCCGCGGGAGGGAGGCGGGGCCTTGAACCTTGTCGGCCAGCCGGTGCAGCTGTCGCGCACGCCGAGCAAGGCCACGCGCGTTCCACCTGGCCGCGGCGAGCATAATGCCGAGGTACTGGCGGAGTTCGGGTTCAGCAAGGCCGAGATCGAGGCACTGAAGAAGTCGGGAGCGCTTTGAGCGGTAGGCACCGCTTCACGCCAGTGCCCGCACCATCGCGATATAGGTCAAGCCGTGCACCAGCTGGTCGACGCCCATGGCGCGCCAGAAGGCATTGTCGGCGAAGGTCAGGCCCATCCGCTTGACCACCTGCTCCTTGGTCCAGTCGCAGTGATAGTGCACGACGAACTCGGCAGCCAGCAGGCCAAGGCCAAAGTTCAGACTCGGCGGCGGCAGGATCAGCAGGGCAGGCGCCGAGAACACAACGTGGATCGCGGCATGCAGCAGGCCGCCGGGATGGCCGTAGCGGCCCTTGTTCGCCCACTGGTAGCGGGTCTGCAGGAAGTAGTCGGCGATCGCGTGCTTGACCGCGAAATAGGCGAGGCACGCCAGCAGCATGTCCTGGGCGTTCAACATGGCTGACGTTCCAACTCGATCCGTCGGGCGCGCGCGACTGTCATAATCATGCTTCGACGCGCTCCGCGCTGGTCCCGGGTTTGCCCCCACGAGGAAGATCGCGTGCCGACGCCACAATGACAATATCAATTCTGGCCGCCGCGCCACGGACATCGATGGTTTCGGTGCGAAATCCGGTGAGGTCGAGGCCGGCATGCTCCGCGACAAGCCGCGACATGATGAGCTGGCAGTCCTTGTCCTTGGTCAGGGCTTCGAGCCGGCTCGCCTCGTTGACGGTGCGGCCGATCACGGTGAGGGCGGCACTGGCGCTGTCGCCGATGCGGCCGATCACCACCGGCCCGGCGTGAATGCCGATGCCGATCCTGATGCCTTCGGCGAGCTCGGCTGCGAGCCGACGGTTGAGATCGTCGAGCGCGAGGTCGATGGCGCGGGCGGCGGCAAGGGCCTCGCGGCAGCCGGCGGCCACACCGCGATCGCGCCCGAACACCGCCATCAGACCGTCGCCCATGTACTTGTCGATCCAGCCGCCCTCGCTGCGGATCGCCTCGCCGACGCTGGCGAAGAACTGGTTGAGAAGGAACACCACGTCGAACGGCAGCCGGTGCTCGGACAGCCGGGTGAAGCCGCGCACGTCGAGGAACAGAATCGCCACCGACTTCTCGACGCCGCCGTCGGCCGGGTCGTGGCCGGATCGCGCCGTCGCCCGCGCCGACGGCGCAACCAGGCGGGTGACGGCGATATCGCCGGTCGGACGCAGCTGACAGGCAAGCCTCACGTTGCGCGAGGCGCCGATGCGCTGCAGCGTCGCCTGCTCGGCCGGTGCGGGCGGCGGCAGGTTCGCGGCGCCGTGGTCGATCCGCACCCGGCAGGTGGAGCAGCGGGCGCGGCCGCCGCACACCGAGGTGTGCGGCACGCCGTGCATACGGCTGATCTCGAGCAGGCTCGGGCCAGCCGCGGCCTTTACATTCGGCCCGCCGGCATAACTGACCGCCAGCGTTGGCGCGAAGCGGCCGGCAACATGGCGTGCGGCATAGGTCGCAAGCACCAGGGCGAGCAGCCCGGCATAGGTGGTCCAGGCGATGTCGCGAACGCCGTACATGGCGGCGATGACCGCCGCACCTGGCCAGTGCAACTGGGCGCGGGCGTTGGCGAGGTCGGCGGGATTGGCATAGAGAACATGGGCCTCGCGCGCCGCCGCCATGAACCCGGTGAGCGCCAGCAGCGGTACGGCCACCGCCGCGCCAAGCAGCACGTTCCTCCAGCTGCGGTACCAAGGCCGCATACGCAGCCAGTAGTTGAGGCCGATGCAGCCGTGCATCCACACCACCAGCAGCAGCGCCGACTGCCACAGCGCCTGGCCTGGCCACAGCAGAAAGGCGACTGAGTTGTAGGAATAGTAGAAATCGGTCTGGGTCGAGAAATAGGCCATGGCGACGGCGTGCGGGATCAGCAGCGCCGGCACCAGGATGCCTGATCCGATCTGTAGCCATTCCATCGCCGGCAGCCGCAGCGTCCGCCGGCCCGCCAGTTTGCCGATGCCGAGGCCGACATGGGCAACGATCGCAGCCAGCAGCAGCAGGCGTACCGGGCCCGCGTGCGTCAGCCGCAACCGCCAGTCCTGCACCGCATTCATTGCATCGAGCCCGATCAGTCCGACCGCGTGATTGGCGAAGTGCAGGAAGGCGAATGAGAACATCACCAGCCCGCTCGCCAGCCGCAGCGGCTGCAGGCGGGCGCTGGTCAGGACATCGAACATCGCCGGCCTCGTCATCCAGGCGTCGCGCCGAGCGCGCGAAGACGGCTGCGCGCGTCGGACAGCTCGAGCGAGGTCTTGGCGAGCCGCTGCGCCAGGATCTTCATGATCTCGATCGACAGCTCGGGATACTCGGTCAAGAGCTCGAGGAACTGGGCCTTGGTGATGCGAAGGGTATCGAGGCGGGAGATCGCCTTGATGGTGGCGGTGCGGGGTACATCGCACAGGATCGCCACCTCGCCGACGATGGCATTGCGCTCCATTCTGGCGACCGCGATCGGCCCCTTCGGCGTCTCGACCAGAACGTCGGCCTCGCCGTCGATGATGACGTAGGCGGCGTCGCCTTCGTCGCCTTGCCGGAATACCGTGTGGCCGGCCTCGAACACGATTCGCTCCGAGGTGAATGCCAGCAGCTTGAGCTTCTGCGGGTTGATGTGCGCAAACAATGGGATCCGCCGCATCACCGAGACTTCGTCCTCAATGCTCATCTGTGTGATCCGTAGTTGCGTTGACTGGCCTCGAGCCTCATGCGACGAGGCGTTGCAGATGACGATCGCTCTCCAATAGCTGCGCCGGCGTGCCGTTGGCCGTGATCTGGCCGTGATGGAACACCACCGCGCGGTCGAACATGTCGATCAGTGCCGGACTGGCCAGGACCCAGAACACGGCGAACCGGGCGGGCTTGCCCTCGGGCCGGGCCAGCCGCGAGACCGCCATCATGATCGAGCGCTGCGTGCGCGGGCTCAGGCTGCCGAGGCCGCGATTGGCGACTAGGATATCCGGTTGCTTCAACAGCGCGCGAGCGAGCGCAATCTTCTGGCGCTGAGCCTGGGTCAGGCGCTTGCCACCGGGGCCGGCGATGAAGTTCAAGCCGGCTTCGAGCACCGCGTCGCGCAGTCCAAGCTCGATCAGCGTCTCACGCGTCGCCTTGCGCACGCGCGCTGCAGCATCGGCGATGCCGTGAGTGACGCGGCCAAACAGGATATTTGCCTCGAGCGAAGATCCGGCGTTATAGCGATTGGGTTCGTAGAAGGCGACCGCACCGGCATTGAGAATTGCAATGCGCTCCATCATCTGCTTGCGGGCGGCAACGACACCGTCGCGGATATCGTCGGTGAGCAGGTTGAGGCGGTGGCGCGGCTCGATGTAGCCGAGCGCAAGGCCGAGTAGTTTGGTCCGGTCGGCACCCTTGATCATCGCCGTTTCCCCGCCGCCGATGCGCGCCAGCATGGTTTTGAAATAAGGTAGCTCCTCGGGTGTGACGAAACTCAGGCGATCGAAGAACGGATGATCAGGCGGCAGATCGGCGAACAGCTCGACGACAGTTACCGCGATTTTCCGGCCGACTTCCAGCAGTTGCTGATCAAGCCTGCTCTCGGCGAGCAATTGCAGCACGAGTTCGTTGGTGGGCAGCTGGTCCGGCCGGAAGCTGGCGTCGATGGCGGCTCCGAAAACGAGGTTCTCGGCAATCGTTGCCTGCGTCTGGAAGCTTTCGGGATCGAACGGCTCGACCATGTGCGAGAGCGAGGCCATCGAAAGTTTGGCGCCGAGGGCCTTGCGGGCCTGCAGCACCCGGGCCTCGAATTCGCTGCCGTCGATGGTGACGTGCGAGCTGCGCAGTCCGAACTCGAAGATGTCGTCGTCGAGCTCGACGACAGAAAGCACATCGAGGATCTGGCGGTTGATGCCGGCGGCATCGGCAACGCCGGCACGGTCATAGTCTATCCAATCGGCGGCGAGGTCGAGTTCGGTGTTGCCCGAAGCATGGGCCTCGGCGACGTAGCGGGCATGGCGCCCGCCGTTGACCGCTGGCCGGCTCGGAAAGTTCATCAGTCCCTGCAGCAGGCAATCGCGCAGTGTCGTGTTGCGCATGTAGGTGTCCGGCCCGACGAAGGCGATGCGCCGGCCGGTGATCGATTCCGGCATCGCGTCGAGATACTGCTCGCCGACCCGGATGCGACCGCTGGTCGGCACCACCAGATGGGCGATCGCCTCGGCCATGGCCTCGGCGCCGGAGTTGATCTCGCCGACCGCCGCCAGCCACTCGCCGGGGGCGATCGTCAGGTCGGTCGGCTCGAGTACGCGCGCGCCGGTATCGTCGGTGACGGTCAGGCCCTTGATCTCGATCGCCCGGTCGATGCGCGGTATCTGGCCGGCGGTCGCCGCCTGCAGTTCGGCGGCCTTGAGCGGCTCCGGCGAGAACTGCTCGCAGACCTGGGCATACTTGATCTGCACGTCCTGGCGCTGCTGATCCCAGTCGATCAGCTCCTTGATCGGTCCGGGCAGGTCCTTGTAGGCGGCGATGACGGCGACCAGCTGGCCGATGTCGAGGCTGCCGCGGATGGCGAAGTAGCCGCCGATCAGAAAGAACAGGAAGGGCGTCAGCTGGGCCAGGAAATTGTTCAGGAACTTGACGAAGAACTTGCGCTGGTAAAGCTCGTAGCGAATGAAGAAGATGCGGGCCAGACGACCGGCGATATCGGCCCTCTCGTAGTTCGTTGCGTCGTTGGTGCGCACTTCTGCGATGCCTTCGACGACCTCGCCGACGCGGCCGGCCAGGTCGCGGGCGGTGAGCTGCTGCTGCTTGCCCAGCACCAGCAGGCGCCGCCGCAGTCGTGGGATGAGGAATGCCTGCACCAGCACGATGCTGGTCGCGATCAGGCCCAGCCAGAAGTTCTGGACGATGATGAACAGCATCGCGGTCAGCGCCTGCCCCGAGAGGAACACCGGCTGCACGAAGGCATCGCCGATGAAGCCGCCGAGCGGCTCCACCTCGTCCTTCACCATCGTCGCCACCTCGGCCGGCTTCACCTTCTTGAAATGCTGGATGGGGAAGCGGAGCACGCGATCGACGAGTTCGTAACGCAGCCGGCGCAGCATGCGTTCGCCGAGCCGGCCCTTGAAGGTATTGATGTAGTATTTGAACAGGCCGTTGATGCAGACGAGGGCGAGAAACACCATGCTGAGCGCGACCAGATAGGGCATGCGTCTGAGCTCGAAGCCGTCGAACAGGTTGACGCTCGCGCCGCCAAGCCAATCGGGAAGCGCAAATTTCAGCTCGAGGAAGTGCGCGGTAGCGTCCGGTGTCGGAAAGCCGCGACCCTGGATCGGGCCGTTGACGATCAGCTTCGGCAGGTCGAGCGACATGAACAGGAACGGCAGCGACGCCAAGATGACGAAAATGACCCAGAGCTGGTCGAGCCGCGTATGGGTCCAGATGTAGCGAAAAAGGTTTGGGTTCATGTCGCTCGACTTGAAAAGCATGACTGCATATCGCCGGGCTCGCTGCGACGATCCCAGAGCATCTCACCGCGTGCCGGCCCGGCCCACTGTAAAATGACAGAGGCGTTGCGCTTTAACCCATTCTCGCACATTATCGTGAAGCGGATTTCATGTCTTTACGACCTTTCCGCGCGCCTTGTGTCGTGGGGTACACTATACGTTCGAGCCGGCTCGATGCCGCAATGCCTGTACAAGTACCGTGAATTTGACGTGATGCGTGTGATCATTCGCAAAGACGGCCTTGTTTCGAGCATTGATAGTGGATCATACCAAGCCCACGACCAAGAGGGAGCACGGTCTTGATTAATCGCGGCAATCAATTCCGAATGCTGATCTATAGTCACGACACTTTCGGCCTCGGCCATTTGCGGCGATGCCGGGCGATCGCCCATTCCCTGGTCGACCATCGCAGTGACATCTCATGCCTCATCCTGTCCGGATCGCCGATTATCGGTGCCTACGGCTTCAAGCCACGCGTCGACTTCGTGCGCTTTCCCGGCGTCGTCAAGCTGCGCAACGGCTCCTACTCGCCGCGCGGGCTCGACATCTCGATCGAGGATGCGATCAAGATTCGCGAGCAGCTGATCAGGTCCAGCGCCGAGGCATTCCGGCCACATGTGTTTCTGGTCGACAAGGAGCCGCTCGGTCTGCGCCGCGAGGTGGCGCGGACGCTGGAGATGCTGAAGCGCAACGGCACGCGTCTCGTGCTCGGTCTGCGCGACATCATGGACGATCAGGAGCAGCTCGCCGAGGAGTGGGATCGCAAGGCGGCGATGCCGGCGCTGGAGAAGATCTACGACGATATCTGGGTGTACGGCACACAGAGCATCTATGACCCCCTGGCGGGGTTGAAGGTCTCGCCGGCGGTTCGCGCCAAGATGACCTATACCGGCTACCTGCGCCGCGACTTCGCCGCCGAGGTCGAGGACGGGCGGCCGTCGACGACGCAATTGCCCGATGATTTCATCCTGGTGACGACGGGCGGCGGCGGCGATGGCGCCTCGCTGGTCGACTGGGTGCTCAAGGCCTGCGAGAAGACGCGTTCGATGACGCGGCGGCTGCTGATCGTGCTCGGGCCTTTCATGCCGGTCGATGCCCAGGCCGCGTTCAAGGCGCGCGCGGCCGAACTGACCAATGTCGAGGTCGTGACCTTTGTTCCCGATGTCGACCGGGTCATGAGCAAGGCCTCGGCGGTGATCGCCATGGGCGGCTACAACACGTTCTGCGAAATCCTGGCGGCCGACAAGCCGGCCCTGATCGTGCCGCGCACGGTGCCGCGGCTCGAGCAATACATTCGCGCCGAGCGGATGTCGAAGCTCGGCCTGGTCGGCATGCTGGTCGACGACGACAACCGCTCGATCGATGCCATGGCCGCCGCGATCGAGGCGCTGCCCGACCAGCCGCCGCCGTCGGCGGCGAAATTGGCCGGCTATCTCGCTGGGTTCGAAACCATCAATCACATCGTCGATGGCTGGTTCGGCGCGCCGGTGCGCACGTACGGCGCACAGATGCGTTGATGGTAGTCGATAGCACGCGCACCGGGAGACGATCGCCGGCCGCGCTCGCCGTTGTGACGAAGGGCTATCCACGCCTGTCGGAAACGTTCATCGCGCAGGAGCTGCTGAGCCTGCAGCGGCGCGGCATTGACTTCACCATCTACGCGCTGCGCGAGCCGACCGACGCGCGGGTGCATCCGGTGCACGAGGCGATCCTGGCGCCGGTGCGCTACCTACCGGAATATCTCTACCAGGCACCACGACGGGTGATCGCGGCGTGGCGGCGGGTGCGGCAGCGCTCCGAATGGCACGCCGGCTATGTCCGCGCCTGGCGGACCTGGCTCCGCGATCTCGGCCGCGATCCGACGCCCAACCGCATCCGCCGCTGGGGCCAGGCGCTGGTGCTTGCCGACGAGCTGCCGGCGGCGACCCGCCATCTCTATGTCCACTTCCTGCATACGCCGGCGTCGGTGGCGCGCTATGCCGCGATAATCCGTGGCCTGAGCTGGAGCACCTCGGCGCACGCCAAGGACATCTACACGCTGCCCGACTGGGAGAAGGCCGAGAAGATCGCGGACATGGCCTGGCTCGTCACCTGCACCGCGGCCAACGTCGCGCATCTGAAGGCGCTGGCGGGCAGTCACGCGGGCAAGGTGGAGCTGCTCTACCACGGGCTCGACTTCGACCGGTTCGGGCCGGTGCCGCGGCCGGCGAGCAGCAATGACGGCACCGACCCGGCGGCTCCAGTCGAATTGCTCTCGGTTGGCCGGGCGGTGGAAAAAAAGGGCTATGACGTGCTGCTCGACGCGCTGGCGCGGTTGCCGCCGGATCTGGCCTGGCGGCTGACCCACATCGGCGGTGGCGAGCTGCGGCCAAAGCTGCAGGCCAAGGCCGAGGCACTGGGGCTCGGCCAGCGTGTCGTCTGGCGCGGTGCGCGCACGCAGGAGGAGGTACTGACTGCCTATCGCTCGGCCGATCTGTTCGTGCTGGCCTCGCGCATCGCCGACAACGGCGATCGCGACGGCTTGCCGAACGTGCTGATGGAGGCGCAGAGCCAGGGTCTGGCCTGCATATCGACTGATGTCTCCGGCGTGCCCGAGCTGATCCGAGATGGCGTGACCGGCCGCCTGGTGCCGGCCGGCGATGCCGCAGCCCTTGCCGGCGCATTGGCAGAACTGATCCGCGACCCTTCGCGACGCGCGGCACTGGGCGCAGCCGGCGCCGACCGCGTGCGCTCGGCGTTCGATCATGAGGCAGCCGTCGATCACCTCGCCGACCGGCTCAGGGTGCATATCGGGGCGGCCACGGTCGATGCTGTGACATGAACGTCGCGTTCTATGCACCGCTCAAGTCGCCGGCCAGTCCGGTGCCTTCTGGCGATCGCCTGATCGCGCGGATGCTGATGCAGGCGCTCGAAGCCGGTGGCCACGACGTTCGCATCATGTCGCAGCTGCGCTCCTTCGATCGCGACGGCGACGGCGTGCGGCAGGCGCGGATCGCGCGCATCGGCGCCTGGCAGAAGGCACGTCTCGTCCGCCGGCTGGCTGCCTCGGACTGGCATCCCGACGTCTGGCTCACCTACCATTTGTACCACAAGGCGCCGGACTGGATCGGTCCGGGGGTGGCGCAGGCGCTCGGTATTCCCTACTGCGTTGTCGAGGCCTCTTATGCGCCGGCACAGGCCGCCGGCAAGTGGGCTGCCGGTCACGCAGCGGTTGCAGCGGCACTGGCCGCAGCGGCGCTCGTGGTCAGCATAAATCCCAAGGACGTCGGCGGAATTCGGCCGCTGGTCGGACCGAAGACGCGTATAATATCGGTTGCGCCGTTCATCGACGGCGCAATGCTCCGTGCGGCACGGAGCCAACGGCTGCAGCACCGTGCGGAGTTGGCGACAAGCCTCGAACTTGATCCGGATCAGCCGTGGCTGATTGCGGTCGGCATGCTACGCAACGGCGACAAGGCGTCGAGCTACGAAGTGCTGGCTTGCGCCGCGTCAATGCTGGCCGAACGGCGTTGGCTGTTGATCATCGTCGGCGATGGTCCGGCGAGGGCAAGGATCGAAGAGCAATTCGCCGGCCTTGGACAACGGGTGCGCTTTGTCGGCGAGCAGCGCGACGAGGCGGTCGCCGGCCTGCTGGCCGCCAGCGATATTCTGGTCTGGCCGGCAGTCAACGAGGCGATCGGTATGGTGTTCATTGAATCGGCGATGGCCGGCCTGCCGGTCGTCGGGGCGCAGCGGCCGGGCATCGCGGCGGTGGTGGACGACGGCGAAACTGGTTTGCTGGTGCCGGAGTGGGACGCGGCTGCCTTCGCGGCGGCGACTGCCCGGCTGCTCGACGACGTGGCGCTGCGGCATGCCATGGGCAAGGCAGCCGCAGCTAAGGCTGCGGCGCAATATGATCTTGCCACTGCCGGCAAGCTCGTTTGCCGGGAGCTGGAGGCACTGGTTAGATGAAGCCGCGGGTGTTGTTCTACGTTCAGCATCTGCTTGGCGTCGGCCACGTCAAGCGGGCGGCGGCGATCGCGCGTGCTGCGTCGCACCACGTCGACGTGCATGTGGCGCTTGGCGGCGAACCGGTGGCGCTCGCCGATTTCGGTTCGGCGACCGTGCACCAACTGCCGGCGGCACGGGCCGAGGACCTGTCTTTCAAGGTGCTGCTCGACGACCGCAGCCGGCCGATCGACGATCGCTGGCGGGCGCGGCGCAGGGCCGAGCTGCTGGCGCTGGCGGCCAGTGTCGATCCGCAGGTGCTGCTGGTTGAGCACTACCCGTTCGGGCGGGGCAAGTTCGCCTTCGAGCTGCTGCCGCTGTTCGAGCGGATGCGCGCCCGCCCCGGCCGTGGCATCCTGTGCTCGGTGCGCGATGTGCTGGTCGAAAAAAGCGATAGCGGCAAGGCCGAAAAGGTGGTGCGCCTCGCCCGCCAGTGGTTCGATGGCATCCTGGTCCACGGCGATCGCGCGGTGATCCCGTTCGACGCGACCTTCCCGGCAGCGGCGGCGATCGAGGATCTGATCGAATATACCGGGTATGTGGTCGACGGGGTGGACTTAGGACCCAGGGCGGGTCAAGCCCGCTTGGGCGACCCGGCAAACTCGTCCGTCGCAGATCATTCGAGTGCCACAGCTATGCGTGGCCTCAACGCCGAAGTCGTGGTCTCGATCGGTGGCGGCGCAGTCGGCCAGGAGCTGTTGGCAGCGGCGATCGATGCGGCGCAAGCGGGCGCGCTCGCGCCCCGGCACTGGCGGCTGCTCGCCGGCGCCAATCTCCCCGAACCGGTATTCCAGGCGCTGCGGGCCAGGGCTGCAGGCTTCGGGCGCATCACCGTCGAGCGCGCGCGACCGGATTTCCGCGACCTTCTGGGCCGTGCTGGGCTGTCGATCTCGCAGGCTGGATACAACACGGTGATGGATCTGCTGGGCGCTGGCTGTCCGGCGCTGGTGGTGCCGTTCGCCGCCGAAACCGAAAGCGAGCAGCTGTTCCGCGCCCGCGAGCTCGAACGCCGTGGCCTGCTCAGCGTGCTCGAGGAGCGCGACATGACGCCGCTGACCCTGGCCGCGGCAGCCGAAAGGGCCGTCGCCGGCGGGCACGCGCGGCACACCATCAACCTCGATGGCGCGCGCGGCACCGCGGAAGCGCTGGCGCGATGGGCAGGTGGCGCATGAACGCGAGCGCTTTCCAGCCGCTGTTGACCGAGCTCGATCGTTGGGCGGCGGCCGGCCACGTTGCGACGTTTTGGTGGCGCGACGACGACGCTATTGCGCCGACCACAGCTCTCGATCGCATGCTGGCGCTGGTCAACCGGCATCGCGTGCCGCTGGGCCTCGCCGTCATTCCGGCGTCCGCCACCGCCGCGCTCGCCGACCGGATTCGTCAGGAAAGCCTGGTCGACGTCCTGCAACATGGCTTCATCCACAAGAACCACGCCGGCGCGGGCGAGCGGGCGGCCGAGTTCGGCCCCCAGCGGCCGCTCGCCATGCGGCTCGCCGAGATTTCGCATGGCTGGCAGCTCTTGGCAGCATTTTCGCGCCGGACGCCGATGTTCGTACCGCCATGGAACCGCTACGACGCCGGTCTCGCGCCCGGCCTTGCCGCTCAGCAAATCCACGCCATTTCCGCATTTGGACCTGCGAGGCAATTGCCAGCCACGGTTGTCGAATGCAATTGTCATGTTGATATCATTAGTTGGCGGACGACGAGAGGGTTCGCCGGGGTGGAGAGGACCGTGACCAAGTTCGCCCAGCATCTGGAGGCGCGCCGCGCCGGCGCCGCGCCGATGCGCGAGGCGACAGGTCTGCTGACCCATCACCTGGTGCATGACGAGGGCTGCTGGGATTTCCTGGCCGGCCTGTTTGTGGCGCTCGACGGCCATCCGGCGGCCGGCTGGGTGCGGCCGATGGAAGCGGCCAACGGCGCGGTGCCGGCATGAACGAAGCCACACCATCCATCCGCGCCAATATCATCGAGGTCCGCAACCTGCATGTTGCGTTCGACACTCCGGGCGGGGCGCTGGTGGCGCTGCGCGGTATCGACTTTCGCATTCGAGAGCGCGAGACCGTGGCGCTGGTCGGCGAAAGCGGATCGGGCAAGAGCGTCACGGCGCAGGTGCTGATGGGGCTCTTACCGCGGTCGGCTCGGATTGCCGGCGGCGAGGTGCTGTTCCGCGATCCCAAGACCGCAATGGTGCAGGATCTGGCGAAGCTGTCGCCGATGACGGCCGAATTTCGCGCCATCCGCGGCGGCCGCATTTCGATCGTGTTCCAGGAGCCGATGACGTCGCTGTCGCCACTGCACCGAGTCGGCTTCCAGATCCAGGAAGCGCTCGAGCTGCACGACAACGTTACCGGCGAGGCCGCGCGTGCCCGCGTCATCGAGATGCTGCGGCTGGTGCGCTATCCCGATCCTGAGCGCGGCTACAAGAGCTACCCCTTCGAGCTGTCGGGCGGCCTGCGCCAGCGCGCCATGATCGCCATGGCGCTCGTCTGCAATCCGGCGCTGCTGGTCGCCGACGAGCCGACCACGGCGCTCGACGTCACGGTGCAGGCGCAGGTGCTGGGGCTGATCCGCGATCTGCAGCGCGAACTAGGCATGTCGGTGCTGATGATCACCCACGACATGGGCGTGGTCGCAAACGTCGCCGACGAAGTGGTCGTGCTCTACCGCGGCGAGGTGATGGAAGCGGGCACCGCCGAGGACATTTTCCGCGATCCGCGTCATCCCTATCTCAAGGCGCTGATGGCGGCGGTGCCGCGCATCGACGCCGACCCCAGCCGCCGTCTGATGCCGCTTTCCGGGGTGGAAGATGCAACACCGGGCAGTCTGGCGAAGAAGCGGGCGATCGTGCGCGCCGATGCGCCGCCGCTGCTGACCGTTACCGATCTCGTCAAGAGCTACACCATCCATGCCGAGAGCTTCGGTTTGAAGAAGACCGCGGCACGCACCGTAAAAGCGGTCGCCGGTGTCAGCTTCAACATTCGCGACGGCGAGTGCCTGGGGCTGGTCGGCGAGAGCGGCTGCGGCAAGACCACGGTGTCGAAAATGATCATCGGCGCAGTGCCGGCCGACAATGGGAGCATCATCTACCAAGACGGCGACAACAGCGTCGACCTGGCGCCGATGAATGATGCGGCGCGCCAGCCCTATCGCCGGCACTTGCAGTACATCTTCCAGGACCCGCAGGGCTCGCTCAATCCGCGCATGACGGTGCTTGATCTGATTTCCGAGCCGCTGAAAGTGCAGGGTATCGGCGACAAGGCCTCGCAGCGTGCCCGCGTCGAGGAGCTGCTCGGCCTCGTCGGCATCGATCCGCGCTTCCTCAATCGCTATCCGCATAGTTTCTCTGGCGGCCAGCGTCAGCGCCTCGGCATCGCCCGTGCCCTCACTCTTTCGCCGAAGTTGCTGCTGCTCGACGAGCCGGTCTCGGCGCTAGATGTCTCTACCCAGGCGCAGGTGCTCAACCTGCTCAATGACCTGCGGGCGAACCTGGGCCTCACCTATCTGTTCATTTCGCATAATCTGGCGGTGGTGAACTACGTCGCCGACCGGGTGGCGGTGATGTGTGCCGGCCGCCTGGTCGAGATCGCACCGCGGCGCGAGCTGTTCGCGGCGCCACGCCATCCCTATACGCGAGCGCTGCTGGCGTCGGCGCCGTCGCCCGACCTCGATCATCGGCTCGATTTCGACGTCATCCGTGACGGTGCGGCGACCAATCCGGCGAACTGGCCGGCGCCGTTCGACGAGCAGCCCGGATCGGCCAACACGCTGGTCGAGGTCGGCCCCGGCCATTTCGTGCGCGCCCGCGCCGAAGCCAAGGTCAAGGAGCTGGTATGATGGAATGGCTCGCTAGCATGGTTGCCGAATTCGTAGGTTGGGTTAGGTCGCCCTCTTGCGACCGTAACCCAACAACTTCGACCTCCCGCGGAATGTCGGGTTACGACCGGCAAGACGGCTGGTCTAACCCAACCTACGGCCGCTCGTTGACATTGGCAGGCATCTTCTCGCTTGCAGCCGTCACCGCTGCGCTTGCCCAAACCCCGCTGGTCGAGCCGCCGATGTTTGCCGAGGCGATCAAGGCCGGCAAGCTGCCGCCGGTCGAAAAGCGCGTGCCCATCGAACCGTCGGTTGTCACCTTCGACGGCGGCGACAAGACCCCCGGCCGGTACGGCGGCATGATGACGCAGCTGATGGAGCGCTCGAGCGACATCAAGCGGATGTCGGCCTACGGCTACGCCCGTCTCGTCGGCTACACGCCGGATTACCGGATCGAAGCCGACCTTCTGAAATCGTTCGAAGTGAAGGACGGTCGCGCCTTCACGTTCAAGTTGCGCAAGGGCCACCGCTGGTCCGACGGCGAACCCTTCACCACCGAGGACTTCCGCTACTACTGGGAGGACATGGTCTCGAACAAGGAAATGAGCCCGGAAGGCCCGCCCAAGGAGATGATGGTCGACGGCCAGCCGCCCAAGGTCGAGATCCTCGACAAGGAGACGATCCGCTACACCTGGGACAATCCGAACCCGTTCTTCCTCCCCGCGCTCGCCGGCGCCACGCCGCTGATGATCTATCGGCCGGCGCACTACCTGAAGCGCTTCCACAGTCGCTATGTGAAGCCCGACAAGCTCGCGGCGGAGATACAGAAGCGCAAGCGCCGCGACTGGGTCGACCTGCATTTCAATCGCGACCGCACGGCGCGTCTCGACAATCCCGATATTCCGGTGCTCGACCCGTGGGTGAACACGACGCAGTCGCCGTCCGAGCGCTTCATCTTCGAGCGCAATCCCTATTATCACCGCATCGACCAGGCCGGGCTGCAGTTGCCCTATGTCGACCGCATCGCCGTCACCATCGCGGCCTCGAAGCTGATCCCGGCCAAGGTCGGCGCCGGCGAGGCCGAGCTGCAGTCGCGCGCCCTGCAGTTCAACAACTACACGGTGCTGAAACGCGCCGAGACGCGGCAGGACTACAAGGTGCGATTATGGCGCAACGCGCGCGGCTCGCAGATCGCGCTCTATCCGAACCTCAACGTCGCCGACGACGGCTGGCGCGCGCTGATGCGCGACGTGCGCTTCCGCCGCGCGCTGTCGCTCGCCATCGACCGGCGTGAGATCAACATGGTCATCTATTACGGTCTTGCCCGCGAGAGCGCCAATACCGTGATGGCCGAGAGCCCGCTGTTCCAGTCCCGAACTGCAGAAGACGTGGTCGACGTTCGATCTCGACCAGGCCAACCGGCTGCTGGACGACGTCGGCCTCAAGCAGCGCGACAGCCGCGGCGTCCGCCTGATGCCGGACGGCCGGCCGGTCGAGATCATCGTCGAGACCGCAGGCGAAGGCGCCGAGCATACCGACGTTCTCGAACTTGTTCGCGACACCTGGATCAAGGCAGGTGTTGCGCTTTTCATCAAGCCGCAGACGCGCGAGGTGATGCGCCGCCGGGTCAAGGCTGGCATGGCGGTGATGTCGGTGTTCTTCGGCTACGACAATGGCATCGCCAGTGCAGACACGCCGCCGAACGAGCTGGCGCCGACGATGGAGGACCAGCTGCAGTGGTCGCAGTGGGGCATGTGGCACACCTCGAGCGGCCGCAGCGGTGCCAAGGTCGATGTGCCGGAGGCTAAGCGCCTTGCCGACCTGTTCGACCACTGGCTGACCTCGAAGACGCAAGCCGAGCGTAAGAGCATCTGGGACGAGATGCTGCAGATCAACGCCGAGCAGGTGTTCTCGATCGGCATGATCAATGCCGTGCCGCAGCCGGTGGTGATCTCGAACCGCGTGCGCAACGTGCCGGAGACCGCGCTCTACTCCTGGGAGCCGGGCGCCCACTTCGGCATATTCCGCCCCGATACCTTCTGGCTCGCTGACGCCAAACAGGGTTCCTGACATGCTGAACTATGTCGTCAAACGGGTGATCACGATGATGATGACGCTGGTCGTCATCTCGATCCTGGTGTTCGTCATCATCAAGCTGCCGCCCGGCGACTATCTGACCACCTACATCGAGGAGCTGAAGGCACAGGGCGAATCGGTCGACCAGGGCCGCATCGATTTCCTGCGCAAGCGCTACGGCCTCGATCAGCCCGGCTACGTGCAATATCTCAACTGGGCGACCGGGCTGCTGCGCGGCGACCTCGGCTGGTCGTTCGAATATGACCAGCCGGTGTCGCAGGTGGTCGGCGAGACGCTGATGATGACCTTCATCCTGAAGCTCGCGACGGTGCTGTTCATCTACGTGGTGGCGTTTCCGATCGGCGTCTATTCGGCGACGCATCAGTACAGCTGGAGCGACTACGGCCTGACCTTCCTCGGCTTCCTCGGCATCGCGGTGCCGAATTTCCTGTTCGCGCTGGTTATGCTCTATTCCGCCAACGTCTGGTTCGGCACCTCGATCGGCGGCCTGATGGACCCGGATGTACATCGACAAGCCGTGGTCGTGGGGCAAGGCTGCTGTCGGTGCTCGAGCACCTGTGGGCGCCGGTGGTGGTGATCGGCATCACCGGCACCGCCGGCATGATCCGGCGACTGCGCGCCAACCTGCTCGATGAATTGCAGAAACAGTATGTGACGACGGCGCGGGCCAAGGGGCTGACCGAACGCCGCCTGCTGATGCGCTATCCGCTGCGCATGGCGCTGAACCCGTTCATCTCCGATGTCGGCTCGCTGCTGCCGCAACTGGTGTCGGGCGCGGTGATCGTGTCGGTGGTGATGTGCCTGCCGACCAGCGGGCCGATGCTGCTGTCGGCGCTGCAGTCGCAGGACATGTATCTGGCCGGCTCGTTCCTGATGTTCCTGGCGACGCTGACCGTGGTCGGCATGTTCATTTCGGATCTGGCGCTCGCCATGCTCGATCCACGTATCCGGCTGGAGTGACCCGCGTGCAGGATAAGGCGCCCGTATCAGCCCTGCCCGCCGGTGGCGACCGGTTGCCGCATTATGTATCGACGGCGCCGTTCGATCCGGGTCGGCCAGCGCCGATGAGCGAGGCGCTGGAACGCTATTACACGGCCTCATCCTTGAAGATGATGTGGTGGCGCTTCAGCCGTCACCGGATCGCCGTGCTGTCGGGCGTGATCCTGGCGGTGGCCTACTTCTCGATTCTGTTCGTCGAGATCATCGCACCCTACGGCCTCGATCGCCGCAATACCGATTTCATTTATGCGCCGCCGCAGCGCATCCACCTGTTCCACGACGGCTCGTTCGTCGGCCCGATCGTCTATCCGCTGGTCTACCGCCTCGACATGGAGACGCTCAAGCGCGAGTATACGCCCGATACTTCGAAGCCGCAGCCGATCCGGATGTTCTGTCGCGGCGACGAGTACGCGTTCTGGGGCCTGATCCCGGCCAGCTTCCATCTGCTGTGCCCGCCCAAGGACGGCACCATGTTCCTGCTCGGCACCGACCGGCTCGGCCGCGACATGGCCTCCCGCCTCGTCCATGGCGGGCGCATTTCGCTGACCATCGGCCTCGTCGGTATCACCGTGTCGTTCATCCTCGGGATCGTGATCGGCGGCATCGCCGGCTTCTTCGGCGGCATGATCGACAATGCGATCCAGCGGCTCATCGAAATCCTGCGCTCGCTGCCCGAGCTGCCGCTGTGGCTCGCACTTTCGGCGGCATTGCCGGCCAACTGGAGCCCGATCCTGGTCTACTTCGGCATCACCATCATCCTGGGACTGTTGGAGTGGCCGGGCCTCGCCCGCGCGGTGCGCTCGAAACTGCTGTCGCTGCGGCAGGAGGATTACGCCGTTGCCTCGCGGCTGATGGGGGCGAAGCCGCCGCACATCATCGGCCGCCACCTGCTGCCGAACTTCATGAGCCACCTGATCGCCTCGGCGACGCTGGCGATCCCGGCCATGATCCTCGGCGAGACGGCGTTGAGCTTTTTGGGGCTCGGCCTGCGGGCGCCGGTGACGAGCTGGGGCGTGCTGTTGTCGGAGGCGCAGAACATCGAGGCGATCGCGCTCTACCCCTGGCTGCTGCTGCCGATGCTGCCGGTGATCGTCACCACTCTCGCCTTCAACTTCCTCGGCGACGGCCTGCGCGATGCGGCCGACCCCTATCATTGAGCGGAGCCGCCGTCCGCCCTTGCCCGCTGCCGCCACAGGCCCTATGACCACGCTCTGGCAACCCGGAGGGATTTGAAGCCATGCGCCTGCTGCTGCTGGCAACCGTGGGCGGCGCTATCGGTGCCGGTGCGCGCCATGTCGTGAACGTCGGGTTCGGGCGCTGGTTCGGGCCGCAGTTCCCGTGGTCGACGCTATTCGTCAACATTGCCGGCTCGCTGGTGATGGGCATGCTGATCGAGGCCCTGGCGCTGCGCTTCGCCGGCTCGATCGAGCTGCGCACGTTCCTCGCCACCGGCATTCTCGGCGGCTTCACCACCTTCTCGGCATTCTCGCTCGACGCCTACCTACTGATGACGCGCGGCGATACCGCGCTGGCAGCGCTCTATGTTGCGGGCTCGGTGCTGTTGTCGATCGCCGGCCTGTTCGCGGGCCTTGCACTGACCCGGCAGGCGCTGGCATGAGCGATCCGGTCGAGACCATCAAGGTCGCCAAGGCCGACGCCGGGCTGCGCCTCGACAAGTGGTTCAAGACGCATTTTCCGGAAGTCAGCCACGGCTACCTGCAGAAGCTGCTGCGCTCTGGCCAGGTGCGGGTCGACAGCAAGCGGGTACAGGCCAGCGAGCGGCTTGAAGCCGGCGCGCAAGTGCGGGTGCCGAAGGTTGCCCGCCAGGCGGCCAAGACCAAGTCGTCGCCGAAAGTCCCACCTGGCGCCTCGAAAGCCGATCGCGACACGATCGAGAAAATGATCCTGTTCGAGGACGACGACGTGCTGATCCTCAACAAGCCGTTCGGCATCGCAGTGCAGGGCGGCACCGGCACGACGCGGCACATCGACGGCATGCTCGCCGGCATGGTCGACCGCTTCGGCGACCGGCCGCGCCTCGTCCATCGCCTCGACCGCGACACCACCGGCATTCTGCTGGTGGCGAAGACCCGGGACGCTGCAGCCAAGCTCGGCCGCACCTTCCAGACCCGCTCGGCAGCCAAGACCTACTGGGCGCTGGTGAAGGGCGTGCCCAAGCCGTCGCAGGGTCGCATCGAAGCGGCGCTCGTCAAGGCAACCGGACCCGATGGCGACAGGGTGCGCAAAGCCCAGCCCGGCGAGCAGGAGGTCGCGATGCATGCGACCACGCTCTACTCGGTGATCGACAAGGTGGCGAACAAGGTATCCTGGGTGTCGCTGAAGCCTGTCACCGGCCGCCAGCACCAGCTGCGCGCGCACATGGCGATGATCGGGCATCCAATCGTTGGCGACAACAAGTACGAGGGCTGCGACGTGCTGGTCGACAGCGGCCTCGAACAGAAGCTGCACCTGCACGCCCGCCGCCTGATCCTGCCGCACCCGAACGGTCAGGGCCGCATCGACGTCACCGCCACTTTGCCGCCGCACATGACGAAGGCCTGGGAGATGCTCGGGCTCGACGCCGACCGGTACGATGCAGAAGGGTAGGGCGCATTAGCGCGGTGTAATGCGCCGAGTCCGACCCGGACCATCGGCGATCTCTGGCATTCGCCGCGCCCACCACCGCGGCGGAATTCGGCTTGCTATTGCGCCCTACGAAATCGTCTCTGTTGGACCACCGGCGTGTGAATCGCTAGACGTAGCCCATGAACCTCGTCATCTTCGATTGCGACGGCACCATTGTCGACAGCCAGCATATGATCGTGGCGGCGATGGATCGCGCCTTTGCCGCCCACCGGCTTGCGACACTGCCCCGCGCGCGCACGCTTGCGATCGTCGGACTGTCGCTTCATCACGCCATCGGCCGGCTGCTGCCGGAGGGCGATGAAGCCCTGATCGAGCGGGTGGCGCAGGCCTACAAGGCCGCATTCTTCGAACTGCGCCAGGATCCTGCCCACCACGAGCCGATTTATCCCGGCGCGATCGAGGCAATAAGGCAGCTCAGCGTGCGGCCCGACACCGTGCTCGGCATCGCCACCGGCAAGTCGCGGCGCGGCGTCGACGCGATCTTCACTCGCATGGACCTGCATCCGCATTTCGTCACCATTCAGACCGCCGACGGCCATCCCTCGAAGCCGCATCCCTCGATGATCCGCTCGGCCATCCAGGAAACCGGCGCCACCGCCGCCTCGACGGTGATGATCGGCGACACCACGTTCGACATCGAGATGGCGAAGAACGCCGAGGTCGCCGGCATCGGCGTCGCTTGGGGCTACCATCCGGTCGACCAGTTGAAGCTCGCCGGCGCACACGCGATCATTGCCGCATATGACGAGTTGATCCCGGCGGTCGACCGCCTGCTGTCGCCCGAATTCCAACCTTGAGCACGCATGATGTCCGATCCTGAGAAACCGCCGCGCAGGAGTGGCATCGAAGCGGTGCAGGAGGCGCAGCGCATCACCTTGCCGAAGCGCTTCTACCAAGCGGTATCGGTGGCGGCGCGCGACGGCGGCTTTGCCGTCATGCTCGACGGTCGGCCAATGCGCACGCCGGCGAAAAAGCTGCTGGTCGTGCCGGTCGAGACGCTCGCTGCAGCGCTTGCCGAGGAATGGGATGCGCAGAAAACCACCATCAATCCGGCAACGATGCCGCTCACCCGTCTCGTCAATAGCGCGCTCGATGGCGTCGCCGGGCGCGAGGCGGAGGTTGCGGCCGAGATCGTCAAGTATGCCGGCGGCGACCTGCTGCTCTATCGTGCCGCCGGGCCGACAGCGCTTGTGGCGCGGCAGGCTCGCCACTGGGACCCAGTGCTTGCCTGGGCTGAAGGCTGGCTAGGCGGCCGCTTCATCCTGGCCGAAGGCATCATGCCCGTTAGCCCAGCCGCAATCGACGCTCGACAAGCTTGCAGCCAGGATCGCCGATATGCCGACGCTGCCGCTCGCCGCGCTGCACGTGATCACGACGCTGACCGGCTCGGCGCTGCTGGCACTGGCGCACGCCGAGCAGCGCATTGGTGCGCGAGGAGGCGTGGACTGCGGCGCACGTCGACGAGGATCTACCAGATCGAGTTGTGGGGCACCGATGCCGAGGCCGAAACGCGCCGCGCCAATCGTTGGCGCGAGATGCAGGCGGCGAGCTTTCTGATTACGGCATCGGCCGGCGCTACGCTCAGCGGACCAGATGCGGCGGTTTGAAACCCGCTCAGTTCAGCCTGAACTCGGCGCCAACCAGCTTCAATTCGCTCGGTCGGATCAGGCGGCTGTGGGCAACCAGCACCTTGTGCAGCCGGCCTTCGAGATTGTTCGCCCAGAAATCGAGGAATTGCGTTAATCGCGGAAACATCGGGTGGAGATCGTAGTCCTGCCAGACGTAGGTCTGTAGCAGCGATGGATGATCGGGCAGCCGGTAGAGGATCTCGGCGGTGGTCAGCGAGAAGCCTTCGAGCTGCTTCTTGAAGTCGGCATCGGCCATGCAATTCCCTCATTTGGGCGGATCGCGTGAGCGTTCGGACTTGAGCCACTTGGTATTATCGTCAGCCCATGCTACCGCAAATTCGTTGCAAGAAAAGGCAAAAAATAGATCGAAATCATTGTCTTAGCAGCCAATTGAAGCTGCTGCTGCCAAACAGCGTCAGGGTATGGGTCTTGACCCGCGCCGGGTCCGCACCCAAGACATACAGTCTCCAGTCGGCCGGGCGGCCGCTGCTCTCTCGTCCGTGATCGCAAGATCACGCACCTGCGGGTGGAGGAAAGTCCGGGCTCCAAGGAAGCACGGTGGCGGCTAACGGCCGCCGGGGGCAACCCCAGGGAAAGTGCCACAGAAATGATACCGCCTGCGGATGGGTTCGCCCGTACGCGGGTAAGGGTGAAATGGTGCGGTAAGAGCGCACCGCGGCTCCGGCAACGGCGCCGGTCCAGGCAAACCCCACCGGGAGCAAGACCAAATAGGGGTGACCGGGCGATGGGGGCAACCCCAGGCGCCGAGCCGGTTTCCAGGCCAGTCACCCGGGTTGGTTGCTCGAGGGCCGCAGCAATGCGTGCTCCAGACGAATGGCCGCCGCGGGAGCGCAAGCTCCCAGACAGAACCCGGCTTACAGGCCGACTGGAGAATTCCGAGGTCCGGCGATAACGTCACCCGAATGCTTTCCCCACCAGGATCTTGCACTCCTGGTGGATCAGCGCGCCGAGTTCGCCGGATTTCTTGACGTAGGCGAGCCAGTCGGGGTCGGACCACATGGCGCCGCGCTTGGCCTGTCGTTCGGCCATGTCCTGGTAGGCCCAGATGTGCACGAACGAGTTGACGTCGCCGACCTCGGTCGTCGCCCACACCACCGGCTGGCCGAGGTGCTTCGTCTGGATGGCGTAGCCGTGCTCCTGGTAGAGCTTGATGTGGGCGTTGAGCAGGCCGGGTTTGCAGACATAGGTGCGGTGGTCGTAGATCATTGATGAAGTCCTTGCTGTTGGTCAGGGCTGGCCGAGGAACTCGGCGATCTTGGCTTCCGCCTGCTTCATCGACAGCACGCCATCGAGATGGCCCCTGCTGCCGCTCAGCATCACGTGGTCGATCTTGCCGCCGGCGGCCTTCACGCCATCGACCATTTGGCGGACGCCGTCGGCATGGAACACAAGGTCGTCGGGTTGGGTGACGAGCAGGATCGGTGCCTTGATCTTCTTCAGATAGTCCGGCCCGCCACCGCCGGCCGCGAACAGCTGGTTGGCCTTGACCAGATAGAGGAAGTGATTGGCGTCCGACGTGCCGGCGCGACCGGCTCCCGCGCTATCGAGCGCGGCCTCGATGGCATAGCGCTTGTCGAAGCCCTGGGCCGGATCCTCGCCCTCCTTCGCCCACTTGCGGCCGAAGGTGGCGTTCGCCCACTTCCAGTGCTGGGCGTGCAGGGTGACGATCTTCAGCGACTGCGCGAGGCCGGCGTTCGGCGGTTCGCGGCCGTAGTAGTCGCCGCCGTTCCATTTCGGGTCGAGCCGGATCGGCGTCGCCCAGATGTCGAGCCAGGCGATCAGGTTGGCGTCGGCCTCGGCAAATCCGATGACGGGCATGATCTTGGCCACCATGTCGGGATAGCTCGCCGCCCACTCGTAGGTCTGCAGCGCCCCCATCGAGGCACCGGCGACCATCGCGAACCTCGAAATGCCGAGCTTGTCGGCAAGCTTCTTCTGCACCTCGACGAAGTCGCGGATGGTGACGATCGGGAACGTCATGCCGTAGGGCTTGCCCGTCGCCGGGTCGATCGAGGCCGGGCCGGTGGTGATCACGGTCCGGTCGTTGGCACCGAGGTTGACGAGCGTATCTGACGACACGACGAACCACTTGCTGGTGTCGATCGCCTTGCCGGGGCCGATAATCGCATCCCAGTAGCCCGGTACCTTGTCGGCTTCGGCGTACTTGCCGGCGGCGTGCGAGTTGCCGGAGAAGAAGTGGCAGATCAGGATGGCGTTCGATTTTGCCGCATTGAGCGTGCCGTAGCTCTCGTAGCCGACCTTGACGTTCTTCAACTCGCGGCCCGACTGGGTGGTGAAGGTGGCGAGCTCGAGGGTCTCCTTCTTGGTGATCAGGTCCTGGGCTACTGCCGTGCCGGCTGCAATTATCAGCGTCGCCAGTGCCACGACGGCAATCTGCGAACTGCGTTTCAGACGCATGGGTGCCCCTCCCTGTGAACGTCGCGCTGCGAGCAGTCTGCACGTCTGCGCGCCGCCTGCAACAGCGCGATTTCGAGGGCCCGCTCAGCGTTGTCCGTAGAGGAACATCTGCATGTGCAAGAGCAGTTCGTCAGGCGCCTCTTCCGGCGGCACGTGGGTGCAGCTGTCGATGATGCGCAGCCGCGCATTCGGCAGCATTCGCTGCAACGAAACGCCGATAACCAACGGCACTACCGGATCCTTGGCACACCACACCAGCAGCGTCGGCTGGTGGATCGAGGGATAGCGGCGCACGATATCGGGCAGATCGGCCGGCACGATGCGCTGTGCGGTGGTGATCAGCGCGTGGGCGGCGCCGGCTTCGGCAAACGGCATGGCATAGCGCTCGACGTCGCTCTCGGTGATGTGGTCGAAGTTGCCCATCGCCTTCGTCAGTGACATCTGCGCCGTGATCTGCCGCGGCAGCAGGGTGAGCGCGAGGTAGGGGACGATTGGCGTGCGCAGGAAGCCGACGGCGTGTGTCATCGGCTGCGGGAACGCCGGTGCGTTCATCAGCACGAGGCGCGAGATCGCTCCTGGTCGCGACTGGTTGAGGTCGAGGGTCAGCGCCAGCGCGACGCCGCCGCCAAACGAGTGGCCGGCAAGGGTGATGCCGGCGAGCCCGCGCTGAAGAATGAATTGCTTGACGTGGGCGGCCTGGTCGAGGGCCGAATAGTACTGGTCGAACGGCTTGTCGGAGCGGCCGAAGCCACGCAAGTCGAGGGTGATGACGCGGTGGCTCGCTGCCAGGTTCGCAGTGATCCGCCGCAGGGTATAGCCGGAAGCACCGAGGCCGTGCAGGAACAGCAGCGGCGGTCCGCGCCCGGTCTCCTCGGCGTAGAGCCGAACGGGCGGATAGCCGGGCGGGGCGACCGCGATCGAGTAGCCGTGCGTGGCCAACTGGGGCATGCCGGCGAGGGCGGTGTAGCTGGCAGCCCCACCGGCGGCGCGCGCGGCATCACCGGCGGCAAGCACCAGTCCCGCGATCACCAGCACCGACAGACGCAACCAGGCAACTGAACGCATTCCTCGCCCCGATCCCGATGCAAGCCAATGGGTCCAAGGTTTAGGTGCATCATGGTTGCCGGAAGTTTAACGGCTGTATCGATCTGCGAGGCCGCTCACAACGGCGCGGTGGCCCACTCGAGCCAGGCGCGGTCGGAGCCAGCGAGCGACGGCCCGATGCGACGGCGCACATCGGCATGGTAGGCGTCGACCCAGTGTCGCTCGCCGGCATCGAGCAGGTCGGCATCGATCAGCCGGCGGTCGTAGGGCGCGAAGGTGATGGTCTCGAAGCCCATCATCGGCCGGTCGCCGCCGGCGACCAGCTCGGGTTCGGTCACGATCACCAGGTTCTCGATGCGGATGCCGTAGGCGCCTTCCTTGTAATACCCGGGCTCGTTCGAGCAGATCATGCCGGGCTCGAGCGTCGCCATGCCGCGCTTGGAGATCGATTGCGGCCCCTCGTGCACCGAGAGATAGCTGCCGACGCCATGGCCGGTGCCGTGGTCGAAGTCGAAACCGTGCTCCCACAGCGGCCGGCGGGCGAACGCATCGATGTCGATGCCGCGGGTGCCCTTGGGGAAGCGGGCGGTGGCGATCGCGATATGGCCCTTGAGGACCAGGGTGTAGCGGGCGCGCATCTCGGCCGAAGGCTTGTCGATCGCGATGGTGCGCGTCACGTCGGTCGTGCCGTCGATGTACTGGGCGCCGCTATCGACGAGATACAACTCGCCCGGCTGCAGTTTGCGGTTGGTGGCGGTGGTGACGCGATAATGCACGATGGCGCCGTTGGGGCCCGAGCCGGAGATGGTGTCGAACGCCAGTTCGCGCAGCTCGCCGGTCTCGGCGCGCAAGGCCTCGAGCTTGCGGGCGGCGCCGATCTCGTCGACGTGGCCCTTGGGCGCCTCGGTCGCGAGCCAGGCGAGAAAGCGGGCCATGGCGGCGCCGTCGCGCAGGTGAGCCGACCTGGTGCCGGCGATCTCGGCCGGCGTCTTCGCGGCCTTGGCTGCGATGCACGGATCGGCGCCCTCGGCGATCTTGTTGCGGCCGCCGAGACGGCGGGCGAGGGCCCAGGCAGCAGTCGCCGGGTCGAGGCGCACCCGCTTGCCGGCGCTCTTCATTGCCGTCAGGCGCTCGGCGAGCTTAGCTGGTGCTGCGATCCGGCAAAGCCCGGCAAGGTGCGATTTTGCCGCCGCATCGAGCTTCCTCGCATCGACGAACAGCTCCGGCTTGCCCTTCACCGGCACCACCGCGAAGGCGAGCACCACCGGATTGTGGGCGATGTCGCTGCCGCGGATGTTGAACAGCCAGCAGATCGAGTCAGGCAGGGTCAGGACAACCGCGTCCTGGCCGTCGGCGGCGAGGCGCTGCTGCAGCTTGCCGATCTTGTCCTCGGCCGGGGTGCCGGCGAATCTAATCGGCTGCACCCGCACCAGGCCTTGGGGCGGCGCCGGTCGCGCCTTGCCCCAGGCTTCGTCGACGGGATTGCGGGAGACGGCCTTGAGGGCGATGCCCTTTGCCTTCAACGTCGCCTGCAACTGGTCGATCTCGACCAGCGTGTGCAGCCAGGGATCGAAGCCGACGACGGCGTTCGCGCGCAGGGTCGTGATCAGCCAGTCGCTGAGCTTGGCCGGCGGCGCCTGCTCGATGTCGAACGTTTCGAGCGGCGCTTGTGCGCGCGCCTGCAGGGTATAGCGGCCATCGACCAGCAGCACCGCCTTGGTGGCGGCGACGGCGGCGATGCCGGCCGAGCCAGAGAAACCGGTTAGCCATTTCAGGCGCTCGGACGATGGAGCGACGTATTCGCCCTGGTGCTCGTCGGTGCGGGGGACGAGGAAGGCGTCGAGCCCTGAGCGTCGCATCACCGCGCGCACCAGTTTGCAACGGGCAGTGCCGGCACCGGCGTCGGCGGGTGTTTCGAACGATTGGAACATGCGCGGGTCTCGGGCTCGGGACGAATTGCGGCGGGGGCTCATTCAGGCGATTATGAACATAGTGTTACCAGACCTGCGACCGATTGTACCTGCATGCGGATGCGACATTGCTGCGATGCAACATGAGCCCTACCGGGCCGGGAATGGGTGGCGTATCTCTTAGCACATTGGTGCTTTTTCAGGCGTCGCTTTTGTATTGCGGCGCAAGGAAGGGGACCACAACAACCGAAGTTGAGATGAGCATGTCTGAAATTGCCGTCGCACGTCTCGCCTGAAGCGAGCGGCGGCGGATGGTGCCGGCAAAACGGCGCCGGGGTCCGACAATCGACCCGACTGACCCGGCCTGGGCCCGCATAGTCGAGATTTCCCCGGCCGTCCGATCAGAACCGAAACATATCCGGAGCCTTGGCCCTTCTGCCGCAATCAAGCGGTGGCGGGTCAGCCTTTGCTCCTGCATGCAACCGAGGAATAGCACAATGGGTCCGTTTACTGCACTGATGACCGTCGATCACGCCGACACCGAATCTCGCGGCGACAAGCGGTCGATCCTGGCCCGATTCGCTGGTCTGTTCGACGGCCTGCGCCGCGAGGCGTCCGACCGCCGCTTGCGCGAGCAGCTGGCCGAGATGGATGATGCCATGCTGCGCGACATCGGCGTCGCCGACGATGAACTGCACAAGATTCGCGCCCGCGACCGTTTCACGCCGCGCGCTTGGGCCAGCCGTGGCATGGCCAAGTCGCGCTACGAGTTCTGAGGCATTGTGATTGCGGCTGTCGACACGCGCGTCTATCGCGGTGGTCGGCGGCCGCAATATTCAAGGGTGAGTGTCGACCAGCCGATCACGCGGTCATGGCGGACGAGCCTGAAGCCGCTCGCCAGATATGCGGCCTTCACCTGCGGCGCCTGTGGCGTCAGCAGCCCCGACAGAATCAACGTGCCGCCGGGCGACATGGCCTTGGCCAGCGACTTCGACAGCATGATGAGCGGGGCGGCGAGAATATTGGCGACCAGCAGATCGTAGGGCGCCCTTTGCCGCAATAACGGATTCTGCAGTCCGCCCGCCACCACCGCCGCGATGCGTCCGCCGACGCCGTTTGCGGCCATGTTCTGCCGCGCCACCACCACCGACTGGCGGTCGAGATCGCTTGCCGCGATCTGCGCATCGGGCAGGGTCCGCGCCACCGCGATCGCCAGCACGCCGGAGCCGCAGCCGAGATCCAGGACATTGCGATAGCGCCGCCGCCTTGTCGCCCGGTCGATCGCCATAAGGCAACCTTGCGTCGTGGCATGATGGGCGGTGCCGAACGCTTCACCGGCGTCGATCAGGATGCTGTTCGGCCCCTGCGGAACGCGGCCGCGGTCGTGACTGCCATGGATCGTGAAGCGTCCAGCGATCACCGGCGGCAGGGCCTGCTGCGACAACCGCACCCAGTTTTCCTGCGGCACCTCCTCGACGCGGATCGCCGGTATCGGCACCTCGCAGGCGGCTTGGAGGTCGCGGGCGAGCCCGGCCGGGTCCGGCAGGGGATCGTAATAGGCCTCGATCCGCCACGCCGCACCACGCTCGAACAGCGTCAGCGCGTCCGGCGTCGGCGTGACGAGGTCGGTCAAGGCGCCGGCGATTGTGCGGGCTTCGCCGCGGTCGGTTATGTCGATGACGATCTTACGCTGCGCGGGGCTCGTCGTATCCTCGGGGACGGCTGTCAATCGTCGACTTCCACGCCTAGGGTGGTGTCGTCCTCCAGCAGACCGTCGAGGAACGCGTCCCACTTGGCATCGATGTGGAGCACTGCCTGCGCCGGCTGCAACGCCGTCAGCAGGCCATCGGGACCTTCGGTGACCAAGCCCTCGTCGAGCAGCCGGCCGAGCGCCTCCTTGAGGTCGAAATCGACGTCGATGTCGAACACCTTCCTTATCCAGCGTTCGACGCCCTGGTCGACCGCGGCGAGTTCGTCGCGCCGGATCGGCGCCTTGGCGATCACGGAGTAGAGCAGCATCTCTTCCTTCACATCCTCTTCCGCGGCGCGGTCGGCGAGCTTGATCATCGAACTGCGATTGTCGGCCATGGAGTGGAAGTAGAGGTTCTGCGCCATCACCACCATGTAGCGCTGGCGCTGGTTCATGAAATTGACGCCCTGGCGCACGGCGATGCCGCCGAGGCCGGCGACGGCGCCCATGGCGGCGACCGGGTTCGACGCTGCGAGCGCGATCTTGCCAGCCGCACCGAACACGCCCATGCCGAGACCGGCGCCACCGGTGACGCCAAGCTTGATCTTGTCGAACATCCGGAAGCTGACCTTGGTGTTGGGAAAGATCATCTCGACGTCCGAGCGCGGCATGTTCTTGAACAGTTTCATATAGATGTTATCGGACTTGACCTGTGCCGGCAGCACCGAGCGCGCCTTGCTGACGAGCTTTTCTGCTTCCTTGCGCGACAACTTTTGCTCGCCCATCACCTCCTGCACCCGCATTTCGAACGGCTTCAGCTTGAACAGCACGAACAGCCGCCGAAAGATCGGCACATCGAACTCGACATTGCGATAGAACTTGCGCAGTTCGCGGCGCTGCTCCTTCCTGGTCGAGCGGCCACGATAATAGACCAGCAACTCATCGAAGGCGGCGAGGTCGATCTTCAATTCCAGGCCGTAGAACGAGCCTTGGGTCAAGAGCTCGATCTCCTCGGGCATGATGCGCACGTAGTTCGCTTGTTTGAGCAGCCTTTGCACATGCTCTACGATACGCGCCTGCATGCGGGCGCGCTCGCTGCCTGAGTAGGCGCGCGTCGCCAGCAGATCGCTGTCCGGGTTGAAGGCCTCGTACATCCGGTCGATATCGCGCAGCCCCGCCGCATAGAGCTGGCGGCGCCAATGGTCGAGGTACTGGAAGAGCTTGCGCGCGTCTTTGGCCTGTCCTTCTGGCCAGGCATCGACGTGAGTCAGGCGGTCGATCAGAGCGGCCTTGGTGATTGGCAAGAAGGTTTCGCGCACATTGTCGCTGTGGCGGCCGAGGAGATCGAAGCCGATCGCACCGGGTCTGCCTGCTCCCGCGTCGGCGTGCTCGATCGACGGCGCGGGCAATACCGCTTTCTCGCCGGCGTGCTCGATCACCCGTGGCTGGGTTGCAGGTGCAGCGGTTGCAGGCATCTGTTTCGAAAGTGCGGTTAGCGCCACCGACATTGCTTCCTCCAAGCGGCCCCCGTGGCCTGCTTCGCTCGTCTCGAATTTTACGGGGCGATCCCCCCGATTGTCGAGCTTAGGCGGGCACTTGCGCCGGAATTGGGCAGTTCGGTGTGCTCTTTGAGGTGCGGCCCACGGCGGTCGTGCTGGTTAATAGCCGCGAAGCGGCCACAGTCGTGCCATCGAATGCGGGCACATTCAAGCTCAGTGGGGAAGAGACCGGCGCAAGGAGACACGTCGGCGGCTGCGGGGCCGTCCGCGAGTGTTGGCATAAGGGGGCAACGTTGCTGCCAGCTAAGGGGTATCGCGTTCGTGGCGGGGGCCAAGCGTACGTGATCGTCGCATTACTCGTTGTCGCGGCGATGCAGACGGTCGGCGCCGAGCCGGTGCGTGCCCGCGACAAGGTGTCGTTGCCGTTTACTTGCAGTGTCGACAATGGCCGGCTGCGCGTCGAGCCGTCGGCTGAGCGCAGCTATCCGATCGTCGGGCCGCGCGATCAGCAGGCCTTTACCTATTGTCCTGCAACCGATAACGGCCGCTGCCGTACCTGGACGGTGCACCGCTTCGTGGTGCAATGCTCCGGCGGACGGGCAATGTGGCCCGAGATCGTCGCCGCCGCCGGCCGTGATCACAACCGGACGTCGTTCGAGAACGGCCAGCTGCTGTTGCGGCTCGGACCCCGCCGCAATGATACCGGCGATGCGACCTGCGGCGATCCGGCGGAGGCGCCGAACGGGCCGGCGGCGCGCTGGCCGCGCTGTCAGCTGGCGGGCTACTCGCCGCCGCGTAATGCTCAGCGCACCCACACGCTTGCGTTGCCGCGCGGGTATGCGCCGCTCGGACTGATCAATGCCCGGGTGCTCGTCGAGAACGAGACAGCGCCGTCATCGCCGCAGCCGGCGCCGTCATCAACATCGTCGACATCTGCTTCGCCCTCGACGCGCGCGCAGACACCCTTGCGCGGGCCAGATACCGAGGTGGCGTTCCAGCCGGCGCCGCTGGCGCCCGCAGTGGTGCCGAAGCAACTCGCCCGAGAAGTCGTCAACGAGGCGCTCGAAGCGCCGCAAATGCCGCTCGTCGCCGAAACCAGCCTGGCGCCGGTGCCGCTGCCGGAAGTGGAGCTGCGACCGGAACAGCCGCTGCCGGCAATTCCGATCGGCTGGACCCCCTGGATCGAAATGGCGGCGGCCATAGTGCCTCGCGAGGAGCCGGCCGCGCCACCGCCCGCCGATCCCATGATCCGGTTGTTTGCCATGATGCTGGCTGCGACCGAACTCTGGCCGCGACCGGTGCCCTTTTTCGAAAGCACTTCGCGTCGGTGCCGTGGCGGCGGGTCGAGCGGCCGGGCCCGGCCGGCGATGTCGACCGGCCTCGCGCCGTCGTACTCAGAACCAAGGCCGAGGGGCATATAGCGCTGATTTCGCGATCGCTCGACCGCCTGACCGCGGTCGCGCCGCTGCGCAATGCGTTGGCGCGGGACCTGCAGGCGAGTGAGCGTCGCCTCGCGGTGGTAATCGCCGGCGTCTCCGCGACTGGTGTCGACGCCGACGCCTGGCTGCGCGCGCGGCGGCGTCTGGAGCGCATCGCCCAGGACCTCGACCGGCTGCAACAGATTGCCGATTGTGCCGTGACAAGCCTGTCGGGACAGCGGTACGCGAGCGAATTGCCTCGCAACAAGGAAGAGGCCTACGCATCGTTGGGTGTCACGCCCGGTGTGAGCGAGGCGATCCTGAAGAAGCTCGTCGAGGCGCTGCGTACCAGTTGGCATCCCGATTTCGCCCGCACCGACGAGGAGCGCGAGGCGCGCACCGTCCGCATCACCGAGATCAACGTCGCCTGGGACCTGATCACCGGCAAGCGCGAGAGCGAATAGGAAAGTTACCCTGCCCGCTGCGGCTTGCCGGCCGGCCGCCTCTGCGGCTATGCCTGGCGCAGGCATGAGATACGCACAGCGGGAGAGCGGCAGTTGGAACAGGCGCGCGGCGCGAAGCCGACCATCACCTTCGACGACTTCATGAAGGTCGACATTCGGGTCGGCACCATCATCGAGGCCGAGCCCTATCCGGAGGCACGCAAGCCGGCGTTCAAGCTGAAGATCGACTTCGGACCCGAGATCGGCATCAAGCGCTCATCGGCGCAGATCACTGTGCACTACAAGCTCGCGGAACTGGTCGGACGGCAAGTCGCGGCCGTCGTCAATTTCCCTCCCCGCCAGATCGGCAAGTTCATGTCCGAGGTGCTCACCCTCGGCTTTCCCGACGACAACGGCGCCGTTATCATGTTCAAGCCGGATAAGACCGTGCCCAACGGCGCAAGGCTGTTCTGACTAATCCAATAGCGCCAAGCTTCGCCCGCTCCCGAGCTACTTCAGTGGCGGCAGCGGGAGCAGCACTCAGCTCTTTCGCAACAGGTTGAACCGGAAAGGGTCTAGCCGGCGCCGGGGACGTTGCGTTCGAAGCCGACGAACAACTCGAACTCGCCGGGCCGCGCGCCCTCGGGAACGGTAAAGGTCACGGTGCGCACCATCGAGAAGTAGCCGATCGGCTTGTCGATGGCGACCGCGACGTCGACCTTCATCTTATCGCTGGTGATCTTCTCGCGCTTGGCATCGGTGACGAACACGTTGAGCGGCATGGTGATATTGCCGGGTTTGCCTTTCGGTCCCAGCAGCACGCGGCCGGAGAAGCCGTATTTCACCGTCACCTTGTTCTGCTCGATCGAGCATTCGCGCGCCGTCTTGGTGATCTCGCCGCGGTGCATGACGGCCAAACCGTCGCCGACCCGGCCCTGCTCATAGATCGTCAAATTGTTATCACGTGGCCAGACCAGGAAGCGCGGGCAGCCGTGAGCCACTTCGCCGCCACTGCCGGCGCCATCGCCATCGGACTTGGCCGCGACCAGCAGCTGCTCTTCCGACACACCTTTGGCCTCGGCCGATTTTGATCCCGAGCCGCCGAACATGCCGCCGCCGATGCCCGACGTCAGCGTCGAGACGCCGCAACCGGCGACTGCTACGCAGAGGCCGGTAATCGCCGCGAGACGCACGAACACCCGCAGCGCGCGCGCCGCCGGTCTCGCAGCAGAAATTTCGCTTGTCACGTTGTCCCGTCCGTCCCGTCAGTCAGGTCGACTCTTCCGAGCCTGCCCAACGTTTAGCCCACCCTGAGGCCAAATTACGGCCGCCCCCCGGCGACCATGGCTTCGAACCAGCCTCATGAATCGCTTATCTAGCACTCTCGACAGGCCGAGGCCAACCGCGTAGCAAGCTTCGACACAGTTTCCACAAGCTTGAAGCAACTCGCCATGTCCCCGTCGCCCCCGACCGGCACCAGACCCCGGTTAACCATCCTGATGGCCGCGCCACGCGGCTTTTGCGCCGGTGTCGACCGGGCGATCCAGATCGTCGAGCTGGCGCTGGCGAAGTACGGCGCGCCGGTCTACGTGCGCCACGAGATCGTGCACAACAAGTTCGTTGTGGAAAGTCTGAAGGCGAAGGGCGCGGTGTTCGTCGAAGAGCTGGACGAGATCCCCGAAACCCGGGCCCCTGTGATCTTTTCGGCACACGGGGTGCCGAAGCAGGTGCCGGAGAACGCCAAGCGCCGCAACATGTTCTACCTCGACGCCACGTGCCCACTGGTGTCGAAGGTGCACAAGGAGGCCGGCCACCATTTCGAGCGCGGCCACGAGATCGTGCTGATCGGCCATCACGGCCATCCGGAGGTCATCGGTACCATGGGCCAGCTGCCCGCCGGCGCCGTGACCCTGATCGAGACGGTCGCCGACGCCGAGGCGCTGGCGCCAAAGGATGCGAGCCGGCTCGCCTACCTCACCCAGACCACCCTGTCGATTGACGATACCGCCGCCATCGTCGAGGTCCTGCGCCGGCGCTTTCCATCGATCGCTGCGCCGCACAAGGAGGACATCTGCTACGCCACTACCAACCGGCAGGCGGCGGTCAAGGCGATCGCGCCCCGCGTCGAGCGGCTCCTAGTGGTTGGTGCGCCCAACAGCTCGAACTCGCTGCGGCTGGTCGAGGTCGCCGAGAAGTCCGGCTGCCCCAAGGCCATGCTGGTGCAGCGCGCCGCCGACATCTCCTGGCCGCTGTTCGACAACGTCACCACCATCGGACTCACCGCCGGCGCCTCGGCGCCGGAAATCCTCGTCGACGAGATTGTCGCAGCCTTCCGCGACCGCTACGAGGTGACCGTCGAGGATGTCGTGACCGCGCGCGAGGCAATCGCCTTCAACGTGCCGCGGGAGTTGCGCGACGGCGTTCCGGCCCAATTTGCCGCTGCAACACCCTGATCCGCCATGGCTGTTTACACCGAAATTGCCGACGACGAGTTGGCGCGCTTCATCGACAGCTATGGCCTGGGGCCGGTGTCGTCGTGCAAGGGCATTGCCGAGGGTGTCGAGAACACCAACTATCTGGTGGCAACGGCCAAGGGTCGCTTCATCCTGACGCTGTACGAAAAGCGGGTGGCGGCGGCCGACCTACCGTTCTTCTTAGGGCTGATGGAGCATCTGGCGGCCAAGGGGCTGTCGTGCCCGACACCGCTGCGCGACCTCGAGGGCCGCAATCTGCGCGAGCTGGCCGGCCGGCCGGCCGCCCTCGTCACCTTTCTCGACGGGCTGTGGCTGCGCCATCCAATGCCGCGTCACTGCCGCAGCGTCGGCGTCGCGCTGGCCGAGCTGCACGAGGACGGTCGCGACTTTGCCATGTCGCGCCCGAACGCACTCGGCCCGGCCGGCTGGCGGCCGCTGTTCGAGCGCTTTCGCGATCGCGCCGACGAGATACAAATGGGCCTTGGCCACACCATCGAAACCGAGTTGCAGACGGTTCTCGCTGCCTGGCCGCAGGGCTTGCCGGCCGGCGTGATCCACGCCGACCTCTTTCCCGACAATGTGTTCTTCCAAGGCGACCGGCTCAGCGGCCTGATCGACTTCTATTTTGCCTGCAACGACCTGTTCGCCTTCGACCTTGCGGTGTGCCTCAACGCCTGGTGCTTCACGCCCGAGGTGAAGTTCGACCGAGAGAAGGGGGCGGCACTGCTCGCCGGCTACCAGAGTGTGCGCAAGCTGACCGGGCCCGAGCGCGAAGCCCTGCCGACACTTTCCCGCGGCGCCGCACTGCGTTTCCTTTTGACCCGCGCCTACGACTGGGTGCACACGCCGGCCGGCGCGCTCGTCGTCAAGCATGATCCGATCCCCTACCTCGAGCGGCTGCGCTTTCACGCCGGCGTCGTGGCATCGGGTTCGGCCAAAGCCTACGGGCTGGAGTGACGCCATGAGCGACGACGCTCCTGCCCGGCCGCGCGTGACGGTCTTCACCGACGGCGCCTGCTCGGGCAACCCCGGTCCTGGCGGCTGGGGCGCAGTCCTGATGTCGGGGGCGCATCGCAAGGAGTTATCGGGCGCGGAGGCCCAGACCACCAACAACCGCATGGAGCTGTCGGCTGCGATCGGCGCGCTCGAAGCTTTGAAGAAGCCGTCCGTCGTGGCGCTGCACACCGACAGCAACTATCTGAAGGACGGCATCACCAAGTGGATCCACGGCTGGAAGCGCAACGGCTGGAAGACCGCCGACAAGAAGCCGGTCAAGAACGAGGATCTGTGGAAGCGGCTCGACCTTGCGCTCAAGACCCACAAGATCGAATGGCACTGGGTCAAGGGCCACGCCGGCCACCCCGAGAACGAGCGCGCTGACGAACTGGCCCGTATGGCGATCACCGAGCTCAGGGCGAGCAAGAAGGGGTGAGGAAGCAAAGCGACGCTGGCTCACCGAAGAGATCAGCGTCGCGGTCGCAGCGCTACGAGATCCACGGCAGAGCATAGCACACTTCTAAATTCAGGAACCGGTTCCGGGCGTCCGCTGGAAAGCATGCCGATTGCCCATAGAACGCCGGCTGCATTGCCCGCTACCGACGCTTGCCGCCGTTCCGGGCGCGGCTCGCGAGGCCTACTGCGCCGGCTTCTTGAACTTCACGAATTTCAGCTTCGGCTGGTTGGATATGTCGACCGGGATGTCGATATCGGCCTTCATCGCATAAGCCAGCGTCTGGATGTGGATCGGGATGTAGATCATCTCGTCCTGCAGCACCTTCCAGATCGCGGCGATCGTCTGATTGCGCCTGCTCAGATCGGTCTCCTGGCTGAGCCCATCGATCAGCTTGTCGATTTCCGGATTTGAGTAGCGCGTCGCATTCCAGCCGCCCTCCTTGTCCGTGCGGGTGTGGTAGAGGAAGGAGAAGATGTAGTGGCTGTCGAAGGTCGGCACGCCCCAGCCCAGCAGGTAGAAATCCGTTTCCGGCGGATTGTGCTCGATCAGCGGGAAGTAGGTCGCCTTGGTCTGCGCCACGAGGTTCGCGCGAATGCCGATCGCTTCGAGCTGGGTCGAAATCGTCTTGCAGATCGCCTCGTCATTGACATAGCGATCGTTCGGGCAGTTGAAGGTGAGCGAGAAGCCCGCCGCAAACCCCGCTTCCGCCATCAGTGCCTTGGCCTTCGCCGGGTCGGCGGGGACAATGACGTCGAGATCCTTGGAGTAGCCGTTGACACCTGGCGGCACGATCGTACCGGTCGGCAGCGACTGACCACGCATCGTGGTTTTCTGGATCGCAGCGCGGTTGATCGTCATGTTAATGGCAGCCCGCACCCGCTTGTCAGCGAGCGGATTGCGGTCTTTGACATCGGAGCTTTTCAGCTCCTTGTCGCCGACGTTGAGGCCGAGAAAGATCGACCGGTTCTCCGGACCGACGTTGACCACCAGCTTGGGGTCCGCCGCGATCTTGTCGAGTTCGGCGACCGGCACATCCTGCACGAAATCGACGTCGCCCGACAGCAGCGCTTCGAGGCGCGCCGAGTCCGTCTGGATCGGCAGGTAGGTGATCTCGCTGATCTCGAGTGGGACCTGGGCCTTGCCCCAGTAGTTGTCGTTGCGCCTGAGCACCGTCTTTAAATCCTGGCTCGCGGCTGACGAGCACGTAGGGGCCGGTGCCGTTGGCATTGAGCACGGCGAAATTCTCGGTCCTGGCCTTGAAGTCCTGCACCTTGCCGGCGCCGTTCTTTTCCGTCCACGCCTTGCTCATGATGAACAGGTTGTTGAGGTTGGACGGGAAGGTCGGATTCGGGCCCCGGGTCTTGATCCTGAGTGTCAGGTCGTCGACCTTCACCATGGTGTCGACCGACGACAGCAGCGATTTCATGTCGGATGTCGGCTGGCGGGCGCGATCGAACGAGTAGATCACGTCATCGGCGGTGAACGGGCTGCCATCGTGGAAGGTGACGTTCTTGCGCAGCTTGAATTCCCATACCAGCGGGTCGGCGGTGATGCCCCAGCTCTCCGCGAGAGCGGCCGCGGCCTTGCCGAGGTTGTCGCGGATGATCAGCGGCTCATAGATCTGGTGGCCAAGTGCGTGGGTCGGCCCCTCGTTTTGCGCGTGCGGGTCGAGCGTCAAGGCATCGCCGGACCGCGCCCACTTGATCGCCCTGGCGTCGGCTCCGGTTGCGACTGCAAGCGCGATCGCCGCGGACGCCGACACTTGCAACCAGGGCCGGATCCGCATTGCCATCCCGTGCCACTCCCCGCAAATAGATCTTCTTGAATTCAGGCGCCCTGTCAGTGATGATAGCCACGGTTTCAACGACTGTCACGACACAAGGGCAGGTTGATGTCCTGGGCGGGGCGGCAACAACGCTGATTTGCGAACGCTCTTGCCGTGGCGCTGCCATGTGGTAGCTAGTCAGGGCGCGAAGAGCCAGGCGTCACGCCGCCCAACAGGGCAGACGCACCGGCCGCGTTGAGCCCACACCAACGGGCTTGGGGGGATTAGCGATTATTTCCATGGAGGCGACGGTGCATCGCGCCGCTGCAGGGATCGACGCATTTGCCACACCGACTGCCAACACGGCGGTCGTGGCGCCGTCGCGCCAACCGCCGATCCTTGAAATCGAAGATCTGCACGTGCATTTCGAGACCCAAGCCGGCACCGTTCGCGCCGTCGAGGGCGTGACCTACAGCGTGTCGCCGGGCGAGATCGTTGCCATCGTCGGCGAGAGCGGCTCGGGCAAATCGGTGTCGGCGCTCGCGATCATGCGGCTGTTGCCGCCGGCAACCTCGCGCATCAAGAACGGCCGCATCCTCTTTCAGGGTCGCGACCTGCTGACGCTCGACGACGAGGCGATGCGGCAGATCCGCGGCCGCGACATCGCGATGATCTTTCAGGAGCCGATGACGTCGCTCAATCCGGTGCTGTCGATCGGGTTGCAGCTGATGGAACCGCTCTTCATCCATCTCAACATGAGCAAGGCGCAGGCCCACGCCCGCGCGATCGAGTTGCTGACGCTGGTCGGTATCACCGACCCGGCGAGCCGCCTCGACCAGTTTCCGCACCAGTTGTCGGGCGGCATGCGGCAGCGGGTGATGATCGCCATCGGGCTCGCCTGCAATCCGAAGCTGCTGATCGCCGACGAGCCGACCACGGCGCTCGACGTCACGATCCAGGCGCAGATCCTCGAACTCATGAAGGACCTGTCGCGGCGGCTCGGCATCGCCGTCATCGTCATCACCCACAACCTGGGGATCGTCGCTCGCTACGCCGATCGCGTGAATGTGATGTACGCCGCCCGAATCGTCGAAAGTGGGCCGGCGGAGGCTGTGTTCGGCGCGCCGACCCACCCTTATGCCCGTGGCCTGCTCGGTGCGGTGCCACGACTCGATCGGCCACGCACGATGAAGCTGCAGACCATCGATGGCGCCCCGCCTAACCTGCTGAACCCGCCCGAGGGCTGCCGCTTCCGTCCGCGCTGCCGCTTCGCGATCGAGGCTTGCACCACGGTCCCGCCGCGTGTCAGCGTTGCACCCGACCACATGGTTGCATGTCATCGCCACAGCGAGATTGCAGCCCTCGATCCGGAGCCGGCGAGCCAGGTGACGGCGTCGAAGACGCAGGCTTCTGCGGCCGCCGCGCCGCTGGTCGACATCCGCGGCGTTTCGAAGCATTTCCGGATCGGCGGCGGCTTGCTGCGACGGAACAAGGTCGTGCGCGCGGTCAACGATGTCACATTGTCGGTCAGGGCAGGCGAGACGCTCGGCATCGTTGGTGAATCGGGCTGCGGCAAATCGACCCTCGGGCGTGTCATCCTTCGTCTCGACGAGCCGACCGCCGGCGAGATCGTGTTCGAAGGCATCGATCTGGCGCACCTCGGCCGCGAAGCCATGATCGATGTGCGCAAGAAGATGCAGGTGATCTTCCAGGATCCCTATTCGTCGCTCAATCCGCGGATGACCGTTGGCCAGATCATCGCCGAGCCGATGCGAGTGCATGGCATAACGCCGAAGGCGGATTGCCCAGCCCGCGTTGCCGAGCTGCTGACCCTGGTCGGTCTCTTCCCCTACATGGCACTGCGCTATCCACACGAGTTGTCCGGCGGCCAGCGCCAGCGCGTCGGCATCGCCCGCGCGCTCGCCGTCAATCCGCAGGTGATCGTGTGTGACGAGGCGGTGTCGGCACTCGACGTATCGATCCAGGGCCAGGTGATCAACCTGCTCGAAAGCCTGCAGGACAAGCTCGGCCTCACCTATATCTTCATCGCCCACGACCTGGCCGTGGTGCGGCACATCTCGACCCGGGTGGCGGTCATGTATCTCGGCCGCATCGTCGAGCTTGCAACTGCCGACGAGCTGTTCGCGAACCCGATGCATCCTTATACGCGGGCGCTGCTCGAAGCCGCGCCGGTGCCCGATCCGGTGGTTGAAAAGGCGCGCCCCCGCGCCATCATCCGCGGCGAGCTGCCAAGTCCGCTCAGGCCACCATCGGGCTGCGTGTTCCACCCCCGCTGCGCCATCGCGCAGCCGAGCTGCAAGATCGACGTACCCAAGCTTGATGAACGCGCTGCGGGCCATTTCGCTGCGTGTCCGCACACCTGAAGGAGGCTCGATATGTTGCGAATGGTTTGTGGTTTGCTCGGTGTTGTGCTGGCGGGTCTCACGCCAGCTGCGGCGCAGACCCCAAAGGCCGGGGGCTCACTGAGTTTTTCGGTCGTCGCCGAGCCGCCGAACTACGACTGTCACGCCTCCACCACTTTTGCGCTGATCCATCCGGTGGCGCCGCACTATTCGACGCTGCTCAAATTCGACACGGCCAAATATCCAAAGGTGATCGGCGACCTGGCCAAGAGCTGGGAGGTGTCCGCAGACAAGCTCACCTACACATTCAAATTGCACGAGGGCGTCAAGTTCCACGACGGCAGCGCGCTGACTTCGGCCGATGTCAAGGCGAGTTACGACCGCATCATCAAGCCGCCGACCGGCGTGATCTCTGCGCGCGTTGCATACTACGCCGACATCGTGGCGGTCGAGACGCCCGATTCGGCAACCGTGGTGTTCAGGCTCAAGACGCCGGTCGCCGGCGTGCTCGAAAGCCTCGCCTCGCCCTACAACTGCATCTACTCGGCGGCGAAGCTGAAGGAAGATCCGCGCTTCCCCGAGAATAACATCATGGGCACCGGTGCCTTCCGCTTCGTCGAGCACGTCAAGGGCTCGACCTGGGAGGGTCGCAAGTTCGACGGATACTTCCGCAAGGGACTGCCCTATCTCGACGGCTTCAAGGCTTATTTCGTCAAGTCGAGCGGCGTCGTGCCCGGCATGCTCGGTGGCCAGTTCGACGCCGAATTCCGCAGCCGCAATCCGTCGGAACTAGCCCAGCTCAAGGAGAAGATGGGCGACAAGCTGACGGTCCACGAGGGCCCCTGGGTCGGCAATCTCGTCGTCATCTTCAACACCAAGCGCAAGCCGTTCGACGACATCCGCGTGAGGCAGGCGCTGACCCTTGCCATCGACCGGTGGGGTGGCAGTCAGGCGCTGTCTAAGATTTCGATCCTGCGCCACGTCGGCGGTGTCATGCGGCCGGGCTACGACATGTCACTGCCGCCAGCCGAGCTCGAGAAGCTGCCGGGATTCGGCCGCGACGCCGAAGCCTCGCGCACCGAGGCGCGCAAGCTGCTGAAGGAGGCCGGTGTCGAAACGTTGTCATTCAAGCTCTTGAACCGCAATATCGCCGAGCCCTATACGCCTGGTGGCATCTACGTCATCGACCAGTGGAAGCGCATCGGCGTCACTGCCAGCCACGAGCAGCTCGAGACCAAGCTCTACGTCGACAACACGACCGCCGGCAATTTCGACGTCGCGATCGAGTTCGTGAACGACTTCATGGACGACCCGACGGCCCAGTTCACCAAGTTCCTGACCAAGAACGCCTCCCCGACCGGCTATTCCGGACACGAGGACAAGAAGCTCGACGAGATGTACGAGCAGCAGCGCCGCCTGGTCGATCCGGCAAAGCGCAAGGCCTTCGTGCAGGACATGGAGCGCTACGCCTTGACCCAGGCCTACGTGGTGCCGCTGATCTGGTTCCACCGCATCATCGCCAACAATTCGAAAATAAAGGGCTGGAACTTCACGCCGAGCCATTACGTCGGCCAGGACCTTGTCGAAGTATGGCTCGACCAGAAGTAAACGCGGCACATATGCAATATGGAGTGAACGCCACGATGAAGACAGGAAATCGACTGGCACTGACGCTAGTGCTGTCTTTCGGCGCTGCCAGCCCCGCCGCACTCGCGCAGACGCCGAAGAAGGGCGGCATCTTGAGCTTCGCCATCGTGGCCGAGCCGCCGACCTATGATTGCCACGCCACGACGACGTTCGCGACGCTGCATCCGGTGCGGCCGCACTATTCGGGGCTGCTTAAGTTCACCGGCGACGTCAACAAGAAGCTCGAGGTCAAGGGCGATCTCGCCGAGAGCTTCGAGGCCGCGAAGGACGGCCTGACCTACACGTTCAAGCTGCGCCGACAACGTCAAGTTCCATGACGGCACGCCGTTCACGTCGGCCGACATCAAGGCGACCTACGAGCGCATCATCAAGCCGCCGGAAGGCATCATCTCGGCGCGCAAGGCGCTGCATGAGGACATCATCGCGATCGACACGCCCGACGACCACACCGTGGTGTTCAGGCTCAAATCGCCCAACGCCTCGATGGTCAACAACTTCGCCTCGCCGTTCAATTGCGTCTATTCGGCCAAGAAACTGAAAGAGGACCCGAAGTACCCGGAAAAAGAGCCGATGGGGACGGGGCCGTTCGTCTACGTCAACTACGTCAAGGGAGCGACCTGGGAGGGCAAGCGTTTCGAGCAGTACTTCGAAGCCGGCAAGCCCTACCTCGACGGCTACAAGGCGTTCTTCGTCAAGGCCAACGCCGTGGTACCTGGCATGCAGGGCGGCCAGTTCGATGCCGAATTCCGCGGCCGCACGCCCAAGGAGCGCGACCAGCTGGTCGATGCCATGAAGGACAAAGTGACGGTGATGGAAGGGCCGTGGACGACGAGCCTGCTGCTCACCTTCAATACCAAGAAGAAGCCGTTCGACGACATCCGCGTGCGCCAGGCGCTCAGCATGGCGGTCGACCGCTGGGCCGGCTCGGTGCCGCTGTCGAAGATCTCGATGTTGAAGTTCGTCGGCGGCTTCACCCGCGCCGGCTCGGAGTGGGCGCTGCCTGAAGACGAGCTGGTCAAGCTCCCAGGCTATGGCCGCGACGGCGCCAAGGCCAAGGAAGAAGCCAAGAAGCTTCTCGCCGCCGCCGGCGTCGCGAGCCTCAAGGTCAAGCTCGTCAACCGCAACGTCGCCGAGCCCTACACGCCGGGCGGCATCTTCGTCGTCTCAGAGTGGAAGAAGATCGGCGTCGAGACCGAGCACCTGCAGCTCGAGAACAAGGCCTATTTCGACGCCCAGGCGACAGGCGAATTCGACGCCACGCTGGAGTTCATCTCCGACTTCGTCGATGATCCGTCGTTGCAGTTCGTCAAGTTCTACTCGGCTTCGAAATCGCCGGTAAACGTATCAGGCGCCGAGGATCCCGAGCTCGACGAGCTGTTCGCCCGGCAAGCGACCGCCGTCGATCCGGCCGAGCGCCGCAAGCTCACGCATGCCTTCGAGAAGCGGGCGCTGACCCAGAGCTACTCGATGATGCTGTTCTGGTGGCAGCGCATCGTCGTGCTGAACAAGAAGGTCAAGGGATGGGAGCTGCACGCCAGCCACTTCACCGGTCAGGACTTGAGCAATGTCTGGCTAGATCAATAGGCGACAACCAATGATCCTGTTCCTCGCCCGCCGCCTCGCCCTGCTGATCCCGACCCTCATCGGGGTCGCGGTGATGACGTTCTTTTTGATCCGCGTCGTGCCCGGCGATCCGGTGGTGGTGAAGCTGCGCGCCGACGGCGCGGCGGTGACCGAGGAGACGATCCAGGCCGAGCGCAAGCGGCTCGGGCTCGACAAGCCGATTGCCGCGCAGTTTGCCGACTACATGGTCGGACTTGCCCGGTTCGATCTCGGCAACTCGCTGTGGACCGGCCAGCCGGTGATGAAGGAGATCGCGATCCGCTTCCCGGTGTCGCTGCAGGTCGCGATCATGGCGACGCTGATCGCGATCCTGATCTCGGTGCCGCTCGGCATCTTGTCGGCGGTCTATCGCGACACTTGGATCGACTACGTGGTCCGAATACTTGCGGTGTCGGGCCTGGCGATACCCTCGTTCTGGCTCGGCATGCTGATGATCATGGCTTTGCTCGCCTGGAAGGACTGGCTGCCGCCGATCGGCTACGTCTCGATCTTCACCGATCCGGTGGCGAGCCTGCAGACGACGCTCATGCCGGCGTTGTCGGTCGGCTACCGGTATGCCGCGATTGCCACCCGCATGATGCGTTCCTCGCTGCTCGAAGTGCTGCGCGAGGACTATATTCGCACCGCCCGCGCCAAGGGCCTGTTCCAGTCGCTGGTGGTGCGGCGGCATGCGTTGCGCAACGCGCTGCTGCCCGTCGTCACCGTGATCGGCCTCGAGTTCGCCTTCCTGATCGGCGGTCTCGTCGTCACCGAGCAGGTGTTCAATCTCAACGGCATCGGCAAGCTGTTCGTCGACGCGACGACGCGAGGCGACTTCAACATGATCCAGGGCCTCGTCATGCTGATCGCGGTGATCTTCATTCTCGTCAACCTCGTGGTCGATCTGCTGTACGGGCTGCTCGATCCGCGCATCCGAGTGAGCTGACCCATGGCCGATGTGACGACCGCAGCAGGTATTGCTAAAGCCGCCGATGTACTGCCCCGGCGGCCCAATCTTGCTTGGCAGTTCATCCGCCAGCAACCGCTCGGTTTCGCAGGCCTGATCGTGATCCTCGCCTACGTCGTCTCGGCAGTGGGTGCGGCATGGATCGCGCCCTTCGATCCGGAGGCGATCGACTTCGCCGCCATGCTCGGAGCGCCGGACTCGGAGCACTGGCTCGGCACCGACCAGTTCGGCCGCGACGTGTTCAGCCGCATCGTCTATGGTGCGCGTACCGCGCTTGCGGTCGGCATCCTGTCGTCGCTGATCGGATGCACGCTGGGCGCCCTGATCGGTGCTGCGTCGGGCTACTGGGGCGGGCGGATCGATTCGTTGATCCAGCGCATCGTCGACATCATGCTGTCGTTCCCGATCATCGTGCTCGCCATGGTGGTGGTCGCCGTGCTGGGCAAATGGCCGGTGTTCGGCGTCGACCTCAATCTCATTGCCGCCATCGCGCTGACGACCATTCCGCGGATGGCGCGGATTGCACGCTCATCCACCCTGTCGCTGGCCCAGATGCCGTTCATCGACGCCGCCCGTGCCGCCGGCTACGGCGATGCACGCATCATCTGCCGGCACATCCTGCCGAACATCGTGGCACCATTCCTCATCATGTCGACGGCCTTCATCGCCCAGGCGATCCTGCTCGAAGCTTCGCTGTCGTTCCTGGGATTGGGCGTAACCGAGCCGACGCCGGCGTGGGGCCTGATGTTATCCGGCGCCAGCGCCGATTTCTACAAGAGCGCACCGTGGATGATCCTGTTCCCAGGCCTCGCGATTACCTGCGCCGTGTTCGCCTTCAACATGTTCGGCGACTCGCTTCGCGACTGGCTCGACCCCAAGATGCGCGGATAAGCGTCGACGGAAAAAGGGGAGCCCGTCAGGCTCCCCGTCAGCTGTCGCCTCTTTATTGCATTACCGGGCGATTTCAGGCCCGGCTCAACTCCAACGGCCGATGCCGACGCTGCCGCGCAGGGTCGCTATGCCGCTGGCTTCGCAGCGCGCGAACCGCATGCGGCCGTCGCACTGCACTTCCAGCGTACGCGCCGATGTCCGGCGCGCATGCGGTGAACCGAACCGAAAGGCGACCTTCGCCTGACAGTTCTTGCTGGCAATGCAGCGAGCACGCCATTCGTCGTATCTGCCGGGACCCGCTGTCCCGCTGAAGCCCGTCGCCGATATTCGATGCAACGGCTCGGAGCGTGCCGGAGCCACCGACACGAACGCCGCAGCCAGGATTGCAGCTGCCGCGACAACGCCGATCAGGGCCGTCTTGATGTCGCTGTGAACCGTCATGGCACTCACCCTCGATGTTCCTCGGTGGAGCCCCGCGTGCCCCGAATTCGCTTGGATGAGACGACCTTAACGTCGCGTGCTTGACCTCAGTCTGAATGCTGCGTTTAGCCGCTGTTCATCTCCCCTCGTCAATCACCAGCGATCGGCAGGGCACCGGAGTGCTTTACCTGGGCCAGGGCAAAGCTCGATTCGATGCTGGCGACACCGTCGAGCCGGGTCAGCGTCTGCTTCAAGAAGCGCTCGTAGTCGTTGAGATCGCGGGCGACGACGCGCAAGAGATAGTCGCGGGTGCCGGTCATCAGGTAACACTCCACGACTTCCGGCCAGCGCCGCACGGCCGTCTCGAAACGCTGCATGGTGTCCTCGTGCTGGCGTTCGAGCTTGATCGAGACGAATACCGAAACCGGCAGGCCAACCTTGGTCTGGTCGACGACAGTGGAATAGCCTGTAATAACACCCGCTTCCTCCAACCGGCGGATGCGGCGCAGGCACGGGCTGGTAGTTAGCCCGACGCGCTCGCTGAGTTCGGTGGCAGTGAGGCGTCCGTTCGCCTGGAGCGCGGCGAGAATTCGCCGGTCAATGGCATCAAGGGTCATGTTTTGGCGATTTCCATTAATGCGCGCGTTGTGTCTAGCAATTTCTGGCACAATTAGAAGTCGTATTGGCAAATACTGCAATTTTTCGCTACGCGAATTCCGCTAATGCGTAACCGACCGAGGGCAGAGACCATGAACCAGCAGGCGACCAGGACCGGGGCAGGGGCAGCCGTGACGCTGGCGGATGTCAGGCGCGCTGCCGGCGTCATCAAAGGGGCGGTGCTCGACACCGACTTCGATCACAGCCGCACGCTGTCGGAGCTCATCGGCGCTCAGATCTGGCTGAAGTTCGAGAACCTGCAGTTCACCGCTTCGTTCAAGGAGCGCGGTGCCCTCAACAAGCTGACGAGCCTCGATGCCGCGCAACGCGCGGCGGGCGTCATCGCCATGTCGGCCGGCAACCACGCCCAGGGCGTCGCCTACCACGCCAAGCGCCTCGGCATCGCGGCCACCATCGTCATGCCGGTCGGCACGCCGATGGTGAAAGTCGAGAACACCAAGGGGCACGGCGCCCGCGTCATCGTCGAAGGCGCGACGCTCGAGGAATCGGCGGCCTTCGCCCACGCCGAGGCCAAGGCCCGGGGGCTGACCTTCGTCCACCCCTACGACGATCCGGTAATCATCGCCGGACAGGGCACGATCGCGCTCGAGATGCTGGCCGCCGTGCCTGGCCTCGACACGCTGGTGGTGCCGATCGGCGGCGGCGGGCTGATCTCGGGCATCGCCGTCGCAGCCAAAGCAATCAAGCCATCGATCGAGGTGATCGGCGTACAGGCGGCGCTGGTACCGGCGATGTACAATCGCATCAAGGGCACGTCGCTACCGGTCCGCGGCGACACACTCGCCGAAGGTATCGCGGTCAAGGGCGAGAGCGCGCTCACCGAAGGGCTGATCCGCGCGCATGTCGACGACATTCTGCTCGTGACGGAAGCGCAGATCGAGCACGCGGTGTCACTGCTGATCAATATCGAGAAGACCGTGGTCGAGGGTGCCGGCGCTGCCGGTCTCGCCGCCGTAGTCGCCAACAAGCCGCGCTTTACCGGCCGCACCCTCGGCCTCGTCCTGTGCGGCGGCAACATCGACACCCGTATCCTCGCGTCGGTGCTGACCCGCGAGCTCGCCCGCGAGGGCCGGCTGTCGCAGCTGTCGATCGATCTCGTCGACCGTCCGGGCCAGCTCGCCCGCGTTGCAACGCTGCTCGGCGAAGCCGGCGCCAACATCATCGAGGTCTCGCACCAGCGCACCTTCTCCGACCTGCCGGCCAAGGGCACGTTGCTCGAGGTGGTGATCGAAACCCGCGACCGCACCCATCTCGACGAGGTGGTCGAACGGCTGCGCGCGCTCGGCTTCGAACTCGAGGTCGTGACCAATCCTGGAGGATCCCACTGATGGACGGTTCACTCTCTGCGACCGACCGGGCGGCCACCCTTGCCATGCTGCGTGAACTCGAGCGCAAGGTGCTGTGGCTGTCGTCGTACATGATCCATTGCGCCAACCACGAGCGCGAGAACGTCGATGGCGTCAAGGTCGGCGGCCACCAGGCTTCCTCCGCCTCGATGGCGACGCTGATGACGGCGCTCTATTTCCACATCCTGAACCCAGAGGACCGGGTGGCGGTGAAGCCGCACGCGAGCCCGGTGTTCCATGCGATCCAGTACCTGCTCGGTAACCAGACGCTCGACAAGCTGAAGGACTTCCGGGCTTTTGGCGGCGCCCAGAGCTACCCCTCGCGCACCAAGGACAAGGACGATGTCGACTTCTCGACCGGCTCGGTCGGCTTGGGCGTCGCCCAGACCGGCTTCCAGAGCCTGATCCAGGACTACGTGCACGCCAAGGGCTGGTCCAAGGAATGGCCGAAGGGGCGCATGGTGTCGCTGATGGGCGATGCCGAGATCGACGAGGGCAACATCCACGAGGCGCTGCTCGAATACTGGAAGCACGGCCTCACCAACACCTGGTGGGTGGTCGACTACAACCGCCAGAGCCTCGACAGCGTGGTCTCCGACCAGCTGTTCATGAAGGTCGCCGGGCTGTTCCAGAACCTCGGCTGGCACGTTGCCCTGATCAAGTACGGCCGGCTGCTCGAGGCGGTATTCAAGGAGCCCGGCGGCGAGGCGATCCGGCGCTGGATCGACGATTGCCCGAACCAGCTTTATTCGGCCTTGGTGTTCCAGGGCGGGGCCGCGTTCCGCAAGCAGATCGAGGCGGACCTCGCCGGCGATCAAGCAGCACTCGCGATCGTGCACCGACACAACGATGCCGATCTCGCCCGGCTGATGACCAACCTCGGCGGCCACGATCTCGAGGCGATCCTGGATACCTTCGCAGCCGTACCGACCGACCGACCGGTCTGCTTCATCTCCTACACCATCAAGGGCTTTGGCTTGCCCTTCGCCGGTCACAAGGACAATCACGCCGGGCTGATGACCAAGGCCCAGATGCAGGCGTTCCGCAGTCTGCAAGGCATCAACCAGGGCGAGGAGTGGGAACCATTCGCCGGTCTCGGACTGCCCGCGACCGAAATCAAGAGCTACCTTGCCCGCGTGCCGTTCAACGCCAAGGGTCGCCGCCGCTTCGAGGCGCCGCGCATCCCGGTCGGCGAACCGGTGGTGACGGAGGCCAAGGGCGCTATCTCGACGCAGAACGGGTTCGGCAAGATCCTGGACGAGATCGCCAAGGCCGGCGGCCCGCTCGCCGACCGCATCGTCACCACATCGCCCGACGTCACCGTCTCGACAAACCTCGGCCCTTGGGTCAACCGGCGCGGCCTGTTCTCGATGGCAAGCAAGGAGGACGTGTTCAAGGACCGCGGCCTGATGAGCCCGCAAAAGTGGGAGATGAGCCCGAAGGGCCAGCATATCGAACTCGGCATCGCCGAGATGAACCTGTTCCTCACCCTTGGCGCCGCCGGCCTGTCGCACTCCCTGTTCGGCGAGCGGCTGATCCCGATCGGCACGCTGTACGACCCGTTCATCATGCGCGGGCTCGATGCGCTGAACTATGCCTGCTACCAGGACGCCCGCTTCATCGTGGTGGCGACGCCATCCGGGTTGACGCTCGCTCCCGAAGGCGGCGCGCATCAGTCGATCGCGACGCCGCTGATCGGCCTCGCCCAGGACGGGCTTGCGAGTTTCGAGCCGGCCTACGTCGACGAGCTGGCGACGATCATGCATTGGGCCTTCGACTACATCCAACGCAATGGCACCGCCGACGACGGCGAGGGCTGGTCGCGCGACAACAAGGGAGGTTCGGTTTATCTCAGGCTGTCGACGCGGCCGATCGAGCAGATCAACCGCCGCCTCGATGCCGGGCAACAGCGCGACATCATCAACGGCGGCTACTGGCTGCGCCGGCCGAACCCGGCGACCAGCCTCTGCATCGTCGCCATGGGCGCGGTGCTGCCAGAGGCCATCGAAGCGGCGGCCTATTTCGGCCAAGAGCGCGCCGGCATTGGGGTGCTGGCAATCACCAGCGCCGACCGATTGTCGGCCGGCTGGCACGGCGCTCAACGCGCCCGCGAGCAGGGCGACGCAACTGTCCGTTCCCACGTCGAGATGCTGCTCGACGAGCTGCCGCGCGATGCCGCCCTGGTCACCGTGTGCGATGCCCACCCCGAGACGCTGTCGTGGCTGGGCGCGGTCAAAGGCCACCGCACCCGGGCGCTCGGACCGGAGCACTTCGGCCAGTCGGGTTCGGTCGCCGAGCTATATGCTCACTACGGACTCAACGTCGATGCCATCGTAAGGGCCGGACGGGCGATCCGGCGTGGCGGTTGAAAGTCATTATTTGCCAGACTGATACGATGCCTCTGGCATCCTGATTGCGGCCGTACTAGCATGGCAGCGCTGCGACGCGGCCGGCCTCTGGTTCAGGGGATAAAAGAGCTGCGCGCATGAGTCTATCCAACACAACTGGCAATCCCGGGAGGACGCCGCAGCATGACGACCGTCAACAGACGCAAATTCCTCAAGACCGCAAGCGCAGGTGGCGTCGCCGCCGCTGCCGCGACCGTCGCCGCGCCGGCCATCGCGCAATCGAATCCGGAAGTGAAGTGGCGCATGCAGGCCAGCTGGCCGAAGTCGCTCGACACCCTCTATGGCGGCGCCGAGCTGATCGCCAAGCGCGTTAGCGACCTGACCGACGGCAAGTTCCAGATCCAGCCGTTCGCCGCCGGCGAAATCGTCGGTGCCCTGCAGGTGCTCGATGCGGTGCAGAACAACACCGTCGAGTGCGGCCACACCGCCCTCTACTACTACTTCGGCAAGGACGACGCCTTCGTGTTCGGCTCGGCGCTGCCGTTCGGCATGAACAGCCGCATGCAGAATGCCTGGCTGTACCATGGCGGCGGCCTGGAACTGCTCAACGACTTCCTCAAGGGCTACAACACGATCACGTTCCCGGGCGGCAATACCAACTGCCAGATGGGCGGCTGGTTCCGCAAACCGCTCAAGACCGCCGACGACCTGAAAGGCGTCAAGATGCGGCTCGGCGGCTTCGCCGGCAAGATCGTGACGCGGGTCGGCATGGTGCCGCAGCAGATCGGTGCCGGTGACATCTACCCGGCGCTGGAAAAGGGCACCATCGACGGCGCCGAGTGGGTTGGTCCCTACGATGACGAGAAGCTCGGCTTCGTCAAGGTCGCCAAGTTCTACCATTATCCCGGCTGGTGGGAGCCGAACTCGACGACCAACTTTATTGCCAGCGTCGAGAAGTACAACGCGCTGCCGAAGAACTATCAGCAGGCCCTTGCAGACCGCGTGCATGGAAACGACGATGTGGGTCATGTCGAAGTACGATGCGGTCAACGCGGCGGCGCTGAAGCGGCTGGCCACGCAGGGCGCCGCGCTGACGCCGTTCAGCCCTGAGATCATGGATGCCTGCTACAAGGCCGCCAACGAGCTCTACGCCGAGATCAACGCCAAGAACCCGGCCTTCAAGAAGCTCTACGACAGCTACATGGCGTTCCAGAATGACGGCTATCTGTGGCACCAGATCACCGACTACACCATGGACAGCTACATGATCCGCTACCGCAACCAGAAGGCCTGATTGCGCGTTCGCGAATGAACCGACCCTACCGACGGCGAGCGCAATCTGCGCTCGCCGTTGTTGTTTGTGTGCTCTTCAGGCGAAGTTCACGCCCTTGGCTTGCGCTCGCAACCGCGGATCGCGCGAGCGAACCGTCACCGGCCGGCCGTCAAGGATCTCGAAGCAGCGGGCGAGCGTATCCTCCTCCAGCCGCTGCATGGCCTCGTGCGTGTAGAACGTCAGGTGCGGAAACAGGATGACATTGTCGCGGCCGAAGAGCGGGCTCAGCATGTGGCCTTGCCGGCGCAGCGGCTCGGCCGAATAGACATCGAGCCCGGCGCCGGCGATGCGACCCTCGACCAGGGCTGCGACCAGTGCCGCCTCGTCAATGATGGCGCCGCGCGAGACGTTGATCAGGATCGCCGAGCGCTTCATGCACGCGAGCTCGCGGGCGCCGATCAGGTGCCGGGTTGCGTCGTTGAGCACGCAATGAATCGAGATGAAATCGCTCGTCGCCAGCATCGCGCGCAGGTCATAGGCCTTCTCGACACCGGCCGCTCGCATCGCTTCAGCATCGACATTGGGGTCGAAGGCGGCGACACGTGCGCCAAAGCCGGCTGCCGCCATCCGCGCCATGCTGCGGCCGATGCGACCGAAGCCGACAAGCCCCAGCGTCTTGCCGCCGATGTCCTGGCCGAGCCAGCGTTGTTGGGGCCAGATCCAGCCTTCGCGCGCCACTGCGCCCGAAATCTCCGGCAGCCGCTTGGCAAGCGCAATCAATAGCGCGAATGCGCCTTCCGCCACCGTCTGCTCGGCATACTCCGGCACGTTGACGACCGGAATGCCGCGCGATATTGCAGCCGCAATGTCGATCGCGTCGATGCCGACACCGTACTTGACGATGCCCTTGAGCTTGCCCGCCGCTGCGATCACGCCCGCGGTTATCGGCGTGTAGCACATCAAGATCAGGTCGGCGTCGGCGACGGCTGCGATGAGTTCCGCCTCGGGGATGCCATCGGGAAGCGTGACGAGTTCGACGCCGCGGCCGCGCAGGCCGGCATCGATGCCGGGACATTCGAGTTCGCGGTCGGTGCGCACGGCCTTCATGATCCTATCTCCAGTCGTCACAGATTGCCGCTGCGACCTCGGTTGGCGGCCGAGCATGGCAGTGGCGGCAAGCCGGTGCATCGCCTAACCTAGACTTCATCAGTGGCATAGACAGGATATTGTGTGATGTTGCGCGTCGTCCTCGGAACACTCGCCGGTATAGCAACGGCGATACTGACGGTGGCGGCTGGCGAAGCCATCGGTCATGCGATATTCCCGCCGCCAACTGGCGTCGATTTCTCGAAGTCCGGTGCCCTTGCCGCGGTTATCGATAAGCTGCCAACGGGCGCTTTCGGCACGATCTTGATTGCGTGGGCGGCAGGCTCGTTCGCGGGCGGTGCGATAGCTGCCCATCTTGCCAGGCGTGCCTGGACAGCCTGGACCGTCGGGGCAACCATGCTGGTGGCCGCTACCGCAATGATGATGATGTTACCTCATCCAACTTGGTTCGTCTTTGCCTCGGTACCAGCGGCATTGCTTCCGGCCTGGGCGGCGGGTCGAATGTTCACGCCCAGAACGGCGGCGCGCGAAGTCATCTGACCGTCGCACCGTCGATCTCTCTATGTACGCGCGTCAGCGCATCGACGACAACGCCGATCTCTTCCGGCTTCAATCGGCCATGCCGCTGCAGGTACTCGGCCAACGGAAGCCGGTTGGATTTCCCCACGATAACGCCATCGCGCAATATCAACGAGGCGCGCGCGAACTTCGCCGCCGTGTCGTGGCAGGCTGCGCATTTCTGCTGATAGAGCGGCGCCGACACGGCCTGCGCCAACAGCATCGCATAGATGTCGCCGACCAGCGCCGGGCCCATCTCGTGCTGGCCCATGAAGCGCTTCAAGTCCTGCTTGTGGTGGGTCCCCTGCAACTTGCCATCGACGACCACGAGATGGCCGCGCGCAAACGCCGCCGCATGCCCATGGCACTCGGCGCAGCGTCGATCCCAGAAATCGTGGATGTCGGCGGCGATGGCCGGCAATCCGAGCATGGCTGCTGCCGCGACCTGCATCACCATCGTCAATCTTCGCAGCAACATGGCTCCCCGCGCCGCCATCCAAAATAAGCTATCATCGTCCCACGGACGACCAGCGCCGCCTTGATCACGATCAATGCCGCGCGAGGCAATCAGGCTTTGAAGCGCTTCAGGTTTGGGATCGGCCGGCCGGTCGCCGGGATGCCGGCGAGGATCTGCTCGAGCGCGTGCGCCACTTCCAGCACCAGCCCGTCGGCGCCGTTGGGGCCGACCACCTGAATGCCGAACGGCATGCCCTGTTCGTCGAGGCCACACGGGATCACCGCGGCCGCCGCCATTACCGTCGTTGGCGCGTAGGCGATCGCCATCCAGCGGGTGTAGTTCGGCATCGCCTCGCCGTTGATCGCCTCGGGGAACCATTGCGCGTGCGGAAACGGCGACACCGCGGCGGCCGGGCAGATCAAAATGTCGACCTCTTCGAAGAACGACAGGAATTGCTTGTAGAGGCTCGCTTGTTTCACGCCGGCCGCCGCAAACTCAGCCATCGTCACCTTGAGGCCGCGCTCGGTGCCGTCGATCACGTTGCGGTCGAGCAGCTCGCGGTACTTGGCCAGCCGCTCGCCGTGCGCACCGACGAAATTCATGGCGCGGTAGGCATCGAACACCTCGTGGATGCCGTCGAAATCGGGATCGACATATTGGACCTCGGCAAACACGTTGGTGAAGGTCTTCACGCGCGACCGGAACGTGCGGGCGATGCCTTCGTCGACGGGAGCGCAACCGAGGTCGGTCGAGATCGCCACGCGCATGCCGCCGAGGTCGACGTCGATCAAATATTCCGGAATGCGCATGGCATTGTCGTTCGACCATGGATCACGGTTGTCGACGCCGATCTGGGCCCGCAACAGCAGGTGCGCGTCGGCGACCGAGCGCCCCATCGGACCGTTGACCTGGAACGGCGACAGGCCGAAGGCACGGTCGGGCGACGGCACCAGACCGGGCGAGGGGCGGAAGCCGACCACGCCGCAGAACGCCGCCGGGGTACGCAGGCTGCCGGCATAATCGGAGCCGGTGGCGATCGGCACCTGCCCCAGGGCGAGTGCCACCGCCGAGCCACCGGACGAGCCGGCGCAGGTCTTCTTCGGATCGAACGGGTTGCCGGTGGCGCCATAGACGCGGTTGCGGGTGTTGGCGCCGGCACCGAACTCGGGCGTGTTGGTCTTGCCCAAGATCACGGCGCCGTGGCCGCGCAGCTGCGCGATGCCGGGCTCGTCCTCCTTCGGAACATGGTCCTTGTAGATCAGCGATCCCCAGGTGGTGCGCAGCCCAGCCGTCGCCTGCAGGTCCTTGACGCCGAGCGGCAGCCCGTGCAGCAGGCCCAACTCATCGCCGCGCATGACCTGGTTCTCGGCCTGTTTCGCCGCCTTCTTCGCCGCCTTCTCGTCGATCGCGACCATGGCATTGACCGCCTTGTTGGTCGCTTCGATGCGCTTGAGGCAGCTGTCCAGCAGCTCGACCGGCGACAGGCGCTTGGCCCCGATCAGGCGGCGGGCGGTGACGGCTGGCAGGTCACAGGGCTCGGTCATGGCGAGGGTTCCGGTTGGGTGGTCCGCCCCGGCGTAGCGCCAAGCGGGGCCGAGCGCGAACGCGAAATCTATGCTCGGCTTCGTTCACACCGCGATCGGCATTTCGGTCTCGGGGTCGAAGAAATGCAGACGACCCGGCTGCGCCGACAGGCGAACCTGATCGCCGGCGGCAACCGGCGTTTCGGCGCCGACGCGGGCGACGGTGATCCGGGTGTCGCCAACCCGGGTCTCGAGAATGATCTCGGAACCCAATTGCTCCACGACCTCGACACGGGCATCGAAGCCGTGGCCCGGCGCGCCGTCGCCGAGCGCCAGATGCTCCGGCCGCGCGCCCATGATTGCGCGCCGGCCATGCCAGCCGGCAAGCCTTTGCGCGTCGGCCCCGTTCAGCGTCAGTTTGAGGCCCGCCGCTTCGACCGTCACCGTGCGGCCGTCGCTTCGGATAGTGGTCTCGAGAAAGTTCATCGCCGGCGCGCCGATGAAGCCGGCGACGAACTTGTTGGCTGGCTTTGCGTAGACCGCGAGCGGCGTGCCGACCTGTTGCACCCGGCCGTCGCGCATGATCACGACCCGGTCGCCCAAGGTCATGGCCTCGACCTGATCGTGGGTCACGAACACCGAGGTGGTCGGCATCTGCGCGTGCAGCCGCTTGATCTCGATGCGCATCTGGGCGCGCAGCTTGGCGTCGAGATTGGACAGTGGCTCGTCGAACAGGAACACCAGCGGATTGCGCACGATGCAGCGGCCGAGAGCGACGCGCTGCTGCTGGCCGCCCGACAATTGCCGCGGCTTGCGCTGCAACAGCTCGTGCAGGCCGAGCATCTCCGCGGCGCGATCGATCGCCGCCTTGATCTCGGCTTCCGGCGTGCGCTTGTTGCGCAATCCGAAGGCCAGATTGTCGTAGACGCTCATGTGCTGATAGAGCGCATAGTTCTGGAACACCATGGCGATGTCGCGGTCGCGCGGCGGCAGGTGGTTGACCACCCGCTCGCCGATGCGGATTTCGCCGCTGCTGATGTCCTCGAGCCCCGCGATCATGCGCAGCGTCGTCGACTTGCCGCAGCCGGACGGTCCGACCAACGCCACGAACTCCCGGTCGGCAATACTGAGATCGACGTCCTTCACCGCGTGGTGCAGCGATCCGTAGTGCTTGTTGAGCTTGCTGAGTGTGATCGCTGCCATGTCCCTGCCGATTTTGCTTGCCTTGCGTGCCCACCCCCGCCGTACGCCGGCACGGCGGGGGTGTGGCGCTACTGTGCTGCCTTGCTTACCAGCGGCGCGCCTTCGGCGAGCACCTTGGCGATGTCCTCACGTTTGCCGGTGACCGCCTTGACCGCGGTATCGCTGAATGCCTTATGCACCGCCGGCCACTGCGGGAAGTAGTAGGCGCCGCGCACCTTGTCGGGCGAATCGAGCACCGACTCCTTCAGCAGCTTCATGAACGGATCCTGCGCCGCGATCTTGGGCCAGTACTCGGTGTTGGGCGGCGGCGCGCCGGTCGCCTTCCACAATTTGATCTGGCCCTCTTCGTCAGTCATCATGGCGGCCAGCATCTCCTTGGCCAGCTTCTTGCGCTCCGGCGCGATCGATTTCGGGATCGCCCAGCCCCAGATGTCGTCCCAGGCGAACGGCTTGGTGCGGTTGGGTCCGAGCGGGAAGCGCGCTGCGGCCACCCGGCCCGCGACCTTCGACTTGGCGGGGTCATTGAACGTGCTCCACCACAGCGAGTCGGCGACGGTGAAGGCGGCATCGCCGGACATGAAGACGGCGTTGGCCTCGTTGCGATCGTAGGCCGGCATGCCGCGCGGCGAGATCTTGTGGGTGTTGATCGCATCCCACCAGTACTCGATCGTGTCGCGCATGCACGGTTCATTCATGCCCGACTTCCAACCGTTCTCCGCGAGCTTCTTGTTGTCGCGCTCGTACGGCGGCAACAGAACATCGCAGTTGTTGCCCCACATCGACCAGAAGAAGCTGAACCAGCTGTTGTTCATCGACATGCCGCCGACGTAGCCGAACTTCACCTTGTTGGCGGCCTGCAGATTCTTGCTGACGGTTACCAACTCAGCGAGCGTCTTCGGTACCTCGTTGGGCTGAACCAGATCGCTGCGGTAGAAGAAGACGCTGAAGGTCTGGCCCATCGGCACCACGGTATTCTGACCCTGGGCGTTGGCGAACACGACCGGCGCCATGCCCCACTTCTCGGCATATTTCAGGGCGTCGATGTCGTCGGTCGGCTCCAGCAGATGGGCCCAGGTCTGGCCCCAGTCGTCGTTGTGCCAGATCACGTCGTACTGATCCGAGTTCGACGTCAGCGAGGCGGTCATCTTCTCGACATAGACGCCGTAGGAATTCGGCACCTTGACGATCTTGACGCCGTTCTTGGCGCCCCAGGTCTCGAACATGGCGATCGAGGCATCCTGGATCGGGCTTGGCTGGTAGCCGATACGCAATTCTTTGACCTGGGCCGTCGCCGGGCCCGTCGCCATCGCCAAGGCCGCGACCGTCGCCAAGGCCCATCTCACAATTCCATGCATCGCTTTCCTCCCGGTTGTTCTCGTTCTCTCGCCTAGATCCGCAAGCCGCGGATCACGTACTTCTGTCCGAACAGGGCCAGCAGGAACGCCGGCACCAGCGCCATCACCGCGGTTGCGGCCATCAGGTTCCAGCGCAGCCCCATTTCGGTAACGAACTGGGCCATCATCACGGTGATCATCGGAACCCGGTTGCCGGTCAGGATCAGGGCGAACAGGAACTCGTTCCAGGTGAACAGCCAGCACAGCACCGCCAGCGCCGAGATCGCCGGGATCGCCGAGGGCACGGCGACGCGCACGAACGCGCCCCAGCGGGTGCAGCCGTCGATCATGGCGGCGTATTCCATCGACGGATCGATGCCGTCGAAGAAACCCTTCATCAGCCAGGAGAAGAAGCAGATGTGCACCGCCACGTGCGGCAGCAGCAGCCCGAGATAGGTGTCGTAGATGCCCCAGCTCTGGGCGACGAAATAGAGCGGCAGGACCCATGAGATATAGGGCACGCAGCGGAACACGTAGATGGTGCCGAACCAGGTGCGCGAGGCCGGGCCATGGAAGCGCGACAGCATGTAGCCGCTCGAAACCGTGACGAGCAGCGAGAACACGGTCGCCAGCGTCGAGATCAGGGCACTGTTGAAGAAGGCCTCGACGATCCGGTCGTCGCGCAGCACCTCGGCGAAATTGCCGAGCGTGAACTCGGTGCCGCGATGGACGTAGTAGACCCCCGACTCCGGCCGCAGCGAGGTCAGGATCAGCCACAGCACCGGGAAGGCGAAGGCGAAACAAATGCCGGCGACCGCGAGGCCGAACAGCGCGCGCCGGGCACCTTTGGGCAACCGGGCAAACATCAGCGGTCGGCTCACCATCGCCATTGCGTCAGGCCTTCGCGATGCGGTCGACGAGGCGATACAGCACGACGCCGATCACCAGGATGATGAGGCCGCCGATGATCGCCGCCGCCGAGCCTCGCCCCAAGTCGAGATTGAGGAAGGCATGAACGTAGGCATAGAGGCTGAACAATTCGGTCGACCGTCCCGGGCCGCCGCCGGTCAGCGTCCAGACGATGTCGAAGGTGCGGAAGGCGTCGATCGCGCGGATCACGACGCAGACCACGATCACCGGCCGCAGCATCGGCAGTGTCAGATAGCGGAACACCCGCCAGGCGGTGGTGCCGTCGATCGCGGCGGCCTCGAACGGTTCCTTCGGCAGGCTTTGCAGGCCGGCCAGCAGCAGCAGCGCGAACCACGGCGTCCACAGCCAGATGTCGGTCAGCAGGATGATGGCGAAGGCGCTCCAGCGCTGCACCAGCCAAGGCTGGCCGTCGAGCCCGAGCCCTTCGAGCACGGCGTTGACGATGCCGAACTGATCGTTGAACATCCAGCGCATCATGATCGCGGCGATCACCGGCGCCACCATCAGCGGCACCAGCAGGACGGTCTGCACCAGCTTCTGGCCGAAGAAGGCGCGGTTGAGCAGCAGCGCCAGGGCGAGGCCGAGGATGAGCGCGCCGGCCACGCTCAAGGTCATGAACAGGAAGGTATTGGGCAGCACCACTTCGAGGAACGCCGGATCGGTGATGACGGCGCGGTAGTGGTCGAGGCCGACCCAGGTCTTCTTGGGATTGTAGAGCGCCCAGTCCCGGAAGCTGGCGTTGGCGCCGATCACGATCGGCAGCACCTGGAACAGCAGCATCAGCAAGGCAGCGGGGGTGATCAGCAGCAGCATGAAACGCTGCTGCTCGCCGAACATCGGACGCCTTACTGCCGGCATGTAACCCGCTCTCCCTGGCGCTGTTCTTTGACGGCGCTCTGGCCTCGACTTGCAGTCAAGGCTGCGGGTTCGACCGCCAGCCTCGCCGATCCACTATGGGTGGCGGCGCCAAAGCCTGTCAATGTCGATCCTCGGCGACGCCGGTGAGACGCATTGCGCCAGGTCGCATCGGTCGACTACAACTCGACCACGATAGCCAACCGCGGAGGAGATCAGGATGGCCAACGGACCCGGTGCAATGCGCGATCGAGGACGGCGTGGCTCTGGTCACGCTGATGAATCCGCCGCTCAACCTGGTGACACTGGAACTCAGCCGTCGCCTCAATGAGCTGGTGGCGAAGCTCGCGAGCGATCCCGCCGTCCGCGTCATGGTCCTGACCGGCTCCGGCTCGAAGGCGTTCTGCGCCGGCTCCGACATCAAGGAGTTCCCCGACATGATGGCGGCCGGCGCGGTGGTGCCGAAGAAGCTGGCATTGGAAAACGAGGTCTACAGCCGCGTCGACGACTTCCCCAAGCCGACCGTTGCCGCGCTCAACGGCCTCGCCTTCGGTGGCGGCCTTGAACTCGCGGTGTGCTGCGATCTGATCGTCGCCGAGGCCGGCAATCAGGTCGCCCTGCCCGAGATCAAGCTCGGCGTATTTCCCGGCAGCGGCGGCACCATCCGCGTCACCCGCCGGATAGGCGAGGGCCGCGCCAAGGAGATGATGTTCTTCGGCGAGCCGCTTGCCGTCGAGACCGCCCTGGCCTGGGGACTGATCAACCGCGTTGTGGCGAAGGGCCAAGCGCTGCCGACCGCGCTCGAGATGGCGCGCAAGCTCGCAGCCCAGCCCAGCGTCGCGCTGCAGCTGTGCAAGCAGTCGGTCGACATGGCGTTCGACATCGCCGAGGAGGCCGGCGTGCGCGCCTCGCTGGCGCTGAGCGACAAGGCCTTCGCCTCGGCTGATTGCGCTGAAGGTGTGCGCGCGTTCTTCGCCAAGGAGAAGCCGAAGTTCAAGCATAGGTGAGGGAGCGGGGCCTGCGAGCGAGACCTTGAGCAGAGTTGGTGGTGGCCCTCACTGCGCCCGCCGATGTGCTCAGCCCCCGTTCGCTGTTCGGTATTGCCGCCTGCAATCTGCGTCCGTGATTTTGATGAGTGCAGGAGCGGGGCACCTATCGATTGCCACGAAAGGCAGGTCATATCTGCAATCGACCGGAAATCGGTAGCGGTCCCCGCCCGTCCGTCACACCAGCTTGCCGCGTGCCGCCACCGGCATCACCTCGACGATCTCGTTGCCGCGCACCGCGATCAGCTGATCGACCATGTTGACGACGACGCAGACATGGTTCGGGATCACGCGGACGATGTCGCCGATCTTGGGCTTGTTGTTGAGGCCGGCGAGATCGAGAAAGCCGTGCTCCTCGGCGAAGCCCTTGATGCGCGCCTGCGGGTGCTCGAGGATCAGTCCGAAGCCGTCGAGCCCGCCGGTATCGGCGGTCAGCGTCTTGGACCCCGAATCGAGAATGCCGCGTTCGGGCCCGGCGCGGCTGACCACGGTGGCGAACACGGTCAGCGCACAGTCGTCGAGCGTGCAGGCGCCGGCGGCAATTGTCATCCGGTCGTTGAAGATATAGGTGCCGGCGCGGTGCTCGGTCGCGCCCTTGAGCTTGCCGAGGTTGGCGAGATTGGGCGTGCCGCCGGTCGACACGATCCGCGGTTCGAGTCCGAGGTCGCGTACGCCGGCCAGCGCCGTGTCGTGGAACTTCTGCGTTTCCGGCCACGAGGTCTCGGTCGGGTAATAGAGGAAGCCGGCGAAGTTCAGGTGCGGATCGGCCTTGATCTGTGCTGCGAGCGCGATCGCCTCGGCCGGGGTCTCGACGCCGGCGCGCTGGCGGCCGGTATCGATCTCGATCACCACCTCGATCGGCTTGCCGGCTTTGCTGCCGGCTTGCGAATAGCTCGCCAATGTCACCGGGTTGTCGGCGGCGACCGCGATGTTGCAGCGCTGGGCGAGGGCACCAAGGCGCGCCGCGCGCGCTTCGCCGATCAGATTGTAGCTGACAAGAATGTCGTCGATGCCGCCGTCGGCCATCACCTCGGCCTCGCCGAGCTTCTGGCAGGTGACGCCACGCGCCCCCTTTTCGGTCTGCAGCCTGGCCAGCGCCGGGATCTTGTGGGTCTTGATGTGCGGTCGGTTGGCGACGCCGGCCTTGTCGCAGATCGCCTGCACGCGGGCGATGTTGGCATCGACCTTGTCGAGGTCGATCACGACTGCGGGGGTGCCGAATTCGCGTGCGATCCGGGTCTTAAGTTCGTTCACGCCCATCGTGAGGCTCCTCTTCGAGATCAGTTTCGCGCTACGATAGCCTGACAATCATCAACGGGGAACCATCTATGCGTCTGTTCGCCGCCGCACTCGCTCTTGAGGCCAACACGTTTTCACCCCTGCCGACCTCGCTCGCAGCCTTCAAGGAGAAGCTCTACTACCCGCCGGGCACGCACCCTGCGCAAATACTGCACCAGTCGAACGTGTTCGAAGTGGCGCGCCGGCGGGCTGCGAAAGACGGCTATGAATTGATCGAGGGTTCGTGTTTCGCCGCCCAGCCCGGAGGCACGGTGGCGCGCGCCGCATATGAGGAGATGCGCGACGAAATCCTGGGTCAGCTCAAGGCCGCATTGCCGGTCGACGGTGTCGTGCTCGCGCTGCACGGCGCCATGGTCGCGCACGGTTACGACGACTGCGAGGGCGACATCCTGGCGAGGGTCAGGGCACTGGTCGGGCCGAAGACTGTCGTCGGTGTCGAATACGACCCGCACTGTCATGCGACGGTCGCCCGCACGAAGCTCTCCGACATCGACGTCTACTACAAGGAGTACCCGCACACCGATTTCGAGGCCCGCGCCGAGGAAGTCGTCGACCTCGTGCTGGCGACGATACGCGGGCGGATCAGGCCGCTGAAGTCGCTGTTCGATTGCCGCGTGATCGCGAGTTTTCCGACCACCATCGAGCCGATGCGCTCATTCGTCGACAAGATTTCGCGGCTCGAGGGCCGCGACAAGGTGCTGTCGATCTCGATTGGCCATGGCTTTCCCTACGGCGACGTGCCCGAGGCTGGCGCCCGTATTCTGGTCATCACCGATGGTGCCAAGGCGCATGGCGACAGGCTTGCGAGCGACCTCGGCCGCGAGCTGATTTCGATCGCCGCTCGCTCGGCGCCGCAGTTCCTGTCGCCCGATGCGGCAATCACCGCGGCCTTGCGCACACCCGGCAGTGGGCCGGTCGTGATCGCCGATACCACCGACAACGCCGGCGGCGGCGCCCCATCCGACAACACCACGTTTATCCACAAGTTGATCGCCGCCAAGGTTTCAGGCGCGGCCGTCGCGCCGGTGTGGGACCCGATGGCGGTGCGCGTGTGCTTCGATGCGGGCGTCGGCGCGCGCATCCCGTTGCGGTTTGGCGGCAAGATGTCGGCGACGTCGGGGCCGCCGGTCGACGCCCTGATCGATGTCGTCGCCTGCGTCGAGGCCGGTTGCCAGACCTTTGCCGGCGCGCCGGTGCCGCTCGGTCGCGTCGCCGCCATCCGCACTGTCGACAGCGGTGTCGCCGCGATCCTGATTTCGGTGCGCGCCCAGGCCATGGGTACCGACCTGTTTTCACGTCACAGCGTCGACCCGAAAGCGGCGCCGATCCTGGTCGTGAAGTCCAACCAGCACTTTCACGCCGCGTTCGCCAAGATCGCCCGCGCCATAATATACGCTGACGGCGATGGTCCGCTGCCACCTGACTATCGGCGCCTCCCGTTCGCCAAAGTGGCGCGGCCGATCCAGCCGCTCGATGCTGCGGCTGCTCCGCGACTGCTGCTGTGAGGGGGGCCATTGACCCTGTGCGTCGATTGTGGAGTGCCTGTGGGTAACGTGTGTTTCGCCGGTGCCTGACACCGACACCTGCGACGAATCGCCTACGCTGGCGCTCGCATGCAGCCATCGGATCGCCAGTGCCCGGTCATGCTCCGCTTGGTCGCCACGACCGAGCCCGCCGCTCTTGGCCGCAAGCCGCCGCCGCGGTCGGCGAACATCCGCCTCGTCGTCGACGACCGTCCGCGCCAGCAACTGCTCAATGCCATGTCGCTCGTCGCCGCGGCTCGCCGCCACGCCGCCGGCCGCATCAGGGCCAAGCTGCGGGTGGCGCGGGGCGTCGCGATCGGTCTCGTTGCCAGCATCGCAACAATCGATCTTGTCCACGGCATCCTCGCCGAAAAGGTCAATCCGCTGACGCATCGCAATCTTGCGATCATGAGTTTGCTTGCCGTCATTTCGTTGTTGTTGCTGCATCGGCGCAGCGCCGAGGAGCGTGCGATCATTGCTGTCCGCGATCTCGAGATATGTGTCGGCGCGATCGACGCCCTGGCGTGCGAGTTGCGTCGCGGCAGGCACGGCGACGCCGATCTCGTCCACGACGTGCGACGGCGCTATACGGCAGCGCTGCGCCGTTGCCGCTGCGTGCACAAGCACTCCGATTATCTGGCGGCACGCGCCGCAATTGAGGGTTTGGGCCGGCAATCCTGGCGGACCCGCGTGCGCTATGCAGCCGACGTCTATCTGCGCGAGATCGCCCTCGGTGCGGTGCCGCTGCTCGTTCTTGCCGCAATTTGAGGCGCGGGCTTCAGCGAACGCAAATTAGAACTTTACAAGAACAAAATATGAATTTATTATGTTTCCGGTGAATGCAACCTGCCGGAGTTCATGTCATGCGTATAGGCAAAGCGTTTCAAGTCGCCATGGTCGTCGCCGCGTGGTTCGTTTGGCAGTCGGGTGTGGCAGCGGCACAACCGGCCGAGGCGCCGGTAGCGGTGATCGGGCCGCTCTACGCTTATGGTCCAGCACCTGTTGCCGTCGATCCACCGCGCTATCGCGCGCGGCAGTACCGTCCTCAGTACGACAATCCGGGCTATCAGCCGCGGCCACGCTATGAGCCCACTCCCTATCGGGGCTATGGCTATCGGCCGTATCAGCCCTATCGCGGTTATGGCTATCGGCCTGCGCCGGGGTATCGCAGCGCGGCGCCCTACTGGTATGGCTGGCGCAGAAGCCGCGACTACGCCCATCAGAGGCGTTATGCTGCTCGCATCCTGACGCCGCGCTGGAACAGCGGCCCGCAGCCGCCGCTCGGAACGGTGTACAATTTGAAATATGATGCGTTCTGAGCGTTAGTCGATCAGGCCGGTTCGTTCGCGCAACTCCAGCCACCAGCCATAGGATGGTGGCCACAGCGACCAGTCGGGATCGACACCGAGCGTTCGCGCCGCATGCAGTGCCCAATGCGGGTCGAACAACGCCTCGCGGCCGATGGCGATGAGATCAGCCTGGCCGCGTTGCAGGATGGCCTCGGCCTGCGGGCCATCGAGGATTGCGCCGACCGCCATGGTCGGCATGCCGGTTTCGCGTCGGATGGTCTCGGCGTAGGGGACCTGATAGCCTTTCTTCAAGGGTTGTCGCTTCTTGGCGTAGTCCATCATCGAGTTCTCGGCTCGAATGCCGCCGGAGGAACAATCCATCACATCGACGCCGCGCTCGCGGAGTTCGCGCGCCAGCACGCAGCTATCCTCGATCGTCCAGCCATCGGTGCGGGTATCGAGATCGGGTCGCCAGTCCACCGAGGAAATCCGGAACAACAGCGGCTTGTCGGCCGGCCAGTGCTGGCGAACGGACTCGGCAATCTCGAGCGCAAGCCGCATGCGGCCGTTACGATCGCCGCCATAGGCATCGGCCCTCGTATTGGCCACCGGCGACAAAAACGAATGAATGAGATAGCCGTGTGCCGCATGGATATCGAGTACGTCGAACCCGGCCTCGGTAACACGCGCTGCACATCGACCATAGGCCTGCACCAGCGTTCTGATCTCGTCGATGGTCATCGCCCGGGGCTGATGCCAGCCTTCGGTCGAGCTGGTGGCGGTCGAGCTGACCGGTTGCCAGGCCGATTCGCCAAGTGCGGCCTCCATGGCGCCGAGCGGACCTAGCCCTTGCCACGGACGCTGCCGGGATGACTTGGGACCGCAGTGATGCAATTGGGCGGCGGCGATGCAGTGCTCACCATGCAGGAAATCGACGATGCGACGCAATGGCGGGATGTGCTCGTCCGACCAGATGCCGCAATCACCATAGGTGTTGCGGCCGATCGGATCGACGATAAGCGCTTCCGTCATGACGGTGCCGGCGCCGCCGATCGCGTATTTCGCGAGATGCTGGAAGTGCCAGTCCGTCGCCTTGCCGTCTGGCCCGGCCTTATACATCTGCATCGGCGCGATTACGATCCGGTTTGGGAAGGTCACGCCACGGATCGTGATCGGCGAGAACAGCAAGGCCGACTTCGCTGGAGCTTCTGCAGACACTGGATTGGCCTCCTCTCGTGCCTGAATGAGGTCAACTCGATTTCCGCGCCCTGCTCGCGGCACCATTGTCGCCGATATCGAGTGGCGGCAGGTCCGTGAAGCGACGGCACAAGTCGGCATAGGCCGCGATCAATTCATCGATCCGCCGCGCTCGACCGCGACGTTGTCCTTGAGCGCTGCAAAGAGCTTATGCTTCACGAAGAACCGCCAGTTCACAGGCGCGGCGGCCAATATCCGCAGCAACCTATTCATCTGCGACGGGCGAGGTGCACGTGGTCAGCGATCAAACGCGCCACGTCGTCGGCGTGAGTCGCGATCATGAAATGCGCGGCGCTGTCAACCGTGGCAAGTTCTGCTCCCGCCACGGACTCGCTGAGAAGATCATTGGCCCGCTGCACCGCCGGGTGACTTGCACCACCGCGAATGACAAGGACCGGCAGATCTATGGCGGCAAGCGATGCCGCCGAAAGCACAAATCCATAGGCACTTGCCCAATCGAGGATGTTGGTCGGCGTTGTCTTGACGGCGTAGGCGCGAACCCGCGGTGGCCAGGAGGCAAATGTTCCGGCGCCTCCGTAGAAATCGATCATGGTTGCGATTGCTTCCTGGTTGCCATCCTCGAAGTTGGAGAAATAGGCCGCCGTCATTTGACTGAACTCGCGGTAATGCCGGTCTTCGCCCCGCACTCGCAGCAGCTCGATCGCCGGCGCCTCAATGATCACGAGGCTTGCCAAGGATGCGTGATTGCGCAGCGCCATGGCCAGCGCCACGAGGGCGCCAAAGGAATGCCCAACCAGGTGGATGCCATCGTTGGCTCGGTGAATGACCGCCTCCAGCGCATCGACTTCGTAGTCGATGGAAGGATCGCGTTTCGTTCGACGCTCGGCGGTACCGCCATAGCCAAGAAGACTTGTCGTAACGCAGCGGAACTGGCCACCCCATGCCGCCATCACAGGCCGCCACGCCGCACCGGTACTGCACGAGCCTGGCACTAGCACGATGGTGGAGCCCGTGCCGCATTCTTCATAGTCGATGCCGCCTTGAACATCATCGATCATGAATAGTGTCCATCCCGGACCGTCGCATGCACACCGTCGTCCCCAACTGGAGCGCCGCCGCGCCGGCATTCGCGTCCGATGTACTCTCAGACGCACTTGCGCCAGGGCACCAGTATCGACCGCGGTCGCGATAACTGCTGTAGTTGTCGCCGAGAATAGCCACCGGATAAAGTTCTTCCGGCGGGATGCCGACAATATTTGGGCCGTAGCCGCAGCCGCTGGTTGGCTGCGGCCTGGACGAGCCCGAGCCCGCCTCAGCTCTTCGTCACGACCACCTCGAGGTACTCACTCGGTATGATCAGCGTATCCGGCCCACCGCGGTTCATGCGGCCAAGCAATTCAACGAGATCGGATTGCAGTACCGCTTGCTTTGCGGCGTCGAGCGCGGCGAAGGCGCGGTTCGTTGGACCATAGTAGGTCTTGAACACGTCAAGCCAGTGATCGGCGGACTTGTAGCGGAAGTTGAAGATCTTCTTCGTCGCCTTGACGTCATGCCCGGCAAACAGCTCGGCGAGACGCGCTTCGGTTCCCCACAGTGCCGGTGACTTGATTCCGGCCGGCGGCGGAACATGCTTACCGATCGTCTTGAAGAGCTGGCCGATGAAGCCGTCAGGCGTCCAGTTGGCGAGGCCGATCCGACCGCCGGTCCGGCACACCCGCGTCAATTCACTGGCGGCCAATTCCTGGTTGGGCGTGAACATGACGCCGAAGGTGGAGAGGACGACATCAAAGCTGCCCGCCGCAAAGGGCAGAGCCTCGGCGTCCGCCTCCTGGAATGTCACATTCAGGCGCTCGGCGCGGGCGCGCTCCCTTGCCCGTTGCAGGAGTGTTCCGACATAGTCGGTCGAGGTTACATCGGTAAAGTGTCGCGCCGCCGCCAGTGTGGCATTGCCGTTGCCGGCTGCGACATCAAGAACACTCTCGCCGGCCCGGATGTCCACGGCCTCGCACAAGCGCTCGCCGACGATCTGCAGCGTGGTGCCGACGACGGCATAATCGCCTGCCGCCCATGTCGCCTGTTGGCGCTGCTTGATGGCGGCGAAATCGGGTGTGGGAATTTGGGTGGTCATCGATTGATCTCCTCATGTTGCGAGCGAAAGCGTCGGCGTCAGTCACAGTGCGCCGTGGTTGCGACTCCGGCCGAAGGTGCAGCACCGATTGAGGCCACGTTTACCGGGTATGGGTCGTATCCGCCTGACTGAGCAGATAGCTGCTATGGAACCCTCCTTGCGGGTCGATCGTTCGGACCGGCAAAGTGACAACTGGCTGGCACTTCAATAGGCTGGAATGGACCACGGTTGGCGGACCGGCGTCATGAAAGTCCCCGGAAGTTTGGCTGAAGATTGCGTGAATTTGGACAGGTAGACACACCAAGCCCAGTCTCGACCAGGACGACGACAATGACGCGCAAATCGTTCCGGTTTGGATCCTTCACGCTCGATCTGGAACGCCTTGCTCTGCTGGGTCCGTCAGGTCAGTTGGACTTGCGGCCGAAGAGCTTCGAGGTATTGCGGTACCTGGTGGCGCACGCCGGCCGCGTCGTTTCCAAGGACGAGGTGATCAAATCAGTCTGGCCCAATGTGACGGTCACCGATGAGTCCCTGACGCGCTGCATCAGCGAAGTGCGTCGGGCGATCGGCGACGAGGACCAGTGCTTCGTCAAGACGGTGCCGCGTCGTGGCTATCTGTTCGACGTGCCGGTCTCGGCCTGTGATACGGGCGCGAACCACGGGGTGCCTACGGCAAAGCCCTGTCCGTCGTGCGGCAGCGCCAACGCTTCGGGCGCACGATTTTGCGGTGCGTGCGGCACGAACCTTGTCGATCCCACACCAATCGCCTCCGACAGCCAAGCCTTCGTGCCCGAAAGCGCGGAGCGACGGCATGCAACGGTGCTCATTGCCTCGACCGGTCTTGCTACCCAGCTCGATCCGGAACAGCTGCGCGAGTTGATGGGCATCTATCGTGCTGGCGCCGCTGAGATCATCGGCGATGCAGAGGGCTACCTTGCCCAATTCCTTGGCGATGGAATCATTGCCTATTTCGGCTACCCCAAGGCGCACGAAGACGATGCGGAGCGTGCAGTACGGGCTGGACTGGCGCTTGCTGCGTTCGTGCCGGCGCACGAATTCGGCGCCATGGCCAGGTCAACGTCCCGCGTTGGCATCGCGTCCGGTCCAATGGTTGTCGGCGATCAGCCGACAACATCCGGCGCGCCGGGAAATGTCGCCGTTGGCGAGGCGCCAAACCATGCCGCAATCCTGCAGTTGCTGGCACGACCTGGCGATGTCGTTATTTCCGCGAGCACGCACCGCCTTGTTGGACGCCTCTTCGGTTGTGAAATTTTGGACCATGTCGTCGCGCCAGGATTTGACGATGCGAACCAGCCTTGGCGTGTGCTTGGCGAAAACAAGGGGCTTGCCCGGTTCGACGCCTTGCACGGTGCCAAGCTCACGCCATTCGTCGGACGCGAGGAGGAACTTGGACTGCTGGTTCGCCGGTGGGGGCAGGCAAGAGTGGGGGACGGCCGCGTCGTACTCCTTTCCGGCGAACCCGGGATCGGCAAATCACGGCTTATCGGAACGCTTTGCCAACGGCTCGCAACGCAGCAGCATACATACGTTTGCTACTCCTGTTCGCCGCACCGCACCCAGAGCGCGCTATACCCCTTCACCTCGAAGCTTGAGCGAACGGCGCAATTCGATCCCGGCGACGACGATGCCGTGAAGGTCGCCAAATTGCGGACGCTGCTGGGCCGCAACTCGGACGATGTCGACCGTGACGCAGCGCTGATCGGCGAACTTTTGTCGCTGCCAGCGGGAACGTGCACTGCCGTGACGGAGATGAGCCCGCAAGAGAAGCGGGAATTGACCCTTCAGGCTCTACTCGTCGAGATGGAAAACGCTTCGACACAAAATCCACTATTGATGGTTATCGAAGATGCCCACTGGATCGATCCGACTTCGCTCGATCTGCTGGATCGCGCGATTGGACGCGCGCCAGACCTGCCGGTCCTGATCATTGTGACTTTCCGTCCACAGTTCACACCGGTGTGGATTGGCCAGGCGCACGTTACCTTGCACGCATTGAGCCGTCTTGACCGGCGCGAAGGGGCCGAACTGCTCTCAGCGGTGACCGGCGGCAAGGCGTTGCCGGACGCGCTCGCCAACCAAATCCTCGAGCGCACCGACGGCGTTCCGCTCTTCATCGAAGAGCTGACCAGTGCGATGCTCGAGAGCGGGCTCGTGCATGAGAAGGAGGGCCAGTATGTCCGCGATGGAACACTACTGCCATTTCTGGTGCCGTTGACGTTGCAGGCGTCTTTGGTTGCTCGCCTCGATCGCCTGGCCTCGGCGAGGGGCGTGGCACAGGTCGGCGCAACGATTGGCCGCGAATTCTCCCACCACCTCATTTCGGCGGTTGCCGGGATGGAAGAGAAGGCGCTCGGCGCGGCACTTGACGAGCTTGTGGCCTCTGGACTGTTGCAGCGTCGCGGCATGGCACCTGAGACAGCCTACACTTTCAAGCATGCGCTGGTACAGGATGCGGCCTATGGCACGTTGCTGAGAAGCCGACAGCGGCAATTGCATGGTAGGATCGCCGCCGCGCTCATTGATAAATTTCCAGGGCGTGCGCAAGCCGAGCCTGAGATCGTCGCCTATCACTCTACCGAAGCGGGCGATGTCGAGAAGGCGATCGGCTACTGGCTCAAAGCAGGCGAGATCGCGAGCAAGCGATCGGCCAATTCCGAGGCGGTATCGCACCTCAAACGGGGGCTCGAACTCCTGCGCGAACGTCCGGCATCGGAACCGCGCGACGCCTTGGAACTCGAGTTTCAATGCACGATCGGACCCAATCTGATTGCGACGCGAGGATACGCGTCACCGGAGACGATCGCTGCTTATGAACGCGCGCGACAACTCATGAGCGGGCGCGTCGACCTCTCGCGTTTGACAACGGTGCTGACCGGGTTGTTCGTCAGTTATTACAATCTCGGGAAATACGATCAAGGATTTGACGTGGCACGCGAGCTGCTCGACGCAGCTCAGGCTCAGCAGGATGCCACCGGGCTTTGCATTGCCAATCGGATGATGGCCGTCACCCATAACATGTGGGGCGAGTTCGATCGCGCGCGCGTTCAAGCCGAAGCGGCTTGGTCCTACTACGATGCCGGTCGGCATGGGTCTCAGGTATGGCGGTACGTTCACGACATCGGCGTAGCCTCGAAATGCCACATGGGTCTGGCGTTGTGGCACCTTGGATTTCCTGATCGCGCCCGCGCATGCGGCGAGGAAGCACTGGCCATTGCGGAGCAACTCAAGCATCAAAATACCATCGGCTATGCCCTTGCCTATGGCGGCATGATCCCAGCGATCATCGGTCGTGACTTCGAGCGGCTTGAGAAGCATGCCGTTCGGGCACAGCAGGTTGGGCGCAACAACAAGATGCCGCAATGGATCGCCTGGGGCGCCTGTCTCGAAGCACCTGCACTTGCCGCACGCGGTCGGCGACGCGAGGCGCTCGAACGGCTCGGCCAGGGGCTGGAGCTCAGGCGCCAGCTCAACAACCAGTGCCTTGACGCACTATTTCAACTGGGCGCCGCTCTCGTCGAGATCCTGGCGGATGAGCGGGAAAACGCGATGCTAATTATCGACGGCACACTGAAGAAGTCTGAAGCAACCGGGGAGCGTTGGCTGGATTGTGAGCTCTGGCGGCTCAAAGGCGATCTCCTGCTTGAGCCCTCATCCCGGGATTGCGGTGCAGACGCTGAAAGATGCTACCGGCGGGCCATCGATATCGCGCAACAGCAGGGCTCGCGCATGTATGAGTTGCGGGCCACCACCAGTCTGGCCGGACTTATGTCGCAACGTGGTCAGAAAGTCGAAGCGCGAAGCCACTTGGCGCCGCTCCTTGACCAGTTTACGGAGGGTTTCGCTTCGAGCGATTTTCAAAGCGCCAGGTCCATTCTGGGCTCACTCGAGCAATGACCCTGGCACTTATCCGGTCATCTCCGAGAACGGACTGACCGCCGCGATTGGACGGAAGGGCTCCGGCGAGGCCTGGATTGTGAAGCGGGCCGCCTTCGCAAGGCAAGCAAATCGAGTCTTGCAACCTCAGCGCCGGGATGCTGGATGAAATCTTGCGACTGCCAGTCACCAGCGGGCAGGCGGTATGCGTGCGTGACGGGATGAAAACGGCGGGCGGCGCCCTTAAGCTTGCACCCCGAATGCGGGCGGCAGTCCCGCGATAATGGGGATCGGGGACATCATGGAACCTTACGACTACATCGTCGTCGGTGCGGGTTCGGCGGGCGCGGTGCTGGCAGCAAGGTTGTCGGAAAACGCGCACACTCGGGTGCTGTTGATCGAGGCAGGGCCGGCCAGCCATATCTATACGCGGTTTCCAATCAGCTTCGGCCTCTTGATCTCCAATCCCGACGCCAACTGGCTCTATGAATCGGAACCCGAGGCGGGCACGGAAAATCGGCAGATCCCAGTGCCGCGCGGCAAGATCCTCGGCGGCTCGAGCGCGATCAACGGCCTCGTCTGGGTGCGCGGCCAGCCGCTCGACTACGACACCTGGGCGCAGATGGGCGCACGCGGCTGGAGCTGGAACGATGTGGCACCGCTGTTTTCCCGGATCGAGCGCTATGAGAACGCCGGCGCCGACAATCGCGGCCGCGGCGGCCCGCTACGGGTGTCGCAAGTGCCGGACCGCAATCCGCTGTACGATGCATTGTTCAAAGCCGGAGCAGAGGCCGGCTTCAAGATCAATCGCGACTACAACGGCGAGGACCAGGAAGGCATCGCCAAGACGCAAGCCAGTATCAGCAGAGGCCGCCGCATGAGCGTCGCGCACTGCTATCTCAAGCCAGCAATGAAGCGGCCGAACCTCACCGTCGTAACCGATGCGCCGACCCGGCGGGTGGTGTTGGAGGGCCGCCGCTGCGTGGGCGTCGTCTACGAGCGGCACGGGCGGCGCATCGAGGCGCGTGCCGGCCGTGAGGTCATCCTGTCGGCCGGCGCGGTGGCGACGCCGCAGCTGCTCGAACTTTCCGGCATCGGCAATCCGGCGGTATTGCGCAATCACGGGATCGCTGTGACGCATGCGCTGCCGGCAGTCGGAGAGAATTTTCGCGATCACATCAACGCCCGCATCGTCTGGCGGGTGAAGGACCCGCGCGTTTCCTACAACCACATGGCGCGGGGCACCGGCGCGATCACGCAAGCGATGAAATACATGACGACCGGCGGCGGCTTCTTCAGCCTGCCTTCGGCGCCGCTACTGGCGTTCCTCAAGACGCGGCCGGAACTTGCGACGCCCGATGTCCAGATGCATCTGATCCCCTACTCGATCAAGGACCCGAAGCGGCGCAAGCTGCAGGATTTCCCGTCGATGACGATTGCCTGCTACCAGTTGCGCCCCGAAAGCATGGGCTCGATCCACATTCGCTCGGCCGATCCCGACCAGCATCCGTCGATCCGGTTCAATTTCCTCGCCGACCGCATCGACCAGCAGACGATGGTCGCCGGTTTTCACATGATGCGCCGCATCGCCGGTGCGAAAGCGATGGAGGGTATCCGCGGCGAGGAATATTCCCCGGGCGGGGAAGTCGCGAGCGACGCCCAGATCCTGCAGTGGATTCGTGCCAACTCGCAGACCGCCTATCATCCGATCGGCACCTGCCGAATGGGCTCCGGTCCGAATACCGTGGTCGATGAGAAGCTGCGCGTGCACGGGCTCGAGGCCTTGCGCATCGCCGACGCCTCGATCTTCCCGACCATGCCGTCCGGCAATACCAACGCGCCGGCAATCATGGTCGGCGAGAAGGCGGCGGATCTGCTCCGCGAGGCAGCAGCCTGACGCCCGTCCTTTTCCGCTTGCTGCCGTACGATCGCCGGAGAACAATAGGCCAAGCCGGAAAATTCAGGGGGGTGACACATGTTCCATTTGTCGAGACTGGTGTGCTCGATGCTGGTGGGCGTCACTATTCTGGCGGCACCGGTAATGGCGCAGCGTGGCGAGAAGGCGCCGCAGTACACTGTCGTCGCGACGTGGCCGAAACCGCTGCCGGACAACTGGATTCTGGGACAGGTCGCCGGCATTGCCGTCGGCAAGAACGACACGGTTTGGATCGTCCACCGGCCGGCGACGCTGGTCGACGACGAGAAAGGAGCGCAGAAGACACCGCCTGAGACCCGCTGCTGCAAGGCCGCGCCTCCCGTCCTTCAGTTCAGCTCCGATGGCAAGCTGCTGAAGAGCTGGGGCGCCCCCGGCCAGGGTTACGAGTGGCCGAAGAGCGAACATGGCATCCACATCGACCGCGACGGCAACGTCTGGCTCGCCGGCAACGACAAGGATGACCACCAGATCCTGAAATTCACGCCGGACGGAAAGTTCCTGCAACAAATCGGCAAGGCCGGCTCAACCGGCGGCTCGAACTCGAAGACCCAGCTCGGTCGTCCAGCCCACATCGTGACCGACGACGCGGCGGGCGAACTCTACGTCGCCGACGGCTATGGCAACCGCCGCATCATCGTGTTCGACAGCAAGACCGGCGAATACAAGCGGCATTGGGGTGCCTATGGCACCAAAACCCCGACCGACGACAAATTGCCGCCTTACAAGATGGTCAGTATCGTCGAATTATCGAAGTCGTTCGCCAATCCGGTGCACTGCGTGCGGATCTCGAACGATGGCCTGGTCTACGTCTGCGATCGTGCCAACGACCGCATCCAGGTGTTCAAGAAGGACGGCACCTTCGTCAAGGAATTCCAGGTCGAGCCGGAAACACTTCAGAATGGCTCGGTATGGGATCTGGTGCTGTCGGAAGACCGTGCGCAAAAATACATCCACGTCGCCGACGGCGCCAACATGCAGATCTACAGCCTCGATCGCCAGAGCGGCGCCAAGCTCGGCGCCTTCGGCCGGCCGGGCCGGATGGCCGGCGAGTTCAAGTGGGTGCACAACATGGCGATCGACAGTCAAGGCAACATCTATACCGCCGAGGTCGGCACCGGCCGGCGGGCGCAGAAGTTCGCCAAGCGGTAGACAGGCGGGGTCCGGCGGCGGGCAATTGAGTACGGGGCAAGGGCCTGATACACCTCGCGCGAACCGGGTGATGCTCGCCCCTTTGCCGAAAGCCCGACCGATGCCCGCCATGCAAGCGCCCGCCGCCGATGCCGGGGTTCCGCCGTTGGCGCCCGCCAAACCGCTGTTCGGACACAAGAAATACTGGGCGAAGCGGTTCGGCGTGGCGCCCTTTCTGCCGATGTCGCGGGCGGAAATGGACCAGCTTGGCTGGGACAGCTGCGACATCATAATCGTCACCGGCGACGCCTACGTCGACCATCCGAGCTTCGGCATGGCAATCATCGGCCGCCTGCTCGAGGCGCAGGGCTTCCGCGTCGGCATCATCGCCCAGCCCGACTGGCAGACTGCCGACGCCTTCCAGGCTTTGGGCGAACCGAACCTGTTCTTCGGCGTCACCGGCGGCAATATGGACTCGATGGTGAACCGCTACACCGCCGACCGCCGCCTGCGCCACAACGACAGCTACACGCCGGGCGGCGCCGGCGGAAAGCGGCCCGACCGCTCCACCGTCGTCTACTCGCAGCGCTGCCGCGAGGCCTATCCGAAGGTGCCGATCGTGCTCGGCGGCATCGAGGCCTCGCTGCGCCGCATCGCGCACTACGACTACTGGTCGGACAAGGTGCGCCGCTCGGTACTGGTCGACGCCAAGGCCGATATCCTGCTCTACGGCAATGCCGAGCGCGCCGTGGTCGAGGTCGCGCACCGGATCGCGGCCGGCGAACTCGCCGCCGAGATCGACGATGTACGCGGTGTCGCCGTGATGCGGCGGGCGGTCCCTGACGGCTACACCGAGCTTCACGCCGACGACATCGACAGCGCCGACGAAGGCGGCCGCATGCTGCGCAATACGCAAACCGTGGTGCGGCTGCCGTCGTTCGAGCAGGTGGCGGCCGACCCCGAGACCTACGCCCGGGCTTCCCGCGTGCTGCATCGCGAGAGCAACCCTGGCAACGCCCGGCCGCTCGTCCAGCGCCACGGCGACCGCGAGCTTTGGGTGGCGCCGCCGCCGATCCCGCTCTCGACGCCCGAAATGGATCGGGTCTATGAGCTGCCCTATGCGCGCGGGCCGCATCCCAGCTATGGCGACGACAAGATCCCGGCCTGGGAGATGATCAAGTTCTCGGTGACGATCATGCGCGGCTGCTTCGGCGGTTGCACCTTCTGCTCGATCACCGAGCATGAAGGCCGCATCATCCAGAACCGCTCCGAGAAATCGGTGCTGAACGAGATCGAGACGATCCGCGACACGACGCCGGGCTTCACGGGTATCATCTCCGACATCGGCGGGCCGACCGCCAACATGTACCGCATGGCCTGCAAGGACCCCACGATCGAGCGCAGCTGCCGGCGGCTGTCGTGCGTCTATCCCGGCATCTGCCCCAACCTCAATACCTCGCACGACGCACTGATCGGCCTCTACAAGAAGGCGCGCGAGCTGCCCGGTATCAAGAAGGTGCATGTGGCGTCGGGCGTGCGCTACGATCTCGCAGTCGAAAGTCCGGAATACGTGAAGGAGCTCGTGACGCACCACGTCGGCGGCTATCTCAAGATCGCGCCCGAGCACACCGAGGGCGGGCCGCTGTCGAAGATGATGAAGCCCGGCATCGGCACCTACGAAAAGTTCAAGGCGCTGTTCGACAAGGCGACCGAGGAGGCCGGCAAGAAGTACTTCCTGATCCCGTACTTCATCGCCGCCCACCCCGGCACCACCGACGAGGACATGATGAACCTCGCCGTCTGGCTGAAACAGAACAAGTACCGCGCCGACCAGGTGCAAACCTTCCTGCCCTCGCCTATGGCACTCGCCACCGCCATGTACCATTCCGGCAAGAACCCCCTGAAGGGTGTCACACGCGGCGGCTCGGAGAGCGTCGAAACCGTGAAGGGCCTGCGCCAGCGCCGCCTGCACAAGGCGTTCCTGCGCTACCACGATGCCGAGAATTGGCCGCTGCTGCGCGAGGCTTTGAAAGCCATGGGCCGCGCCGATCTGATCGGCAACGGTAAGCATCATCTCATTCCCACCTGGCAGCCGGCCGGCACCGGTCGAACCGGTGGCGAGGGCCGCCGCCTCGGCAAGAAGCACGGCATCCAGACCTTCACCACCAAGGGTGTGGTGCCGGTAGTGGGGATGGGCGTGCGTCGCAGTGACGGGCAACGGGCAGGAGTGGTGCGCAATCGGCCAAAGGGGAAGTAGACGGGGTCTTGCTGTGACAGGGATTTCAGGACGGGACGATCGGGAAGAATTGTGTCCGTCGTCCGGTGCCCGTGCCGCCTTCCCTATGAGCTTGAGCGAGTTGAGATGATCAGGTCGGGCTTGGCCGGTATTGGGGTTCGCAGGCCGCGGCAGGCCGAGGTGGTCGCGCAAGGTCGCACCCTCGTAGTCGCGACGGAACAGCCCGCGCCGCTGCAACTCAGGAATGACGCCGGCAACGAACTCGTCGAGGCCGCCCGGCAGCGTATGGAACTGCATCATGAAGCCATCGCAGGCGCCCGAAGTGAACCAGTGCTCCATCACGTCGGCAACTTGTGAAGGCCGTGCCCTTGATGGTCTTGCGGCCGCGCTCATAGCGCAGATAGAGCTGCCGCAAGGTCGGGTTCTCCTCGCGGATGATCTTCATGATGCCGTCGAAGAACGCCTTGTGCAGATTGGCGGCCTTGGGCAGCCGGCTCTCCGGGATCGGCTCGTCGAGCGGCAGATCGGACAGGTCGGCCTCGAGGTCGGTGCCGAGGCGGAAGCGGCCGACATCGGGATGCATCAGTTCCTGCAGGCGCTTGTGCTTGTCCTCGGCCTCCGCCTCGGTGCGGCCGACGACGACGGGCATGCCGGCGAGAATGCGCAAACTCGCCGGATCGCGGTTCGTACTTGGCCATGCGGCCCTTGAGATCGTCGTAGCCGGTCTTGGCGCTCTGTGGGTTAGCGTCGCTGGCGAACACCACCTCGGCGGTGCGCGCCGCCAGTTCGCGGCCGGTGTCGGAGGCACCGGCCTGGATGATCACCGGATGGCCCTGCGGCGAGCGGGCGATGTTGAGCGCGCCATCGACCTTGAAGAACTTGCCCTCGTGATGGATCACGTGCATCCGCGTGGCATCGAAGTAGAGGCCGCGCGGCGCGGTCGCGGACGAAGGCGTCGTCATCCCAGGTGTTCCACAGTTTGCGCACCACATCGACGAACTCGCCGGCACGCTCATAGCGCAATGCGTGCGGCGGCAGGGCGGTGTGGCCGAAATTGCGCGCGGCATAGTCGTTGGCCGAGGTCACCACGTTCCAGCCGGCGCGGCCGCCGGTAATATGGTCGAGCGAAGCGAACTGGCGGGCGACATTGTAGGGCTCGGAGAAGCTCGTCGACACCGTGCCGCCGAGACCGATCCGGCTCGTCGCAGCGGCCAGTCCGGTCAGCAGCGTCACCGGCTCCAGCGCATTCATGTACATCGGGAACCGGCTCCAGGCGTGCAGGTTCTCGGTACGCGCCGCCGGTGTATCGGCGACGAAGAACAAATCGAATTTGCCGCGTTCGGCGCGCTGCGCGATGTCGCGGTAATGGGCGATGTCGGTCGAGCCGGCCGCATTGGTGTCAGGATGCAGCCAGGAGGCCGGGTGGGTGCCGGTCGCCTGGTCGATCAGGATCGCCAGCGACATCATCTTTGGCTTGGCCACGCGGCACTCCCCCCTTTCGCGCCTCCCGTGCGTCGGTTCCGGCGGCAACGGCGCCCACATCACGATTACGCGTAGACAGCCACCTGATATTATCCCGATCGGCGGCAATAATTTATCAAATCTGCCCCCGCCTATCGCGTGTTGGCAAGCCGGGAACGTCGTCGTCGCGCGGAATTGTTGAGTTCCCTCGTGGCTCGATTTGCCAGCACTTCAACGCTGCCCGATCGGTACGTAGGGGCGCGCATCGGGGCCGTTGTAGAGGGTCAGCGGCCGGATCAGGATGTTGTTTGCCTGCTGCTCCAGTACCTGCACGGTCCAGCCCGGCACGCGGCCGACGGCGAAGATCGGCACGAACAGGTCTTTCGGGATTTCGTGCAGGTAGTAGATCACGCCGGAATAGAAATCGACGTTGACGTTGACGCCGTGCCGCGCGTAGGGCTGCATCGCCGCCACCAGCGCTTCCAGGATCTCGAACCATTTCGGCTCGCCCATCTCCGCCGACAGCTTCTTGACGCCGGCGCGCATGTGGCGCGCGCGCGGGTCCTCGGCGCGGTAGACGCGATGGCCGAAGCCGGTGATCGCCTCCTTGGCCGCGCGCTTGCGCTTGACGTAGTCCTCGACCTTCGACGCGTCGCCGATCTCCTCCGCCATGCGCATCACGTCCTCGGCGGCGCCGCCGTGCGCCGGGCCTGACAGGGCCGCGATCGCAGCCGTCATCGCCGCATGGATGTTGGCCTCGGTGCCGATCACCACGCGGGCGGCGAACGAAGACGCATTCGAGCCATGCTCGGCGTGGAGGACGAGATCGGTATCGAGCAGTTTGGCGGCGTCGGCCGAAGGCTTCGTGCCTTTCAGCATCCACAGGAAGTTGGCTGAGTGCGACAGGGTGGGATCGGGCGCGACGGGCGCCTTGCCGGTGCGGATGCGTTCGAGCGCGGTGACGATCATCGCCACCTGGCTCGTCAGCCGCACGCCCTTGGCGATGGTGGCGGCGCGCGAATTGTCGGCGGTCTGCGGGTCGAACGCTGCCAGCGCCGACACCGCGGTGCGCAGCACGTCCATCGGGTGGGCGTTCCTGATCGCGGCAATGATGTCGAGGACGGCAGGCGGCAACGCGCGGGCTTGCTTCAGTTCGGCATCGAACTGCGCCAGTTCGTCCTTCTTCGGCAATTCGCCGTGCAGCAGCAGGTAGCCGGTTTCCTCAAACGTCGAATGCTCGGCCAGATCGTGGATCGAATAGCCGCGATAGCGCAGCTCGCCGGCCCGGCCGTCGATGAAGGTGGTCGCCGAGCGCTCGAAATAGACGTCCTTGAGGCCGCGATAGATGCGCGGCTCGGGTGACGTATTGGTCGGCGTTGTCGTCGTCATGGCAATGACCTCGGATTGAATGTGCGGCGCGGAACATGTTAGAGGCCGCTGGCAAAAGCGCAAAGGCATTGCCTCCGGGCTGGGGCAGGGCTGGTTGCCACTCGGGTCGCGAGATGTTGCGGCGCGATACGATCGAGTGGACGCGACCTGCTGCGCGTGGCAGCATCCCGGCAAATCACGCGATGTCGCCAGTGAAGGCGATCGCCAAACGGAGACCCCTACATGCCAAATCCGATCAATACCCTTGTCCTGGGCGCTTCGTATGGCTCGCTGCTCGCGACCAAGCTCTTGCTCGCCGGCCACAATGCCCACCTCGTCTGTCTGCCGGCGGAGGCCGATCTGATCAACGCCGAGGGCATGCGTGTGCGCATGCCGGTGAAAGGGCGGGAAGGCCTGGTCGAGGTCGATAGCCGCAAACTGCCCGGCAAGGTATCGGCCTCGCCGCCCGGCGGCGTCGACCCGGCCAAGTACGATCTCGTCGCACTCGCGATGCAGGAGCCGCAGTATCGCTCCGACGGCGTGCGTCAGCTGCTGGACCGGGTGGCGCTGGCCAAGGTGCCGTGCATGTCGATCATGAACATGCCGCCGCTACCCTACCTGGCCCGTATTCCAGGCCTCGCCCTCGATGCCTTGAAGCCGTGCTTCGCCGACGCCACCGTGTGGCAGAACTTCGATCCCAACTTCATGACGCTGTGCAGCCCCGATCCGCAAGCGTTCCGTCCGCCGGAGGAGAAGACCAACGTGCTGCAGGTGCGGCTGCCGACCAACTTCAAGGCGGCGCGGTTCGCATCCGACGCACATACCGCGATCCTAACCCGCCTGCAGGACGACATCGAAGCGGCGCGGTTCGATGCTGGCGATGGCAAGAAGATCGAGTTGCCGGTCAAGCTCAAGGTGCACAATTCGGTGTTCGTGCCGCTGGCCAAATGGGCAATGCTGCTCGCCGGCAACTATCGCTGCGTGCAGCCGGACGCCATGCGGCCGATCAAGGACGCGGTGCACTCGAACCTCGCCGAGACCCGCGCGGTCTACGAGTGGGTCGTGAAGCTGTGCGTGTCACTCGGCGCTGACGCAGCCGACATGGTGCCGTTCGAGAAGTATGCCAATGCCGCACTTTCGCTCGGCAGCCCGTCCTCGGCAGCACGCGCGCTTGCCGCCGGCGCGCCGAATATCGAGCGCGTCGATCTGCTGGTGCAATCGATCGCGGCGCAGAAGGGCATGCGGCTGCAGGCTGTCGACGACACAGTCGCGCTGGTCGAACAGTGGCTGGCGAAGAACCGCGCCAAGGCTGGCTGACGGTGGTGCCGGAATTGCAGTCAGCTCGCGCTCTTATCCCAGGGCGGCACCGGCGTGTACCAGTCGACTGCGAAATCGAGGAAAGCGCGTACTTTCGCCGACAGGTGATTGCGGTGCGGATAAACCAGGAACACGCCGTGGGTGGACGGCACCAGTTCGTCGAACAAGGTGACTAGCCGCCCGGCCTTGACTTCCTTGGCGATGGCGAACTCGGGGCAAAAGCCGATGCCGATGCCCGCGATCAGGGCTTCTCGAACGGCGCTGGCGCTGTTGACGCTGAAAGCCGGGCGCACCTTGACGACCGAGGTCGTGCCGTTGCGTTCGAAGCGCCAGCTCTCCCGCCAGCGGATGTTGGTATCGATGATGCAGTGGTGCTGGACGAGATCCTCCGGCGTCCTCGGCGTGCCGGCACGTTTCAGGTAGCTCGGCGCCGCACACAGCGGAATGCGCATGTCGCACAGCTTGCGGGCGATCAGCGAGCTGTCGGTCATGGCCGCGACCCTGAGCGCGACGTCGAAACCTTCGGCCACGAGATCGACGGTGCGGTCGGCGAGCAGGACGTCGAGTGCCACCGCCGGATACGCGCGGCGAAATGCCGTTGCCATATCTATCACCGCCATCTCGCCAAGGGTCTGCGGTGCGGTGAGCTTCAGCAAGCCGCGTGGAGTGCCGGAATCGGACCGGATATGTTCCTCGAGATTGTCGAAATCGGCGAGGATCTGCTGTGCCCGCTCGTAGTAGGCGCGGCCGAGTTCAGTTACGCTGATGCTGCGCGTCGTGCGGTGCAAGAGCCGGGCGCCGAGGCGGGCTTCTAGTTCTGAGACGTGCTTCGAAACCAATGCCTTCGACTTGCCGAGTTTTTGCCCGGCGCGGGTGAAACTGTCGGTATCGACCACTGCCAAGTAGGTGCGGATAAGATCCAGCGTATCCATCTGTCAACGCCACATTGACGATAAGTGTTGATACCATCCTATTGTTTTGTCGCGCAACGATGTCAAGTTCTGGCTCAGATCCTTGCCTCGCGCTGGAGTTGCCATGTCACGTATGCCTTCGCTGTTCATTTCCCATGGTTCACCCGAGACCGCCATCCGCGACACGCCAGCCAGCCGCTTCCTGAAGAGCCTGGGCCAGAGCTTGGCCCGGCCGCGCGCGATCCTTGTTGCGTCGGCACACTGGGAGACCGACACGCCTGCGGTCGCGACTGGCAAGGCGCCGGCGACAGTGTACGATTTCGGCGGCTTCGATCCGCGACTGCGCCAGATCCAGCTATGCCGCTCCGGGCGCGCCCGAAATCTCGCAGGAGGCAGGTCGTCTGCTGGGCGCGGCCGGATTCGACACGCTGGCCGATGCAACCCATGGCTGGGATCACGGCGTCTGGGTGCCACTTCATCTCATCTATCCGGCGCAAGACATCCCGGTCGCGCAGGTCTCGATCCAGCCGCTGAAGGATCCCCGGCATCACCTGCGTCTGGGTGAGGCGCTGCGGCCGCTTCGTGACGACGGCGTCATGATCGTGGCATCGGGTGCGATGACGCACAACCTACGCGCCTTCCGCGGCCAGCCGGTCGATGCTCCGGCACCGCGCTGGGTGACCGATTTCACCGACTGGATGGAGATGGCGCTTACCACCGAACGGCGTTTAGACACGCTCGATTACCGCGCCAACGCGCCGTTCGGCGTCGAGAACCATCCGGAGGAGGAGCACCTGCTGCCGCTCTACGTCGCCCTCGGCGCGACGCGGCCGGAGGAGCCGATCGTTCGCGCCCATGCGAGCTACGAGCATGCGGTGCTCGCGATGGATGTCTATCGAATTCGGGTAGCGCCGTCGCGAGATCGGTCGTAGAGCACGTGGCCGATATTTTGCCAGCCCGCCCGGTGCCCAGATGATCCCGCTGCTTTCCGGCTTTCGCATTATCGACGTGACCGCGGTCATCCTGGGCCCGTACGCGACCCAGATTCTCGGCGACCTCGGTGCCGACGTGATCAAGATCGAGCCGCTCGATGGCGATGGCATGCGCGCGATTCCTCCGGTCGCCGAGCCCGGCATGTCGGCGCTGTTCGCCAACAACAATCGCAATAAGCGCTCGCTGGCACTCGATTTGAAGACCGTCGCAGGCAAGGCGGTTCTGACAAGGCTGATCGCGACCGCCGACGTGCTCGTCCACAACATGCGCCAGGACGCATTCGATCGGCTCGGCTTCGGCATTGCGGCAGTCAAGTCGATGAACCCCAAGCTCGTCTATTGCGCTGCCGTCGGCTTCGGCAGCAATGGCCCTTATGCCGGCCGCCCCGCCTACGATGACGTAATCCAGGCGATGTCCGGATTTGCCGGACTTTTCGAGATGCGCGACGGAGCACCAGCCCTGGCACCGTCGATCGTCGCCGACAAGGTGGTGGGACTGCACGTCGCCTACGCTGTGCTGGCGGCGTTGCTACACCGTGAGCGCGCCGGCGGCATGGGGACGGCAATCGAAGTGCCGATGTTCGAAGCGATGACCGCATTCTCGATGAATGAGCATCTCGATCGCGCCTCCTTTGAACCGGATGGCGGCTTCGGCTACGCCCGTGCCCTGGCGCCACAGCGCAAGCCCTACCGTACGTCGGATGGCTGGATCGCGGCTCTGCCCTACACTCTGCCGCACTGGCAGCGCACGCTCGAGGCGATCGGCGAAACCGAGCTTGCCAGCGCCGCCTGGCTACGCGAGCCGGGATGGCGCAATGTGCGGGCGCCAGAGCTATATGAGGTGCTGGAGCGCGCGCTAACGCGCCAGACAACGGCCGAATGGCTTGCGATATTCGAGCGGCTCGACGTGCCATGCGGGCGCGTCAACAGGCCGGACGAATTGGTGGCCGATCAGCATCTGAAGGCAGTTGGCTTGTTCGAAGCGCGATTCGACCGATCATCGCCGGTGCTGCGGACCCTTAACCAAGCCGTGCGATTTGCCGATGTCGAGGCCCTCGCCGACAGGCCGCCGCCTCGGCTCGGCGCTGACAATGCGGAGTTGCTGGCGGAAATCGGTTTCTCCCCCGACGAAATCGCCGAGCTGGATCGCAGCCCAATCACCTGTTTGTCACCTTGAAGCCATGTTGATGGCGAAGGTTGTCAGCAGTAGACCAAAAAATGGCTATCATTCGCGAGGGGCGCGGAGTATACAGCCGGCCAATCGCGCTGCGGTGCAGCGTATTGCATTAAGAGGTGCCGAAGATGGCACAAGCCTACCTGGCCGCCCAAGGCGCTGAGCCAGCTGCTTCGGATCATCATCATAATCGGAACTTCTGGTCGCTCACTGTTGGGTCGATCGGGGTGGTTTATGGCGATATCGGCACCAGCCCGCTCTATGCCTTCAAGGAAGCCATCATGGCGGCCAAGGAGCATGGCGTCGTCGGTCGCGAACCAGTGATCGGTGTGCTGTCGCTGATCTTGTGGGTGCTGTTCCTTATCGTGACCCTCAAGTACGTGCTGATCCTGCTGCGCGCCGACAACAAGGGCGAAGGCGGTACGTTTGCGCTGATGGCGCTCGGCCAGTCGGTCGCCAAGCGCAGCGCCCCACTGTTGCTCGGGCTCGGCATCGCCGGCGTGTCGTTCTTCTATGGCGACGCGGTGATCACCCCGGCGATCTCGGTGCTGTCGGCGGTCGAAGGCTTGAAGCTCGTTGCGCCCGCGCTGGAGAAGGCGGTGGTTCCAATCGCGATTGTGGTGCTTTGTGGCCTGTTCTTGATGCAGTCGCGCGGCACCGCCAAGGTGGCGGCATTCTTCGGCCCGCTCACCATTGTCTGGTTCCTGGCGTTGGCGATCGGCGGTTCGATGCATATCGTCGACGACCCCTCGATTTTCCTCGCTTTCAATCCCTACTACGGCATCAAGTTCGCGCTGAGCCACGGGCTGGTTGGCCTGACCACCATGGGCCTCGTGTTCCTGGCGGTCACCGGTGCCGAGGCGCTGTACGCCGACCTCGGCCACTTCGGCCGTCGGCCGATCCAGGTGGCGTGGCTCTGCCTCGTGCTGCCGGCGCTCATACTCAACTATCTCGGGCAGGGTGCGCTGATCCTGAGTGACCCGACCGCGATCGAGAACCCGTTCTACAGGCTTTATCCGGAGTGGGCGCTGATTCCGATGGTGATCCTTGCCACCATCGCTACCGTCATCGCCAGCCAGGCGGTGATCACGGGAGCGTTCTCGCTTACCCGCCAGGCGGTCCAGCTTGGGCTGTTGCCGCGTCTCGCCATCAAGCATACGTCGGAGAGCGTCGCCGGCCAGATCTATCTGCCGCGCGTCAACACCATCCTGTTCCTGGGCGTGCTCGCGGTGGTGATCTTCTTCGGCAGCTCGACCAAGCTTGCTGCGGCTTACGGTGTGTCGGTCACCGCCTCGATGGTGATCGACAGCATCATGGCCTTCTTCGTGATCTGGAAATATTGGAAATGGCCGTTGTGGAAGGCCGCGCTCACGATCGTGCCGCTGGCGATCGATCGAGCAGATCTTCTTCTCCGCCAACCTGTTGAAGGTGCTCGAAGGCGGTTGGTTCCCGATCATGATCGCGCTGATCATCGGCCTGCTCATGTTGACCTGGATCCGTGGCTCGCGGTTGCTCGCCAGGGAGACGCGCAAGAACGAGGCCGATCTCGATTGGCTGATCCGCAAGCTCGAAGCCAAGCCGCCTCATCGCGTGCCGGGTACGGCCGTGTTCCTGACCGGCGATCCGGACGCGGCACCGACCTCGCTGATGCACAACCTCAAGCACAATCGGGTGCTGCACGAGCGAAACATCATCCTGTCGATCAAGGTTGCCGACAGTCCTCGTGTGCCCAACGCCGAGCGGGTGACGGTGGAGAAGATTTCCGACGGCTTTGTCCGTGTCACCTGTATGTTCGGCTTCATGGAGACGCCGAGCATTCCGCGCGTGCTGTCGCTGTGCCGCAAGAAGGATCTCAACATCGAGATGGCCGGCACGTCGTTCTTCCTGTCGCGGCGTTCGCTGCGGCCGACCGTGAAGTCGGAGATGCCCGGCTGGCAGGAGCGGCTGTTCATCATGCTCGCCAGCTCTGCGCAGGACGCAACGACCTACTTCCAGATCCCAACCGACCGGGTGGTGGAAGTGGGCACGCAAGTCGCGGTCTGAGCGCGGTTACGGCTGGCTTCAGCGGCGCTGCACGCGGCGGTACCAGATGGCCATTATCTCCATGGCGACCAGCGCGATGACGCCGGCGCCGAACAGCACCCAGCTGCCGACGCTATGGCTCGAGCGTTCGACGAGAGCCGCGAGCAGCACCGGCGCCGTGGCATTGGTCAACAGATAGGGCGTGGCGAGCAGCCCGAGCACGGCACCGTAGCCGACCGGGCCGAACAGGACGAGCGGCACCGCACCGCGCACGATCGTCAGCAATCCGTTCGAGATCCCGAACAGAATGGTGAACAGCAGCGCCCAGCCGAAGCCGCCGCTGCCGAACATCAGCGCCGCAAACGACAGCGGCAGGCAGGCAACCGCGATCCGTCCGACGGTGAGCACGGCCAGGTTCTTGCCGAACCGGATATCGCAGACGCGTCCGCCGAACTGCGCAAACCCTTTGATCGATGCGAGCAGCACGGCCTCGCTGGCGGTAACGCCACTGGCTTCGAGGACTGCCGGCAGCAGCACCGCCAGTGCACCGAAGGTGAAGGCACAAGCAGAAATGACGACTGCAAAGAGTGCCATGGCGATGCGGCGCGACGCGCCTTCCAACACCGGCTCAGGCGCCTGGATGGCAGCCGATTGTGGCGTGGCCGCTTCGGCGCCGGCAGCGGGTTGCTTTTCGCGCGCGGCAAGTCCCCACCAATGCAGCGGCAGGCAGACCAGCAGGTTCATCGCCGCAAAAACCAGAAAGGTGGCGCGCCAGCCGCAGAATCCGGCGAGCGCATGGCCGATCGGCCAGAAGATCGAGGAAGCAAAGCTGCCGAACAACGTCAGGTAGGAGATCGCGATGCGCCCTCGGGCAGGCGTAATCTGGACCAGGGCGGCAAAAGCGGCATCGTAAAGGCACATGCGCATGGCGATGCCGAGCAGTGCCCAGGCACCGAGATAGGCGGCAAGGCTATCGGCAAGGGCGACGGCAACCTGCAAGGTGGCCACCAGCGCCGATCCGGCAACCATGACCTTGCGACCGCCGCGGCGGTCGATCAGATGGCCGGTCGCCGTCGAGACGAGCCCGGAGGCCAGCAATGCCACCGTAATGCCGGCAATCACCAAGTCGGCTCGCCAGCCGGTATCGACGGCGATCGGCTTGGCCAGGACGCCGAGCGCGTAAACCGTAGTGCCCCAGCCGATGATCTGGGTGATGCCGAGTGAGATCACGGCGCGCGGCATCGGCTGGGCCAGCCATTCCAGCCACCCTCTCGGCGGCGGATCAGTGCTATGGTTGGAGCGGTCGGATCGCTTCTGCACGCGATACTGTCTCGAGGAACGCCAGTCGGATGCCAAGCGTAGCCGATCGGGGGGGCGCGGCACCATGCCCAATGTGCTGATCCGCCCACCGCAACCGTCGTATGGGACTTGTGTCGATGGCCGGCCATCACCCACATATGCCTTTCGACAAGCGCGCTAAAGCGAGCGGAGACGTGCAAGCCTCATGAGCAACGAAGACAATCGATTTTCGGCACGTGCCGCCCGCTACGTGAAGGTCGGCAGCAATGTCGGCGCGGTCGCGGCGCGAGTTGCCGGCCAACGCCTGTTCGGTTTGCAGACCGACGACAGCCGCAACGCGGCCGAGCTCGCCGCGGCGCTTGGCGGCCTCAAAGGGCCGATCATGAAGGTCGCGCAGTTGTTGTCGACGATCCCGGAGGCGTTGCCGCCGGAGTACGCGCGTGAACTGGCGCAGCTGCAGGCGCAGGCACCGGCCATGGGGCCGGCCTTCGTCAAGCGCCGAATGGTGGCCGAGCTTGGCCCCGACTGGGCGACGAAATTCAAGAGCTTCGAGCCGACTGCCTCCGCCTCCGCCTCGCTCGGGCAAGTGCACAAGGCAGTGGCGCTCGATGGCCGGTCGCTGGCCGTGAAGCTGCAATATCCCGACATGCAGTCGGCGGTCGAGGCCGACGTGACGCAGCTCAGGATGGTGTTCGGCATCCACGCCCGAATGAATGCGGCGATCGACACCACCGAGATCATGAAGGAGATCGCCGCCCGACTACGCGAGGAGTTGGACTATGAGCTGGAGGCAGGCCACATCGCGCTCTACCGCCACATCCTCGCCGGCCAACCCGCAATCCGCGTGCCGGACGTTCTGCCCGAGGTTTCGAGCAAGCGGTTGCTGTCCATGACGTGGCTCGAAGGCCGCAGACTGCTCGAATACAAGACGGCGCCGATCGAGGATCGCAACACCATCGCGCGGGCAATGTTCAGCGCCTGGTGGTATCCGTTCAGCCACTACGGCGTCATCCACGGCGACCCGCACTTGGGAAACTACACCATCTTCGAGGGCAGCCACGGCCGGCCTGCCGGGATCAATCTGCTCGACTACGGCTGCATCCGCACCTTCCCGACCAAGTTCGTGCAGGGCGTTGTCGACCTCTATAACGGTTTGCTCGAAGGCGATCAGGCCCGCGTCGTGCATGCCTATGAGAGCTGGGGCTTCAAGGGCCTCAACAACGACGTGATCGAGGCCATGAACCTGTGGGCGCGCTTCATCTACGGGCCGCTGCTGGACGATCGCGAGCGCACCCTGGCTGAGGGCACTACGCCCGGCGAGTACGGTCGCCGCGAGGCATTCGGTGTTCACAAGATATTGAAGGAGAAGGGGCCGGTCACGGTGCCGCGCGAGTTCGTGTTCATGGATCGGGCGGCGATCGGACTTGGTGGTGTGTTCCTGCATCTCGACGCCAAGCAGAACTGGTATCGGCTGTTCAACGAGCAGATGGCTGGTTTCGACGTTGCCAAGGTCGCCGCGCGGCAGCAGCAGGCGTTCGGGCTGGCAGGCGTGCCGCTGCCGGTCTGATGGCGATCTGCGCTAACATGCATTTGCTGCGCGCGAACTTTGAACGCCACCTTTCGCCAACTTGCGCTGGCTTTATTGTGCAACGCACAATAAAATGCGGCGGTGCAAAGGGCGGGCTTTGAACGATCATGGCGCGACTTCACGAGAAGCCGGCGGAACACCGGCGCGGTACTGATCCGGCAGAGGAGGAGTATCTCGCTCGGGTCGGCGAGCGGCTGCGCAACAACCGGGCGCTCCAGGGCATGTCGCGCAAGGTGTTGTCGCTCGCCTCGGGAGTGTCCGAGCGCTATCTCGCCGAGATGGAACGCGGCGCCGGCAACGCCTCGCTGCTGGTGATGCGGCGGCTGGCGGTGGCGTTGGGCATCAGGGTTTCGGAGTTGACCGCCGAGGAGGCGGATCGGTCCGACGAACTGCGCCAGACCTGCGACCAATTGCAGCAGTTGCCGCCGGCACAGCTCGCCGATCTGCGCCGCTGGCTCGCATCTCACGTTGAACAGCCGCAAGACGCGGTCGTGCCGTTGAGTGCATTCATTGCCTTGCGGGCTAATTCCGGTCGGTGAGCCGCCGGCCGTCTGCGGTGATGAGGCCGCCTCGCGCCGGCACAGTCTGGCCGACTTTCAGACCGGTGCCGACGGCGAGCCATCACTTCCTTCTTCGCCTCGACAATGATGACGCCGCCGAAGGTCGGTGTTATCTGGGAGCCGAGCCGCTCGAAGCTTGTCGCCGAGCGCAGCACGAATCGTCGCTCGATCGGCGGCATGTGCAGCGCGTGGGTCCAGTTGATCGGCGTGAACAGGGCGTCCGCCAGCAGCTTTTCCAGCTGGCCCTGGGTATAGGGCCGGCCCTGCCCGAACGGGGTATTGTCGCGTCTCGCCCACATGCTGCGGCGGTTGGGTACGATCATCAGCAGCCGACCGTCCGGCGCGAGCACGCGCCAGATCTCGCGCAGCAGCGGGCGCACCCGCTCGGCGACCTCGAGGCAATGGATGCACAGCAACCGATCGACGGCGTTGTCGGCGAGCGGCAGCCGCTCCTCCTCGACCAGTACGCTCACGGTGTCGCCGGCGGGCGGCCATATCAGCGCGCCCTGCGCCGCCGGCATCAAAGCACCGATGCGCCGGGCTTCGCCCCGGAATGCGCCGAGGTAGGGTGTCGCAAATCCGAGGCCGATCAGGGTCAGGCCATTGATGCTCGGCCAGCGCTCGCGCATACGCCGCGCCAGGACGCGGCGGGCAATCTGGCCGAGGGGGCGGGCATAGAAGTCCCTGAGATCGGTAACGTCGAGGTGCATGTTCCTCTATGGCGACATTGCAGCGGCTGCGGTCGCATCATGCACGAAATGCCGCCTCGATCCAAACCACGGAATTCGCCGGCAAAAATCAACGTCCGGCGGCATAGCCCTGCATGCCGCGGGGGTTGGCGGCAGCCTTGCGCCGCGGGCCCTCCTGGCTGGCAGCGGTCAGGCGACCTTCGCTCCAGGTGCCGCTGATTTCGACCTTGTGGCCGCGCCGCTTAAGCTCGGTAATCGTGGCGGCCGGCAGACGGTCCTCCACCGCAACGACCCCGGGCCGTGCGGCGCGCGGCCAGAACGAAGCCGGGAAATGCTCGATGTGCCAGGCCGGTGCATCGATCGCCTCCTGCAGGTTCATGCCCCAGTGGACATGCCGCAGCAGCATCTGGGTCGACCACTGGTCCTGCTGGTCGCCGCCCGGTGTGCCCCAGCTCATGTACGGCTCGCCGTCGCGGAACGCCATGCCGACCGACAGCGTCGAGCGCGGGCGCTTGCCGGGTGCGAGCGAACCGGGCTGGCCCTCTTCCAGCCAGAACATTTGCGCGCGTGAGCCGAGCGGGAAGCCGAGCGACGGGATCACCGGCGACGATTGCAGCCAGCCGCCCGACGGCGTCGCCGAGAACATGTTGCCGGCATTATCGATGATGTCGATGTGGACGGTATCGCCGCGCGACTGGCCCATGCGTCCGACGGTTGGCTCGCCGGCGCCGGAGGAACTGACCGCGGTGCGGCCGCCCGATGTGCCCTTAATGATGATGTCGCCGCCGAAACCCGCAATGCGTGCCGGGCCGCTGCTCCATGCTGGCGCTGGCCGGATCGACGAGACGGCGGCGCTCGGCGTTGTAGGCGTCGGAAAGCAGTGTTTCCATCGGCACCTTGGCGAACAGCGGGTCGCCGTAGAATTTTTCGCGGTCGGCGTAGGCGAGCTTGGCGCACTCGACGACGAGGTGGATGAAGTCGGGATCGGTGGCGCCGAGCTTGCCGAGATCGTAGCCCTTGAGCAGGGCAAGCTGCTGCAGCAGCACGGGCCCTTGCGTCCACGCTCCCGGCTTGAACACGCGCAGTCCGTGATAGTCGAGGTGCACTGGTGCTTCGATGGTCGGCTGCCACGTCGCCATGTCCTGCGCCGTCAGCACGCCCTTGTGACGATGGCCGCTCACGTCCATGACCTCATTGGTGCGGCAGAACCTGTCGATCGCCTCGGCGACGAAGCCTTGCGACCACACCTTGCGCGCCCGCGCGATCACTGCCTCGCGGCCGCCGCCGCCAGCCTCGGCGTCTCGCAAGATGCGCTCGTAGGTCTCGGCGTGCCGGAGGTTGCGGAACAGCGTGCCCTGCTGCGGCAGTTTGCCGGCGGGCAGGTAGACCTCCGCCGAAGTCGGCCAGTGCTCCTTGAACAGATCCTTTACCGTGTCGATCGTCGCCACCGCCCGCTCGACCAGCGGGTGGCCGTTGCGGGCATAGCCGATCGCCGCCTCGAGCACGTCACGCAGCTGCATGGTACCGTACCGTTCGAGCACCAGCATGTAGGTGTCGAAGGTGCCGGGGATGCAGGCGGCGAGCAGGCCGGTGCCGGGAATGATGTCGAGCCCGAGGTGGCCGCGATAGTGGGCGATCGTGGCGCCGGCAGGCGCCGGGCCCTGGCCGCACACGATTACCGGCGCGCCGTTGCCGGTGTGCTGCTTCTGGTCGTAGAGGATGACCGGCACGTCGCCGCCGGGGCCGTTCAAGTGCGGCTCGACCACCTGCAGCGTGAAGGCCGCGGCGATGCCGGCATCGAAGGCGTTGCCACCCCGCTCCAGGATGCCCATGGCGACAGCGGTCGCAATCCAGTGGGTGGTGGCGGCGACGCCGAACGTGCCGTCGATCTCGGGGCGCGTCGTGAAGGGATTGGGATTGACGAACGACATGGCGCGGGCGCTCTCGAGCTTGCTGCGGGAGCACGCGTTATAGCATCCGCAGCGGTGGGCGCTGCGGAAAAAGGCGTCCGGGGCCGGTTGACCGATTGCTATTTATAGCAGCCGGCGAGGCAGGTGATTTCATTGACGGTGAAATTGGCGCTGGCGTCGACCTGCTCGGATGCGGTCTTGGTGACGGTGCCTTCTTCTGCAGCGAGCTTGGCCTCGGCGCGCTTGAATGCGGCATCGCGTTCATTTTCCGGAATCGGCGCGGCGGCGGCTGCGAGGTTGTCTGCGGCCTCATCTTCACGCTTGCCCTTGTTGGCCGCCTTGATCGCCTTCTTGCCGGCAAAGCCGGCGACCGCAGTCGTGACCTTGTAGCGCTTGGCCTCGGCCTTGTCGGCGGTGAAACCGGCCATGCCGGCCAACATGAGACCCGCAACCGCTAACGAAATCTTGAGATTTGCACAAATCATCTGTGTCTCCCGGCGGTACGCCTACATGCCCGCCGGGAGGATGAACTCGTCCGCTTACGATCATATTAATGGCGGCTGGCCGCCACCTGCCTGAAGATGACCGGGGACGCGATCAGCAGTCCGATCACGATGTTGGGCCAGGTCGCCGCGATCATCGGCACGGCGGCGGCGCCCAAGATCAGGCACTCCCACCAGGCGAGCGGGGCCAAGGCATAACGCGTGAACATCGCCGATAGCGCCGTGATCGACAGCAAGCAGCCGATGGTCGAGGCGAAGAAGGCGCTCCAGGTAAAGCCCTGCACCATGATCAGCATCGACGGCTGGAACACGAACACGAACGGCACCAGCACCTTGCCGAGAGCCAGTCGGAACGCGGTGTTGCCGGTCTTGAATGGGTCGGCGCCGGCCATGCTGGCGCCGGCGTAGGCCGCGATCGCGACCGGCGGCGTCACGTCAGCGAGCACGCCGTAGTAAAACACGAAAAAATGCGCGACGATGGGTGCCACGCCGAGCATGCCGAGGGTGGGCGCCGCCACCGTAACCATGATGATATAGGTCGCTGTCGTTGGCACGCCGCAGCCGAGCAGGATGCACACGATCGCGGTCAGCAGCAACGTATAGAACAGCGTCGCCGATTTCGGCTCGAATGGCAGGAACGGCAGCAGGCCAAGTGTCGTCAGCGCCATGCTGTCGGCCAGCGATGTAACGATAAAGGAGATCTTGAAGCCGACGCCGGTCAGCGTGACGACGCCAACGATGATGCCGACGGTCGCTGCCGCCGCACCGACGCCGATCGCGTATTTCGCGCCCATGATGAAGGCGTCGGCGAGATCATTGGCCTTGGCGCGGCCGTCCTTGCGGGTCAGCAGGCCATGCGCCATGAAGCTGGCGGCGATTGCCAGCAGGATGAAGTTGACGCTGATGCTGATCGGGCCGAGCACGATCTGCTCGCGCAGCACGCCGGTGATTGCTGCCGCGCACAGGGTTCCGGCGAATACCACGCTCGCGATCGCGCGGTTGGCGGCCAGCGCCAGCAGCATGCAACCGGTGATGCCCCAGAACGCCGCGAGATAGGGCGTGTAGCCGGTGAACAGCACGACGATCAGCGCGATCAACGGTGCCAGCGTCGGCCAGTCGCGGGCGAAGACCTCGCGCAACTTCGGGATCTCGGCGTCGGTCAGGCCGCGCATGCCGGTTTTCTTGGCTTCGAAGTGGACCTGGCACAGCACGCCGAAGAAGTGCATGAAGGCCGGCACGATCGCGGCGATGACGATGGTGCCGTAGGGCAGGTTGAGGAACTCGACCATCAGGAAGGCGGCCGCGCCCATGATCGGCGGCGTGATCTGGCCGCCGGTCGCAGCCGTCGATTCGACAGCCGCCGCGAAGTGCCGCTGATAGCCGAGCCGGATCATCATCGGGATCGTCAACGAGCCGACCGTCACGGTGTTGGCAACCGAAGAGCCTGAGATCATGCCGAACAGCGCTGAGCCGAAGATCGACACCTTCGCCGGCCCGCCGGCATACCGTCCTGCAACCGAGGCGGCGACACCGAGAAACAGGCGACCGAGCCCGATCTTGGTCGCCAGCACTCCGAACAGCACGAAGTGGAACACGTAAGTCGCGACCACGCCCAAGGCGACGCCGTAGATGCCCTGGCTGGTGAGATAGAGATGATTGACGAGGTTCTTCCAGGTCGAGCCCGGATGCAGGAAGATGCCGGGGAACCAGGCGCCGAACAGCGCGTAGGCAATCGAGAAAATCGCGATGATCGGCAACCCCCAGCCGATCGACCGCCGCGTCGCCTCCAGCAGCACGATGATGATGATCGTGCCCATGATGACGTCGAGCGTGTTCGGATTGCCGACCCGGTCGGCGAGGTCGTGGAACACCCAAGGCACATAGAGGCTCGCCGCTGCGGCTGCGATGCACAGCGCCCAGTCGACGACCGGGATGCCGCCCGGCGCCATCGCGCTCGACGGCTGCACCGTTCGGCCGTGTCCCGGCAGGAACGAGAACACCAGGAAAATCAGCCCGATCACGAAGGCCAGGTGTATGCCGCGATGGGTGGTCTCCTCCAACAGGCCGAAGCCGGCGGTGTAGTAGTGGAAGCACGACAAAGCCAGCAGCAGGCCGCCGACCAATAAACCGGGACCGCGCGCCATCTTGCGGAAGCTGATCTCGGGATCGAGCTCCTCCTCCAGACGGCGGGCTTCGGCTTCAGAAATGATCTCGATAGCCATAAGTGACGCTTGTCCTGCCGCTGCTTGCCCGGTCCCGCAGGCGAGTGTGCAAGGTGGCGCGGCGCCGGTCATCAAAAAAAGCGCCATCGGCGCGGTTGACTGCCTCGAAGGCGACGACGGATGGGGCTGCGGCGGCGCGTTAATTCAGTCCTAACGGGCAGATGGCACACATTGGAAGGTGCGCTCGCCGTCGATGACCCCGACCCGATCGTCAAATTGGGACTGTTCCATGCCGCAGCATGATGCTGTCACCGCACTTCGCCGGTTCGGGCTCGGGCCCAAGCCAGGCGACATGCGGAAGATTGCCAACGATCCGCGCGGGTTCCTGCAGGTTGGCCTTGCCGACAAGGCGGCGGCCCGCCTCGACAAACCGGAACTGCAACCAAGCCATCAGGTATTCGCCGAGGCGCAGGAGGCGCAGATGGCGCAGCGGCTCGCCAAGGCGTTGGCGAACGAGATGGCGAAGGATGCGGCGTCGACCAGATCGACGCAGCCGACGCGTCCGTTGGCATCGGCGATGCCCGGCGCTACCCCGCAGATGGCCGCGCCCGAGCCAAAGCCGAAGGTGGCGCTTCCCAACGCCACCGCCGCCCAGCTGCGTCGCGATGCGCTGGTCGAAGAACTCGCTGCCCGGATCGAACGGGCGTCCGCGACCGACAATGCGCTCATCGAGCGGCTGGTCATTTTCTGGTCGAACCATTTCTGCGTGTCGTCGGCCAAAGGGCCGGTGCGCGGCCTTGCCGGCGGCTACGAGCGCGAGGCGATCCGGCCGCATGTACTCGGTCGCTTCGCCGATATGCTCCGAGCCGTCGAGCAGCACCCGGCGATGCTGATCTATCTCGACAACCACGTCTCGACCGGCCCCAACAGTCGGGCGGGAAAGAACCGCAGCGTGGGCCTCAACGAAAACCTCGCTCGCGAGATCCTGGAGCTGCACACGCTCGGCGTAGCTGGTGGCTACAATCAGGAGGACGTTACCAGCCTTGCCCGGCTGCTGACCGGCTGGGCGGTCGGGCAGGTCAACATCGAGCGGTCGGAGCCTGGCAAGTTCTTCTTCGCCGCCAATCGCCACGAACCGGGCAGCTGGACGGTTGCCGGCAAACGCTACGGCGATGATGGCCAGCGCTCGGCCGAAAGGGCGCTCGACGATCTCGCCCGCCATCCCTCGACCGCGCGGCATATCGCGACGAAGCTCGCGCGGCATTTCGTGTCCGACAAGCCGCCGGTCGCTCTGGTCGCGAAACTCGAAAAGAGCCTTCCGAGACAGCGACGGTGATCTGGCGGTGGTCACCCGCGCCCTGGTCTCGGCGCCGGAAGCCTGGGAGCTGCCGCCTGCCAAGATCGTACCGCCCTATGACTTCACCATCTCGCTGATCCGCGGTCTCGGCCTGAAGCCGGCGCCGGGCGAAGTGGTGCGGCTCGCTGGCCTGCTCGGCCAGCCGGTGTGGCAGGTGCCGAGCCCGAAGGGCTGGCCCGACGACGACGATGCCTGGATGGGCCCGTCCGCCATTCGCGAGCGGCTGCGGATCGCCGAGCGCCTCGCCCGCGACGTCGATCGCGCCACCGATCCGCGCGTCGCCGCCAGCGATCTCCTGGGACCCGGCTTGAGCGAACAGACGCGGCAGGCGATCGGCCGGGCGGAGACCCGCGAGCAAGGGCTCGAATTGCTGGTCATGAGCCCCGAGTTCCTGAGGAGGTAACGATCATGTCGTGTTCGGAGCATTCACTCCTCAGCCGCCGCCAGTTGGTGAAAGGCAGCGCTGCCAGCCTCGCCCTGTGGAGTTTCTTGCCGAAGGCGGCAGTCGCCGGCACGCGCGATCCGCGACTGCTGACGGTGATCCTGCGTGGTGGCCTCGACGGCCTGTCGATGATCGCGCCGGTTGGTGATCCAGATTACCTGCGTGTCCGCGGCAAGCTGGCGCTGACGAAGGACGGGCCGGCCGCCGGCCTGCCGCTCGACGACTTCTTCGTGCTCAATGCGGCAATGCCGTTCCTGCATGAGCTCTATCGCAAAAACGAGGCGCTCGGCGTGCACGCGGTGGCGACATCCTATCGCGGCCGCTCGCACTTCGACGGCCAGGATGTGCTGGAAAGCGGCCGGCCGGCCGTGACGCGCGCCGAGGATGGCTGGCTCAATCGCGCACTCGCCGGTTTGAGTGTCGCCGGCAAGGCCGACCCGAAGGGCCTCGCGATGGGCGCGGTGGTGCCGCTCATCATGCGCGGGCCGGCGCCGGTGTTGACGTGGATCCCGAAGGCCTACGGCATCGAGTTGCGCCAATCGACGATATCACGGCTGATGGACCTCTATAGCCAGACCGATCCGAAACTCGCCAAGGCGTTTGCCGAAGGGCTCGAGATCGACAAGGTCGGCATGGTGCCGGCGAGCGGCGCACTGCCGGCGAAGGCCGCGACGCCCGGCGAGCCGCAGCCGGCGCGGCAGTTCCGCGACTTCATCGAGACCGCCGAGACGGCAGCGAAGTTCCTGTCCTCGGCGGATGGCCCGCGCGTGGGGACGCTCTCCTACAACGGCTGGGACACGCACGCCAACGAGGGCGCAGTGCAGGGCCAACTCGCCACCCGCCTCGCCGGGCTCGACGCCGCGATAAGAGCGTTCGCCGCGGGTATGGGACCGGCGTGGAAGGATACCGTCGTCATTATCGTCACCGAATTCGGCCGTACCGCCCACACCAACGGCAGCGAAGGCACCGACCACGGCACCGGCATGGCGGCACTGCTGGTCGGCGGCGCGGTCAGGGGCGGCAGAATTCTGGCGAAGTGGCCGGGCCTTGCCGACAAGGACCTCTACGAGGGCCGCGATCTCAACCCGACGATGGACCTGCGCGGCGTGCTCAAGGGCGTGCTGCGCGACCACCTCGGAATTCCCGCTGGCGCGCTGGCGGCAAAGGTCTTCCCCGACAGCAGCGGCGTCGAGCCGGTGGATGGGTTGGTGGGGTGAGGGTGGGGCAGGTGAAGGGCCACGTGGTTGGGCTGGGCCAGGGGCGGCCGTGGCGCGCCTTCGCCGTAGGCTGGTGTCGAGCGAATGCGAGACCCAACAGCAAGGAGTGCGCGCAGCGCTCGTGAAATAGTTGTCACTTCGAGCAAATTGAGCTGAGTCAATATCCAGCTTCGCACATTTTCCTGTCGGGTCGCGGCTCACGCCTTGACCCGACTTACGGGCTGCGTGGGCACCCGAGACGAGTAGGTGGTAGCGGAGACCGGGGGTAGTTTAGGGCCATATGCCGTCATCCGTTTCCCTTACCCCATCTCCTTCGCCTTTTCCCGCAGCACGAACTTTTGGATCTTGCCGGTGGAGGTCTTGGAGAGGGGGCCGAAGATCACCGTTCTCGGCACTTTGTAGTGGGCCATGTGGGCGCGGCAGAAGGCGATGACCTCATCGGCGGTGACCGGCGCCGCGCCGGGCTTCAATGCTGACGAACGCGCATGGCGTCTCGCCCCATTTCGGATCGGGCTTGGCGACCACCGCCGCCTCCATGATCGATGGATGGCGGTAGAGCACCTCTTCGACTTCCAGCGACGAGATGTTCTCGCCCCCTGAGATGATGATGTCCTTGGAGCGGTCCTTGACGTCGATATAGGCGTCCGGGTGCCAGGCCGCGAGGTCACCGGAATGGTAGTAGCCGCCGGCGAACGCTGTCGCTGTGGCTTTCCCGTTTTTCAGGTAGCCCTTCATGATGGTGTTGCCGCGCTGCATGATCTCGCCGATCGCGGCGCCGTCTCGGTCAACCGGCTGCATCGTCTCGGGATCGGCGACCATGATGTCTTCGACCACGGGCGTCGTCACGCCTTGCCGTGCCATCAGCGCGTAGCGCTGCTCGCTCGGCAGATCGTCCCAGCCGTCACCCGGTGCGCAGTAGAGCGACGGGCCGTAGCTCTCGGTGGTGCCGTAGGCGTGCAGCACCTCGAAGCCCATCGCCTCCATGTCGCGCAGCACGGCGGATGGCGGCGCAGCACCCCCGGTCATCAGGCGCGGGCGCACCGATAGCTTGCGCTTATGCTCAGGCGGCGCGTGGATCAGCATGGTCAGCACCACTGGCGCGCCGCACATGTGGGTCACGCGATGTTCGTCGATCAGCTCGAAGATGCGCTTCGGATCGACCTTGCGCAGGCACACGTGCATGGCCCCGACGGCGGTCACGGCCCAGGTGTAGGTCCAGCCCGAGCAGTGGAACATCGGCAGTGTCCACAGGTAGCGGCTGTGATGGTCGAGCTTGAAGGTCAACGCGTTCGACATCGCAGCGAGGTGCCCGCCGCGATGGCTGAACATCACGCCCTTGGGGTTGCCGGTGGTGCCGGAGGTGTAGAGCAGGCAGATGCTCTCCCATTCGTCGAGGATGCCGGGATAGTCGAACTTGGGATCGCCGGTGGCAATGAAGTCCTCGTATTCGATGCCCGCGAGTTTCGGTGCACCGACGGTCTCGGCGTCGGCGATGTCGATCACGCGGATCGGCGTTTTCAGCAACGCCAGCGCCGGCCTGATCTGGGCATGGAACTCGCGGTCGGCGAGGAATACCTTGGCCTCGCCGTGCTCCAGGCAGAACGCGATCGAAGCCGGATCGAGCCGGATGTTGATCGGGTTCAATACGGCTGCCAGCATCGGCACGGCGTAGTGGGCTTCGAGCATCGCCGGCGTGTTGGCAGCCATGATCGCGACGGTATCGCCGCGGCCGATCCCGGCGTTGCTCAGCGCGTGCGCGAGGCGCCGGCTGCGGGCGTAGAACTGGCCGTAGGTGAAGCGCAATGCGCCGTGCACCACGGCGATGCGATCGGGGAAGAAGCTGGCGGCGCGGGCGAGGAAGCTGACCGGGGTCAGGGGGACGTAGTTGGCTTTGTTCTTTTCGAGTTCGGGACGCTCGGCCGTCATAGTCTCACTCCGTCAGATCTTCAGCCCGCGCGAGCGCAGGAAGCGCGGATTTCTCACCTTGAGCTCGGCGATCAGCACGTTTCGCAGCTTCGCGCCGAGACCGGGATGGGTCTTCTCGCCGATTTTGCCGGCGCGGATGTCGGCGGCCAATTGCTGCGGCGTGCCGTCGCCATCATCGTAGACGCTGTCCAGGATCGCCCATAGCGGTGCCTCGTCGGCGGTGGTGATCTCGCGGCGGGCAATGTCGAGGGCGTTGGCGATCATCGCCGCAGCATAGCGCTTCTCGGCCGGCAGGTCGGGAACGATCTCGGCCTTCAGCGTTTCGGTCGCAAGCGCAATCAGCGTCTCGGCGTTGAGCCGCTTGGCCTTGGCTTTCTGCGGCTTCTGCTTGGAGGATTTGCTCATTTGCTCTTCCTCGCGGCTTCGATTGCGGCGATGCCTTCGAGCGCGTCGAATTCCATTTCCGGCGCCATCAGGCCGGTCAGCGCGAGCTCGATCGCCGTCTCGCCGCCGGTGAGGAAGCGGTCGCCCTGCAGGATTGCCAGCACCGCCCATTTCGCCGCCGCCATCACTTCCCAGTACGGGATCACGGCCTCATCGACCTTCACCACGGCGATTTCGTTATAGCCATTGTAGAAAGCGTGGCGGGAACCGATACCGCCTACCTCTTGATGTGGCTCGTCGTTGCCCACCCGCCAGCAGCGGGCGCAGATCCAGCCGATGTCCTCGGCGGGATCGCCCCAATGGGCGAATTCCCAATCTAGGACGGCAGCCACTTTCGTGCCGTCGAGCATGAAGTTGCCGGTGCGAAAGTCACCGTGCACCAAGGTGATGTTGCGTGTCAGGGGGGCGTTGGCGTCGAGCCAGGCGAGGCAATACTCCAGCGCCGGGCGGGCTTGCGAGGCTTGCGCGAGCGGCGCCCGCACGCGGGCAACCTCGACCTTGGCCGGTGCCGGCATGGGGATCGGTAATGCGGGCAGCGCGCCGCCAGCCGGCGTGATGCCGTGGATCTTGGCCAGCGTCCGGCCGAGGTCGCGGGCGAGCGCATCGCCGAACGAGGCGAGGTCGGGATGGCGAGCGATGTGCCGGGCATGCGAGAGACCGGCAACAAATTGTTGGATCAGGAATGGCCGGCCGATCACGCTCGTATCCGTGCAGCGCGCGATCGGCTCGGCAACCGGCACGCCCGCCGCTTGCGCCGCTTTGATCGCCGCAAACTCGGCATCGCGGTCGATGCTCACCGGTAGCCGCTGCGCGCCGTCGGTGCGCAACACCCATGCGTGTTTGCCCGCCCGCACGCCATCGGCGACCTCGACGTCGAGGCGCCAGTTCTCCTGCACGGCGCCGCCGCCGAGCAGGTTCGATCCGATGATTTCGACCGCCGCGCCGAGTGTGTGCGACAGCCACGCCGCCAGCGCACCTGCCTTCGACGTATCGAACGTACGTGGGCGCGGCGATTTCGGATCGAGCACTTCAGCCATGATGATCAGCGGCCGAGCGTCATGCCCAGAAAGTCGCTCTTGTTGAGCTCGACGCCGTTGTGGCGCAGAATCGCGTAGGCGGTGGTGAGGTGGAAGTAGTAGTTCGGCAGTGCGAAGTTCACGAGATAGAATTGGCCTTTCAAGGTCACCGGGTTGCCGGCGATCTTGAGACTGATGTCGCGTTCCTCCGAGCCGTCGATCTGGGCGGCTTTGAGCGTCTTGACGAAGTCGATGGTCTTCCTGATGCGGGCCTTGAGGTCGGCGAACGACTTTTCGTTGTCCTCGTAGGCCGGCACTTCAACGCCGGCGAGGCGTGCGCTGGCGCCCTTGGCGAAGTCGCAGGCGATCTGCACCTGGCGCGAGAACGGGAACATGTCGGGGGCGAGCCGGGCGCCGACGATCACGCTAGGATCGACTTTTTTCGCCGTGCAGAAGGCTTCCGCCTTGTCGAGGATCTTCGACAACGCTTCGAGGGCCTGGATGAAGCCCGGCACGCTCGCCTGATACATTGAGATCGTCATTGCGGTTCCTTTTTTTGGTCGATCGTCCGTCCCGACAACGACTTAGGGCATGGCCGATGCTTTGACCATGCCGTCGTTGGCGCGGCGGCCCGGCGCCTACTTGGCTTCCTGCTGCTTGACACCGGCCTTGGCGAACATTGTCTTGAAGAACTCGAACTGCTCCATCATGTGATCGGTGTGGGCCTGGATCGAGCGCCGTTCGGGGGGGAATGCTACCGTACCCGTGGCTTCAAAGCGCTTGAGCATGTCAGGATCGCTCAGCATCTTGGCCAAGGCGGCATTGACTTTCTCCACGACGGGTTGCGGCGTGCCCTTGGGTGCGTAGAGGGCGTTCCAGATCGTCACCTGCAGGCCAGGCAGACCGGCTTCCTTGTTGGATGGAACGTCGGGCAGGCTCGAGGAGCGTTCCGGCGCGGTGACCGCGTAGGCCTTGACCGAGCCCGACAGCACCTGCGGCACCGCCGTGGTCGACTGGTCGCACAGCACGTCGATCTGGCCGCCGACCAGATCGTTCATGGCCGGGCCGGTGCCGCGGTATGGCACCATTGCCGGCTTGGTGCCGGTCAGGTTCTGTAACACGGTGGCGCAGATGAACGAATTGGAGCCGGCGCCGGCGAAGCCGACGGTCGCCTTGTCGCCCCGCTCCTTCATCCATTCGATGAGGCCGGCTGCATCCTTCACATCGAGCGTCTTGCGGCTGAGCAGCACCATCGGGCCTGTATTGATCATGCCGATCGGCTGGAAGGCCGTGCGCGGGTCGAACTTCAGATTCGAATAAAGGGCAGGCGCGGCGGTGAAGGCGCTGTGGTGAAGCAGCAGCGTGTAGCCGTCGGGATCCGCCTTGGCGACGCGGTCCATGCCGAGGGTGCCGCCGGCGCCGCCGACGTTTTCGACGATGATCTGTGCCCCAAGCGTGCGGCCCACGTGCTCGGCGGTCAGTCGGCCGATCACGTCGGAGGGGCCGCCCGCCGCAAATGGTACGACGAGCGTGATCTGCCTCGAAGGCCAGGTCTGGGCCTGCGCGGGCGAAATGAGCGTCGAGATGGCAACTGCCAGACATGCGATCATGCTGCGGTGGATGGCTCCAAGCATATATCACCTCCCTTGAGTGAATCGTCACCTGTGGCTGGTTTGCCCAGCTCGTCTTCTGATCTTTGAAAAGAAGCTTATTGCGACCGCCAAGCAAAGCAAGCATGCCGTGGCGTCGAGCCGGAGCGGCTATTTCCACAGGAAAGCAAAGGCGGCCAGACCGATGCCGGCGAGGATCGTGATGTAGCTTGCGATACCTGCGACCTGCGCCACGAAATGGCGCGCCGCCATTGCGGCCACCTGTTTCGTGCGGCCGACGGCCGAGGCGTCGGCCTTGAGGGCATCGAGTTTGGCCTGGATCTCGGGTGTTATCGCCGTCTTGCCTCGGGATTTTGCCGCCGTCCAGGCTGCGTCGACCGCAAGCCCCTTCATGTCGTGACGCCCCGACCAGCGAAACAGCAGCCAGCCGACGACGAAGACCATGATACCTGCAACGAGCAGGTAGGGGTGATGAATGGTCGGCACGGGGCGGCTCCGGAAGGGTTTGCCATGTGCCCTGTCTGCCAGCCAATCGTGGCCCCTGCAAGTCAAACGCGGGTCGTGCTAGGCACGCGGCATGGACCGACAACCGATTCGCATCATTGGCATCGATCCCGGCCTGCGACGCACCGGCTGGGGCGTGATCGAGAGCGACGGCGTGCGCCTCGTCTATGTCGCCTCCGGCATGATCACATCCGATGCCGAAGAGAGTTTGGCCTTCCGCCTACGCGAGCTGTACCAGGGCCTGACCTCGGTGATTACGGCGATGAAGCCGGTCGAAGCGGCGGTGGAGGAGACCTTCGTCAACAAGGATCCGCGCTCGACCTTGAAGCTCGGTCAGGCGCGTGGCATCGCACTGCTGGCGCCGGCAATGAAGGGGCTCTATGTCGCCGAATACGCCGCCAACGTCATCAAGAAGACCGTGGTCGGCGCCGGCCATGCCGAGAAGAAGCAGATCCAGGCGATGATCGGCTTCCTGCTGCCGAAAGCGAAATTCGGCAGTGCCGACGAGGCCGATGCGCTGGCGATCGCCATCTGCCATGCCAACCACCGCACCAGTCCGCAGGCCCGCGCGCTCCGCGCGATGAAGGAGGCCGTCTCATGATCGGCAAGCTGCGCGGTCTCGTCGACGCGATCGGCGAGCAGCATTGCATCATCGACGTCAACGGCGTCGGCTACGAGGTGTCGGCCTCGGCGCGCACGCTGCGCCGCATGGAGGCGGGCCAGGAGATCAGCCTCGTCATCGACACGCATGTGCGCGAGGACGCGATCCGCCTCTACGGTTTTACCAGCGAAGTCGAGCGCAGCTGGTTCCGCACTCTGCAGACGATCCAGGGTGTCGGGGCCAAGGTCGCCCTTTCGTTGCTCGGCACGATGTCGACGCAGGATCTCGCCAACGCCATCGCCCTGCAGAACTGGGCCGCGGTCGAGGAGACGCCGGGCATCGGCAAGAAGCTCGCTCAGCGCATCGTCATGGAATTGAAGGACAAGGCGCCGGCCTTGAGTGTCGCTGGCCTCAACCTGCCAGTTGCATCCGCCGGCAAGTCGAAATCCGCTGGCACGTCGCGGCCGGAGGACAATGCCGCCGCCGAGGCGATCTCGGCGCTGACCAACCTCGGTTATCAGCCGGGCCAAGCCGCGCAAGCCGTGGCAGTGGCGATGGGCGAACTCGGCGATGCCGCCGACACCGCCAAGCTGATCCGGCGCGGCTTGAAGGAGCTGGCTAGGTAGCCGGCGTGTCGATCAAGTCGCGATAGATGGCGGCCAGCGGCATCTCGAAACTGATAGCCGGCAGATGCAGAACAGCATCGAGCGTGGTCAGCGGCGTCTTCGCAATGAAGTCCGTTCCAGCGCGCTCGAATACCTCGACGAACGGCTGGTCCCGCGTCACCAGAACATAGGCCTGCAGCGCCGGAAGTTGCTGATAGGCGACGCGCTTTTCCAGCCGGTCGCGCGCCTCGCTGCCGGGCGAGACCACCTCGACCAGGACCAGTGGATCATCGAACGAGGTGGCGCCCGGTGCCGGCTTGCCGCAACGGACCATCAGGTCGGGAAGTGCCGCCAAGTCGTTCATTCTTTGCTTGAGGAAAAACGTCTCGCGGTAGACCCGGCAGGGCAGCTCATTCTTCCGTAGATGGTTGGTCAGGGCGAAGCTCATGTTGTCGATGATGACATGGTGTTCCCACCGGGCGCCGACCATGCCGCGGATCACCCGGCCGTTGATCAGCTCCCACTTTTCATGCGCCGGCTTGTCGGGCAACATTTCTTCGAAGTCGTCGAGCGACATCCATTCCAAGCCGTCCTTCTTTGCCGCATAGATGTTCATAGTAACCTCTGGCCGTATCCAGCCGACTGTGAAATAGCATAACACGTCCAAGAAGATGCTTGAAGTTCGCTCCCGGACCCATCGTAAAGGCTGACACTTTCAAATGGCCATCTACGTCGATGCCGATGCTTGTCCGGTGAAGGACGAGGTGCTGCGGGTTGCCGAGCGGCATGGCTGGCCGGTGCATATGGTATCGAACACATTCATGCGGTTGCCGGCCCATCCGCTGATCAACCGGGTGGTGGTCGCCGACGGCCCCGACGTCGCCGACAACTGGATCGCCGAGCGGGCGACCAAGGGCGACGTCGTGATCACCTCCGACATGCCGCTGGCGCACCGCTGCTTCAAGGCCGGCGCGACCGTGATCCGCTCCGACGGCAAGGTACTGGATGAGGGCAGCATCGGCATGGCGCTGGCCATGCGCAACCTGATGCAGGATCTGCGCGAAGCCGGCAACATGCAGACCTACAACGCGAGTTTCACCAAATCCGACCGCTCGAAGTTCCTGCAGGCGCTTGAGACCGCGATCCAGGCGATCAAGCGGGCGGGCTGAAAGATGGGTCGTCCATGAGCCTGCATCGTCGCAGGATCTTGGACCTTCACGAGGACGCCATGACCAAGAAGACCAAGATCACCAACGGCGAGCGGGCGATGTACACGTTCTTCATCTCGACGCTGGTCGGCCCGTTCTTTGCCGCGTTGATCGTAGCGCTGCTGACATTGGGCTCCGGGTTGATCCAGAAGGGACCGCCGAGTGTCATCGGCCTGCCGTTTGCCGCCGTCGCGGCCAAGGCCGGCGGCTGGGCGCTGCAATCCTACATCTGGGCGGCGATGCCGGCGGGCCTCGCCGGTGCGGCACTGGCGGCGTGGGTGTCGCTCAAGGGCACGGTGCCGTGGATCGCCGCGGTGGTTGCAGGCGTCGCAGCCTTCGGCATCGCCAGCATGCTGGTGCCCGGATTGCTGCCCAACCACAACACGGCGCTCGCCTTCATCGCGGCCCTATCGAGCCTCGGCGTCTGGCTGGTGCTGCGGCGATCGCGCATCCTTCGCGGCGAATAGCGGACGTCAGGACGTGACCGGCGTGCCCGCGGCCGTCTCGGCCGCCGTGCCGTCGCAGGTATGCGTCGCCTTCGGCACCAGATGGCGCAGCGCGGCGCCCACCGGCGCAATCAGGCTCTCCGAAATCGTATTGGGATCGGCGGTGCGCGGCTCCACCCCGAAGGTCAGCTTCTCACGCTTGCTGCTCGGCACGACCAGAGTGCCGAACATCCAGTCGAAGATGGCCAGGCTGTTGCCCATGTTGCGGTCGAAATGGATCGGATTCGTCGAGTGATGGATCTGGTGGTGCGCCGGGCTGAGCAGGAACTTGCCCCAGGTGCCGGTGAAGGCGATCCAGAACTGCGAATGCTGCAACTCGCCAAGCGTATAGATCCACACCATCACGAAGACGTTGACGTTGAACAGCGTGAACTGCACCGCGGACTTGCCGAACGACCAGTCGAGCAGCCCGCTGGTGAGCCCGAGCACCACGGCGATGATGTTGTAGTAGACCAGCGAGTCGATCGGGTGGACGCGGAAATTAGTCAGCGGCGTCAGCACTTCCGCCGTGTGATGGACCTTGTGGAATTCCCACAGGAACGGAATTTTGTGGCTGAGGTAGTGATCGAGGAAGTAGCCGAACTCCGCCGCCAGGAACAGCACGGCCGTGGCAATTACCGCGACCCAGAACCCGCCGAGCGTGGTCGGCTGCAACTGTCCGAAGGTATCGATCAGGCCATGATTGACGAACTTCGCGACCTGGTGCGCCGACAGCACCGCCCAGCCGAGCAGCGAGGTGATCAGCAGCGTGTTGAGGACGAAGAAGCCGAGGTCGGCCCGGGTCGACGCGCTGAACACCAGCCGCCGTGGAAACAGCGCGCGCATCAGCACCTTTAGGCTGATCGGTCGGACGCGGCGACGGCGATGGAAGATGACGAACAGCAACGCGACCACCAGTGCCGCGATCAGCGACGGCAGCGTGAACGACTTGTCGACGGCAAGAAAGGCTGAGCCGTAGACTTTACCGATGTGCGCCAGCAGCGCGCCGGGCAGATCGAATAATGATTGCAGGGAAATCAAGCTCATCGGGCTACCTTGTGCGCATTCAGCCGCTGGCCCGATTTAACGCGTACATTCTGAATTTGCGATTAAGGCGAGCGCCTTCGGTCGGCGCCATTCAGGCTCTATAATGCCAGCAAAGAGCGTTCGCGCATCAGCGCGCCAGGTTAGGGAGCCACATCGTGATCGCCGGGACGTAGGTCACCAGCATCAGGACAATGAACATCACGATGTAGAATGGCCAGATCGAGCGCGTCACCTGCTCGATCGTGACCTTGCCGATGGCGCAGCCGACGAACAGGACCGAGCCGACCGGCGGCGTCAGCAGGCCGATGCCGAGATTGACGATCATGATGATGCCGAAGTGGACCGGATCGACGCCGAGCTTGGTGATGATCGGCAGCAGGATCGGCGTGCAGATCAAGATCAGCGGCGCCATATCCATTAGGCAGCCAAGGATCAGCAGCATGATATTGATCAGCAGCAGGATGACGTACCTGTTATCGGACAGGGTCAGGAAGAACGCACTCACCTTCGCCGGCACCTGCATCAGCGCGACGATGTAGCCGAAGGCGGAAGCGAATGCGATCAGGATCATCACCATCGCGACGGTCTTGACCACCCGGTGCAGCAATAGCGGCATCTCGCTCCACTTGTAGTCCTTGTACACCAGCATGGTGACCATGAACGAGTACAGGCAGGCGACGGCTGCCGATTCCGTCGCGGTGAACACGCCGGTCAGGATGCCGCCGAGAATGATGATCATCGTGCCGAGGCCCCACATCGCCTCGCCAGTGATCTTCACCGCATCGCGAAATGCGATCGGCTGGCCTTTCGGATAGCCCTCCCGGTAAGAGATCATCAGCACGTAGATCGCCAGCGACAGGCCAAGCAGCAGCCCGGGCAGCACACCGCCGAGGAACAGGGCTGCGACCGAAATGCCACCGCCGGCGGCCATCGAGTAGATCACCATGTTGTGGCTGGGCGGGATCAGGATCGCCTGTAATGAGCCCGATATCGTCACGTTGACCGCAAACAGTCGGGGGTAGCCTTCTTTCACCATCTGCGGGATCAGCACCGAGCCGATCGACGAGGTGTCGGCCACCGACGACCCGGAGATGCCGGCAAAGAACGTCGAGGCGACGATGTTGACCAACGCCAGGCCGCCGCGCACGAATCCGACCAGCACGTTGGCGAAGGCGACGAGGCGGCGGGCCATGCCGCCCTCGGCCATGATTGCGCCGGCGAGTACGAAGAACGGGATGGCCAGCAGCGAGAACTTGGAGATGCCGTCCGACACCTTGATCATTACGGCTTCGTAGGGGATGCCGATCCAGAATGCACCGAACAGCGCCGCCATGCCCATCGCATAGGCGATGGGCGCGCCGATCAGCACGAAGGCGAAGAAGGCGATGATCAGGATCAGGGCGTCCATGGCGGTCTCGTCTGCAACTGGCTCGGCGGGCTTTAAATGCGCGCTTTACTCGGCGCTGACGGGCTCCCGATAGACGATGCTGTCAGGCGGCGGCGGACCGATCGTCAGCTTCTCGATGATAAACAGCAGCGTGATCGCCCCCGAGAGCGGAATCGGCAGATAGGTGATGCCAACCGACAGGAACGGGAATTCACCGACCACCTGGTACCAGACCTTTTGGGCGAGGCCGACGCCGTAGAACATCATGAACAGGCAGATGCCGATCATGCAGGCATCGACCAACCAGAGCAGAAACTGACGCATGCCCGCCGGTACCGCCTCGACCACGAAGCGCACCGAGATGTGACTGTTGGCGCGATAACAGGCCGCGCCGCCGAGAAAGGAGAATACTATCATCAGTAAGACCGACAGCGGCTCTGGCCACGCCGACGCCGAGTTCAGCACGTAACGCGTGAACACGCCGTAGGGGATGATCAGCGTCATGATGACGGTCGCGATCGCGGAAATCACGATGCAGGCGAGATAGAGTATGTCCATCGCGCGGCGGTAGCGAACTGCATTGAAGGTGGCCCGGTAGTGCGGCGGCATGGCCTCGGATCGACGGAAACACTTGATGTCTGCGTTCTCCTCGCCTCCGCCATTCTGGAGGTGAGGCAGAGGCCAGTCAACTTGCCCGGCGCGTCTGTGACTTCGCGCAGCCGACCCTCTCCCCAATGCGCGAACAGCGCTATGGGGAAGGGGACGAGCGCGCGCCGAAAGCAAACTGGAGCCCTACTTCACGTCCTGGATGCGCTTGGTCAGCGCCGCATACTTCGCGCCGTATTTGTCCCACACCGGCTTTACGGCATCCTGGAACGGCTTCTTGTCGGTGAACTTGATGATCTCGATGCCGGCCGCCTTGATCTTGGCGATCGACTCTTCCTCCGCCTTGTACCAAAGCGCGCGCTGTTCGAGCTGGGCTTCGCGGCCGAACTTGGCGATGAGGGCCTGATCCTCTTTCGACAGTGTGTCCCAGGTCTTCTTCGAGAACACCAGGATCTCGGGGATGATCAGATGCTCGGTCTGCGAGAAATATTTCGCCACCTGGAAGTGATTTTGCGCGATGTAGCTCGGCTGGTTGTTCTCCGCGCCGTCGACGACGCCGGTCTGCATGGCGTTGTAGACCTGATCAAAGCCCATCGCGATGCCATTGCCGCCGAGCGCGTTCATGGTGTCGACGAACAGCGGATTGCCCATCATGCGGATCTTGAGGCCCTTGAGATCGTCGATGCTCTTGATCGGCTTCTTGGAATTATAGACATTGCGCGTGCCGGCATTCATCCAGCACAGACCGACGAGGCCGGTCTTTTCGTTCGAGGTGATTTTTCCCAGCAACTCGGTGCCGATCTCGCCGTCGATCACCTTCTCCATGTGAGTACCGTCGCGGAACACGAACGGCATGTTGAAGACGTTGAGGTCGTCGACCACCGGGCCGATGGCGCCGACCGAGACACGGGCGATCTGCAGCGCGCCGACCTGGGCCTGCTCGATCATCTCCTTCTCGCCGCCGAGCTGCATCGACGGGAACATTTGGATCGAGATTCGGCCGTTGGTGGCGGCTTCGAGCTTCTTTCCCATGGCTTCGACGGCGGCGACCGTCGGATACCCGAGCGGGTGCACGTCGGAGGCCTTCAGCACAATTTTGGCTTGCGCCGCGGCCGGCGTGAGCCCGAGACCGGTTGCCGCCGCACCGGCGGCGCCAAGTTTCAGGAAATCGCGTCGTTCGATGATACTTGTCATGCCTGCTTCCTCTCCATGCTAAGCGAGCCCGATCGTTGCGGGGTCGTCGTTTGTGATCACGGTGCAAGCTGCCCGAAGTCGGCGGCCGCTGCAATTGCCGAATTGGACCGCACCGCGTGCTGCCAACAGAGCGATGACGATCAGTCTGACTGGCGCAGGCCACGAGTACACCGGGACTTGACGATGACAGCGAACACCGTCAGGAACAAAGCATGACCGATCGACTCGTGACGGGTGCCAAGAAAGAGGCGGACGCCTTCGAGGCGACGATCCGCCCGCAGGCGCTCGGCGACTTCATCGGCCAGGAGCAGGCGCGCGCCAACCTCAGGGTGTTCATCCAGGCGGCGAAAGCGCGCGGCGATGCGCTCGACCATGTGCTGTTTGCCGGTCCGCCCGGCCTCGGCAAGACGACGCTGGCGCAGATCATGGCCAAAGAGTTGGGGGTCGGTTTTCGCGCCACCTCGGGCCCGGTGATCGGCAAGGCCGGCGATCTTGCCGCTCTCTTGACCAACCTCGAAGAACGCGACGTGCTGTTCATCGACGAGATCCACCGGCTCAATCCGGCCGTCGAGGAAATCCTTTATCCGGCCATGGAGGATTTTCAGCTTGATCTCATCATCGGCGAGGGCCCGGCGGCGCGTTCGGTGCGCATCGACCTCGCCAAGTTCACCCTCGTTGGCGCCACCACGCGGGCCGGCCTATTGACCAACCCGCTGCGCGACCGCTTCGGCATTCCGGTGCGGCTCAACTTCTACACCCACGACGAGTTGGAGCTGATCGTCAGCCGCGGTGCCCGCGTGCTCGGCGTGCCGATGCAAAAGGATGGCGCCATGGAAATCGCCCGCCGGTCGCGCGGCACGCCGCGTATCGCTGGCCGGCTGCTGCGCCGAGTGCGCGATTTCGCGGCCGTCGACGGCTCGGGCACGATAACCGCCGCCGTTGCTGACAAGGCGCTGCTGCAACTCGAAGTCGATCGCGAAGGCCTCGACGCGCTCGATCATCGCTATCTCAACTGCATCGCCAGGAACTACGACGGCGGCCCGGTCGGCATCGAAACCATGGCGGCGGCGCTGTCGGAACCGCGCGACGCACTGGAGGAGATCGTCGAGCCCTACCTGCTGCAGCAGGGCTTCATCGGCCGCACGCCGCGTGGCCGCGTGTTGACACTCAGGGCCTACAAGCACTTAGGGCTGTCCGGCCCGGCGCGCGCTTCGGCGCCGCAATTCGGACTTTTCGATCCCGACAAGATCACCGACGATGAAGCCGGCACCGGTTAACGATTGGCATTCGCATGCCGGCCAAATGCAGCATTCCGACCAGTTACTGTCATGGATCTTGCATGATTTGCATGCGGTCGGACGATCCGATCAGTCGCGTGGGGGTGACGGGTGATTTCCAGACGCAAATTGTTGCATGGAATGGGCAGCTTTGTTGCCGGTGGTGTAGGCCTCGGTGGCTACGCCTTCGGCATTGAGCCCTGGCGCCTCGGTGTCAGCCGCTATCGGGTGACGCCGCCCGAGTGGCCGCGGGGGCTCGAGTTGAAGCTCGCAGTAATTGCCGACATCCACGCGAGCGAGCCGTGGATGTCGGTCGAGCGCGTCGAGGCGATTGTCGAGCGAGCCAATGGTCTGAATGCCGATGCAGTCCTGCTGCTGGGCGACTACACCACTCGACATCGCATGGTCCATCGCACGGTGCCGGACGTCGAATGGGCGCGCGCGCTCGCACGCCTCAGAGCGCCGCTCGGCGTGCACGCGGTTCTGGGCAATCACGACTGGTGGAACGACCGGGAAGCGCAGATGCGCATGGCCGGGCCGCCGAGTTGCCGGACGGCGATGGAGCGGGCCGGTCTCAGGGTCTACGAGAACGACGTGCTGCGATTGGAAAAGTACGGCCAGCCGTTCTGGCTCGCCGGCCTCGGCGACCAGTGGGCGTTCTACCGCAGTCGCGACCGCCGGCGCGCCGATCGCTTCGGGTATCAAGGCGTTGACGATCTGCCGGGCACGCTCGCCAAGGTCACCGACGATGCGCCAGTGATCCTGATGGCGCATGAGCCGGACATTTTCCCCAAGGTACCGTCGCGCGTGTCATTGACGTTGTCGGGACACACGCACGGCGGCCAGGTGCAGTTCTTCGGCTACGCACCGGTGGTGCCGAGCCGCTACGGCAGCCGCTTCGTATATGGCCACGTGGTCGAGGACGACCGCCATCTGATCGTCTCCGGCGGCCTCGGCTGCTCCGGCCTGCCGGTCCGATTCGGCCGCCCGCCGGAGATCGTGGTGGTGGAGCTGGGCGCATGACGGCGATCAACCGGTGGCCCGACCTTGCTGGCCGCTTGATCGACGAAGACGGCAGGCGCCGCCACATTCTGCCGATCCGGGTCTATTTCGAGGACACCGACTTTTCCGGCCTCGTCTATCACGCGTCCTATGTGCGCTGGTGCGAGCGTGGCCGGTCCGATTTCCTGCGGCTCGCCGGCAACGACCATCGCGGCCTGATCGATGGCTCGGGCAGCCGCGAACCGGCAGCCTTCGTCGTGCGCCGCATGAACATGGAATACCTGAAGCCCGCGCGCATCGATGACATCCTCGAGGTCACCACGTCGCTGAAGGAGACGGGCGCGGCGTCACTGCTGCTCGATCAGCGCATCTCGCGCGACGGCCAACGGCTGTTCGAGGCCGAGGTGATGGTCGTGCTGGTTTCAGTTTCCGGCAAACCGCTCAGGATCGCGCGGGAGCTGCGGGCGGCGTTTACGGGCTCGTAGGTTGGGTTAGGATGCCCCTCAGCATCCGTAACCCAACGACTTCGACCACCACCCGTGAAATGTTGGGCTACGGGCCCCAAGTGGACCGCTAACCCACCCTACGGTCCGCAACGACACACGACCCGCGCGACGCTTTTTTCCTCGAAATGCCGGTTGTCTTGCGGCACTGGGCTGCGCGATATGGTATCGGCCGATTTTCAATGATGCGCGCACAAGGGGCGAACCTGAGATGGCGACAACTGATGAAGTGGAACTGCCTGCCCGCGAGGGCATGGATTTCGATGTCGTCATCGTCGGCGCTGGCCCGGCCGGGCTCGCCGCTGCTATTCGCCTGAAGCAGCGTGCAGTCGAGGCCGGCAATGACATGTCGGTGGTGGTGGTCGAAAAGGGCTCCGAAGTTGGCGCCCACATCCTGTCCGGCGCTGTGATCGATCCGGCCGGCCTCGACCTGCTGATCCCCGATTGGCGGCAACAAGGTTGCCCGCTCGACACTCCGGTCAAGGAGGACCAGTTCCTATACCTGGGTCCCTGCCGGCGACATGCGGCTGCCGAACTTCCTGATGCCACCGCTGATGAACAACCATGGCAACTACATCGGCAGCCTCGGCGCCGTGGTGCGCTGGCTCGGGGAGAAGGCGGCTGAACTCGGCGTCGAGATCTACCCCGGTTTCGCTGCGACCGAAATTCTCTATGACGATCAAGGTCGTGTCACTGGCATTGCGACCGGCGACATGGGGATCGGCCGCGACGGCAAGCCGAAGGAAAACTTTACTCGCGGCATGGAGTTACGCGGTAAATACACTCTGTTCGGCGAGGGCGCGCGCGGCTCATTGTCGAAGCAGCTGATCGCCAGGTTCGGACTGGACAAGGGCCGCGAGCCGCAGAAGTACGGCATCGGCCTCAAGGAACTGTGGGAAGTGAAACCGCAACTACACCGGCCGGGACTTGTCCAACATTCGTTCGGCTGGCCGCTAGACAATGCCACCGGCGGCGGCTCGTTCCTCTACCATTACGGCGCCAACTTGGTGTCGGTCGGCTTCGTCGTGCACCTGAACTATCAGAACCCGTATCTGTCTCCCTACGAGGAGTTCCAGCGCTACAAGACCCATTCACGGATCGCGCCGACCTTCGAGGGGGGCAAGCGCATCGCGTACGGCGCTCGCGCCATCACCGAGGGCGGCTGGCAGTCGATCCCGGAGCTGATATTCCCGGGCGGCGCCCTGCTCGGCTGCGCCGCGGGCCTCGTAAACGTGCCGCGCATCAAGGGCTCGCACAACGCGGTATTGTCGGGCATTCATGCCGGCGACGCGGTGTTCGATGCGGTCGGCGCCGGCCGGTCGCAGGATCTACTGGCAGCCTACAAATCGGCGGTGCTGAACGGGCCCATCGCCCGTGATCTCAAACGGGTACGCAATATCAAGCCACTGTGGTCCAAGTTCGGCACCAGGCTCGGCGTGCCGCTGGGTGGCGTCGACATGTGGCTCAACACCATCATCGCGGGCGTCGGTCTCGGCTTTACGCTGCGCCACGGCAAGCCGGACTCGAAAACGCTGGTCAAGGCCGGCAAGGTCAAGCCGATCGAGTATCCAAAGCCCGATGGCGTCCTGACCTTCGACCGGCTGACCAACGTCGCGTTCTCGGCGACCAATCACGAAGAGGATCAGCCGATTCATCTGAAACTCGCCGATCCGCACATTCCGGTGACGGTCAACCTTCCCGACTACGCCGAGCCGGCGCAGCGCTATTGCCCGGCTGGCGTCTACGAAATCTTGAAGGACGACGCTGGTCGTCCGCGCTTCCAGATCAACGCGCAGAACTGCGTGCACTGCAAGACCTGCGACATCAAGGATCCGAGCGAGAACATCAACTGGACCTGTCCCGAGGGCAGCGGCGGTCCGAACTACGCCGGCATGTGAGGGCACAAAGCAATCGCACGGTGCCGATGGCACCTTGCTGCCTTCGAATCGCATCTCCTGTCGTGCGGTTCGGTTGCTACTTGGGCGGCGGCGCCGCGGCAGGGTCCGGCTGTGCCTGGATAATGCCGGCGACGATGGCGCCTGCCGCATATTCGGCCATGCAGCGGTAGCCAAGATCGTTTAAATGGAAACGGTCGTTGGCGAGGATCGTGTCCTCGCCCTTCTGCTTGGCGAGATCGGCCATGGCGCTGAACCGGTGCACCAACATGACGCGCTCCTGCCGGGCGACGTCCTCGATCGCGCGCACGACCTTGGTGTAGTGGTCATCGTCGGCGAGGCGGGCGGTGAACTGCGGGTCGATCAGCACCACGTCGATGTGGTTCTTGGCCAGCCACTGCAGCGTCTTGGCAAGGTTGGTCTTCAACTCGTCGATGTCGGCGCGCGCCATGGCGTCGTTGGTGCCGACCTGCCAGACTACGAGATCGGGCTTCACCTCGGCGACCTCGCGCTTCATGCGCGAACAGGCGCTCAGGCCCGCTTCGCCGGGAACGCCACGGCTCACCACATCAATATCGACGCCCTTGAACAGAACCTCGAGGTCGTTCTCGAGCCGTACCGGATATGTGGCGAACGACGACGACGCGCCAACCCCTGAAGTCGATGACGAGCCGACCGCCAGCACCTTGACCACCCGGTTTTCCTTGAGCGCCCGGCGCATTGTGCGCAGCGCTGTGCGGCCTTCGTGCGCGGGCGCGGTGATGCGGCAGTCGCGCGAATATACCGGCGGCGACTTGGCAAGGGTTGCGATCTGCTGCTCGAGCGTTGCAAACGCTATCTGCTGAGCAATTGCAGCTGCGGGCAACATCAAGACAGCCGCAACGGAGAGCTTGGCGAGCGGGAGCGCCATTCGACGAACCATGCAGTCCACCCCATACCCAGGAGCCCGAATACTACCGTAAATGTGTCAATCGTCAAACTGCCACCGTTGATAAAGCGCAAAAGTTGAGCAGCAAGGCTTAATAAAGAGCCAACTGCGAAAACCGGCAGCGAGTTACGACCAAGCCCGCACAGCCATTCGCCGACCCAGCCAATCCATGGCTTAAGTCGCGGAAATAGCGGGTGAAATGCGATTACCAAGGCGATGAGACTGACGATCCGCGACGGTGACAGATTGGTCTTGTCGATCAGGAAAAAGAAGCGCGGTTCCGGAGCCGACAATGGGTCGGGATCGAATCCGGCGATGGTTAATGCTGCAAAGATGACCGCGAGAATCGCGGCCGCGGGCAGCCATCGCCTCATTCGCAAGCGGAAGGCTGCGTCGTCCTGTGCCATCTCGGCACCGAGGAAGCCCAGTACGAGCAACAGCTGCCAAGCCAGCGGATTGAAGAACCAGCCGGTGTCACCGGGCCACGTCGGCAATTGCAGATTGAAGGTAAGCGTAGCGGCATAAAGGAAGAGCGATGCGGCAAGACCGGCGACCCGGTTCCATCGCGCAAGCAGCACCATTACCGGCGCGATCAGCAGAACGACCACATACAGCGGCAGGATGTCGAAGAACCACAGGTGGTGGGTGAGCAGCACCCAGCCCACGGTGGTGCGCACAGGATCGTAGAATGCCGGACCGGCGTTGTGCCATTCGAGGAAGATCGGGTTGTTTCGCAGCAACGCCGTCGCCGCCAACATCGCCAGCGCAATGGCAGTGAGCACGATCTGGGCGCGATAGATTTCGATCGCCCGCGCCACCAGGCGGATGACAACGCGCCCCGCCGGCTGCGGCGTCCGCGGTCCGCCGGTCGCATGCGACAACGACCAGCCCGCCAGGAAGACGAACAATTCGGCGGCATCGCAAAATGCCATCTTGTGCAGGGTGTAGGAGCCGTAGGCGTTGCCCGGCACATGATCGATGAAGATCATGATCAGGGCGACTCCGCGCCAGAAGTCTACGGAATTGGCAGATCGGCTGGTCATGGAAGCTGTGGTATCGATGTGCGATGGCCCGCGCCGCGGCAGTTGCTCAATCGAACCTCGGACCGCCGGTTCGACTTGCGATATGCCGCGCCACTCCGCATAACGCAATTCTCAAGGTGCTGGAACCCGATTGTTCCGACTGCAGTGATGCCGATAACGAAAAGGCCGGTCGCCGATGACCTTGTTCACCCTCGCCGAACTCGAAGATGCCGCGAGATTGGTCCACGCGCACGTGCCGCCGACCCCGCAATTCGCCTGGCCGCTATTGAAAAAGCGCACCGGCGTCGAGGTTTGGGTCAAGCACGAGAACCACACGCCGACCGGTGCTTTCAAGGTTCGCGGCGGTGTCGTCTACCTCGATTGGCTGAAGGGCAGCGGCCTCAAGGTCGAGGGTGTCATTTCCGCGACCCGCGGCAACCATGGCCAGTCGATCGCGATCGCTGCCGCGCGCGCCGGCATACCGTGCGTAATCGTCGTGCCGCAGGGCAACTCGGTCGAGAAGAACGCGGCCATGCAGGCGTTCGGCGCTGAACTGATCACCTACGGTCATGATTTCGATACCGCCAAGGCGCATGCGGCGGATCTGGCGCGCGAGCGCAATCTGCATTTCGTGCCCTCTTTCGACAAGCAACTGGTCATGGGCGTGGCGACCTATGCGCTGGAGCTCTTCACCGCGGTGCCCGATCTTGCCAGGGTCTACGTGCCAATCGGGCTTGGCTCCGGCATCTGCGGCGTCATCACGGTTCGCGATCTCTTAGGCTTGAAGACCGAGGTTGTCGGCGTTGTCGCGGATGCTGCGCCCGCCTACGCGCTATCCTTCGCGGCTGGCCAGCTGGTGTCGACCAATTCCGCAGCCACATTCGCCGACGGTATCGCGGTCCGGGAGCCCAGCGAGGAAGCGTTTGCGATCATCAAGGCTGGCGCGTCACGCATCCTGCGTCTTACCGACGACGAAATCGCCGAGGCGATCAGGATCTACTACTGGGATACACACAATCTGGCTGAAGGGGCGGGAGCCGCACCGCTCGCCGGCCTAATGCGGGAGCGCAAGTCGCTGCAAGGGCAAAAAGCGGCGGTAATCCTGTGTGGCGGTAACATCGACGCGCCGGTTTTTTCACAGGTTCTTGCGGGAATCACGCCAAAGGTGTGAGGCGGCGCAGCCGGATGTGGCCTTAGAGTCGCCAAACACTGGGTGTGTTTGCTAGATTAAGGCTTGTTCAGGAATCATTTGCGGACGCCGGGTCCGCTCGAGAGAGGTTGGATGCGCACGCTTGCAGGGTTTGCCCAGGATGTCGCGCAGGCGTTAGCCATGACGCTGCTCGTGGGTGCCATGTTGGTGTCCCCGGACGCTGCCTTCGCGACCCCGGGCCCCAAGTCCGCCGACGTATCGCTGCTCGGCAGCTACCTCGCCGGCCGCCATGCCCGCGGCATGAACGATACTGCTGCTGCGGCCGAATACTATCGCAGCGCAATGGCGCTCGATCCGACCAATGACGTATTGATCGAGCAGGCCTTCCTGATGGAGCTGACCGAAGGCAAGTTCGATTCAGCGTCCGAGCTGGCGAAGAAGCTCGCAGCGTCGGCAAACCAGAACCGCATGACGCGGCTCTTCCTTGGGCTGGTGGAGTTCAAGGCCAAGCGGTGGGCCGCCGCCGATGAGCACTTCAAGGCGGCAAGCTCGGGTCCGATCGGCGAATTGACGAGCGTGCTCGCCCGCGCCTGGACGCTGCAGGCGCAGATGCAGTCGGACGAGGCGCTGCAGCTGATCGATATTCAAAAGCAGGCGGAGTGGGCGCAGTTCTACATGCGCTATCACCGGGCATTGATCGCCGACATCGGCGGCCGCCGCGCCGAGGCCCGTGCGAACTACGAGAAGATCTTCAAGACCGACAGCCGCACGCCGCGCACGGCGCTTGCCTACACACAGCACGCCGCCAATTCCGGCGACTTCAAGCTCGCCAGGTCGATCCTGAAGGAGCACATGGACAAGGCCGCGAGCGAGGGCCATCCGATGGCGCTGGCGGTGCGCGAGCAGATCAACGCCAACGTCCAGCTGCCGCTGCTGATCGACAACCCGCAGGACGGCTTGGCCGAAGTGTTCTACGGTCTGGGTGAGGCCCTCACCAGCGAAGGTGGAGTGAGCATCGGCGCGCTATATTTGCAGATGGCGCTCTATCTGAAGCCAGATTTTCCGTTCGCGCTGGCGGCCCTTGCCAATGTCTACGAGACGACCAAGCGCTACGACACCGCGATCGCGGTATACGATCGAATTCCGGGCGGCACGCCGCTCGAATCGTCGATCGACATTCGCAAGGCGATCAATCTCAATCTGCTGGACAAGGTCGATGAGGCGCAGTCTCTGCTGGAAGGACTTGCGAAGCGCACACCGAACGACGTCAAGCCGCTCGACGCGCTGGGCTCGATCATGCGTGCGCGTAAGCGCTACGACGACGCGGTCGTCTACTACACGCGGGCGATCAACCTCATTGCGAAGCCGGAGAAGCGGCACTGGGCCTATTGGTACTCCCGCGGCACGAGCTACGAGCGGATCAAGAAGTGGCCGCAGGCCGAGGCCGACCTGCTGCGCGCGCTGCAGCTTTATCCCGACCAGCCGATGGTGCTGAACTACCTAGGCTATTCATGGATCGACCAGAACAAGAACCTGAAACAAGGCATGTCGCTGATCGAGAAGGCGGTCGCGCTGAAGCCAGACGACGGCTACATCGTCGACAGCCTTGGCTGGGCCCACTACAAGCTCGCCAACTATAAGGAGGCGGTGCGCTATCTGGAGCGCGCCGTCGAGTTGCGGCCGGAAGACCCAGTGCTCAACGACCACCTGGGCGACGCACTGTGGCGTGTCGGCCGCGAGCGCGAGGCTCGCTTCCAGTGGGAGCAGTCGCTGACGCTGAAGCCCGAGCTCGAGGACGCAAACCGCACCAAGCGCAAGCTCGACCAGGGCCTTGCCGAGAAGAAGCAGTCGACACCAGTGAAGCCGCGCCAGCAAGCCAAGACCGAACCGGCCAAGAAGCGGGTGCAGACAAAACTCGAGCCGGCAAAGTCGTTCAATCCGTTCCAGTGAGCATGATCACTGAGCTGGCCCGGGCGAAGATCAATCTCACGCTCGAGATATTGGGCCGCCGCCCGGACGGATTCCATGAGCTGGCCAGCCTCGTCGCCTTCGCCGATTGCGGTGATGTCGTTTTGCTCGATACCGGTGCGCCGCCAGGCGTGACCGTAACCGGCCCATTCGCGCCCACGATCGCCGGCGAGAACCTGATCGAGGTGACGTTGCGGCGCCTCGCCGCAGCCGAGCCGCGCTTGCGGCTCGGCGCCGTCAGGCTCGACAAGCAGCTCCCGGTGGCTGCCGGCATCGGTGGTGGCTCGGCCGATGCGGCGGCCGTCCTGCGCGCCGTCAGGCGAGCCAATTCTGAGCTAGCCGCCACGGTCGATTGGCAGCGGATCGCCACCGGGCTCGGTGCCGATGTTCCAGTCTGCCTTGTCAATCGCACCGCCTGGATGACCGGCATCGGCGAACAGGTGACGGCACTGCCGGGTTGGCCGACTTTTGGTGCCGTTCTGGTCAATCCGTTGGTTCCGGCGCCGGCTGATAAGACGGCACAGGTGTTCCGCCGGCTGGCGGCCCCAGCGCTGTCACCGGGCCGGCGCTGCGAACCGCCTTCGTCTGGTGAGCGGGCGATCGATTTTCTGGGCAGCCGCGGTAACGAGCTGGAGACGGCGGCAATGGCTGTCATGCCGATCGCTGCTGCGGTCAAGGCCGCATTGCTCGGCATCCCCGGTTGCCGGCACGCGGCAGTCTCGGGAAGCGGCCCGACGTGCTTCGGGATATTCGACTATCCGATCGAGGCAGCAGCGCGACTGGCGGCCGAGGAGCCGTCCTGGTGGGTGCGGCCGGTGACGCTCGGCTAGTCGGCCGCTCGCTGAGCGAGCATGGTCTCGCACCAATCGTCAGTGCGCGCGGGAAATGCAGAAGCCGACGACGTCGAGCATCGCCTTTTTCGCCGGGCTGTCCTTGAACAGGCCGAGCGCTTCGCGTGCAACGCTGCCGTAGTGGCGGGCGCGCTCGGCGGTCGCTTCGATCGCCTTGTGCCGCCGGATCAAGCCGATGGCGTGCTCGAGATCGCCGTCACCGATACCGCCTTCGGTCAGCGTGCGCACCCAGAATGCCTTGTCCTCGGCGCTGCCGCGGCGATAGGCGAGGATGACCGGCAAGGTGATCTTGCCCTCGCGGAAATCGTCGCCGACCGACTTACCGAGCTTGCTGCTGTCGCCGCCGTAGTCGAGTGCGTCGTCGACGAGCTGGAAGGCGACGCCAAGCGATCGACCGTAAGTGCGCAACGCCAACTGCTCCGCTTCCGGGCGATCGGCGATGGCTGCGCCGACCTCAGCCGCAGAGGCGAACAGGGCTGCCGTCTTGGCGTCGATGATGGTGAGGTAGTCCTCCTCGCTAGTCGCCATGTTCTGAGCGGCGGCAAGCTGCATCACCTCGCCCTCTGCGATCACTGCGGCGGCGTTCGACAATATCTTCAGCGCCGGCAACGAGCCGACATCGACCATCATGCGAAAGGCCTGGCCGAGCAGGAAATCGCCAACCAGAACGCTTGCCTGATTGCCCCACAGGATTCGCGCCGCCTTCTTGCCGCGCCGCACGTCGCTCTCGTCGACGACGTCGTCGTGCAGCAGCGTTGCGGTGTGCATGAACTCGACGGCAGCGGCAAGCCGGATATGGCCTTCGCCGGCATAGTTGCACAGTTTGGCGGCGGCAATGGTAAGCATCGGCCGCAGCCGCTTGCCGCCGGAATCGATCAAGTGGTGCGCCAGCTCCGGAATGAGCTCGACATCGGACACCGCTTTGTCGAGGATGATGCGGTTTACGCCGGCCATGTCAGCCGCCACCAGCTCCAGGATCGGCGCCAGGTTCTCAGTCGCCTCGCGGGGGCGCCCTTCAAGGGTTGCGGCAAGGCCCACGTTTGCCATCCTGTCTGTCATGTATGCCCGTGATATTATGATTATCTTAAGCTCCGAGGTCCCCTCCGGCATAGTGCCGAAGAGGCGCTGTGCAGCTATAGGGCCAAATTCTGCAGATGCGAGAAATAATTCGCTCGAATGATCCTGTCCTGATGAGCTTCGCGCAAGTGCTGCTGCGTGATGCCGGCATGGAAGCTATGGTGGCCGACCAGAACATGAGCGTCATGGAGGGCTCCATCGGCATATTGCCGCGCCGGCTGCTAGTCGCGTCGGGCGATTGGCTGCGGGCCGAACGCGTGCTCATGGAGGCAGATCTGGGCAAATGGATATGGCGCGATGGTCAAGCCTGATCCCCGTCCGAACGACATTGCCACGACGCTCGACGCCTTCCTGGGCGGGCGGCTGGTGCTGTTGCAACCAGAGGCCGGCTATCGCGCCGGTCTCGATGCCGTGCTGCTAGCAGCGACCGTACCGGCTCCCACCGCGAAGGGGGAGCGGGCGGCTATCGCAGACCTGGGCGCCGGCGTTGGCGCCGTCGGACTGGCGGCGGCGACGCGGCTGCCCGGCCTGCGCGTGGTGATGGTCGAACGCGAGTCGGCGCTCGCTGCGCTGGCCCGTGAAAACATCATCCGCAACCGACTTGACGACCGCGCTTCAGTGATCGTTGCCGATCTCGAAGCACCGGCGCACGAGCTCGAAGCGGTCGGCCTCGCCGCCGATCGCTTCGATTGCGTGGTCGCCAATCCGCCGTTCCAGATCGAGGGCGATGGCCGCTCGCCGCCCGATCCCTTGAAGGCGCGCGCGCACGTGATGCCGACCGGCGGTGTCGAGCGCTGGGTGCGCACCATGGCGAGGCTGACCAGGCCCGGCGGTACCGTGGCGATGATTCATCGCGCCGACGCGCTGCCAGAGCTGCTCGCGGCGTTCGCCGGCCGCTTCGGCGCGTTGACCATTCTGCCGATCCACCCGCGCGCGGGCGAGCCGGCCGGCCGCGTCATCATCGCCGGCCGCAAGGGCTCGCGCGCACCGCTCAGCTTGCTGCCGGGGCTTGTCGTGCACGCCGCGCAGGGCCACGGCTTCACGCCGATGTTGGAGGCGATTCTGCGGCAAGGCGCTGGGCTCGATCTGTGGGCGCGGGGCGCGCCATTACTGGTGCCGATGCCGCATGCCGTCTAAGAAGATCGGGTAGCTCCCCAAAACTCGAGGCAGCGCCAAGCCATGTGGCCGTTCTCCAAGTCGATCGTCGTCCCCGTTCTGCGCTTCACCGGTTCCATCGGCATGGTAACGCCGCTGCGGCCGGGCCTGTCGCTTGCAACCGCTGCCGGGCAGATTGAAAAGGCCTTTGGCATGTCCAAGTCGCCGGCGGTGGCAATCGCGATCAATTCGCCCGGCGGCTCGCCGGTGCAATCGAGTTCTGATCTTCAAGCGTGTACGCCAGCTGGCCGAGGAGAAGAACAAGCGCGTCTACGTGTTCTGCGAGGATGTGGCGGCCTCGGGTGGCTACTACCTCGCCATCGCCGGCGACGAAATCTACGCCGATGCCTCATCGATCATCGGCTCGATCGGCGTGATCTCGGCCGGCTTCGGCTTCGACAAGGCGATCGAGAAGTTCGGCATCGAGCGTCGCGTCTATACCGCCGGCTCCAACAAGGGCTCGCTCGATCCCTTCCAGCCGGAGAAGACGGACGACATCGAGCGGCTGAAATCCCTGCAGCGCGACGTCCACGACGTGTTCATCGGCGTCGTCAAGGACCGGCGGGCGGCCAAGCTCAAGGGGCCCGACAGCGAACTGTTCTCCGGCGCTTTCTGGTCGGGGCCGAAGGCGATGGAACTGGGCTTGATCGACGGTATCACCGACATGCGCTCGAAAATGCGCGAGGTCTACGGCGACAAGGTCAAATTGCGGGTGATTTCGGCTGGCGGCGTCGGATTGCTCGGCCGCCTGCGGCGTTTGCCCAGTATCGCGGACGGCGGCAATGATCTAAAATTCGACATTGCAGATGGGTTATTGTCTGCGGTCGAGGCTCGCAGCCTGTGGGCCCGTTATGGCTTATAGTGCCGCCGAACAAGGAGAGGGCCATGCCGCAACTGTTCGCTCTCGCCCTGCTGGGGGCAGGTGCCATAGCCGGCTATCGCTGGTTGGCGCGCCAGATGGAAGTTGCACGCGCCGCGGCCGAGCGCGCCGAGGCCGAGCTGCGCAAGGCGACCGACCCCGCTGTCGGGCAGCCGAAGGATCTGGGGGCGCTGGAGTGGGATGCCTCGACCGGCGTCTACAAGCCGCGTGGGCCATCGGCGTGAAGCGCTTGTCCGGTGCCTATTGATCAATTCCGCCTTATCCCTGTAGACCGGATCAATCTAAGGCTCGGAAGCGCACCCTCATGCCGAAATCTGTCACAAAGTCACCTGTTCGCAAGGAACTGGTGCCGCTACGCCCCGCCGCCGCCTTCCAGGATCTGATCCTGACGCTGCAGCAATTCTGGGCGGCACAAGGCTGCGTCATCCTGCAACCCTACGACATGGAGGTCGGCGCCGGCACCTTCCACCCGGCCACCACCCTGCGCGCGCTGGGACCGAAGCCCTGGAACGCCGCCTATGTGCAGCCCTCGCGCCGGCCCAAAGATGGCCGCTATGGCGAGAACCCGAACCGGCTGCAGCATTATTACCAGTTCCAGGTGATCATGAAGCCGTCGCCGCCGGACCTTCAAGACCTATACCTCAAGAGCCTCGCGGCGATCGGCCTCGATCCGCTGAAGCACGACATCCGCTTTGTCGAGGACGATTGGGAGAGCCCGACTCTCGGCGCCTGGGGCCTGGGCTGGGAGGTGTGGTGCGACGGCATGGAGGTGTCGCAGTTCACCTACTTCCAGCAGGTCGGCGGCTTCGACTGCAATCCGGTGTCGGGCGAGCTGACCTACGGCCTGGAACGCCTCGCCATGTACGTCCAGGGCGTCGATCGGGTCTACGACCTGTCTTTCAACGGCCGGGAAGACGGGCGCAAGCTCACGTACGGCGACGTGTTCCTGCAGGCCGAGCAGGAGTACTCGCGGCACAACTTCGAGCACGCCGACACCGAACTGCTGCTGCAGCACTTCAAGGACGCCGAGGCGGAGTGCAAGGCGCTGCTTGCAAAGGGGCAGCGCGAGGGTCGCCACGACATGGCGCTGCCGGCCTACGACCAGTGCATCAAGGCATCGCACCGCTTCAACCTGCTCGACGCCCGCGGCGTCATCTCGGTGACCGAGCGTCAGAGCTACATCCTGCGCGTGCGCGAGCTGGCGAAAGCCTGTTGTGCGGCCTGGTTGCAGACGGAGGGCGGCGGGGCATGAGCGCCTACATTCCAACCATTCTTGGATGCCTCGTCATGGGCGTGCCGTCGATCCTGCTGGCCTGGATCGCGTTCCGGCGCGAGAAGGCGATCTTCTGGTTCGCTGTCGCCCTGATCGTGGTTGGCCTCGGCTATCTCGCGACCACCGAGGCGCCAATCGGCGTCGCCAAGGTGGTGTTCGGCCAGAAGCTTTGAGCCAGCGCGCAGCCGTCGATCAGAATTTGCCGATTGATCCGACGGCGGTAGCGTTTTGCCATGCACGCCACTAGCTTGAGCGTCATCGTGCAGAGTGCGGGTTGTTCGAGAGAGCGCCATGACGGATCTGGGGAAGAGTTGGCGGGAGAAGGCCGCGGAGCTGGCTGAGAGTTTCTACTTGATCGCCGGCGCCGCGTGGCTGATGGCAAAACCGCTGATGATAGGGCTCGCAGCCGGCGCGCGTGATGCGTTATCGGGCGTCGTCGCGTGGTGGCATCGCCTCGACTGGTCCGGCAGGCGGCGCGTGTTGATCGCCTTGGCCGGCGCATTCGTGCTACTCTATGCTTGGAACTCGCGCGAGGTGCCGCGTCACTGGTTCGCCTACATGAGTGGCGAGCGGCCGCTCTATGCTGCCAGGACCTGGCATTACCAGCTCGACAAGGTCGACATCGATCGGCTCACCAAGATCAAAACGGATGTACTGGTCACCGACTTCGCCCGGATGGGCGGCAAGGTCGCGCTCACGCCGGAGGAGGTCGCACGTCTCAAGGTCGGTCCGGACGGCGCCAAGCGTTTTGTTATCGCCTACATGTCAATTGGCGAGGCCGAGCAGTTCCGCTTCTACTTCAGGGACGAGTGGAAGACCGATCCGCCGGAATGGCTGGGGCCTGAGAACTGCGCCTGGCCCGGGGCCCACAAGGTCCGTTTCTGGCACGACAGCTGGAAGGACACGGTGTGGCGGGGCCGCAAGGCCTACCTGAAACAGATAATCGATGCCGGCTTTGACGGCGTCTACCTCGACCGCGTCGACATCCACGATATGTTCCCCGAGCGGGCGACGGCCAGGGCCGACATGATCGAGTTCGTGCGCGACTTGTCGGCGACGGCCAAGAAGCTGAAGCCCGGCTTTTTTGTCATCCCGCAGAATGCCGACGATCTGCTGACAGAGTCGAAATATCGCGAGGCGATCGATGGTCTCGGCCGCGAGGACTTGCTCTACGGCACCGCCGGCACCGGCAAGCGCAATCCGGCTGTCGACATCAGCGCTGCCCAAGGCCGGCTCAATCGCCTGCTGTGGGAATGGAAGCCTGTGTTTGCTGTCGAGTACCTGCAGACCGCAGCGCAGATCGAAGCGGCGCGCAAGGAGCTCGTGGCGCGCGGATTGGTGCCGACTTTCCAGCCGCGCGCTCTCGATGGAGCCGAACCGACCGCGCCGATCGATCTAGTCAATGATAAGGGCACGTCGGAGTACACCAAGGCCCACTGCGAGAAGGGCAAGGCCTGGTAGGCGCGACCGGCCGGGCAATTGCTTGTCATGGTGCGGCTATTGCAGTATTGGCGCCTACGAACCGTCTACATGGGAGCCTTGGACCAAATGAGTGTATTGCGTACCGGTTTAGCGGCGCTCGCCACCGTTGCAGGCGCCTGTGCGTTGTTATTGAGCGATGCGTCCGCGCAGGAGCGCAAGAATGGTTTGCTGGACGCCAAATCATGGGCTTTCCAGCTCAAGAACCTCGGCCCCGAGCAACAGGCCAAGATCGCCGCGTCGCCGTACGACCTCGTCGTCATCGACAGCGAGCAATTTCCGCAGGAAAAGGAAATCCCGCTGACCCGCGAAGAGGTCGAGCGGATGAAGAAGAGGCCGGACGGCAGCCGCCGGCTGGTGATCGCCTACTTCAGCGTCGGCGAGGCTGAGAACTACCGCTACTACTGGAAGCCGGAGTGGAACCGGGCGAAGCCGTCCTGGGTCGGCAAGGAGAACAAGCAGTGGGGCGGCAACTTCCTGGTGAAGTACTGGGACCCGACTTGGCAGAATATCATCATGGGCGGACCGAAATCGTTCGCGGATCAGGTGATCAATTCGGGCTTTGACGGCTTCTACATCGATCGCGTGGACGCCTACTACTACTACGGCGACACCACCGAGAAACGTGTGCAGATGACCGACTTCATCATCAAGCTCGCCAATTACATCCGCGCGAAAAAGCCTGATGCGCTGATCCTTGCCCAGAACGCGGAAGAGTTGCTCGACTACCCGAACTACGTCAAAGCGATCGACGGCATCGCCAAGGAGGATCTCGTCTATGGCATCAGCCACACCGAGAAGATCAATCCGGCCGGCGACATCGCCCACTCGAGCAAGCTGTTGAGCAGCGCCAAGAAGGCCGGCAAGGCGATCTTCGTCATCGAGTATCTGACCAAGCCGGAGTTGATCAGCGACGCCGTCAAGCGGGTGAAGGACCTGGGTTTCGTGCCCTATATCGGTCCACGTGGCTTGGCCGAGCTCTACGACGGCACCAGCGGCGCCGGCCCGCGCCGCGGTCCGCTCGATCCGACACCTGAAGTGCCCAGCTTGAAGAAGGCGACGCCGGGTAAGAAGAAGGCAGAGGCACAGTAGCCGGCTCGCCGCACCTGGACCGAAGATCGCGAGGCATGAAAAAAGGCCCGGCGACGAACCGGGCCTTTATTCCTGTCGGATCGGGCGTGTCAGGCGTGCCGCGTGCGAAGCTCGCGGAACCCGATCAGGCGGCGGTTCGCCTCGTCCCACAGCGTCAGCCGCGCGCAGGTTAGGCTTTCCAGCAGTGTCAGGCGATTGAGCGATTTCAGCTCCGGGCTGGCATCGAGGCAGGCCTGCAGTTTGTAGTTCGGGATCATGCTGCACAAGTGATGAATGTGGTGCAGGCCGATATTGCCGGTGAACCACTGCAGCACCGGCGGCAGCACGTAGTACGAGCTGCCGTAGATGGCGGCGATCTGGAAATCCCAGTCGCTGCCTTCTTCCCACATGGTGTTCTCGAACTGATGCTGGATGAAGAAGAGCCAGCCGCCGATCGCCGACGACAGTATCAGGATCGGCACGGCGAGCATTAACATCTCGGCCCAGCCGAACAGCCACATCAGCGGCGCGTAGAAGGCCACGAGCCCGGCATTGAGCCGCATCACGCTGCCCCAGGTCTGCCGCGCTGGATAGGGGTGGAACCAGGGCAGACGCTGCAGCACCAGGAAATAGATCGGCAGGCCGAAGCCGAACAGGAATGCCGGATTGCGGTAGATGCGATAGCGGATGCGGCCGAGCAGCGTCAGCGCCTCATACTCCTTGACCGTCAGCGTGGTGATGTCGCCGACGCCGCGGCGATCGAGATTGCCGGCGCCGGCATGGTGCTGGGCATGCTCGCGGCGCCACAGGCCGTAGGGGGTGAGGGTCAGTACGCTAAGCAGCCGGCCGAGAATGTCATTGGCAGCGCGGCTCGGCAGATAGGAACCGTGGCCGCAATCGTGCTGGATGATAAAGAAGCGAATCAGCAGACCGGCTGCCGGCAGCGCCAGCACCAGGGTGAGCAGATACGAGATTTCGAGCGCTTTCAGCATGACTGCGATCAGCGCCACGAACGCGGCGGTGGTCGATGCCACCTGCCAGATCGCGGCTCTGGGCGATGCGCCCTTGTAGGCGGCGCAGTGGGCTGCCAATCGCCTGGCGGCAGCTTTCATTTCGTTGGCAGCATTCCTGGCCATGGCACCAGGCGTGGATACCTGCTTCTCGGGTTTCGGAGTGCCCGGGCAAACGGAGAGGGTCATCGTCAGTGCATGTCCTAGCATGTCGCGTCTAGCTGTTCCCAACTGCTGCTACCATGTTCGCGGCCTTTCCGAGATGGCAACTCGTCGCGGAGGCGCAGCATTCGGGCATCCTGTTGCACGGTTGCATCCAACTGCGGAATTCGTGCGGCGATGAAAATCTACGGAACGATGGAATAGCCGCGGAGTCGCCACTATCTCGCCGCCCGCGCCTCCCGCTTCGGCCGCAAAACCGGTTTAGGCAACGCCTCGAGGCGAAAACTGTTGTTCAGGGAGTAGCACGAATGTCGCACTTGATGTGGTTGTCCACCCTTACGCTTACAATGGTTCTCGGTGTCGGCCCGGTTGCCGTGGGGCCTGCCGGGTCTGCATGGGCGCAGGACGTGCCTCGGGTCGGGGATCCGGTCGGTCATGCCAATCTCTCGGTATATTTCCTGCGCGGTGCCTCGGCGCCGGGGCCGGTGCCTCTGACCCTTGCCGAGGCGATGGCCAAGGGTGTGGTGACGGTGCACGAGACCGGCAGCGTCAATCGCCTCGAGGTCGAGAACGCGGGCGCCGAGGCCGTATTCATCCAGGCCGGCGACATCGTCAAAGGTGGCCAGCAGGACCGGGTCTTGACCGTGAGCCTGCTGCTTTCGCCACGCTCCGGCCGCCTGCCCATCGGCGCTTTCTGTGTCGAGCAGGGGCGATGGTCGGCGCGCGGCAAGGAAGATGTGAAACGGTTCGCGAGCTCCGACAAGTCGGTGCCGTCGCGCGAAGCCAAGCTCGCCATGCTGGCACCACCGAAAGCCCAGCCGGCACCTTCTACCGGCAGTTTGGCGCCGGCGGGTGAAATCACGCAGAACCAGCGGACACGGACGCAGGCCATCAATCGCGCGCAATCTGAGACCGGCAGCCGCCAAAGCGAAGTGTGGGCCAACGTCGGCAAGATCCAGGAGAAGCTCTCCTCGAATCTGAAGGCCAAGGTCGCGTCCGGCCAATCGGCTTCGAGTTTGCAATTGTCGCTCGAGAACGAGACATTGGCTGCGGCGAAGGCTGATTACGCCAAGGCCCTGCAACCCGGCGCCAGTGACGCCGACATCGTCGGTGTGGTGTTCGCGATCAACGGGCGGATTTCGAGTGCCGAGGTCTACCCGTCGAACGGCCTGTTCGCCAAGATGTGGCCAAAGCTGCTCGATGCCGGCATCACCGAGGCGATCGGCGACAAGCACGAGACGCCGGCGCCGGCGCCAGCCGCGGCCGCAGTCGCAGCTTTCCTCGCCGCGGCCGATCAAGGCAAGTCCGAGCCGGCGACAGCGATTACCGCCGGCATTGCGCGACATACCATCGATGGCGCGTCGTCGCTTGCGGTTGCAACCAAGCGCGCCGACGGATCGGAGATCCATCGCACCTATCTGGCGAAGTGAGAATAGTTACGAAATCCCTAACAATGGTCTTGTCATTGCCTAACCACTTGTGGATTCTTGGATCTGGTTGGGACTTCTCAAGGCCCCGGGGGATTGAATGGCGGCGCTGCAAGAAAAGGTCACGCGTATCGAGCGGGATGGGTTGAAGCCGATCGCTTCAAATCTGCCGATCCCGCCAGGGCGTTCGCTGCTCGATGGTGTCACGCTGGAATTCGGCCCGGTCGATCTACTGGGCCGATTTTTCTTGATTGCCGAGGCCGCCGCTCGTGAGCGTGGCGTATATTTGTCGTTTGCAAAGCTCTCTGACCTCGTTGAAGTGAACCGCCGCAATTCCGACAGTTGGCGTCCGCTGCTGCCGATTTTCGATCCGGCGTATGGGGCTACGAACGATGACAATTCGTTCGCCATCATCGGCCGAAACAAGTCGGGAGACGTGGTTGCGACCCAGGCCGCCCGCCTGTTTCCCTGGCCGCAGACGAACTTTGCGGAGGAAGCGGCCAGCTTGCGACTGTTCTACGCCGATCCGGAAAGACAAAGACTGCCGGCCGAGCGGATCGACGTCACGGCGGCCTCTGCCAGGCGGGTGACGGGGCGCGTCGTTTTCTCGGGCGGCGTGTGGTTTCATCCTGATTACCGGGGTAGAATGTTGACCGCCATACTTCCGCGCATCAGCCGGGCGCTCGCCTTCACCCGGTGGTATACCGACTTCACCATGACGATCATGGCCGAGAAGATCGTCAACAGCGGCGTCGCGCAGCGCTGCGGCTATACCGAGATCGGCTGGGACGTGACTCTGCAACAAACCCGCACCGGCACCGTGCGCTGCGCGCTGCTCACCATGGCTGCCGCTCAGATGCTCGAGGACTTAGGCGGTTTTGCCGAGCAGATCGGCGCGCAGGTCGATCGACGTGTCGATAATCGAGCTGTTTAGCAACCACGTGCCGCCGCCTGCACTTCGCGCCGGCAACAGCACACGTTTGTAGCGCAAGCGCGTGCGACCGAGTTTGCGTGTCGAAGTGATCACGTCGACGTCGCAGATCATCGGTTTGCCGTGTCGCAGAGCCTCGCGATAGACGTTGGCGACCCACCGGCCGTATGCGGCGTCTTCCTGCTGTTCGATCGACTGACCGATCGCTCGCGACATCCACTCGTCGGTGTAGCTCACGAAGCCCGATCCGATTTCGCGGAACACAAGGTCTCGCATGCCCGAATGCGCGTCAATCACGTGGTAGCGGCCCTGGAGGGACTGGTGGATGATGTTCCAGAGGCCTTCACGATGCACCGACTGGCACAGCATCGGCCAATTATCGATCAGCGAATGCAACGCCTGATGCAACGGCGTGGCGGATGGCAGGTTTTGCTTCGACAACGGGCGCGTGAGGCGGTCGTCGGGGCGGGATGTCTTTATCGCCAACAATGTCGCGTCAATCTTGGCGAGCGCTGCTTCCTTGCTCGGAAACATGCCGTATTTCCAATCGGTATCGAACTGTGCCGTAACGATGCGGTCGAACGTGCGGCCGGCGATCCATTCACGCAGGGCGCGGAAACCCGCACCGGTTACGAGTTGCGGACGGTAGCGGATCTCGCACGAGCGACCATAGGCGTGAACCGCGATGAAACCCATGTTCTTGACGACGTAAGTCGAGAACTCATCGTTCGAGGCCGGGCTGCCGAAGGCGTTGCGCAGGCGCGGCGAACCGCCATTCCAGACGGTTCCAAGGTCATCGACGAGGGTCAGGTTGGCGGACATTTCACTCTCGGCAGATAGTCACTGAGGAGGCGACCGTGCTTCACGACCAATGTGCCTCAAGAAGTCTTGCAATTTGCCTAAAGTCTGAACACGAATTAACGCCAGAGGGCGATGTCGGCCATGGCCGGGCATCAACGATTGCTGGCGGACAATGCCATCGCGCTTGTCGGCGCGAGCGCCCGCCGCGCGCATTGGTCGCGGCCGGGGTAGTGCTCGTCGGCTGTTCGCTAGACACGCGTCCGGGGCGCGATGATGGTCCGGAACCACCTCCGTTAACAGGTTGCCAACCATGAAAAGCCACGCGCGGGTCGTCGTCATCGGAGGAGGCGTGGTCGGCGTCTCCACGCTCTATCACCTGGCCAAGAAGGGCTGGAGCGACTGCGTGCTGATTGAGCGGCGCGAGCTGACCTCGGGCTCGACCTGGCATGCGGCCGGCCTGTTGCCGCTGTTCAATCTGTCCTACTCGGTCGGCCAGATACACAAGTACTCGGTAGCGCTCTACAAGACGCTCGAAGCCGAGACGGGCCAGCCGGTCGGCTTGAAGCAGGTTTCGAACATCCGCCTCGCCCGCACGCCCGACCGTATGGACGAGTTCCTCTACTACAAGGGGATCGCCGAAACGCTGGGCGTGAAGGTCAACGTCCTCACCCCGGCACAGGTCAAGGAGATCTGGCCGCTCGCCAACGTCGAAGGCATTCTCGGCGCCATCCAACATCCCGACGACGGCTACATCCAGCCGGCTGATTTGACCCAGGCGCTGGCCAAGGGCGCGCGCACCAGAGGTGCCGAGATCTATCGCCATACCACCGTCACCGGCATCAGCCGGGCCAAGTCCGGCGAGTGGCAGGTCGCGACCGACAAGGGCATGGTGACGGCCCAGCATGTCGTCTGCGCCACCGGCAATTTCGCGCGGGCGACCGGCCGCATGCTTGGCCTCGACATTCCCGTGATCCCGGTTGAACACCAGTACGTGGTGACGGAACCGCATCCGGCGATCGTCGAGCGACAGAAAAAGGGCCTGCCTGAGATGGGCGTGCTGCGCGAGAGCGATTCATCGTGGTACATGCGCGAGGAGAACGGCGGCTTGATCCTCGGACCCTACGAGCCAGGTGCGCCGTGCTGCTACGTCGACGGCCCCAGTGAGGCGAGCGAGTACGAACTGTTCCAGGAGGACCTGGAGCGCATCGCGCCGCACATCGAGACGGCAATCGCGCGAGTGCCGGCCTTCGGCGAGGTCGGCATCAGACAAGTCTACAACGGTGCCATCTGCTACACGCCCGACGGTTCGCCGATCATCGGTCCGGCTCCTGACTTGCAGAACATTTGGCTCAACGAAGGTCATTCGTTCGGCATCACCGCGGCCGGCGGCGCCGGCTGGCAATTGGCCGAATGGATCGTAGAGGGCGAAAGCTCGGTCGACATGCTGGGCGTCGATCCCCGCCGCTTTGGTCCCTACGCCGGTCGCGGCTACCTGCGTGAGAAGAACGAGGAGGCATATGCCAACGTCTTCACGATGCACTATCCGGACGAGGAGCGGACCGCGGCGCGTCCCTTGAAGCAGGCGCCGTGCTACGACCGCATGGCCAAGCTCGGCGCGGTGTTCGGCTCCGTCTATGGTTGGGAGCGGCCGGGCTGGTTCGCGCCTGAAGGCTACGAGCTGTCGGCCGCCGACAAGGCCTACCCGGACGTGCTGCTCAACCACAATCACCCGGCAAAACCGGTCGACGGCAAGCCGCCGCGCGAGAAGTGGTCCTTCCGGCGTTCGAATTACTTCAAGTTCGTCGGCGACGAGTGCAAGCACGTTTCAAACGCCGTCGGACTGCAGGACATGACGCCGTTCGCCAAGTACGAAGTGTCCGGGCCTGGCGCCGAGGCCTGGCTCGATGGACTGGTGGCGAACAAGCTGCCAGCCAGGATCGGCCGCGTCGGTCTTGTGCACATGCTGTCGAAGAACGGCGGCGTGCGCGCCGAGTTCACGGTATTCCGGGAAGGTCCGGGTCAGTTCTATCTCGTCGGCCCCGGCGCACTTGAGCGGCACGACTGGGACTACCTGCTCAAAAGCCGGCCGCGCAACGGTTCGGTCGATCTGCAGAAGATCACCACGCAAATGGGCGTGCTGGTGCTCGCCGGTCCGCGCTCGCGCGAGGTGCTGCAGAAGCTGACCGATACCGACCTCTCGAACAAGGCCTTCCCCTGGCTCACCGGCCAGACCATTTCGGTCGGCGCGGCGACGGCGAAGGTGCTGCGCGTCAACTACGTCGGCGAGCTCGGCTTCGAGCTGCACCATCCGATCGAGATGCAGAACTATATCTTCGACAAGCTCATGGCGGCGGGCAAAGCGGCCGGCATCCGCCCTTACGGCATCAAGGCGATGATCGCGCTGTCGATCGAGAAGTCCTATCGCCTGATTGGCCGCGAGATGTCGATCGAGTATGCCGCGCTCGAGTCCGGCCTCAACCGCTTCGTCAATCTCAACAAGGGCCAGTTCGTCGGCCGCGACGCGCTGGTCGCCTGGCAGCAGAATGGATTTTCCAACCGCTTCGTCACCATGGAAGTGGATGGCGTCACCGACGACGGCTCGGACGTGCGCGGTTCCGAGCCAATCCTGCACAAGGGCCAGATGATCGGCCGCGCTACCAATGGCGGCTATGGCTGGCGGGTCGGCAAATCACTGGCGCTGGGCATGGTCAGGCCCGACCTCGGCGAGGTTGGACATGAACTCGACATCACCATCCTCGGCAAAAATCACCGCGCCGTGGTGATCCCGGAGAGCCCGTTCGATCCGGAAAATGCTAGGCTGCGTGGGTGAAACGGCAGCCTATTTGGTCCACTTGAACAGACCGCCAAAGGCGCTCTTGACGCCTTCCTTTGCCTTGCCGACGACGGTGTTGCGGTCGGCCAGGCGCTCGAAGGCGCTCTCGCCGTCGTCGAGCGTCTTGTATTTCTGCTGGTTGGCGATGTCGGTCGCCATCAGCGCGTGTCGCTCCTCGATCGTTATCGGGCCAACGCGCGACATTGGCGGGCGGATCAGCGTCCGCTGCACCATCGACGGCTCGCCCTTGTTGTGCAGGAACGACACCAGCGCCTCGCCGACTTTGAGTTCCTGGATCACCCGTTCGGTATCGAAGTCGGGATTGGCGCGGAAGGTCTCGGCGGCGGCGCGGATCGCCTTCTGCTCCTTCGGCGTGAAGGCGCGCAGCGCGTGCTGGATGCGGTTGCCGAGCTGCGCCGAGATGCGGTCGGGCACGTCGGCCGGGCTCTGCGTTACGTAGTAGACGCCGACGCCCTTGGAGCGGATCAGCCGCGTCACGCGTTCGATCTGGTCGAGCACCGCCTTCGGCGCGTCGTCGAACAGCAGGTGCGCCTCGTCGAACAGGAACACCAGCTTCGGCTTGTCGAGGTCGCCGACCTCGGGCAGCTTTTCGAACAGCTCGGCCAGCATCCACAGCAGGAAGGTCGAATAGAGCTTGCGGCGTGTTCATCAGCTTTTCGGCCGAGAGGATGTTGATCACGCCGCGCCCGTCCGGCGCGATCTTTAGGAAGTCGAGGATGTCGAGGGCGGGCTTGCCGAAGAACTTGTCGGCGCCCTGCTCTTCCAGCACCAGCAGCCGGCGCTGGATGACGCCGACGGTCGCCGGGGCGATGTTGCCGTACTTGCTGCGCAGGCTCGCGGCGCGCTTGCCCATCTCGTCGATGACGGCGCGCAGGTCCTTCAGATCGTCGATGATCATCTTGTCATCGCCGGCCTCGCGCTCGTCCTCGGCCCAGCGGAAAGCGATGTTGAGCACGCCCTCCTGCGGCTCGGTCAGGTCGAGCAGGCGCGAGAGCAGCAGCGGCCCCATCTCCTGGATGGTGGCGCGGACCGGGTTGCCCATCTCGCCGAAGATGTCCCAGAAGCTGACCGGGAAAGCGGCGTTGCCGTAGTGGGTCAGGCCGATCTCCTCGGCCCGCTTGACGAGATGCGGCTTCGGCTCGCCCTTGACGCCGATGCCGGACAGATCGCCTTTGATGTCGGCGGCGAACACCGGCACGCCGGCGGCCGAGAAGCCTTCGGCCAGGACCTGCAGCGTGACGGTCTTGCCGGTGCCGGTGGCGCCGGTGACGAGGCCATGGCGGTTGGCGAGCGCGAGCTCGATCATTTCGGCTGAGAACTGCCGACCCGACTGGCTCGCACCGATCAGGATCAGGCCGTTCTCGACGTAGGCGGTCGGATCGGCGGTATGGTCGTGCGGGCCGCTGGTTGCCGAATTGTCCGACATCGATGCTCATCCTCGCGCGGCGCCGTGGATTTCATAGCGCATATGCACAGCAAAACGGGGCGCGGCCCTCGCGAGTCGCGCCCCTCAGCAGATGCCATGGACACCGCGTGTTTGCAAACGCGCGATGCTCGCTCACTCGCAGGGCGGATTAGGCCGCCAGATCGCGGCCGTAACCCGACAGGTTGGTACCGCCGATGGAAGGTTGGGTTAGCGCCATTTTGGGCGCGTAACCCAACCTACGGTCGTCTACCTCGGCGCCTCAGTCCCCCAACCCTTCCGCCTTCATCGCCGCCTGCACCGCCGGCCGCGCCTGCATGCGCTTCATGAAGGCCTGGATGTGGGGATAGGGCGCCAGGTCGATCTTGGTCGGGGCGGTCCAGCGCAGCACCGTGAAGGCGTAGGCGTCGGGCAGGGAGAAGTCGTTGCCCATCAGGTAGTTGTGCTTGGCAAAGTGGGCATCGAGATGGGCGAAGCGCGCCGCCAGACGGTCCTTGGCGATCTGCTTGGCTGCCTCCGGCATCGCCGGGTTGAACAGCGGCGAGAAGCCCTTGTGCAACTCGCTCGATACGAAATTCAGCCACGACTGCAGCTTGTAACGGTCAAGCGTGCCGTTGGCCGGCGCCAGCTTCTTTTCCGGCACCTTGTCGGCAATGTACTGCACGATCGCCGGGCCCTCGGTCAGGATGGTGCCGTCGTCGAGGCCGAGCGCCGGTACGTAGCCGAGCGGGTTGGTCTTCTTGTAGTCGCCGCCGCCCTCGGTGGTCTTGGCCTTGATGTCGGTCTTGACCAGCTCGAACGGCAGGCCGGATTCCTTCAGCACGATGTGCGGGCTCAGCGAGCACACCCCCGGGGCATAGAAAAGCTTCATCATGTCGCGATTTCTCCTATAGTTCGCTAAGTACGGAACGACGGTACTTTTCGTCAGTTATATTGCGCGACTCCGACCGCATCCAAGCACATCTGCGTGAGGGACGTGCATAAGCGTTGTGTTGGACCCTCGAAATCGATGGTGTAGGGTGCCGGCAAATTTTGCTGACCAGAGGCAAGGACGAACTACATGGCGGATGGCGATCAAACGGCGGCGGTACCAACCGGTAATCTGATGGCGGGCAAGCGCGGCCTGATCATGGGCGTCGCCAACAACCGGTCGATCGCCTGGGGCATCGCCAAGGCGGTTGCGGCGCAGGGCGCCGACGTTGCCCTCACCTACCAGGGCGAGGCGCTCAAGAAGCGCGTGGTTCCACTTGCCGAGGAGTTGGGCTCGAGCGTGGTGCTGCCCTGCGACGTAACCGATGCCGCCTCGATGGACGCCGTTTTCGCCGAGCTGAGAGCCAAATGGGGCCGGCTCGACTTCCTGGTGCACGCCATCGCCTTCGCCGACAAGGCCGAACTCGACGGGCGCTACGTCGACACCTCGGAGAAGAACTTCACCCAGTCGATGCTGATCTCCTGCTATTCGTTCACCGCGCTCGCCAACCGGGCCGAGAAGCTGATGACCGACGGCGGCTCGATGCTGACGTTGACCTATTACGGCGCCGAGAAGGTGATGCCGCATTATAATGTCATGGGCGTCGCCAAGGCGGCACTGGAAGCGAGCGTCCGCTACCTGGCGGCAGATCTCGGCCGCCAGAACATTCGCGTCAACGCCATTTCCGCCGGGCCGATCAAGACGCTCGCCGCCTCGGGCATCTCGGACTTCCGCTACATTCTGAAGTGGAACGAATACAACTCGGCGTTGCGCCGCACGGTGACGATCGAGGAGGTTGGCGCCTCGGGCCTCTACCTGCTGTCCGACCTCGGCCGCGCCGTCACCGGCGAGGTCCATCACGTCGATGCCGGCTATCACGTCCAGGGCATGAAGAACGAGGACGCGCCTGACATCACCGTCGTCAAGGGTGAATGACCGGGGCGAGGCGGCATGTCGGGTAGCGCCCTCTTGCAGGACCCGACATCATCGGGTGCGCTGCGAAGTTGTCGGGTCGCCGTTGTCGACCTGGCTGACGAAAGAATTTTGAATTCGGATCGTCTTGGCGGCCTTTGCACCGCCGATGGACTGCCCCGCGATGTGAGGACCAGACCATGACCGCCATCGCCCGCCGCCTCGTACTCATACAGCGCCCGAAGCCGGGCCTCGTGACCCACGACTGTTTCCATCTCGAGGAGGTTGCGATCCCGCAGCCCGGGCCCGGCGAGTTCCGGGTCAGGGTCGAGGTGATCTCGCTCGACCCGGCGATGCGCGGCTGGATCAATGAGGGCCGCTCCTACGTGGCCCCGGTGCCGATCGGTGGCGTCATGCGGGCCTTTGCTGCGGGCCACGTCGAAGCGTCGAACCATCCCGACTACAAGACTGGCGATGCAGTCCAAGGGCTATTCGGGGCGCAGACGCACGCGCTCTCGAAGGGCGAGCGGGTGGTCAAGGTCGACGCTTCGATCGTGCCACTCGAACGCTGGGTCGGCGGCCTCGGCATGCCGGGCTGGACCGCCTATTTCGGGCTGCTCGAGGTCGGCCAGCCGAAAGCGGGTGAGACAGTGGTGGTTTCGGCCGCGTCGGGTGCCGTCGGCTCGATCGTCGGCCAGATCGCCAAGATCAAGGGTTGCCGCGCCGTCGGCATTGCCGGTGGGCCCGAAAAGTGCCGCTACGTAGTGCAGGAACTCGGCTTTGACGCCTGTGTCGACTACCGCAGCGGTCATCTGGCGGCGAGCCTCAAGGCCGCCTGCCCGAACGGCATCGATGTCAATTTCGAGAACGTCGGCGGCGAAATCCTGGACACGGTGCTGCTGCAGATGAACACCTTCGGCCGCATCGCCGTGTGCGGCCTGATCTCCGGCTATACGGCGACCACGCCGCCGGAGGGGCCGAAGAACCTGCGCGTGCTGCTGACCCAACGCCTCAGGATGCAGGGCCTGATCGTGTTCGATTGGGAGAAGCGCATCCCCGAGGCGATCGCCGAGCTCGGCGCCTGGCACGCGCAAGGCCGCCTCAAGATCCGCGAGGACGTGCGCACCGGCGGTCTCGATGCTTTTGTCGACACGCTCAATTTGCTCTACACGAGCGGCAACAACGGCAAGCTGGTATTGAAAGTCTGATCGTAGATGAAGCCTGGATTGACGCTTTATGTGGTCCGCCACGGCGAGACCGATTGGAATGCCGCCGGCCGATTGCAGGGCCAGACGGACATACCGTTGAACGACGTCGGTCGCGGCCAAGCGCAGCGCAACGGGCTGCGGCTGCGCGGCGAGCTCGCCCGGCCAGAAGTGTTCGATTTTGTCGCGAGTCCCTTGTCACGCGCCTACGAGACGATGCAGCTCTTGCGGCTCGGCATGGGCCTGCCGCGCGAGGGCTTCGCCACCGACGACCGGCTCAAGGAGATCAGCTACGGCATCTTCGAGGGCTGCACTTGGCCGCAGCTGCCGCCGATCGACAGCGCCGGCATTGCCCGCTCCAAGGACGCATTCAACTGGCGCCCGGACCGCGGCGAGAGCTATGCCGATCTCACCGACCGCACCCGCAGCTGGCTCGACGGCATCGTCCGCGACACCGTGGTGGTGACGCATGGCGGCATCACTCGCACACTGCGCGGCATCGCCGTCGGCATCCCGACCGAAAAAGTACCGACCCTGAAAGTGCCTCAGGACCGGGTGTTGGTGCTGCGCAAGGGCGAAATGGGGTGGCTTTGAAACGACGCAGTAGCGTGTTTGGACCGGGGGAGACCTCGATCATGGGGCGGCGGGAATTCATTGGAGTGCTTGGGCGTGTTGCCGCGTGGTCGACTTTTGCGACGACGCAGCGAAGCAGTAAGTTCTGGCGGCTTGGGTTGCCGAACTAATTCTCGCTGATCCGCGCGATGTAGCGCGCGACCGACGCCGCGACCACCTGCTTGCCGTTGGCGTCGATCTGCCCGCGGCCCGAAAACGAGCCGTAGACCGCATCGAACGCGAATGGCTCCAGGATCTGCGCCATGCGCTGAACCTTGGCGGCGGAGAGCGGGATCAGGTTTGGGTAGGACCACATGAAGCTGACGTGCCCGCTCGGGACCACCTGGAGGATGTCGCCAGAGAGCAGTACGCCGCGACCTTCGCTCCAGTCCGCCCAGTGCAGGACGGTGCCGCCGTCGAAGTGTCCTCCCAGCCGGACCAGCGTCAGGCCCGGTCCGATCGGCTTGGTGACCCCCTCCCAGAACTGCACCGCGGGGTCCGCCCGCAGCACCCACTGACGATCAGCCGCGTGCAGGTGGATCGGCACGCCCCCGAGCGCGCGGCTCCACTCCACCATCGTCGTGTAGTAGTGCGGGTGGGAGATCGCGATCGCCGTGACGCCGCCCAGGCCCTTCAGCACATCGACTGTGGCGTCGTCGATCAAGCCGAGGCATTCCCACAGCACGTTGCCGGCCGGCGTGTGCACGAGGATGGCCCGTTGTCCGATGCCGAACGCTGGCGTGGTCTCGATGGTCGTAAGTCCTGTCGCGAGGCGGCGGAATTTGTTGCTGTGCGCATTCCGCATGCCCTCCAGCGTGGTCCAGGACTGGCCCGAAGCTGGGACGAACTGCCGCTCGTCGGTGCAAATCAGGCAAGCCCCGGGCGGAGCCTCGCAGGGCGGATACTGCGTGCCGCAGGCGGTGCAGATGAAGGCTTGCATGGAGGGCACGATACACCAGTCCCCCGGACGAGTGCGGGCGCCGCGTCAGCGCCCACTCACCGTCCTGCTCAATCGAAGAACTTGTTCGGTTTCATGAAGAAGCTGAGCGCGATGCAGCCGTCCTTGGCGTGGGCGGTGTGGCGGCTGCCGCCCGGCCGCCAGACGTAGTTGCCCCTGGTGGCGACGCCTTCGTGGTCGGCGAGCGAGCCTTCGATGATGTAGCTCTGCTCGATCTCGACGTGCTCGTGGTCGGGCAGCGTGGCGCCGGGCGCGAACCGCGTCAGCGCCGTCAGCAGGCCGGTCTCCTTGTCCTCCATCAGCACCTTGATGTCGACGCCGGGCCAGCGGGTCGGCGTCCACGGCATTTTGTCGACATTGACGTAGCGTGAGGCCAACGGCCCCAATCCCTCATGCTCTTTGACGCCTGGTGTCACTAGTGCCATGTCGTTGCTCCTCAGTTCAGCAGGCCGCGGCGGGCCAAATTGCGCATCAGATCGGCGGTGCCGAAGGTCCACGGGCTCGCCCGATCGGCCATCGTCATTCGGTTGGTGAGGCTGCCGAGCTCGGTGGCGTGGATGGTGACGATGTCGCCATCGTGATGGGTGAAGCCCATGCCCGGCGCGCCGCGGTCCTTGGTCGGCGCGAACATGGTGCCGAGGTAGAGAACGGCACCATCGGGGTACTGGTGCGTACGGTTCAGCATCGCGGCGACGAGATCGGCCGGGTCGCGGGCGATTTCCGACATCGACGACTGGCCGGTCATGCGGAATTCGTCGAGCCCGTCGACGGTCAAGCCGACCTCGATCTTGCGCACGGTATCGAGGGTGAAGCGGCCATCGAAGAACCGGATCAATGGGCCGATCGCGGCCGAGGCGTTGTTGTCTTTGGCCTTCGACAGCAGCAGCGCCGAGCGGCCCTCGAAATCGCGCAGATTGACGTCGTTGCCGAGGGTAGCGCCGACGATCGTGCCCTTGGACGACACCGCGAGTACGACCTCGGGCTCTGGGTTGTTCCAGGTCGAGCGCGGATGCAGGCCGGCGTCCATGCCGTGACCGACGGCGCTCATCGGCTGCGCTTTGGTGAAGATCTCGGCGTCCTCGCCGATTCCAACCTCGAGATACTGCGACCACGCCCCCTGTTCGATCAGCACGCGCTTCAGCTCGAGCGCCTGGGCCGAGCCCGGCTTCAGCGAGCGCAGGTTGCCGCCAAGCTGCTTTTCGACGGTGGCGCGGATGGTGGCGGCCCTCTCCGGCGCGCCCTTGGCTTGCTCTTCGATGACGCGTTCCAGCATCGAGCGCGGAAAGGTGACGCCTGCGGCCTTGACCGCCTGCAGGTCGATTGGCGTCAGCAGCCATGGCTTGCGGTTGTCGCGCAGGCTGTCGGGGGTGTTGGCCAGAATTTCGGTGAGACTGCCGATGTTCTCGCCCGGCGCCGAGCGCACGACCGCAGCCGGGTTCTCCATCTCGCATAGATCGCGCATGGTGGCGGCCGTTGCGGAAATATCGAAGACGCCGGCGGCACGGATGGCGGCGACGGACGGTCCCTTTGCGTCAGGCCGCCACACGCGTCCGGCAAGCGCGCCGTCGGTGCCGTCGCTCGGCAGGGTCAGCGTCGTTGTCACGCGTGCGCGCATCGTCTCCTCCAAAACTGCCGTTCGGCGTTTCACCCGCCGATTTGACTTGTGCTAAAGGACCGCCGCATCATAGTCGGCTAATGTCGACAAAGCCATGTTAGTGCAGGGCCTCGCTCGACGCAAAGGCCGCGTTGGCGCTTTGACCAAAGTCCATTCGAGTGGCCGGGGAGCGGAAGCGCCAATGAGCAGGAGCGGCACCGGGTCGAACTTGCGCTATTCGGCCGCTAACCGGCGGTCGCAAACAGCGCGCGCCTACGAGGAGCTGCGCCGCCGCATCCTCGGCAACGAGATGCCGGCCGGTACCCAGTATCTGGAGCAGGCGCTCGCCGACGAGCTGGGCATGAGCCGCACGCCGGTGCGCGAGGCTCTGATCCGCTTGAGCGACGAGCGTCTCGTCGAGGTCAAGCCGCGGCATGGTGCGCGGGTGCTTCCGGTCTCGGCCTCCGACATGGGCGAGATCTACGAGTTGCTGACCTTGCTCGAGGCGATCGCCGCCCGTCGCGTTGCCGAGCGCGGCCTCAATGCGGCGCAGCTCAAGCGACTGGAGGATGCGGTCGCGGGTATGGAAAAGGCGCTTGATCGCGACGACTTGAAAGCCTGGTCGGGGCACGATCGCGATTTCCACAATGCCATTGTCGAGCTTTCCGGCAACAAGCGGCTGGCGCAGGTCGTCGCAATGTTCCGCGACCAGGCCCACCGCGCCCGCATGCAGACGCTGACGCTGCGGCCGAAGCCGCTGCAATCGAATCGCGATCACGCTGCTGTGGTTGCAGCAATCCGCAACCGTGACGGCGCTGCCGCCTTCGAGATTCACCACCGGCATCGCCAGGAGGCAGGCCGCATGCTGCTTAAGCTGCTCGCCGGCCAGAAGGCGGAAGGGCTGTAGCGCTAGTACCCGGAATCACACTTGGATAGTACACCTGATCGTGGAACCACGAGTCGATCCGGCAGGAGGATCGCCGAAGGCCGTAGCCGTAGCTACGGACGAGGCGTCCGACGCCCCGGGCGGCCGTGGGCCGCGCCCTACGGCGATCGAGGATGTTCGCCGGCGGCATGCTGGAAGCATGCGGTCCGCATGACGCACCGCTTGTCCGATGGGGCAACATCGGCCGGCGCGGCGCTCCTGGCCGGCGAACATCCTCGATCGTCATGTGTACTATCCAAGTGTGATTCCGGGTACTAGTGTCGCATCCGGGCCGCTCGCGAAGTCGTCATCGTCATATCTACGCCATCGCCCCTTGTTACGAAGGCAAGCCAGCACTAGCTTTTCGCTTCATGGCAACTGATTCTGGGAGCCGACGATGAACATGATCGGGCTGCGCGCAGTGGTGACAGGTCTGGTGGCGTTCGGGGGCGTTGCGTCCTTCAATCTTTTGACGGCAGGAAATTCCATTGCCGAACAGGCGAGCCTCGAAGGCTCGTGGAGCGGTGGCGGCACCGTTCGCTTTCCATCGGGCAATTCCGAGCGCGCCCGCTGCCGCGCAAACTTCAGAAAGCGCGGCGGCAGCACTTTTGCCATGACCGCGGTGTGCGCCACGCCTTCGGCTCGGGTCGAACAGACGGCGCAATTGCAGCGCACCGGCGCCAACCGCTTTGCCGGTGATTTCCAAAATGCCGAATTCAATGTCTCTGGTTCGATCAGTGTCACAGTCAACGGCAACTCGTTGAGCGCATCGTTGAGCGGCGGCGGCGGCTCGGCACTGTTTCATCTAGGCCGGTAACAGGGCGCCGCTACCGCAACTTGAGCGTGGCGAGGCCGATCAGCGCCAGGCAAACCGAGATGATCCAGAAGCGGACGACAACGGTCGCTTCTGCCCAGCCTTTCTGTTCGAAATGATGATGCAGCGGCGCCATTCGGAAGACCCGCCTGCCGGTCATTTTGAACGATGCCACCTGGATGATCACTGACAGTGCTTCGAGCACGAACAGGCCGCCGACGACGGCCAGCACGATTTCGTGCTTGGTTGCGACCGAAATGATACCGAGTGCGCCGCCAAGCGCCAGCGAGCCGGTGTCACCCATGAAGATCATCGCTGGCGGCGCGTTGAACCACAGAAATCCGAGGCCGGCGCCGATAATGGCGCCGCATATGATCGACAACTCGCCGACACCGGCGATGTAGTGGACCTGCAGGTAGCGGGCCCAGTCGAAGCGACCGGCGACATAGGCGAAGATGCCGAATGCAGCGGCGGCGATCATCACCGGCACGATGGCGAGGCCATCGAGGCCGTCGGTCAGGTTCACGGCGTTGCCGGAGCCAGCGATCACGATGACACCGAACAGGACGAAGAACGGGCCCAGGTCGATCAGCAGATTCTTCAGAAACGGCACCGCGAGTTTGCCGGAAAACTGCTGCGCCTGCAGTTTCATGACGGCGTAGGTGGCAATGGCGGCCGCCACCAGCTCCAGCAGCAGCCGAATGCGGGTCGAGAAGCCGTCGGTGGTGCGCTTGGTCACCTTCAGGTAGTCGTCGTAGAAGCCGATCGCGCCGTACGAAAGGGTGACGCCCAGCACCACCCAGACGTAGGCGTTCGAAAGGTTGGCCCAAAGCAGGGTCGAAACCGTAACGCCGCCGAGGATCATCAGGCCGCCCATGGTCGGCGTGCCACGCTTGGCAAGGTGCGACTTGGGGCCGTCCTCGCGGATCGGCTGGCCCTTGCCCTGTTTGACCCGCAGCATGTCGATGATCGCCGGGCCGAACAGGAACACGAACAGGAAGGCGGTCGCCATCGCCATCGAGGTCCGGAACGTGATGTAGCGGAAGACGTTGAGCACGCCGATCTGGTCGCTGAGATTGATCAGCTCGTAGAGCATTCGATGACCTCCAACTGGCGCGGAAGCGGATCTGGCCTCCGGCCGGCATTCCCCAATGCGATTGCTACGCGGTCGAGGTTCCCGTCGGGAACCGGTCCTTCAAAGCCTTCACCAGCGGTGCCATGCGACTGCCGAGCGATCCCTTGATCATCACCGCATCACCAGTCCGGACCTCGGCCAAGAGGGTGTCTTCGAGCTCCGTCGAGCTGGGCGCCCAGGCGCCTTGCCGAGATGGCGCGACGAGGTCGAACAAATGCCGCATGTCGCGGCCGCATGCAAACAATAGATCGACGCCGGCGGTTTCGACCGCGTCGGCGAGACCGCGGTGGAAGTCCGCGCTTTCCGGTCCGAGTTCCAGCATGTCACCCATGATGGCGATGCGGCGGCCGTACTCGCTTCGTGGCACGGTGCCCAGAACATCGAGGGCCGCCCGCATCGAGGCCGGGTTGGCGTTGTAACTCTCGTCGATCAGCAGGACCGATCCGCCCGGCGCCGGCAGTGTCGTTCGCGCGCCGCGGCCCTCGGGGGCATCGAGTTTGCCTAGGGCCGCCACTGCGTGGGTCAATTGAGTGACATCGGCTGCAAAGAGTGCTGCAACCACCGCGCATGAATTGTGCACGATATGGTCGCCGGGCACTGATACGAAGTAATGGATGCGGTTGTTGCCCACCCGAACTCGAACGTGGCTGCCGTCGGCAAGCGGCTTGCGAAATTCCATTCGCACATTGGCGCGTAAACCATTGCCGAAGGTCAGCACATCTGCACCGAAAGACAATGCCGCTGCGCAAAGCCTCTCGCCATGCTCATTGTCGCCGGAGATAATCGCCGTCCCGCCTGGAACCAATCCGCCGAAGATCTCGGCCTTGGCGTCGGCGATTTCCGCGACCGATCCGAAGTGGGCCAGATGCACCGGCTCGACCGTGGTGATGATCGCCACATGCGGGCGCACCATTCGGGCCAGCGGCGCGATCTCGCCCGGATGGTTCATGCCGATCTCGAACACGCCGTAGCTGACGTCGGCCGGCATGCGCGCAAGCGTCAGTGGCACGCCCCAATGATTGTTGAAGGATTTCACCGCCGCATGGGTCTTGCCGATCCGGCTGAGGCAGGCCCGCAGCATCTCCTTGGTGCCGGTCTTGCCGACGCTGCCGGTCACTGCGATCACCCGCGCCTCGGACGACAGCCGGGCGCGCGCGGCGACGCCGATCCGTTCCAGCGCGCGCAGCGGATCGTCGACCCGGATCAGCGCGCCGTCGCCGGGCTGACGCTGATAGCCAATAGCAACGATCGCGGCGACGGCACCAGCCTTGAACGCGGCCGAGACGAACTCATGGCCGTCGCGAACGTCCTTGAGCGCCACGAACACGTCGCCGGGCAGCAGCGACCGGGTATCGATTGAAAAGCCGGTGATTGACCTCTCGATCCGGCCGTCGAGGCTGCCGGCGGCGGCCGTGACCAGCGCATCGGCGGTCCACAGCGGCGCGGGTGCCATGGCGGCCTGCAACGCCTCGTGATCGGAAAACGGCAGCGTCGTCGATCCCACGATCTGGCCGGTCTCGTGACCCTTGCCGGCGATCAGCAGGACATCGCCTTTGCCCATCATGGCGACGCCACGGCGGATCGCTTCGGCGCGGTCGCCGATCTCGATGGCACCCGGAGCGCGTGAGAGAATTTCGGCCCGGATCGACGCCGGTGCTTCGCTGCGTGGATTGTCGTCAGTCACGATCACGACGTCAGCGTTCGCCGTGGCGATGCTGCCCATGATCGGCCGCTTGCCCTTGTCGCGGTCACCGCCGCAGCCGAACACGCAGACCAGTTTGCCGGTGACAAACGGGCGAACGGCGCGGAGTGCCGCTTCGAGCGCTTCCGGTTTGTGGGCATAGTCGACGACCGCGAGACCGCCGTTGTGCTCGGCGACAATGTCGAGGCGGCCCTTGACGCCGGCCAGTTTCTCGATGGCGGCGAGTGCGCGGTCTGCGTCTTCGCCGGCGGCGATTGCGAGGCCGGCGGCCAGCAGCGCATTGGTTGCCTGATAGTCGCCGATCAGCTTGAGCCGCAGGTCGTGGCGCCGGCCCTTGTGCTCGACGATCAGTCGCTGGGCGAAGCCGTCGCTGCGCGACGTCGACCAATTTCAGGTCGGCGCCGCTGCGTCCCGTCGTGAACACCTGGATGCCACGCGCTTGCGCAGCTGCCACAACAGCGGCCGAGCGCTCATCGTCGGCATGCACCACGGCGATGCCGTCGGCCGGCAACAAGGTATCGAACAGCCGCAGCTTGGCCTGGAAATAGGCTTCGACCGTTGGATGATAGTCGAGGTGGTCGCGGCCAAGATTTGTGAAGGCTGCGGCCTTGATCCGCACGCCGTCGAGCCGGCGCTGGTCGAGGCCGTGTGAGGAAGCCTCGAACGCGATATGGGTCACGGCCTCGCGGGCCAATTCGGCGAGCGTCCGGTGCAACATCACCGGGTCGGGGGTGGTCAGCGAGCCGTAGCTGCTGCCGTCCGGCTTGACCACGCCCAATGTGCCGAGCGAGGCGGCGGTGCGGCCCAGGGCTGCGAAGATCTGTCGGGTGAACTCGGCGACGGAAGTCTTGCCGTTGGTGCCGGTCACGGCGACCGCGACCTCGGGCTGTGGCGCGTACAACCTCGCCGCCATCAGCGCCAAGGCCCGGCGCGGGTCGGCGGCGCGGCAGACCGGAACGGCACTGTCCGGCACGACGGCGCAATCGCCCGCCAGCACCGCCACTGCGCCCCGTTCGATCGCCTGCGAAATGAATTGCGCGCCGTCCGCACGGGCACCTGGAAGGGCTGCGAACAGGCAGCCAGGAGTGACGGCTCGGCTATCGGCAGTGAGGGCTTCGATATCGATTGCGGCGGCCCCGGGCGGGACATTCGCCACCTGATCTGCCAGCGCTGCGAGCTGCATGAAGCCCTGGATCTCCGTGACGGCCATTCGATCCCAGTCTATTCAGCGCGCAACGCGCCGGCGTGTTCGATCGTGAATTGATCGGGTCAGGGTGTCTTATTTTGCGTCGCGGGATGCGTCAAACACAGTCGCCGCATCGCCGCCAGCACTGCGCATCAGCGGTCCGATCCGGGCAATAATGCGGCCGGCGGTGGGCGCGGCGTTCAATCCTGCGGTGATTTGTCCGTTGGTATCGGATGCCGGCTGCGGCCGATCCAGCGTCACCAGCAGCACGTATTGTGGGTTGCTGGCCGGAAACGTCGCGAGGAACGATGACAGCACGAGATCGCCGCGATACCGGCCGTCGATGGCGATCTCGGCGGTGCCGGTCTTGCCGCCGACTTCGTAGCCGTTGACGTCGGCGCGCCGGCCGGTGCCGCCCGGCGCCGTCACGTTGCGGCGCATCAGCTGGGCCAGGGCGACGCTGGTCTGCGGCTTGACGATCGCTTCGCCTTTAGGCGGCGCATTCGGACCTGCCCGCAGCAGCGTCGGCTCGACGCGGGTGCCACCATTGAGCAAGGTTGCGGCGGCGGCGACCAAGCGGACCGGCGCTACGGCAAGGCCGTGGCCGAAGGCGACGGTCGCGGTCTCGACCTCGCCCCAGCGGTGCGGCTGGTTCGGCGGCGCGATCGGTCCGGCCTCGGTCCGGCCAGGTCGCAGCAGTCCGAGCTTGCCGAGGAAGATCTGCTGGCGCTCAGCGCCGGCCGCCAGGGCGAGCCGCGCGGCGCCGACATTCGATGACTGCACGAAGATGTCGCGCAGGCTCAGCGGCCGCCCCGCCGGGTGCAGGTCCCGGATCTGATGCCGGCCGATCCACAGCGGCGCCCGCACGTCGATCACCGTGTCGGCGGTCGCCGCGCCGCTGTCGAGTGCCTGGGCGATGGTAACGAGCTTGAAGATCGAGCCGAGCTCGAAGGTGCTGGCGAACAGCTTGTCGAGCCGCGCCGGATCGAGGGTCTGGGTCGGGCGCGACGGATCGAGGTTCGGCAGCGACGCGGCGGCGACGATCTCGCCGGTCGAAACCGCCATCACGAGGCCGGCCGCACCGGCTGCGCTGTAGTGTGCGATGGCGCGGGCGAGTTCATCCTCGACGGCATGCTGCACGCCGATGTCGATGGCGAGTTGCACCGGCGCTGCCGGCGCCGGGCCTCGCTCCGAGCACGGCCTCGACGCCGACCGTCTCGTCGATGTGCTTCTCGATGCCGGAGACGCCGCGATTGTCGATGTTCACGGTGCCGAGCACATGGCCGGCGAGTGTTCCCAGCGGATAGCTGCGTTTCAATTCGCGGCGGAAGCCGAGGCCCGGCAAACCGAGATCGTGCAGGCGTTGGGCGGTGCGGGGCGACAGGCCGCGCCGCACCCACACGAAGCGTCGCGATTTGTCGGCGAGCATCGTGCGCAGCTGCACCTGATCGAGGTCGGGCAGAACCTCGCCAAGCTTTTCCGCCGCCTCGTCGACGTCGAGGATCAGTGCCGGATCGGCGTAGAGCGATGGCGCCTCGAGGTCGGTGGCGATCAGTCGGCCGTTGCGATCGACGATGTCGGGCCGCGCGAAGCTGCGCACGATCGGCTCGCTCATCGACAGCCGCTGGCTGCCCTGGCCCTTCAACGCCAGCCAGACGAGTTGCAGCTGAGAGCGCCGCAAACAACGCCATGATGCCGAGCACGACCACGAGGCTGCGGCTTTCCGGCAACGGCGTCGCGGCGGCAGGGATCGACCGGCTCATGGCTGAGGTTGCTCGCGTCTGGGCAGGCGATCCGGAGTGACGAACTGCTGTCGCGTCGGCGGGCCGAGGCCCAGGGCACGGGCGAGCGGCTCGATGCGTTCAGGCCGCGACAGGTGGGTCAGCTCGGCGCGGGCCGCGGCGATATCGGCCTCCGCTCGCTCGGCGGTGCGTTCGAGGCTATGCACGCGGCTTTCCAGCCGGCGGGTGTCGTAGGCGATGGCGTAGAGCGCCAAGGCCGCCACGAAGGCAGTCAACAGCGCCAGTGCCGTTGCCGATTGCCGCACGCCGTTCCTCCTGCTCCAGCTGCTACAGCTCCACGAGCGGCAGCTCGGTCGCGGATGGCGGCGGCCAGGGTGGGGCCGTCGTGCGAATGGCTGCCCGCAGTTTCGAGGAGCGGGCGCGCGGATTGGCGGCGCACTCCTCTTCATCAGGGGATATCGGGCGTTGGTTAACGATTTGGAAACTTGGGCTCGCCGCGGCGACGATTTCCGGCATGTGCCGCGAGGCGCCGGCGACCTTGCCGCTGCGCTGCTTCAAGAACCGCTTCAACATCCGGTCCTCAAGCGAGTGGAACGTCACCACCACCAACCGGCCGCCGGGCTTGAGAAGCCGCTCGGCGGCGGTGAGCGCGCGGGCGAGCTCGCCCAGTTCGTCGTTGACGGCAATGCGCAGCGCCTGGAACGAGCGTGTCGCCTGATGGCGACCGTCGGCCTTGCGCGGCCCCAGCACCCGGGCGATGACGCCGGCGAGGTCGAGGGTGCGCGTGAACGGCGTCAGCGCCCGGCGCTTGACGATGGCCTTGGCGATCCAACGCGATTTCTTCTCCTCGCCGTAGACGTAGAGCACGTTGGCGAGCACCTCCTCGTCGAGGGTATTGACGAGATCGGCGGCGCTGGCGCCGGCGTGGTCGCCCGACTGCGACATGCGCATGTCGAGCGGGCCGTCGCTCTGGAATGAAAACCCGCGCTCGGGCTGGTCGAGCTGCATCGAGGAGACGCCGAGATCGAGTACGACGCCGTCGGCGAATGGGCCTTCGGCCACGTCCACGGCAGCGCGGGCGAAGCCCTCCATGCGGCCGAACGGGGCGTTGACGACGGTGAGCCGGCCAGCGAACTGAGCACATAGCGGTCGCGCCGCCTCGACCGCATTCAAATCCCGGTCGAACGCCAGCACACGCGAGGCGCCAGTCTCGAGAATCGCGCGGGTGTAGCCTCCGGCCCCGAAGGTGCCGTCAATGAACAGTCCGCCGCGGATCGGCGCCAGGTTCTCGATCACCTGCCTGAGCAGTACCGGCGTGTGAGGCGCCGGATGCGAGCTCATGGGCTGCCTCCTCGTTCGTCATCCTCGCCGGACGAGGTAGCCGATTGCGCGCGTGATGCGAACAGCTTTCTGTGCTCTTGGACCTTTTCGCGGGCGGTGCGGCGGCGCTGCTCGAAGGCTGCGGGCTCCCACATCTGGAACTTGTCGCCGAGGCCGACGAAGGTGACGTGGCCCGAAAGGCCGGCGTGCTGGCGCAGCGCTTCAGGAACGACGATGCGGCCGTCGCCGTCGATATTGAGGATCTGCACGTCGCCGTAGAGCGCGACAGACAACTCGTCCCGCTCGTCCGAGTAATCGGCGAGACCACGGAGAAGCCCGTCGATTTTTTTCGCAAGTCTTTCGCCGCCGCCATCGAGCGCCGGAGCGTCGAGCGAGGGGTAGCAGTAGATGCCGCCGGCCCCGCTTGCAGAGCCGGTGACTGCCCCGGCACTGCCGCCAGCGCCTTGAGAATAGCCGTCGCGTTCGAGCACCGCGCGGAAGGGCGCCGGGATCGAGACGCGGCCTTTCGCGTCGATCTTGTTCGTGAAGGTCGAGACAAAGCGTTCCATCCCCGCAGCCAAAGCCCCAACGCTCGACCCAACCTGTCACCGCACGCAAGTGCCCGCCGCATCCACCGTCGCCACACCCCGTAGTGGCACCCGCGAGTGGAGCGGACTGTTCGCCGTGGCGGTCGCGAGCAGCAGGCGCGCCCTGCCACGGCGGTACAGCCCGTTGCGGACGGGCATGAATGGAATGCCATGGGATCAAATGGTTTTCAATGGGATTTATAGGTTATACACAAATTGAGTGCGCAAAATGGGGCCGTGCGGTCCGCCTTGGCGGCCGGATCGGCTGGTGGATTGCGTTTGGCGGCATTGCGGCCAACGAACTCGGGCAAGCCGCCCGGTGCGCGCGCGATTTCAAGGTCGTGTTGGGGCTTGTCGCAGGGGCAGCAGCCGGTCGGGAGCCGGCGCCCGGCCGCGCGCAGCGGGCATCCGTCCCGCATGCCAGCCGTGCTCGCAATTGCACTTGCCGCCGGCCGGCACGCGTCCTTTATACACGCTCCAGATCAGCTCAACCCTTCGGGAAGGACCCCATGTACGAAACGCTGCACCATTACATCGACGGCAAGTGGACCCGGGGCACATCGTCGAAGGCCCAGGATGTGGTCAACCCGGCCACCAATGCCGTGCTCGGCAATCTGCCGCATGCTTCGAAGGCCGATCTCGATGCGGCGCTCGCCGCCGCCCAGAAGGGCTTCAACGTCTGGCGCAAGGTGTCCGCCTTCGAGCGCTCGAAGATCCTGCGCAAGGCCGCCGATCTCATTCGTGCCCGCGCCGATGCGATCGCGACCGTGCTCACCATGGAGCAGGGCAAGGTGCTGGCCGAAGCCAAAATGGAAGTTCAAGGCTCGGCCGACATCTGCGATTGGTTCGCCGAGGAAGGCCGCCGCGCCTATGGCCGCATCATTCCGGCCCGTGCCGACGGCGTGCGCAACATGGTGATCATGGAGCCGGTCGGCCCGGTGGCGGGCTTCTCACCCTGGAACTTCCCGGTCACGCAGGCGGTGCGCAAGATCGCCGCGGCGCTCGCCGCCGGCTGCTCGATCATCGTCAAGTGCCCGGAGGAGACGCCGGGTTCGCCGATTGGCCTCGTCAAGTGCTTCATCGATGCCGGCGTGCCGGCCGGCGTCATCAATCTGGTGTACGGCGTGCCGTCGGAAATCTCGGAGTACCTGATCCCGTCGCCGATCATCCGCAAGATCTCGTTCACCGGCTCGGTACCGGTCGGCAAGCACCTGGCGGCGCTCGCAGGTCTGCACATGAAACGTGCGACCATGGAGCTCGGTGGACACGCTCCAGTGCTGGTGTTCGACGATGCCGATCCGGAGGAAGTCGCGAATCTGACGAGCGGCCTCAAGTACCGCAATGCCGGCCAAGTGTGCATCTCGCCGACCCGCTTCTTCGTGCACGAGAAGGTCTACGACAAGTTCGTCACCCAGTTCACCGCAAATGCCAAGGGCCTGAAGGTCGGCGACGGCCTAGACCCCGCGAGCAAGATGGGGGCGCTCGCCAATCCGCGCCGGATCAATGCCATGGAATCGATCATCATCGATGCCCAGGAAAAGGGTGCCAAGGTCGCGACCGGCGGCAAGCGCATCGGCAACCAGGGCAATTTCTTCGAACCGACGGTACTGACCGATGTGCCGGCCAACGCCAACATCATGACGCAGGAGCCGTTCGGGCCGGTGGCGATCATGATGCGCTTCAAGGACACCGACAAGATGCTGGAGCAGGCCAACAGCCTGCCGTTCGGCCTCGCGAGCTACGCCTTCACGCACAACAGCCGGACCGCGGCCAAGGTTGCCGACGTGCTCGACCACGGCATGGTGACGATCAACCACCAGGGTCTGGCGCTCCCCGAATTGCCGTTCGGCGGCATCAAGGATTCAGGCTACGGCCACGAGGGCGGCTCGGAGGGACTGCAGGTCTATATGGCGGCGAAGTTCGTCAGCTACATGGGTTGACGAAGTGTACCGCAACTGCCGGCCGACTGCTCTCGTTTGCCGGCACGTGGCGCGCACCAGCGGCGGGTGCGGCAAACACGATTGACAGGCGCGCGGGCGCACTCTATGCACCGCGGGCCTGCCCAGATGGCGGAATTGGTAGACGCACTAGTTTCAGGTACTAGCGCTGCAAGGCGTGGAGGTTCGAGTCCTCTTCTGGGCACCAAGACCACTTTTCATAGCTGAACATAAATGAGTTTTTTTACAACAAAATCAAAAGTTTAGATCGTCAAAACCACCTCACTTCAGAACTTTGCATCGCACTGTTTCGCCCCAATTTCCGGGTACGAGACCGGGTATCGTCCATTTTTGCCAAAAATGGTACCCGGCCATGGCACTCTCACACTTCGACATCGCCGCTGCGCGGCCTAAGGAAAAGCCGTTCAAGCTTGCCGATGGCGGCGGTTTGCATTTGTTGGTTCAACCGAACGGCAACAAGTTTTGGCGCTTCCGTTATCGAGTTTGGCGGCGTCGAGAAGATGATGGCCCTCGGTTCGTACCCGGCGACAACGCTCGCTGAAGCCCGCGTCAAGCGCGACGAAGCCCGTAAGTTGATCGAGGCCGGCATTGATCCCGTCGGTGCAGAAAAAGCTCGCACGCCTTGCGAGCGAAGCGGCATCCCGCAACACCTTCAAGGCGATCGCGGAAGAACATGTCGCGAACATGGCCGCGAACGGCGCGGCGCCAGTGACGGTCGAAAAGCATCGCTGGCTTTTGGAAGAGGTGGCGGCACCGCTGGCGCAGCGGCCGATCGCCGACATCACGGCCGCCGAATTGCTAGATCTACTCAAACGCGTTGAGAAAAGCGGGCGACGCGAAACCGCGAAGCGGTTGCGCGCGACCATGAGCCGGGTGTTCCGGCTGGCGATCGTGACCTTGCGCGCGACGAATGATCCGACCGTGGCGCTGAAGGGCGCATTGCTGCGGCCTAACGTGCAGCATCACGCGGCGATCACCGACGAGAAGGAATTCGGCGCATTCCTGCGCGCGCTCGACGAGTTCGATGGTTGGCCGGTCATTCGCGCTGCCATGAAATTTCTGACGTTGACGTGCGCGCGCCCTGGCGAAGTGCGGCTGGCACATCGCGGCGAATTCAATTTTGAAAAAGCAGTTTGGCGCATTCCAGCCGAGCGAACCAAGATGCGCCGCCAGCATGACGTGCCGCTGTCGCGCCAGGCAGTTGTTGTGGTGCAGGACATTTGGTCGTTGTCGGATCACGCCGAACTGGTCTTTCCATCGATCCGAACGAACCGGAAAGCGCTGTCGGAAAACGCGATGAATTCGGCGATGCGGCGGATGGGCTACACCAAAGACGAGGTGACCTCGCACGGGTTCCGCTCGACCGCGAGTACGATCTTGAATGAGCGCGGCTACAATCCCGACGTGATCGAAGCGGTGCTCGGACACCAACCGCTCAATGCAATTCGGCGCACCTACAACCGCGCGTACTACTGGCCGGAACGCGTGAAGTTGATGCAGGAGTGGGCCGACATGCTCGACAGTTTTCGCGTGCAACAACTCTAAAATGTTGGTCGATGGCTGCAATTTATTTGAACGCGTTGCAGCATGCTCAAGTATGCGCAGGTTCGCATGTGCATGTTTTCCTTGGAAAAAACATAAAGTGAAATCTATACTTGTGCGTCGCCTGGGCTAACCGGGTTGCATCGCGATGCTCCCTAACATGGAGAGTTGCGATGTCTGACTTTCGGCTCGTCGACAAGAAAGGCCTGAAGACGATTTATGGCATACCCTACTGCTCGCAGCATATCGCGCGGCTTGAAAAGGCCGGGAAGTTCCCTCGCCGGATACAACTCGGTGCCTTGCAGAGTGGCGTGGTACTGCTCGGAGGTAGAAGCCTGGATCGCCTCGCTGGCCAGACCTTGACGACGACAGCGACACCTCCTGAAAAGGAGCGCCCCCGGAGTAGCTACCGGGGGTTTTGCTTTGCCCGCCATGTCCAACGATGACGGACTACGGCGTACTGCGACGCGCCGTAGTGTGGCCGGGCGCGACATGGCCTGCCTTGGCCAACTTTGCGTCCTGCCATTTCGGTGGCTTCCACGGAGCGACAGTCTTCGGTGGCACCGGCTTGTTGTCCGCAGGCGGCAGGATGGCGAACAGGCCCAGGGCGGACACCACCTCGCAAGCCACCGCCAGAAATATCGCCAGCACCAAGTTGACCTTGTCGAGCGAGGTGCCCGTCAGACGGGCGATGAGCGCGGTCTGCGGATTACCGTCGCCGACGACGGCCGTGATCCTGGCTTCGGTGGCGCGATAGGCGGCGCAGAACCCCTTCGAGGTCTTTGCGGTAGTATCGGCGCAAGCCGCCGACGCCTGCCAGCGGGGGCTCTGCCGCATGATCGCCAGCGCCTGATGCAGCTCGGTTTGCTGGCTACGCTCGGCGGTGATGGTATCTCGGTTGAGGGCGGCGAAGCCGAGCGCGGCCGTGAAGGAGTAGAGCGTGGCGATCAGCCAGATAGCGAGGGCGGCCAATGCCCGTGCCCTGTGCGCGCGCCAGGCGATTGCGGCGAAGGGGAGCATCAGCCACTTGGCAACGTCGAGCGCCACCGAGAATATCACCCAGATGCTGCTGTCCCATGCGCTCGTGCCGAGCTGGTAGGAAAAGCGCCAATTCATGGCCGTGGTGCAGGCGCCGGCAGCGATGATGGCGAGTATTGCAACAAATCGCGCCAGCGATCGGCCTGTGGACAGAGAACTGAAGGAGAGCATGGACGTGTCCTCGGATTTTAGAGGACACCTTCAATAGCGCTATTGTATTCGCCGGCACAAGTGCGTGATTTTCTGTCATGCGAGGAGGGATGCAATAGTATTCGTACATGAGCTTGCAAAATTATTCTCGCCGACTGGAAAATTATTCTGTCGGCACGTGCAACTGGCGGAGTGAGGGGGAGAGAGCGACATGGATCGAATGAGCCCTGAGCCGCGCACGTTCAAGGAGCTGGTCGAGGCCGATCTGCGGCGCGCGGGACGGCTCGTCATTAAAGTGCAGGACGAGATCGATCCGCAGTTTCGCATCGCCACGCCGGAAGGGGATTACTGGATCGCGGTCACGTTACCGCCCGACGGCCACGAGCGGTCACGGATGCTGCGACGGCTGTCGACGTTCATGGCGTGGAAACATGCGCGCGCATTTTCGATGGCGTGTGAGACTTACGAGCCCGACGCGGTCTATTGCGTCGGCATCGGATTGGACGAGCGGCATCACTGCATCGCGCGCATTCGGCGCGAGCCGCGACCTTGGACATCGAAGAATTTCGGAAGTGTTGAATGGTTGCCACGCTCGTCGATCGATCCGGTGGTCGTCGATCTGTTGCCTCATGGCCCGCGGCCGATGACGCCGAAAGAGGTGTCGGCCTTACAGAAGTGGTTTGGCACCGAGGGCAAGTTCCCGGCCGTGCATATAACGCGAGCCTCGGCATTCGAGGTTGATCTCCGGGCGCGGTGATCACAGTTGTTGGCGGTGCCCGGTGCAGCGCACTCGCGCATGCTGTGGCGACGATGAATCTAGTGAGTTAGATCTATCTGCAGACTCTAATTGCTTGACGAACGCGGGCCGATCAGACGTGATCCTACGCTGAGATCGATTCGCATTGATTGTTCAACGGCTCATCAGACTAAGAAGATAGAAACCTCCTACGAGGACCTTCTGTGGCCACCGTCAATCCAGCACTTGTTTCTATTGCGTTCGAGCATTGTGACGCAAGCGCTTTTGAGCGCTACGCGCAGACAGCAATCGGCGCAATTATAGGACCAAGATTTCACTGGCGCACGCTGAACGACCGACCTCATGGGGGATACCTGCGCTGTTCTCAGCGCATTTGGCTCTTCAGGTTTAGGCCTCACTTATGAGCCCAACCACAGACAACTGAATTGGATTGGGAATCAACCTCGCCCAATTCCATGTCGCCGCATCTTTTCCCAAAGGCTCTTGCGCGAGATGCCAAGCTGATTGGCGGATTTAGCGATCGCCCAGCCATTTCTCTCGAGTGCATCAACGATCGCGCTGCGTTCAGCGTCTCCAACACTGCCGCGCAAGTCTCGATGATCGACTGGTTCGGGCGGGGCCACGGCCGAATGGACCGTTTCGACAAGGTGATCAAGGTCGAATGGCTTCTCCAGATAGTCGAGGGCACCAGCCTTGACGAGCCGCACGGCGTCCGCAACCGAGCCGTAAGCGGTCATGATGATCACCGGAACCCCAGGCAGCCGCAAGCGGCACATTTCAAATACCTGGGCGCCATTGCCGTCGGGCAATCGCACGTCGGTGATGACAAGGCTTGGCCTCGGGCCATGGCTTAGAAGCAAACGCGCGCCATCAACGGTGGCGGCACCAATCACTTCAAACCCTTCGAGCACCAGCCGATCGGAGAGTGATAGCCGCATGAGTTCGTCATCTTCGACGATCATCACGGCATGGCAGTTGTCAGGCTGCTTCTGTGGCAAGGCTCACCTCTCTTGGAACGAGCACGCGAAACAGAGCTCCGCGGCCGAGTACGCTGTCGACCTCGATCTTGCCCCTCATTGATTGGACGAGCCGCAAGACGATCCAAAGTCCAAGGCCGGTCCCGGTGGCGCGCCGCGTGAAGAACGGATCGAAGATGTGCGGCAGATCCTCCGGTTTGATGCCGTGGCCGCTGTCTTGTACCTCGATCACGAGATTGCCGGCCTGGTTGTGCAGTCGGCAGTCCAACCTGCCACCGTCAGGCATGGCCTGAAGCGCATTACGAAGCAGATTGAGCAGGATCTGTTGCATCTTGAGCGAGTTGATGCGTTCCGCAGGCGACAACGCATTGCTCCAGGAGAGCGAAATCTTGCTGGCGTCGATTTCCGCTGCGATTAGATTGCGCACATCATCGAGAGAACTGGCAGCGCCGACAACTTCGACATCCTCGCTTCTCAGTTCGATCAGCAGGTCCTTGACCAGCGCCTCGATCTGTCGGAGCCCCTTCTCGATCAGGGGCAGATAGCGCTCGACCAGGGCGGGATCGTTGTTGCGGGCGTGCAGCGTGCTCAGGCAATTAAGCATCCCGGCGAGCGGATTGTTGACTTCGTGCGCAACGCCAGCGGCAATGCGGCCGAGTGCGATCACCTTCTCGCTTGCCGCCAATTCGCGGGCCAGCCTTCGCTTGTCCTCGATTTCTTCCGCCATGCGATTGAACTGCGCCACCAGTTCGCCGATTTCGTCGCTGCGTGATACCATTAACGTTGTGGTATGCCCGTGTCCAAGTGCTGCCATCGACCGGGCGAGCGCCTTCAGCGGACGCAACGTTGAAACGGACCAGCCCAGACCAAGGGCGATGCCGATCAACGCCATGCCCACCGTGAGCAGGAGCACCATGTGGCGAGCCTCGGAAAGCGTTTGCTCCAGCTCGGAGGTCGACAATCTGAGTTGCACCAGGCCGACGTTGGTGCCGCTGGCTTGGACCGGCACCACGCCGTCGACGAACCCGACGTGACTTCGCAACGTCGGACTTGGCGACGCGAGCAAGACAGCAAGACCGCTCGGTCCACCCAGTTCTAGTGCGTCAACCAGTACCCCAACCGGAAATCGCGCCGGATCGGTATGGGCGAGGATGTGGCCTTGCGTATCGAGCACCATTGCGGATTGAATTGATGGTTCAGGTATTTCATCAGTAATTTGAGTCATTTGCCGCAACACTTTGTAGAGTGACCAGGTGTCGCCGCGCAACAGCGGCTCGGAAGCGGTTACGGCAATCGACCTGGCGAGAAGCAGAGCCTTCTCGTGCAGGCGTTCGGTCAGGCGTTGCCTGTCGATCTCGACCATGGCGGCACCGATCGTGGATGCGACGCCAATGACGATCAGACTGAAGATCAGCGGTAGCTTCACGAGAAGACTGATTGACGAAAGCGGCCCCATCAGCGGTGCTCTATGTTCGCACGGACGCCGTCGTAGTGATCAGGTGAAACCTTCTCGAAGCCATCGAGCATCAAGTCAGCCAGAAGCGCGCGCCCCTCCGGGTCATAGTCCATCGTCATGAGTGCATCGGTCATGCGCGCTCGCAAAGCCGGATCGACACCGGACCGATAGACGAGGGGCGGGAAACCGTATGTTCGTGAGCGTTCGATGATTTGCGTCTTGCTGGTCAGCTCGGGTCGATGCTTGTTGAGATATTCCCAGATATACGGAATCGACCGATGCTCCATCGGCCACCCGTTCGGCCACGGCCTGGATGGTTTCGGAATGGCTGTAGGTGAAGAACGTGTGCCGAAAGAAACTATCGGGGTTGCGCCCCAGTTCGCGCAAAAGCACGCGCGGCACCACATAGCCGGTATTCGAGTTGGGGTCGGAGTAGGCGAAGACCTTGCCCTCGAGAGCGGAAAGGGCCTTGATCGGACTATCCTTGGCGACAATTATGTAGGCGCGATAAAGCGGTTTGCCCTCGAAGACTGGAGTCACCAGCAGACCAAGGCCTTTCGAGTCGCGGTACTTGGCGTAGGGAAAACTGCAGATCCACGAGAAGTCGTGTTCGCCGATCTCGATCAATTCCATGGCTTCGCGATACGTGCGGCGTTGCTCGAAGCGCACTGGCTTGCCGACTCTGCGTCCAAGGTAGGCGGCCCAGCGCTCATAGAGCTTGAGATCCTCGCGAGCTGCAGCGGCCGTAAGGCCGAATCGTATCGGCACGGAGGGCGCGTCGGCGGCCGACAACGAGCCACCGGCAACCACGATTCCCAGCACCAGAATGAGCGTGCGCCAGCCCACAATCGCCGAATTCCGCCATGCCGAGACGTTACGGATTGGTGACCCAGCTGATGACAAAGTTGCCATGTGGTAGCGCCTTCTTCGGGTGAGGCCTATGCTGAGTTACGAGCACGTAACATTTTGAAAAATAGTATAAAATTTTGAAACTTCAATTGATTTCGGTCATATGCTCCAGCCCTGCTTCGACGAACATGTCTGATGCCGAAGTTATTCGGGGGAGGACTGGTCGCAGACGCCAGACAGAAGCATGGCAAACAATCTGGTCCACAGCCAAGCCGATACCGTTGAAGGCGATAGCGTTTTCCAGCATTCGGCTGCGCTCGAGCCAGCTGCCCGATTTACCGCTTTCCAAGCCAGGCGTGTCGACGTCATCGCCAATCGATGCCTGCGGAATTCACGACCGTTCGTATTGTGCGAGCGATGTGCACAGAGCTGCCCGGTGCGGGCCATCGCGATCAATGCCAGATCGGTGTCGGTGGCAACGCACTGCGTCGGGTGCGGTGCCTGTAGCCTTGCTTGTCCGGCCGGTGCGATCGCGGTCGACGGCTTCGAACAGGCGCCGGCCACCGGGCGACGGCTCGAAATCGAATGCGCTCGGGTTCCGCTTGAAACCACCAACTCCCGCAGTTGGATCGTTCCCTGCTTTGCCGGGTTGCACGTTGCGACTCTGGTCGAAGCTGCCGAACAGCGGGACGGGACCGGGCTGGAGATCACGATTAAGGATCGTGGGCTCTGCATGGAATGCCCGGCTTCGGCTCGGACCGAGCTGGCGCGTGATGTTCAGGTTCGTCGGCTCGCCGCAGTTCAATCAACGGGTTCGAAGGCGATCACCGTCGAACTGGCGTTCGAGCCCCTGAGCGCCGATGTTGCATTACCGCCCGCGGCGAAGCCAGGTGCCAGCCGCAGGTCGTTTCTGCGGCGCCTGATCGGCTCCCCGCCCTCGGTACGGCACCCGCTCGGCGTGATCGAAGAACGCGCGGCGCTCGGGCGACTCGCGGCAGGGGCCGGCCGCGCGCTCGATGCCAGCTACTATCCGGCTCTCGTTGTTTCGGATGCCTGCCTCGATCACGGCATTTGCGCCGCCAGTTGTCCGACCGGTGCGTTGCGCCGCGGCGAGCATGGCGAAGCTGGAGAAGTCCGCCTGCTGCTTTTTGATGCGGCCGCATGTGTCGGCTGCGGCCGTTGCGGCGAAGTCTGTCCGGAGACGGCTTTGCTGTTCCAGGCGCGCGGGACCGGCCCAGTGGCGCCGGCGCCGGTGGTGCTGCGGGAGACCCATCTCGCAGTGTGCGCGAGGTGCGAGGAGGCTTTCGTGCCCGACGGCGATAACGAGCAGTGCCCTGCCTGCCGAAAGGGCGACGCTCTTTTCCACGATCTTTTCTCCGGCCGTCGCCAGGTCACGGGCGCGATGCGCTCCGGTCCGGCCGGCCAATCCGCCATCAACTGTGAAGGAGACACCTGATGTCTTACGACGCCAACAGACGAGACCTTCTCAAGACCGGAGCGGCGGTCGGCGCGCTTGGCGCCGTTGCAGGTGTGACCGCCAGGGGCGTTACGCCGGCCGAGGGACAGCCCGCGGCGAAAGCGTTTCCGCCGACCACGATCGTAAAGAACGTCTGCCACCAGTGCCCGGCGCGCTGCGGCATCGACGTCTCGGTCACCGATGGCAAGGTGCATGCCATCTACGGCAGCCTCACCCACCCGTCCTCGAACGGCAAGCTGTGTCCGAAGGGCCATCTCGGCCAGTACATCCTGTACGACCCCGACCGCATCAAGGGGCCGATGAAGCGCACCAACCCGAAGAAGGCGCGCAACGAGGATCCGAAGTTCGTTGCGATCAGCTGGGATGAGGCGCTCAATACGATTGCCGCCCGCCTCGAGGCGCTGCGGGCCAAGAACGAGCAGCATCGCTTCGCCCTCGTCACCGGCCGCGGTTGGGGCCAGTCGGACGCCGGATTGACCGGAGTATTCGGGCGCCTTTACGGCACGCCGAATGCAACGCTCGGCCACTCCTCGATGTGCTCCGACGCCAGCAAGAAGGCCAAGCTCGCCCTCGATGGCAACTACGACTACAACGCCTACGATTACCGCAACACCAACTATCTGCTGAACTTCGGCGCGGCATTCCTCGAAGCCTATCGCCCGTACAACAATAACCTGCAGACCTGGGGTTACATCCGCACCAAGGCGCCGAAGACCAAGGTGACCGTGGTCGACGTCCGCGTCACTACCACGGGTGCGGCGGCCGATCATCTGCTGCTGGTGAGGCCCGGCACCGACGGTGCGCTGGCGCTCGCGATCGCCCACGTGATCCTGACCGAAGGGCTGTGGAACCGCAAGTTCGTTGGCGACTTCAGCGATGGCGTCAACAAGTTCAAGACCGGCCAGGCCATCGATCCGGCAAGCTTCTCCGAGAAGTGGACGAGCGGGCTTGCCGAATGGTGGAACATCGAGCTCAAGGATCGCACGCCCGCCTGGGCCGCCGAGATCACCACGATTGCCGAGAAGGAAATCATTTCGGTGGCGCGCGAGTTCGCCACCACCAAGCCGGCCATGGCGATATTCGAGCGCGGGCCGACGACGCACACCAATGCCACCTACAATGGCCTGACCATCCACGCGCTCAACGCGCTGATCGGCTCGATGTATGCCGTCGGCGGCCTGATGAACCAGATGGGCGTGCCATACGGCAGCCTGCCGGCAAAGGCCGATGACTTTCTCGACGACGCCGCCAAGGCCGCCGCCGAGCGGAAGATGCCGCGCATCGATCGGGTCGGCACCAAGGACTGGCCGTTCGCCGCCAACATGATCCAGGGCATTGCGACCTATCAGCTCGAGGGCAAGCCCTACAAGCTCGACACCCTGATGCTGTACCAGACCAACCCGATCTACTCGACACCCGATTGCACCAAGTGGGAGCAGGCGCTGCAGGAGGTGTTCGTCATCGGCACATCGCCGTTCCCCGACGAGACCTCGGTCTTCGCCGACATCGTCGTACCGGACACGACCTATCTGGAGCGGTTGCAGGACTGCCCGACCTATCCCTGGCAGGGCTTCCCCGTCACCAGCCTGCGTGTGCCGGCCGTCAAGCCGCTGCACGACTGCAAGACCTTCGGCGATACGCTGATCGAGATCGGCAAGCGCATGAAGGGGCCGATGGGCGAATACTACAAGAAGCTCGATAACGTCGAGAATGTCATCAAGCACCTGGCCAAGGGCTTTGAGAAGGTGCCCGGCGACAATGGCGTCAACAGCTACGAGAGCTGGGTCGAGAAGGGGGTCTGGTACAAGAAGCCGTACATTTACCGCCAGATCAACGGCGACTTCTTCGAGTGGGACGGTGCCGACTACCGCAAGCCGATGAGCGAGGCGGACGTCAAGGCGAAGCTGCTCAAGACGCCGTCCGGCAAGTTCGAGCTGAAGTCGTCCTATCTCGCCAAATATGCGGATTTCGTCACCGAGAAGCTCGGCGTGCCGACGGCGAAGGTGCCGTTCCCGCAATGGGTCGAGCCCAAGCACACCGGCGGCGGCGATCTCTTCTTCGTGACGCCGAAGACGCCGATGCATGCCGAGGGCCGCAGCGCCAACATCCCGCAGGCGATCTCGATCTACCAGCCGGTTTCCGGCGGGCGCAACGAGATGTTCCTGGAGATGCATCCGGCCGCCGCCAGGCAGCGCGGTCTCAAGAACGGCGACCGGGTGAAGATCACCTCGAACGTCGGCTCGATCCACTCCCGCGTCCACATCACGCCGGCCGCGCGTCCGGACACGGTGGTCCTGCCGTTCGGCTTCGGCCATTGGGCGCAGGGCCGCTGGGCCAAGAGCCGTGGCGCCAACGTCAGCGAAATCATCCCGAACGTGTCGGACCCGATCTCGGGTTTGACCTCGAACTACACCGTCAAAGTCCGCGTCGAGAAGGCGTGAGCGCACAGCAACAAGGAGCACAGTCATGAGCCGCTGGGGAATGGTCATCGACCTCGAAAAGTGCACCGGCTGCCAAGCCTGCACCACGGCATGTCAAATGGAGAACACCCGTCTGCCGGGCGAGAACTGGCAGGACGTGCTGTTCTACACGGAAGGAGAATACCCGAGCGGCAAGCTGTCGTGGCTGCCGCGACCCTGCATGCACTGCGAGAACCCGTCGTGCATGGCGGTGTGCCCGACCGGCGCCACCTACAAGTCCGCCGACGGCGTCGTACTGATCGACTGGGACAAGTGCATCGGCTGCAAGTACTGCATGATCGCCTGCCCCTACGGTGTGCGTTTCTATGCCGAGGAAAAGCAGAAGACGCAGCCCGACGTGCGCGATGTCTGGCCGGCCAAGGGCGACAAGATCTGGGACCCGCCCTACCAGATGCCGGCGCACAAGCAGAACCCGAAGATCGGCGTCGGCATCCAGCCGAAGAACGTCGTCTCCAAGTGCACGTTTTGCTACCACCGCATCAGCCAGGCCCCGAAAGGCACGCCCGACCTCGATCCGAGCGATCCGACGCTGCGTGATTTCACGCCCGCCTGCGTCGTCACCTGCGCGCCGGGCGCCCGCGCGTTCGGTGACCTCGACAATCCGAACAGCAAGGTGCGTCAGCTGATCGCCGAGAAACGCGGCACGCGGCTGATGGATCAGACCGGCAATCGCCCGCAGGTCTACTACCTCACCGGCGAGCAAGCAGCGATCCCGGAGACGGGCACCTCACGCAAGTCCACCTGATGGAGTTTCCCATGACCACCGCAACCCTCACCGACGCGCGGCTACCGTTGCTCGATTTGGGCAAGAAGCCGAAGGCGATGGACGTCAACCTCATGGTGGTTGGCGCGGTCGCCGGCGCGATCGGCCTGCTGTTCGTGTTCTACAAGCTGATCACGGAAGGCCATGCCGCCTTCAATACCTCGAGCGACATGGCCTGGGGGGCGCCGATCGCGTTCTACCTGTTCTTCCTGCTCGCATCGTCCGGCCTGTCGATCATCGCCTCGCTCGACACGGTGTTCGGCATCAACGTCTTCTATCCGGTCGCGAAGCGGGCAGTGTTCTTGTCGCTGATCTGTCTGGTCGCCGGCTTCTCGATCCTTGCGCTCGAGATCGGCCGGCCGTTCCGCATGCTGTGGGCGTTGCCGTTCGGCATGCAGATCCGCTCGCCGATGTGGTGGATGGGCGTGCTCTACTCGATCGACTTCGTGCTGCTGCTGGTGAAGTTCTGGCTGCTGCACAAGAACGATTGGCACAGTAAGCTCAGCCACTTCGTCGCGACACTGTCGTTTGTGGTCTGCATCCTCGCGCCCGGCACACTCGGCCTGGTGTTCGGGATGATGGCAATGCGGCCGGCGTGGTTCAGCAACGTGATGCCGATGTACTTCATTCTCACCGGCTTCACGACCGCGCTTGCTTTCCTGCTGTTCTTCACCAGCCTGCTGCCGCGCGACGAGAAGACGACGCCGAAAGTGAACAGCTTGTTCACCGAGATCCTGCCACGCCTGTTCTTCCTCTGTCTGCTCGCCGTGATCGGCATGCGCGTCGGCCAGATCATCACCGGTCTGTGGAGCAACTTCGACGGCATGGATGCCAATTGGCTGCAGTTGCGCTCGCCGATGTTCTGGATCGAGATCCTCATCGGCCTTGCCCTGCCGACGGCGCTCATGGCGTCAGATAGTCTGCGCCGGCAGCCGGTGGTTCAGTTCGTGGCGGCTTCCGCCTTCAATATCGGCATATTCTTCGCGCGCCTCGAGTTTCTGATCATGGGCCAGCAGGTGCCGCTGTTCAAAGGCTCTTGGGCGGGCTGGGTCGACTACTGGCCGTCGTTGACCGAGTGGATGCTGATCCCGGCCGGCTGCGGTGTGTTCCTCTTCCTTTACGGCGCCGGCAACTGGCTGCTGCGGCTCGGTGAAGCGCCAAGCCCGCAACATGCCTGAGACCAACTCGGCCGTTGGGCAAGAGCGCCCGACGGCTCGTCCTACTGGAGGAGTGAGGACCATGCTCATGTCCAAGTCGATCGGTATTGCCGCTGTTGCGCTGGCAGCGGCCCTCGCTTGCGGACCCGCGATCGCTCAGCAGAACGGACCACCTGCGCGCGGCAGCAGCGAAGTCGGTAACTTCGGCGACGTTCCATTCTCGAATCCGCAAATCGTGATCACGCGTGCCGAGGATCGCACCAAGTGGCGCCAGCTCGAGGACAAGCATCTCAAGGAGCGTCGTGACCTCGAGGACAAGTACGATGCTGAGCTGAAGGCGCAGCGCGCGCGCCAAGCCACAGAGCGCGATAGCATGCTGAAAGGATTCGCGCCGTGAGTGCGAACCGCGGCCGCCGGGTACCGGCATGAAGATCGTCAACCGCACAGCGCTGTTGTGCAATTGCGGTGGCACCATGCCGCTCGACGGCGGGATGATCGCTACAGCGGCTGAGGCAGCTGGTCTGTGCAATGACGGCACTGCTGCGGAAATCCACACTCATCTCTGCGGGGCTGAGGCTCGCATTGTTGGAAAATTCCTGGCTGGCGGCGAGCGCTGCCTGATCGCCTGCACGCAGGAGATCAATCGATTTCGGCGCCTTGAACTCGAAGCTGATCGACCTGGAGGCATCGATTTCGTTAACATCCGCGAGGCAGCTGGCTGGTCGAGTGAAGCGGCCAATGCGTCTCCCAAGGTCGTCGCACTGCTTGCTGCGGCGGCGGTCGAAGAGCAACCAGACGAGCAAGTTTCGCTGTTGTCGGCTGGGCACACGCTTGTATTTGGGCACTGCCAGGCGGCGCTGGACACAGCGGAGCGATTGTCCAGCCGGGCTGATGTAACCCTGGTTATTGAACCCGGCAGCCACGTTCTGCTGCCAGCGGAGCGGCAGTTCCCGATCCTAGTCGGCACCGTCCACAAGTGCGGTGGTTCAATCGGCCGGTTCACGGCCTCGTTCAATGGACTAGCGGAGGTGCTGCCGTGGGCGCGCACCGCGGCAGACACTTCCCCAGAGATCAGTCGGACCGCGATTGATACCGACCTGATCCTTGACTTATCGGGGCGGTCGCCTCTGTTTCCAGACCATGTCCGCAGGCTGGGCTACGCCCGGGCGGACGGAAACCGCCCCGAGCAAATCGAACGCGCTCTGTTCGACCTTACCGGAATGATTGGTCAACTTTCCAAGCCGCGCTACGTTGCACATGAGCGGTCGTCATGTGTGCATGCGGCGGGCGGCAAGACGAACTGCACCCGCTGCCTCGACATCTGCCCGACCGGCGCCGTGACATCGGTCGATGGTGAAATTGCCGTCGACGCCGCGATTTGCGCCGGCTGTGGTTCCTGTGCGTCCCTGTGCCCGACTGGAGCGATGACCTACATCGCGCCGCCAACGACGCATACCCGTCGTCGCTTGGCGGTCCTGATCGGCGGGTACCTCGCTGCCGGTGGACGGCGGCCGATACTGCTGCTCCACAGCACCGAAAAGGGTGAGCAGGCGATTTCGGCGCTGGCGCGCCTAGGCTCTGGCCTGCCGGCAAACGTGCTGCCGATGGCGCTGCGTCGGCCGACCAGTGTTGGGCTGGACCTAATGGTGCTGGCCCTCTCGTTGGGCGCGCTCAAGGTCATCATCCAATGTGATCCGGAGCATGTGGGGGAAGCGGAAGCCTTGGAAAGGCAGGCAGCATTTGCCAATGACGTCATCGAGCGTTTGCAGGGGGGCGACGAGCGTTTAACCGTGCTCTGCAGTGCCGACCCGGAGGAGATTTTTGCGGCAGTTGCCGACAACGCAGAACTGCCCGAGCTGAGCGGTGCTTCCATTCCCGATGTCGCGGCGACCGAAGCCTCACTGGTTCGCGATTGCTTTGAGCGCCTAGCGGCAGCGGCCTCGCCCGCTGTCGAAGTAGTTAGCCTATCGCCAGGTGCGGCATTTGGACGAGTGATCGTCAATGATGCTTGTACCTTGTGCCTTGCCTGCACACGCTCATGTCCGACAGCTGCACTTGCCGGTGACGCACGTACTTCGACTTTTGGATTCATCGAGGAGAGTTGCGTTCAATGCGGTCTATGTGCATCGGTATGTCCGGAGCGCGCGATTACTCTCGAGCCGCGTATCTACTTCGGTAAACAGGCCGCTGTGCCGACGGTCCTCAGGCGCGACGAGCCAGCGATTTGCGCCAGTTGCGGTGTTCGATACGGCTCGCGCCGCACCGTCGATGGCGTCGTCGCTCGTCTTGGGGTCTCGGGCTGGACCGGGCAAAACGGCGACCTGATCGAACGCTTGCGCCTCTGCGAAACCTGCCGGATGAAGAATTGACGGCAACGTCGGGTCTCGGGCTATTACGAGCATGCCGAGCCAGTAGGCACGATCGTGGCGATTGGAGTCGAGCGAATCGAAACCCAAACCTTGATGCCAATCCGCCACACAAAGCCCAAGCGCAGCGTAATCATGGTTGCCGTCCGCTAGCGTGACACAACCTGCCAGACACGAACAAAGTCAACCTCGTGGTTCTCGACTGCGGATTGCGGCGAAGGCGGACAGCATTCCGGTGATCGCGGACAGCTGGTCCCGTCGACGGTTTCAAGAGCTCACGGGGCGGCGTCCATGTCAAGTTTGCGACGCTTGGCCGCTTCTTCCGGCAGCGGTTTGCGCAGCGTCTCGCCGTCGAGCGTGAGGCGGTGCGCGGTGTGCACGAGGCGGTCGAGCACGGCATCGGCGATGGTCGGATCGATGATCAACTCGTGCCAGTGATCGACCGGCAGCTGGCTCGTCACGATGGTGCTGGCACGCCTGGCATCAAGCTCGCTCACCAACCAAGCGGTAGGAACGTCGAGTTGCTCCCGTGTAGAGCTGGCGAGGACGTCCGATCTTCAGATCCGGCTCCTCGATCATCTCCTTCCATTGCGCGATCCAGCCGACGGTGCGGGCAACGGCGAACAGCGCCGTGAACATCGACTTCGGGAAGCCCAGGGCCCGCAGCGTGATGCCCGAGTAGAAGTCGACGTTGGGATAAAGCTTCTTGGCGATGAAGTAGTCGTCCTGGAGCGCAATGCGCTCGAGCTCCAGCGCCACCCTGAGCAGCGGCTCGTCGCGCAGCTCCCGCGCATCGAGCACCTCATGGCAAGTCTTCTGCATGATCCTGGCACGCGGGTCGTAACTCTTGTAGACCCGGTGACCAAAGCCTGAGAGCCGAAACGGATCGTCCTTGTCCTTGGCGCGCTTGACGTACTCGGGGACACGGTCGATCGAGCCGATCTCCTCCAGCATCGAGAGCGCGGCTTCGTTGGCGCCACCGTGGGCCGGACCCCAGAGACACGCTATTCCCGCCGCAATGCACGCGAAGGGATTGGCACCGGAGGATCCCGCCAGCCGAACCGTCGAAGTCGAGGCGTTCTGCTCATGATCCGCGTGCAGGATGAAAATGCGATCCATGGCGCGTGCGAGCACCGGATCCACGTCGTATCGCTCACAGGGCACCGAGAAGCACATGTTGAGGAAATTCTCGGCATACCCCAGCTCGTTGTCGGGATAGATGAACGGCTGGCCGATCGAGTACTTGTAGGCCATTGCGGCAATGGTCGGCATCTTGGCGATCATGCGGTGCGCGGCTATCAGCCGCTGCGCCGGGTCATGGATGTCCGTCGAGTCGTGATAAAAGGCCGACAGCGCTCCGACGCATCCCGTCATCACCGCCATGGGGTGAGCATCTCTGCGGAATCCCGACAGGAAGCGCACCCACTGCTCGTGCAGCATGGTGTGCCGCGTGATCGTGTCGCGGAAGCTCCGCAGCTCGGCCGCCGTCGGCAGCTCCCCGTGCAGCAGCAGAAAGCAGGTCTCGATGAAATCGCCGCGCTCCGCCAGCTCCTCGATCGGGTAGCCCCGATACAACAGCTCACCCTTCTCGCCATCGATATAGGTGATCTTCGATTCACAGCTCGCCGTCGATGTGAAGCCGGGGTCGAAGGTGAAGACCCCTGCATCGCGATAGAGCTTGGTTACGTCGATCACGTCGGGGCCGACCGTCCCCTGTCGAATGGGAGCATCAAGCTCTCGTTCTCCAATTCGGAGCGTTACTTTGAGCGCGGGACTCGTGGCTGACGTTGCCATGGAAATCCTCCATCTACCATTCAGTCCCCCTCGTTCGTGCTTGGTCACTCCGTTGATGGTCGTCGCTGTCCTTCACCGAAGTCCCTGATCAGCAACAGCGCATGCCGCGGCCGCTTCAATCTGCCCGCTCAAGCCGAACTCACCAGTACTCGCGGATTTGAACTCGGCACCGACCCTTAATGCTCCTACGCCGCCAGTGTTCGCTTGCGCTCCTCGAATTCCTCCTTGCTGATCTCGCCCCTCGCAAACCGCTCCTCGAGGATCTGCTTGGACGTCGTCCTGGAGGTGGGCCATCCGCCACCGCCTCCGGACATCACCCAGCGCACGGCGAGCGCGATCAGGGCGATGAGGGTCGCCCAGTACAATAGCATCATGAAGCCGCCGAAGAACATGTGTCCCCATCCTCCGTCCCAGAAGTAACTCATGCAGCTGGCCGGACCACTTGGGGCTTGAGCCAGAGCAGGGAAAGGCGCTCCGCCGACGACCGCCGCTGCACGGATCATTGTCGATCGCTTCAACATCACCGCCTCCTGAAAAGGATGCCGCCCGTCACCGCGAGCGACCGGTTCCTCGACCATCACCAAGCCACTGCTGCTCTGACCAATGCGACTTCGACGGCAGCGAGCTCAACGCCTGCGGCCCAATCCCGTCCGCCAGGATCAGCGGCTCGAAGGCTTCCACGCGCCTGTCATCGTGACGCGCTGGAATCTGATCTCCCGCAGACCGCACCGCACTTCGGGTGCGATAATTTCGCGGCATCTGCCTCGCTTATTTTACGGTGAAACCGTGGATTAGATAATGGCAAGTCGAGCGGCCGTCCTTGATCGCTATCAAAGCCACAATCGATCCAATGTAGTAGTAAGAAAATAGATCTTATCCTTCTCCGGCGAGAGGTTCAGGATGCCTACGATCCGTCACGTACTCGCCCACAAGGGCGACGAGATTTTCTCGATCAGGCCCGAGGCCACTGTCTATGACGCCATCAAGCAGATGGCAGATCGTGATGTCGGCTCCGTGGTCGTCATGGATGGCGGCCGCCTCGCTGGCATCTTCACCGAGCGGCACTACGCGCGCAACGTGTTCCTCAAGGGCCGCTCGTCGCCACAAACGCTGGTCGGCGACGTGATGGAGCGCAGTGTCGTGTGCATCCATCCCGATCAAGCGGTCGAGGAAGGCATGGCGCTCATGAGCGCCAAACGCGTGCGCCATCTTCCCGTGATCGACGACGGCAACCTGCTCGGGCTCGTGTCGATCGGCGACCTCGTCAAGAGCATCATCAGCGACAGGGAGTTCGTGATCGAGCAACTCGCGCACTACATCCACGGCTAGGTGCCGACAGGCGCAGCTCGCTGGGAAAAATCGGTCTGGCGATGACAATGGGGTGCCATCAACACTCAGAAAATTGGGGTTAGAGAAACACTGTAAGCGGCGGAGACAAAGTCGCGATGGTGGCAGGCGCATCGGACGCGCTCTCGACGGGATACTCGGATGGTCCGTTAGGGGGCAATCGCACGCATCAGGGTAACCCAACGACAACGGTCAGTACACACCCGATAGCGTCCGGTTGACGAACAAACCGTGACCGTCGGAAGGTCTGCCCGGGATATCGACCGGAGCGCCGCCAGTATCGTCCCGGCAAGATCGGGCCAATACCGACCAAGGCGTACACGCCGTCAGCCACTTCCGGATTCCATGAAAGCAGACAATCGGCACACGGCAGACACCTGCAATTGCCAGAGCACACAAGCCCGCCGCGCGGCAGTATATCCATCTCGCCCGGCTTCGACCGCGGCGCCTCTCAAGCTGATCAAGAGCCGTGGTGCCGCGAATTGTGGTGGATACCCGGCAAGAACGCTCAGCCCCGCGCAAGGTCCGAGCTGGACATTGCGCGCGCGAGTTCAGGAAGCCTTCGTGTCGAACCTGCGCCCAATGGGGAGAAACGGAATTGATACAAAACTTTCTGGCAGCAGCCCTATTCTTATCACTGACCGCAGGCGCGGATGTTCGCGCCGACACGGTCAGGATCGGCGGCTCGGGTGCCGGCCTCGGCCTGCTGAGAGTGCTCGGTGACGAATTCGCCAGACGCCAACCGGCGGACGCAGCGGACTTGGTTCCGAGCCTTGGCAGCAGCGGCGGAATTTCTGCGGTTAACGCCGGCGACATTGATCTCGGCGTCTCTGGACGCGAACTCAACGACAAGGAACGCAAACTTGCCGTGAGACAGCGAGCATTGGTAGATGCGCCATTCGTATTTGCAGCGTCGCTGCGCACGCCGCCCGATATGACGCTTGCCGAGATATTACGCATTTATCGCGGAGAGATGACAACGTGGCCGGACGGCTCACCCATACGCCTCGTTTTGCGACCCAAATCAGACGCAGCGTCGCTATTCATGGTGCAGCAGATCGCCGGCATGAGCGACGCGATTGAGGCCGCTCGAGCAAAAAAAGAAATTCCTGTCGCTGCAACAGACCAGGACAACATGGAAATTGCCAATCGAATGTCTGGCGCCATGGCCACGATGACTTTAACCCAATTGCGGACGGAGCCGAACAAATTGCAGGCTATCACCTTGAATGGTATCCCGCCGGTCGCATCCAATGTCGCCAATCCGAGCTATCCCCTGCGCTATCGGATTCATTTGATACTGCCGCAAACCCCGTCACCTGCAACCCTCCGATTTCTCACTTTCATCGAAAGCGACGCCGCTGCGGCTATCATCCGCTCGTCTGGTGGCTTTGTACTGCCTGCAAGCGAAGCGATTCGATAAGTTTCAACTTCAATATGGATTAATCTAATATAATTCTTTGCCAAGTAGCCTACTTCATGCAGGACAGTGGCGCTCCAATGCTTAGAGCGCCGCAAGCATGACGCTATCGTTCTGGCGCCGACCTCGCTCGGCATGAACCAACCTCCCCAGTTCTCCGTGGTGAACCCGATTATGCCCTGCGGCACGGCGGTGCCAGGTTTGTTCAGCGTACAGGCACCCAATGTTGATCGCGTTCCTGGATCGGTACGTTCTGCAGTACTGCGAAATCAACCGACTTATTTCCATTCTGGGCGCGGCGGTCGCCCTTATCGTGGCTGTCGGCATTCCGCTTGGTTACATGGCAATCGGCATCGACAAGCTGGACCGCGAACTGATGTTTCGCGCCGAGTTAAGTGCAGCGCGCGCCTCGAAGTACATCTATGGTCACGGTTCCCTGTGGACGCACCATAACGTCCGTCTCAAGGAAGTTATCGAGCAGACCGACAAGGAGCGGATCCGCTTCAATCAGGTCATGGCGTCGTCGGCGGGTGAGGTTATTGGCGACGAGGAAAATAGCATCGCCTGGCCGACGATCCGCCGCTCAGCGCCCATTATTGTCACAAGCAAGATCCTTGGGTCGATCACGGTGGAAACAAGCCTCATCCCACTGCTGAGTGCATTGGGGGCAATTATTCTGGCGAGTATCCTATTGGCCGCGGTTACATTCGTTGGCTTGCGGATCATACCGCTCGCCAGCTTACGCAACACTCTCAGAGCGCTCGACGCAGAACGTATCGCAGTCCAGTCAAGCAACCAGAAGCTTGGGCTTGCACTCAACAACATGAGCCACGGCCTCGCCTTGTACGACAGAGCGGGTGGGGTCATTGTCGAAAACCAGAAGATGGTTGCTCTACGCGAAGACTTGAAGGCAGAACCAAAGCGATCCTTCAATTTCGGCGACCTCCTGACAGCGCTCAAGATCTCGGACCGAATTGGCGGATTGAGTTCATCGAAAGCGCCGACAGCCGCTCTGGATGGGCTACCCTCGCAGATCATCGAGTGCGTGGTCGACGATAACCACGCGTACGTGGTGAAGTTGACGACTGTGCCAAGCGTTGGTGTCCTCGCGACTGTCGATGACGTGACGGAGCGCCGCCAGGCCCAATCAAAAATCGACTTTCTTGCTCGCTTCGATAGCCTGACAGGCCTCGCCAATCGCGCGCAGCTGCAACATGAACTTGAAAGCCAGCTTCAGACCCTCGAACCGGCCACCAAGTTGGCTGTACTTTGCATCGATCTGGATCGCTTCAAGGCTGTGAACGATACTCTCGGGCACCCAATCGGCGATGATCTGCTGCGTGTCGTTGCCACACGCCTTAAGGCCGCCGTGCGTCGCTTCGACGTCGTCGCCCGCCTGGGCGGCGACGAATTCGCTTTCATCCAGTCAGGAGTGCACTCCATCGACGACATCGGATTTGTCTCGGAGCGGATTCTTTCTGAGCTTGCCGCGCCGTTTCTTATCCAAGGTCACAGCATCAGTATCAGCGGCAGCATTGGCATTTCCGTCGCAGCCGAGGACACGGGCGATCGTGCGAACCTCATGAAGCAGGCCGATATGGCGCTCTACGAAGCGAAATCAAGCGGTCGAAATGCCTTCCGCTTCTTCGAGCGTGGCATGGACGAGCGTATCCAGAAACGCCACGAACTCGAGAACGATTTGAGACGGGCCATTATGGAGAACCAATTCGAGCTGCACTATCAGCCCCTGTTCGATCTAACCCGGAATGAGATCGAGGCTTTCGAGGCGCTCATTCGCTGGCGGCATCCGACGCGCGGCCTCGTTTCGCCAGCCGAATTCATACCGATTGCCGAGCAGACGGGACTCATCAAGCAAATCGGCAAATGGGTTCTCCGTCAGGCGTGCCAAGATGCTTCGGCATGGCCGGTTGAAATCAGTGTGGCGGTCAATCTTTCTTCGGTTCAGTTCACCGATAGCTCACTCGATGGGGATGTTGTCGAGGCACTCGCCAGGTCCTCCTTTGCTCCGGAACGGTTGGAACTTGAGGTCACCGAAAGCATCATTCTGCAAGACACTGAGTCAACGCTGCAGATCCTTCGTGACTTCAAGGCGCTCGGCATACGCATCGCCATGGATGACTTTGGCACTGGCTACTCTTCGCTGGCCTACCTGCAAAAATTCCCATTTGATAAGATCAAGATCGACCGCGCATTCATCGACGGGATCAACCTCAATAAGGATTCTCTCGCTATCGTGCGCGCTGTAACGAGCTTGAGCCAGAGGCTGGGCATCAAGACGACGGGAGAGGGGGTCGAAACCGAGGCTGAGCTCGCCTGTCTTCGCGTCGAAGGATGCACGCAAGCGCAAGGCTATCTGATCAGCAAGCCTGTGCCTGCTAAATCAGTTGCGGATTTGCTTGCCAAGACGATGTTGGTGCGAATTGCGGCCTGACGTGCACCGGTCGCGTTTAGACTGCGCTCGGCATCGTCGGCGATCTCGGGCGTGGCCAAGCGCGTTCATCTCTGGATTGGTCAAGAAGTGCAGCGGTGCTCGATCGAAGCAATGCAGAGTACGTTGAACGCCCGTCAGGAATGAGCAAACACTTGACGAACCCCGACGCGATGGCCTCATACCGGTGAGCCAAAGCTGTGACCCTTGCTTATTCACACGCGTGGCGCAGCATGATTCCATGCCTCTGGATCAATCTGATTCGGAGGGCTGGATGTCGGCAAGGCTTGGTATACGGGATCAACCGGTGCGGGCACGCTATCTGCAGCTCGTGCTCCGAAAGTGGTGGCCTGGTGCCGCCATCGTAGCGCTCATCGACCTCGGCATGGGCTTCCATCGTGATTTGGAATGAGAGCAGCGAGGCTAGGAGCAACACGGCCGCCGCTCGCCTCATGGGTTCGCACGGAGCGTGTTGGCACCGCCTCCCGCGGCGGCTGGCACGGCAGAATCGGCAAGAGACCTGTCAGGCGTACTGGCCTGTGCGCCACGCTGTGCTGCCTCCCGCTCGCGCTCCACCTCCTGCCGCGCACGCTCGCGATCCTGCGATGTGGGTTGCGGTAGCGCGGTTTGATACTCACCGAAGCACATGTCTTGCCCCGATGCCAGCGCGCCGACAGGGAGCATGACTAATAGCGTGCAGACAAGACCGCGCCCGATGTTCAGCATGCCGTGCCATTTCCTTCGGTGTCCGATTTTTCCAGCCGCGCGACGAATGCCTCCTCGTGCCATTCGGGACGCGCGCGCACATGTGCAAAGTCCAACCCGGCGGATTTCATGCGCACTGCGACCTCGGCGAGATCCTCTGACGTCAGATCGCCAATGCCGCGGCTCGAGCCTTGCGGCAGAATGCTCCGGGCCTCGACCTCAAATCGCGCAGCGGCACTTTCCTGCTCTGCCATGATGGCACGCAGCAGAATGCGTGCGATATGCACGAAGGCGTCGTTGAGGCTGCGCTCCGAGCAGGTCTCCTCCAGACGTTGCAGGAGCGGCGTGATCCAGCGCCTGGGATAAGCGGCGAGGAAGCGTGCAGCCTCCGACGCGAAGGCGAGTGCATCCATATCTTCGCCGGCCATCGCGCGGCCAGCCGCCTTCTCATAGAGCTGGCCAACGAACTCGAGCTGCACGGCGGCGTGGTCGTTGAGATCATGGAAATCATTGCGCCGCTCGAACCCATGCCGTGCATACCAATCGTGGATAGCCAGCTCGCTCTCACCCAGGAAGCCACCGTCGAGATAGATTGCGGTATTGATAAATACGGGCGCCGGGGGAGTTGCGAACAACGCTGCGTACAGTATCTGGATCTCCAGCGCATCGTGCAGCATCTTGGCTGCCTCAGCGAGCCTGTCGAGTTCGCTGGCGATATCGAGCCTGATCTCCTCGGCGATGGCCGCGAGATCAGCGGGCAAGTCCTCGACGAAGGCCTTGTGATAGCTTTCGTCGCCAGGCGGGGCGAGGGCTCGCGCGAGGCAGAGCCACAGGTCGCGCCTGGTTGCGAAGGTATCCGCCTGGGCTCGCGTCATGCTCTTTTCCCTTCAATTGCTCAAGGAGCGGGCAGCGCGTGCCGCCCGCTCCCTTTTCTGCTCACGCCTGCCTGTGTCGCTCGCCGAACCACCAGTTGGCCAGGGCGTAGACGACGTTGGCGAGGAACACGCCGACGAACAGCAGCGCCCATTCGGTCGTCGACGGTGTATATTGTACAAGACCGGGTGCCCAGCTGCCCTTGAATAACGGCACCAGCTGCCCGCCAATGATGAACTCGTAGCGACTGATCAGAAGTCCGATCATCACCAATAGGGAGGCGAGGATCTGCAGTGAAGGCAGCCGTCGCGTAACCGGTAGCGCTAACAGTACCAGCGGCAGAACGGTCCCGCCCCACAGCCCGAGATTGAAAAGTGGCTGCGCGGTGATGTGCTGCCACACCTGCATTCCCTCGGCATTACTCCACAGACCCGTGATGGCGCGACCGCCGACAAACATCAGGTGCAAGGCGATCGCGGCGGCGTGCAGCTTGGCGATCGACCCTCCGAGCAGGGACTTCAGCTGCTCCGACATGCCCTGCTGGCTGAAGCCGTAGGCGAGGTAGGTGAAAAACACCGTGAAGGCGATGCCGCCGATGAACGACTCGATGAGGAAGGCGACCGGTGTCTCGCCGCCGAACCAGTAGGGTCGCATCGACATCATGCCGTAGACCGAGCCGGCAATCAGCGTGATCCCGACGGCGAGCAGGAACGCAACCGCTGCAAGCGGCCTCGCGCCGGTCTCGATCGGTCCGCCACCGCCGAGGCTCAGTGCCAGCAACACGAGCACGACCGCATAGGCGCCGATAAACAGGATCTTCCAGAACAAAGGCGATGCCGTCTGCAGGTTGAGCACTGCCACTGGGATAGCTCTGAGGGGATGACCAAGCTCGAGAAACAGTACCGCCACAGCGCCGACAAGAGCGGCGATGGCAAGCCAGATGCAGCGCTTGGCGACCGGATCGAAGTCCTTGAGGCCGAGCACGAGGGATAGTCCCGCCACCATGGTGAGTCCTGTCGAAGTCAGCAGGAAGTAGTCGTAGATGACAATCGGAAGACCCCAGACGACACCCAAGTTGGTCGTATTGAACGAGGCATGTCCTGCGCTCATGAGTTGCGCCGCCGCATAGCCGAGCGCAAGCACAAGGCCGATGGCCGCACCGGCCAGATGCAGGCCAGGCCGGAAAGACGCTGTCGAAATTGTCATTGCACTCTCCCTTACGCTTTCGAGTTCGACCGGCCGCCGGGCACCACGGGGGCGCCGCCCCCCGACAGGTAGTAGACCTGCGGCTTGTTGCCAGTCTCCTCCTTGAGGCGCACGCCGCCCTTCTCAGCGATGAGCTGGTTGACCTTGCTATCGGGATTGTCGAGGTCGCCGAAATAGCGGGCCTTGGGTGCACATACGCGCACGCAGGCTGGCGTGTGCTCCTTGGTCGCCGGATTGTCCTCGTCGAGGTCGGCGACGCCCTTCGGAGCTTTGGAGATCTTGTGGTAGCAGAAGGTGCACTTCGACACGACCCCGTGCGGCTGAATGCCGATACCCTTCGATGGATCCTCCTGAGCGTCAGGCATCCTGTAGGGCGGGTTCCACAAGCGCTTGCTATCGCCGGGGAAGGCCGCGCGCGTGTCCGGCTCGATGGTCGCCCGCTCGTCCATGTAGAAGCGCACGCCATACGGGCAGGCGATCATGCAGTACTTGCAGCCGATGCACTTGTTCCAGTCGATGAGGACGACGCCGTCCTCGGTCTTCCAGGTGGCTTTTGTCGGGCACACCGCGACGCACGACGGCTTCTCGCAATGCATGCACGGCCGCGGCAGCCACGACAGGTTGACATTCGGATACGTGCCCTCGTGGTAGAACAACACGTCCTGCCAGTTCTCACCCGGCAATCGGTTGTTCTCCATTGCGCAGGCCGTGGTACAGGCCTGGCAACCAGTGCATTTCTCGAGGTCGATGACCATTCCCCATTTCGTCATGACGACAATTCCTCCGTTGCGCGTCAGGCGCGCTCGATTGTGACTTTCGATGTGTAGTAGCCGCACTGGCCGGTGACACGGTCGGATTGGTTGACCGTCACATGGCCGCTATGCCCGCCGGCAACGGCTCTTGACCAGCGACCTCCCGCCCAATGCCCGTATTCCATGGGGAGCACCAGCGTGTCGGGCCGCACACCCTCGTAGAGGCGGCAATAGGCCTCGATGTCGCCCGCGGCTGACTTGAGACGCACCTTGTCGCCGTCCTTGATGCCCTTGGCAGCCGCTGTCTTGGGGTTGATCTCGACATAGGCGAGCTTCCGCCCACCGACGACCGGCTGCAGGTGGGCGATCACCATTGGAATATTGGCGCCGCGGCCCTCGGCGTGAAGCGCAACTTTGGGGGTCGCCAGATACAGCTCGCCACCACCCGGGTGCTTCGGCTCCTCCCACACCGGGAACATCAGCCGCGCCTTGTCTCGTCCGGTTCTCGCGGCGATCCAGTCGGCGTTATTCTCCAGGTAGCCGGAGCGGATCTCGAACTTGCCGGACGGAGTCTTCAGAAGCTTCGACTTGACGTCCTCGGGCGCCATCTTCTTTGCGTAGGCTTTGCCGTCCCACTCGAAGAACTCGCCGTCGCGCTGTTGCCAATGATAGGGCTTCTTGTACCAGACACCCTTCTCGACCCATTTGTCGAAGCCATTGACGCCGTTGTCGCCGGGGTCTTTTTCGAAGCCCTTGGCGAGATGACGGATGACATTCTCGGAGTCCTTGAGTGCCTTGTAGTATTCGGCCATCGGCCCCTTCATGCGCTTGCCGATCTCGATCAGCACATCGCCGAAGTACTTGGTGTCGTAGAGCGGCTTGATCGCCGGGACACGCAGCTGCGCCATCGGCCAGCCCTGGAAGGGATAGGTCGGTGCGTCCTGCATTCGCTCGAGGTAGGTGTGGTCGGGCAGGATGAGGTCGGCGAAATGGCCGGTCTCGCTCGGGAACGGCGAGGTATCGATGACGAACACATCCTTGAGCGCCTCCTCCCACTGCTGGCCATTGGGCGCAGTGAAGATCGGGTTGGTCAGGTAGAACATCACCGTGTCGAGCTTGTAGGGCTTGCCCTTCAGGTGATTGGGCCCGACCTCCTGCAGCATATTCTTGGCCAGCAGGTAGCCATCCTCGTGCCCCTTCATATCGATGCGCGGGAACTTCTTCCACGGCCCGTTCTTGGCGTACTCGTCCATGTATTCCTTTTCATCGACCGGCATGCCGCCATAGGACGGGCCCATCTGATACATCAGGCCACCCTTGGCGTAGAGCGATCCGACCAGCGCGTTGAGTGTGTGGATCGCCATGCCGTTCATGATGCCGTTCGAATGCGCGTGCGCCCCGCGCTCGAACAGTGCGATGGCCGGCCGCGTGCTGCCGAACTCCCGCGCGACCGCCAGAATGTCGCGCACGCGAAGGTCGCTCACGCCAGCCGCCCATTTCGGCGTACGGTCCTTCACCTCGATATTCCACCACTCGACGAGACCCTTGACCCATTTCTCGTCGAAGGCGGCAGGATCGACGGTCTGGCCAGTCTTGAAATTGTTGACGCCATCCTTGAAGTCGCCGACAAACGAGCGCTCCCACAGCCCCTCGGTCAGGATCACATGGGCGATGGCGAGTGCCAGGGCACCATCGGTGCCGGGCTTGACGAGCAGCCCGCGATCGGCGGCGGCGAGCGTCGTATTGAGATGGACGTCGACTGCAGTGACTCGGGTCTTCGGCGTCTTCTCGCCACGGATGTAGCCCCATACCTGCATGTTGTTGTTGTAGGGCCGGAAAGCTTCCAGGAAGCTCGCGCCGAACATGAGCAGGTAGTTGGCGTTGCGATAGTCATAGGCGCTGTATGAGGCGTTGCCGTCGGTGCATTGTTTCGACAGGACGGAGCCGTCCGAGCACATCGACGAGTGGCCGATCGGCACGTTCGGAGAACCGTACAGCTCGCCAAAGGTGCCGAGCAGGCCAGCGCATGAGGCACCCCAGCCTCGCCCGAAGCATAGCGAGAAGCGGTGGCTCTCACCTTTGTCGCGCAGCGCATTGAGCCGGTCGGCGACCGTCTTCAGTGCTTCATCCCAGCTGATCGAGACGAACTTCGGGTCTTCATTGCGCCCCTTTTTCGGGTTGGTGCGCTTCATCGGAGTCTTGTAGCGGTCCGGATCGTAGAGGATATAGACGCCGAGTGGCCCCTTGGGGCACAGCTTGCCATTCGAAATGGGGTGGTCGGTGCTGCCATGAATCGCATGCACCCGGCCGTTGGTGACGTAGACGTCGATGCCGCAACGGGCGGGGCACTGGTGACAGATGCTCTTGACGATCTTGGTCGCGGCGTCTGCCGCACCTTGCGCTTTGGCCTCGTCGCCCCCGAGTCTCCGCGCCCGGCAGGCCGACACCGGTCGCCGCCAGTGCCCCCGTCGCGCCGGTGGCCTGCAGGAATCGGCGTCGCGATGTCGAAAGATTTCGGTCTTGCATCCCACGTCCTCCGTTGGGGATCTCGCTTCATGCACAGGCACGCCGTCCCCGGCGGCGTGCCTGTGCTGTGCCTAATTCGTTTTCCGCGTCTGGCGCCGCATCATGGCGAACCCCGCCGCCGCGATGTCCCGATCTTTCCCGCAGGCCGGGCAGACGCACTCGTCATCTTGCGGAGCGAAATCGCGCTCGCATTCGCGACATATGACGCGGCGCGCCCGCCGCAGGGCGATCACGCCGCCGTAGCTGCCTTCGCCAGCCTGGCGGATGGCAATCGATCGCGTTGGGCAGGTGCGCTCGCACTCCCCGCACGCGAGACACAGCGCCGGGTCGAAATCAATGCCGGTCAGGCTCGGGCCGGTGGCGCTCGTCAGCGCAGACGTCGGACAGGACCTGGCGCAGACCTGGCAATCGCCGCAGTTCGGCGCGATTGAGACGCTAGGAAAGAGCGCGGCAGGGAGCGGCCGACCGTGGGAGAGCGCGGACAAATACTTCCGCCGGGCCTCGAGCGACCCGGTGGTTACGGTCGAAGGGGAATGAAGCTCCGACCTCTCCGGTCGCCTCGGCGATGCTCCGGGGCTGGGTTGCTCCACCATGCGCGCGAAAAGCCGCCGGCGCGAAAATTCAGGCCCGGCGATGCCAGCCGGACGTGGCGGCGGAAGCGCAATCTCGATGGCAAGCGGCACGTGCTCAGTCGTGATCCTCGAGGCGCGACCTTCCGAGACAATCGATAGCAGACGGTCGGTCGATTCTACCGCCACGCGCCACGGCGCCGCTGTCCCGCCAGCCGGGCATGAGTGGCACCAGCCGCGATCGACGACAACGAGGCGCGCGCCCGCAATCCGCGCCAGCAGCCAATTCACCGAAAGTCCGCCCAGACATGGCACCTCGATGGCATTCGAGCCGCGATTTGCTGCGGGCACCCTGTTGCACTCGATCCTGACCGTGCCGCCCGTTGCATCACAGAGCGGATCGAAGCCCGCGACCTCAACGGCCCCGGTTGGGCACGCCGAAGCGCACCGGCCGCAGCCGGTGCAGCTCGACAGCGCGATGGTAGCTTCGTGAGCGGTGAGCGTGATCGCTCCGCTCGGGCAAGCGTCGTGGCACCTCTTGCATTGCGGCGAGGGACGCTTGACGACAATGCACGCGTTGCCGTCGATAGAGGCGCGGGCCGCTCCCGCGGGCCTCTTGTCGCCGATTGGAACGCTGCCTCCCTGGTGCGAACGCATCACGCCGCCTCGTGCCGATTTCACCGGTCGTCACAAGGCTCGCCTCGCAAGGCGTGTGCCAATTGAGGACGTTAGGCAACCAATTGAAAATATGAAAGAAAGCGGAAATACGATTTAACCCGACGTCCGCACTTCCGAACAGCGCATGCGGGTCGCGTCCGAAAATCCGGACATGCCTCACTCGCCGTCCGGAACCACCACACCGAGACGCTTCATTTTCTCCCATAGCGTCGTGCGGGAGACATCGAGCAGGCGCCCGGCTTCGATCAATTGCCCGCCCGTCTCCCTGAGGGCACGTTCGATCTGTCGACGCTCGGCCTCATCACGGGCAGCACGCAACGATACAAACCTCGGTGTCTCAGGCAATTCGTCGGCGCACAGTTCCGGGAAGAGTTCGCACGGCATGATCGACGGTCCGGAGGTCAGCACAACCGCGCGCTCGATCCGATTGCGCAGCTCCCGCACATTGCCGGGCCATGGATGCTCAATCGCGGCCTGCTCGGCGAGCGTGCTGAATCCCTTGAGCGTCGGCTCTGCTGCGCAGCGAAACTCCTCCAGAAATCGGTGCATCAGCCAGGGAATATCGGCCAAACGGTTGCGCAATGAAGGGATGGTGACCGTCATCACGTTGATGCGATAAAACAGGTCCTCGCGAAACCGTCTTTCTGCCACCACCGTCTCCAGCCTCGTGTTGGTCGCACAAACGACGCGAGCCCTAAAGGCGAGCGGTTGCTCGCCGCCGACACGGGTGAATTGCCGGTCCTCGATCAAGCGCAACAGCTTCGCCTGCAGGGCCAGAGGCATGTCGCCGATCTCGTCGAGGAACAGTGTGCCGTCGCCGGCCCGCTCGGCATAGCCCTTGTGCTGTGATGTGGCGCCCGAGAATGCTCCCTTGTCGTGCCCGAAGAGCTCGCTTTCCATCAGCTCCGAAGGAACCGCAGCGCAATTGATCGCAACGAATGGGCGGTCCGTCTTGCCGCAGGCGCAATGGAGAAAGCGGGCGCACACTTCCTTGCCGACGCCGGTCTCGCCGGTGATCAGGACGGGTGTCGTTCGTCCGGCAAAGCGCAGCAGCATGGCCTCGACGCGTTGCATCGGCTCCGAGACGCCGAGCGTGGTCGCCGACTCGGCCTGGGGCTTGCGGGAGATGAGGGCGCCAACGCGGGCAATGAAGCCCGGCATGTCGAATGGCTTGGTGATGTAGTCGGCCGCCCCGGCCCGCATGAGCGCGACGGCCTGGTCGATGTTGGCGAAACCCGTGACGAACAGAAAGGGCGGCACGCTTCCCGCGTTTGCCAGCCGACGGAAGACCGTTTCGCCGTCCGTATCCGGCAGTCGTATGTCGCACACCACTAGATCCGGCTCGGTAACGCCGACGCCGCGAACCGCCTCTGCCCCGGTCTTCCACCAATTCACTTTGCAGCCCTCCAGCGTGAGGCACTGGACCAGCGATTCACCCATGATCGGATCGTCCTCGACCAGGCTGATGGTGCACCCTTCAAGCGACATGTCTGAGCGCCTCCTTGGCGGGAATGGGCAGCCTCAGGGTGATGACTGTGCCTCGGCGAGGTCCCGGCTCGATCGTGATCCGCCCGCCGGTCTCGTCGGCGAGACGCCGCACCATCCAGAGGCCAAGCCCGGAACGATCCTCGATCGGTGCGATCCCCCGGCCTTGCCGCTCGAGATAGTCCTGCGTCCGGGCTGGCAGGCCGTCGCCTTCATCACGGATTGTCAACTCCAGATCCCCGTCGCGCCTCTCGGCATTGAAGGCCACTGTCCTGCCGCCCGGGGTCGCCGCGCAGGCATTGAGAAGAAGGTTGAGCGCCGCATCACGGACGGGGCCGGCAGGAAGATCGATTTCCTGATCCAGTGAGCACGACCATTCGAGGCGAATGCCCTTGCGCTTCACCTCGGGCCGAAGCAGCACTCGCAGGTCATCGAGATCGCTCGGCATGAGACGGCGCTGAGCGCGATCGGCCCGGTAGGCCACGAGTGCCGTGTGGACCACATTACGGATTCCGGCGAGCCCCCGCTCGAGCAAGTTTACGGACGTCGCTCGCACGGTGTCCTTGTGGCCGTGGCGCTTCAGGGCGTCGATCGCGTTGAAGAGGCCGCCGAGCGGATTGTTGATCTCGTGCGCCATGGCGGAGGTGAGACGACCGAGGCTCGCGAGTTTCTCTTCCTCTGCAAGCCGCCTCGTCAACGCCTCGCGATCATTCACCGCACGTGCCATGGCATTGTACCGCACGAACAACCGCCCGAAGCTGCTGTCGGATGACGCCATGAGGTGATCTGGAATGGGCTCGACGGCGCCAGCGTGGCCACGTCCCAGATAGTCGGAAAGCACTTTCATCGGGCGGATCATGCGCCGCACAGCAATGTAACCGATAATTGCCAGCACCAAAGTGAGCAGCACATTGGTTGTCAGCAAGGTAATTAGGACGTCGCGGCGCTCGGCGAGGAGCCGAGCAATGCTGACTTCCGAATAGATTCCGCCAATCATGCGGTCCCTGTCGCTGAGAAGTCGGCGGACGTGCGCCCGACCCGCGCCATCCTCGACAATGACATCGCGGCCTGTGGCGAACTTGCGAAGGAACGTGTCGCCAAGCCGCGTGTCGGCTGGAAACGCTTTCGGGTTGCTCGAGGCGATAATCCCCCCATCTGGCGCAGCGACCGTCGTCGAAATCAGCTCAAGCGCCTTGTAGCCATGTCGCGCACGATCGAGCGCGTCGAACACTTCCCACACGTCATGCCGCAGAACGTGCGGCATGACCGCAGCTGACAGGCCATCCATGTAGGTACTGGCGAGCTGGTGGAGGTGGGCCTCCTGGGCAGTTTGCAGGCGCGACAGCACGCGTTCCGTGACGCCAGTGCTTACAACCAACATCAGCAAGGCGACCACGAGCGGCACCTTGACCGTAATGGGACAGGTCCTCGGCTCCGAAAGGGCAGCGCGCCAGTTTGCGGGGGTCATCCAAGTCTCCTGACCTGCGCAATTTTTTGCGCAATGCCGTCGAATGTCTCGGGTCCCACCTCGACAAATCCGTCAAGCCTGAGCATAGCGAGGATGTCTCTCCCCATCGCGTCGCCGGGCATTTGCAGCAGCGCTTTTTTCAAAGCCTCCACGGAGTGCGCCCCCGCCAATGCGCGCGGGCAGGCAATCGGCGGAAAACCCAGCAGTTCCGACCGGCGCAGGATGCGCGTCCTGTTCGTCAACTCAGGCTCGGTCTCGTTGATGACCTCCCACACGTAACCGTCGACGCTACCACTTGCCGCAAGCTCCGCCCCGACCGCACGCACGACATTGCGATGGCTATAGGTGAAGATGGTCCTCCTGAAGAACTCCTCTGGTCGGCGCCCCAGCACCGCAAGGGCGGCGCGCGTGACGAGGCAACCCGAGTTACTGTCGGGATCGGAGAAGGCATGGATATCACCTGCCAGATCCTCCAGCCGCTCCGCCCGGCGCCCATCGCTGACAATTACATACGAGCGGTAGAGTGGTTGACCCTGCCATAGCGGCACCGCGACGAGAGTCAGATACTCGCGATAGACCACATAGGGGAAGCCGCAGATCCAGGCCGCGTCCAGCTGCCCCGAGATCAAGAGCGCAGTGATCTCCTGGTAGGTGCGCCGCTGGATCAGAGCCACCTCCTGCCCTGCTTCGCGCTCCAGGTAGGACTGCAGCTTGGAAAGCAACTCGAGATCATTGGTTAGGAAGACCGGGGTAAGGCCGAAACGCAGGGCGTGGGCGGAACGGGCACTACGAGGACACAACACAATCCCGGCTGCGGCGCTTGCTGCCACAGCAAATGCTACGCGACGATTCATCACGGTACGCTGCACTCGTGCACAACGACCGCCCGATCCTCGAGCCAAGGCACCCTCCTGACGCGCCTGCCCCAACGTGGCCGCTTCGTCCAGGTCTCTGATTATTGGTCAGATTAGCTCTTCTGGCCAGTGGTGAGAAGCTCTCCTTGCTGCTCACCGCGCCAGATCCACCAAGTTGCGCCCTCGGGTTTCACCCGAGCACACAGCTCGTCACTGGCAGGCACAGGCTCACTGGCCGATGCCGTAGCTTCACATATTCTCCCATAGACTGTTGCGCGAGTTGCCGAGCGGGCTCGCAATCTTTGCAATTGCCCAAGGCGCGCCACATAGCCCAACCTCGGTTGAGTGAACGCTTGCAGCCACACGTCTGCTTCTGGCTCCAACCGTGCGCAGGTGCTCGATCGTGCGTTTCGAGCAAATCCGGCCGCAAATGGATCAGGTTCTGGGAGTTGCGTGAACGGCTGCAGCGAGGACTTCAGTCGAGCTGAGTGGATGACAACCTGCCACGGGTACGGATTGCTCCATCGAGATGAGAGTGTGGCACGTGTTATGATCTCGGGGCTGCGTTTGGTGACCGACGATGATATCAACGGAACCACCGTCGTTTTGGGCGGACGGAATCCACCATCCCCCCGGAGCCGTCGCTCGCTTGCCGCCGGGCTTGGGGCGAGCGACGACGGCGGAGCGGGTGCTGGCCATCCCCTTGGTAAGTCCGAGCGAGCGTTGGATCGCGACTGTCTTCGATTTCTGGTCGCGCACTCCGCACCAGCGTCCTTCGCATCACGATCTTCACGTCATTGCCTTGCGCCAGGGGGCGTTACCCACATAGCACGCGGTCGCTTCCGACCGCGAGACGCCCGGACCTATAGGGCTATCAATTGTTGGGCTGGTGGTCGCCCACAAATGCGTCGCGCATAGGCACAAGGACTGCGTCCTCGAAACAACGAACTCTGTACTCGTAATGCTCGTTTGGTCGCTGATTTCTTCAACCGCGACCGCAATCGCCAGAAGAGTTCAGCTCAGTCATTCCCGGTGCGGGCACAGCGACGGCCACACGCGGCTTGCCCTCGGTCAGTGTCCCGGTCTTGTCGAAGGCAATGGCGCTAGGTGTGCCGAGGCTTTCCAACGGGCCGCCGCCTTTAATCAGAACACCGCCGCAAGTGGCCCGTGCAATGCCAGACAGCAGCGCACTTGGCGTCGATATGGCAAGCGCGCAGGGGCTGAAGCCTACTGCGTCGCTGCCCCATCAGTGCTGATCGGAGCCTGCAACTTCTTCGAACTTGCAGTTGCCGCGGCCATCAGCTTGTTCGGGTTTGATGCCGGAGCAGCCCTCGCGACCGTCGTTGGCGTATTGATCGAGGTGCCGGTGATGCTGTCGGTAGTCAAAATCGTGAATACGACAAGGGGCTGGTAAGATGCCGGGCCTGCTGTTCAGAAGCGGTGCGCGACGACCAAGAGCGGTGGCTGGCGTTGGTTAGGGAATAGTTCCGGGGAGCAATGAGGTCGTCTCGCTGCAATTGCGGGTTCATTGTTCCATCAATATGCTGCGTCGTTCTCCGGTAGTGAAAAATGCCTGCGCGAGATTTTGTGCGTCCCATCCTGTGGGACCGTGGAAGATCACCAATCCTAGACCACCGCGGCATGCGCGCTAGCCGGGCCTCGCCTTGCGGGAGCTGGGGGCGTTGTAAGTCGCAGGACAAGTTCATCTCGGTGGGGAACAAGCGGTCGAAAACGTCCGGAACCATTGTCTGCAAGTTGTTTCCCACCGCGCATCGACGTATTGATTTGCAGGGATGGAGGCACCCCTCTTCTGGGCACCAAGACCACTTTTTAGCACATCCCATACCGTCTCATTTCTCCCTGAATTCATTGGTTTTTTTGAGGTTTCTAGCCGCACGCTGCCTCACCAAAACCCCTCACATCTCGAGAAATTGCGGGTACGTTTGCGGGTACGATTTGGCCTGTTGTGGTCGTATCCATGGCCCTCACGCAGTTCGCCATCGCCCATGCAGCGCTAGGGCGCTGCAGACCGTCGGCTATGTGGGGGGCGAGCCGCCGTCGCTGTCGAACCCGGCACGACTTTCCGCTGGTGAAGGTTGGGCAGAGGTGACGTCATCATGCCCCTCGAGGCAGCCCTTGCCCCTTGCACCGATGCGGAAGTCGGCTCCTTCAGTCATTTGCTTCGAAAGCAGACCCACAATCGAGACCTGGTCGTCACGGCGTATCGCCGAGGAAGCCCTTGACGATACCGAGCAGCTTCATCGGGCTGTAGGGCTTGGTGACGTAGCCGTTGCAGCCGGCAGCGCGGGCCTTCTCCTCGTCGCCCTTCATGGCGAACGAACTGACCGCGATGATCGGCGTCGCGCTGAGAGCGGGGTCACCCTTGATCTGCCGCGTCGCCTCGTAGCCGTCGAGGATCGGCATCTGGATGTCCATCAGGATGATGTCGGGCCGCCGCGCGCGCGCCAGGGCCACTCCGGCGCCGCCGTCGGGGGCCTCGCTCACCTCGTAGCCCAACGCCGTGAACAGATCGCGCAGCATATTGCGCAGGTCTTCAGTCGTGCGGTGGAAGCACTGCAAATATCGGAATCAGAAGTCTGTCCCGGTCGTGAAGTGCAGCTGCGTCTGCAAGGGCACCTGCCGGAACTTCACGAACACCTGCGACTGCGGCGCCGATTGCAACTTCAGCGGCCAGCTGCTCGCTTCCCGTGTGCAAATGGGGCTGTGAGACCGGTAAACATGGTTGGCGATAGCCGCCCTTCGCACGGACGATAGAGTTCGCAGAACCAGCTGCGGCCGTAGCCGTCGGGATGGGCGGCGCGATAATCCTCCCACGCCAGTTGCAGCGTCACGCCCTTGCGGCGCGGCTCATGACCGACCGTCGGCCGGTCCGGCAACGATCGCTAGTCGTCGGGGCACCCAACGGTGTTCATCACGCCGTCGATAGCCCCGTTGCCCTGATCGCCATGGACCGAATGCGCCTGATGCTACAAGGCGATGCTCCGAGCCCGGTCGCCCTTCTGGCTGGGTGCCGCTGCGACACCCGCTACCCACGTGTCATGGATTTCGTGCTGGCGCCTCGAACCGCCGCTTGCCGCCTTGTCGATCGGGACCTGGAATAGTCTGCTGCGTCGGCGGTAAAGGGGATGGTCAACTTCTTCGCGTTGGGCTGAGCGGAATGATTTTGCAAGCCGACGGCCGATACGATAGCCACGCGCCTCCGTTGGCATCGGGGGCCAACTGCGCGTAGGCTTCCGACCGCTGCAGGCAAAGTGGGAACGAGGCAACGGTGCGATGAACGGTAGGCGACCAACGATCTCGTCCATGAACGGCATGGTTGCGGCGGCGCATCCCCATGCCGCGGCGGCGGGTGCCCAAATCCTGGCATACGGGGGCAATGCCTTCGACGCTGCGGTGGCAACTGCGGCGGCCCTCAACGTCGTCGAGCCCTACATGTCGAGCCTCGCCGGCATGGGACTCGCCACCTGCTGGATCGCCCGGGAACGACGCGTGCGCACGTTGAACTTCGTGCCGCCCATTCCAGCTCGCTTTCCGGTCGAGCGCTTCACCCATCGAGAGCAACTTGCCCGCGGGGCGTCGTCGGTCGGCGTGCCGGGAAATCTCGCCGGCTGGAAGGCGTTGATCGACGCCTATGGCTCGCTGAAGCTCGGTGATGTCTTTGCCCCTGCGGTCAGGCTGGCCCGCGATGGCTTCCCGGTGACCGAGTTCAATATCGAGGAATCAAACGCGACCGAGCCCGAGATCCGCGCGCTGAACACGCTCTTCGAGCCCTGGGCGAGGAACTATACTAACGGCAGCGGAAGGCTCGAGCAGGGCTATGTGCTCCGCCAAGCCGATCTTGCGCGGACGCTCGAAGAGATTGTGACTTCGGGGCCGTCGGCGTTCTACGATGGCCTCGTGCGGCATGTCGCGGAGGCGGGCGGCTGGATCACGCGTGACGATGTCGCTGCATTCAGGCCGGCCTGGAGCGACCCGGCGACCGCGCACTATCGTGGCCTCACCGTCAACGTGCCGCCACCGCCCTGCGAGGGCTTCCAGTTCCTGATCGCGCTCGCCATTCTCGACGGCTTCGAGATCGGCGCCATGGAGCGGAATGGCGTCGAGCATCTGGACACGATCTGGCGCGCCGTCCGGCTCTCGGCCGGTGAGCGGATCGCCAACAACAATCCTTCGCCAGCCAGGCTCGCCGAGCTGCTTTCGCCAGCCAATATCGAGCGGTTGCGTGCCGGTGTGCGCGACGGCCGCCCGGTGATCGGGCCGACCGAGCAGTGGACGATGCCAACGCCCGAGCCGCAGCGTGAGCAGCACACCACCTCGTTCTCTGTCGCTGACCGCGAGGGCAATCTCGTCTGCGTGACCCAGAGCATTGGCAGCCCGTATGGCTCGGCCGTCATCGTGCCGGGAACCGGCGTGACGTTGAACAACTTCCTGTATTGGGCCGACGTGCAGCCAGGCTAGCCCGAATCGCTCGAAGCCCGGAGGCGTGCTGCCGATGTGCATGTCACCGAGCGTGAGCCTCAAGGATGGCCTGCCATTCCTTGCTCTGGGCACGCCTGGCAGCTACGGCATCAAGCAGACGCAGGCCCAGGCGATGGTGCAGCTTGTCGACTTCGGCCTCAACATTCAGGACGCAATCGAAGCGCCGCGTGCTCGGCTCTGGGACGGTCGCAAGGTTTTTGCCGAATCCCGCTACGCGCCTGCCACCCTCGAGGCGCTACGCCTCAGAGGTCATGACGTCGAGGTCGCTGATGCCTGGACCATGAAGGTCGGCGGCATGCAAGGCATTATGATTGACCAGGCGACGGGTGCCCGCATCGGCGGCTGCGACCCCCGCCGCGACGGCTATGTGGTCCCCGCCTGACGCGGCGCATGCTCAAATGTCGAGGTGGCAGGCGAAAGAATGGCCGAGGCCGGCGGGGCGCAGCTGCGGCTCTTCGTTCCTGCATCGCTCGAACGCCAGCGGGCAACGCGTGTGGAAGCGGCAACCGGCCGGCGGCCTCAGCGGCGACGGGACATCTCCCTCGAGTACGATGCGCTCGCGCTTGGCCCGCGGGTCAGGCAGAGGGGCGGCCGCGATCAGCGCCCGTGTGTAGGGATGGCGCGGGTGGTCGAACAGCTCTTCCTTGCCGGCGATCTCGACGATGCGCCCGAGGTACATGACGGCGACGCGGTGAGCGATGTGCTCGACCACGCCAAGGTCGTGGCTGATGAACAGGTAAGCGAGGTTGAGCTCCTCCTGCAAATCCATCATCAGATTGAGCACCTGCGCCTGGACCGACACGTCGAGCGCCGAAACCGGCTCGTCGGCGACGATGACGCTGGGGTTCAGCGCCAGCGCGCGCGCGAGACCGAGGCGCTGGCGCTGGCCGCCGGAGAATTCGAAGGGAAATTTCTTCAACGCGTCCGGTCTGAGGCCGACGCGACGGAAGATTTGCTCGACCCGATCGCGCCGCTCCACGGCCGACGTGTCGGCGAAGTTCTCGAGCGGCTCGCTCACGATCTGGCCGGCGCGCATTCGAGGGTTGAGTGACGCATAGGGATCCTGGAACACGATCTGCATCCGTCTGCGGCGGGATCGCATGGCGGAGCGGGCGAGGAGAGTGATGTCCTCGCCATCGAGACGGATGGTGCCGGCCGAGGGTTCGATCAATCGCAGGATGAGCCGGCCGACCGTCGACTTGCCGCAGCCGGATTCGCCGACCAGGCACAACGTCTCGCCGGCCGCCAGCGCAAACGAGACGCTATCGACCGCCTTGATCTCGGCCACTGTCCGCCGCAGCAACCCTCGCCGGACAGGGAAATACTTGCTGAGATCCTGGACCTCGACAACCGGACGGCCCTGAAGCGGCGCGGTCACGATAACAGTACCTCCTCGGCAGCGAAGCAGGCGGCAGTGTGGGCGGTGCTGCCGCCCGGGACGATGCGCAGCTCCGGCGCCTCGATGCGGCAGCGATCGCGGACCAGCGGACATCGGGGCGCGAAGGCGCATCCGACGATGGGCTCCCGGAGCGAGGGAACGATGCCGGGGATCTCGGCGAGGCGTCGCCGTCGATTGCCGCGTTTGCCGCGGGCAATGGAGGCCAAGAGGCCGCGCGTATAGGGGTGAGCGGGGCGGTCGAAAAGCTCCAGCACCGGAGCCTCCTCGACCTTGCGGCCGGCGTACATGACAAGCACCCGCTGACAGGTCTCGGCCACCACGCCGAGATCGTGAGTGATCAAAATCACCGCCGCGCCGGTCCGCTCCTTGAGCTCGAGCATCAGCTTCAGGACCTGTGCCTGGATGGTCACGTCGAGGGCGGTCGTCGGCTCATCCGCGATGAGCACTTGAGGGCCGCAGGCGAGTGCCATGGCGATCATCACCCGCTGGCGCATGCCGCCTGAGAACTGGTGGGGGTAATCGTCGAGCCGGCGCGCGCCGTCCGGGATACTCACCAGCTCCAGCATCTGCAGCGCCCGGGCCCGGGCCGCCTGCGCACTGGCGCCCTTGTGGATGCGCACGGCCTCGGCGATCTGGTGACCGACGGTCAGCACCGGATTGAGGCTGGTCATCGGCTCCTGGAAGATCATGGCGATGCGATTGCCGCGGATGTCGCGCATTTGCCGTTCGCTGACGCCGAGCAGGTCGACGCCCTCGAAGGCGATGGTACCGCCAACGATGCGGCCAATACGGTGCGGGAGCAGGCGCAGGATCGACAGCGCGCTGACGCTCTTGCCGCAACCCAACTCGCCGACGATGCCGAGCGTCTCGCCAACGCCGAGCGTAAAGGAGAGGCCGTCGACAGCGCGTGTGACACCATCCTCGTTGAAGAAGTGGGTTCTGAGATCGGTCACGGTGAGCAGCGGCTGGGTCACGTCGGTCTCACATGCGGCGGGCGATGCGCGGGTCGAGCCGGTCGCGCAGGCCGTCGCCGACCAGGTTGACGGCGAGCACCACCATGGCGAGCGCCACGCCTGGACAGAACACGGTCCACGGTGCGCGCCCGAGATAGACGCGGCTCGAGGCGATCATGTTGCCCCACGTCGGGATCTCGGGCGGCGTGCCGGCGCCGAGGAACGACAGCGCCGATTCGATCAGGATGGCGGAAGCGCAGATATACGTCGCCTGCACAATCAGCGGCGGCAAGGTCGAGGGAAGGATGTGGCGAATGAGGATCTTCCAGGTCGGCGCTCCGCCGGCGATCGCCGCTTCCACATAGGGCTGCTCTCGGGTCGTCAGCACGATCGCCCGCACCAGCCGCACCACGCGAGGGATCTCAGGGATCACGATGGCGACGATGACGATGAAGACGCTCGCCCGCGTCAGCGAGACGAGGGCAATCGCCAGTAGGATGGCGGGGATCGCCATCAACCCGTCGAGCAGGCGCATGATGATCGCCTCGACAAGCCGGAAATAGCCGGCCAGCAGCCCAATCACCAGGCCGATCCCGACCGAAATGCCGGCAACAGACAGACCGACGAGAAGCGAGACACGGGTGCCGAAGACGGTGCGCGCGTAGACGTCCCGCCCGAGATTGTCGGTGCCGAACCAGTTGGAGTCTGAGGGCGGACGCAGCCGCTGAGCGGGTTGCATGGTAATCGGATCGCCGGCCAGCAGCGGCGCCAGCAGTGCAATGAGCGTCATCAGGCCCAGGATCACTGCCCCGAGCACCAGCGTCGGATTGCGGCGCACGAACCGCCACCAGTTGGCAGTTGCCGGCCGGTCGAGCGCACCTGCCGCGTCGCTGATTGCGGTTTGGGTCATCTCAATACCGGATCCTTGGATCGAGCGCGGTGTAGGCGAGATCGACGATCAGGTTCACGATCACATAGACACCGGAAAAGATCAGGATCACGCCCTGGATGATCGGGTAGTCGCGCTTCGAGATCGCATCGACCACCAGGCGACCGATCCCGGGGATGTTGAATACCGTCTCGGTGATGACGACCCCACCGATCAACAGTGCGACGCCGATACCGATGATGGTCACGATCGGCACGCCCGCGTTCTTTAACGCGTGCTTGAAAAGCAGGGGGCGCGAGGCAACACCCTTCGCCTGCGCAGTGCGGATGTAGTCCTCGGCGAGCACGTCGAGCATGGCGGTGCGGGTGATACGAGCGATCAGCGCCACGTAGGCGAGGCCAAGCGCGATCGAGGGCAGCACGAGATGGCGCAGCCAAGGCAGCGCCCCCTCGGCAATCGGCGTGTAACCCTGCACCGGAAGCCAGCCGAGGTGGATGGCGAACACGTAGATGAGAATATAGCCGACCACGAAAACCGGCACCGAGAAACCCAGCACCGAGAGGACCATCACGGCCCGGTCGATCCAGGTGCCGACATTCCACGCAGCGAGCACGCCTGCGGTGATAGCGAGCGTCACGGCAAGGCTGATGGTCGTAATGGCGAGCGACAAGGTCGGCTCGACGCGCTGGCGGATCAGGGTCAACACGGGCTCGTTTGAAAAGATCGAGATGCCGAGGTCGCCCTGCACAACCCCGCCGGCCCAGCGTAGAAACTGGACGGGCAGTGGATCATCGAGACCGAGCTTGCGACGGATCGCCAGGATTTGATCGGGTGTTGCGTTGTCTCCGGCGATGATTGCAGCCGGGTCGCCCGGAGACAGATGCAGCAGCAGGAAAATGAACACGCCGACGATGCCCATCACGAGTATGGTCGAGGCCACACGACGAACGATGAAGGCGGTCATGATTGTCAGTTCCGCCGCTCACGCGACTTTTTCGATGTTCCAGAAGGGCACGACCTCCGGCACGCCGATCACGCCACGAACCGACTTGCGGAATGCCGTGACGCGATAGAAGTGCCCGAGGTAGACGTGAGGCACGAAGTCCCACGCGTTCTTCTGCATGCGCTTGGCGACGTCCTTGCGCTGCTCGAGTGTCTCCGCCCTGGCCCACTCGTCGCGCAGCTTCTCCTGCACCTCGTCGGTCGGCCAGCCGAACCAGCCCTTCTCGCCATTGGTCGCATGGCCCGATAGCGTCACCGGATTGTCGAAAGCGTGCCCGGTGGCCGTCGTCGTGAAAATGTTCCAACCGCCATCGGCCGGCGACTTCTTCACGGCGCGGCGGGTCAGCACCGAGCCCCAATCCATTGCCTGCAGATCGACCGTCACTCCAGCCTGCCGCAACCACTGCGCCGTGAGCAGGGCCGACGGGTTCGCGAAGTAGTGGTCGGTCGCATGCAGGATCACCACCGGGCGGCCGTCGTAGCCCGCCTGCTTGAACAGCTCCGCCGCCTTCTTGATGTTCTGCCCTTCCTTGAGCCACCCGGTGTTCTCGTCGTTCTCCATCGCCGTACCGCAGGCGAACAGCGAGCCGCACGGTTTCCAGCGGTCGGTCTGGCCGAAGATCGCCTTCATGACGTCGGCCTGATTGATCAGGTGCAACATCGCACGGCGGGCGTAGACGTTGTTGAATGGCGGGTGGAGATGATTGAGCCGCATCCAGCCCATGTGACCTGTGTTGTTGAGGATCTGCAGTGTCAGGTTCGGGTCCTTGGCGAGCTGGCTGTCAATCAGATCCTGCGGTGGCACCTCGTAGAAGTCGATCTCGTCATTCTGCAGGGCGCCGATCGCGGTCTGCTCCTCCGGCATGTTGAGCATGATGACGCGATCGAGCTTGGCGACCTTGCCGCCCGTGAAGCCACTCGGCGGCTCGGCGCGAGGCACATAGTTCGGATTGCGATCGTACACGTACTGGACGCCCGGTTTGCTTTGATCCTTGTTGTACAGGAAGGGGCCGGAACCAATCGTCTCGCGCACCTGCTGCGCCGGATCGGTTTCCGCCTCCTTCTTGCGCATGATGTAGCAGCAGGAGGTGGCCACCTTGCCCAATGCGTCGAGCATCAGGCCATAGGGCTCAGACAGCACGATCTGGAATGTCTTGTCGTCCTTGACGGGTGTGTCCTTGACCGCCTTGAACATGTGCTCGCCGGCCGCGTCGCGCACCGCCCAGCGGCGGATCGAGGCGACGCAATCGGCAGCCGTTACCGGCGATCCGTCGTGAAATTTCAGACCGTCGCGAAGCTCGAACGTCCATGTCTTCTTGTCATCGGAGGTGCCAAACTTCCCCACCATCTGCGGCTTCGGCTTGAGGTCGCCGTCGACGCCGAACAGCGTGTCGTAGATCAGCGCGCCGTGGTAGCTCGTAATGTTGGCGCTCGTCCAAATCGGGTCGAAGACCCTGAGGTCGGCGTGCATGACCGCGCGCAGCGTGCGCGACTTCGGTGGCGCTGCCTGGGCGAAGGCGATCCCCGGCGCGGCCACAGACGAGGCTGCGGCGAGACCACCGGCAAGAACACTGCGGCGTGTCGTTTTCATTGGCAACCTCCATTGGCGCGTTTCGGCCCAGGGCTCACAGGATCAGTCTCGGCGCCGCCTCTGCGTCGAGCGGCCAGATGGGCCGCGCCACGCGCTTGAACGGCAGGCGGCGGATGTCCTTCGGGATCGGCCCATCGCCGTCGGCGTAGATGACCTCCGAGGCGATGGTGGAGAACGAGGCATAGAAGTGCTGGTTCGATTTCGCGACCAGGATCTTTTTTGCGCGGGGATCGATGCCGTGGTTGGAGAAAAGGTCGATCCCCATCGCCTGGGCGCGAGTTGAGTTCAGCACGACGTCGACGCTGCCGGCGCGAACCGCCGCCGTCGCGCCGAGCGGCACGCGGGCGCCAGCGAACGTCTGAAACCCGTCCTCCGCGACCGCGAGGACCTCCACGTCGGCATCGACCGGCTGGCCGGACGCACGCGCCGCCTTGCCCCCGAAGCGCAGCGGCATCCTGCTGCCGGGGCCCGCAGCGGCGCATTGGGCGACGGCGATCGGGTCCCAGACCGGTCCGACGGCCGCCGGGATGCTGCGTGCCATCAGCTTGTGGATGAAGGTCGTGTTGTCGGAGGGCGCGCCGCTGCCCGCATTGTCGGTCGTGTCGGCGATGACCACCGGCCCCTTCGCGTTTCGCAAGGCCCGCTCGATCGCCTCGTCGGGCATGAGATATTCGGACGAGGCGCGGTCGCGGAACGAGATCAGCTCGCGGCCCAAAGCCTCGGCCAGACGATCGCCATCAGCCTTGCGGTTATCTGTGATAACCAGCACTCGGGCGCCCATCTCGGGTACGTCGGCTTCCGGGTAGCCGTGCGCGATCGATATTGAAAGCACCCCGTCCATGCCCTCCAACCCCGAGATCTTGTCGACGAACGAGCGCATGGGGTCGACGGAGGTGAAGAACGTCGCGATGGTCCGACAATCGTAGACCGACTTCACGGGCTTGATCTTGCCGCGAATGGTGGCGGTCACCAACGTCACGAGTTCCTCCGCGCGGGCGACGAAGTCGGTGTGTGGGTATTCTTTGAAAGCAATGATGATGTCGGCGTAGGCGCAGCGCTCCAGCGTGAGGTGGCAGTGCGGGTCGAGCTCGATCCCGATCACGCAACTGTCTCCGACGAGCGCCCGGGCGCGCCGCAGGAGATCGCCTTCGCAGTCCTCGTAGCCCTGCGCGACCATTGCGCCGTGCAGGTGCAGGATCACGCCGTCGACCGGACGGGCAGCAGCGAGCTGGTCCAGGATCTCGTCCCGCATCTTCTCGTAGGCAGCCCTCACCGCCACGCCGCCCGGTTGGGCTGCATAGCAGGAGCCCTCGATCAGAGTGAACCCCTCGGTCGCGGCCCGCTTGCGCGCGACCCACAGTGCCGCCGTCTGATGGCGGGGATCGTCCGGATGCCGACCCGGCGGAAAGTACAGCTTTTCGACGAATGCGCGATAGGTTGTCGGCACCGCGAGAAACGTATTGGCCTCGAGTCCAAGACCAGCTGCAAAGAGACGCACGGAACATCCTCGGTAAGGTTGGAGCGCGAGACGCGGGACTTGCCGCGTCCCGCGGCATGGTGACGCCGTCAAACCTTCTCTACATTCCAGAACGGCACTACTTCCGGCATCGCCAAAATCCCCTTCACGTTGGCGCGGTAGGCGACGGGCGGGGTCCACTGCCCGAGCACCGCCATCGGCACGTAATTCCAGGCGTTCTCCTGCAACTTGGTGGCGACGGCCTTGCGGGCCTCGAGTGTCGGCGCGCCGGCCCACTCGTCACGCATCTTCTCGTGGGCCTCGTCCTTTGGCCAGCCGAACCAGCCGCTCTCGCCGTTGGCGGCATGCGCGACGAGGCCGATCGGACTGTCGAAGGCGTGGCCCGAGCCCCAGGTGATGAAGATGTTCCAGCCGCCCTCGCTCGGAGCCTTCTTGACCGAGCGGCGGGTGACGACGCCGCCCCAGTCGGAAGCGGCGAGCTCGACCGTCACTCCGGCCTGGCGCAGCCACTGGGCCAGAAGCAGCGCCGAGTTGTTCATGAAGGAGATGTTCGTCGCCTGCAGGATGACCACGGGGCGACCGTCGTAGCCGGCCTTCTTGAACAGCTCCTTGGCTTTCTCGATGTTCTGCCCACCCTTGAACCAGCCGAGGTTGGCGTCGTTCTCCATGGTGCCACCGCAGGCGAAGAGCGAGCCGCACGCCTTGTAATACGTGGGGTTGCCCACGACGGCCTTGAGGATGTCCTCCTGATTGATCAGGTGGAGCATGGCCTGGCGGGCCTCCACCTTGTCGAACGGAGGATGCAGGAAGTTCAGGCGCGCCATGCCGACGTTGCCGCTCTTGTTGATGACGTCGACCTTGATATTCTTGTCGGTGGCGATCTGGTCGATGAGGTCGATCGGCGGTACTTCGTAGAAATCGATCTCGCCGGCCTTGAGCGCGGCGACTGCGGTCTGCTCGTCCGTCATGTTCTCGAAAATGAGCCGGTCGATCTTGACCACCTTGCCGCCCGCCATGCCGGAGGCCGGCTCGGACCGGGGGACGTAGTCGGCGCGGCGGTCGTAGACGTAGCGCTGGCCCGATTTTGTCTCCGTCTCGTTGAAGGTGAAGGGGCCGGATCCGATCTTGCTGGTGACCTGCTGGTTGGGATCGGTCTCTGCCTCCTTCTTGCGCATCACGTAGCACACGCTCGTCGACACTTTGCCGAGCGCGTCGAGCACCAGCCCATAGGGCTCCTTCAGTACGATCTGGAACGTTTTGTCGTCCTTGACGGGTGTGTCCGCGACGACCTTGAACATGTGCTGGGCAGCGCCGTCGCGGGCGGCCCAACGGCGAACCGACGCCACGCAGTCGGCCGAGGTGACGGCCGAACCGTCGGAGAACTTCAAGCCGTCGCGCAGTTCGAAGCTGTAGGTCTTCTTGTCCTCGGACACGCCCCACTTCGAGACCATCTGCGGTTGCGACTTGTAGCTGACGTCGTAGCCGAACAGCGTGTCGTAGATCAGCGCACCGTGATAGGAGGTGATGTTCGCCGTCGTCCAAATCGGGTCGAACACGCGCAGATCGCCGTGCATCACTGCCTTGAGGGTGCGGGCCGCCGCAGGGGCAGTCTGGGCACTCAGTAGCCCGGGGGCGCCGCTCAGGGCCGCGGTGGCAGCAGTGCCTTTCAGGAAACGACGACGGCTGGCGATCACTGGCGATTCCTCCTCGGGCCTTGTTCACCCGCTCGGTGATGACCGTGCGCTTCTCCCGGCGGTTCTTCTGTGTCTATTCATTTTCATACTCGCACCGCTTCAGCCCGGCGCGCAAGCGGCCTGCTTCGCCTGGCCCATTCGTCAATCCGACTGCTGCCTCCACTGTCTCATCGAGCGGCCAGCACTTGGATACGTATGGTCTCAGATCCACCCCCAACGGGCAGTCTCAATCTGGAAGACCGGCTTTGCGCAGGCCATCGACATAACGCTCGAGGATGGCACTGTCGCGGTAAGGAGGCCGGTGGCGCCAGTGGCTGATCGTGAAGCCTGGGTGGAGCAGCATGACCTTGCCCGCTTCGGCGCGGGCCTGCTCCATGAGGTTGAGATGAGCGTAGTTCGCTGCGAGGAGCCTTCGACCCTCGTCCGGGTTCTGCATGCGCTGGACCGCACTGATTACCTCGGCGGAATTTCCCATCGCATTGTGGGCGTCCGCGAGGTACCACAGATACCAGTCCGGGTAGTAGGGATTGAGCCGCATCGCCTTTTCGAGGAGATCGATAGATCTCCCCGGCTGGCCGGCATAAACGAGCGAGTCGGCGTATTCGGCGAGGATGTCAGCATCATTCGGGTTGAGTGCCATTGCCCGCCCATACTCGGTCAGCGATTCCTCGTGGCGCTTCTGGTAGAGCCTGGCAAAGCCCAGCTCTGCGAACCCGCGGGCATCGAGCTGGTCGTGCAGTATGGCTTTGCGCGCGAGATCGACGGCGGCCTCCAGTGATGCGTCCGGCGCGGCAGACCACGAATAGCGCCAATCGAGGTTGTGCGTGCGCGACAGACCGCTATAGGCGCGGCCGTAATTCGGCGCCATTTCAAGCGCTTCTTCGAACAGTAGACGGGCGTGCGCATTGGCCTCCTTGGTGAAGCGCAGGATCAACTGTTGGCCGCGCAGCACCAGACCATAGGCACGCATGTCGCGTGGATATTGCGACTCCTGCTTCTGCTGGGCAAAGTCGATCTGGACCGCGAGACGCGAGGCAACCGCGCCGGCGATCTCGTCCTGCAGGTCGAACAGATCGTCAATTCCGATTTCGAAGCGATCAGACCATAGAACGCTCTCCAATTCAGCATCCGTCAGTTCGACCGAAATTCGCAGGCGTTTGCCCGCTCGTCGCAAACTGCCGCCGAGAAGGTAGCGCACGCCGAGGCGGTTGCCGATCTCGCGTGCTGAATGGGTCTTTAGACTGAACAAAAACGCCGAGTGTCGCGCGATCACCATCAGGCTGCGAAAGCGGCTCAGGTTTGCAATCACGTCCTCGACGATCCCTTCACAAAGGTGATCGTTGGCAGGGTCGCCAGATAGATTGCTCAAAGCCAGCACCGCGACCGAGGGGTGACGTGCGGGCGCCGGCGGTGGTGGTTTGCGCAGTATCTCTATCGGCCACTCGGATTGAGTGGCCGATTGATCAACGGCAAATACCTCGATCGGTTCGCTCACGTTCTTGAGCGGCGGGTGGCCAAGCGATCTGAAGGACACCTCCGGCGTATCGCCGATGGACAAGCGAATTCGCTCACCGACCAGTATTTCACCGGGCTCGGCCAAGGCCTGCAGTCGCGACGCCACGTTCACGCAATGGCCCTGCACGTTCGCGTCGGTGACCGTGACTTCACCGAGATTTAGGCCGATGCGGAACTCGATCGGCTGGCCGTCGGACCATACCGCCTGGTCGCGAAACTCGCTACGCATCTGGAGCGCGAAACGCAGCGCGTCATGGGTGTTCTCAAACAACGCCAGAATGCCGTCGCCGGCGACATTGGCAACACTGCCGCCGTAGTGGCTGATGAGCGATCTGAATAACTCGATCGAGCGGGCAACCTGCTCGGAATTGACCGCCTCGTCAGTCTCGAGCCGCCGACTGTACCCGACCATATCGGCGAACATGACGGCCGCCACTTTGCGGCGTGGCCCGGGCGCGGATGGAGGATCTTGGAACTCCTTCGTCGTCATCGGGGCTCGAATCTGCCAATACGGTCTACACTCAAACATTATCTCATCATTTGACCTGCTGTGGCAATGTCGCCGTGGATTGGCGGCGTCTCAACAACTCTTCGACTGGCGCTAGAAAGGCCGTTTGACTTAAGCTGCGCGGCACAAAGGGTGAGCACGGGTATGTGATGGCCAGAAGTGTCAACTCGAATTCCGGGGTCTCGCTTCGGCGTGCGCGATCAGGGGACTACGCGTTTGCCCTCGGGCTTTATCTCGCGTCCGTTAGGCCGTTGCTGACGAAGCTTGGACGATGGGATGAGGATCGCGTTCTTGCCAGTCTACAAAATGGTTTCAAGCCCGCCACAGTGCGCATCATCCGCCAAGATGGACTCGATATCGGCTGGATGCAGGTCTCGGACACCGCGACCGGCTTCCACTTGCATCAGATTCACCTGATGGACGGCTATCGCAATCGCGGATTGGGCACAGGCCTGATCAAGGAGCTGCAGGAGCGGGCACGCAACAAGGTCAAGCCGATCACGCTCAACGTAATCCGTGGCAATCCCGCGCTCGACCTTTATCTCCGACTGGGCTTTCGCGTTGTCGGCGAGGACGAGGACAAGCTTCATATGCGCTGGCGAGGCAGGCGATCGGTCAAGGGGTGAGTAGGTGTGGCAATCGTTCACCCACTGACCAATGGGCAAACCTTCGATCAGATTTCGCGCCACCTTACTCGACCCTGGCCCTTAGCGCCGGCGAAGGTCGGCGCCACTGCGCAAGTCCGCGCCGCTCCTGAGATCGGCACCACTCCTCAAGTCGGCACCGCTCCTAAGATCGGCGCCGCTCGACATCGATGCGCCACGCAGTGTCGCGGCAAGCAGGATATCCTGCAATTGTCCGGTCTCGACATCCATGCGGATCGAGAAGTCGCCCTTGTCGTATTCCCACATATAGAGACTACCGGGCTTCGCAGGGGTGACCGAAGACAATTCCCATTCCTTGGCCGAAACACCGGAGGCATCGACATCGCTAACGCCGCCAGCGGGCGCAACCACAAGTGTTCCGGCCCCGTCGACAATGAACAGAGCGGGCTTGGGCAAGTCGTAATAGTGACCTTCGTAACTGAATCCATAGATCCGAGCAATTCTTGGATTGGATTTGGAATATAATTGGAGCCTCAAGAACTCATTGCCGCCCTTCTCCGGTCGATGTGGGGTCGCCGCCGCCGCGGGGGGGTCGGGGATAGGAACAACAGTCAGATCCTCAACAATTCGCCCGAACATCTTTATTCCAGATACCGACAGCAGTGTCTCAGCCATGGTCCAGCTCCCTTTGGTTGGCAAACTTCAACGATGCACCTCGCGCAATCGCCATCTGCTCGCGGAATGTCATTTTCGGCAGCCGATGCCGAAATTCTGGTACCAATGTGCGCGCCGAGAAGGCGTGGCTCGCCGTGTCCGGCGGCTTGCGGCGCGGGCCGATGGCGACCCGGCCGATCTCCCGCCAAGCGAAGCTCTCGATGATCTCGCGCCGATGGCCGCCATCGGCCATGACGGCATCGACCTTGAGCAGCGTTTCGCCGACGTCGACAAAACTGAAATAGTCCGGCGACAATCGCTGCCAGGCTGCCGCCAGCAGGCGCCCCAGCGTGTCGCGGGCCCCAATCAGCGCATCACGGAACTCGAGCCGCGCATCGGGGTAGGCGGCGTCGAATGCGGCCTGTATGCGGACTTCATTGCCGGGGTTGCCCTCGATCACGCGGGCCAGTTCCGCAACGTCACGTTCGATCAGGCCACGCGCCACCAGGTTCTCCTGGAACATATCTATGAAGATGTCGAACAACGCCCCGGTCAACGGCTGCGACAGCAGATGCTCGTCGTCCCAGCCGGCCGCGAACGCGGACATCTTCACCGAATTGGCGGCAAGGCGGATCTGTTTGGTGGTCGAGATCTCGGCAAAACGGCTCAACTCGTTGAAGGTGTAGAGATTGCCGCTGGTTTCCTCGAGCAGACCGTCGATCATGGTGTCGAAGTGCAGTGCCGAGATCAGCGCCGTGATATCGGCGGCGGCTTCCTGGAAGCCGAAATATTCCCCGCTCTGCGTCTCCGGTTGCGGTACGCCCAAGGTGCCGTAGATGATGAGATGGCCGAACTCGTGCGCAATCACATCGAAATTGAGTGCGAATGGCTCGACCGTTCCATCCTCGAAGTGCGCCGCACCGACCTCCATGAAGCCGTAGCCGACATGGGCGTTGTCGAAGCCCGGCAGCATGACCACCTCGAGCCGGTCGAAATGGCGGGCGAAGTGCCATTCGATGGGACGACCGAAATAGTTCTCCCAGATTCCGAGCACAAACCGGATCGCCCCGAACACATGGGCACGCTCGAATTCCGGCGTGCCGACGGGGATATGATCGAAATGGCCGTTGGCGTCGGGCAGTACCGGCCGACGGATCGGTCCGCGCCACGGCGGCAGGTCGAGATGCGGCGTTCCGTATGGCCCGCGCCTCTACGCCGTAGGGACCGTGCTTGCCAATCGGATCAATAAGATAGGCGCGGTCGTCGGAAGGTCCAGGTCCGATCGAGCCTGGCGGTGCAGCGATCGTGACGACCTGTGGCGGTCTCCCCGGATGCAAGAATGGCGCCTGCGGAAACAGCCGAAACCGCGTGCCCCTAATGCCTCGATCTACGCCCTGCATAGCTCACCCGAGCATGCGCGCCCATCAGAAATCGCATTATCTCAAATTCGTGCCAGCGTGTTCGTCTGCAAGCTGCAATATATCCGCTCGCGGCGCAGGGCGCTATCGAAATCGGCGAGGCTGGCAAAGCCGAGTTCGCGTGCGAAGCCGGCAACATCATCAGGCATTGGCCGGCCGAAACGCTGTGCAAAAAACCACGCCCTGAGTGCGACGGCATCATCGGCGATGGCCTTTCCCTGGAGCGCATCGATGCCGCGTGCAACAAGTGCGTCCTGCTTCTGACGTGCCCGCTTGGCAAGTGCCGGGTATGAGCCGGTGAGGCGCAATTCGTCGATAAGAGCACCGTCGAGCGAAGGCTGGGAATGTGTCAACACCGCCTCTGCTCTCACCGCCCGCCCCAGCAGCCGCTCGAGCGACGGTTCGTCGAGGTTATTGCCTTCGAGCCAAGCATCGAGTGCGGCGCGGTTATAGAGGCCTTGCTCCCCCCGCAGCCGCACAAGGCGTTGCCGAACAGCCTCTGGTTCGGCCATTTGTCGCTTAGGTGGGATCAAGACCTGCGCGAGCCATCGCACAAGTGCCCCCGCCTTGACCCTGTCATAGGCCTCCGGCCCCTCCAGTCGAAGCTCTTCCACGATAGCACGAGGTGTGACGGCGCTCTCATCGTTGCCGATGCCCGCGTCGTCCGCGCTCGCAGTGCGCTCCACAAGCTCGTCCCAGAAATGGGTTCGCTCGAACCGAAACGCCGGCTGGAAAGGCTCGGATCGGCTGAGCGTATCCTGCATGGCGCGCAGCATCGCGAGAGCGTCCTCGCGCTTCTGGTCGACTTGCCCGTGCGGGAGCCAGTCGCGCAATGCTGCGATCTCGTCCTGCCCGACCCCATGCGCAGATGCGCTGTCAAGAATTGTCGGCCAGAATCGGTGGGGAAAGAACAGCGACTTGCCCAATGCCTCGAGAGAACGGCGAGACGTGGGGCTCAGCTGGCCGACGGCTTCGGCCCGTGCCAGTGTCGCGCGAATGTTGACCATCGGCTCGGAGGCCGCGATGAAGCCCATCTCGGCCGGGCCGTGCACGACGGCGACCTCATCGTCGTCCTCTAGCTCGCCATCGCGGAACGCTTCGAAGATCCGCCCGACGCCGCGCATCCCAAATGTATGCAGCTCGGCCGCCCGCAGCGCGCCCATGCTGGCGCTACCGAACACGTGAACGCCTTCAGACAGCGCCCAAAGGATTTCCTTGTGCCAGACCGAAGGTGCGCCGCAGAAAAAGCCGTCGACGACGCCGATCGCGCGCGGCCTGTGGCGCCGAACAGCCCGATAGACGTCGCCCTGCGCCGCCGGCGGTAGGCAGATGGCGCCGTCGAGAACCGCCACCACATCCTCGCACCGCAGCGTCGGGCCGACGAAGACACATGCGCTCATGGTCGCCGCTCCGCGATTGCGCGTGCCCGCGCGCCAGGGGTATAGCCCGCATGATGGTCAGAGCCTTCGAGACCGGGGACCACGAGCCGGACCACGGGGATGCCGAATTCGGACCGCGAAAGGTCGATTGCAACGGCCTGCTCTACACCCACATTGCGCAAGCGCTGCAACAGCCAGGCAACCTCGCTCTCGAACGTTTCGAACTCGAAGCGGCCGATCGCCCGAAAATCGCGCGAGCTCGCAACCGATTGCATGAGGGCACGGGCGCGTCGGCCGCGTCTGTCGAGCGTCGATGGAAGATAGTCGGTGTGCAGGATGTCCTCCCGCGAACCGACGACGTAGGTCGTGCGGACTTGTGCGCCCTCGGTAAGTGCACGCAATAGGGCGATTTCGCGCACCGGATGACAGCCGGCACCGGAGCCGATGTGGTCGATCTCGCCAGTGCGATCCACCAACAGACTTTGGAACGCCGGCACGCCGACGTCGCTGGTCGTCTCCCAGACTGCGACCTCGATCTCGGCCGCCGCAAGCCGCCCGAGTAGGTCGCGACAGCTCTCGTCATCAACCGTTGCAAGATCAAGGCGAGTGCTGTCCTGAAGCGCCGGATGCATGCGATGCCACAGGCTCGTAGCGTCGCGTTCGATCACCTCGCACAGCGCGTGGCTCACCGCTTCGAGGTGTTGGTTGCCAGAAGCCAGCCCATTGGTACTCGCCGAAAAGCAGCCGCTGCCCGGCGGGCCCGGGATTGCCGAGTTGGCGTGGACGGTCTCGAACGGCACCCACATCTGGTGGTTCCCGATCAGGTCATGGCCCTCGACCCAGAGCATCGGCAGATTGCTGTCAAATCTGCTCTCCGGGAGGCGTGGCAGGCGATCGACATCGACGACCTTGAGTGAAACAGCAAGATCGGCGGTGCTGCCGAAGCGAAGCGGCAGCGAGATGTGTTCGGCATGCCAGGTCTCGATCGCCTCCATGATGGCAGAGGCTTTGGCTGCGGCGACATCGATGCCTTTGCCATGGAAGATCGCACTCGAACGAGCGTTCGGCCGACAGACCATGACCACCGGAATGCCGGTGCGATCGAGGCCGGTGAGGTTGGCGACCCGGGTAATGCCGAACGCCGCCATCAATGGCCGCACGCGAGCGATTGTCTGGTCCGGCGCCACGGCCCGGTGAGTGCCGCGGCGGTAGGTCTTGTTTCCCGTTCCAAATTCAGCGAATTCAAACATGAATTACCACGACCAAGAAGGTTGTCGGATGCACGTCAATATCCCGAACCAAAGGACGAAAGAAAAGCTCGAATGTCGGCGCTCCCACCTCATGTGCGAGTGACGGTGGAAGAGGGAGGTGTCTTCGCCGAAGGAGCACGCCCATGCCCAAGTCCGCGACAAACAAGCCCGCCGCCAGCCTTCGAAGCTTGGCCTCCTGCACCGTCTTGCGCCCGTGCATACTCATCAACGGATGTGTCGTGGCGGCATTCTCGGCTGCCCGCGTCGCGCCCGCGCCAAGTCAGGCCTCTTGCACGAGAAAACGAGCGCTGCAGTCTCGAACAATCAAGTAAAGGGCCGCTTTCGCGGCCCTTTGTGTATCAATTATCCAGGAAGCTCCTCAGCTTCCTCGACCGGCTCGGATGCTTCAGCTTGCGCAGCGCCTTGGCTTCGATCTGGCGGATGCGCTCGCGGGTGACCGAGAACTGCTGGCCGACCTCTTCCAATGTGTGGTCGGTGTTCATGCCGATGCCGAAGCGCATGCGCAATACGCGCTCCTCGCGCGGGGTCAAGGACGCGAGCACGCGGGTCGTGGTCTCGCGCAGGTTCGACTGGATCGCGGCGTCGATCGGCAACAGCGCGTTCTTGTCCTCGATGAAGTCGCCGAGATTCGAAGTCATCCTCCTCGCCGATCGGCGTCTCGAGGCTGATCGGCTCCTTGGCGATCTTCAGCACCTTGCGCACCTTCTCGAGCGGCATGGCGAGCTTCTCGGCCAGTTCCTCCGGCGTCGGCTCGCGGCCGATCTCGTGCAGCATCTGACGGCTGGTGCGCACGATCTTGTTGATCGTCTCGATCATGTGCACCGGGATGCGGATGGTGCGCGCCTGGTCGGCGATCGAGCGGGTGATCGCCTGCCTGATCCACCACGTGGCGTAGGTCGAGAACTTGTAGCCGCGGCGATACTCGAACTTGTCGACGGCCTTCATCAGGCCGATGTTGCCTTCCTGGATCAGGTCGAGGAACTGCAGGCCACGGTTGGTGTATTTCTTGGCGATCGAGATGACGAGGCGCAGGTTGGCTTCAACCATCTCCTTCTTGGCCTGGCGGGCCTCGCGCTCGCCCTTCTGGACATGGCGGACAATGCGCCGGAATTCGGTGATCTCGAGGCCGGTCTCGGTGGCGAGGTTGAAGATTTCGTTGCGGATGGCATCGACCTTGCTGCGCTCGTGCTTGACGAAGTTCGACCAGCCCTTCTTGCCGAGCTTGCCGACCCGGTCGAGCCAGGTCTGGTCGAGCTCGTTGCCGTAATACTCGTCGATGAAGTCCTGGCGGATCACGCTGTAGCTGTCGGCGAGCCGCATCAGCTGGCCCTCGTAGCCGACGAGGCGCTTGTTGATCGCATAGAGCTGCTCGACCAGGCTCTCGATACGGTTGTTGTTGAGCGACAGCGACTTGACGTCGGCGATGATCTCCTCGCGCAGCTTGTCATAGGCTTTCTGCTGCTGGCGCGAGCCCTGCTCGCCGGCGACCTGCAGCTCGAGCTTCTTGTCCTGCTGCTTCCTGAGCTTCTTGTAAGCCGCGGCGATGTTGTCGAAGGTGGCCAGCACCTTCGGCTTCAGCTCGGCTTCCATCGCCGCCAGCGACAGTGCGTTTTCGTAGTCGTCCTCGTCCTCGCCGTCGCTACCTTCGGGCGGGGCTTCGCCATTCATGATTGCGGCGGACGGGCCCTGGCTCGGCGTCAAGTGGGCCGGGCGCGGCCCCTGTGGGATACCGCCCGGCGCCGGCTCACCCGGCACCAGCGGCGGGATCGCCTTGGCCTCGGGGCCTTCGTAGGTGGCCTCGAGGTCGATGATGTCGCGCAGCAGGATCTTGGCGTCGTTGAGCTCGTCGCGCCAGATGATGATCGCCTGGAAGGTCAGCGGGCTCTCGCAGAGGCCGGCGATCATCGCCTCGCGGCCGGCCTCGATGCGCTTGGCGATGGCGATTTCGCCCTCGCGCGACAACAGTTCGACCGAGCCCATCTCACGCAGGTACATGCGTACCGGATCGTCGGTGCGCTCGGATGGCTCGGCGCGAGCCTCAGCCTTGACCGGCAGGTTCTGCTGCGTGACCGCGCGGCCGGGCTCCTCCTCGTCCGCGACCTCCTCGACGGCGGTCTCCTCGCCCTCTTCCTGCTCGACGACGTTGATCCCCATTTCGGAGAACATCGCCATTACGTCCTCGATCTGCTCGGAGGAAACCTCCTCCGAGGGCAGAACGGCGTTGAGCTCATCGTAGGTCACATAGCCGCGCGCCTTGGCAGTCTTGATCAACCGCTTGACCGCTGCGTCGGACAGATCGAGCAACGGACTGTCGCGCTCGGGTGCCTCGGCGGCCGGTGCGGCCTGTTCCTGTGATTTCTGCGCCATGGATCGTTTCATCTCGCGAAAAGCAGATTTCGGTTGGGCCACGAAGTGCCAGCGGAACCGGGAGCGCGCGTCACATGCGACGGCGCCACCGATGCCATTGGCCCAGCGGGCTGCGGATGATCTTCAGGAGCCCCTGCAGCATTCGACCGGCAGAGCGGTGACGGCGCGCCAGGCGCGTTGGTCCGGATCATCCGCTGCGATATCGAACTCGCGTGCATGGGCTTAGTATCCCAATCGACACGTATTGTTGTCCCCGAGACGCAGGTTCCGGCCGATCTGACGACACATGAAGCATTCCTCATGACTGGCCGCTCGAGAGCAAGGCCGCGGGCCTGGGTGTCGTTACAGCTTCGAATTGCGCATCGAGTACTTCAGAGTTGGCGATCAAGGCCTTGATTTCCCGAATGCGGGCGAACGCATCCTCGCTTTCCGTATCATGCCACTCCTGCTCCGCCGCCTCGAGGGCCCTGCGTAAACCAGACTGCCGCTCATGAAGCGCAAGGGCGTGGCGCCAGCCAGCTTCCACCTCGGCTCGATCAGCATCCGGTTCTGCAAAACGGTCGCATTTGTGGGTGATCGCCCGCTCGACGAGTTCCACCACCTTCCCCAACTCCAAATTGAGCAAGTGGGATCGCAAACTCGGCCTGTCAAGAGAAAAATTGTTCGAGTCCAGCGAAAGCAGCGTCGAGCGTAGCTTTCCGAGCGCAGCCGAGGTGAATTCGATGCCGGAAACCTCCTCGGCCTGCTCTTCCAGCAGCCAGGGGTGGTTGAGGAGTGCTGCAACCAACAGCGCTTCCCGATAGGGGACGGCAGACTGCGCCGCGGTGCCGGCGAGCGCGCTATTGCGCAAGGCGTCGCTGGCCGGCGGCCGTGCCCACGGCAGGCCGGGGCGCGGCTGCATCCGGTTGCCGGCGGACGGCTGGCGGCCGGGAAAACGGCCGGCGCCGGACTTGCCGCCCTGGTTGAAACCGGGCTGCCACGCCATCTGAGGACGAACGCCGCCGCGATTGTCGGCGTAATGGCTCGGCACGCCGCTCCCCCACGCCTGGCGCAGCCGGGTCCGGATCGCCTCGCTGTAATGCTCGCGCACGCTCGTGTCCTCGATGCTGCCGACGAGCTTGCGCAGGCGCTGCTCCAGGTTGGCGCGGCGCTCCGGCGTATTCCAGGCGCCGCTACCCCATTCGCGGGCGAACAGCAGATCGACCAGCGGCCGGGCTTTGGCCAGGACGTCGCGCATCGCCTCGGGGCCCTGCTGCCGGATAAGGTCGTCGGGATCGAGCCCGGCCGGCAAGAAAGCGAAAGCGACGCTGATACCGGGCTTCAGATGCGGCAGAACCGTATCGATGGCACGGAAACCAGCCTTCTGGCCGGCACTGTCGCCGTCGAAGCACAGGATCGGTTCCGGGCACATGCGCCACAGCAGCTTGACCTGATCCTCGGTCAGCGCGGTGCCGAGCGGGGCGACCGACTGGCCGAACCCGGCCTCGGTCAGCGCCAGCACGTCCATGTAGCCCTCGACCGCGATGATCTGCCCGCGCTCGTGAGCAAGCGGCCGCGCACGCGACGCGTTGAACAGGATCGAGCCCTTGTGGAACAGCGGCGTTTCCGGCGAATTCAGGTACTTGGCCGGAGCATCCTTGTCCAGCGCCCGGCCGCCAAAGGCAATCGCCCGGTCTTTGAGGTCGGTGATCGGGAACATCACACGGTTGCGAAACCGGTCATAGGGCTGCGGGATGTCGTCGCCGCCGATCAGCATGCCGGAGGTGATCATCTCAGGCACGGTGAAGCCGGCCTTGGCGAGGTGGTCCTTCAGAGCGTGGCGGCTCGGCGGACCGAAACCGAGGCGGAATTTCGATAGCGTCTCGCGTTTGAGGCCGCGCCGATCGAGATAGGTTCGCGCCTCCTGGCCGGCGGCTGAGCGCAACTGCTCTTCAAAGAACCTCGCCGAGACTTCGAGCAGTGCGTAGAGCCGCGTCCGCTCGTCCTGGCGGGCCTGATCGCGCTCTTCGTCGCGCAATTCCTGCTTCGGCATCGGCACGCCGGCTTCGGCCGCCAGGCGTTCGACCGCCTCGGGGAACGACAGGCCTTCGGTGGTCATCACGAACTTGAATATGTCGCCGTGCTCACCAGAGGCGAAGCAGTGATAGAACCCCTTGACATCATTTACGAAAAAGGACGGCGTCTTCTCCACCTTGAAGGGCGATAGGCCGGCGAACTCGCGCCCCTTGCGCTTCAGCGCGACCTTGCGCGACACAACCTGGCTCACCGGTAGCCGGGCGCGAATTTCATCCAGGAATTGCGGCGTGAATCGCATGACCTCGGGCCGGTTGGTAATGAACGGCACGAGTGTAGGGTGATTCGCCCGGCAAACCTCCGGCGGCGTCAGGCCACCAGAGCCCTATGCCCGTGATCCACAGGCTGGTTCTGCCGGCGCCGTTCGGCCAGAAGACGCAGGATTTCTGCCTTTTCGACGCTCGAGCCCGGGCAGGTCTTGGCGGTCTGGGGCACTTCGCGGTGGAACAGCAGGGCCTGCACCGGCAGCCGGAAATGCCGTTGCACACAGCCAATCACGCTCGAGACCGCATCGAGCTGGCGGCCTTCGAGGCGGTCGTGGCCCCAGTCGAAATTGCCGATGGCTTCGAGCATGAACACGCCGCCGTTCATGCCGAAGCCGACGCTGGCCGGATCCTTGTTCCAGTCGCGGCCGGTCCACACCGATCCGTCGGGGCCGATTGTAACGTGCTGGGCGATGTCGTCGAAACCGCGTTCGCGGGTGTGATAGGCGGCCATCCGCTCGATCACCCCGACGCCGTCATAGTCGGCGTGGGTGGGATGCCAGGTGTGGTGCATGTCGACGCGCCAGACGCGCCTGGTCCAGGAAAAGGTGTGAACCTCGGCTTCGAACTCACGCAACGTGAGGCGACGGAAAGGGGCCGGCATTCTCCGCTCCTTCTGCTTGTTCGCGGCCGCCCCCTCCAGGCCAGCGCGCTGCCAAGTAAAATGAGCACAGATGTCCCCCATCATGTGCGCCGATAGTCTACTTTAGTAGTAGCTTCACCATAGCGCTTGCCTTGGCAAAGTCCATCTGTCCGGCGAATTTTTCTTTCAGGGCGGCCATCACCCGGCCCATGTCCTTGACCGACGTGGCGCCGGTGTCCTTGATCAGTGCCGAGATCGCGGCGGAGATCTCGGCTTCGCCGAGCTGCTTGGGCATGAAGCTCTCGATCACCGCGATTTCGGCGGTCTCCTGGTCGACCAGTTCCTGCCGCCCACCCTGCCTGTAGAGTTCAACCAACTCGCGCCGCTGCTTCACCATCTTGGCGAGTACGTCGATGATCTCTGCGTCCGTGATCTTGTCACGCGACGGCCGTGCGGCGATGTCGGCATCCTTGATCTTGGCCTGCGCCATGCGCAACGTCGATAGCCGCGGCTTGTCGCCGGCCTTCATCGCATCCTTGACGGCCTGCATGATCCTGTCGCGCATCGGGCTCGCTCCTGGCATCGAATTGCCGACGCTACCTCTACGCTCCCGGTCGGCGTCGGGCAAGGCGCTGCCTGATGGCACGCCGTCGGGGCTCGCGGCCATTGTATTCGCTCGCCGCTTGCACTATTTCCGCGCGATACGGTCGATTGTCGGGAAACGGTCATCGACGTCCCGCATCGTGCGCCGTGCGACCATCTACTCACTTCCGGGAGAACTGACTTGGACAGCGTGCTCATCATAGGTGCCGGCGCCGCCGGCTCCGTCACCGCCCAAAAATGCGCGATGAACCGCGACGTGTTCAAGAAGATCCACCTCGCGTCGCGCCGCCTCGTCAGTTGCGAGAAGGTCGCCAAGCAATGCAGGACGCCGATCGAAATCTCCCAGGTCGACGCTGACAACGTCGATGAGGTCGTGGCGCTGATCAAGAAGGTCAAACCCGACCTGTTGATCAACATGGCGTTGCCCTACCAGGATCTGCCGATCATGGACGCCTGCCTCAAGACCGGCGTGCACTACATGGACACCGCCAACTACGAGCCGCGCGATGTCGCCAAGTTCGAGTACTCGTGGCAGTGGAAGTACCAGGATGCCTACAAGAAGAAGGGTATCATGGCGATCCTGGGCTGCGGCTTCGATCCCGGCCAGTCGAATATCTACTGCGCCTATGCGCAGGAGTTCCTGTTCGACTCGATCGAGACGATCGACATCATCGACTGCAATGACGGCAGCCACGGCAAGGCGTTTGCCACCAACTTCAACCCGGAGATCAACCTGCGCGAGGTGACGCAGCGCGGCAAGTACTGGAAGGCGGGGCAATGGATCGACATCGATCCACTATCGATCGCGACCATGATCGATTACCCGGAAGTCGGCCCGCGCAAGTCCTACCTGATCTATCACGAAGAGGAGGAGAGTCTCGTCCAGAACATCAAGGGCCTTAAGCAGATCCGCTTCTGGATGACCTTTTCCGACAACTACATCAAGCATCTCGAGGTATTGCAGAACGTCGGCATGACCCGCATCGATCCGGTCATGTACAAGGGCCATCCGGTGATCCCGATGGAGTTCTTGAAGGAGCTGCTGCCACCGCCGTCGTCGCTGGGTGAGACCTACAAGGGCCGCACCTCGATCGGCTGCATCTTCACCGGCAAGAAGGATGGCAAGGACAAACGCGCCATCATCTATAACGTCTGCGATCACGCCGACTGCTACAAGGAGACGGGCGCGCAGGCAGTGTCCTACACCACCGGCGTGCCACCCGTGGTCGGCGCCATGATGCTGTTCAAGGGCTTCTGGAAGGGTGCCGGCGTCTATAACGTCGAGCAGCTGCCTTCGAAACCGTTCATGGACGAGATCGGTCGCCAGGGCCTGCCGTGGCACATGAAGGAGATGACGAAGAGCGACCAGAAAGAGCTGTTCGCGGTCAAGACTTAAAACTGAAGAACGAGGTGTGGCATTGAAGTTCGCTTGGCAGTCGATCACTCTTGTTCCAGTCCTGTTCGGGCTCGCCGCATGTGGCGGTACCGGCCCGATCGTCGGCCTCGGCGCGTCAAGCACGGCGTTGCCGACGGCTGATGCGGCGACGCGCGCGAGCCCGGTGGTCGTCGGCCGGCCGGCGCGCGTGTTCGTGTTCGCCGGCGTTGGCAAGCGCTGTGAGTCCTTGAGCCCGCCGGAGATCACGGTGACCGTGCCGCCCGCCAAGGGCGAGCTGTCGTTCAAGCCCGGCCAGCCGACGTTGATCGCGACATCGACGAAAGGCACATGTGCCGGTCGCGACGCACTTGGAACCGGCATGTACTACAATGCGCGGGCCGGCGGCGACGGCATCGACCGGTTCACCGTATCCGCGCGCCTCGCCACCGGCGAAACCGTGACACGCGACTTCGAAGTGCGCATCGAGCAATAGGCGGCACGCCGGCCGACAGGACTTATCGCCTATGACCAGCCCCAGGCTTCCCGACGGGATCGCGACGCCCGCATACGTCCTCGACGTCGCGGCGCTGAAGCGTAACCTCACCATTGCCGCGCGCATCAAGCGTGAGGCTGGCTGCAAAATCCTGCTCGCAACCAAGGCCTGGGCGATGCCGGTGGCGTTTCCGCTGATGCGCGACACCCTCGACGGCACCACCGCCAGCGGTGAGTATGAAGCCCGCTTGGGGCGGGAGGAGTTCGGCAAGGAGGTGCACGTCTACGCACCAGCCTATGGTCCGGGCGAGGCCGAGCGGCTGACCACGATCGCCGACCACATCTATTTCAATTCGCCCGAACAGTACCGCCGGTTCGCTCCGATCGCCAAAGCTGCCGGCCGCCGAGTTGGCGTGCGCATCAACCCCGGCTATTCGAACGCGACGCTGGGCGGCGCGCTGTATGATCCATGCGCGCCGGGCTCGCGCTTTGGCACGACGAAATCCGAGATCGACCAGTTGCCCTGGGGCGACTTCGACATCTTCCACGTGCACGCATTGTGCGAGAGCATGGCCGACGGCTCGGTCGGGTTGATCGAGCACGTCGCCCGCGAGTTCGCGGCCTATATCCGCAAGGTGAAGGTAGTGAATTTCGGCGGCGGCCATTTCATCAACAAGCCGGGTTACGACGTGGCGAAACTGATCGCGGCGATAAAGGCCTTCCGCGCCGAGTTCAAGGTCGAGGTGATCCTGGAGCCGGGCGCCGGCCTCGTGGTCGATACTGGCTACCTGGTGGCGTCGGTGATCGGCATCCACCACAACGACGGTGACATCGCGATACTGGATGCGTCGGCCAGCACCCACATGCCGGATGTGCTGGAAGTGCCGTACACGCCGGCCATTGTCGGCGCGGCGGAGGCCGGCGTGCATCCGCACCGCTACATCCTCGGCGGCAAGACCTGCATGACCGGCGACATCATCGGCGAGTATTCGTTCGCCGCGCCGCTGGCGATCGGCAGCCGGATCGTGTTCACCGACATGATGCAGTACAGCTTCGTGAAGAATAACACCTTCAATGGTACGCCGCTGCCGGATCTCGCAATGCTGGAGGAGGACGGCACCTATCGTGTGGTGCGCTCGTTCGGGTACGAAGAATTCCGGCACCGGCTCGGCTGAGCCGTGCCTACTTCTTCGGCTTGGGCAGCTCGTTGAGGCTGGCGATGTACCATTCCTCGGCCTTGACGACGGCCGCGTTCTCGCCGTTGGCGTAGATCCAGCTGTCGACCGCCCATCGCTGCTTGTTGGTCGTCTCGACAAGTACCGCAGTCCAATGGGTCCAGCCGGCAACGCCGCGCAGGTAGTTCTCCTTGGCGAAGGGCGCGGCCACGGTATGGTGCTTGAGCAGACCCTTGCTCGCCAGCAGCGTCAGATAGCTAGTGGTGTTGGTGGCTTCGTCGACGCAGTCCTGCTGGGTCGGATCGCCGGAGCCCTCGAAATCCATGCCGGCACGGTCGTCCTTGGTGCCGATGACGTTGCCGACCCGGGTCTCGATCCAGCCGATGGCGTAGGCGACACCGCGCCGCTCGTCCTCAGGCGTGTCGGCCTTGGTGCGCCACTTCTTCATGATCGCGGTCAATTCGGCGATGTCGGCCTCGGTGAAGGTGAACTTCGTGCGCATTTTGCAGCCGTAGGCGTGGCAGACGTGGACCATCGGAGCCCTTGGGCTCGGGTACCGAGAAGGTCGCGAAATGCCGCTCGTTGGTGCCGAAGCCTTCATGCGTGCAGGCGCCAACAGCTATGGCCGCGAGGGCAGCGCCGATCAGTCGATTGAAGCGCATGGAGCAGCCAACACCGGATTGGGGCCTTGTGGATCGCGATCAAGGCACCCTGTCTGCGTGATTCGGGGCCGATCACACAAATCAAAGCGCGTTGAGGCCTCGTAAGTTTTCCAATAGGGTCCACAGCCATGGAAAACTCTGAAGTTGTTCACATCATCGGCGGCGGGCTGGCCGGGTCTGAAAGCGCCTGGCAAGCGGCGTCTGCTGGCGTTCGCGTAGTGCTGCACGAGATGCGGCCCGTTCGCGCCACCGACGCCCACAAAACGGAAGGGCTGGCCGAACTTGTCTGCTCGAACTCGTTCCGCTCCGACGACTGGGAGAACAACGCCGTCGGCCTGCTGCACGAGGAAATGCGCCGCTGCAACTCGTTGATCATGGCCGCGGGCGATAAGCACAAGCTGCCGGCAGGCGGGGCGCTCGCCGTCGATCGCGATGCGTTCTCGGCGGAGGTGACCGCGCGCATTGCAGCGCACCCATTGATCACGGTCGTGCGCGAGGAGGTCGCCGGTCTGCCGCCGGCCGACTGGCAGAACGTGATCATCGCCACCGGCCCGTTGACCTCGCCGGCGTTGAGCCAAGCGATCATCGCCGCCACCGGTGCCGACGCACTCGCTTTCTTCGATGCCATTGCGCCGGTCATCCACTACGACTCGATCGACCTCACGAAGGCCTGGAAGCAATCGCGCTACGACAAGGCCGGCCCCGGCGGCACCGGCGCCGATTATCTCAACTGCCCGATGGACAAGGTCGAGTACGAAGCCTTCATCGATGCCATGCTGGCGGCCGAGAAGACCGTGTTCAAGGAGTGGGAGGCGAATACGCCCTACTTCGACGGCTGCCTGCCGGTCGAGGTGATGGCCGAACGCGGCCGCGAGACGCTGCGCTTCGGGCCATTGAAGCCGGTCGGCCTCGCCAATCCGCACGACGGCGGCAGGCGTCCATATGCCGTGGTGCAGTTGCGCCAGGACAACGCGCTCGCCACGCTGTGGAACATGGTCGGCTTCCAGACCAAGATGAAGCATGCCGAGCAGGTGCGGGTGTTCCGCATGATCCCGGGCTTGGAAAAGGCCGAGTTCGCGCGGCTTGGCGGGCTCCATCGCAACACCTTCATCAACTCACCGAAGCTGCTCGACCGCCAGTTGCGCCTGAAGGGCCGGCCACACGTGCGCTTCGCCGGCCAGATCACCGGCGTCGAGGGCTATATCGAGAGCGCGGCGATCGGGCTGCTCGCCGGCCGCTTCGCAGCCGCGGCCGCGCAGGGTAAGATGCATGCGCCGCCGCCGCCGACCACAGCGCTCGGCGCGCTGATCGGCCATATCACCGGCGGACACATAGCGGGGGATGGCGACGACGCCAAGGTCTCGTTCCAGCCGATGAACATCAACTATGGCCTGCTGCCGCCGCTCGATCCGCCGACCCACGATGCCGACGGTCGCCCCATCAAGGGCCGCGACCGCGGCTTCGCCAAGAAGCGAGCCATGAGTAGGCGGGCGCTGGCCGATCTCGATCAGTGGCTCGGGGAAGCGGAGCGCAAGGCTGCGGCAGAATAAAACGTCCTGTGTCTGCACACGCCGCCGCCTCTAGCCAACGCCGCATATGTCGTGTTTAGAATAGCGAATGGCAAAGAACAGCTCGGGCACGATCTCCAGGGCAGCGCCTGCCAAGGTGGCGGCCGCGTCGCCACCGGCGCTGTCGCGGCACGACGCGGCGCGGCCTGCTCGCGTCGGTTTTTTGCTGGTGCCCAACTTCACCATGATGGCGTTCACCTCGGCGATCGAGCCGTTGCGGCTCGCCAACCAGGTGACCGAGCGGGTGCTCTACGCGTGGCGGCTCTACTCCGTCGATGGCCGTCCCGTGAAGGCGTCGAATGGCGTCGAGGTTCGGGTGGACGAGCCCTTCGCCCAGGCCCGCGACTTGTCGGCGGCGATCCTGTGTGCCGGCAACGGCGTGCAGAACCTCGACCATCGCGACGCCATGGCGGCGCTGCGTCGGCTGTCGTCGTTCGGCACGGCACTGGGCGCGGTATGCACCGGCACCTACGTCTTGGCCAAGGCCGGGCTGCTCGAAGGCTACCAGTCGACCATCCACTGGGAGAACCAGGCGGCGCTGGTCAGCGAATTCCCGCATCTCGACGTGACCTCGGAGCTGTTCGAGATCGACCGCAATCGCTTTACCTGCGCCGGCGGCACCGCGGCCGCCGACATGATGCTGTCGATCATCGCCCGCGATCACGGCCAGGCGCTCGCCACCGCTGTCACCGACCAGCTGATTCATCATCGCATCCGCGACGCTTCTGAGCGCCAGCGCATGGATCTGCGCACCCGGCTCGGCGTCGCCCATCCGCGATTGCTGTCGGTCGTCGCGCGCATGGAGGAGACGATCGAGACGCCGCGGTCCTGCACCGAGCTTGCGGCGGAGGCCGGCGTGTCGCCGCGCCAGCTCGAGCGGCTGTTCGCCAAGTACCTCGGCCATTCGCCGACCCGGCATTACCTGACGGTCAGGCTCGATCGCGCCCGCTTCCTGCTGCAGCAGACCAGCCAGCCGATCCTGTCGGTGGCGATGGCCTGCGGCTTCGTTTCCGCATCGCACTTTCTCGAAGAGCTACAACGAGCACTTCGGCCATACGCCCTCCACCGAGCGTCGCGTCGGCAGCCGCGATGTCAAGCTCGAGACGGGTTCGGGCAAGCGAATGCCGCAGGTGGGTTAGAGATCCACGACGTTCGGCCGCCATATGGTCGAACGAATTTCATCACTCGAGGGATGAACCCGCCATGGGCGCTTCGCAGTCCGATCCGCCGTCAGCGCCGCCCGTCCGGCGCGGACGCGAGGCCCGCAAGGCCGCCCGCCTGCTGCGGGCGGCGGCGTCCATCCCCTATATCTCGCGCAACATCCAGCCGACCGATCTGCTTGAGTGCCGAGACGCTCGGCATCATCGAGGCCAATGCCGAGACGATCCTGCAGGAGATCGGCATCGAGTTCCGCGACTATCCGAAGGCGCACGCGCTGTTCAAGGCTGCGGGAGCGGACAGCAAGGGTGATCGCATCCGCTTCCCCAAGGGCCTTGCTCGTTTGCTTTGCAAGACCGCACCCGCGACCTATGTCCAGCACGCGCGCAATCCGGCGCGCAACGTCGAGATCGGCGGCAACAAGACCGTGTTCGCGCCGGTCTACGGCTCGCCGTTCGTGCACGACATCGAGAAGGGGCGCCGCTACGGCACGATCGCCGATTTCCAGAATTTCGTGAAGCTCGCCTACGCCTCGCCGTGGATGCACCACTCGGGCGGCACCGTGTGCGAGCCGGTCGATGTGCCGGTCAACAAGCGCCACCTCGACATGATGTACGCCCACATGGCGCTGTCGGACAAACCGTACATGGGGTCGGTGACGCATCCCACGCGTGCCGCCGACACGGTGGCGATGAGTGAAATCCTGTTTGGCCAAGAGTTCGTGCAGTCGAATACCGTCTGCACCAGCCTGATCAATGCCAACTCGCCGATGGTGTGGGATGCGACCATGCTCGGCGCCGCCGAGACCTATGCCGCCAGCAATCAGGCGTGCATCATCACTCCGTTCATCCTTTCGGGCGCGATGAGCCCGGTAACGATGGCGGCGACGCTGTCGCAGGTGCTGGCCGAGGTCATGACCGGCGTCGCGTTCACGCAAGTGATTCGGCCCGGCGCGCCGGTGATTTTCGGTACGTTCGTATCGACGATCTCGATGCAGTCGGGCGCGCCGACCTTTGGCACGCCGGAGGCCTCGCACGCGATTTTCGGCGCGGCGCAATTGGCACGCCGCATGAACCTGCCGTTCCGCACCGGCGGCTCGCTCGCAGCCTCCAAACGGCCCGACGCGCAGGCCGCTTACGAGAGCGCCAACACGCTGTGGCCGACGATAATGGCCGGCACCAACTTCGTGCTGCATGCGGCCGGCTGGATGGAGGGCGGGCTCGCCTCATCCTATGAGAAGTTCGTCATGGACTGCGACGAGCTCGGCGCCATGCACCGCTTTTGCGAGGGCCTCGACATCAGCGAGAACGGCCAGGGATTGTCGGCCTTGCGCGAGGTCGGCCCCGGCGGCCACTTCCTCGGCTGCGCCCACACGCAGTCGAACTTCGAAGATGCTTTCTATCGCTTCGCTCTGCACGACAACAATTCAGTCGAGCAGTGGGAAGCCGAGGGCGCGCAGGAGATGCACGTCCGCGCCAATGCGACCTGGAAGAAGATGCTGGCCGACTACCAGCAGCCGGCGCTCGACCCGGGGGTGGACGAAGCGTTACGCGAGTTCATTGCCAAGAAAAAAGCCTCGATGCCGGATGCCACGCATTGAGGGCACTTGTAGGGCGCAATAGCGTTAGCGTATTGCGCCGGATGCAGACGCCGTGCCCGAAGTGGTGCAATACGCTTCGCTATTGCACCCTACGTGACTGCGTGGACGTGCCTCACATCGGCAGCATCTCGCTCAGCTCCATCTCCAGCCCCGGCGGGTCGAGATTGATCGCGCCGCTGGTGGCGATCCGCGTCTCGATCGCCGTATCGGTGCGGCGATGATGGATCACCATCCCCTTGTCGGGATCGACGATCAGGTAGTGCATGATGCTCGGCACCAGGAAATAGCCGGCGAGCTTGTCGCGCAGGTCGCGTAGCGCGGTACTCGGCGACAGCACCTCGACGACGATGATCGGATTTGTAATCTCGAGCGCGTCATCAGCAGCTGCGGGACCGCAATAGACCAGGGCGTCCGGTTGAAAACTTCGATTGGCGTCGATCGGGACGAGCACGCCATCGATCAGGAAGCGACAGGGCACGCCGGCCTTTGCGATCGCAATTTCGAGCGCCCGCGTGACACGATATTTAGTGTTGCTATGGCTGACCCGCTCCGGCGACATCGCGACCGGCACGCCATCGATGAGCTCCCACTTGCCCGGCTGATTGATCGCCCAGGCCAGGAACTCGGTGTGGCTCATCAATGACTTACGAACTGCGGTCATAACCAACGATACCAGCAATCACTGTCCATTCCAAATGGACGCGGTGGCATCTGTGATTGAAGGGTGCATACGCGTTTCGTATCGCACCGTGCGGCACTTGCGCCCGCCGCTACCCGCCCAACGCGATCAGCTTGGCTTTGTCGGTCAGCACGAACATGCGGCCGCCGGCGACGACCGGGGCGATATAGACGGGTGCGCCAAGATCCTGCGTCGAGACGACCTTGCCGGTCGCCGCTTCGACCGCCGTCAGCTGGCCCTTGCTCGAGGCGAGCCACAGGAACCCCCCGGCGAGCGTCGGACCCGACCACGTCGAGCCCGGCAGCTTCGCCGTCCACTGGATCTTGCCGTCGCGCCGGGTGATCGCCATCAGCTGGCCGGTGGTGTCGACGACGAACACGCTGTCGCCGGCGACCCAGGGGGTCTGGGTGCCGGGCACATTGAGCGACCACATCCGCTCGCCGGTGCGGGCCTGGGTTGCGACCATGCGACCACCATGGCCGACGGCGAACACCATGCCTTGGTCGATCGCCGGGCGGGCGGCATCGCTGAGGCTCGCGATCGCCGACGCCGACTTGGTGCGGGCGAGGCTCTCCTGCCAGACCTGTTGGCCGTCGGCGACGCGCAGCGCGACCACGTCACCGGACGGGTAGGGCACGACCACGACATCGCCTTCGACGGCGGGGCTCGGGTTGGAAATGATGCTGGTCTTGTCGGGCAAGCCGCGGAAGCTCCACATCTCGTTGCCGTCGGCGCCGTTGAGACAAACGAAGCGGCCGTCGGTGGTGACGACGAAGACCCGGTCGGCGGCGGCGGTCGGCGAGGCGCGCACCGGCACGCCGAGCGACTTCTCCCACACCTTCTTGCCCGATTGCGGATCGAGCGCGACCACGGTGCCGAAGCCGGTGGCGGCGTAGATGCGGCCATTGTCGGCGGCGAGCCCGCCACCGTAGCCTTTCTCGGCTTTTTCCTTCTCCGGCGTGACGTTGGTGCGCCAGACCGCCGAGCCGCCGGAGAGCGCGAAGGCGCTGACCCGGGCGGCGGCGTCGAGCGTATAGACGCGGCCATCGAAGACGATCGGACTTGCGGTCAGTTTGCCGGAGGAAGACGAGCCGGAGCCGGCGTCGGCACTCCAGGTCTGGCGCACGGCGCTGGCGAGGGCCAGATGGCCCGGGGCGTTGTTGGCCTGGCCGCCCGGCTGCGCCCAAGTGTCGTTGGCGCGCGGCGGCGGCAGGGTGATCGGCTTGTCGGCGCTGGCGAGGTCGCCGGGGATCTTCTCGGCCGCCTGGACCACTGGAATGCGGGTGCCAGGCAGCGGCTTCTCTTTGGTCGCGAACGGATTGAGGTCGGAGATCTTGGGCATGCTGGGCAGGCTGTCGGAGCAGCCGGCGAGGACGCTGGCGACGGCAGCGGCGACCAGCGCGGTACGCGCAACTCGTCCTAGGCCAGCTCGCTCACGTGTAATCCTAGCCTCGCCCATCGGGCTCCCCCGTTCACTTCTTCTTCGGTTCCTCGGCCGACTTCGGCGGCTCTGGAGATTTCTGTGCCGGCGCCGCAGTCGCAGCCGGCGGTGTAGTGACCGCCAACTCAGCGGCGACGATCGCAGCCATCACCACTTTGACCCGCTCCAGAATTGACGGCGGCACCTTGCGCTCGCCCAGCAGCAGCTCATTGAATTTGCGGGCTTGCTCAATCTGCCCGTTCTTGAATGCGGCCAACCCCATCAGCTCGCGCGCGGAATAACGCCAGGGATTGGAATTGTCAGTCAGATCGATGAGCCGATTCTGCATCTCGGTCCAGTCGGCCTGATCGAGCCTGAGGGCGGCAGCCTGCAGCCGCGCGTAGTCGGCGAACAGTTTGTCGGCAGCGGCGTCCTTGGCCAGGGCTTCGTAGCTTGCGACCGCTTCGGCGGTCTTGCCGGCCTTGGCACTGGCGGCGGCGAGGCGCAGCTGCGACAGCATGGCGTAGCCGGCCGGACCGGTCTTGGCGATCTTCTCGAGGGCGGCATTGGCTTCGTCGGCTTTGCCGCTGGCGATCAGCTGGGCGGCGGCGTCGTAGTCAGCGCCGGAGGCCTCGATCGCGACTTGCTTGCTGTGCAGATAGGCCTGATAACCGCCGACTCCGAGGATGATCGCGAGTGCCGCGCCGATGATATAGGTGCCGTAGTTCTTCCAGATCTTGAGGATCTGCTCGCGACGCATCTCCTCGTCGATCTCGCGGAAAATCGAATCCTGCTGCTCGGCCATGACCTTCGCGTCCGCCCCTGTCTGTTGTCCCGCGCCTTACCGTCACCTGGGGGATGAAGTGACCGGCCGCGCCTACGAGCGCCCAGACATAGCCAATTGCGGCCCTTCCGCAATGCTGAAGGCACTTTATTTCAGGCAATTTTGCGACCCACGGAACTGTGGAAAACCGCGCCAGCCTCAGGAAAACAGCGGATCGAGCTCGCGGTAGTCGGGCAAATCGGCCGCGATCAAGGCGCCTGAGCGCAGCACGGCGCGGTCGGATTGCGGCCGTGACAACAGTTCGGTCCAGGTCCGCGCCGGCATCGCCAGCAGGTCGGCGCCGCCGCCCGGACGCAGCATGCCAATGCCGGAAACACCCATGATCCGTGCTGGCGTCGCCGTGATCGCCCGCGGCCAGGTGCCGACCGGGTGGTCGAGATGGGCGCAGCGGACGGCTTCCCGGAACACCTCCATGGCGTCGAGGTCGCCGTAGGCGAAGAACGGATCGCGAGTGTTGTCGGATGCGATCGCAACCTCGATGCCGCGCGCATGCATCTCGTGCAGCAAGGTGACACCCCGCCGGCGCGGCGTCACGGCTGGTTGCCGGTCCTGCAGGTACATGTTGCACATCGGCAATGACACCACGGCAATACCGGTCCGGGCCAATAGATCCATTGTGGCATTGGCTTGCTCGTCCGGCTGGCTCGACAGCGAGCAGCAGTGCCCGACCAGGATCTGGCCCTGGAAGCGGTAGCGCTCAGCGGCTTCGGCGATGTTGCGCAGCGAAGTTGCCGCGGGATCGAGACTTTCATCCACATGAAAATCGAGATTCCAGCCGCGCTCTGACGCCAACCGGAACAAGCGGTCGAGGCCGGCTGCGAGGTTCTCGGTCATGTAGGTGACGGCGCCGAGGGTGCGGCCATGAGCGGCGATTGCCGCGGTGACATCGGCCATGTGAGCGTCGTCGAGGGCGAGGTCGATCGGGAACAGTGGCGAGGCGTCGAGTTGGATACGGTCGCGCCAACGATCCTTGATTTCGGCGTAGATCGGCCAGGTAATATGGGTCTGCTCGATGCGGCTATCGAGGTGGGTGCGGATCGCGGTGGTGCCGTGGACATAGGCACAGCGCAGCGCGAATTCCATGCGGGGCGCGAGGTCGGCTGCCGACCAGTTGGCGGCGCGATCCGCCATGACCGTCGACAACGCGCCCTGGAAGGTGCCGTCCGGGTTCGGCGCGCGAGGCCAGATGTGGCCCTTGTCGAGGTGGGTGTGGCAGTCGACGAAGCCTGGCCACACCATGCCGCGATCAAGGTCGACCGCGGTGCCGCCAGTGGCATTCGCACCAGCCGGATCGATTGCTGCGATCTTGCCGCCGGCAATCACAATATCAACCTGCGCCAGGCCTTCGGCATCGCCGATGAGGGTGACACCTTCGACCAGGCACACCGGCACCGTCGCCCGCCGTAGTGTGACGCGACCGGCCGGCAGATCCTTGAACTTCGCGCGCCAATTCATCGCTTCACAACTCCCGCTTGATCGCGCTCTCGTGCCAGCGGTGCAGCAGGCGGTGCGAGATCCAGCTGGTCACCAGGAAGATCGCGATGCCGGCGGTCGAGATCAGCAGCAGCGCCGCAAACATGCGCGGGATCTTCAGGTTATAGCTCGACTCGAGGATGCGGTAGGCGAGGCCCGAGGCGTTGCCGCCGGTACCGGCGACGAACTCGGCGACGACCGCGCCGATCAAGGCGAGGCCGCCCGAAATCTTCAACCCGCCGAGGAAGTAGGGCAGCGCCGCGGGCAGTCGCAGATAGCGCAGGGTCTGCCAGCGCGACGCGCCGTACAGGCGGAACAGGTCGACCAGGTTGTGGTCGGCGGAGTTGAGCCCCAGGATGGTGTTCGACAGAATCGGGAAGAACGCCACGATCCAGGCGCAAACCAAGAGCGACAGGTTGATGTCGCCGATCCAGATGATGATCAACGGCGCGATGGCGACAACGGGCGTCACCTGCAGCACCACCGCATAGGGGAACAGCGACTTTTCGAGCCATTTCGACTGCGTGAACAGGATGGCGAGCGTCACGCCCACCGTCACCGCTGCGACGAGCGCCGCAAACGTTATGCGCAGCGTGACCCATAGCGATGTCGACAGCGTCGGCCAGTCGGCGATCAGCGTTTGGCCGATCAGCAGCGGCCCGGGCAGGATGTAGGGCGGGATCGCCCGCAGCCGCACCGTCGCCTCCCAGCCGGCAAGCGCCAGGATGCCGATCGCGATCGGCGCCAGGATGCCGGGCCAGGCACTCGCGGCGATGCCGAGGATGCGGGCTTCCTCCTCGAACACGGGCCGGGTGGCGCTGTCGGTGCCGTCGCTCGGGATGGTCATGCGCTGATCGCCTTTTTCAAGGTCTCGGACGTGACCCGGCACAATTGCGCGTACTCGGCCGAGGTGCGGAACAGATCATCGCGTGGATAGGGCGAGGCGACCGCGAGATCGGCCATGATGCGTCCGGGCCGCGCCGCCATCACCGCGATGCGCTGCGACAGGTAGACGCTCTCGAACACCGAGTGCGTGACGAACACCGCCGAGAACCGCCGCTGCCACCATAGCGCCAAGAGGTCGTCGTTGAGCTTGTGGCGGGTGATCTCGTCGAGGGCGGCAAACGGCTCGTCCATCAACAGGATGCGCGGGCGGGTGACGAGTGCGCGGGCGATCGATACCCGCATGCGCATGCCGCCCGAGAGCTCGCGCGGATAGGATTTCTCGAAGCCGGCAAGGCCGACGAGCTTCAGCGTTTCGGCGGCTGCCGTCTCGGCTTCGCCACGGGCGCCGGCTCTTGAGCTTCAGCGGCATCATCACGTTGCCGAGCGCGGTCGCCCACGGCATCAAGGTCGGCTCCTGGAACACGAAACCGATGTCGGGCTTGATGTGGGCGCTATCCTCGGCGCCCCACACGATTTCGCCGGCACTGGGCGAAGTCAGGCCCGCCAGCATGCGCAGCAGCGTGGACTTGCCGCAGCCCGATGGCCCGAGCAGGCTGATGAATTCGCCTTCGCGCAGCGTAATGTTCACGTCGTGAACCGCAAGCGTGCCATTGCCGAACTGCTTCGATACGTGGCTCACGGTGACGAGGGTGCGCCGCTGCGGTTCCCATTCCCCGTGCTTCAGGGCTAGAGGGGCACAGATCGAGGCAGCCGCCTGCTCGGACAAGGTCATGCTTGAATGTCGCTTGATTGACCAGCAGTCGGCGCTGTGTGTGAGTTGTTGGCTGAAGGCACGCCACAACCACAGCTGCCTTCCCGGAACGACCACGGCAGTGGGCGTATCCGGGATCGCGTCCCGTCGGATAGGACGCGATCCCGGGTCTGGCGCTCCTCGCGCTCGCCCGGGAAAGCAAGTGGACGAGGTTGCTGCTCTGCCGTTGCCATTTACAAGCCGACGCCCTTGTTGATGAAGTCGAGGCTGTAGGCCTTGGTGATATCGATGCCGGGGGGAACACGCCGGTCTTGGTCATGGTGTCGTAGAACCGCTGCCAGCGTTCGGCGGTCATGGCGCCGATGCCGAGCTTGAGGCTGTCGCCCGAGTGCACGATGCCGCGCTCGTTCATCACCTTCACGGCATAGGCGATCTTCTCGTCGTCCATGTCCGGGTTGTCCTTCTTGATGAGGGCGTTGGCGGCAGCGTTGCCGTCGCCGTTCTTCATGTAGGCGGCCCAGCCCTCGATGGTGGCGTTGACGAAACGCTGCACCGCATCCTTCTTCTCGGCGACGAGCTTCGCCGAGATATTGATCGTGGTGTTGTAGTTCTCAAAGCCGGCATCGGCGATCAGATGCACCACCGGCTCGACGCCGGCCTTGCGGATCGCGAACGGCTCCGAAGAGAGAAAGCCCTGCTGCGAGATGTTCTTGTCGGCGAGGAATGGCGCCATGTTGAAGGTGTAGGGGCGCACCTGCTCGTCGGTATAACCGAACTTCGCCTTCAGGAACGGCCAGAAGCTGTTGCGGCCGCCGGTGCCGACCAGGATCGGCTTGCCCTTTAGCGCCTCGAAGCTGTCATTGCCGACGCCGGGGTGCGAGATGATGACCTGCGGGTCCTTCTGGAAGATCGAGGCGATGCATAGGAACGGCAGGCCCTCGCGGGCGTAGTTGATCGCTTCGAAGGAGTTCGACATCACCATGTCGACGCGACCGCCGAGCAAGAGCTGCGACGGGTTCTGCTGCGGCCCGCCCATGCGGATATCGGCGTCGATGCCGTGCTTCTTGTAGATGCCGTTGGCGAGCGCATAGTAGAAGCCGCCGTGCTCGGCCTGGGCCCGCCAGTTGGTCTGGTAGCTGAGTTTGTCGAGGCCCTGCGCCGAAACCTGCGTGATGATGCCTGGACTGGCGAGGGAAGCAGCAGTGCCGCCGGCGAGACGAAGCGCATCGCGCCGCGAGATGCGGGGGTAAGTCCGGCTCATGGGTTCGGCTCCTCTGTTGGCGATCCGGTTGCCCATCTCCCGGAACGCGCCTTTCGATTTGGATCAAGTCTAGTCGGTGCCGTGCCTTCGGCAAGGGGCGTCAGCGGCGTCACACACATTCCGTGGCGTTTCTACGCATTGGCACTGTGATTGGCTTGGCCGAAGGTCTGGCAAAGCGTGCCATGACATGGGCGATCCGCTGCGTTGCTGCCTCTGGTCGGAAGGCGTGAGGCTGGTTACTGTGCGAGCTTCGATACGATCGATAGTGCCCGCCGGAGAAAGCCCCATGAATTCGAGCCAGCCGGCCAACAAGGCGGCACCTGCTTCGCGCTACGACATTGCCGGTCTGATCGCCGAGCTGGGCGATGTGCCGCTCGTCACCGACACCACGACGGTGCGGCGGCGCTCTCGTGATTATTTCTGGTATAGCCCGATCTTGAATGCGCAGTTGCACGGAAAATCGGCCGATATCGTCGCTGTGCCGCGCAACGAGGCCGACGTTATCAAGGTCGCCGGCGCCTGCGCGCGCCGCCGCATTCCGATCACGCCGCGCGGGCTGTCGACCGGCAACTACGGCCAGGCGGTGCCGCTCGAAGGCGGCGTCCTGCTCGATCTCTCCGCCATGACCAGGATCGTCTGGCACAAGCCCGGCGTCGTGCGCGTCGAGGCCGGCGCCAGGCTGTCGACGTCGACAGCGCGCTTGCGCCGGCGGGCTGGGAGCTGCGCATGCACCCCTCGACCAAGCGCATGGCGACGATCGGCGGCTTCGTCTGCGGCGGTTCCGGCGGCATCGGCTCGATCACCTATGGCGGTCTACGCGAACCGGGCAACGTCATCGCCGCGCGGATGGTCACGGTCGAGGAGACGCCCCGGATCATCGAACTGCGCGGCGAGGAGACGCAGAAGATCAACCGCACCTTCGGCACCACCGGTATCGTCGTTGAGCTGGAAATGCCGCTGGCACCGGCCTGGCCGTGGATCGACGTGGTGGTGGCGTTCGATGATTTCTATGACGCGGTGCAGGTCGGGCACGAGATCGCCCTGGCCGACGGTATCGTCAAGAAGCTGATCACGCCGATCAAATGGCCGCTGCCGGCCTACTTCGGCCCGCTCAAGGTCCACTGCCCCGAGGGCAAGAGCATACTGGCGCTGATGATCGCCGAGGCCTCGCTCGAGAGCTTCAAGTCCCTGCTCAAGGGCCGCGGTGAGATCACGCTCGAGATGCCGATGGACGAGAGCCCGGCCAAGATCCCGCTCTACGAGTACACCTGGAACCACACCACGCTGCAGGTGTTGAAGACCGACCGCACCGTCACCTACCTGCAGTGCCTCTATCCACATGACCGGGTGATGCAGGCAGTGAAAACCATGACCGAGATGTTCGGCGACGAGGTGATCCCGCATCTGGAATTCATTCGCTTCGGCGGAAGGGTCACCTGCAGCGCGCTTCCCGTCGTGCGCTACAGCACGGCGGAGCGGCTCAACGAGATCATCGATCTGTTCGAGGAAAACGGCGTGACCATCGCCAATCCGCATGTCTACACGGTCGAGGACGGCAGCCGCCACAAGCGCACAGACGCCGATCAGTTGGGCTTCAAGCGCGAGGCCGATCCCTACGGTCTGCTCAACCCCGGCAAGATGCGGACCTATGTGCCGGTGCGCGGCTGATGCGCGTTCTCTACGTCTATTGCCATCCGGTGCCGGAGAGCTTCCACGGTGCCATTCGGACCGAGGCGATCGCCGGCTTACGGCGCGCCGGGCATGAGGTCGACCTGATGGACCTTTACGCCGACAACTTCGATCCGGTGATGAGCGCCGATATGCGCCGCGCCTATCACGACACCAGCCGCAATCGCACGGGCCTGGAGGACTACGTCGCCAGGCTGCAGCGATGCGATGCGCTGGTGGTGCAGTTCCCGACTTGGGTGTTCGGTTTGCCGGCGATGCTGAAGGGTTGGTTCGATCGCGTCATGATGCCAGGCGTGTCGATCGAACTCACGGACCCGGCCGACGTCAAAGTGCTGCTGGGCAATATCAAGAAAATCGCCGGCATCTCGACCTATGGCCGGCAGCGTTGGCTGGCGCTTTACATGGGCGATCCGTCACGGGTGATGATCAAGCGCTACCTGAAGCGGCTGTCGGGCGGCAAGGCGTCGGCCGAGTACCACGCGCTCTATCATATGAACATCGCGACGGATGCGCAGCGCAAGGCGTTCATCACCAAGGTGGCAAGAGCGATGGAGGGGTTTTGACAGCGGTACGCGGTGCCGACCGACGCGGTTACTGCGTGCCCGTCTTGACGTTGCGGTTGGTGAGGCTGGTGGGCTTGACCAGGTCGTCGCCCGACGCGAACAGCCTGTCGACGTCGGCCATGCTGCCCCTGAACTCCTGTGCCCACATCAGACGCGCGACCTGCTGGGTCGGGCGCAGCCGCATCGGCGGCATGGAGCCGGCCTGATCGAGCATTTCGAGGGTCCGTGCCACATCGGGATGGCTCATCTGGGTCAGCGCCGGATCGTCGGCCGAGGCGGTCTGGGTCATGTAGGGGGCGACCGGGAACGGCCGATAGGACAGCTCCTCGGGGTGCTCCTCGTCATAGGCGGGAGCCTGCACCCAGCCATTGCTGAAGCCGGCGGTCAGCGAGCCGATGTCCGGCGCGAGCGAGGCAAGCCTCGGTGCCTCAGGCGCCGCGATCGGAGCTTTCGGGGCAACGCCGGTGAGGCTCGCCAGCGCTGGCTTTGGGCGGTTCGCCGGCGCCGGGCCAGAGACTAGCTGCGGCTCGATACTGGCGAGGGCGGCGAGCTGGGCGAGCTTGGCGCGCTCATCCGTGGTCGGCTGGGTCAGGCGCGACGGCCGGTCGATCAGGCGCGGCTCGACGGCAAGGTGCGCAGCGGCGACGGGTGCCGGTGCCCTAGGCTCACGCGGCAGGGCGGCGACGACCTGTGGTGCGGCCGCCTTCGGCGCGATCGCCGGCGGCGCCGTTGAGGCAGCTATGAAGGCCGCTGGCGGCGGCGCCTTCGGCGTCACAGCCGCCACCTGGGTAAAGCCGGCCGGGCGATTGCGGAAATCGTGGAACTCGGCGACCTGAACGGCGAGCTCGCGATGGCGGGCCTGCGCGATCTGCACGTCCTCGCGTGTGATCGGGCCGCCGTCGGCCGGCTGATGCTGGGTCTTGCCGTTCGGGAACAGCAGGGCGAGTTCGTAGCGCGGCAGGCGCGGCCAGGAGCGCACGCGGTCGGTGTCGAGGTGGACGAACGGGATCGCCGACGTCGGATAGTAGCCGACGCCGCCGCGCTCGCGCACGAGCGCCGAATAGCGGATGCGCTTCAAGGGCACGTCGGGGAAATGCACGTCGGCGGCCTTGCCGAGGATGTGCCGGCTCTCGCTCGCCTGACCGCCGACGGTGCGACGCAGCATCTCGTTGGTGTTGCGTGACCGGTAGCCGGAGATGATGTGGATCGGCTCCTTGGAACCGAGCTCGCTATGGACCTCCCAGATCAGATCGATCAGCGCCGGGTCCATCTTGGCAGGTTCATTGGCGCGGAAATCGCGCATCTCCCAGTTGATCTTCTCCATCGCCTCGGGGAGGTACTTGCCATCCTTCTTGTAGACGACGGTGATCGTTTCCTTGGTGTGGATGTTGTAGAGCGCGATCTGGCGTGTGCGATCCGAGTTCGCAATCAGGCTATGGGCGCCGAGGACCGCAACCAATGCGGCCGACGCGACGCCGGCGATGCGCCGTCGTGTACGCGAGACCAAAGCGAAAACCCCTTCCCGTCACTTGCTCGTACGTGCGTACGAATTAACGATCACGCCCCGTGACCAGTCCCGACGGCGCCTGTGCAGCCATCGCGACCACCATCGGAAAGGCCCAAGATTAACCATTCCCGATTAAGCTTTGGTAACCTTGGAACTGGGGCAGACGAGGGCGAGGATCGGGCAAAACCAGGGCAAGAGCGGCTTGCCGGATTTCAGGGTAAACCGATTATTCCAGCACGATCAGGTGGTTCGGCAGGCCCGACGGCTCGGCGCTGCCGGGCGGGAAGTGCTGGGCGAGGCGGGCACCGATCGCTTCGACGGCTGAGACGAAGCCGTCCGCCGCCCGGCCCTCGCCGATCGCCGTCGTCAAGCGTGTCGACGATGCCCTGCCACTCGGACTGCGAGACCTTTTTGTGAATGCCGCTGTCGGCCAGGATCTCGGCGTAGCGCTCCGCGACCGAGACGAACAGCAGCACGCCGGTGCGGCCCTCGGTGGTGTGCAGGTTCTGGGTCAGGAACTGCTCGACGGCGCGGCGATGCGCGCGCAGCCGCTTGGTCGAGGCGGGGACGAGGGCGTAGCGCAGCGGCCGGTAGAACAGGATCGACAGCAGGCCTGCGAAGACCAGCAGCTGGATCAGCCAGATGTTGTGCACCGTCATCCAGGTGAAATGGATGAACGGCCACGGCACCAGCAGCGCGACAAGCGCCGCCCACATGAACGGCACATGCAGATAGGTCGAGCTGTCGGCCGCGACCACGGCGACGATTTCGCCCGAGGTCTTGGTTCTCCGCTTAGCGATGGCGTCGGCGACCCGCTGCCGCCCGTGTTCATCGACCAGTGCCATATCCGTTCCTGCCTACCAACTGCCTGACGAGCCGCCGCCGCCGAAATCGCCGCCGCCGCCGGAGAATCCACCGCCGCTGCTGCCACCCGACGAACCGCCGCTCCAGCCGCCCGAGCCGCCCCAGCCGCCGGGCACGATGATCACGTTGCCATCGCCGTAGCGTCGGCGGCCGCGGTAGCCGGCCGGCAGCCTCGCGGACTGCCGGTGCTGCTGCCAGATCGAATAGGCGACGATGCTGACCCAGAACAGGATGAGCATCAGCTGGACGTAGTCGATCTGCGCCTCGGGCGGCTTGCGCGCGCTCTTCGCTCGCAGCTTCACCTCCTCCGCGTCGCCCTGCAGCGTGGCGATGATGTCGCGGACGCCGGCCTTGATGCCGGCCGGGAAGTCGCCGCGCCGAAACGCCGGCAGGATGGCATTGTCGATGATCAGCTTCGACATCGTGTCGGTGAGCTGCGGCTCGAGCCCGCGGCCGACCTCGATCCTGACCTTGCGGTCGTTGGGCGCGACGATGAGCAGCGCGCCGTTGTTGGTGCCGGCCTGGCCGATCTTCCAGAAGCGGCCGAGCTGATAGCCGTAGTCCTCGATCGGATAGCCCTCGAGCGACTTGACGGTGACCACCACGACCTGGTCGGTCGACTTGGCGTCATGCGCCTTGAGCGCCGCTTCGATCTCGGCCCGATCGGCCGCCGACAGAATGTTGGCCTGATCGACGATGCGGCCGGTCAATGGTGGGAAGTTGGGCGTGGCGGCGAGCGAACCGCCGGCCGAGAGCGGCAAGTACGATGCACGCCGCCGCCAACAACCGCTGGCTGAACGTTGCAATCGCATTCTGTCTTCGGGTCCAGTCCAGGCGGCGGAACTCACCTGTCCCATGGGTTCGTTCCCTAGTGCTAACCATCAGTGCCTGGCTTTAGCCTGGCACTGCTCGCACGGCCGGCGCCACGGTGTCAGGCTAAAGCCAGACACCGGATCATCAAGGCTTCTTTGCCGGCGTGAAATCGACCTTCGGCGCCTTCTGCTCCTCGGCCGGGATGTCGAACGAGGCCATTTCCTTGTTGGCGCCGTACATCACCCACTTCCAGATCCGGCCGGGCAAGGTGACGAGTTCGGTGTTATAGAGCCGCACCTTCTCGATGTAGTCGCGCCGCGCGATCGAGATGCGGTTCTCGGTGCCCTCGAGTTGGTTCTGCAGGGCGAGGAAGTTGGCGCCCGACTTGATGTCGGGATAGCGCTCGGCCACCACCATCAGCTGGCGCAGCGCGCCGCCGAGCGTGTTCTGCGCTTCCTGGAACTTCTTCATCGCCTCCGGATTTGTCAGGATGTCGGCCGGGATCTGCACGCTGGTCGCCCGGGCGCGGGCTTCCGTGACCTGTGTCAGCACCGTCTTCTCCTGCTCGGCGAAGCCCTTGACGGTCTCGACCAGGTTGCCGATCAGGTCATTGCGGCGCTTGTACTGGTTCAACACCTCAGACCAGGCGGCCTTGGCGCCGTTCTCGTAGGTCGGAATATTGTTGATGCCGCAACCCGCGAGCAACAGCGTCGTCAGCATGGCCAGCAACAGTGCCGGCGCTCGCATCGTAAGTGTCATGGCACATCCCTCCACAGATCGACTTGGCCAGACGTAGTGTGTCGCGGCCGGCTTCGCAAGCAACTGCTGCGATGGCACTGTTTCGCCCTGGCGGCGTGTTTGTCGCGCAATCGAGCCGGCTTTCGGCCTTATGTCTTCGATATCGATATCGTTCGCAGCACTTGGTCGCTCAGCACTGCGGCGAACAGCAGGGCGAAGCCGGCGAGATCGAACGCGGTCGGCCGGTCGCCGAGAATGGCGACGGCGCCGACGACGCCGAATACCGGCACCAGCAAGGTGCCGAGGCTCGCGGTCGACGACGAAACCTTGGTGATCAGGCTGAACCACAGCACGTAGGCGGCGGCCTGCGGCAGCGCGATGTGGTATAGAAATGCCGCGGCGGCCCGCGGCTGCGACAGGTCGAGACGCGGCGTCTCGAACAGCACCGTGCCGAGGGCGCAAGCGACCGCTGCCAGGATCACCTGCCAGGTGGTCAGCGCCAAAGGGTCAGCGGCGATCCTGTGCTTCTTGAGGTAGACGGTACCGGCTGCCCAGCTGATCGCCGCGCCCAGGACGTAAACGAGGCCGAACGGCGCTTGCCCGGCTGCGATCTGCGGCCAGAACGACGATGACAGTATGACGAGGCCGAAGCCGCCGAGCGTCAGCGACGCCAGCCGCAGCCGGTCGGTCGGCTCGTTGAGGATGAACCAGCCGAACAGCGTCGCCCAGAACGGCATGGTGAAGGTCAGGATCGCGGCTCGCGACGTCGGCATCGACAGCTGCGCGAACACGGCAAAGACGTTGAAGCCGGCGACGTTGAGGAGGCTTGCGATCACCACGTGCCGCCAGGCTTCGCGCGGGATCGCGAACGAGGCACCGGTCGCCCGCGTGAAGGCGGCGAGCAGCAGACCACCGCCGGCGAGCCCGGCGGTGCGCAGTGTCCACGGCGAGGCCGCCGCGAGCATGATCTTCACCGCCGGCCAGTTGAGGCCCCAGAACAGGGCGGCAAGCCACATCCGCCACATGGGGGCTCCGGCCTTTTTGGGATTGGCGCGGCTGCTGCGCCGAGCGTGTGGCGGGCGATTATGGCGGGTAGGCGGGACATGTCAAACGAGGACAGGGCGCCGGCTCGGCGACCCACGGCACCAATTCTTTATCATCAAGTTCACCGTCCGCTCAGTCGAGATGATGCTTGCCGATAAGGCGAACCAATGTCGCTTGGGGACCCTTGTCGCCCGCGGCCTCGGAGAACCGGACCTCCTGGCCGGGCTGCAAGTCCTCGAACTTGACGCCTGAAACGCTATTGCGGTGGAAGTAGATCTCCCGGCCATCCGAGGCGGTGATGAAGCCGTGATCCTTCTCTGCATGCAGTGTGGCGATCGTGCCGTGCGGTGGGCTCTCGTGCTCTTTGACACTACCCTGGCGCTTGCGGGCTAAGTCCTGAAGTTGCCGGCGGGCGGCCTTGAACGCATCGCGGATCGTCACATAGACGTCCTCGTGCGCGCCTGTCGCCGCCGGCTCACGGCTGATCGCGATGTCGGCGGCGCCGGGAACGACGACGTGGATGCGAACTTGGTAGGTATCGCCCTTTTTGTGCCGGTGCTGGGGCCGGGCAACGACCACCCGCATCGAATTGATGCGATCGTAGAATTGCTCGAGCTTGGCGGCCTCGTCGCGGATGCGAGCCTCGATGGCGTCGGAATGCCCGATGTCCTCGAATGTGAGTTGAAGCGGGGTTTGCATGTCCTATCCTCTACGCTGGGCTGGGATGAACGGCTGGTTCACAATGGTCGGCCGCAGGGCGAGAAATATCACGGTAAACACCCTGCTCGCGCATTGACGCTGGTCATGGTCAGGCCGGCGCGGCCGGGGCAAGTGTGACCTCCTGAGTGGCCGCACTGCTTTGAAGCGGGTGAAAGCTCAGCGACCAGTTGGAACGGAGTGGGCTGCCATGAAACAGAGAGATACCAAACGCCCCGAGCAACGGCACGACACGATCAAGTCTCACAGCATCGAGGAGCATCGGCACGACCCCTACAAGGCCAGGGGCAAGCTCGCCGAGCCAAGCGTGTGCACACAGTGCGGGGCGGTGTTCGCGGACGGGCGCTGGCAATGGCTGCAGGACGCGCCGAAGGGGGCGCATCCTCACACCTGCCCGGCCTGCCATCGTATCAAGGACAAGTATCCGGCTGGTGAGTTGATCTTGAGCGGCGGCTTCGTTGCCGCACATGCCGCGGAAATCGCCAACCTTGCTCGCAATGTCGAGGCGGCCGAGAAGCACGATCATCCGATGCAGCGGATCATGGCGCTGGAGAATTCCGACGGCCGCATCGTCATCACCACGACCGACATCCATCTGCCGCGCCGCATCGGCCATGCCATCGTTGACGCGTATAAGGGCGATCTCGACACCCATTACGACGAGAGCGGGTATTTCGTCCGTTTGAATTGGAGGCGGGACGCGTGATCTCGCGGCCCCAGGCAGCTGGCTTGATATGGGGTTACAGATGCTGCCGGCACCGACTGATCAGATGATGCCGCTGTGCAGACAGACGGAGGGTCTAATGGATCGAGCACTCGAAGCGACCATATTGCAGCTCCTGTCGAGCGAGAATGACATGACGATCGCGACCGTTCGCGACGACGGCTATCCGCAGGCGACGACGGTGAGCTACGTCAGCGATGGGATGAAGATATACTTCGGCTGTTCGGGCGACTCGCAGAAGGCGAAGAATATTGCTCGCAGCAACAAGGTCTCCCTCACGATCGATGCACCCTATGCGAGTTGGGAAGAAATCAAGGGGCTTTCCATCGGTGGCAAGGCCGAGCGCGTGACAGCCAAGGACGAACTGGCGCGTGTGCAGCAGTTGATGCATGCCAAGTTTCCGCAAATCGCCCAGTACGGCTCGGACACCGATAGTGGGATTACGGTTTTCAGGGTCACACCCCAGGTGATCTCGGTGCTCGACTACACCAAGGGCTTCGGCCACACGCAATTGGCTACACTCTAACGGCCTTGCTGGTCGGGAGGCGCGTCATGGACAAAGCGACAAATGACAATTCGACGAACTTGCCTGGCATGTCCGCAGATCAGGTCCGTCATCTCGCGGGGCCGGTGTCTGATCATACGATCATGGAGATTCTCGGCGAGACGCCAATTGCCGCGGACCTCGAGGTGGCGGTCACGTATGCCCGTGGTGAAGGTGACGTTGCCGACCGCGTGGGGCACGCGCTCTCGGGCAAATCCGCGCGTATTTACGATATCCTGATGGCTGACGACGTGTATCAGGTCGAAGAGCGCTAACGCGAACAGGTATTCTCGAGGGTCTTATCGACGCTCGTGCGGGCGATCGTGATTTTCACGACGCTCCATCCTCTGTTTCGGCCGCGGCAGATCGCGAAAATCGAATGGACCCGCAAGTCGCCCATGATCCAGTTGATCAATCGTGAGACGTGAGCGGTCCTTCTCGGACCGCGCATCGTCCGTCACATCGACATGGGCGACACCAAGCAGACTATGCGCGCGATCCAACTGATCTTCCTGCCGTCGCCGGTCGATGTATTGGCGACTTTTGTTCGTCGATCGCAACAAGGGTCACCAGGGTCGCAGCCTGCCATTGATCGCGATTGCTTCGATGCAAGCGGCGCGTTCGATCAGCGCGAAGAAGATCCAAGCCGCTCAAGCGCTGGGGGCGAGCTCGACCGGCGTGACGATGCTCGTCGGTGCCGAACTGACCGCGACCTCGCACGGTATCGCCTGGATGGCGCTTATCGTGGCTGAATATCTCTCGACCGACATCGTGCTGGTTGGCGTGCTGATCATGGCCGCGCTCGACTACGGGCTCGTCCGAATGGTTCGCGCGATCGAAGGCCGCCTCGTGCATTGGATCGCCACGGACTAGGCACGGACACGGTCGCCGCGCTTCCTGGTCGCACATGGACTTAGCGCCCCGGCAGGCCGCAAGCCTCACCCCGCTCCGCCGCGGAACCCCGTCGCCACGACGTAGAGTTCGGCGCTGTCCGACCGGCTGGCCGGCGGCTTCACGTGCTTCACCGTCGCGAAATCACGCTTGAGCTGGTTGAGCAGCTCCTTCTCGGTGCCGCCCGCCAGCACCTTGGCGATGAAGGTGCCGCCGGCTGCCAGCACTTCTGTCGCAAACGCTGCCGCCGCCTCGGCGAGGCCCATGATGCGCAGATGGTCGGTGCGGGCGTGGCCGCTCGAGGGCGCGGCCATGTCGGACAGCACCACGTCGGCCTTGTCGTCGCGCAGCAATGCGATGAGTTTTGCCGGCGCGTCGTCGGCCATGAAGTCGAGATGCAGGATCTCGACGCCGGGGATCGCCTCCATCGGACTGATGTCGATCGCCACCACCTGGCCTTTGGCGCCGTGCGCCGGCGTCGCGTGCACGCGCTCGGCGGCGATCTGCGACCAGCCGCCCGGGGCGGCGCCGAGGTCGATCACGCGCTGGCCGGGTTTCAGGAACTTCAGCTTGTCGTCGAGTTCGGCGAGCTTGTAGGCGGCGCGCGAGCGCATACCCTCGCGCTTGGCGGCGGTGACATAGGGATCGTTGAGCTGACGCTCGAGCCAGCGCCGCGAGGCCAGCGTGCGCTTCTTCACCGACTTGACGCGCACCTTGAGCTGCCGCTGTCCGGCGTCGGGGCCGGCGCCGCCGTGTTTCGGGAGCTTCGCCATCGTGATCGTGATCCTCACCGGCCGTTCGAATTCGTCGACTGGCCGCGGTGGTGGCCGTCTTCCGACATCAGCGTTGAAAGGATGCCCTCGCGCAAGCCACGATCGGCGACGCGTAGCCGCTCGGTCGGCCACACCCTGACCAGCGCTTCGAGAATGGCGCAGCCGGCCAATACCAAATCGGCGCGGTCGCGGCCGACGCAGGGCTCGGCGATGCGCTCCTCGTAGCTCTTGGCGACCAGATCGTAGGTGACGCGGCGCATCTCCTCGGTGACGAGCCAGATGCCGTCGACGCGCGAGCGATCGTAGCGCGGCAGCCCGAGCTTGATGCCGGCGAGCGTCGTCACCGTGCCCGAGGTGCCGAGCAGGTGTGCCTTCTCGCGCAGAACCCTGTCGCCGAACCGGTGCTCGGCCTCGAATGGCGCGATCAACGCCGTCACCTCGGCGACCATCGCCTCGAACGCCACCGCGTCGACCTGACGTCCATCGAAGCGGTCGGCGAGGTTGACGACGCCGACCGGCAGCGAGGTCCAGGCGGCGATGCAGGCGTGCGCCTCGATGCGATCGGCGGTGCCGCGCCGCCACTGGCCCTTGCGCCGCGACAGGTCGAGCCAGATCAGCTCGGTCGAGCCGCCGCCGATGTCGAACACCAGCGCCAGATCGGACGCGGTATCGAGCAGCGAGGCGCAGCCGGAGACCGCCAACCTGGCTTCTTCCTCGCGCGAGAGCAATTCGATGTCGAGGCCGAGATCGCGGCGGATGCGATCGAGGAAGCCGGCGCCATTGCCGGCGACCCGGCAGGCCTCGGTTGCAACCAGGCGCGAGCGGCTGACGCCGTGGCGGGCGATCTTGGCGGCGCACACGCGCAGCGCGTCGAAGGTGCGGTTCATGGCACCGTCGGACAGGATGCCGCTGGCGCTGACACCCTCACCGAGCCTGATGATGCGTGAGAAGGCATCGACCACCATGAAGCCGCGACGCGAGGGGCGCGCCACCAGCAGCCGGCAGTTGTTGGTGCCGAGGTCGAGCGCCGCGTAGGTCGCGCTGCCATGCGCGTAACGCTGGTCGCGCCAGCCGCCGCCCGAGGGGGCGCCTGCTCCATTTACCGGTCTTGCGCGACTGTTGCCGCCGCCCGGTTTGCCGTCGTCGCCTGCTCCGTGCACATCAAACCCCAGCGCCTGGCGCGAGGCCGGACCGCAGCCGACATGCTGCGTGTGCCGGAACTCCGTCTTCAGGCGTCGTCCTGGTTTCAACTTGGGGGCACTGTAACAGGTCGGCGCTTGAGGACAAGAAATGATCCGGCGAACCGTGAACCAGCCGTGCCAGCCAATATGCGGAAATTGCCGGTTGCGCCGCGTGCCGTGGCGGCGGCAATGTCGGCAAGGGCTCGCGGGGGTGGATCTTCAATGCGAACGCTATTGCTGCTCGGGACACTGTCCATGGCCTGCCTCGTGTCGCCGGCATCGGCCCAGTCGCCGGGCGAGCGACTGTTGGCGGCTTATCCCGATCATTTGCAGGCAGTCGAAGGCAACGATCTCGTCTGGAAGGACGGCACGCGGATGCCGATCGACGATGGCCGGGGGCCGAAGCCGTTCGAGAAGTGGCTGGAGTCGCCTGACCTCAAGGACATGTTCGCAATCCCCTACCCGGCGGGCGATGCGCCTCCTCCGGCGACCGCCGAGACCGATCCGGGGCGGGCCCGCAATCACGCATTCTTCGCCAAGATGTACGGCGACTGCAGCAAGGGCGACGTGGCGAAGAATCTCGTCGAGGTCGTGTGGCTGCCAAAAAAATCGGGCCAGAAGCTGAAGGTCTCGAGGATCAACGGCGTCGCCGGCAAGCTCGCAGCCATCAGTCATGCTCTCGACGAACTTCCGGCGACGTTCGACGCCTATTTGAAGCCGTCGGATGGTACCTACAATTGCCGCTCTATTGCCGGCACCAACCAGGTCAGCGCGCACGGCTACGGCATCGCTATCGACATCGCGACCAGGCACGCCCACTACTGGCGCTGGAGCAGGGGTGGCTATCAAAATAGGATCCCCAATGAAATCGTTCGGGTATTTGAGGCCAACGGCTTCATCTGGGGCGGCAAGTGGGGCCACTACGACACTATGCACTTCGAGTACCGGCCGGAATTGCTGGGAAAGTGAGCAGTGTTTGCCCAACCGTCAGAGCAAACGGCGCAGTAACAAGCCGCGTTCTGCATTGTGCCGTCCCAATTCAAGCCTGTCGCAAAAACTCTGTCAGGAGACCGATGTAGTCGCGGCAGTCGTGATAGGGATCAATTTCATCGGGCGTGAGATCAAGCGCCGAGGCTAGAGCTGGCAGCGAATTCTTGAACCGGTTGAACTCCGCCATGATCCGTGTTGCTCCTGGCAACGGCTGCCCGTCTGGCCGAAGGTGCAAGTATTTGCGTACTATTCGGGCGACTTCCGCCGGATTGCCATGGTGCGACTGAGGATCGTTGCCGGATAGGTCCGACAGATAGATTGGCAACTTGTGGTTCGCTGACCATGATCAGCGTGCTCTTCTTGCGCTGTGCGGGGCTCCCGAAGCGGTTGGCACCCATAAAAAGTCCCAGTTCGAACGGCATGTTGAACCGTGGGAGACCGGCGGCGCTCAGATCGGTGCGCGAAAGGTCATAAATCGATTTTCCGCTTTCGCGGATCAACCGGCAGAGCTTGTCGAATCGCACGTCGCCAGCGTCGTTCTCCTCGAGTGCGCAACGCACGCGATAGCCACTGGCCGTAATGGTGAACAGCACAGCTTCAAACGATGATTTGTAGGCTTCGTCGAATGGGCAATTGAGGAATACGTTCTCCGTCGAGGCGCTCACTTCTTGCCACGCTGCGCTTCATTGACTTTTCGCACTGCGTCGCGAATCTGACCGACTTTGAGCTTCGATCCAACTGCCGGCTTCACGACAACGAACTGGCCTGATGAGGCGTCGCGCGCGATCTTCGAGGATGGGGATTTGCTGCTCTTTGCCATGACACGAATATAGCTACCCCGGAACTCAACCGGAAGAGGCTTTGACGTACTCATCACCCATTGATCTGGCGAAGCATTGACTGCCAGCCTTCTCGCGCTAATGGAAGCACTCGCCAAACTCGCGGTTGATGCATCCACAACTCACGACTGACCCTCTCGCCACTCACGAGCCCCCCATGCGCCTCTCCGCAATTACCGCTGCCCTGGTGGCAGCCCTCGTCGGCATTGCCGGGGCATTGGCCATCGTGCTCGCCGCAGCACAGGCGCTCGGCGCGACCCAGGCCGAAACGACATCCTGGGTGATCGGGCTGTGGGTCGCGATGGCGTTGAGCAGCATGATCCTTAGCGCTTGGCAGCGCATCCCGGTGATCACCGCCTGGTCGACGCCGGGTGCCGCCGTCATCGCCGCCACCAGCGGCATTGGCATGAGTGCCGCGGCTGGCAGCTTCCTGCTTGCCGGCGCGCTGATTTTGCTCACCGCCATGATCGCGCCGCTGGCTAAGCTGATCGAACGCATCCCTGTGGCGGTCGCCTCCGCCATGCTGGCCGGCGTGCTGGTGCGCTTCGTCATCGCCATGTTCGACGGCGTCAAGGCGTCGCCCGAGCTGGTGCTGCCGCTGATCGGTCTGTTCCTGGTGATCCGGCTATGGAGTGCGGCGGCGGCGATGCTGGCCGTCGTCGCCGCCGGCATCGGCTTGGCCATCTGGAGCGGCGCCCTGGCCGGCCAGGGGCTGGCATTCGAGACCGCGGCACTGGTCGCGATTACACCGGTGTTCGACCCGGCGGTGCTGCTGGGTCTAGGCGTGCCGCTCTACCTGGTGACGATGGCGTCGCAGAACTTGCCTGGTGCCGCGGTGCTGCGCGCCTCCGGCTACACCGTGCCGATGGCGCCGGCCTTGTTCATCACCGGTCTGGCGTCGTTGGCGATCGCGTTCGTCGGCGCCCACACCGTCAACCTGGCGGCGATCACGGCGGCGATCTGCACCGGGCCCGACGCGCATCCCGACAAGGACAAACGCTGGGTGACCGGCATCGCCTACGGCATCATCTATCTCGCAATCGCCGCCTTCGGCGCCTCGATCGTCGCACTTTTCTTGGCGTTTCCTGCTGCCGTGCTCAAGGCGATCGCCGGCCTTGGCCTGATCGGCTCGCTGACGGGGGCGCTGGCGCAGGCCATGCACGATGTCGCCAATCGCTTTGCGGCTGTCGTTACCTTTACCGTAACCGCCTCCGGCATAACGGTTTTTGGCGTCGGCGCGGCGTTCTGGGGTCTGCTCGCGGGCCTAGTGGTGCTCGCTCTCGACCGGCTGGCGGCTAAGGTCACGGCCTGATCCGGTCATTTATCGCATTGCAACAGCCTCGATCCCCCTTTATACAGCCGCCATCTCATGCATCGACTATGAGACTACGCTGCGGCACCCTTGGAGGCCGGGCGGACTGAGTGCGGGCCGACTTTGCGGCCCATTTTTCATTGGAGACAGCCATGGCAGAGATGACCGAACTGAAAGCCACGGCGCGTCCGCGGGCCGGCAAGGGGGCCGCCCGGGCAGTGCGTCGTGAAGGCAAGATTCCAGCCGTGATCTACGGCGACAAGAAAGACCCCCAGACCATTGCGATCGACGAGAACGAGCTGTGGAAGACAGTGACCAAGGGCAAGTTCCTGTCGACCGTGTTCCAGATCAATCTCGACGGCGCCAAGCTGCGCGTGCTGCCGCGCGACGTGCAGCTCGATCCGATCAAGGATCGCCTCGTGCATGTCGACTTCCAGCGCGTCGCGGCCGACGGCATGATCCGGGTCAAGGTGCCGGTGAAGTTCGTCAACGAGCTGCTGTCGCCCGGCCTGAAGCGCGGCGGCGTGCTCAACGTCGTGCGCCATGACGTCGAGGTGATCTGCCCGGCGGACGCCATTCCGGCGGTGTTCGAGTTCAATCTCGAAGGCCTCGAGATCGGCCGTTCGATCCATATCTCGGCAGTGAAGATGCCGCCGAACGTTCGCCCGACCATCATCAACCGCGATTTCACGGTGGCGACCATCGCCGGCGCGTCGTCGAAGGGTGAAGAGGCGGTCGAGACCGCCGCCGCCGCCGAAGGTGCGGCTCCTGCCGCCGCGGCTGCTGCCGGCGATGCCAAGGCTGCCGCGCCGGCCGCCAAGGCAGGTGCTGCTGCCGCGCCTGCAAAGGGTGCCGCTGCTGCTCCGGCCAAGGGTGCTGCTGCTCCAGCCGCCAAGCCCGCCACCAAGAAGTAAGTTGGTGGCTGTTGCAGCGGGTATTCGTAGGTTGGGTTACGACGCCGCCTTGCGTCCGTAACCCAACACCTTGCCACCGCCCGTGGAATGTTGGGTTACGACCGGCAGGCGCGCCGGTCTAACCCAACCTACGGACTGCCGGGTTCGCACATGAAACTGTTCGTCGGCCTCGGCAATCCGGGCGCCAAATACGAGCGCAATCGCCACAACATCGGCTTCATGGCGGTCGAGCGCATCGCCGAGCGCCATCGCTTCCCGGCCTGGCGGCGCAAGTTCGAGGGCCTAGTCAGCGAAGGCACCATCGATGGCGAGCGCGTGCTGCTGCTGAAGCCCGAGACCTATATGAACGACAGTGGCCGCTCGGTCGGGGAAGCCGCACGGTTCCTCAAGATCGACCTCGCCGACATCATCCTGTTCCACGATGAGCTCGACCTCGACCCGGGCCGGCTCAAGGTCAAGGTCGGCGGTGGCAACGCCGGCCACAACGGCCTGCGCTCGACCTCGGCGCACATCGGCAACGAATATGCCCGGGTACGCATCGGCATCGGCCATCCCGGTTCGAAGGACGCCGTGATCCACTATGTGCTCAACGACTTCGCCAAGGCCGAAAGTGCCTGGGTCGAGCCGATGCTGGATGCGATCGCAGCAGCGGCCCCCTGGCTCGCCAAGGGCAAGGCCGACCGCTTCCAGTCGGACGTCGCGCGGCTGACATCTGCTGCCGACGAGCCGCCGGCGCCGAAGCCGGTCGCGGCCAAGCCGGTAGCCCCGAATCCCATCCGCCATCCCGCCGGCGAGCGCGCCGCCAAGGCAAAGAGCGCGATCGCCGAGAACCTCAAGAAGTGGCTGGCCTCAAAAACGCGCAAACACGATTGACACGAAAATCGTGTCGCACTAATTCCGCGTCATGAAGAACATTACGATCACCCTGCGCGACGACATCGCTGATTGGCTGCGGGTCGAAGCCGCCAAGGCCAACCTGAGCATGTCCGCCTTTGTCGCGGAGATGCTCGAGGAGCGGATGGGCCGCGGCAAAGGCCAGCTGGCGATACTCGAGCAGTTCCTGGGCGGCGCGGGCTTCGCCGGTATTGGCGCCGACCTCGGAACGCGGGATGAGCTCTATGACAGGCCGGGTCTTCGTCGACACCAACATTCTGATCTACGCCCTCGATCCGGCCGACCCGGCGAAGCGGCAGGTGTCGGCGGATTTGCTGAGGCAGACGATAGCCAACCGTACGCTCACGCTAAGCCCACAAAGCCTGAATGAGACCTGTCGTGTTCTCGTCCAGCGCCGCCAGCTGATGCCGGTGGACGCGGCGCGCGCCTACATCCGCACCCTGGCGCCGTGGGCGATCGCGCCGCTCGATGCGAAAACGACCGAGCGCGCGTTCGCGGTCGAGGACGCGACCGGGTACGGCTGGTGGGACTGCCTGATCCTCGCTGCAGCGCTGCAAGCTGACTGCCGCCTGTTCGTGTCGGAGGACTTGCAGGACGGGCGCGACGTGGCCGGCATGCGCATCGCCAATCCGTTCGCGGAAGGGTTTGCGCGGGTGGTGAAGGCGTAAAGCTGTGGTTGGAGGGGCGTTGGCTGGTCCGGAAAGAAGTCATCGCATTTGAAACGTTGACATGAATTTGCCGAGCGCCGCTCGGCAAATTCCATCAGAATTCGTCATGGCCGCGAAGGCGGCCATCCACGACAATGGGCAAACACTCGGTGGGAGCCGTTCTCGTATCGAAAGGGCTGAAGCTTCCTTGAATACCGTAAGGATGGGGCTTGTCGTGGATGGCCGCCTTCGCGGCCATGACGTTGAACGTGGGGTTGCGCGCCAAATGGCGCGCAACCCCAATGCAGAGTCGCCGCTTGACCGTTTGCGATAGGGCAAACCGCCAAGGCCAAAAACTTCTGATTTCGAAGGCAAATTGCTGCAGGCACGTCGGAAACCGACCGCAGGACTGTGTCTATTGTTTGTATTCGAGAAAAAATGATTGACATAATATCAAATATTGAGTAATAAGTGCGATATACGTTCGATTTTCGATATTTGGAGGGTGCCTCATGCTGAAATCCGACATCGCCTTGACCCTGGCAGAGGGAAAATCAGTTCGGGAGATCGCGGCGGAGCTGGCCGAAGATTTCATGGCCGACCCCAAACTCCTGAAGGCCGAGTTGCAGGGCCAGGGCCCGCTTGGCCGAAAAGCGTTCTGCGAATTCATGGGCATCGGGGAATTGACGCTCACGGGATGGCTTCAGGCTGAGCGAACCCCGCAGACGGCCGCCGTTGCCTACATCCTGCTGCTGATGGCCCAAGTGCTTCAGGAAGGGTGTCGCGCGCTCGAAGACAGGGAGAGCGAGCCGCGTGTTATCGCTCTTGGTGGCCGGTATGCCATTGTCAGGTTTGATGCGAGCGAGAAGGGTCAGGGGCTCGGAGCGATCATTGCCTCCGACATCCCCGATCTGGTCTCAGCCCGCCGGGTTGCCTTCAGTCAATCCAAACGCCTGACCCAGCTCATTGATAGGCATCTTGAGCTGATCGACGACCAGATCGAACTGACTGACCAGGCCGGAAACAACCCCTCATGCCTGCAATCCGAGCGTGCATCGCTCCACCAGCTCATGATGCACTACGCCCTTGGGGCCGGGGAGAAGAAGTCCAATTCAAATAACTGAGGTTCAAGGCCGAACAGGCCATTACAGTTAGAGGAGGTGAATATGAGGCAGTATCAATACTGCGCTCACGCCCGCGCGCGGCTTCGCCAGCGTGGTCGCTGCGATCAGGATGTCGATCTCATTCTTCGCTATGGCACGCCCGTTATAAGGTGATGGTGTCGTGCTTCTGGAGAACGATGTGGCAAGCACGATCCGTGATCTCAAGGTTCTCAGCGACCGCCTGCAACGTCTTGCCAATTGGAAGGTCGTGCTCGCCGGAAATGAAATCGTCACGATTTACCGCGCCCGTCGCCATCACCTAAAACGCCTGCTCAAGTCCTAACCTGAAGGAGAGCCCTCATGACTCATGATCACGCATCGATCACTATCGCGGGCCGCTCCCTCGAAATCCCGCTCTATCACCTGCATCAGATATTGTCGGGTTCGCCATCGGCCCCTTGCGAAGCCCTGTTTCGACGCGAGCAGCTTGTCCGCCGCACGACGATCGCGCTTCGCCGCGCCCATCCGGATCGCTATCGTGAATTCCGGCTCAAAGGTGGCTCCAAGTGGTGGCTGGGCATCACTGGCGAGCACTGGCAATGCCGCACCCTGGCCGAGGTGCTGATCACCGCGATGCGTTGGCTTCACGATCATCGGGGCGATGCCATGCTTCGGCTGGCAAGTCGGCACAAATACAGCCGCGCCTATATCGCAACCGATCCCATCAACCTCTACGGCGGCCGGAAAGACCTGGCCGTACACGCCAAGCTGTTCGCGCCAGGATGGTACGTCGATACCAACCTCAGTAGTGATAACACGCAGCGATTTCTCGCCGACGCGTTTGCGGAAGCGGGCCTTGCTCAAGAGCGCGACTGGTTTTTTGGGTTTCTAAGATGATTATTGGCGCGATGATCTAGGCATTCTCGTCCTCGAGAGAGCAATGCCTTGATAGCCGGCTGCACGCGGCATGGGCCCAAGTTGGTTGTCCAGGGAGGCGAACATGATGACGGGGTCGCCTGCTCATGAGCAAGAGAGCAATGCTATGGCTCCTCGGGTCTTTCGCATTCCGATCTGACGGTCAGCTCGCACAATACACTTGCCATTTCCATCTATGCGCCCGACGCGATGGCTCTTCCCCCACCCTCGGCAGACTTACTGTATCGCGTCCGCTTGCCCTCAAAAGCGAGCGGACGAAAGGCCGATCCTCCTGAACTCGTGACGCCCCAATCCGCCAGCCTACCTCCCCGCCCCCGCCCCGCCCCTTGCCCGTCGCCGCCCCCGGTGTACCCCCTCACTCAATCTCCCCCACATCCTTACCGGACCTCCTCCCATGGGCTTCAAATGCGGCATCGTCGGCCTGCCGAACGTCGGCAAGTCGACGCTCTTCAACGCGCTGACGCAGACCGCGCAAGCGGAAGCGGCGAACTATCCGTTCTGCACCATCGAGCCCAACGTCGGCGAGGTCGGCGTGCCCGATCCGCGCCTCGACAAGCTCGCCGCGATCGCCGGCAGCCAGCAGATCATCCCGACGCGCCTGACCTTCGTCGACATCGCCGGCCTGGTGCGCGGCGCCTCGACCGGCGAGGGCCTCGGCAACAAGTTCCTCGCCCACATCCGCGAATGCGATGCCATTGCCTACGTGCTGCGCTGCTTCGTCGACGACGACGTCACTCACGTCGAAGGCCGCATCGACCCGCTGGCCGACGCCGAGGTGGTCGAGACGGAATTGATGCTGGCCGACCTCGAAAGCTGCGAGAAGCGGCGCACGGCGGCCGAGAAAAAGGCCAAGGGCGGCGACAAGGAAGCAATCGCGCTGATGAAACTGCTCGACAAGGCGCTGGAGCTGCTGCGCGCTGGGACACCGGCGCGGCAGGCCAAGCTCACGAGCGAGGAGGAGGCACCCTATCAAGCATTGCAACTGCTGACCGCCAAGCCCGTGCTCTACGTGTGCAACGTCGACGAGGCGTCGGCCGCGACCGGCAACAAATACTCGAAACTGGTCGAGGAGGCGGCACACAGGCAAGGCGCCGGCGTGGTCGTGATCTCGGCCAAGATCGAGGCCGAGTTCGCCGGCCTGTCGATCGAGGAGCGCGCCGAGTTCCTGAAGGATCTCGGGCTCGAGGAAGCCGGTCTCAACAAGCTGATCCGCGAGGGCTATTCGCTGCTCGGGCTGCTGACCTACTTCACCGTCGGCCCGAAGGAAGCGCGCGCATGGACCGTCACCGCCGGCACCAAGGCACCGAAGGCAGCCGGCGTCATCCACACCGACTTCGAGAAGGGCTTCATCCGGGCCGAAACCATCGCCTACGACGACTACATCCAGTTCAACGGCGAAAACGGCTGCAAGGACGCCGGCCGGATGCGGCTCGAGGGCAAGGACTACGTCGTCAAGGACGGCGACGTGATGCACTTCCGGTTCGCGAATTGATCGGGCGGCAGCGGGTGGGGGCTGGGGACGGTATGCCGATTTCTGTTCTCAGCCGACGGATGAACCGCGCTTGGTATCGGAAATCGGTAAACTGTCCCCAGCCATAATTCATCAGCCGCGGCCGACGAACGGCATCTTGGTCGCCATGATGGTCATGAACTGGACGTTGGCATCGAGCGGCAGGCTCGCCATGTAGCGCACGGCGCTGCCGACGTGCTCGACATCCATGACCGCCTCGGGCGCGATCTGCCCGTTGGCCTGCGGCACGCCCGCCTTCATGCGCCCGCCCATGTTGGTGTCGGCATTGCCGACGTCGATCTGGCTGCAGGCGATGTCGTGGATGCGGCCGTCGAGCGAGATGCACTTGGTCAGGCCGGTGATGGCGTGCTTGGTCGCGGTGTAGGCGACCGACATCGGCCGCGGCGCGTGCGCCGAGATCGAGCCGTTGTTGATGATGCGGCCGCCCTTCGGCGTCTGCGACTTCATGATCTTGATCGCCTCCTGCGCGCACTGGAAGCAGGCGGTGAGGTTGAGGTCGACCACCGCCCGCCATTTCTCGAGCGCGATGTCCTCCATCGGACCAGCGGGCAGACCCATGCCGGCGTTGTTGAACAGCACGTCGAGGCGGCCGAAAGCTGCCTTGGTCTTGGCGAACAGAGCGACCACTTCGTCCGGCTTCGTTACGTCGGTCGGCACGGCGAGCATGCGGCCGCCACCCTTCTTCGCCAGCGCGGCTGTACCCTCGAGCTCGGCGGCACGCCGGCCGGCCAGCACCACGTCGAAGCCGTCGGCCTGCAGCGCCAGCGCCGACGAGCGGCCGATGCCGGAGCCGGCGCCGGTGATCAGCGCAACCTTGTTCTGGGCCATGAAGAACCTCCCTTGTTGTTCGTTACTGTTCGAAAGTTGGCTCGACTGTACATCGAAGCGGGCGCTTGGCCAGTGTGTCGTTGCTGCAGAACTGGTGTCCGGAACCAGTAGAGCGGGCCGGTCGGCGCAGTTCGCCGGTCACGGTTGCACCGGCTATTCGGCAAGCCCGCGCAATCGGCTGGCGCAGCGTTGAGCACAAGTCGGAGTTATGCTGGTTGCCGGTCGCGTAAGCGATTATCATCCAATCATCGCTTTGAACCTTTGTCGCCTTCGCGGCGTCTACCTGAGCAGAAGTGGCAATGCGTGACATGGATCAGCCCGGCAACCCACCCGGTTTGGCGACCGGCCCCGAGGCGATCCTGCTCGCGGCGATTGCCAAGGGAGACGCATCTGCGGTCAAGCGCCTGTACGCGGCAACCCATGTCCGGCTCTACCGGTATCTGGTGCGGCAACTGCGCAATGAAGCGGTGGCGGAGGAAGTGATGAACGAAACCTATCTTGCCGTCTGGCAGAATGCCGCCCGTTACGAGGCGCGCTCGGCGCCGATGACCTGGATCCTGTCGATCGCCCACAACAAGGCGGTCAGTACCATGCGCAAGCGGCAGGAGTTGAGCGGCATCGACGAGGAGGCGGCGGGCCAGATCGCCGCCGACGACGATAACCCGGAAGTGACGTCGCAGAAGCTCGACAAGGCGAAGGCGATCCGGCTGTGCATCGACAAGCTCGGAGCGGATCACAAGGCGGTGCTCGACCTCGTCTACTACCAGGAGCGTAGCGTCGCGGAAGTGGCCGAGATCCTGGCCATTCCCGAGGCCACCGTGAAGACGCGGATGTTCTACGCCCGCAAGAAGCTTTCCGAGCTGCTCGCCGCAGCCGGTGTTGATCGAGGATGGCCGTGATGACGATGCAACCGAAGGAGAAGCCGCTGGCGCCGGCCGACGAGATCGAGGCGATGCTGCCGTGGCTCGTCACCGGCAAGCTGTCGCCGGCCGAGACCGCCCGGGTCGCGAGCTACCTCGACGCACACCCCGACGTCGCCGCCCACGTGGCACTGGCGCGCGAGGAACAGGATGCCGCGATCGCCGCCAACGAGGCGATCAAGGCGCCGGGCGCCGCCGCGCTCGATCGACTGATGGCGCAGGTCGCAGCATCGCCGCAGCCGCGGACATTCTCGGTGCCCTCGCCGCTGTCGGTGTGGGAGAAGATCGCCGGCTTCATCAAAGGCATCTCGCCCACCACGCTTGGTATTGCCGGCGCGGCGGCAGCCGTCGTGCTGGCCCTGCAGGCGGTGACGATCGCCACGCTGCTGACGCGCGAGACCGGCGCCGGATACCAGACTGCATCGGGCCCGTCGGCCGGTATCGCCGTTGGCGTCGAAGCGCTTGTCAGCCTCCAGCCGGGCGCGACCGCCGGCGCACTCACCGCCGCATTGCGGGAACTCAAGGCAACTATCATCGGCGGACCCACTGCCGAGGGTTACTATCGTCTGAGGCTGGCGGGCAACAAGGCCGACGCCGCCGGCATCATCGCCAGAGCCAAGGCGCGCGGTGAAGTATTCGCGTTCGTCGGTCCGGCACCCAACTAGAGACGATCGGACAGACCGTTGTCAGGAACCGCGTCATGACCGTTAACCGCATTACTTTGCGCAGGGCAGCAGCGTTGCTCTGCGCCGCTGCTCTGATCGTGACATCGATCGGCGATGCCATGGCCGCCGGCGGCGCCGGCAACAGCGTCTGGAGCAAGGCGACCGGTGTCATTCCGCGCCAGGCCCGGGCGAAGGTCCGCAAGCCGCTGGCGAAGACCAAGCCGGTACTGGCGGCGCGCAGCCCCAATCTCAGGAGCGCGGGCACCGACAACCCGCCGCCGAAGCGCGATCCGCGGCCTGCGAAACCGCCGCACAAATCCGACCGGCCGCGGCACCCGCACCGGCCGCCGATCATCGTGCTGCCGCTGCCGCGCTGCCGGCGCCCCTCGTGACGACCGTCGGTCACGCCGCCGGCGAGCGCCTTCGTGCCGCCGGGCATGCCGACCCTGCCACCGCCGTTCACGCCGCCGCGGCGCCTGCCCTCGACGGTGCCGCCGGCCGCCGATCTCGACCGCTCGCGCGACCGCGAGATCATCATCGCCATGGACGACAGCGTCAGCGATAGCGACACCATTGCCCTTGGCCAGGGCTTCTCGCTCAACGTCGAAGTGCAGTGGCGCTCGCAGCTGCTGGGACTCAAGTGCGTGCGGCTGCGCATCCCCGACAACCGCTCGCGGCAGCAGGTGATTGAGCAGGTCATCCAGGCCGGTCTCGCCGATCCGCGCATCATCGCGGTGCAGCCCAACTTCGTGTTCGAGACGACCCAGGGGGCGGCCCGTGCCGCGCTGGCGCCGCTGCCGCAGTACGCCACCGAGAAGGTCCGCCTCGGCGAAGCGCACCGCGTCGCGCTCGGCCGCAACATCCGCGTCGCCGTGATCGATACCGGCATGGACAGCGACCATCCCGAGCTCGCCGGCGCGATCGCCGACAGCTTCGATGCCATCGGCGAAGGCAAGCCGGAGGCGGAAGCGCACGGCACCGCGATCGCCGGCATCGTGGCGGCGCGGCAGCAGATCCGCGGCATGGCGCCCGATGCCCGCGTGCTTGCGGTGCGCGCATTCGCTGGTGGCAGCGGGCGCAAGGCGGAGGCGACGACGCTGTCGCTGATCAAGGGCGTTGATTGGGCAGCGGCCAACAACGCGCGCGTCGTCAACATGAGCTTCGCCGGCCCCAAGGACCCTCTGCTGCTCGAGGCGATCGAACGCGCCGCAGCCCGCGGCATCATCATGGTGGCGGCTGCCGGCAATGGCGGACCCAACGCGGCATCGGCCTATCCGGCTGCCTACGACCGCGTGATCGCGGTGACTGCCAGTGACAGCGACGATCAGCTTTACGACAAGGCGAACCGCGGCAGCTACATCGCGATCGCCGCCCCAGGCGTCGATATCCTGGCGCCGGCACCGCAGCAGGCCTACGAAATGTCGTCCGGCACGTCGCTGGCGGCGGCGCACGTCTCCGGCATCATCGCGCTGATGCTGGAGCGCAAGCCGGCGCTGACGACGGAGGAGATTCGCAAAATTCTGGCGCGTACCGCCCGCGATCCCGACAAGTCGGCGGCCAGTCGCGGCCTCGGCGCCGGTATCATCGATGCCGCCAAGGCGGTGGCGGAGGCGAATTGATCTAGCCTGTGGGCGGTGGCCGCTCGTCCATAGGCGGGCGCTTGCATCGCTGCTAGCGTTATCTTCGATATCGAGTCGCAAACATCAGGCAAACGAACTTGGGGGCCATGACGTGAAATCGGTCACACACGCCCGCGCCGCTGGGGAGACGAATACCATGGGTCTAACGGCACCTGGCATCATCACCTTCATGTTTTCGGTCATCCTGACCGTATGCGCGCTGGTGGCGAAGCTGTTCGAGGCGCAAATTCCGCTGATCCAGGGCAACGAGTTCTGGGCGGTGCTCGCGGCGCAGATGATCCTGACGCTCGGCTGCGTCATCAGATCGATCTGACGCCGACCAGCCGCCTCGTATTGTAAAAGTCAAATCTGCCAGCCGGGCGCCGCTCTTGGAGCGGCCCCGGTTGTCGTGCTACGCCGCGCGCAGGACTATTCTGCAGCCTTACGCGACGGACGAGCGCCCATGACCAAGACCCGCACCGAGACCGACACCTTCGGCCCCATCGAGGTCGATGCCAGCCGCTATTGGGGCGCGCAGGCGCAGCGCTCGCTCGGCAACTTCAAGATCGGCACCGAGCGGCAGCCCAAGGCCGTCATCCGCGCGCTCGGCATCGTCAAGCGGGCGGCGGCGGAGACCAACATGGCGCTGGGCCGCCTCGACAAGGGCGTAGGCGAGGCCATCGTCAAGGCGGCGCAGGAAGTGATCGAGGGCCGGCTCGACGACCACTTCCCGCTGGTCGTGTGGCAGACCGGCTCCGGCACGCAGTCGAACATGAACGCCAACGAGGTGATTTCGAACCGCGCTATCGAGATGCTGGGCGGCGTCATGGGCTCGAAGAAGCCGGTGCACCCCAACGACCACGTCAACATGAGCCAGTCGTCGAACGACACCTACCCGACGGCCATGCACATCGCCTGCGCCGAGGAGATCGAGCACAAGCTGTTGCCGGCCTTGCGCCACCTGCATGCGGCGCTCGACGCCAAGGCCAAGGCCTGGGGCCACATCATCAAGATCGGCCGCACCCACACCCAGGATGCGACGCCGTTGACGCTCGGCCAGGAATTCGGCGGCTACGCGCAGCAGGTCGCGAACGGCATCCGCCGCATCGAAAGCACGATGCCGGCGCTGATGGAACTGGCCCAGGGCGGCACCGCGGTCGGCACCGGCCTCAACGCGCCGGTTGGGTTCGCCGAGCATGTCGCCGAGCGCATCGCCGCCATCACGGGAATGAAGTTCACCACCGCGCCGAACAAGTTCGAGGCGCTGGCCGCGCACGACGCCATGGTGATGAGCCACGGCGCGATCAACACGGTCGCCGCCTCGCTGTTCAAGATCGCCAACGACATCCGTTTCCTAGGCAGCGGGCCGCGCTCGGGCCTCGGCGAGTTGAACCTGCCGGAGAACGAGCCGGGTTCGTCGATCATGCCGGGCAAGGTCAACCCGACCCAGTGCGAGGCGCTGACCATGGTGTGCGTGCACATCTTCGGCAACCACGCCGCCTGACCTTCGCCGGCGCCTCGGGCCACTTCGAGCTCAACGTGTTCAACCCGGTGATGGCCTACAACTTCCTGCAGTCGGTGCGGCTGATGGCGGATGCGGCCGTCTCGTTCACCGACAACTGCGTGGTCGGCATCGAGGCGCGCGAGGACAACATCAAGACCGCGCTCGAGCGCTCGCTGATGCTGGTGACGGCGCTGGCGCCGAAGTACGGCTACGACAAGGCCGCCAAGATCGCCAAGACCGCGCACAAGAACGGCACCACGCTGCGCGAGGAAGCACTCAAAGAGGGCATCACCGCCGCCGACTACGACGCCATCGTGCGGCCCGAGAAGATGATCGGCCCAGGGTAGGGGGTGTCCTTTCCCGTACGAAGCCTGGTTTGAAGTTCAAGGCAATTGACGATACAGATCGACCAACCGGAGGAATTCTTATGCCCACGATGTCCGACGCCCGCCGCAAGAAGATCCAGGCCCGCCAGCGCAAGGCCGCCAATGCCCAGAAGCGTGCCGCCAAGATCGCCAAGCGCAAGCGCAATAGCGCTGCTTGACAGCTCGTCGGTTGGATCGGGCGTGGCCCCATCGGGGCGGTCAGGTCGAGATCTTCGTGCCGCGCGAAGCCCAACTTCGGCTGTTCGAGGGCGATGTTGGGCTGCGCGCGGAACTGCCGCCGGTGCCTAGTCGAGCAATTGTGGCCGCGCTTGAGCCCAACCTACGCGATCGGGTGAACGTCCGCCGCCGCGCGCGCGAGCGGGTTCGTTCGGTGGCTCCTGCAAATGCAGTCTTCAAAGCTCCTTTCATCGCCGCTGCCGATTGGTAATCTGACAGGGAGCCGAAGTTCCGAGCGAGCGGTGCGCCATCCCCAACGAGCCCTGTGCCGCGACTGCTGCGCCGTCACCGAGTGTGAGGACGCGGCCTGCAGGGTGTGCGGCTCGGCCCGCACCGTCGCGCATCCCGAGCTTGAAATGCTGGGCATCGCCCACATCGATTGCGACGCGTTCTATGCCTCGGTCGAAAAGCGCGACCGGCCGGAGATCAGACAACAGCCGCTGATCGTCGGCCACCCAGGCGGGCGCGGCGTTGTCACCACCGCCTGCTATATCGCTCGCAAATTCGGGGTTCGCTCGGCGATGCCGATGTGGAAGGCGCTCGAGGCCTGTCCCGATGCTGTCGTCATCCCGCCCGACATGGCGAAGTACAAGCGGGTCAGCAACGACATCCGCGCCATCTTCTTCGCCGCGACTTCAGTGTTCGAGCCGGTGTCGCTGGACGAAGCTTATCTCGACTTGACCGACGACTGGCGCACCGAGGCGCCGCCGGCGGCGGAGGCACTGGCGACCATCGCAGCCAGAGTGGAGCGCGAAGTCGGCATCACCGTGTCGATCGGGTTGGCGCCGAACAAGTTCCTGGCCAAGCTCGCCTCCGAATTGCAAAAGCCGCGCGGCTTCTCGGTGATCGGCAAAGCGGAAGCGAAAACATTCCTGGCGCCGCTGCCGGTCGCGAAGATCAATGGCGTCGGTGCCGCGACCTGTGCGCGCATGGCGGCGGAGGGCTTGGCGACCATCGGCGATCTGCAGGGCTTGAGCGAACAGCAATTGACCGCCCTTTTCGGCAAGTTCGGCCACCGGCTTTATCTGTTCGCGCACGGTGAGGACGACCGTGCCGTTACCCCGCACCGGCCGACCAAGAGCGTGTCGTCGGAGAACACCTTCCGTCGCGACACCGGCAACTACGACGATCTGGCGGCAGAGGCGAAAGGGCTAAGCGCCGATGTCGCCGCCCATCTCGTCCGCAAGGGGCTCGCGGCCGGCACCATCGTGCTGAAGCTCAAAACCTCGGACTTCAAGGTCTTGACCCGCAACATGCGGCTCGCCCACCCGACGCAGAAGGCGTCCGTGATCGAGGAAAAGGCGCTCGCCCTGATCCGCCGGGAGGTCGGTCGGCTGACCTACCGCCTGATCGGCGTCGGCACTGCCGACCTGGTGGAAGCGGCGATGGCCGATCCGCCGGATCTGTTCGATTAGCCTTTGCTGGTCGCATCCGACTCCGCTTGCGCGGAGCCGGCCGGATGCGACGTGAGATCTTTACCCCTTTGCCAGCGCCGCCGCGCGCTTGCGGGCCTCGTGGCGGAAAGGGCTCGCCGGATAGGTGCCGAGTATCTTGAGTTCGGTCGAGAAGAACGACAGCTCCTCCATGGCGAGCCGCACGTTGCGCTCGGCCGGATGGCCTTCGATGTCGGCGAAGAACACGGTGGCGGTGAAGCTGCCGTCGACCTGGTAGGACTCGAGCTTGGTCATGTTGACGCCGTTGGTCGCAAACCCGCCCATTGCCTTGTAGAGCGCGGCCGGCACGTTTCGTACGCGGAACAGAAACGTGGTCACGACCTCGGCCTTGCCGGGCTCGGCGTCGTCGGGCTCGGCCGCCAGGATGACGAAGCGGGTGGTGTTGTGGGCTTCGTCCTCGACGTCCTCGGCCAGGATGGCGAGGTCGTAGACTTGGGCCGCGAGCCTAGGTGCCAGCGCCGCCTTGCTCTTGTCGCCCCATTCCGCCACCTGCCGGGCGGCGCCTGCCGTGTCGCCGGCGACGTGCGCCTTGCAACCCAGTTCCCTGATGATGCGCCGGCACTGGCCGAGCGCGTGCACGTGGCTGTAGATATCCTTGATGTCGCCGAGCTTGGCGCCTTTGATCGCCATCAGCTGGAAGCGGATCGGCAGGAAGTGCTCGCCGACGATGTAGAGGCCGGCATTCGGCAGCATGTGGTGGATGTCGGCGACGCGGCCGGCCAGCGAGTTCTCGATCGGGATCATGGCATAGCGTGCCTCGCCCGACTTCACCGCGGCGAGCGCGTCCTCGAATGTCGGGCACGGCATCGGCTCGAGATCGGGATAGACCTGGCCGCAGGCGATGTGCGAATTGGCGCCGGCCTCGCCCTGGTAGGCGATTTTGCGGGAGGCGGAGGGCTTGGCCCTACGGGCGGCAGCGGCGGCTGGCGGCTTGCTCTGCCGGGACGTGGTCGAAGGCATGGATGGACTCTCTTGTTGTCGATTGAAGTCGGGCGAACGAAGGCGATCTGGACCTCAGGACGGACGTCTTGGAGCCAGCATCTGGCGGGCGCGTTCGAGATCATGGGGAGTATCGACACCGAGCGGAACGGTGTCAACGACGGCCACGTCGATGCGCATGCCCGCTTCCAGTGCCCTGCAGCTGCTCGAGCTTCTCGCGCATCTCCAGCGGCGACGGCGGCAGCGCAACGAACCGTTCGAGTGCTGCCCGGCGATAGGCGTAGATGCCGATGTGATGGTAGAGCGGCCCGTCGCCCCAGGGCGCGGTGGCGCGGGTGAAATAGAGCGCACGCAGCCGCCGCGCGGTGAGTGGCGTGCCGATCACCTTGACCACGCTGGAGGCGGTCTTTTCGGCCTCGTCGGTGATTTCGGCGGCGATGGTCGCGATGTCGGGCCCGGCCGAGGTCAACGGCGCCGCACAGGCTTCCACGAGCCACGGGTCGAGCGTCGGCAGGTCGCCCTGCAGGTTGATGACGATCTCGATTTTCCCCGCAGCGTCGACCTTTTGCAGCGTTTCGAACACCCGGTCCGAGCCCGAGGCATGGTCGTGCCGGGTCATGACGGCCTCGCCGCCGACTTTCGCGATCGCCTCGACGATGCTTTCGCTATCGGTTGCTACAACAACACGACCGACGCCCGACTGCACTGCCCGCCGCCAGACATGAACGATCATCGGCTCGCCGTGGATGTCGGCCATCGGTTTTCCGGGCAGGCGGGTGGCTTGCATACGGGCCGGCACGATGATCAGTGCGTTTTTCATGGCAGCGTGTCCTTGCAGGGTCTCGCTTTTTCGGTGAAGAAGTGACAATTCGTCTCGCATGCGGGCAATTAGAAGTGTCGAACGCCGGTTGCAAGCGGTTCGATAATTTCTATAGTCCGGCGGACGTTTGAGCCTCGAGTGCAGGGAACAGAGCCCGATGAACAGCGATGAATTGAATTTTACGGCCATGGGCGTGCTCGCTGCGCTGCTGCTGGTGTTTGGATCGTCGGCGCTGATCGAAATGTGGAAAGGCGGCCACAAGGCGGAATTCTCGGGCTATACCCTGCCGGCGCCCAAGTCCGGTGCCGCGGGTGCCCCAGGTGCAGCCGCGGCCGAGAACAGCTTCACCCTGCCGAAGATCGCCGAGCTGATGGCCAAGGCCTCGGTCGAGGGTGGCGCGGCAGCGTTCAAGAAGTGCTCGACCTGCCACACGCCCGACAAGGGCGGCAAGAACGGCACCGGCCCCAATCTCTATGGCGTGGTTGGCCGCAAGGTGGGCGGCGCCGACGGCTTCGGCTTCTCGCCGGCGATGAAGGCCAAGGGCGGCGAGTGGACGTGGGATAGCCTCATTCCCTATCTCAATGCGCCGGCGGCCACAGTTCCGGGCAACAAGATGGCGTTCGCCGGCGTCAAGGACCCGGCCGAGCTCGCCGACATCCTGGTCTACCTGCGCTCGCTCAGCGATAGTCCGGCGCCGCTGCCGAAATAGACTAGGGCGTTGCCCGACATGACAGGAATTTAACCGGCCCTGCCAAGAAATTGGCGGGGTCGCGTTGCTTCAATCGTGGCATAAGGACCGGCAGCTAGTGCCCGGCCGGTGGTCATTCGATCAGGAGACGCGACGACATGCAGGCTTTCGGTAGACGCCTTCTGGCTGCCGCGATGACGCTGGGCCTAGTGACGGCCGCGACCATGCCGTCGTTCGCTCAGACGGCCGAGCCCAAGCGACATCACGCGCTTTCGCTGGTCGGCGAGCCCAAGTTCGGGCCCGACTTCAAGCATTTCGACTGGGTCAACCCGGACGCGCCGAAGGGCGGCGTGGTGCGGCTGATGGCGCTGGGCTCGTTCGACAGCCTCAACCCCTACAGCATCAAGGGGCGGCCGGCGGTCGGCATCAACGTTTTGCTCGACGCCACGTTGATGGCGGGCAGCCCGGACGAGCCCTCGACTGAGTATTGCCTCGTCTGCGAGTGGGTATCGCACCCGGCCGACTTCTCGGCCGCGACCTTCAAGCTGCGCGACGGCGCCCGCTTCCACGACGGCCGGCCGATCACGCCCGAAGATGTCATCTTCTCGCTCGGCGCCCTGAAGAAGGCGAACCCGCGCCAGGCCGCCTACTACAAGAACGTGGTCAAGGCCGAAAAGACCGGCGAGCGCGAGGTCACCTTCCGCTTCGATCAGACCGGCAACCGCGAGCTGCCGACCATCGTCGGCCAGCTCCGCGTCCTGCCAAGGCACTATTGGGAAGCCAATGATGCGAGCGGCCAGCCGCGTGACCTCGACAAGTCGACGCTGGAAGTTCCGCTGGGCTCCGGACCCTATCGGATCAAGTCCTTCGAGGCCGGCCGCGGCATCGTCTACGAGCGCGTGAAGGACTGGTGGGCCAAGGATTTGCCGGTCAACCAAGGCCAGTGGAACTTCGATGAGCTGCGCTTCACCTACTACCTCGACAAGACGCCGGCATTCGAAGCCTTCAAGGTTGGTCAGATCGATTTCTGGCGCGAGACCAGCGCCAAGGACTGGGCGACGCGGTTCACTTTCGACGCGGTCAAGGATGGCCGTGTCAAGAAGGAGGAAATCGAGACCAAGACGCTGACGCCGATGCAGGGCTTCTTCTTCAACCTGCGGCGCAAGCAGTTCCAGGATCGGCGCGTGCGGCAGGCGTTCAACCTCGCCTTCGATTTCGAGTTCGCCAACCAGAACTTGTTTTTCGGCCAGTACAAGCGCGTCGACAGCTTCTTCGGCAACTCGGAGCTGGCCGTCGACCGGCCTGCCGCAGGGGCGGGAGCTCGAAATCCTGAAGGAAGTGGAGAAGGAGGTTCCGCCGGAGGTATTCACGACCGAGTGGAAGAACCCCGTCAACGGCTCGCCTGAAGCGGTTCGAAAAAACCTTTCGATGGCGGCGAAGCTGCTCACCGAGGCCGGCTACACCATCAAGAACGGCGTGCTCACCAACGCCCAGGGCGAGCAGCTCACCGTCGAGTTCCTGGAAGCGCAGCCCGATTTCGAGCGGGTCATCCTGCCGTTCAAGGCCAATCTCGAGAAGCTTGGCGTCAAGGCCTCGCTGCGCATCGTCGATACGTCGCAGTACCAGCGCCGCCAGACGACGTTCGACTACGACATCGTTACCGACAACGTCCCGCAGTCCTATTCACCCGGCAACGAGCAGCGCGATTTCTGGGGTTCGGCTGCGGCCGACCACCAGGGCAGCAACAACACCAGCGGCTTGAAGAGCCCGGCCGTCGACAAGCTCATCGACCGAATCGTGTTCGCCAAGGACCGAGCCGATCTCGTCGCCGCCACCCGGGCCCTCGATCGGGTGCTGCTGTGGAACTATATCGTCGTGCCGCAATGGCATTCCTCAGCCGATCGGATCGCGACGTGGAACATGTTCGGCCGGCCAGCCAAGCTGCCTTCGCAGGCGATCTCATTCCAGCAGGTGTGGTGGCTCGACGCCGCCGCCGCCGCCAAGCTCGGCCCGAACAGGGGGAAGTGAGGGATGATGTGTGCTGACTTAATCAGTTCTCCCGATCTGCGTCGCATCGCTCGGCTGCTTCCTACCCCTCGCCGTCATCCCGGCGAAGGCCGGGACGCACGACAGGCGGCTGCGCAGCCGATTGCCGGCGGTTGCGCCGGCCACGTCGCAATCGCCGGCAACCTGTTGCGCCGAGCGCTGTCGAATGTCCCGGCCTTCGCCGGGATGACGGCTCTGGGTGGGCTGGCGGGCGTGGCGGTTTCGACGTTCTTGGCGATCGAGTTCTGCCCACGCCGAGCCGCGCCACGGCTTGTCGATCTTCGGCGACCTGAAGTACGGGCAGGACTTCAAACATTTCGAGTACGTCAACCCCGAGGCGCCGAAAGGCGGACGGCTGTCGACCATCGGCACTGCCGCGATCAACACCTTCGACAGCTTCAACGGCTTCATCCTGAAGGGCGACCCGGCGCAGGGCCTCGGCCTCACCTTCGACTCGCTGATGACCCGCGCATCGGATGAACCCGACAGCATGTACGGCCTCGTCGCCAGTTCCGCCGATGTCGCCGCCGACCGCTCGTCGGTGATATTCAAGCTGCGGCCGGAAGCGAAGTTCTCCGACGGCAGCCCGATCACCGCCGACGACGTGGTGTTCTCCTTCGAAGCCATGAAGGCCAAGGGCCATCCGCAAATCCGGCTGGCTTTGCGCGATGTCGCCAAGGCCGAAGCGCCCGATCCGGCGACCGTGAAATTCACCTTCCAGGGTGACCAGACGCGCGATCTGCCGCAGCTCGTCGCCGGCCTCTCGATCCTGTCGCGGGCGCACTTCGCAACCCGCAACTTCGAGGAGACGACGCTGGAGCCGATCCTGGGCTCCGGCCCCTACCGGATAGGCGACTACAAACAGGGCACCTTCATCGCCTACCAGCGGCGCGACGACTACTGGGCCAAGGATTTGGCCGTAAACAAGGGCCGCTGGAACTTCGACGAGATCCGCTTCGAGTATTATCGTGATCGCACCGCCGCGCTCGAGAGCTTCAAGGCCGGCGCCTACGACCTGCGCGAGGAGTTCACCTCGCGCGACTGGGCGACCGGGTACGACATCCCGGCGGTAAAGGATGGCCGCATGCTGCGGGTGACATTGCCCGACGAACGGCCGTCCGGCACGCAGGGCTTCTTCATCAATCTGCGCCGGACAAAGTTTGCCGATGTGCGGGTGCGTCACGCCCTCGACCTCGCCTTCGACTACGAGTGGACGAACAACAACATCTTTTCGAACGCCTACAAGCGCACGGTAAGCTTCTTCGAGAACTCGGCGATGAAGGCCGAGGGCAAGCCGGCGCCGGAAGAGGCGGCACTGCTCGAGCCGTTCCGGTCGCAATTGCCGGCGGAGGTCTTCGGCGAACCCTACATGCCGCCGGTATCGGATGCCTCGGGCAAGGACCGCAAGCTGTTGCGCGAAGCCGACGCGCTGCTCACCGCCGCCGGCTACACAGTGAAAGATGGACGCCGCATCGACGCCCGGGGCGAAGCGCTCGACATCGAGTTCATGATCACCGATCCGACCACCGAGCGGATTGTCGGGCCCTACGCAGAGAACCTCAAGCGCATCGGCATCAACGCCACCATGCGCCGGGTCGATCCGGCGCAATACGAACGGCGGGTGAAGGAGTTCGACTACGACATCATCACCACGCGTTTTTCCATGAGCCTGACACCGGGCGTCGAGCTGAAGAGCATTTTCGCCGCGGAGACCGCGGACGTGAGCGGCAGCCGCAACCTCGCCGGCATCAAGAACCCGGTGGTCGATGCCATGCTGGCCAAGATCATCGAGGCCAAGTCACGGGCCGAACTCAACGCCGCCGCCCGGGCGCTCGACCGCGTGCTGCGCGCCAATCACTACTGGGTGTCGCACTATTACAAGGCGTCGCACAACGTCGCCTATTGGGACAAGTTCGCAAGCCCCAAGGTCAAACCCAAGTACGACCGCGGCATCGAGGACACCTGGTGGATCGACACCGCAAAAGCTGCCAAGCTGAAAACCAACTGACGCTGCTGGACGAGGACAATCCCCCGCATGGGCGCCTATCTGCTGAAGCGATTGCTGCTGATCATTCCGACGCTGCTCGGCATCATGCTGATCACCTTCGCGGTGACGCAGTTCATGCCTGGTGGGCCGGTCGAGCGCATCATCGCGCAATTATCCGGCACCGACGTCTCGGCAACGGGTCGCATCAGCGGCGGCCAGGGCGATGGCCTCGGCACCACCGGCCAGCAGCAGATGTCGCAGCCGGCGGGCAACACCGGCTCCAAGTATCGCGGCGCGCAGGGCCTCGATCCGGAGTTCATCAAGTCGCTGGAGAAGCAGTTCGGGCTCGACAAGCCGGCGCATGAGCGGTTCTGGCTGCTGATGAAGAGCTACGCCACATTCGACTTCGGCAAGAGCTATTTCCGCGACGTCAGCGTAATCCAGCTGGTCAAGGAAAAGCTGCCGGTTTCGATCTCGCTCGGCATCTGGGTGACGCTGCTGTCCTATCTGGTGGCGATCCCGCTCGGCATCCGCAAGGCGGTGCACGACGGCGAGCGTTTCGACACCTGGACCAGCGGTGCCCTCGTCATCGGCTATGCCGTGCCGGGCTTCCTGGTGGCGGTGTTCCTGCTCGTCGTGTTTGCCGGCGGCTCGTTCTTCCAGTGGTTCCCCTCGCGCGGACTGACCAGCGACAACTGGAGCCAGCTATCGCTGTTCGGCAAGGTCAAGGACTACTTCTGGCACCTGACGCTGCCGCTGATTGCGATGTCGCTCGGCGCCTTCACCACCAACGCCTTCCTGACCAAGAACTCGTTCCTCGACGAGATCCGCAAGCAGTACGTGATGACCGCTCGCGCCAAGGGCCTGAGCGAGCGCAAGGTGCTGTACGGCCACGTGTTCCGCAACGCCATGCTGCTCGTCATCGCGAGCTTTCCGGCGGCCTTCATCCATTCGTTTTTCGCCGGCTCGCTGCTGATCGAGAACATCTTCTCGCTCGACGGCCTCGGACTGTTGAGCTTCGAGAGCCTGATCAATCGCGATTACCCGGTGGTGTTCGCCACGCTCTACATCTTCTCGCTGATGGGGCTGGTGGTGAACCTCGTCTCCGATTTCCTCTATACGCTGGTCGATCCGCGCATCGACTTCGAAAGCCGGGAGGTCTGAGACGTGGACGCCCGCAGCGATACCGCGACCATCGGCGCCGGCCGGCGAGCGACGTTGGCCGCGCGGTTTTCCGAGCGCTTGACGCTGTCGCCGATCAACCGCCGGCGCTGGGAGAACTTCCGCTCGAACCGCCGCGGCTACTGGAGCCTGTGGGTCTTTCTCGCCCTGTTCTTGCTGAGCCTCGTTGCCGAGCTGATCGCCAACGACCGTCCCATCCTGGTGCGCTACAAGGGCGAGTTCCTGGCGCCGATCCTGGTCGACTATCCGGAATCGAAGTTCGGAGGTTTCCTCGCCATCACCGACTATCGCGATCCCGAAATATCGAACGAGATCGAGAACAACGGCTTCATGCTGTGGCCGCCGGTGCGCTATTCCTATGGCACCATCAATAAGGACTTCCCCCGCTATAAGAATGCGGAAGGCCGGTGCCTGGGCTTTCCAGCGCCGCCATCGTGGGCGGCGAAGGGGGAGTTGTGCGAGGCGCCCGCCGACCAGATCGCCCGCTTCCAGAAATTCGGCAACCGCAACTGGCTCGGCACCGACGACCAGGGGCGCGACGTGCTCGCCCGCATGATCTACGGGTTCCGCATCTCGGTGCTGTTTGCGCTCATACTCACCATCCTGTCCTCCGCCATCGGCATCGTCGCCGGCGCCGTCCAGGGCTATTTCGGCGGCAAGGTCGATCTCGTCTTCCAACGCGTGCTGGAGGTGTGGTCGTCGATCCCGGAGCTGTATGTGCTGATCATCATTTCCTCGATGCTGATCCCCGGCTTCTGGACGCTGCTGTTGATCCTTTTGTGCTTCAACTGGGTGTCGCTCGTCAGCGTCGTGCGGGCGGAATTCCTGCGCGGCCGAAACTTCGAGTACGTAAGGGCTGCGCGCGCGCTCGGCCTCAGCGACATCAAGATCATGTTCAAGCACCTGCTGCCGAACGCGATGGTGGCGACGCTGACGTTCCTGCCCTTCAAGCTGTCGGGCGCGATCGGCGCCTTGACCGCCCTCGACTTCCTGGGACTAGGCCTGCCACCGGGCTCGGCCTCGCTCGGCGAATTGCTGGCCCAGGGCAAGGCCAATCTGCAGGCGCCGTGGCTCGGGCTGACCGCGTTCTTCACCATCGCGATCCTGCTTTCACTGTTGATCTTCATCGGCGAAGCCGTGCGCGATGCGCTCGACCCGCGCAAGACCTTCCGGTAGGATGGGTGCATGACCGAGCAAAAAAAAGTCGTGACCGAACATTGCCGGCGGCCGAGCTGCCGGAGCACTTGCGGCGCGGCCTCGATGCTGCGACGCATGTTCGCGTACGTTGTCGAGCCGAGGTAAAGCCCGCTGCCGGTGACTTAGGTCCATTGAAGAGCTTTTCGGCCAGGCCAGGGCGCCGTCGGACCCCGGAAGAGAGCAGTCGCCGATTCATCCGCGCACTTCGCGACGAGTGGGACTGATGATGCACCGCCTCGATCGGCGTCGCGTGTCTATCTCGACACCAACATCTTCATCCTGTTTAGCGAGGGTTGCCGACAGCGCGCGCGCCCGTGCGTTGCACGCGCTTCTCGCGGCGCCCGTTCGGGGAGCTGGCAGCTTATCACCAGCGACTTCACGTTGGCCGAAGTGCTGGTCGGACCGTTGCGCTCCGGCACGATCGGAGCTGATTGCAGCACTATGAGGCAATTCTTCAGTCCGACCGCGTCTCGGCCTTGTTCGTCAGCCTGTCGACTTCGACATATTGCGAGCGATGTGCGCGGCTGAGCGCCGCGCACGGTCATGAATTGCCGGACGCAATTCACATCGCTTGCGACGTTGCTCGACGCTGCGGTTGTGCCTTCCCGATCTCCGAAGACCAGGCGGCTGCGCGTCGGCCGATTCGCTCCAGGCTCTTGCGGCTCGCCGGACCTCGTCGACCGCAGCCCGCCTCGCCGCATTCCGAGACACCATGACCGCGCAAACCCTCACCACCGACGTCCTGGTCCAGGTCCGTGATCTGTCGGTTGCGTTCCGCGCCGGGCAGACGACGAGCCTCGCGGTCAGCCACGTGTCGTTCAACATCGGCCGCGGCGAGACGGTGGCGCTCGTCGGCGAATCGGGCTCGGGCAAGACCGTATCGGCGCTGTCGATCCTGCGGCTGCTCAACTACCCCGCAGCCTCCCATCCCTCCGGCGAGGTCTATTTCGAGGGCCGCAACCTGCTCAATGCCACCGAAGACGAGATGCGCGAGATCCGGGGCAAGCGCATCTCGATCATCTTCCAGGAGCCGATGACCTCGCTCAACCCGCTGCACACCATCGAGCAGCAGCTGGCCGAAATCCTGCAGATCCACCGCGGCCTGGACGACAACGCGGCGCGGGCGCGCACCCTCGACCTGCTGGAGAAGGTCGGCATCCGCGATCCGGCAAAGCGGCTTGCGGCCTACCCGCACCAGTTGTCGGGCGGCCAGCGCCAGCGCGTCATGATCGCCATGGCGCTCGCCAACGAGCCCGACCTGTTGATCGCCGACGAGCCGACCACCGCCCTCGACGTAACCATTCAGGCGCAGATTCTGGAGTTGTTGAAGAAGCTGCAGTCCGAGATGGGCATGGCGATGCTGCTGATCACGCATGATCTCGGCATCGTCCGCAAGATGGCGAACCGGGTCTACGTGATGAAGGCGGGCGAGGTGGTGGAAGAGGGCTTGGCCGAACAGGTCTTCACCAAGCCGCAGCACACCTATACCCGGCACCTGCTGGCGGCCGAGCCCAAGGGCCGCCCGCCGCAGCAGAATGACGCCGCGCCGATGGTGGTGGAGACGCAGGACCTCAAGGTCTGGTTCCCGATCAAGAAGGGCCTGTTGCGCCGGACCGTGGACCACGTGAAGGCGGTCGACGGCGTGTCATTGCAGCTGCGTGCTGGGCAGACGGTCGGCGTCGTCGGGGAATCGGGCTCCGGCAAGACGACGCTCGGCCTTGCGATCTTGCGGCTGATCTCGTCGGACGGGCCGATCCTCTACATGGGCCGCCGCATCGATGGCTTCGACAGCAAAGCCATGCGGCCGCTGCGCCGCGAGATGCAGATCGTGTTCCAGGACCCCTATGGTTCGCTGTCGCCCAGGCTGTCGGTGTCGCAGATCATCGAAGAAGGCCTCATCATCCAGGACAAGTCGCTCGACGAAGCCGGTCGCCGAGCCCGCGTCAGTGCCGCGCTCGCCGAGGTCGGCCTCGACCCTGAGACCCAGGACCGCTATCCGCATGAGTTCTCCGGCGGCCAGCGGCAGCGCATCGCGGTCGCCCGCGCCATGGTGCTGGAGCCGAAATTCGTCATGCTCGACGAGCCGACCAGCGCCCTCGACATGAGCGTGCAGGCACAGATCGTCGATCTGCTGCGCGACCTGCAGGTGAAGCGCGACCTGAGCTATCTGTTCATTAGCCATGACTTGCGGGTGGTGCGGGCGCTGTGCAACTACGTCATCGTGCTGCGCAATGGCAAAGTCGTCGAGGAAGGGCCGGCGGCCAAGATTTTCGAAACGCCGGAGTCCGACTACACCAAGGCCCTGCTCGCTGCCGCCTTCGACCTCAAGGTCGCCCATCGCGCGGCCACCGCCAGCTGACCGGAGACGGTATTCATGACCACGCTCATCATCGGATCATCGCGCAGCGATAGCTTCGCCAATGGCATCCGCGAGGCCGATCCGAATTTCGCCTTTCGGGTCTGGCCAGAGGTCGGCCGCGTCGAGGACATCCGCTATGCGCTTGCCTGGCATCCGCAGCCGGGCGAACTGGTGAAACTGCCGAACCTCGAGCTGATCGTCTCGGTCGGCGCCGGTGTCGATCATCTGATGAAGGATCCAACGCTGCCGAACGTGCCGGTGGTGCGCTTCGTCGACGCAGATCTGACCGGGCGCATGGTGTCCTATGTCGCCGCCAACGTGCTCCATCATCATCGTCGCATGAGCGAGCTCAGCGAGCAGCAACAGGCGCATGTGTGGGAATATATCGCCGAGCCGGCGGCGCACGAGTTGACCGTAGGTTTCATGGGCCTCGGTGTGCTGGGCCAAGCCTGTGCCAAGGCGCTGCTGGCGCTCGGCTATAACGTTGCCGGCTGGACGCGGGGGGCGAAACGGGTCGACGGGGTGAAATGCTTCGCCGGTGCGGCTGGCCTCGATGCGTTCCTCGCCGCAACCGACATCCTGGTCGTGCTGCTGCCGCTGACGCCGGATACGACCGGCATCATCACCCGCAAGCTGCTCGCCAAGCTGCGCCGGCCGAAGGTCCTGCCCGGACCGGTGTTGATCAATGCCGGTCGGGGCGGACTGCAGATCGAGGACGACATCCTGGCGAGCCTCGACTCGGGTGAACTGTATGCTGCCTCCCTCGACGTGTTCTCGACCGAGCCGCTGCCGGCGACGCACCCGATCTGGGCGCACAAGCGCATTCTACTGACGCCGCATATCGCCGCCGAAAGCGACCCGCGCGCGATTGCCCGTTATCTCATCGCGCAAGTCGGCCGCCACCAGCGCGGCGAGCCGCTGCCCAACCTCGTCGACCGCGCCAAGGGCTATTGAGTTTAACGACGGTGCCTGGCTTCAGCCTGGCACCCTGCCCGTGGCGGTGCCAGGCTGAAGCCAGGCACCGATAATGTTCAACGGCTATAGCGGCGCTGCACCAGGATGTTGGCGGCGGCGGTCAGGATCAGCGTCGCGGCCATCAGCACGAACGAGATGGCGCCGCCGAACGGCCAGTTGTTCTGTTGCGCGAACTGGTTGTAGACCAGCGGCCCCATGGTCTGGAATTTCGGCCCGCCGAGCAGCACCGGCGTGGCATAGGCGTTCATCGCCAGGATGAAGGTCAGGATCGTGCCGGCGAGAATGCCCGGCATTGCGAGCGGCGCCAGAATGCGGCGGAACATCGCCCACGGGCCGGCGCCGAGACTGAAGGCCGCCTCCTCGACCGCCCGGTCGATGCCCTCGATCACGCTCGAAAGGGTGAGCACCATGAACGGCAGGTTGACTGCCGCGATGCCGATGATCACCGCCATTTCGGTGTACATCAGCTGGATCGGTTCGCTGATGACGCCGGCGCCCATCAGCCCGGCATTGATGAAGCCCTTGGAGCCGAATGCCACCATCCAGCCGGCGGCGCGCACCGCGTTGCCGACGAACAGCGGCAACACGACGAGCATGACCATCAGGTTCTTCCAGCGCGACTGCATGCGGGCGAGCACATAGGCGAGAGGAAAGCCGAGAACCAGGCAGATCAGCGTCGTTGCGAATGCCACCCGCACCGTGCGCCACAACACATTCAAATAGAACGGGTCGGTGAAGAAGCGGATGTAGTTGTCGAGCGTCACCGCCTCGACCATGAACTTGCCGGGCACGAAGGCGTTGAGGCTGTAGCGGAACAGGATCGCGATCGGGATCAACAGGCCGATGGCGACGAACAGCGTCGCCGGCGCCACCAAACTCGCGACCGACCAGCCGCGCGGCGCGCCGACGGCAAGCTCGGTTGTGGGGAGGTGGGTTGCGGACATTGCTGATGCGGTTCTCGATAGGGCTCTTGTCACACGACTGTAATGGTCGCATCCGATCTAGCAAGAGTGCATGACGGCAGCGGCACCAGGAGCAGGGATCATGGACGTCACCATTTACCACAACCCGCAATGCGGCACCTCGCGCAACGTGCTCGGCTTGATCCGCGACGCCGGCATCGAACCACGGGTGATCGAATATCTGAAGACACCGCCGTCCCGCGCGGAGCTGGAGGACCTGATCGCTCGCATGGGCGTGCCGGTGCGCGCGCTGCTGCGCGAGAAGGGCACGCCCTATGCCGAGCTCGGCCTCGCAAATCCGAAACTCACCGACGCGCAGCTGATCGATGCCATGATGGCGCATCCGATCCTGATCAACCGGCCGATCGTGGTGACGCCGAATGCCGTGAAATTGTGCCGGCCGTCGCAGACCGTGCTGGAGTTGCTGCCGCGACCAACCTAGAGGTCGGCGGCAAAGCTGCTATGTTGTGGCGCAGTGGTTCCATTCCGCGCCATGATCACACAAGGATCGGCCCTCCATGAACGACCAGATCGCGGCGCTGATGGACAATATCCGATTGCTTGAAGCCGAGCTTGAAGCCGAAATCGCCAAGCGCCATGCCGAGCTGCGCATCGGGTTCGAGCGCGGCAAGGTCGCGTTCGCAGAAGAGGTACTGCGACGTCACCGGGAACTGCGCACGCGGCTGACGAAGTATGTCCTAAATGCCCGGCCAATGGTGGCGCTGACAGCGCCGGTGATCTACTCGCTCATCATTCCCCTGCTGCTGCTCGATCTGACGGTCAGCCTGTATCAGGCGATCTGCTTTCCGGCATACGGGATCGAAAAGGCAAGGCGCCGCGACTATCTGATCTTCGATCGGCATCATCTGGCCTATCTCAACGGTCTCGAAAAGCTGAACTGCGCCTATTGCTCCTATGCCAACGGCATCATCGCTTTCGTGCGCGAGGTCGCCGCCCGCACTGAGCGACACTGGTGCCCGATCAAGCACGCCAAGCGCGCGCTTGCCGCCCACGAGCATTATCGCGAGTTCGTCGATTTCGGCGATGCCGAGGGCTATCGCAAGCTCGTCGAAGACAGCTCGAAGCCACGGGCAGCGGGCCGGTCTTGACCTGCCCGGCCGAGAAGGACGTGGGTTGGATTAGGCCGCCACTTGCGGCCCTAACCCAACGGCTTGAGAGCACCCGTGAAATGTTGGGTTACGCGCCGAGATGGGCGCTAACCCAACCTACCGGTCATCACTCATTTCATATCCACCGGGGCGGCCGCAAAGCCGGTGTCGAACTCACGCTCACGCCTTGAAAACTTTGTCCCACCATTCCTTCATGCTTGCGTCGTTCTTGGCCAGGAAGGCATAGTCGAGGTCCTTGAGGCGCTTGACCTCGTCGGCCGAGAAGCCGATGCGCTTCTTGAGATCGTCCTTCACCACGGCGTTGGTCACGGTCGGATTGTAGGCCATGTCGATGGCGAAGTTCTCCTGCGCCTGCTTCTCGAGCATCGCGTTCATGTAGGCATAGGCGCCGTCCTTGTTGGGCGCGTTCTTCGGGATCGCGAAACCGGACACGTAGGCCATGATGCCTTCCGACGGCGCGATGCTTTCGACCGATATGCCGGCGTTCTGCCACTGCACGCAGCGCGCCTTCCACATCAGGCCGATGGCGATCTCCTCCGACTTCAACCCTTGCGCGAACGCTTCGTTGGTGGGGTAGAGCCGGGCACCGCCCTTCTTGGCGGCCATCAGCAACTCCTTGCCCTTCTCGAGTTCGGTCATCGAGCCGGCGGCGGCGAGGGCCGCCGCCAGCATGACGAACTGGTACTGGATGTCGATGAAGCCGAGCTTGTTGCCGTACTTCGGATCGAAGCCATCCTTGTAGCTCGTCGGCGCCGGGGTGATCAGCTTCGGGTTATAGACGACGACCTTGCCGGAATAGATGTGGCCGATGCCGTAGGCATACTTCATGTCCGGCATGATGTTGCCGGCATTCGACAGCTTCGAGTAGTCGATCTGCAGCAGCGCGCCGGCCTCGTTCATCTCGAACATCTGCGCCGCCGAGAAGCCCTGGATGTCGGCGGTGCCGCGCGGCAGTCGCTGCTCGGCTGTGAGCTTGGTGCGGCGAACCTTGTCGTCGCCGATGTCCTGCACCACCTCGAAGCCCTTGGGCTTGAGGAACGGCTCTTCCACGTTCTTGGTCAAGAGCTTGGCGTAGTCGCCGCCCCAGGTGCCGACCACGACGCGGCCGCCGGCCTGGGCGCGGGCGGGGGCGGCGAGGCCGGCCGGCAGTGCCGCGGCGCCGGCCGCGAGGCCGAGGCCCTTGAGGGTATCGCGTCGATTGAGCTTTTTCGTCACCGTAGTCTCCTGTTTTTTCGTCGCATCCGGCCGGCTCCGCGGAAGCGGAGTTAGATGCGACCACTAAGAAGCAAACACCTTGGCGGCGTCGATCGGCCAGCCGAGCGCAATCCTGTCGCCGAGCGCCGGGGCATGGCCGCCGGGACGGTTGGCGGTCTGGGCGATGACCCGGTCGCTGTCCGACAGTTTGACGTGGATGTCGATCGCGGCGCCGAGATAAGAGACGAACTCGACGGTGCCGTTGTAGGCATTGGGCAATGCGCTGGCCGCTTCACCGATCACCACACGTTCGGGTCGCAGCGCGATCGAGGCTGGACCTGGCGCTGTCGTGTCGCTGTGGCGGACAGTGACGCCGCCCCTCGTCTTGAACTCGCCAGGCGCCGTGACGCTGCCCTCGAGAAAGGTCGAGCGGCCGACGAAGTCGGCGACGAAGCGGTCAACCGGGCGCTCGTAGAGATCGCGCTGGCTGCCGACCTGGCGGATCGCGCCGTCGGCCATGACGACGAGGCGGTCGGCCATGGTCAGCGCCTCCTCCTGGTCGTGCGTCACCATCACCGTGGTGAGGCCCAAACGGCGCTGCAGCTCGCGGATCTCGACGCGCACGTCCTGCCTGAGCTTGGCGTCGAGGTTCGACAGCGGCTCGTCGAGGAGGAGCACGTCGGGCCGGATGGCGAGTGCGCGGGCGAGCGCCACCCGTTGCTGCTGACCGCCGGAGAGTTGGCGCGGATAGCGCCCGCCGAGATGACCCAGCCGCACCAGCTCCAGCGCCTCGGCGACGCGCTTTTTCGTCTCCAAGGGCGTCACCTTGCGCATTTCGAGCCCGAAAGCGACGTTGTCGTCGACCGTCATGTGGGGAAAAAGCGCGTAGTTCTGGAACACCAGGCCGGCGTTGCGCTGCCAGGGCGGCAGATCGGTGATGTCGCGTGGTCCCAGTCGTATGGCGCCGCCGCTCGGGGCGACGAAGCCCGCGATCATGCGCAAGGTCGTGGTCTTGCCGCAGCCCGAAGGCCCGAGCAGCACCAGGAACTCACCGTCGGGGATATCGAGCGTGACGTCGCGCACCACGGCGTGGTCGCCGTAACGCTTGGTGAGATCGCGAAGTTCGAGCTGGGCCATGGGGGAGTGCGACGGCGCCTTTTTTTCGATTGCCAGCGATTGTGTCACGGCTATCGGCGTCAAGTCCACTCCCCTGCGGTATATGGGAAATGCGGCGGCGAGGACGGCAATGCGCATCGGATCTGCGAATAGGCCGCAGCGCCACCGCTTGCCTCGCAGCCGGCGCGGGCTAGTCTGTCGGCAAGGCTGCTTCGATCGAGGAGGACAAGGCCATGCGTCTCGACGGCAAGGTTGCAATCGTCACCGGCGGCGCGTCCGGGTTTGGCCGCGGCATCTGCGAGCTTTATGCGCAAGAAGGCGCCAAGGTGGTCGTCGCCGACGTCAACGGCCAGGGCGCCCGCGAGGTGGCGAAATCGATCGGCAGCAGCGCCAGCCACATCGCCGTCGACGTGACCCGCAAGGCCGAGGTCCAGGCCATGGTGGCCGAGGCCGTCAAGACCTTCGGCGGCCTCGACATCATGGTCAACAACGCCGGCTACACTCACAAGAACCAGCCGGCGCTGAACGTCTCGGAAGACGAGTTCGATCGCATCTATGCGGTCAACGTCAAGGCGATCTATCTCGCCACGCTGGCCTGCGTGCCGGAGATGGAAAAGCGCGGCGGCGGTGTCATCATCAATACCGCGTCCACAGCCGGCGTCAGGCCGCGCCCCGGGCTCACCTGGTACAACGGCTCGAAGGGGGCGGCGATCACGCTGACGAAATCGCTGGCCGCGGAACTGGCGCCGAAGAAGATAAGGGTGTGCGCGATCAACCCGGTGATCGGCGAGACCGGCATGCTGGAGCAGTTCATGGGGCTCCCGGACACGCCGGAGAATCGTGCCAGGTTTATCGCGACGATCCCGCTCGGCCGCATGTCGCGCCCCTCCGACATCGCCAACGCCGCCCTCTTCTTCGCCGACCCGGCCTCGAACTTCATCACCGGCGTGTGCATGGAAGTGGATGGGGGGAGGTGTGTGTGAGGGGAAGAAAATCCAAAAATCCAGACTTGGACGGGACAGTTACCGATCGGCAAGAACGCGAATTCTACATGGATTTGATCATAATCGCTGACTGTCCTCGTAGACTTCTGATCGACGCCTCTACCGCTTCCAAATAAACCGACCAATTAGGGATCGCGTCCCAAATGGCCTCCTCGCTATTCCGAGTGGGTGTAGTTCACTCCGGTTGAGCGGTCAGGTTGCGGCTTGATCCTGATGGCAGAGCGCTTGGCGTCGTGACGGGCGGCGGTCAAGGACGGCCACTTCGGCCGCCCCCATCTTCCTTCAAGTGGGGGCTTTGTCCTTGAGGGCCGGCCGGCATGGCGGCACACTGAGCGCCAGGATCGAACTCCAACCCTGGTTCCCTCATGCGCGACAACGACCTTTTCCAGCTTGCCCTTGGCATCACCTCTCCCTGGTTCGTGGCCTCGTCCGCCTTCGATCAGGCCAAGAAGCGGCTCGATATTGGCGTCGACTTCAAGGCCGGTTCGCGCTTCGCGTGCCCGGATTGCAAGGCCGACGGCTGCCCGGTGCACGACACGACCGAGAAGACGTGGCGGCACCTCGACTTCTTCCAGCATCAGGCATTTCTGACCGCCCGCATGCCGCGCATCAGTTGCGGCAAATGCGGCGTGAGGCAGGTCGATGTCCCTTGGGCGCGCAAAGGCTCCGGCTTCACGCTGTTGTTCGAGGCGCTCGCCATGGCGCTGGTGACGCACATGCCGGTCGCCGCCGCGGCCCGCCTCATCGGCGAGCACGACACGCGCCTCTGGCGTGTCGTCTTCCACTATGTCGAAGCGGCGGTCGCGCGCATGGATCTTGGCGACTTGCGCCGCGTCTGCATCGACGAGACGGCGGCAAAACGCGGCCACGACTACATCACTTTGTTCGTCGACATCGACCGCCGCCGTGTCGTGTTCATTACCGATGGGCGTGAGGCCAAGACGGTTGCGGAGTTCGCCGATCACGTCGACGCCCACAACTGCGACGCGTCCCGCATCAAGCAGGTCTGTGTCGACATGAGCGGCGCCTTCATCAAGGGCGTCACCGAAAACCTCACCGAAGCCGAGATCACCTTCGACAAGTTCCACGTCATGAAGCTGATCGGCGACGCCGTCGACAAGGTGCGCCGCGCCGAGAGCAAGTCGCGCCCCGAACTCAAGCGCTCGCGCTATCTCTGGCTCAGGAACGAAGCCAATCTCACGGCCGAGCAGTCCGCTCACCTCGGCTCGCTTGCCAAAGCCAACCTGAAGACCGCTCGCGCCTATCATCTGCGGCTGGCCTTCCAGGACATCTACAAGGAGCGCTCACGCGACTGGGCGGCAATGCTCCTGGACAAATGGTACTCGTGGGCCCGGCGCTCGCGCCTCGAGCCGATGAAGCAGGTCGCCGCGACCATCGACCGGCACCGCGACGGCATCCTCGCCTGGTTCCACAGCGGCATCGCCAACGGTCTGATCGAAGGCATCAACTCCCTCGTCCAAGCCGCCAAGGCTAAGGCGCGCGGCTATCGAAACCGCAAGACCTTGAAGGCCGTCACCTATCTCATCGCCGGCAAACTCGACCTCAGACTACCCACTTGAAACAGCGGGGAACCCCCAAATGGGCTATCTCATGCAGACAAGTATAAGGTAATTGCTCACCCCTCACCGCCCGCTGATCAGGCGGGAGCGCTCTGCGGCGCGGCGGCCAGAGCTTCGCGGATTGCGGTGAGTGCGCTCCGGCCGTTGATGCGGCCAGTGGCGACAATGGAGCGGATGTCGGCGTAGACCTTGGCGCCCCATCGCGAGCGGAAGCCGTTCGTCACTTTGCGGAAGATCACCGAGGGCCGCAATTCCCGCTCGGCTCCATTGTTGGTCGGCTCGACGTCGCGCCGTGTCATGAACACGAGCAGCTTGTCGTGGCCATCGACCTGCATGCTGGCCCGGAGATGGCTGCCGTCCTTCTGCGTCGGCTCGAGGTCGAGCAGCCGATCGAGTTGGCGGCCGAGATCACGTGCATACGACTTGATCGTCGCATCTGCCAGGTCCGGGCGCCGCCGGCCGATGACGCACGCCTTTTGCAGAAAGCGTTTGAAGGCGGGCGCAAAGATCGTGTCGCCGGCATCGATCGCAAACTGCGCATCGCGGATGAGATGGGCAAGACAATACTGATGCGCGTCGGCGTGGCGGCACTGCGCGGGAAGGCGATCCGACAGCCAGACCTTGGGCCGCGCACCGCCGAGAAACTCGGTCGGAACGACCTTGCCGCGCGTCCCGGCAATGGTGTGGGACACCGCCGTCGGCGCGATGAACGTCCACTGCCAGTGCGTTTTCCCGTTGACGCGCGCGCTCGTCTCGTCGCTGGCGATGACAGGACTGTTACGCACCGTCTCGGCGATCTCGGCGGCGTGCGCGGCGAACGGCGTTTGCGCACGCGCCAGCATGTTGGCGATCGCGCCCTCGGAGAGTTTCAGGTTGAACATTCCGCCGAGCGTTTCGGTCAGGCGATTGTAGCTGACCATCTGGCAAGCGTGCAGATAGGTCACTGCCGACACGATGCCCGGCCCGAACGGCGAGCCGGGCGGCATGTCGGCCGGCGGCTTCGCCGTCACCCGCCTGTTGCAGCAAGGGCAGCTGCCGCGATGCAGGTTGATGCGCGTCGTGATCGGCTTGATCGGCGGCAGATCGATGTGGTCGTAGGCGTGCGTCAGCATCTGATCGGTCCGCGAAAGCACTGCGCCGCAGGCACAGCGTTCGGCATAGACCTCGCGTGTCGCGTCTGGCGCTTCGCACAGTCGTCGCGCAACGCCAGGCCGACCCTTGCGGCACTTCTTCGCGGGAGGCGTCTCACAGACATTGGCCTTGCGTGCGCTCGACGGCGGCAGCGACGAGTTGGTCGGCGTCTTCGGCGGCGGGCTGCTGCGCGCCTCGAGTTCGGCGATGCGGGCGTTCAGGATCTTGATTTGGTCGAGCAAGGCGTCGATCTTTGCGAGCAGCGACAACACCAGCGGCTCGGTGCGGATCGTCTCCGGAGAATCACGGGGCTCGGCTTGCATGCCGAGCTTAATCAGCCCGCAACCCAACGTTCAATACCTCACCCGCGAGTCAAACCGACGCAGAGGGGTGAGTAATTACAGTATAAGTACAAACCCGCATATGGCACCCCTTTTTGAATTCGAAGATCAATTGGGCCTCGACGATCCAGCTCGTTGGGTATCAACTGCACGCGAACAGATCCCTCGCAACGTCCGCGTTGCATCAAGACATGAAAACATTCCCGACGTGGCCTCACGGCTCTGTTCGCGATGACTGTGGAGCGCCTCACGCCACTGCAGCCGTGAGGTAGCCTTCAGCCGTCGGCGCATTGCCGTTGGCGCCAATCATGCGGCGCCAGCCCAGGTATGTTGGCAGGTTCTTGGTGGCCACTCCCTTGAAGCGCACCATCCAGGCTTTCAGTCCGCTGGTCCAGGCATTGACGTTCTGAATGTGATAGATCCCGTCCTTGACGTAAACGCCGGCACTCGTGTTGAGGCCGACATGGCCGATGTCGAGCGAGCGGGCCAGCGCGCCGTAGGCCTTGGCGCCATCGGACACGAGCAGGCAATCCTTGGCCAGCACAGGCTCCAGATGCGGCTTCAGCGAAGCCTCGCTGCGATCGAACAGAACGTTGGCAAGTGTCGCCCCGTGCCGGTCGCGGGCGATCAGCACGGCGGTGTGCTGGTCGGACAGGCCGGGCTTGCCGGCAGTGCCGCCGCGCGCCCGTGCCGCCCGGCCAACAAGCCTGCGCGAGCCCTTGGCGGACACCAGGAAATACGTCTCGTCGGCTTCGACGATGCCCTGCAAAGCCGCCGGCTGCACGGCCTTGGGCGCGGCCAGATGGCGATGCCGCCAGCGGAAAGCCGTCGACAGAGCGACGTCGCAACGCGCGGCCACCTTGCGCAGGCTGACACCGTCGACCAGCGCCCGCCCGTGCTCAAGCCACTGCTCCCGCTTGCGCAGGCCGGCAAGCGGCGTTCCGGTCAGCGCATTGAAGGTCCGCCGGTATTCCTTGCACCGCCAGCGATGCAGGTCGTTCGATTGTCCCCATGGTTGCGCATGCTCGTGGCCGCAGTGCGGACAGCCCGGCCCGGACGAGCGCCCGGCCTCCACGATCTCGATCGCCTGCCGGCCCTCGTCGACACCCGACAACACCCTGATCGCCGCCTTGCGCTGGCCGCCGTCGAGCTTCGACAACTCACCCAGCAGCTTCTGGAAATCGGCCGCACGCATGGTATTGAGCCTTCCTGATGATCCGACGTCGCGCCTCGTACCTCACAAAGCGCCGCCAATCAGGCCCTTCCATGGTCAACGCGAACAGAGCCGGCCTCACTCAGCGCTTGGTACATCGTACTTAGCAAGAGAGCTAGAGACGTATTCTGCGAGGTCGCGGAGAAGGATATTGATTGCCACCCCCTTAAAATCAGGATGCGAAGCGGAGAGCACGCTGCGGATCATTACTATTCATACCTATGCCCTTAGCTCCGGAACGCGCGGCACGGCAGAGTTTTGTCGATGAGTTGCCGCATGGTCATTGGGGCGCATACCACTAATTGCGCCAGCGTCCGGGCGGCGATGCGGCCGACGCCCTTCGTCTTGCGGCGGTTATGGCGGAACGCGAACTCGTCGAGATAGGCCTGCAGATGCTTACGGCCGACCGCGCCTGCATGCGTGCCGAGCAGCCAGCGCTTCAACAGTGACACTGTCCAGTGCACGCCTTGCAGAGTGTCGTTCACGCGTCGCTCGGCGTTGGTCTGCACCTTGGCTTCGTGCGCCCGTTTGCCGAGGCTGCCGGCATTGTAGCTGGCCAGCCCGTCGGTGGTGACGGCGGCATCGCTGGCAACACACCCGTCGGCGAAATGCTTGAGGTCGCTTCATCGTTGTTGGCGGCGTGGGCGAGGCGCACGCGCCCGTCGGTTGTTTCGGTCGCGACGAGGACCATCTCTTTTCCCCCGCGTGTGCCACCCACGAAAGCTTCATCGATTTGAACGGCTTGGCTGAGCAGCTCACGCCCGGGCAAGACCAGCGCGGCGCGCAGCTTGTGCAGCCAGGTCCACGCCGTCTTGTACGAGCCGAAGCCCATGATGCGTTGCAGCTCCATGGCCGAGATGCCGTTGCGACGCGCGCTGATCTCGAACACGGCCCGGAACCATACCTTGAACGGCTTCCTGTCTTTTCCAGCAGCGTGCCCGACGTCAGGCTGGTCTGATGGCCGCAGTCGGCGCATTCGAACAGGAAGCCGCCGCGCTCCGGCCAGACCCGCGTGCTGTTGCAGCGCGCGCATGCCGGTTCGCCGCCCCAGCGCGCCTCGATCCAGTAGGCCCGGCAGTCGGCCTCGTGGCAAACCGCGCCTCGAACTCAGGCGCTGTCTTCGGGAAATTGCGCCACAGATCGTCCCGGCTCTTGTCCGTGTGTGCCATGCGATTACTCCTCGTCAGAGGTCAGATCGCATGCGATTGCGCCGGATGTAAAGGCATAGGTATGATTACTATTTCCTCAGCATCAAACATATTTTGAGAGCAATCAAAATCGAGGGCCCAGATCTCAATATTGTTGAGATAGACAGTCATGAAAATGTAGGCACAAAAGCCGAAACTCTTGAGTTTAATAGGGAGGGAAGGTCTATACGCGTTCGCAAATCAATCATTGCGGGCCATGCCATCTGGAGAGATGACTTTGAGGGGCGCGGTGTTGGATATGACGTTTTTGTTTCCGAATTCATTGCAGAAAGAAATTAAAAGGTCAAGGCTAATAGGCGTGAAGTTCACTAGTCTGATCGAAACTTAAAAGATCAATCAAATTCATAATTCGTAATTACTCACCCCTCTGCGTCGGTTTAACTCGCGGGTGAGGTATTGAACGTTGGGTTGCGGGCTAATTCAAGCTCGGCATGCAAGCCGAGCCCCGTGATTCTCCGGAGACGATCCGCACCGAGCCGCTGGTGTTGTCGCTGCTCGCAAAGATCGACGCCTTGCTCGACCAAATCAAGATCCTGAACGCCCGCATCGCCGAACTCGAGGCGCGCAGCAGCCCGCCGCCGAAGACGCCGACCAACTCGTCGCTGCCGCCGTCGAGCGCACGCAAGGCCAATGTCTGTGAGACGCCTCCCGCGAAGAAGTGCCGCAAGGGTCGGCCTGGCGTTGCGCGACGACTGTGCGAAGCGCCAGACGCGACACGCGAGGTCTATGCCGAACGCTGTGCCTGCGGCGCAGTGCTTTCGCGGACCGATCAGATGCTGACGCACGCCTACGACCACATCGATCTGCCGCCGATCAAGCCGATCACGACGCGCATCAACCTGCATCGCGGCAGCTGCCCTTGCTGCAACAGGCGGGTGACGGCGAAGCCGCCGGCCGACATGCCGCCCGGCTCGCCGTTCGGGCCGGGCATCGTGTCGGCAGTGACCTATCTGCACGCTTGCCAGATGGTCAGCTACAATCGCCTGACCGAAACGCTCGGCGGAATGTTCAACCTGAAACTCTCCGAGGGCGCGATCGCCAACATGCTGGCGCGTGCGCAAACGCCGTTCGCCGCGCACGCCGCCGAGATCGCCGAGACGGTGCGTAACAGTCCTGTCATCGCCAGCGACGAGACGAGCGCGCGCGTCAACGGGAAAACGCACTGGCAGTGGACGTTCATCGCGCCGACGGCGGTGTCCCACACCATTGCCGGGACGCGCGGCAAGGTCGTTCCGACCGAGTTTCTCGGCGGTGCGCGGCCCAAGGTCTGGCTGTCGGATCGCCTTCCCGCGCAGTGCCGCCACGCCGACGCGCATCAGTATTGTCTTGCCCATCTCATCCGCGATGCGCAGTTTGCGATCGATGCCGGCGACACGATCTTTGCGCCCGCCTTCAAACGCTTTCTGCAAAAGGCGTGCGTCATCGGCCGGCGGCGCCCGGACCTGGCAGATGCGACGATCAAGTCGTATGCACGTGATCTCGGCCGCCAACTCGATCGGCTGCTCGACCTCGAGCCGACGCAGAAGGACGGCAGCCATCTCCGGGCCAGCATGCAGGTCGATGGCCACGACAAGCTGCTCGTGTTCATGACACGGCGCGACGTCGAGCCGACCAACAATGGAGCCGAGCGGGAATTGCGGCCCTCGGTGATCTTCCGCAAAGTGACGAACGGCTTCCGCTCGCGATGGGGCGCCAAGGTCTACGCCGACATCCGCTCCATTGTCGCCACTGGCCGCATCAACGGCCGGAGCGCACTCACCGCAATCCGCGAAGCTCTGGCCGCCGCGCCGCAGAGCGCTCCCGCCTGATCAGCGGGCGGTGAGGGGTGAGCAATTACCATGATTCCACCTTTGAACGGAGCATGCCTTACGAGGGCATTTACCGATTCGGACTATCTAATTTTAATCGCGTGCGGTTCTTCAAATCGGTAACTGTCCCCGTAACCTCAACTCGCCAGAAACCCCTCCGTCTCCTCCATGAACCGATCGAACTGGTCGTGGTGGACCCAGTGGCTGGCGCCGGGGATTGTGACCACGCGCGCGGTCTTGAAATTCCGGGCGCGGCCATCCTTCTCCGGGTTCGATGCCCAGCTGTCGCCGCCGTAGACCAGCAGTGCCGGGCAGGTGATGCGCGCCCACAAATGCTCGATTTCGGCGGGCGTCATGTCAGACGGCGGCCAGGAGCGCAGGTAGTTGTCGAACTTCCAGCTGAAGGTGCCGTCCTCGTTCTGGTTGACGCCGAAGCGGGTCAGATGGATCGCCTGGGTCTCGTTCAGGTGCTTGTTCTCGGCCCGCATGCGCGCCACCGCCTCGTCGATGCTGGCGTACTTGCGAGGGCTGCGGCCGGCGAGCCCGCGCTGCTCGGCGATCCAGGTGGCGAGCCGCTCGTTATAGGGCTTGGCATCGCGCTCGGCCTGTTGCTTCGGCGACGGGCCCAGGCCCTCGATCGACACGATGCGCGCGACCTTGTCGGGATACACGCCGGCATAGCGCAGCGAGATCATGCCGCCGAGCGAATGGGCGATGATCGTCACCGGCGCCAGTTTCAAGGTCTCGATCAGCTGCGCGAGGTCGTAGATGAATGACGCCATCGGGTAGCTGCCGCCGGGCGCCCATTGGCTGTCGCCGTGGCCGCGCAGATCGGGCGCGATGACGTGGTAGCGGCCGGCGAGGCGTTCGGCTACGAAGTCCCAGTTGCGGCAGTGGTCGCGGCCACCGTGCACCAGCAGCAGCGGCGGCGCTTTCGGGTTGCCCCAGTCGACATAGTGCAGCCGCAGGCGCTGCGAGAAGAAGGTCCCAGAGGTCGGGCCGGTAAGGTCGGGCATGATCGGTTTGAGCCGTGGCCAATTCCATTCAGGTGTGCCAGGCTGAAGCCAGTTGCAGACCCGCTCCACGAGCGGTGTTCGAGTCCTCGGCTCTCCAGCTCTGGCACCATATCGAGCAAATGCCTGCGTGCGGCACTACATCCGACAGCGGTGCACAACGGCGACCTTTTGCAGTGCCGCCGTCAACCGCCCCCCGCCCGGGCCCGCTCGCCCCCCACAACCGACGATGCAACCGGTCGAGCAGCAGGTAGACGACCGGCGTGGTGTAGAGGGTGAGGATCTGCGACACCAGCAGGCCGCCGACGATGGTGATGCCGAGCGGCCGGCGCAGCTCGGCGCCGGGGCCGGTCGCAAGCAGCAGCGGGATCGCGCCCAGCAGCGCGGCAAGTGTCGTCATCAGGATCGGCCGGAAGCGCTCGATGCAGGCCTCGAAGATTGCATCCTGCGGCGCCCTGCCATGCTCGCGCTCCTGCTCGAGGGCGAAGTCGACCAGCATGATGCCGTTCTTCTTGACGATGCCGATCAGCAAGATGATGCCGATCAGCGCGATCACGGTGAGCTCGGCACCGGCGATCTGCAATGCCAGCAGCGCGCCGAGGCCGGCCGACGGCAGCGTCGAGATGATCGTCAATGGATGCGCCAGGCTCTCGTACAGCACGCCGAGCACGATATAGACGGCGATCAGCGCGGCCAGGATCAGCAGCGGCTGGGCATTGGCGCTGCGGGAGAACGCGGCGGCGTCGCCGGCGGCCTCGGCGCGGATCGAATCCGGCATGCGCAGCTCGGCGACCGCCTGCCCGATCGCCATTTGCGCCTGCTGCAGCGTCGCGCCACTTTCTAGATTGTAGCTGATCGTCACCGACGGGAACTGGCCCTGATGGTTGATCACCAGCGGCGCCAACCCTTTCTCGAAGTGCACGACGCTCGCCAGCGGCACCTGCGCGCGGTTGGCGCCCGGCACGTACACCCGCGACAGGTCTGAAGGGTCGCGCTGGAACTGCGGATCGACCTCGAGGATCACCTTGTACTGGTTGCGCGTCGAGTAGATCGTCGAGACCTGACGCTGCGCGAAGGCGTTGTTGAGCGCGGTGTCGATGTCGCTGATCTTGACGCCGAGGCGCGATGCGGCGGTGCGATCGATCACGGCGTTGATCTGCAGGCCGCCCTGCTCGCGGTCGTTGTTGACGTCGGTGAGGCCGGGCGTGCGCTGCAGCCGGTCGATCACCTTCGGCGCCCAGGCCAGCAGCTGGTCGAGCTCGGGGCTCCACAGCGTGAACTGGTAGGTGGATCGCGACGAGCGGCCGCCGGTGCGGATGTCGACTGCGGCGGTCATGAACACCTGCATGCCGCCGACCGCCAGCAGCTTCGGCCGCAGCCGGTTGATGACGTCGGTGGTGCTCTCGCCGGTGACATTGCGAGGTTTGAGATTGATGAACATGCGGCCCTGGTTGACCGATGACGTGAAGCCGCCGCCGCCGACCGAGGAGCCGACCGCCCCGACCGCCGGGTCGGAGGTGATGATTTCGGTCACGCGCATCTGCAGCGCCGACATCGCCTGGAAGGAAATGTCGGGCGAGGCACGGGTGCTGCCGAAGATCAGGCCGCTGTCGTCCTGCGGGAAATAGCCCTTCGGCGTCTTGATGTAGAGGTCGACGGTGATGGCCATCGTCGCCGCCATCACCACCAGCATCAGCGCCTGCCAGCGCAGCGCGAACTTGAGCGAGCGGACGTATCCGGCAACCAGTCGCGACAGGCCGCCCTCGATGATGCGATCGAAGATCGTGGCGTCGGGGCTCGGCGGCCGCTTGACCAGCCGGGCGCAGATCATCGGCGTCACTGTCAGCGATACGATCGTCGACACCACGATTGCGAACACCAGTGTCACCGAGAATTCGCGCAGCAAGCGGCCAACCACGCCGGTCATGAAGATGAGTGGTATGAACGCCGCCACCAGCGAGATCGATATCGACAGCACGGTAAAGCCGATCTGGCGGGCGCCGTCGATCGTGGCGGCAAGCGGCGTCTTGCCCTGCTCGAGATTGCGGAAGGCATTCTCGATCATGACGATGGCGTCGTCGACGACGAAGCCGACCGATACCGCGAGCGCCATCAGTGTCAGATTGTTGACCGAGTAGCCGGCGACCCACATCAAGGCGACGGTGCCGGCGAGCGACAGCGGCACGGTGATGCCGGCGGCGAGCGTCGCCGCGCCCCGGCGCAGGAACACCAGCACCACCAGCATCACCAGTATGACGGTGAGCGCGAGAGTGTTTTGCATGTCGCGCACGCTCGCCCTGATGGTGCGGGTGCGGTCGGACAGCACGGTGACGTCGATGCCGGCCGGAATCCACTTCTGCAGTTCCGGCACCAGCGCCAGCACCTTGTCGACGGTGTCGATGACGTTGGCGTCGCCCTGCTTGGTGATGATCAGCAGCACGCTCGGCTGGGCGTTGAACCAGGCAGCGGAGCGGGTATTGCGGGTGCCGGCCTCGATCGAGGCGATGTCGGTCAGGCGCACCACCGCCCCTGCCGAGGTCTTGACCACCAGCGTCCTGTAGTCGGCGGCGTTGCGCAGCTGGTCGTTGCTGGCGATGGTCTCGGCTAGGTCCGGGCCGTCGAAGGTGCCGGTCGGCGCCATGGCGTTGGCATTGGCGATGACGGTGCGCACATCCTCGATCGACAGCCCCATGCTGGCGAGCCGGCCGGGGTTGACGCGGACGCGGATCGCCGGCTGTTCGGCGCCGCTGACGCTGACATCGGCGACGCCGTCGATCTGCGAGATGCGCTGGGCAATAACCGTGTCGGCAATGTCGTACATGGCGCTGGCGGCGAGCGTCTTCGAGGTCAGCGCCAGGATCAGAACCGGCGCGCCGGCCGGGTTCGCCTTGCGGAAGGTCGGCACCGTCGGCAGGTCGCTCGGCAGGTCGCTCAGCGCCGCGTTGATGGCGGCCTGCACGTCGCGGGCGGCGCCGTCGACGTTGCGCGACATGTCGAACTGGACGACGATGTTGGTGCCGCCGAGCGAACTCGTCGAGGTCAGTTCAGTGACGCCCGAGATCTCGCCGAGCCGGCGTTCGAGCGGCGCTGCCACCGTCGAGGCCATCACCTCGGGCGCGGCACCGGGCCGGCTCGCCGACACGAAGATGGTCGGAAAATCGATGGCCGGCAGGCTCGCCACCGGCAGCTGGATGTAGGCTGCGAGGCCGGTCAGGAACAGCCCGATCGCCATCAGTGTGGTGCCGATCGGCCGGCGAATGAAGGGCAGTGCGATGTTCATGGCGAAGCACTCGCGCGAACATCCCCTCTCCCCGTAGCGCTTCTTGCGCGTACGGGGAGAGGGTTAGGGTGAGGGGCGGCAGCTTGTTCGAACGTGTGGCCGCCCCTCACCCTCGGCCGGCCGAGGGGGGCCGGCCTCTGCCCTCTCCCCCGAAGCGGCGGGGGAGAGGACGAAGAGGCCGACCGAATGCTTTTGCGTGTGGGTTCGACTAGGCCCATGGCGCGCTTCACTCCGCCGCTTGCGGCGCTGGCCTCGGCGCGGCCGGCGAAGCGGCTGCCGAGGCGGTCGAGCGCGAGATAGATCACCGGCGTCGTATAGAGGGTGAGCAGCTGCGACAGCAGCAAGCCGCCGACAATCGCGATGCCGAGCGGGTTGCGCAACTCCGAGCCGGTGCCGCCCTCGAGTGCCAGCGGCAGCGCACCGAATAGTGCCGCGAGTGTCGTCATCATGATCGGCCGGAAGCGCAGCAGGCAGGCCTCGACGATCGCCTCGCGCGGGCTCATGCCGCGGTGCCGCTCGGCTTCGAGCGCGAAGTCGATCATCAAGATCGCGTTCTTCTTGACGATGCCCATCAGCAGGATGATGCCGATCAAGCCCACCACCGACAGGTCCTGCCCGGTCAGCATCAGCGCCAGCAACGCGCCGACGCCGGCAGAGGGCAGCGTCGACAGGATCGTCAACGGGTGGATGAAGCTCTCATACAGGATGCCGAGCACGATGTAGATCGTGATCGTCGCGGCCAGCAGCAGCCACGGCTGGTTGGCGAGCGACTTCGAGAATTCCGACGCATCGCCGAAGAAATTGCCGATCACCGACGGCGGCATGCCGATCTCGGCTTCGGCGGCGTGGATGATCTCGACCGCCTGGCCGAGCGAGCTGCCGCGGGCGAGGTTGAAGCTTAGCGTGACCGCCGGAAACTGCTCCTGGTGGGCAATGGCGAGCGGGGCGGTGGTGCGCTCGATCTTGGCGAAGGCGCTCAGCGGCACCTGAGCGCCGCCGCTGGCTCCGACGTAGAGCGTATTGAGCGTCGCCGGGTCGAGCAGGTAGCGCGGCATCGCCTCGAGCACCACGCGATACTGGTTCGACTGCTCGTAGATGGTCGAGATCTGGCGCTGGCCGAAGGCGTCGTTCAAGACGTCGTTGACAGCCTGCATCGAGACGCCGAGGCGGCCGGCGACCTCGCGGTCGACCTTGAGCAGCGCGCGCAGTCCGCCCTCCTGCGCTTCCGAGGCGACATCGCGCAATGCAGTCTCGCGCCTAAGCTTGTCGGCGAGTTTGGCCGCCCAGCCGCCGACTTCGGCCGCGTCCGTTCCCGACAGCGTATACTGGTACTGCGCCCGCGACGACCGCGTGCTGATCTGGATATCCTGCACCGGCTGGAAGTACAGCGTCACGCCCGGGATCGGCGCGACCAGCGCCTGCAGGCGCGGGATGATTTCGGCCACCACCTCGGTGCGCGCGCTGCGCGGCCTGAGCGCGATGGTGATGCGGGCGACGTTCGGCGTCGCATTGAGCGGGCTCACGCCCACCACCGAGACGGTGCCGGAGACGTCCTTGTCGCGCTTCACGGCGGCCAGCACCTGGCCCTGCAACCGCTCCATCTGTGCGAACGAGACCTCGGGTCCGGCTTCCATCACGGCGGTGATGAGGCCGGTGTCCTGGCTCGGCAGGAAGCCCTTCGGCATGACGATGTAGAGACCGATGGTGGCGGCCAGTGTGAGGGCAGTCAGGATCAGCGTCGCCGGTTGGTGCCGCAATACCCACAACAGGCTGCGGTGATATGCATCGACGGTGCCGTCGATGATCCGGGTGAAGCGTCCCGGCGTCGTCGGTTCGGAGCGGCCCTTACGCAGCAGCTTGGCGCACATCATCGGCGTCAAGGTGAGGGATACGATCGCCGAAACCACTACCGCAATCGTCAGCGTCAGCGCGAATTCGCGGAACATGCGGCCAACGAGCCCGCTCATGAACAGCAGCGGGATGAAAACCGCGATCAGCGATACCGTCAGCGAGATCACGGTGAAGCCGATCTCGCTCGCGCCCTTGATCGCGGCTTGATAAGGGCTTTCGCCGTCCTCGATGTGGCGGACGATGTTCTCGATCATGACGATGGCGTCGTCGATCACGAAGCCGGTGCCGATGGTGAGTGCCATCAGCGACAAGTTGTCGAGGCTGAAGCCGGCGAGCCACATCACGCCGAAAGTCGCGATCAGCGACAGCGGCAGTGCCACGCCGGCAATGAATGTTGCCCTCAGGGTGCGCAGGAACAGCAGCACGACGAGCACGACGAGGGCGACTGACAGCACCAATGTGAACTGCACGTCACGCACCGAGGCGCGGATGGTGCCGGTGCGGTCGTGCACCACGGTCAGCTCGACGCCGGCCGGCATCGCCCGCTTCAGGCGCGGCAGCTCGGCCAGCACCCGGTCGACGGTCTGGATGACATTGGCGCCGGGCTGGCGCTGGATGTCGACGACGACGGCGGCGGCGCCGTTGTACCAGCCGCCGACCTTGTTGTTTTCCAGGCCGTCGACGATCTCGGCCACGTCCGACAGCATGACCGGCGAGCCGCCGCGATAGGCGAGCACCAGCCCCTTGTAGGCATCCGCCGAGCCGATCTGGTCGTTGGCGGCGATGGTGTAGGACTGGAAGGCGCCATCGAGCGAGCCCTTCGGGCCGGAAACATTGGCGCCGGCGATCATGGTGCGCAGGTCGGCCATCGAGATGCCGTAGGCGGCGAGCCTCGACAGGTCGGCCTGGATGCGCACCGCCGGCCGGATGCCGCCCTGCACCGACACCTTGCCGACGCCGGTCAATTGGCTCAGGCGCGGTGCCAGCAGCGTGTCGGCCATATCTGACATCTGGCGCAGCGCGATCGTCGACGAGGTCAGCGCCACGGTCACGATCGGCGCATCGGCCGGGTTGACCTTGGTGTAGGTCGGCGGATAGGGCAGGTTGCGCGGCAGGGTCGAGCCGGCGGCATTGATCGCCGACTGCACGTCCTGGGCGGCGGCATCGATGTCGCGATTGAGATCGAACTGCAGGGTTATCTGGCTGACCCCGAACGATGACGACGAGGTCATGGTGGCGAGCGAGGGCGTGCGGCCGAACTGGCGCTCCAGCGGCGAGGTCACCAATGCCGCCATGGTGTCCGGATTGGCGCCGGGCAGCTGCGTCGTCACCTGGATGGTCGGAAAATCGACCTGCGGCAGGGCCGAAACCGACAACCCGAAGTAACCGAGCAGGCCGCCGAGCAGCACTGCGATGGCGAGCAGCGAGGTGGCGATCGGGCGACGGATGAACGGCCCCGACACGCTGCCCGATAGGCCAGCCGCGGACAAACCCTCGGCAGCGGCGGCGGGGTCCTGGTTCATTGTGCGGCGGCCTCGGGCGCCGTGTCGGCAGCCTTCTGGCCGACCTTCTGGCCGGGCTGGCCGGCGGGCGCGGGATTGGTTTGCGACGTCGGCGCCGGCGCAGCGGGCGGGGTGTCGGCGGCGGGCACACCGTCCTGGCGCTTGCGGCGGCCTTCGCCCCGGCCTTTGCCCTCGCCAGCCGGTGCGGCGGCCGGCGCCTGACCGTCGGCCGGAGCTGCGCCATCGCGCTTGCGCTTGCCCTGACCCTGGCCGCGACCGCTGTCGCGCTTGGGAGCGACCGGCGTGGCGTTGAGTTCCTCGGTGGTTGCGGCGGCGATCTCGGTGCCTTCCTTCAGCCGCGCGAAGCCGCTGGTGACGACCTTGTCGCCGGCGGCAAGGCCGGTTGCGATCACCGCGCGGGTGTCATCCTGCAGCGGTACCGCGACCGGTCGGGCAGTGACGCGATTGTCCGTGCCGGCAACATATACGAATGTGCCGGACGGGCCGCGCTGAATGGCGGCCGTCGGCACGGTTACTGCCTGCGGCAGGGTCTCGATCAGCACGCGCACGTTGACGAACTGGCCCGGCCAAAGCTGCAGCCTGGCGTTGGGGAACTCGGCCTTCATGCGCACCGTGCCGGTGGTCTGGTCGACCTGATTGTCGACGACCTGGAGGTGGCCGCTGTCGATCGGCGTCTTGTTGTCGGCTTCCATCGCCTCGACGACGACGTTGCCGGCGGCCGCGGCGCGGTTGACCTGCGGCAACTGCTGCTGCGGCAGGTTGAAGATCACCGACAACGGCTGCACCTGGGTGATCGAGACGATCGCCTGGCCCGAGCCGCTGACGATGTTGCCCTCGTCGACCTGGCGGATGCCGGTGCGGCCGGTCAAGGGGGCAACGATCTGGGTATAGGACAGCTGCAGCTGTGCTGAATCGACGGCAGCCTTTGACGAGGCGACCTGGCCGGTCAGCTGGTTCACCAGGGCGCGCTGGGTGTCGACGGTCTTGACCGGAATGGCTCCGGGGATCCGCTCGTAGCGCTCGAGATCGAGCTTGGCGTTGGCCAACTGCGACGTGTCCTGCGCCAACTTCGCCTTGGCCTGATCGAGCGCTGCCTGGTAGGTCGCCGGATCGATGCGGGCCAGCACCTGACCCTTTTGCACCGTCTGGCCCTCCTTGAAGCCGATTTCCAGGATCTTGCCGCCGACCTGCGGCTGCACCGAGACGGTGTTGAGGGCACGCGCGGTGCCGACGGCGTCGAGGTAGACCGGCACGTCGGCGGCGGTGGCGTTGGCGACGCGCACCGGCACCGGCCCTTCACCGGCCGCCCAGCGGCCCTTCTGCTGGACGACAGGCGCCGGCCGGGACATCAACGCCGCCACGCCGCCGGCGATCACCAGGCTGGCGAGCACGGTAATTGCTAATCGGCGCTTCTTGGTCATGGCATCCTTCCAGCCTACCGGATCGCGTCAGCCATATGCATGGACTGAGCGACCGATTGCGAGCTTACACCGCTTGAACGGGCCGTGGACAACTCATCCGTCGATTACAATTAGGTAATCCAATCAACGGCTAACCAGCACCTCCGGCGCGTCCAAAGTGTGGCCCCAATACGCCGGTTCGGCGCTGAACGGGGGCTGAAGCACCTGTTCATCAAATCAGGCTGCGGGCGCCGTCCCAGATCAGCTTTATCGAAATCAGCAACAGGCAGCCGTAGACCACGCGGTAAAACGGCCCCGGCGGCACCCGCCGGGTGAGCCAGATGCCGGCTGCCATGGCGATTATGCCGGGCAAAGTCAACGCCGCTGCGGTTTTCAGGTTCACCATGTCGAACTGGCCGAGGAGCAGGTATGGCGGCACCTTGATCAGGTTGACGGCGGTGAAGAACATCACCGCGGTTCCGGCATAGGCCGCGTTCGGCAGGCGCTGCGGCAGCATGTACACCGCGAACGGCGGTCCGCCAGTATGGCTGACGAAGCTGGTGAAGCCGGACAGGGCGCCGTAGACGCTGCCCTTGAGCCAGTTCGGACGCGGCGCCACCGTCTGCGGCCGCAAGCCCAGCCACCAGTTGGCCGCGAACACGAAACCGATGGTACCGACCATCAGCTTGACGTGGCCGTCATTTATGATCGAGGCGAGATACCAGCCGACCAGGATGCCGACCGTCGCCGCCGGCAGCATCGTCTTGAGATTCTGCCTGCTCCAGTCGCGCCGATAGGCCCACACCCCGATCCAATCCATCGCAATCAGGATCGGCAGCATGATTGCGGCGGCCTGCACCGGCGAGATGACAAGGCTCATGATCGGCACCGCGACGCCGCCGATGCCACCCAGGAACCCGCCTTTCGAAAGGCCGGTGAGGATCACCGCCGGAATGGCGGCGGCGTAGAACCAGGGGTCGGTGAGCATGGGCGCGGTCGGGTTGGTTGCGAGGGGAATGCCGGTTTATAGCCGGGTTCGAGTGGACTTTGCCGGCAATGTCGCTGGGGCTGGTCGGCGTGCATTGTCGGGCTGCCGCCCGAACCGGCTCCGTCCACACAGCGGCGGGCGGGGCAGGCGGGGTGGTCGGGCATTGCGGTGCCTATACAAGGTTTTCGGTCCACTGAGCATTGCAGTTGGTCTCGGTTTTCTTTTTTTCCCCTCGCATGAGGGGAGCGGGGTGGCCGTGGTCCACGGCGGTCTTCCGCATTTCTTTTCTTCAAGTGGCCCAGAGCCACCCCATTGCTCGGACGGATTTTGGCGGGGCACCCACGCGTTTTAGGCGAGGTCTTCGAGGCTTGTTGCCAAACCTCAGGCTGCCCCCGGTCTCGCTACAGGGGTCGCGGCGCCCTCCCAGAATGTGCGGTGCGTGACCACAGTAATTCCCGGACCGTCCATTCCGCTGCCACACTCTGAACGCCTTCGAAGCGCGCCCTCGTGCAGGGAACACGAGCAGTATCGCATGGGGCTGAGAACCGTGGATAAGTTTCGGGTGAGTGTGAGTGTGATGTGAGTGGTGAGTGGTGGGATGGTGCCAGTGGCAGCCACGCGGCGAACGGTGCCTGGCTTCAGCCTGGCGCCGCCCGCGCCATGGTGCCAGGCTGAAGCCAGGCACCATCGACACCATCGAGCGAACAAGCGGCCGCCCCTCACCCTCGGCCGGCGAAAAGGGCCCGGCGCGCAGGCGCCAAAGCAAAATGCGTGAGGGGCGGCTGCGCGAAGACTTGATCAACAGCCGGCTGGGCGCGATGCATGTGGGACGACGAAAAATGGCGCTGAGCAAGCGCCGCCCCTCACCCTCGGCCGGCAAAGCGCCGGCCTCTGCCCTCTCCCCCGAAGGTGCGGGGGAGAGGGGAAGAGTCCCCTCTCCCTGCGCACTGCACTGGCGCGGGGAGAGGGCCCGGCGCGCAGGCGCCAAAGCAAAATGCGTGAGGGGCGGCTGCGCGAAGACTTGATCAACAGCCGGCTGGGCGCGATGCATGTGGGTCGACGAAAAAGGGCGCCAGCGCAAGCGGCCGCCCCTCACCCTCGGCCGGCAAGAGGGCCGGCCTCTGCCCTCTCCCCCGAAGCGGCGGGGGAGAGGGAAGTGGGCCTCGCCCGGCCGGCCGCCCCCACACGGTGCCGTACGGCTGCCGCCTATCGCACCTCCCGCCGCGCGCACGCGTGCCCGTCTCACTATTCGATCGGGAGGCTTCCTCACGATAGCCTCCCGCCGCGCGCACGCGTGCCCGTCGCTTGGCCCCTTGCCCAGCGGCCCGGTTCGGTGCCACTTTGTGCGGTAAATTCGTGACAGATGGGCTATACGCCGTTCGCGCCGTGTCGCCACCATCATCGCCGTCCGGGACCCACCATGCAGAAAACCGTTGCCGCCGACGCTGCCACCGGCGCGTCCGCGGCGCCCGCCGTCGCCTTCCCGATCCTGCTGGCGCTGTCGTTTGCGCACCTGCTCAATGACATGATGCAATCGCTGGTGCCGGCGATCTACCCGTTGATCAAGAACGCCTACAACCTCGACTTCGGACAGATTGGCCTGATCACGTTCGCGTTCCAGCTCACTGCCTGTATCTTCCAGCCGCTGGTCGGCCTCTATACCGACAAGAACCCGCAGCCGTACTCACAGGTGGCCGGCATGGGCTTCACCATGGTCGGCCTGATCGTGCTGGCGACCGCCGCCAGCTACCCGCTGCTGCTGCTCGGCTCAGCCCTTGTCGGCACCGGTTCGGCGGTGTTCCATCCAGAGGCGACCAGGCTCGCGCGCCTCGCTTCCGGCGGCCGGCACGGCTTGGCGCAAGCGTTGTTCCAGGTTGGCGGCCAGGCCGGCGGCGCACTAGGGCCGCTGCTGGCGGCGTTCATCGTGGTGCCGCGCGGGCCAGGGCAGCCTCGCCTGGATGTCGCTTATTGCACTACTGGCGATGCTGGTGCTGGCCCACGTCGGCCGCTGGTACACCGGGCTCAAGCTCGCGGCGGCAACGCCGAAGGCCAAGGCTGCCGCCACGGCCGGCACACCTGCCACCCCCGCGCACAACGTCGCGCTGGCGGTCACCATTCTCGTCGTCCTGATGTTTTCCAAGAATGCCTACACCGCGAGCTTCAACTCGTTCTATACGTTCTATCTGATCGAGCAGTTCAAGGTCTCGGTTCAGACCTCGCAGATGCTGCTATTCCTGTTTCTCGCCGCCACGGCGGTGGGTACCCTGATCGGCGGACCGCTCGGCGACCGCATCGGCCGGCGCCGCATCATCTGGTTCTCGATCCTGGGCGCGCTGCCGTTCACGATTGTGCTGCCGCACGTCGACCTGATGTGGACCGGCATCCTGACCGTCGTCATCTCGCTGATCATGGCGAGCGCTTTCGGCGCGATCCTGGTCTATGCGATGGAATTGCTGCCGGGCCGCGTCGGCCTGATCGCTGGTCTGTTCTACGGGCTGTCGTTCGGGCTCGGCGGCGTCAGCGCGGCGCTGCTGGGTGAAATCGCCGACCACACCAGCATCGCCACGGTCTTCAATATCTGCGCCTTCCTGCCGGCGGTCGGACTGCTCGCCTGGGCGCTACCGGAGATCAGGGGTAGCGGCGGGCTGAGAGCCCATTAGCGGGGGGCATGTCGATCCTCAAATCAGGTGCACCGGCGCGCTCTCGCCCAGCATCGCAACCATCGAGCGGAACGCTGCAACCAGCGCCGTGCCGCCGACTATGCCGGCAACGGCGATCACCACTACGCTGTCGGGCATCGCCGCCAGCTGCAGCTTTTCGATCGCGCTTGCGGCCAGCAAACCGCCATTGATGCCGCCAGTGGCACCGAGCAGGATCGTGGCGGCGACGTTGTCCATTGCTGCGCTCCATACTGGCGATTGGGATTTCTGGATGCCAGATTGGCACGTCATTGATGAACAAACGCTGCAAGTTCAGGCGGAACTCCGGCAACAGCGGATAAGTGGCGGAAAATCGGCGCCGGAGGCGGCGGGTGAGCCACCGCCCCCTACCAATGTCGGCCCCGCCGCCCCCTTGCCGGAACGCCCGCCAGGGTGTTGAAACCCATCAGCGCGGCGGCCCAGTCTGCGACGCCTGAATAGGCGCACGGCCGGGCGCAATCGCGTTCGATACCAGGGAGGCTATGATGAGCCGTTACGCCGAGGTCTATCAGAGCTGGCAGCGCGACCCCGAGGCGTTCTGGGCCGAAGCCGCCCGCGACATTTCCTGGTACAAGACCTGGGACAAGCCGTTCGACCCCTATGCCGGCGCCTATGGCCGCTGGTTCCCAGGTGCCGAGTGCAACACCGCCTACAACTGCCTCGATCGCCATGTCGAGAAGGGTCGCGGTGACCTGGCGGCGCTGATCTACGACAGCCCGGTGACGAAGAGCACCCGCACCTACACCTATGCGCAGTTGACGCAAGAGGTCGCGACCTTCGGCGGCGTGCTGCAGGATCTCGGTGTGCGCAAGGGCGACCGCGTCATAATCTACATGCCGATGGTGCCGGAAGCCGTTATCGCCATGCTCGCCTGCGCCCGCGTCGGCGCGATCCACTCGGTGGTGTTCGGCGGGTTCGCTGCGGCCGAGCTTGCCACGCGCATCGACGATTGCTCACCCGTTGCGATCGTGTCGGCGTCGTGCGGCATCGAGGGCGCCAAGGTCGTCGCCTACAAGCCGCTGCTCGACAAGGCGATCGAGATCGCCGCGCACAAGCCGCGCGCCTGCGTGATCCTGCAGCGGCCGATGGCGCAAGCCACGGTGGTGGCTGGCCGCGATCACGACTGGGCCGCACTCGTCGCCGATGCCAAGGCGCGCGGCCGCAAGGCCGGCTGCGTCGCGGTCGCTGCCACCGATCCGCTCTACATTCTCTATACCTCGGGCACGACGGGGCAGCCGAAGGGGGTCGTTCGCGACAACGGCGGCCACATGGTGGCGTTGAACTGGACCATGAAGAACCTCTACGGCATTGCGCCTGGCGAGGTGTTCTGGGCGGCCTCCGACGTCGGCTGGGTCGTCGGGTCACTCCTACATCTGCTATGCGCCGCTGCTCGCCGGCTGCACCACCCTCGTCTACGAGGGCAAGCCGGTCGGCACGCCCGACGCGGGTGCGTTCTGGCGAGTGATCGCCGAGCACAAGGTGGCAGCTCTGTTCACCGCGCCGACGGCGTTCCGCGCCATCAAGAAGGAGGACCCGACGGGGTCGCTGATCAAGAAATACGATCTGAGTGGCTTCCGCACGTTGTTCCTGGCTGGCGAGCGCGCCGATCCCGAGACCATCCGCTGGGCCGAGGAGAAGCTTTCTGTGCCGGTGATCGACCATTGGTGGCAGACCGAAACCGGCTGGGCAATCGCCGGCAATCCGGTCGGCCTTGGTGCATTGCCGGTCAAGCACGGCTCGCCGACGGTGCCGATGCCGGGCTACGATCTGCAGGTGCTCGACGAGAAGGGCTTGGCCGTAGCCCGCGGCGTCACCGGCACGCTGGCGGTCAAGCTGCCGCTGCCGCCGGCCTGTCTGCCGACGCTGTGGAACAACGACGCACGGTTCCGTTCGGGCTACATCTCCGACTTTCCCGGCTACTACACGACATCGGATGCCGGCTTCATCGACGAGGACGGCTACGTTTATGTCATGGCCCGCACCGACGACGTCATCAACGTCGCCGGCCATCGCCTGTCGACCGGCCAGATGGAGGAGGTCGTCGCTCGCCACAAGGATGTCGCCGAGTGCGCCGTGGTCGGCGTTCATGACCAGATGAAGGGGCAGGTCCCGGCCGGCTTCATCGTGCTCAACTCGGGCGTCGACCGGCCGGCGTCGGAGATCGAGGCCGAGGTCATCAAGCTCGTTCGTGACACCATCGGCCCGGTGGCGGCGTTGAAGCAGGTGATGGCGGTCAACCGGCTGCCCAAGACCCGCTCCGGCAAGGTGCTGCGCGCCACCATGCGCCAGATCGCCGACGGCGAGACGCCGAAGGTGCCGGCCACCATCGACGATCCGGCCGTGATCGACGAGATCACCGCGATGCTGACCGGGCGGGGCATGGTGAAGCCGGCGGGGTAGGCAGTCGACGGCTTGCCCAGCTTAGCGGACTGGAATTGGCGGATCGGCTCTGCCACCATGGCCGGCGTGTAAGCGCCGCCCCGCAATCCATGAGTGCCGCCATGACCGCCCCCACCAGCGATGCGCTGCTCGCGTCGCTCGTCGCGTCCGCCGCCAAGCCGCTGGGCGAGGCGACCGCCATGCATCCCGGCCTCTACCGATCCGAGGCGATCCTGGCGCTCGAGCACCAGGAGATTTTCGCCAAGGAATGGCTGTGCCTCGGCCGCGCCGCCGACATCGCCAAGCCGGGCGACTATCTCACCTTCGCCATCGGTGATCAGCCGGTGGTCGCGGTCCGCTCGAGCGACGGCACGATCAGGACGCATGCCAACGTCTGCCTGCATCGCATGATGCGCCTGCTCGACGGCTGCGGCCACGCCAAGCGCATTGTGTGCCCCTATCACGCCTGGACCTACGACATCGACGGCCGGCTGATCGGCGCGCCGCACATGGGCCGCGCCCACAACGATCCGTCGCCCTCGTTCAAGCCGCGCGAGCACCGATTGCCGGCGATTCGCACCGAGATCTGGCAGGGCTGGATCTATGTGACACTGAACGACGAGGCGCCATCGGTCGCCGACATGCTGGCGCCGCTGGCCAAGGTCACCGACGCCTACGCCCAGGAACACTACGTGCCGATCGCGCGCGAGGATTTCGTCTGGAATACCAACTGGAAGCTGCTCACCGAGAACTTCATGGAGAGCTACCACCTGCCGGTCGCCCACAAGGCGACGGTCGGCGCCTGGTTCCCGGTCGAAACCAACGGCTTTCCGGAAAGAACCTTCGATCACTTCACCTACCAGACCTTCACCAAGAACCAGGACGCCACGTACGGCCTTGCGCATGCGACCAACACCCGGCTCAAGGACCAGTGGCGCTATACTTCGGTGATGCCGACCGTGTACCCGACGCACATGTATGTGCTGGCGCCGGATCACCTTTGGTACCTGTCGTTGCGGCCGCGCGGCACCGGCCAGGTCGATGTCCGTTTTGGTGCAGCTGTGGCGCCCGAGCGACTTGCCGCGATCGAAGACAAGCCGAAGTTCATCGCCGAGACCATCGCCTTCTTCGACAAGGTCAACGACGAGGACAAGCTCGTCGTGCAGGGCATCTACGAAGGCGCCAAGGCGCCGCTCTCGACGCCGGGTCCCTTGTCCTGGATGGAGCGCGAGATCCACGACTTCATCGGCTACCTCGCCCGCCGCCTGGCACCGAGCGGCCAAGGCGAAGGTGAGGCGGGCGAAGTGAAGTCGCGCCCCTCAATGGTTCCCGCCGGGTTCGAAGTGGGCGTAGAACAACTGCTGACCGAGGCCCATCTTCTTCGCCTTCTCCAGCATGGCGGCGCCGAGCGCGATGTCGGACAGCGACAGGCCGCGGTGCCAGAACAGGATGGTTTCGTCGTCGCGCTCGCGGCCGGGCTTCAGGCCGGCTGCGATCTCGCCGATCTCGGCGTGCAGGTTGTCCTTGTTCAAGCGGCCTGAATCGATCTGCTTCCGCAGCGCGCCGAACTTGCCGGCGTGGGCCTGGCCGAAATCGTCCATCACCCACTTGTCGATGATGTCGGGCAAGTTCTCCTCGACCACGCTCATGGTGCCGTAGGGCATGACCAGCGCACCCTTCTTGATCCAGGCGTTCTTCAGCATCGGCGCCGGCGCTTCGAGCCGCGAGGCATCGACGACGATGTCGGCGCCCTCGACGCAGGATTGCCAATCGTCGGTGGCGATGACCTTCTTGCCCAATGCCGCGCCGATCTTGGCGGCAAAGGCGTCGCGGCTTTCCTTGCGACGCGAGTGCACGCGGATCTCGTCGAAGTCGTAGAGCCGGTCCATCAGCTTGATGTTCCAGAACGCGGTGCCGCGGGCGCCGATATGGCCGAGGATCTTCGAGCGCTTGCGGGCGAGATATTTGGCGCCGATGGCGGTGACGGCACCGGTCCGCATCGTCGTGATGGCGGTGGCGTCGATCATCGCGATTGGCCGGCCGGTCTTGGGATCGGCAAGATAGAGCATCGCCATCTCGGACGGCAGGTCGTGCCGGTAGTTGTCGAAGAAGTCGCCGACGATCTTGACGCCGGCGAGCCGCAAGGGATGGACCACGCCGCGCAGCACGTTGAAATGACCGCGCGTCGAGCCCTTTTCCGGCACCAAGTGCATGCGCGGCTCGATGATCGCCTGGCCTTTGGCCTGGGCGACGAGTGCGCCTTCGACGGCCGAGATGATCTCGTCGTCGGTCATGGCGAGGGCTTCGACGTCGCGGCCATGCAGGTAGTGGATGTAGATGTCGGTCATCGCGGGCGACCTCGGGTGGAAAATGGGCGACGGTGCCTGGCTTTAGCCTGGCACCAGTGCTCAGCGCCAGGGTGCCAGGCTAAAGCCAGGCACCCACAGCAAAACTAACGGCACTGGGCTCGGCCTGGCAGACACGCTACATCATCAGGCTCGCGAAGGGCAAAGGGGCGTCATGCGCAAGTTTATCGAAATGACCGGCGGGACGGCGATCGTCGAGGCGTTGATCGCCAATGGCGTCGATACCGTTTTCGGGCTGCCGGGCGCCCAGATGTACCCGCTGTTCGATGCCCTGCAGCAGCGTTCGGATCGGATCAGGACCGTCGGCGCCAGGCACGAGCAGGCCTGCGGCTACATGGCGTTCGGCTATGCGCGCTCTACGGCCAAGCCGGGCGTGTTCGCGGTGGTGCCGGGACCGGGCGTGCTCAACACCACGGCAGCGTTGTGTACGGCGAAGGGCTGCAACGCGCCGGTGCTGTGCGTCACCGGACAGGTGCCGCAGGCCTTTCTCGGGCGTGGCCGCGGCCATCTGCACGAATTGCCGGATCAACTCACCACCCTGCGCACGCTGACCAAGTGGGCGATGCGCATCGAGCGACCGGCCGACGCGCCCGAGATCATCAACGAGGCCTTCCGCCAGATGCTGACGGGCAGGCCCGGCCCGGTCGCGGTCGAGATGGCCTGGGATACGATGGCGTCGTCGGGTCATGTCGTGCCGCTGCCCGGCGCCAACATTGCGAAGCCGCAGCCGGCCTCACCCGGCGAGATCGAGGCGGCAGCGAAAATCCTGATTGCGGCCAAGCGACCGATGATCATGACCGGCAGCGGCGCGCAACACGCGAGTACGGCGATCCGGGCGCTCGCCGAATATCTCGACGCGCCGGTGGCAGCCTTTCGCGGCGGTCGCGGCGTCATGCCGGAGGACCACGCGCTCGGCATTTCCTCATTCGCTGCGCACGAGCTTTGGCAGGAGTGCGATGCGGTGATCGGCATCGGCACCCGGCTCGAGATGCCGACCATGCGCTGGACCGGCATGATGACGATGGTCGACCGGCCGCAGGCGCCGCCGCACGTGATCCGCATCGACATTGACCCCGTCGAAATGCGCCGCCTGGTGCCGCACGCCGGCATCGTCGCCGATGCCGAAGTGGGTGCGACAGCGCTGCTCGCGGCCTTGCAGCGCCTCGGCCCGAAGCGGCCGGCGGCGATCTCGAAGCAGGTTCGGGCGGACATCGCCGCGACCAAGACAGCGGCGCGGGCAAAGATCGAGAAGGTGCAGCCGCAGCTAGCCTACCTCGATGTCATCCGCGAGGTGCTGCCGCGCGACGGGCTGTTCGTCACCGAGCTGTCGCAGGTCGGGTTCACGTCGTACTTCGGCTATCCGGTGTACGAGCCGCGCACCTACATATCCGAGGGCTACCAGGGCACGCTCGGCTTCGGCTTCCCGACCGCGCTCGGCGTCAAGGTCGCGCACCCGGACAAGCCGGTGGTGTCGGTCAACGGCGACGGCGGCTTCATGTTCGGCATGCCGGAGCTCGCCACCGCCAAGCAAGAGGGCATCGGCCTCGTCACGCTGGTCTTCAACAACAACGCATTCGGCAACGTCATGCGCGACCAGCAGGATCGCTTCGGCAACCGGGTGATTGGGGCTGCGCTCGACAATCCGGATTTCATGGCGCTGGCCAAGGCCTTCGGCATCGAGGGCCATCGGGTGTCGTCGCCGGAGGCGTTGCGACCGGTGCTGGCAAGCGTAATCGGCACCAAGGTGCCGGTGCTGATCGAGATCGAAGTCACCCAGGGCAGCGAAACGAGCCCCTGGGAGTTCATTCATTTCAGGAATTGAGGCCATCTTGCCCTCTCCTCCGCCGTTTCGGGGAGAAGGAATGATCGCGTCATCCCTCGGGCACAATCGTCAACGCCGCCAAGAGCCCTCCCCCTCGAGTTGAGCACGGCATCGCCGTCCTTGACCCGCCGATCCGAACTTGCAGACTGCGCGCGGCAGGAAGTCCTTCTGCATGAAGCGCGCCTTCGCCAGATGCCAAGTGCGTAAGGTGTGGGCGCGTGCGAGTTTCTCCTCGCAAGGTGCGCGAGTTCATCCAGCTTGTTCGCGCCAGTAGTCATCGACCTCATCTGGAACACTTTGCCGAACTCGCGAAAGTCGTTCCTGATCCAGTTCGAGCGCAGTGCGCCAAGGCAAAAGTTGGCAGCCGAAATTGTCACAAATAAATAGGAGCGCCTTGCTCGATACAGTGAAGATGGATTTCCTGGCCCGTGAAAGATCCCCGGCGCAGCTCAGGCGTCAGCCTAAGTTGAATTTCCGCCGATCGAAAGGTCGTTGCAGTGAACACTGAGCAAGTGGCCGCCCACCTTTCTCTCCCCCTACGCACGAAATTCACGCTAGTGGGAGAGGGAATGTCAACTTGGCGGCTCGCGCCGTAGCGAGACCATATGGCAATGCTTCGGCAGACCGTGAATGGAGTGACTTCGCAGTGGCATCATCGAACAAGCGGCTTGGCGCGGTTGATCCATCACGAGGCGGCGGGCGGCGTGCTGCTGCTGGCTGCGGCGGTGATCGCGCTCGTCCTCGACAACTCGAGGCTGAGCCCGCTCTACGATGCGCTGCTCGATACGCCGGTTGCGATCCGGGTCGGCGCGCTCAGTTTGGACAAGCCGCTGCTGCTGTGGATCAACGACGGGCTGATGGCGATCTTCTTCTTCCTGGTCGGCCTCGAGATCAAGAAGGAGATGCTGGCCGGCGCGCTTTCGAGCCGGCAGCAGGCGGCTCTGCCGATCATCGCGGCACTCGGCGGCATGGCGGTACCGGCGATGGTCTATGCGCTGATCAACATCGGCGATGCAGCGGCGTTGCGCGGCTGGGCGATCCCGGCCGCGACCGACATCGCCTTCGCGGTCGGCGTGCTGGCGCTGCTCGGATCGCGCGTGCCGCCGGCGCTGAAAGTCTTCCTGCTGGCGCTCGCCATCATCGACGATCTCGGTGCCATCGTCATCATCGCGCTGTTCTACACTGCGAAGCTGTCGCTGTTGGCGCTAGCATTGGCCGCCGTCGGAATCGTGACGCTGGCTCTGCTCAATGCCAGCGGCGTGACGCGGCTCGCGCCCTATGTGCTGGTCGGCATCTTCATCTGGGTATGCGTGCTGAAATCCGGCGTGCACGCGACGCTGGCCGGCGTGGTGGTGGCGCTCGCCATCCCGCTGCGGGCTGAAGGCCAGGCACCCTATTCGCCGCTCGAGAGCGTGCGGACGGCACTGCATCCTTGGGTGACGTTCCTCGTTACGCCGCTGTTCGCGTTCGCCAATGCGGGTGTCTCGCTCGATGGCTTCACGCTGGCGAAACTGTTCGCGCCGATCCCGCTCGGGATTGCCTTGGGGCTGTTCGTCGGTAAACAGATGGGCATCTTCGGTGCCTCATATCTTGCCGTCAAATCCGGCCTTGCCCGCATGCCCGAAGGCGCCACGTGGAGCCAGCTCTACGCGGTCGCAATCATCGCCGGCATCGGCTTCACCATGAGTTTGTTCATCGGCATGCTGGCATTCGACGAAGCGGCCTTCGCCGCCGACGTGCGGATCGGCGTGCTTTCCGGATCGCTGCTGTCGGCGGCGGTGGGATATGTGCTAATGCGGCGGGCAATCAGGGACGGTGCCGGACGCTGAGCGTCTGATGCCGGCCGCTGGCGCCCCCGCCTCACGGCATCGACCGTGCCAGTCTCTATTTGCAGCCGCTGCTGACCGCTTGCAGCGCCTGCGAAATCCCCGAAAGCGAGTAGATATCGCGGGTGACCACCCCCTGCTCGGACTGGGCGAGGACGGTGGCGGTCGAGCCCTTCTTCATGGCTTCGATGAGCTTCAGCTCGTCGGTTGGGTCGATCACGAAGGCGCGGTCACCTCTGGAAAAGGCCTTGTAGAACACCTGATCGATGGCGATCGAGGCGGGTGCGCCCGGCTTCATCGGCGCGCTGGTCTTGACGCTGATCTCGGCCCTGACCCCGTCCTTGGGCCAGGCGGAAACATAGAAGTGCGCGCCGTTCGCGGCAGCGGGCGGATCGCTCGACTTCGGCGTCGCCACCGCGAAGCAGATGCGACCATCGGTGCCGTCATGGGCAATCACGCGCCACTCGCCGGATTTCTTGATCATGCGGCTCTGCGCGGCAGCCTCGCCCGTGGCGGCGAGGCCAGCCAATGCGGCGGCGGAGGCGGCGAGCAGGCAGTTCGTGATTCGATGGCGGCAAAGCATGGCCGAGTTATAGGAAACCTTGCCGGGCAATGTCACGGCGTGCCGGTGCCGCGTCCGTAAACATGCCGTGGAGCCGCGACTTTCGGGCCACCCTCCGTCACCGGCCGCTCGGCAAATCGCGCGAGGCTTTTCAACCGGTCGTACATCACGATGGCTCCCGCCATGGCGACGTTGATGCAGAAGCTGGTCGGGATGCGCACGATGTGGTCGCAGGCGGCGATGATGTCAGGCGACAGCGAGCCCTGCTCTGGCCCAAGAATGTAGGCGGCGCGTAATGGGTGCCGGAAGCTCGGCAGGTCGATGGCGTCGTCGGTCAATTCGATGCCGACCAGCCGGCAGCCCTGCGGCAGCACCATCTCGGCCTTGGTCTTCCAGTTGTAGTGCGGCAAGTGGTTCTGCCCCTTCGAGGTGTCGGCGCGGGCTTCCAGCGCCTGATAGGTGGCGCCAATGGTAAATGTGAAGCTGGCGCCGAAGGCGTGCGCCGAGCGCATCAGGTTGCCGAGGTTCAAGGCCTTCGACGAGCGCTCGGCGCCGATGGCGAAGTAGCCGCGGGCCGCCGGCGGCCAGTTTTCTCTAGCGGTCATGGCATCGGGCTCATGGTTGCGGATGGCATCGAGCGACACCTAGCCGAAGTCGCCGCTGCCGCAAACCCTGTGCCGACTGGCGCAGTGCTCGCACGGTTGTGATCGGATGTGTTGCCGCGACGGCCACGGCGCAATTTGTCCATTGCAGCCGACGCATGCGATAGTTCCGGCATGAATACGCTCGATTCGCTCCTCGACAGGTTCGGCCATTGGCTTGGGCGCAAGCTGCAGCGCGAGACGCCGGGCGAGGAGCCATACGTCCCGTCCGACCCGGAGTCGCTGCGGCGGACGCTGCGTCCCGGCGACGTGCTGCTGGTCGCCGGCGGCAGCAAGCTGTCGGCCGGCATCAAGTATCTGACCCAGTCGACCTGGTCGCATGCCGCGTTCTACGTCGGCGATTTCCTCGATGCGCCGCCGACCGGCGGGAACGAGCGTCACGTGCTGATCGAGGTGCTGCTGGGCGAGGGCTGCATTTCGGCGCCGCTGTCGAAATACGAGCGCTTTCACACCCGCATCTGCCGGCCGATCGGTCTGACCGAAGCCGACCGCGAGGTGCTGGTCGAATTCATGATCTCGCGGCTCGGCAGCCAGTACGACGTGCGCAACGTGTTCGACTTGGTGCGCTATCTGTTTCCCTATCCGCCGGTGCCGGCCCGTTTCCGCCGCCGCATGATCGCGCTGGGCTCGGGCGAGCCGACACGGGCGATCTGCTCGACGCTGATCGCGCAGGCCTTCGGCCGCGTGCGCTATCCGATCCTGCCGCGCGTCGAGCGGCTGATCGCGGAGAAGCAAGGTATCAGCCGGTCGCGTCGGGCTGAGATCCTGCACATCCGCCACCACAGCCTCTATGCGCCGGCCGACTTCGACCTGTCGCCCTACTTCCGCATCGTCAAGCCGACGATCGAGGAGGGGTTCAACTACAAGGGGCTGACGTGGGCGGCGGAGGTGGCCGAGCGCGAGGGCGATGTCGGGCGGGCGGGGGCGTGAGGGTGACGTAGGTTGGTTAGCGCCGTTTTGGCGCGTAATCCAACAATCAACGGGTAGTCGAAGTTGTTGGGTTACGGCCGCCGCAGCCGGCGACCTAGAAGGTGAGTCGCCGACGGCGAAGGTGTCTGGCTTCAGCCTGACACCCTGGCACTGTCGGTGCAGCAGTGCCAGGCTAAAGCCAGGCACTGATCGCGCTGTTGCTTTCATCCCCAGCGGGTCGGCCTCAGGCCGGTGGTGAACTACGTCAACCTACGCCTTGGTCCTCAACCCCACGACCGCACATCGACAAAATGGCCGGCGATCGCGGCGGCGGCGGCCATCTCCGGCGACACCAGATGGGTGCGCCCCAAGCGGCCCTGGCGGCCTTCGAAGTTGCGGTTCGAGGTCGAGGCGCAGCGCTCGCGTGGGCGCAACTGGTCGGGGTTCATGCCGAGGCACATCGAGCAGCCGGGCTCGCGCCAGTCGAAGCCGGCGGCCCTGAAGATCACGTCGAGACCTTCCGCCTCGGCCTGCTCCTTCACCAGGCCGGAGCCCGGAACGATCATGGCGCTGACGGTGCTCGCAACTTTTCTGCCGGCCGCGACCTTGGCCACCGCCCGCAGATCCTCGATGCGGCCGTTGGTGCACGAGCCGATGAAGACGCGGTCGATCTTGATGTCGCTCATTCGGGTGCCGGGCGTCAGGCCCATGTAGGCGAGCGCCGCTTCCATCGACGCACGCTTGCCTTCGTCGGCAACCGTGGTCGGGTCCGGCACCACGCCGGTGATGGCGGCGACGTCTTCCGGCGAAGTGCCCCAGGTGACGATCGGCGGCAGTTTGGCGGCGTCGAGCTTGATCTCACGATCGAAGTGGGCGCCGTCGTCCGAGTGCAGCGTCTCCCAATATTTCATTGCCATGTCCCAGGCCGCACCCTTCGGCGACATCGGCCGGCCCTTCAGGTACTCGAAGGTCTTGGCGTCGGGCGCGATCATGCCGGCTCGGGCGCCGCCCTCGATCGACATGTTGCACACCGTCATGCGGCCTTCCATCGACAGCGCGCGGATCGCCTCGCCGGCGTACTCGATGACGTGGCCGGTGCCACCGGCGGTGCCGATCTCGCCGATGATCGACAGGATGATGTCCTTCGCCGTCACGTGTGCGCGGCAATTGCCCGTCGACGGTGACGCGCATGTTCTTCGCCTTGTTCTGGATCAGCGTCTGGGTGGCGAGCACATGCTCGACCTCCGAAGTGCCGATGCCGTGGGCGAGCGCTCCGAACGCGCCGTGCGTCGAGGTATGGCTGTCGCCGCACACGATCGTTGTGCCGGGCAGTGTAAAACCCTGCTCCGGGCCGATGACGTGGACGATGCCCTGGCGCCGGTCGAGTTCGTTGAAATACTCGACGCCGAAATCCTTGGCATTCTTCGCCAGCGCCTCGACCTGGATGCGCGCTTCCTCGTCGGCGATGCCGTTACGGCGGTCGGAGGTCGGCACGTTGTGATCGACGACGGCGAGCGTCTTAGCTGGCGCGCGCACCTTGCGGCCAGCCATGCGCAGACCTTCGAACGCCTGCGGGCTCGTCACCTCGTGGACGAGATGCCGGTCGATGTAGAGCACGCAGGTGCCATCCGGCTGACGGTCGACGATGTGGTCGTCGAAGATCTTGTCGTAGAGGGTCTTGGCCATGTCGCGGGGCTCCAACAGAAACGGTTGTGCCTGTCATAGCCGGGTTCTTTAGAAAGAAAAAGCCGGACGCATGGATTGCTCCATCGCCCGGCTCGAGGTGGTCCTCATCCCTCAGGATGAGTGAAGGCATCAAAGGGAGGGTGTTGCCTTCAACAGCTGTCCGTCACAGCTAGTGTTTAGTAGACGCCTCGTCGGGCGGGTCGGCAATCGGTGGGCCCACATGTCCGTTATGCGGGCGTCGCATGTCGTGCTTTGAGCGGATGCTGGAAAGCCCGCAATTACGGGTGTTTTTGCGATCAGTTCTTCCAATTCCGAGCATTTGCTACGAGGAAATCGCGCAGCACCTGCACCTTCTTCGAGGTCTTAAGCTCCTCGGGATAGACGAAGATGATCGGAATGGTCGGCAACTGCACGTCCTGCAGCACCGGCAGCAGGTCACTCTCCTCGCCGGTGAGGTAATCGGGGATCAGACCAACGCCGATGCCGGCGCGAACGGCATACTTCAGCGCCACGACGCTGTTGGCGCGGAATACCGGCACGCGCGGATCGCGGCCCTCGCGGCCAGCGGTTTCGAGCCAACGGATCACCGACAGGTGCTGCGCCGGGGTGCCGCCGTAGGACACGAAGCGATGTTGATCGAGATCGTCGAGCGACTGCGGCGTACCGAACTTGCGTACGTATCCCGTCGAGGCGAAGGCGCGCACCTTCATCGTGAACAACGACCGGCGGATCAAGTCGGCCTGCTCCGGCTCGCGCGTCCAGATCGCGACGTCGGCCTCGCGCATCGAGATGTCGATCTGGTCGTCGTTGAGGATCAGATCGATGCGGATATCGGGATAGAGCTCAATGAACTCGCGCAAACGCTGGGTGACCCACACCGTGCCGAGGCCGATCGGGCAGGTGATGCGCAATTCGCCGGTCGGCTTCGTCGTGGTGTCTGCAAGCAGCGTCTCGGCCGTCTGCAGCTTGTTCATGACGTCGCTCGCCGTGCGGTAGAGCATGTCGCCCTGCTCGGTGAGGACGAGGCCACGGGCGTGGCGGTGGAATAGGGCGATGCCGAGGTCTTTTTCGAGCGACGATACCTGCCGGCTCACTGCCGACTGGCTCATGCGCAGCGATTCGCCCGCGTGCGTGAAGCTGCCGGCCTCGGCGGCGGCATGAAAGATTCTCAGCTTGTCCCAATCCATTGCTTCCAGATCCTTGAACGGCGGGCGAAACATCGCTCAGGTTCGCCATGCGGCACGATCGGCCGACAGGCGAAAGTGGACATTCGATGGTTCGTCGAGACGGGGCGTCTAGGGGTACGTTTTTTTGTTGCTTCTCAACTCAAAGTTACGGCTAACGCAGCAAAAGACAAGGGTTTTGCGAGGTTCGGTGAATTCAGGCGGCGGCGACTGCGCCCGCGTGCTGTTCGGCGAGCCAGCGCTCGGCCTCGAGGGCGGCCATGCAACCCATGCCGGCGGCGGTGACCGCCTGGCGATAAATCTCGTCCTTGACGTCGCCGGCGGCATAGACGCCGGGAATTGACGTCGCGGTCGAATCCGGGCGGGTGACGAGGTAGCCCGACTTGGTGGTCTCGAGTTGCCCTTTGAACAGTTCGGTCGCCGGTGCGTGACCGATGGCGATGAAGACGCCGTCGACGGTACGCTGGGTCACGCCACCGGTCTTGACGTTCCTCAGCTTGATGCCGGTGACGGTCCTGGGATCGCTGGTGCCGACGATCTCGTCGACGGCGCTGTCCCAAACCACCTCGATCTTGGGGTTCTTGAACAGGCGATCCTGCAGGATTTTCTCGGCCCGGAAGTGGTCGCGGCGATGCACCACCGTGACCTTGCGCGCGAAGTTGGTGAGGAAGATCGCTTCTTCAACCGCGGTGTTGCCGCCGCCAACCACCACCACGTCCTTGTTCTTGTAGAAGAAGCCGTCGCAAGTGGCGCAGGCGGATACGCCGTAGCCCTTGAAGGTCTCTTCGCTGGGAATTCCGAGCCAGCGCGCCTGGGCGCCGGTGCAGATGATCAGCACGTCGCATGAGTAGCTGTCGCCGCTGTCGCCTTCGAGGCGGAACGGTCGCCGCTTGAGATCGACCGAGGTGATGTGATCCATCACGATCTCGGTGCCGACGTGCTCGGCCTGGGCCTTCATCTCCTCCATCAGCCAGGGGCCCTGGACCGCCTTGGCGAAACCGGGATAGTTCTCGACGTCGGTGGTGATGGTGAGCTGGCCGCCGGGCTGGATGCCCTGGATCAGCAGCGGCTTCAGCATGGCGCGGGCGGCATAGATCGCGGCGGTATAGCCGGCCGGGCCCGAGCCGAGGATGATGACGTGCGCGTGCTTCGGGGATGAGTTTGCGTCGGCCATGGCCGGATGCTCCGGTAGTTTCTTGCAGACGGAAGTGTGGTTCGAGGTATGCGTTTAATGCATATGGAGCTTTTCCGCCGCTCCGGCAAGTCCTTCGCGCTGATGTGATGTGGACAGCCGGGTTTAGGTCTCGCCGCCGGGATCATCGCCTTGGCGGCGCTGCGACAATCTCGTGACGCGACATCGCGCTTCGGCCGTCGCCTCATGCCGCGATCGACGTCGAAATATTCCGGAAATGACTTAGTAAAATCAATCATTAATGCCGATCACATTGGCCCGCGCGACGCCAGCCGACGGTAGCTTGCGCCGCGCGATTGCGATAACGCCCGAATTGCCCGGCCGGATCTTCGACATTCACTTGTCGATCGTCTCGACGAGCTTGCCGTCGAGCACGCTGATCTGGTCGAGATAGGCGTCGTGGATGCAGGCTGCGTTCCAGCGGCAGTCGTTGCGGGCGGCGAGGAAGCGGTGCTGCGCCTCGCGCAGCGTCAATTCGGCGCGATGACCCGACACCGACCACAAGCGGCCGTAGGTCGTCGCCATGCGGTCGTCGAGCCGGGCAAGACGGGCATCCGCGCAGATGGTGCGCTCGGCCGGCAAGCTCGCGTCGCGACAGGAGAAGTCGACCGCACCGGCCGGCGTCGCCAGCGCCAGCCGCGGCGAAGCGATCGAAAGTCCGAGTGCGAGTTTGATGGTGCTGGTCATGGGTGCCTCCCGTTGGCTTGGCATTCGATGAGACAACGATGCGGCAAGGCAGCAGGAAAGTTGAGGCGGTCGGGACGCAAGTGCCGGATTTTTCCGGCAACGACAGGAGAGGGCGGCATTGACGATTGCGCGGACCCGGAAAATACCAGTACTTTCCGGTATCGACCGGCAAGTTCGCCGCGTTCCGGCCTGAAAGTGAGCAACCGCCCATGTCCGCCGCCGATCGCAATCCGGCCGTCGCCCGCATTTCCAAGGCGATGATCGAGAAGAAGATCACCCAGGCCGAACTCGCCGACGCCGCCGACTGCCACGAAAAGACGATCCAGAACCTGATGCATGGCCGCCCGGTGCGCGACCAGACGCTGTTCGACGTGTGCATGGTCCTCGGGCTCGAGTTCGAGGACATCAAGAAGACCTGGAACGCGGCGCCGGGCGGCGAGGTCACCGAGCGGCACGAGCCCGGCAAGCCCGGCATCGGCTCCGAGGTCGCGCCGCTGTACATGGGCGCCTACAACCGCTCGCCGTCGACCACTACATCGGCAGCTACCTGACGCTCAGGCCGGCATTCGCGGTGCCGGACATGATCATCGCCTACCGCACCGAGATCACCTGGGATGCCGGCTGGCCGAGCCTATTGTTCGAGGAACAGAACCGGCCGGATGCGCCCTATTCGCACCGCGGCCGGCTCTATGTGCCGGCATCGTCGATGTACATTCACCTGGTGTCGCTGACCAAGGGCGCGATGCGCATGATCCTGGTGTCGCAGTTGGACCAGCAGGGCGAGATGCGTGGGCTGATCACGACGCTCAACAAATCCCGCGCCCAGCTGGTGCCGGTGGCGGCGCCAATCGTTTATGCCAAGCGGGATGACTGGGCCGACGTCGCCTGCGGCGAGATCATTCCGGGCCATGCCGCCTATGCCGGCTACCGGCAACTGCTCGATGACACGGTGGAGCAGGGGTATGCGCGGCTGGTGAAGTGAGGGATGTGCGGCTGGTTCTGATGTTCAACCGGAAAGTCGTCGAGGGTGCGCCGCAATTTGTGCGATGGGTCTGATCTGCCCGACACTTGCGGCAAGCCTTTTTTGTCAATAGGTTGCAATTCTAAACGAAGGGGCCAGTAGACTCGGAATGTCAGTCGAGATTGAATTCCCCTTAGAGGTGTGGGTCCAGGGTGTCCCCGTCTCTTTGCAGGCGAGCACTCAAAGCAAGGATCGCTGGAAGTCAAGGATAGAGGCGGCTGCGCGAAGTGAACTCCCGGAAGGTCATTTTCTTGCCGAAGAGCCAATCAAAATAACAATCTACTATTTTGCAGATGCGCCGATGGAGGGGGACCTTGATAATATCGTTAAGCCAATTCTTGACTCGCTAAATGGGGTCGTTTATTTGGACGATTCTCAGGTTGAACGTATCTTAGTGCAGAAGTTTGAACCTGGGCGACTATTCTCGTTTCATGCACCGACTCCTACGTTATCTGATGCAATTGGGGAGATAGGGCCGAGAGTTTATCTCCAATTGGACATATCAAGTGACGGAGAAATACTGTGACTGAACTGGAACGAGAGCGCCGCGTGCTTAATCTGCTAAGAGGGCGGTATGAAGCAATGGGCTATGCATTCTACCAATCCCCTGGCCGAGATCTATTGCCTCCGTTTATGCTAGGATACGTTCCCGATGCAATTGCCCTCGGGCACCCAAAGAATGTCGCAATTGAGGTGAAGCTTCAGAGGCGGCGTGAAGTTGAAGATCGCTTGCAATCGGTTAGTGAGCGGTTTCGAGATCAGCCGGGGTGGGAATTCCGGATTGTCTATGCCAACGAAGAAGCGCTAGACGAGGATATATCGAATGCAGCAAGCGCTGCAGATATTTCGGTCCAGCTAAGCGAAGCCGAAGCGCTGGCCAGTGCTGGGCATGAACGCGCAGGGTTTATATTGGCATGGGCTGCCCTCGAAGCAGTCTCAATGTCGTCGCGCGACGTACGATCTGACGGGCTAAGAATGCGCCCCCCCAGGCAAGTACTTGAGATGCTTGAGCGTCTTGGGCGCATCACATTCGAACAAGCCATGAGTTTGCGAAGATTGGTCAGTGTTCGGAATGCGGTTGTGCATGGCGACTATTCCCGCGAAGTGAAAAAATCAGATGTGGACGAAGTAATAGAGGCCGTCCGATCTGCCCTAGTTGATTCTTGAGAGGCACGGTCGTCCACAGTTTCTGATGCCTCAGTGATGTCCCCTACTTCACCGCCGCCTTCACGACCTTGTCGAGCAGCCTGTTGATCTCCTCGAGTGTCTTGGCGCCGCGGCCCGCCACCGCGACCTTGCGATAGCCGACGGTCACCTCCTTCACCGTCGCGGCGCGCTGATACATGAACACCACGTAGGGGCACTGCGCCATGTTGGCCGGGTCGGCCTCCATCATCGCCCGCGACAGCTTGGCCGAGCAGAAGGTGAAGAACTCGGCGTTCTGGTAGACCGGCTGGTTCGAGCCGACATCGGGGCCGGTGCGCTGCAGCATGGCGGCGATGTTGCCGGTGTAGTCGATCTTCAGGCCTTCCTTGATGATCGCGTTTTCGAGGTCGAGCCGCACGTCCTCGTAGGTCGCGCCCCTGCGGGTGTAGGTTACGGCATCCGAAGCAATTGCCGGGCCGGCCGTCACGACGACAGACAGGGCGACCACGCAGCCCGTGAGGCAGGCGCGCAGGCGGGGGAACGTGAGCATCGCAAAGTCTCCTCGAATTACCTCGACGGTTGCCGATCCGACATTATGTGCGCATCTCGCCGACATGAGCAAAGGGGGATTGCCCGCACTCGCGTTGCCGGCCCGCCGCAAAGCTGCGAAGGTCGGCAAAATCGTGGGAGAAGCCTGATGCCGCAGCTGCCGCCCGCCATGCCGGGCATGCCGATGTCGGATGTCGACACACCGGCGCTGATCATCGATCTCGATGCCTTCGAGCGCAACCTGAAGCGGATGTCGGATGCCGTCGCCAAGGCCGGTGTGCGACTGCGGCCGCATGCGAAAACCCACAAGTCGCCGGTGATCGGCCTGCAGCAGATGAAACTCGGCGCCGTCGGGCTGTGCTGCCAGAAGGTGTCGGAAGCCGAGGCGATGGTCGCTCGGCGGCATCCCCGATGTGCTGGTCTCGAACGAGGTCGTCGGCGCGCGCAAGCTCGACCGGCTGGCGGCGCTGGCGCATCAGGCGCGGGTGATGATCGCGGCCGACAACGAAATCGCCGTCGAGGGACTGGCCGCTGCCGCCAGCCGTGCCGGGGTCAGAATCCGCGTGCTGGTCGAGATCAACGTCGGCGGCAATCGCTGCGGCATCGCGCCGGGGCGCCTGCCGTGGCGCTGGCGCAGCGCGATCGCGCGCGAGACGAGCCTCGAGTTCGCCGGCCTGCAAGCCTACCATGGCCGCGCCCAGCACCTGCGCACGATCGAGGAGCGGCGCGAGGCCATCGCCGGCGCGATCGAGTTGACCCGGCTCACCGTCGACCTGCTGGCGAAAGCCGGCCTTGCCTGCGACGTAGTCGGCGGCGCCGGCACCGGCACCTTCGAGATCGAGGCGGCAAGCGGCGTCTACAACGAGCTGCAGGCGGGCTCCTACTGCTTCATGGATGCCGACTACGGCCGCAACAAGAAGCCCGACGGCAGCCGCTTCGACACCTTCGAGAACGCGCTGTTCGTCTATGCGACGGTGATGAGCACGCCGGTGGCGGAGCGTGCCGTGGTCGATGCCGGGCTGAAAGCGTTCGCATTCGATTCCGGCCCGCCGGAAGCCGTCGGCCTTGCCGGCGCCGTCTACGAGCGGCCGTCCGACGAGCACGGCACGCTCAACGTCACCGCCTGCAACGTGCGACCCAGGCTCGGCGACAAGATCCTGCTGATCCCCGGTCACTGCGACCCGACCGTCAACCTGCACGACTGGTACGTCGGCGTCCGCGGCATGGCCACGAGCAACGCCAGGGTCGAATCCATTTGGCCGGTGGCGGCCCGAGGCGCGTTGTTCTAGCACCCGCAGTCGCTAGGCTATTCGCCCGACGAAGTCTCGGGTGCGCGGTTCAAGCTGGCGGTCGAAAATCTGCGCCGGCGGCCCCGCCTCGACAATCCGCCCGACTTCCATGAACAGCACGCGATCGGCTACCCGGCGGGCAAGTCCTGGGACTTGGCCGCCACCGCCGACAGGAGCAAGACAAGACCAATGGCGGCCGGCGTCGTGAGTAGGCGTTTCATCGGGAACATGGGTTCATCCTCTTTGTGGTGATCAGTTGATGATCGTGGGTGATCCGTCAGTGAAACGTTCGAAGCGCAATGGTTTCGGATCGACGATCGGGGTATCGCCGGCAACGAGATCGGCCATCAGGCGTCCGGCGGCGGGACCTATGCCGAAGCCGTGGCCAGAAAATCCGCTGGCGAGGTGGAAGCCAGGAACAGAGGGTATCGGACCGATAACCGGCACCACATCCGGCGTGACGTCGATCAGCCCTGCCCACCGTTCGAGGATGCGGGCGCCGGCGAACGCCGGAAAGGTGGCAGCGAGCGTCTGCTGCGCGGCATCCAGGATCTTGGTGTCCGGCTCCGGATCGAGAATGCGCACCCTTTCGAACGGAGTGACTGCATCGAGGTCCCAGCGGCGCGGAGTGCGCAATTCGGTCAGGAATTGCTCGCCCAGTCGCAACCGCAGATCGCTCCACTGAGAGCGTAACGCCGGCATGTAGCGGAAGAACTGGCGGAAACTGTCGGGCACGATTTCGGCCACCGAGCTACCGCGATTGGCGACAGAGTAGCCGCCGTCCAGCCGGCGACGAAAGGCAAAGCCGGAACCGGCAACCGATGGCAATGGCATGCCCTCGACCGGCGATGTCCGCATCACCGAGGCGCGAACCTTGAGCTGTGGGAAGTCGATGCCGTGATTTCCGCATAAGAGCCTTGACCAGGCACCACCGGCCAATACGACGCTATCGCAGGCGATGCGGCCGCGCTCGGTGACCACACCGCTGATGCGGCCAGCCGCCGTCTCGACGCCGCGGACCGCGCAGTGGGTCAGGATGGTTGCCCCTAGCCGGCGCGCGCCTTCGGCGATTGCGGGGGCAGCCTTGTGTGGTTCGGCACGACCAGCGCTCGGCGAATAGAGCCCGCCGTGCCACTTGCGGGTCGCTCCAGGCAGCAGCGTGTCGACCTCAGCGCTGGAGATGAGACGGGCATCGGGCTGGTAGATCCGCGCCTTCTCGAGCCAGGCCTCGTGCTTGGCGACGTCGGCTTCGCTGTTGCTGAGGTAAATGACGCCTTCGGCCCTGAATCCGGTCTCGCCCTGGATCTTGGTATTGAGCCCGCGCCACATCCGCATGGCTTCGAGGCTCAATGCAATTTCCCGCGGGTCGCGACCCTGCGTCCGGCACCATCCCCAGTTTCGTCCAGACTGCTCGGCGCCGATCTCGCCCTTCTCGCAAAGCACGACGTCGATGCCCTTTTCGGCGAGCGCCAATGCAGTGCTGGTACCGATAATGCCGCCGCCGATCACGACGACAGCAGCGTGCGCCGGCACTTTCTCGTCGCTGATTACCGGATCGGGACGCGGCGCCATGGTACTCTCAGTCGGCTGACTTACGAACGACTTCCATGACGTTATCGCGGCACTAGTGGGCGGTCCAGCATGGTCGAGCCATGCTGGGGTGCGTGGCGAAGGCCTCACCCATGCGTTTCTTCAGGGATGGCCGGGAAGCGTGCGCGTGCCGCCGCGAATGCTGAGCGCACGCGAACCGGCCCTGACGGCCCATCGGTCTCGCCGATCAACTCGAACACTTTGCCCTTGACGAAAAACCGCCAGTGGATCGGCAAGGCCGCGAGAATGCGCGTCAACTCATCATAGGCCGCGGGCGACCATGTCTTCTCGAATTGGTCGCGTTCGGGCCCGAAATCGAAAAAGTGGCCTGTTGCTTGCGCCGCCATCTTGCCGCGCCGTGCTGCGGTTGCCCGGGCATCGATCTCGCCGTCCTTGATGACGACGCCGTAGTCGCGCTCGGCGGCCTCGGCCGACACGTAGCCGCGCTCGACATCTTCGAGCACCCGCTCCGCCTCGCGCTCGAGCGCGTGGCAAGGACCTTCAGGGTGTAGAATGTCCCGTGGTGCTCATCAAAGGCGCAGAAATCAGCAAACGTGCCGCCGATGTCGACACCAATCCGCCACGCCATGCGCCGTCCCCGCCACTGCACGCTCAATCGCCAACATCAACTATCGAATTTCTGGGAGGCGATGCCACGAGAATTTGGGAACCTTCGTCGATCAGGGCAAGACTTCTGAAAGGCTCGCTCGAGCAGGAACTTGAAAGCAGAACAACAACAGCGCCGTTGGTTTGGTACCGCAGCCACCTCGACAAGACCGCGAAAATCCTCGACTTTCATAGCGACCTCTGCCCCTGACCAAATTACACGGAGGGTGTCGCCCTACATCAATTCAAAACAGAGCCACTGATGTGGGGGGCAGGATCAGCGCCCCTGCGCACACTCTTGAAAGATCTGGATCTGATCCTGGCTGAAGAATTCAATCCTTCGATTTGTATTGCGATGCGTCAAGTGCAGGCAAAAATCACGATCGATCGTCTTCACGTAGTCTCTGGTCACGTCGTTGACGATGGTGCGCTCAAGTCGCTTATGATTGGTGCTGACGAATTCCAGTGCAGATTTGGTGCTGACAAACATCAGTTCGTTGACGACGGTCTTTCGCTGTTCGTGCGTCATCGCGTGGAGGGGCGCTATTCGCACGACAAAGTCGAGCCATTTCGGCGAAATTGAATTGTTCTGAACTAGAGCGGCCGTCAATGCCCCTGCTTCCTTCAGCGTCAGGCTCGCGTCGAATTTTTCTTTCGATACCTTGAGAAGCTCCTTTTCATCTTGAGCAGCGGCCGAAAGTACCTTCTTCATCAACCGCTCTCGAAGGTCTGGCGAGAAGTTGAGCGTGCGCAAAGCATCGATTGCGAAGTGGATCTCGGCACGCACGATTGCATCAATCGCGCCACTCTGCACCTCCTTTGGCAGCCGCTCACCAAAGATATCCAAAACCGATATTGCCAAATCAGGCTTCTTGACGATTGCATTCTGTATTCGCGGAGCAAGGCGTATGATTTCGGCGTCAGTAAGACGTATTCTTGTGGCATGTTTGGCAATAAATTCAACGCTCGCATCATTAAGAACCTTTTCACGAAGCTTACGCCACTGCTCCTGGCCCAAACGGTTCACGGAAATGAGAATGCTGCCTGCTTCATCCCCACCGTCCGCAGCGGCCAGTATCCGCTCGAGCAATTCGTCAAACTGGTGCTCCTTCAGAGTACGCGACAGTCTAGCCACGGTGCCGAATTGCTCAACATGCGTAGCGTGCTCCATAAAAAGCTCGTACACCGTATCCATCTGCACGAGCCCCAAAGCATCATCGGTCAAGATCTGGATTAGGGTTGGCAGATGCCTTTCCGCGATCGCCTCGGCCTCGGAATATTCGGTGCTCCACACCTGGTAGCGCATCGTCGAGCCATTCACAGGCGTCAACTTCAGAGACAACGGACAGGCCGATTTGTCCCGCATTATTCCACGGCATGCCATCTCGCTGATCCGGTCGAGCCCGCCGCGTGTGGTGAGGAAATGCACGCGCTCTGTTCGCGATTTCATCGCCAATGGCGCGAGTACTTTATTCAGAGACTCCACGACGATCGGCGCCAAGTCTTCTTCGTCTTTGCGTGTAGCGATAAACGATTTATCGAATTTGTATTGGACGTCCATTGATTGCGCGAGTACGCGACCTTCAATATTGCGTACGAGGTTCTTGCCGCTCCTGCCCGTCATGAGCAACACGCTGCCGATGCCCTCGGAAAAACTGTCAGAGATCCTGTGGACGACGCCATCACTCACGATCGCCGTCGTGTAGGGAACTTTGGTGGCGCGAAGCCAGAGCGAGAAATACAACGAAGACCACACGGCAAATGCGAAAAGACCCAGGGAATAGATGCTGAACCGCAGCAATTTGAAAAATGTGATTTGCCTGGCAATCAGCTTTTCCTCGATCGACCACACCATCGATAGTACTTGTCCTACCGATATCATTACACAGACAACGGGCCATATTCCAGGAGTGTCCGACAGCCACACTGTGCCGTTCAGAGTCTAGGAAGTAGCCGGTGCCTATGCCAAGGAGGCATGGTAGCAAGCCAAGCGCGGCAACTACGGAGCCGATAACGCGCTTCTTAGTCGCGGCTTTCGTTTTCATTCCCTTTCCTTTCAAGGATCTATGAAAACCTTTCGGAGCCACGGTGTGTGGGCTGTACAATATTCTTGTTTATCCCTCCAAGGACTGCGTGGTGTCTGACGGTGCGCCAGGCGAGGCCGCTGTGTTCAGATTGATGATGGCGACCGGCTGACCTGCCCAGATTTTTCGGACCACGGTTAGCTTAAGACGATCAGCCTTCTGAGCTGCCCCCCCCAACGTTGCACCACTCGGAGCTGGAAATTTCAGCTCCATTTCGTCAGGGCGGGCCGCGTGACCCTGACGGCCCGATGAGCGATATCGGCGGTTTGCTGCCGATCGCGCTGTGTCGGCGAACATCGTTGTAGTTTCTGTGCCAAGCCTCGCATTTCTCCCGTGCGTCGTCCAGGCTCATGGACCTGTGTGCCGACAAACACTCCGCCCGGTACATCCCGTTGAACGGCTCGATGAACGCATTGTCGGTCGACTTGGCCGGCCGCGAGAAGTCGAGGGTCACATCATGTGTGCAGCCGCTCTTCGCAATCGAAGTGGCTTTCATGAGTGCGGCCGGCCTCATTGCCTATTGCTGCGTTCTTGCGCTGCCACCACCCCGCTCCATAGACGGGCAGGACATGGACGATCGCCTCGTCCACCCCGGGTTCAAATACGTGCAAGAGATCAACGACTACTTCCGCGATCGCCGGCACGAACTTGTCCGACGGGAAGTTGGTATCGCCCCTACCCTTGACCTTGGTGACATCTGCGACCGATGCCCGCTCCATCAACGAAATGGGAAGCTTCACGGCGCCAGCGGTGGCCCGGTAACCTTCGCGCGCACGATCGTTGACTTGGTCACGCGAGCCGGTATTCCTTCCTGCGTCCGGCCGTCATCGCAGAATTTGGCGGATAATTTTGCGAGTATCAAGCAAGCGAAAACCGGGTCGATCAAGAAGATATCTTGCGATAACAATAGGTTAACAAGAATATGCGCATTCTGGTGACCAACGACGACGGCATCGATGCGCCGGGCCTGCATGCGCTGCGGCAGATCGCAGCCAGGCTTTCGGACGACATCACCGTGGTGGCACCGGAAACCAACCAGTCGGGCAAGGGCCACTCGCTGTCGTTGCACGAGCCGCTGCGTATGCGCGAGATCGGCGACAAGGCCTATGCCGTGCGCGGCACGCCGACCGACTGCGTGATCATGGCGGTGCGCCACGTCATGGCCGACGGCCTGCCCGATCTCATCCTCTCCGGTGTCAATCGTGGCGCCAACATGGCTGAGGACATGACCTATTCCGGTACCATCGCCGGGGCATTCGAGGGCACGCTGGTCGGCATCCGCTCGATCGCGCTCAGCCAGGCGTTCGGCTTCGAAGCGAAGTCGCTGCGCTGGGAAACGGCGATCGAGCACGGCCCTCCAGTCATCCAGAAGCTGCTGCAACTCGAATGGCCGGCCGGCTGCCTGATGAACGTCAATTTCCCCGACCGCGCACCGGACAATATCGAGGGCCTGCGCGTGACGCGCCAAGGCCGGCGGGATCCGGGCCTGCTCTCGATCGACGCCCGCCGCGACACCTGGGGCGAACATTACTATTGGCTGGCCTACGAGCGTCGCCGCTCCAACGCCGCCGCCGGCACCGATCTCGAGGCCGTCTACAACGGCTTCATCTCGGTGACGCCGCTCGCCATGAACATGACCGCGGACGGCATGCTGGCCGACGTCGCGGCCAAGTTCGGCATCGGCAAGTGAGCAGCGCAGAAATCGTGCGTTAACCGAGAAACGCGCCGCCACCGGTTGGCCACCATCCGCCGCCGGTCCGACGCAAATCCGTCGTCACGCGTCCCAAATAACCGCGTATGGGGATCAAATGCCCCAACCCGGTCCGACGCATTTTGCACCGATGACTGCATTTCAGACCGCCAACCGCTGCGCCGCCCTCGACGCAAATTCGAGCGGGGCCGTTAAGGCGTCGTTAACCGGATCAGGGTTAAGGCTTCGTGGCAGTCGAGGTGTACCATGTCGCGTAAACTAGTTGTGCGTCGCCCAAGCCATAGCCGTCCCCGGTCCGAGACCGGCGGGCGATCATCGCGTTTCGCCATTGTCGGCATGACGGCGCTCGCCGGTCTGCTGGCGGCAGGCTGCAGCGCAGACATCTCACGCTTCGATGGCCAGGGCTTCGGCCTGACCGATAGCAAGAGTGCCACGATCCCGCCGGCGGGCATGCGCAAGGGCGAGGCGGCGAACCTCGGCGACGCCGCCCAGGACGCCGCGAATTCGCCGGGCGGCGCATACTACCCGACGCCGGCCAACCGCGGCACCGGTCCGGCCCAGATGTCGTCATTGCCTGAGCCGGTTGCCCCGGCGCCACTGCCCGTAACCCCGGCAACGCCGCAGCGGCCAGCGTCGATCGCGCCGCGCCCCGCCGCCGTTGCCACCGCGCAGCCAAAGCCGATCGCGCCGGGCGCGACCATCGAAGTCGCCGCGGGCGATACCCTCTATGGCATCGCCAAGAAGCATGCCGTGCCGGTCAACGAACTCATGACCGTTAACGGCCTGACATCACCCGGCATCAAGCCCGGCCAGAAGCTGGTGCTGCCGGCGAGCCGCTCGATCGCGCGGGCGCAGACGCCGCAAAAGCCGATTCAGCGCGCGCCGGCGCCGGTGCGCGTCGCCGCCCTGCCGCAGCCGCCTGGACAATCGCTCGCGCCTGCCGCGCCGATCAGCCCGATCCCGTTGCCGCCACCGGCAGCGAGCGACTGGAACGGCACGCACACGGTGAAGCCGGGCGACAGCCTCTATGCGATCGCCCGCGCCAACCGCATTCCACTGACGCAGCTGCAGCAGGTGAACGGCATTGCAGACCCGACCAAGGTGAAGCCGGGCACCATCCTCAAGATTTCCAGGTGGCACCACCACCGCCTCGGCCGCGCCCGAGACACCAGCGCTGCCGGCACCGCCTGCGGTTTCGAAGGTTGCGGGCGCCGCCACGACGACCGAGACGCCGCGCGTGATCCAGTCGGCGACCAAGCCGGTGATCATCAATTCGCAAGCCCCGGCGGCACCGCCGCAACAGGTCGCAGCCGTCGACCCGGCCGAAGCCCCCGCCGAGAGCGCGGCTGCGACCGAGCCGAAGGCGTCACCGCAGAAGGGCACCGATATCGCCACCACTGGCGGCACGGCGGTTGCAGGCCAGAAGTTCCGCTGGCCGGCCAAGGGCCGGGTGATCGCCAACTACGGTCCGCGCTCGGACAGCACGCATAACGACGGCATCAACATCGCGGTGCCGATGGGCACCGAGGTGCACGCCGCCGAGAACGGGGTCGTCGCCTACGCCGGCAGCGAGCTCAAGGGCTACGGCAACCTGATCCTGCTGCGCCACGACAACGGCTGGGTGACGGCCTACGCGCACAACGAGGAGATCCTGGTCAAGCGCGGCGACAAGGTGAAGCGCGGCCAGGCGATCGCCAAGGCCGGCAAGACCGGCACCGTCGACCAGCCGCAGGTGCACTTCGAGATCCGCCAGGGCCAGAAGCCGGTCGATCCGATGCCGCACATGGAGAAGTTGTGAGGGCAGAATTTCAGTTGCGAGGGTGAAGTACCGGCCGGGTAGGGATGCAGGTCCCCGCCCGGCCGAATTGTTTGAGGCGGTGGCGCGCCTACGCCGTAGATTGGTGTCGAGCGATTGCGAGACCCAACAGGAAAGAGCGCGCGCAGCGCTCAATGAATACCTAATGCTTGGATTCAATCTCGCGGCAGCAAGAATGCGCTTCGCACATTATTCTGTCGGGTCGCGGCTCTCGCCTTGACCCGACCTACGGCTGTCTGCCTGATTTTGCCGCGTATTAAAACTCGCCACGCTGCTGCGGTGTAAAGATGTTGGCGCGGCGTTCAATATCGGGATCCTCCGCAGACGACACGGCGCATGCACTGCCCGTCCCCATCACCCGAACTCGACCGTCATGCCGTCATACGCCGGTTCCACCCCCGGTGGCAGCTCGCGGCGCAGCGCCTCGTAGTCGAGATCGCCGAGCAGGTGGGTCAGGATCGCGCGCTTCGGCCGCAGCCGCTCGATCCAGCCGAGTGTCTCCTTCAAACTGAAGTGGCTCGGATGCGGCGTGTGCCGCAGGGCATCGACGATCCACACGTCGAGGCCCTCGAACAGCGGCAGCGAGGCGTTGGGAATGCCGTTGATGTCGGGTGAGTAGGCGACGTTGCCGAAGCGGAAGCCGATCGACTCGATGTCGCCGTGGGTCTGCCGGATCGGCAGCGCCGTGACGATGCCGGCGGGCCCGTGGATTTCGATCGGCGCCGGCGCCTCGATCAGGTTGCCCTTGAGGATCGGCGGATAGCTGCTGCCCGGCCGCGAGCCGAAACAATAATCGAAGCGGCTCATCAGGCTGTCACGCGTATGGGCGTCGAACCACACCGGGATGCGCCGCTTCATGGCGTAGGACAGGGCTCGCAGGTCGTCGATGCCGTGGGTGTGGTCGGCGTGGTCGTGGGTGTAGAGCACGCCATCGAGCGCCTTCAGCCTGACCGACAGCAGCTGCTCGCGAACGTCCGGGCCGGTATCGATGAGCACCGTGGTAACACTCGAAGACTGCCGCCGCTCGACCAGGGCCGCGGCGCGGCGGCGCCGGTTCTTCGGGTTAGACGGATCGCATTTGCCCCAGTCGCCGCCGGTTCGCGGATTGCCGCCGGACGAACCACAGCCCAGGATCGTGAGGCGATGGCTCATGAAAGACCCTTT